>NZ_PPGH01000045.1 GCF_002958735.1 Chromatium okenii | reverse complement strand
TTCTGCTAAATCAATTGATCGACCGGGCTTACAGCGGCGCTGGGTATGTTGAAAGCAGTGAGGCAACGGCGCTATTGGTAGTCAAGTTGGATCGCTTTTGACGCGCAAGGTCGCTGATTTAGGGCGATTGATTGAAGATTACTTCTCAGGTGAGAAGCTGGCGTTATTAAGTGTCAGTGAACAAATCGACACGCGCAGTGCCAGTGGGCGCTTGATCCTCAATATCCTTGCCAGTGTCAGCCAATGGGAACGTGAGGCTATTGGTGAACGCACACGCGAAACACTGCAATCGAAAAAGGCGCGTGGTGAAGTGACTGGCAGAATCCCATACGGATATACAGCGGTCATCAATGATAAGGGTGTGAAGATGTTGGAGCCAATGATTGCAGAATTAGCGGTGATCAAGATTGCACGGAATTAAGAAAGGCTGGCTTATCACTCAAAAAGATCGCCATTGAACTAGACAAGCGGGGCATTCAATCCCGCAACGGCAAGGTATTTGTGGCAATGCAAGTGAGTCGGATGATGGAGGCAGCATGATCGCGCCAACACTGGATTTAACCCGAATTCATCACTGTTATCAGCACTGGATTCCCTGCTGGCGCTATACCCGCAATTGCACAATGGCAATGGCAATCGTTGGATCAACAATCTTTCTGAATTGGATGAATTGACTGGTGACACAGATGACGACACAACGCAACGCGATGAATGACCGCCTCCAACAACAGAAACTGCGTGATCGTAGAAAAGAAGCGGGTTGGAAAAGAATCACCATTTGGCTTGATCCCGATGATTTAGAGGCGCTGGCGCTACACGATAAGGATTGGCTAGGGACAACGGTCAAGGCGCTTCTAAAGTCTAGCTTATCTGATAAGCATCTAATCAGCAGTAAAGGTCACTTATCAGATAACTACGATGATAGCAGTGGCAAGGATCAAGACTTATCAGGTAAGTATGATGATGCTGGCGCTGGGTTTGCATTGAACGCAACAACACCAGTGCCCACTGAATTAGAAGCAAAGATCATTGCAGCAGTTAAAGCAATGATTGCAACAGGCGGAAAGATTAAACCGGGCTAAAATTAGTCGAGATTGTTATTGCGATGAAAGCAATGTTCGCCGCGTGATTAAGAAATACCATTTATTGGATGCGCAATAATGACCACGCAACATGATGATGATGCGCTAGGTTTTCTTTGGAGTGGGCAATACAGCACTGCTGAGATTGATGCGATGTTCACCGCCTAGCGCGGCGTTGCTGCCTGATCGTTGGTTTGGCACTGCGCCAGCGGACAACGCGCTCAAATCGACGCCTGTGCGATTCTGCACGATGAACAGCCTAGGGTGTGCGGGTTAGGTCGCAAAGTCTGTTGACTTCTATGCCGACTTCTTTCGTTTTTCGCCTTGCAAGCCGCGTCGTTGCTGAATTCTTAGATGCCGACTTATCTGTTAACTTGTTTAATTAAGGGGGCGGGTTTGCGTAAAATTTGACTGATTCAAGACTCAAATAGAACCGATAGTTCTATGCTGATTATCACTATAGTGTTAGGTGCACCTAACTTAACAAACTTCTTTGTTAAATAACTTATTGACTCGCTATAGCAATCAGGCTTACCTTGTGCTTTGGGCATGAAAAAGCCCAAGTCAGTCGCAAAACTGATTGGGCATTTAGCCTCAACAAAGAGGCGGCACTAAACTAGCGTAGGAAACTGGTTTTGTGCCGTCAAACTCCACCGACGGCACTGCTATAGACATAGTTAAGCACTTTTCCGCCTGACTTGTCACCTCAAAAGCAGCGCCAACACCGTATAGGTTTGGCTATGGAACATCCTGCAACACCAGTCATTTTAGACGCCGCACAAGTTCGTTCAATCCTCAAAATCCCTGTTGGATCATGGTCTTTACGCCTAGCGCAAGGGCGCATACCGCCTGCTGCGGGCAAGGTAGGAATATCGCCCTACTGGATTAAAAACGACGTTGATCATTGGCTCGCTAATCGCCCTAGCGCCGCTGTAAGCAAGCGGGAGGGCTAACCATGTCTGACTCACTCAACACTGCTGTAAACGGCGGTGAACGCCCTTTTGTGTCCAAACTACCGCCTTGCCTTGAGGATGTCTCAACGCTACTGGAGCCAGTGACCGTTAATGGCGTGGTCATGTCACTGCGTCAAGACCGCGAATATCCAGACATGTTTTATATCTCGTCCGATGAATTGCGCTGGTTTGAGGTTGAGGCAATCAACGGCGGTTATCGTTGTTTGAACACTGGAACGGTTTACTACACCGATCCGCAGCTAGACACGCCAGTTGATTACTTGCGAATTCATCCAATCCCCATGCCGTGGGGCGATCCGCAACCACTGATTAAACCAATCGCAGCAACACCCTATCCAATTCAGGCGTTGCCTCGCAATATGTGTGAATTGGTGCGGGAGATTAACGATTACAACGGCGCTCCAATTAGCCTGATTGCAACCTGTGCGTTAAGCACCTTGTCGATTGCTATTCAAGGTCACTTTAACGTTGCCCGCGATGATCGCCTAGTCTCACCCGTGAGTCTATACACAATGGTGGTAGCCGATCCCAATGAAAGAAAATCATCGGTTGATTCGCTGTTGACCAGTTCCATTAAAGCATGGGAACGCAAAGCCACTGTGAAAGCAGAAAAGGCTATGGTGCAGTACCAAACCAATAAAGAAGAATTCGACTCAAAGTTGAGTGACCTGAAATCTAAACTTTTATCCACAATGGCTAAAGGTGGATCGACAGATAGCATTAAGGCTGAAATGGTGGCACTCAAATTAAATGCCCCAGTGGAGCCGCTTGCGCCTTGCATGTTCTATTCCGACACTTCACGAGAAGCATTGACCTTTGGTCTATCGAAATACCCGTCTGGAGGCATTTTGAGTGCTGAGGCAGGTTATATCTTTGGTAGTCATTTAATGAAGAAGGAAAACGCAATGGGTGCAGTATCCTTCTTTAATCAACTCTGGTCTGGTGAAGCTGAGGACTTAAAAGTCAATCGACGCGGCAGCGAATCATATTCACTAGGGAATGTACGCTTCACTTTTGCGTTACAGGTTCAAGAATCGGTGCTGCGTGATTTCATTCACAGTAGCAATCTAACACGCGGCAGCGGATTCCTTGCGCGATTCCTACTCACCTATCCTGAATCAACTCAGGGCAATCGACCGTACAAGCCAGCGCCTAAGCATTGGGGCAATCGTGATGTATTTTTGCAGCGGATGACTGCGATATTGGAACTGCCATTAAGAAGAAACGAAAGCGGCGGTCTTGATCCCACTGTACTGGGATTTGATGCGCCAGCGATGGCTGTTTGGATTGATTGCTATAACGGGATTGAAGCGGAATTAGCGCCTAATGGCAAATACCACGCGATCAATGATGTTGCGGGTAAAGCAGCAGACAACATCGCCAGAATTGCCGCGCTATTTGAAGTGTTCAAAACTGATAATCCAACAAGCATATCGGTCGATTCAGTCATCAATGCTGCTCATATTGTTGGTTGGCATTTAGATGAAGCGATCCGCTTCTTTAATGGCATTGGTGCTGACAGTGCCAGTCGTGACGATATACGCCTTGACCAGTGGTTACGCGATCAAGGTGAAGCAACGCTTTCTAAACGGCATATCCACAGAAACGGTCCCATTCGCGACGGGGCTAGATTGGATGCTGCGTTAAACGATCTTGTTGAGTTAGATCGCGTCAGGATTGAGAAGAAGGATAAGAAGATTGCAGTGCTTATCAACCCTTCACTAATTAGCGACAGGGCAACATGATCCTGACTCACTGACATAGTGCTTGCGACACTTGCGACACTTGCGACAGTTGGTTATTTACCAATAACATCAATATGTTAAGTGTCGCAACCAACTTGCGACACATTGCGACACTTGCCGATTGAATCTAGTTTTTTCCCAACTGTAGCAAAGAGTAGCAACGCACTTGCTACACTTAGTTAGTTGATTTTGTTGGGTTAATTGCCAAGTGTAGCAACTGTAGCAAGTGTAGCAAGGGTATCTGCATGATCCTGACTCACTGACATGGTGCGCAGTCAAAATTCGGCTAGGGCAATAGATCAACTGTCGCAAAGTGTCGCAACCAACTTGCGACACATAACCATTTGATTATTTTAGGTGAAAAGGCAACTGTCGCAAGTGTCGCAACTGTCGCAAGGGTATCTGACAGGTGACTGGGCGGACGCGACTGGTTAAGACTGGGAAAGCGGTAAACATCCAACTGAACCCAGCCCTGTTGCCTCCAAAGTAGCAAGCCTTGCCGTGATCCCTTGCTAATTTTGCTAATTTTGCTAATTTGCTACTTTTACATAGCAAAATCAGTTACATGAAATTAGCAAGGGCTTTGCTAATCGTTGCTAATTTGCTGAGTGAGTCTGATTTTTTGTCCAACTGTAGCAAAGCGTAGCAACGCACTTGCTACACTTAATAAACTGATTTTATTGGGTTAATTGCCAAGTGTAGCAACTGTAGCAAGTGTAGCAAGGGTATCTGCATGATCCTGACTCACTGACATGGTGCGCAGTCAAAATTCGGCTAGGGCAATAGATCAACTGTCGCAAAGTGTCGCAACCAACTTGCGACACATAACCATTTGATTCTTTTAAGTGAAAAGGCAACTGTCGCAAGTGTCGCAACTGTCGCAAGGGTGACTGGTTGGACGCGACTGGTAGGAAAATTAGCAATGATTAGCAAACGGGTTGCTAATTTCAAGATGATGTTTTTAATAGGGAAAACTAGAAAATTAGCAAAATTAGCAAAATTAGCAGGGTATCTGACAAGACCGTCACGATAGCGAGGCGGTGAGGTCGCTTGATCGCCCAGCGCCAGCGTCCAATCTCACAACGGAGGCAACATGAAAAAGATTCACTGTTATGCGCAGAAAGAAGCGCCTGATTTATGGGTAGCGTTATGTCTGGATTTTGATTTAGCAGCACAAGGCGAAACCTTTGCGGCAGCACGAATAGCATTGGATGCAATGGTGAATGACTACATAGAAGACGCGGCAACGATTGATGCTGCATTTGCGCATAGCCTGCTAACACGCCGTGCACCATTGCGCTATTGGTTGCGGTTCTATTGGTTGGCACTGGTGCGATCATCGCAAACCTTTGGAGCGCCAATGCCATTGGTGATAGCGCATTGAGTGGGCACTATCCACCACTGACTTGTATTGAGGTTAAGCGCATTCTAAGAACGCTAGGCTTTAATCCGCGCCCACAGAAAAGCACGTCGCATGAGCAATGGGTAAAAGATGACGGCAAGCGATACAAGGTGACAGTGGATTGCCCTAAATCACCCTTTACCCAATTGAGTATTGGATCAATGGCACGGCAAGCGGGCGTATCTAAACAAGCGTTCTATGCTGCATTGACGCAATAAGCGGCAACGTGGGCGCAATTCAACGCGCCTGCGGGTATCAATGCCCAGTCCATGCGCGGACATCGCAACGGCAAAGCAACGCGGCAGCGATCAGGTACTGTAAGCCGCTGATTTACTACAGGTTATTTTAGCTATCAGCGGACGGGCTTGACGTTCAGTTGCTGGTAGATTTTTGAAACCAATTGGTTTCAAATTCTCAATCAGACTTACGAATGAAATTGCTCTATCAACATGACGGGCTTGACGTTCAGTTGCTGGTAGATTTTTGATGCCCATGGGCACCAAATTCTCAATTAAACCGGCGAATGAAATTCTGCGATCAGCATGACGGGCTTGACGTTCTCTGGCTGGTAGATTTTTGAAACCCATGGGTTTCAAATTCTCAATTAAACCGGCGAATGAAATTCTGCGATCAGCATGACGGGCTTGACGTTCTCTGGCTGGTAGATTTTTAAGACCCATGGGTCTCAAATCTTCAATCAGACTTACGAATGAAATTCTGCGATCAGCATGAACTCGCGTTATTCCAAATCTTTCTTGGCAATAATCCTCAAACGTTTTGCCTTTGGTATCGCGGTATAAACGCTTGTCACGAATCACCTTGAGCGACGCATCGCCAATGATCGAAAGCTGATTGATCCCGCCAATTCCTTTCCGTCGCTAATCCCAGCGCCAGCGCAAATCGTCACCGTCCTCGAGGCGGTTTTTTTGTGTGTCAAAAAACTGTCAGGGCATGGGTGATCGTTCGCCGTGCAAATCGCCACACTTCGTCCTATCCGTAACAAATCCCGCACTTTTGACAGGGCGACATCGCCCCTTTCCCGTTGTCTTGATCCTGTCTTGACACTTGCAAACATCAATCTGTAATACAGCGTATTGACATAAACAAGACTAGGGTTTATTGTGTCTTACAACAAACAAGACAGGATCAAGACAATGGCAACGGCAATCGGATATATCAGGGTTTCGACAAGTGGGCAGGCAATCGACGGCGTATCGCTAGACGCGCAGAAAGCCAAGATCGCTGCGTGGGCAGAATTGAATGGGTATGAGCTGGGCGAGATTTTTGAGGATGCTGGGATCAGTGGCACAAAACAGGATCGCCCCGGATTAGCTGCCGCACTCGCTGCTGCAAAGAAAGGGGACGCGGTGATTGCTTACTCAATTAGCCGGTTCGCCCGGTCAACAAAACACTTGATCGAAATCTCAGAATCACTAGCCAAGCGTGAGATTGATATGGTTTCAATCAGCGAGCGCATCGATACCACGTCCGCAGCGGGGAAGATGGTGTTTCGCATGATGGCTGTAATGGCAGAATTTGAACGCGATCAAGTGTCTGAACGCACCAAGACGGCACTGCAACACAAAAAATCGAAAGGTGAAAAAACCGGCGGACAAGTGCCCTTTGGTAACGATGCAGCGGCTAATGACGAAGGCGTTAAAGTGCTAACAGTCAATCAAGCCGAGCGCATCATCATCAATGCGGTGATCGAATTAAGAAAGGCTGGTTTGTCGCTCAGGAAGATTGCAACGGAATTGGAAAAACGCGGGTTTCAATCTCGCAAAGGGCGCGTATTTCATCCGACACAAATTAGCAGAATGTTGGTGGCAGCATGAATACACTTGATTTGCAGCGAGTGAACATGGCGCTGGCGCAGATTGATTGCGCAATGAATGCGACGGATTGTGTTGAATTGAAAAACCGCCTTTCTTTGGATGATCTTTTGCACCACGCGGCAAGTGTTGCAATACAGCGTAAAGATAAGGTATTGCACAACAAGATCAACTGTCTTACACCGTCAAGACAGTATCAAGACAAGGGATTGAACCAATGAAAGATGAGCGCAAAATGATGTCATTTAGACTGCCAATTGAAGCGCGGGATCGTATGCAACGGCTCATGTCGATTCACAATGCACCGTCACAAGCGGACGTGATTCTAATGGCATTGGATGCGCTTGAATCCGTAGCGCCAGCGCCAGCGGTATCAGCACAATTGGATGATGTTGTAACGCGGATTGAGCGGATGTTTGATGACATGCTGGCGCGTATCGATACGATGCAACAACACTTTGCGGCATTTGAAGTGCGTTTGAGTGCCATTGAAGCTGGCGCTGGTGAGTCTACAATTGTAGAAAAAGCGGGTGCTGATGCGGATGTGAACGATGCTGGCGCAGATAAGAAGCGCACACGCAAAACTGCTGATTTTGATCCTGACGTGTGGATAGTTAGCGTTAGCCAAATCAGTGAGGATTTACAGCGGGAGTGTGTGCAGATGTTGCGAAACAAGATCGACAAAGATGACATCGTGACGATGGTCGAAACCAAGATCGGAAAGAAGATGACGAGACAGTTTAAGAACAATTTTAAGACGAAGAGCTTGGAATCATGGGTCAATCTATACCCTAAAACAGTGCACCCTAAGATTGAACCACACTGGGATATTCTGTGTTCGGTAGCGATAATCTACTGCAATTAGCCAACTGGGTTGCTTGCGGTAAATCGACCGAATTCATTGAAGCATGGGTGAAGGCAACGCTGGGCGTTGATACCTTGCCGGATAATTTTCATGCTGATTTAGCAGAATTGGTCAAGCAAGGTGAGTGGGTTAGGGCTGACAAAGCTAGGGAGGCGAATTTAAGTTAGGTGCACTTAACGACTAACACAAGCCGCGTAACAGCGGTTTTTTATTGTCCGTCGCATGAACACTGCTGGCGCTGAGAACGTGCTCAAAATGCGTCCTACGCGATTCTGCACGATGAACAGCCTAGGGGGTGTGGGTTAGGTCGCAAAGTCTGTTGACTTCTATGCCGACTTCTTTCGTTTTTCGCCTTGCAAGCCGCGTCGTTGCTGAATTCTTAGATGCCGACTTATCTGTTAACTTGTTTAATTAAGGGGGCGGGTTATCTAATTCTCAGATAATTTGGTGTTGCTCTGGTGTCGCTCATTGCGCTGCAACATGCGCCAATGCAATGATTTTGAGATAAAAATTGGGTGTGTGCTGGTGTTGCTCTGTTTTTTCTCATACATGCAACATACGGTAAGGTGATGTTTTCAGGTGAAAATTAAGATGTGTTCACTAGGTTTTAATTACACAACCCATTAGCAAAAAAGTGTCAATGTTTCCGAACACAAGGCAGTGTCAATCTGCGGTAACGTTGATAAATAAATCGTAGCCTTATTGACATTTATTTATAATCGTTTACCTTGTGCTTTGGACATAAAAAAACCCAAACAGTCTGGACAACTGATCGGGTGATTTGCCTCCAAAGAAGGCGGTACTAAGACCAACGTGAGAAACTGGTTTTGTGCCGTCAAACTCCACCGACGGCACTGCTATAGACATAGTTAAGCACTTTTCCGCCTGACTTGTCATCAAAAGCAGCGCCAACACCGTATAGGTTTGGCTATGGAACATCCTGCAACACCAGTCATTTTAGACGCTACTCAACTTCGTTCAATCCTCAAAATCCCTGCTGGATCATGGTCTTTACGCCTAGCGCAAGGGCGCATACCGCCTGCTGCGGGCAAGGTAGGAATATCGCCCTACTGGATTAAAAACGACGTTGATCATTGGCTCGCTAATCGCCCTAGCGCCGCTGTAAGCAAGCGGGAGGGCTAACCATGTCTGACACACTCAACACTGCTGTCAACGGCGGTGACAGTCGCCCTGTGCCTGCTTTTGACCTGCTGGCTGCAAAGCAATTTCTTCAATTACTTGATCCAACAGCAACGCAATTCTGCTTCCAGACATTTGATGATCTTGAAAGTCGCAAGGCAACCCATTTAGTCGCCACAATCCCGCGTTCTTTTGATGACGCCTATCAACAACTGTGCGACCTGAACCGACAAGGCGCGGGCGTTTTCGTGACGATCAACGCTACCAATGGCAAAAGTCGCAAAGCAACGGACGTGATTGCAGTCAGGGCAATGTTTGCAGACTTTGATCCGCCTAAAACTGCTGCTGCGCCAGCAAGTTATCCGTTACAACCACATTGGCAAGTTGAATCCTCACCGGGGAAAAGACACGCCTATTGGAGCGTTGCTGATTGTCCGCTTGACCAATTCAAACCATTGCAACAAACGATTATTCAGGCACTTGGTAGCGATCCTGCGCCCTGTGATTTGCCGCGTGTCATGCGCTTGCCGGGCTTCTTTCACATGAAAAACCCGACCACGCCGCACTTGGTGCGCATCGTGGAGACCAACACCCTCGCACCCTACTCGTTAGCGGACATCGCTGGCGCTTTTGCACCACAGTTGCCGAATTCAAAAAACGCAGTTGCCCCCCCTGCGAATTCTGCGAATTTGCGAATTTCTACTGCAAACGGCTGTATTGAATCAGAATCAGAAAAACTCGCAGTTGCGAATCTTTCTGCGAGTTTGCGAATTTCGACTGCGAATTCCCCGGAATCGCAAGGGCAAGCGGACTATTTGGTGGAGTTGTTAGCAGGGGAAAACGTGCACCACGCGGCGCTCAAGGTGATTGGGCGCATGGTGGCAACGGGCATGTTAGACGCAGACATCCGCGCTGCTTTTGCCGTGCTTTCTCAACGGGTTGCCGAGCAGCGAGGGGCGGATCGCGCCTCTGCGTTAATGGGAACTGAATTAGAGCGGATGATTCAGGGCGCACGGGTTAAGGGCTATGCGCCAGCAAAAGTCGCAAAACCAAATGAGTCGCAAGGATCGCAACCAGAACCATTGCGAGCGCCATTGTCTGTGCCTGAACCCTATCCAGTTGTGGAATTGGGCGGGATATTGGGCGCTGCCGCAACTGCATTACACGAAACAGTAAAAGCACCATTGGCACTGTGCGCCCAGTCAGTACTGGCAGCAGCATCGTTTGCGGCACAAGCGCATTTTGACGCTGAAATGCCGTGGGGCGAGATTAAACCGTTGTCGCTGGCCCTTCTAACCATTGGCGTGTCAGGCGAGCGCAAATCTGCAATTGACGATCTAGTGCTGGGCGCAGCGAAGGCGCAGGAACGCGATGAAATGGGGGGTTTTGAAGAGTCGCAAGTGACGTTTGAAGCGGCGTTGTCCGCTTGGAAAAGCGCCAGCGAAGTCGCAAAAAAACGCGCTGGCGCTAAAGACAAAGGGTCAGTTGAGGATTTCATTGCTGCGGGTGACGAAGTGGGGCCACCACCTAAACCGCCAATTTTGCCGCTGCGTTTTGTCAGTGATCCGACTGTCGAGGGACTTTTCAAACTGCTGGCGCTTGGTCAACCCAGTGTTGCCCTGTTTTCCGATGAGGGCGGTTTGCTGATTGGCGGTTTTGCCCTCAATAGCGACAACGCAACCAAGACACTCGCTCGCTGGTGCAAATTGTGGGACGGATCGCCCTTTGATCGTGTCCGCGCTGGTGACGGCAGCGGCATTCTCTACGGTCGCAGAATGGCATTGCACCAGTTAGCGCAGCCGGAAGTAATGACCACGCTGCTTAACGACCGCGTTGCTAACGGGCAAGGTTTCCTTGCGCGGTGTTTGGTGGCATGGCCGGAATCGACCATTGGGCACAGACACATTGAAAGCTATGAAAAGGGCGGTGATCGCCCTGAACTCAAACGTTTGTTTGGTGTGTTCAAACGATTATTAGAAACACCACCACGCACTAAAGACCAACACGGGCAAATCCTAGACCCACTGCCACTCCAGTTAACCAGTGAGGCAATTGAGATTGCCGTTGCTGCCAACAATCAGTTTGAGGCGCTCATGGCTCCCGGTCAGCCACTTTGCGAACTCCGCGACCGCACCAGTAAGGCGTTGGATAACGCGGTGAGAATTGCGGGCATTCTCACGGTGATTGATTGGGGCTTAGAAGCGCGGGAAATCGCTGCGCCCTATTTGGAGCAAGGCTTAAACCTTGTGCAGTGGTATCTCGCAGAGGCGTTGCGAATTCGCGCCTCTGCAATCGTGCCTGAATCAGTCAGCGACGCAGAGGCGCTGCTGGCATGGTTAAAAAGCAAGGATGTGAAGCGTTTTCGATCCGACCGCGTTCTTAGAACTGGCCCAGCACCATTGCGCGATAAGGCGCGGATGAAAGTCGCAATAGGTGAGTTGGTTTGCAACGGGTATTTGGTGGAAAACGACGCGGGGACTTGGGTTGACGGTGTGAAAGCGCGGGTATCTTGGACAGTGACGGCGGAGGCTTTCAATGTTCTTTGATGCGCGGGCGCTAAAGTCTCAAGACTCGGCAAAAGTCGCAGGAATCTCGAAGAGTCGCAAAGTCGCAGAAAAAGTCGCAACTTCGAGCTTGCCAGAATCACAGTTAGAACAATCAGTTAACCCTGAAAGTCGCAAAGTCGCAAAAGTCGCAGGGGGGGCAAGGGCGAATTTGAAATTCGCAAACTCGCAGGGAAATTCGCAAAACGAGGGCTTGCCAGAATCACAGTTAGAACAATCAGTTAACACTGAAATTCGCAAATTCGCAGAATTCGCAGGGGGGCAAGGGCGAATTCTGACTCTGCGACTTATTGGCGTTTTCGCCTGACTGCACTGGACGGCGGGATCATCGAAATCAGCACCACGCCGTTTTCAACGGTCAGTGAAGTGCGGCGGATGTATCCAACTCACAGTGTTGAGGTGATTGAAGGCGACTTTGAACCGCTAAGTCACCTAGGGTTTTCCCGAATGGTGTTGGATCAAGGATTGCGGGAAATTCCTCTTCCCGTTATTCCCTCAAAGGGGGGGAAGGGGGGGCGTATGTCCTACGCAGGACAAGGCGTCACACCGAGCACACCCGATACGCCGGTAGCTTGTGAACCAGCAGCGCCAGCACTCACCGCCTGCTGCAATGAATGCCAACGATTGAATCGGTCAAAGATAAATCCTGCTGGTGGATTAGTAGACTGCGAACACCTGAATCACGGACGGATGCAAATGACACCATTGGAACCGCGCAATTGCACTCACTTTGAAGCGATTTAATTAGATCAATCAGAGGCGGTGAGGTCGCTTGATCGCCCAGCGCCAGCGTCCAATCTCACAACGGAGGCAACATGAAAAAGATTCACTGTTATGCGCAGAAAGAAGCGCCTGATTTATGGGTAGCGTTATGTCTGGATTTTGATTTAGCAGCACAAGGCGAAACCTTTGCGGCAGCACGAATAGCATTGGATGCAATGGTGAATGACTACATAGAAGACGCGGCAACGATTGATGCTGCATTTGCGCATAGCCTGCTAACACGCCGTGCACCATTGCGCTATTGGTTGCGGTTCTATTGGTTGGCACTGGTGCGATCATCGCAAACCTTTGGAGCGCCAATGCCATTGGTGATAGCGCATTGAGTGGGCACTATCCACCACTGACTTGTATTGAGGTTAAGCGCATTCTAAGAACGCTAGGCTTTAATCCGCGCCCACAGAAAAGCACGTCGCATGAGCAATGGGTAAAAGATGACGGCAAGCGATACAAGGTGACAGTGGATTGCCCTAAATCACCCTTTACCCAATTGAGTATTGGATCAATGGCACGGCAAGCGGGCGTATCTAAACAAGCGTTCTATGCTGCATTGACGCAATAAGCGGCAACGTGGGCGCAATTCAACGCGCCTGCGGGTATCAATGCCCAGTCCATGCGCGGACATCGCAACGGCAAAGCAACGCGGCAGCGATCAGGTACTGTAAGCCGCTGATTTACTACAGGTTATTTTAGCTATCAGCGGACGGGCTTGACGTTCAGTTGCTGGTAGATTTTTGAAACCAATTGGTTTCAAATTCTCAATCAGACTTACGAATGAAATTGCTCTATCAACATGACGGGCTTGGTATTCGGTTGCGGGAATGGGTTTGGTGCCGCGCGGCACCAAATCTTCAATCAGACTTACGAATGAAATTGCTCTATCAACATGACGGCGCGTTATTCCAAATCTTTCTTGGCAATAATCCTCAAAACTGGTATAGCCCAGCGCGTCAACTTCTTTAGCGGACGGTTGATCTTTACCTGCTGCTGATTGCGCGTTACTCCACGCCTCAGCTTGCAATTCAGGCGTTGGTAATGCTGTCAACGGACGGGCTTGACGTTCTCTGGCTGGTAGATTTTTGAAACCCATGGGTTTCAAATTCTCAATTAAACCGGCGAATGAAATTCTGCGATCAGCATGAACTCGCGTTATTCCAAATCTTTCTTGGCAATAATCCTCAAACGTTTTGCATTGCGCTCTATACAGCCGCTTGTCACGAATCACCTTCAATGAAGCATCGCCAATGATCGAAAGCTGATTGATCCCGCCAATTCTTTCCGTCGCTAATCCCAGCGCCAGCGCAAATCGTCAACCGTCCTCGAGGCGGTTTTTTTGTGTGTCAAAAAACTGTCAGGGCATTGGCACAAGATCGCTGTCACTAATTGATATATCTCTATTTAACGTAAACGTTAGGTAAAGGGGCTTTTAAGGGTATAGGTAACGATACGAGCGGATAGTTACACGATAAGTATAAATCCAGTGTTTACCTGTTGACTTACGTATCAGATAAGCGTACTTTTGCCTCACTAAAATACTTATCAGATAACTACCATGATTAAGACCAAGACCGTTGCTTACCTCCGTGTTTCCACTGACTCGCAAGCCGATAAGGGTTTCTCGCTACAGGCTCAAGAGGAAAAGGTTAAGCAATATGCGGCGCTGTATGACTTGGAATTGATCGACATCGTTATTGACGCTGGTGCTTCTGCTAAATCAATTGATCGACCGGGCTTACAGCGGGCGCTGGGTATGTTGAAAGCAGGTGAGGCAACGGCGCTATTGGTAGTCAAGTTGGATCGCTTGACGCGCAAGGTCGCTGATTTAGGGCGATTGATTGAAGATTACTTCTCAGGTGAGAAGCTGGCGTTATTAAGTGTCAGTGAACAAATCGACACGCGCAGTGCCAGTGGGCGCTTGATCCTCAATATCCTTGCCAGTGTCAGCCAATGGGAACGTGAGGCTATTGGTGAACGCACACGCGAAACACTGCAATCGAAAAAGGCGCGTGGTGAAGTGACTGGCAGAATCCCATACGGATATACAGCGGTCATCAATGATAAGGGTGTGAAGATGTTGGAGCCAATGATTGCAGAATTAGCGGTGATCAAGATTGCACGGGAATTAAGAAAGGCTGGCTTATCACTCAAAAAGATCGCCATTGAACTAGACAAGCGGGGCATTCAATCCCGCAACGGCAAGGTATTTGTGGCAATGCAAGTGAGTCGGATGATGGAGCAGCATGATCGCGCCAACACTGGATTTAACCCGAATTCAGTCACTGTTATCAGCACTGGATTCCCTGCTGGCGCTATACCCGCAATTGCACAATGGCAATGGCAATCGTTGGATCAACAATCTTTCTGAATTGGATGAATTGACTGGTGACACAGATGACGACACAACGCAACGCGATGAATGACCGCCTCCAACAACAGAAACTGTCGTGATCGTAGAAAAGAAGCGGGTTGGAAAGAATCACCATTTGGCTTGATCCCGATGATTTAGAGGCGCTGGCGCTACACGATAAGGATTGGCTAGGGACAACGGTCAAGGCGCTTCTAAAGTCTAGCTTATCTGATAAGCATCTAATCAGCAGTAAAGGTCACTTATCAGATAACTACGATGATAGCAGTGGCAAGGATCAAGACTTATCAGGTAAGTATGATGATGCTGGCGCTGGGTTTGCATTGAACGCAACAACACCAGTGCCCACTGAATTAGAAGCAAAGATCATTGCAGCAGTTAAAGCAATGATTGCAACAGGCGGAAAGATTAACCGGGCTAAAATTAGTCGAGATTGTTATTGCGATGAAAGCAATGTTCGCCGCGTGATTAAGAAATACCATTTATTGGATGCGCAATAATGACCACGCAACATGATGATGATGCGCTAGGTTTTCTTTGGAGTGGGCAATACAGCACTGCTGAGATTGATGCGATGTTCACCGCCTAGCGCGGCGTTGCTGCCTGATCGTTGGTTTGGCACTGCGCCAGCGGACAACGCGCTCAAATCGACGCCTGTGCGATTCTGCACGATGAACAGCCTAGGGTGTGCGGGTTAGGTCGCAAAGTCTGTTGACTTCTATGCCGACTTCTTTCGTTTTTCGCCTTGCAAGCCGCGTCGTTGCTGAATTCTTAGATGCCGACTTATCTGTTAACTTGTTTAATTAAGGGGGGCGGGTTTGCGTAAAATTTGACTGATTCAAGACTCAAATAGAACCGATAGTTCTATGCTGATTATCACTATAGTGTTAGGTGCACCTAACTTAACAAACTTCTTTGTTAAATAACTTATTGACTCGCTATAGCAATCAGGCTTACCTTGTGCTTTGGGCATGAAAAAGCCCAAGTCAGTCGCAAAACTGATTGGGCATTTAGCCTCAACAAAGAGGCGGCACTAAACTAGCGTAGGAAACTGGTTTTGTGCCGTCAAACTCCACCGACGGCACTGCTATAGACATAGTTAAGCACTTTTCCGCCTGACTTGTCACCTCAAAAGCAGCGCCAACACCGTATAGGTTTGGCTATGGAACATCCTGCAACACCAGTCATTTTAGACGCCGCACAAGTTCGTTCAATCCTCAAAATCCCTGTTGGATCATGGTCTTTACGCCTAGCGCAAGGGCGCATACCGCCTGCTGCGGGCAAGGTAGGAATATCGCCCTACTGGATTAAAAACGACGTTGATCATTGGCTCGCTAATCGCCCTAGCGCCGCTGTAAGCAAGCGGGAGGGCTAACCATGTCTGACTCACTCAACACTGCTGTAAACGCGGTGAACGCCCTTTTGTGTCCAAACTACCGCCTTGCCTTGAGGATGTCTCAACGCTACTGGAGCCAGTGACCGTTAATGGCGTGGTCATGTCACTGCGTCAAGACCGCGAATATCCAGACATGTTTTATATCTCGTCCGATGAATTGCGCTGGTTTGAGGTTGAGGCAATCAACGGCGGTTATCGTTGTTTGAACACTGGAACGGTTTACTACACCGATCCGCAGCTAGACACGCCAGTTGATTACTTGCGAATTCATCCAATCCCCATGCCGTGGGCGATCCGCAACCACTGATTAAACCAATCGCAGCAACACCCTATCCAATTCAGGCGTTGCCTCGCAATATGTGTGAATTGGTGCGGGAGATTAACGATTACAACGGCGCTCCAATTAGCCTGATTGCAACCTGTGCGTTAAGCACCTTGTCGATTGCTATTCAAGGTCACTTAACGTTGCCCGCGATGATCGCCTAGTCTCACCCGTGAGTCTATACACAATGGTGGTAGCCGATCCCAATGAAAGAAAATCATCGGTTGATTCGCTGTTGACCAGTTCCATTAAAGCATGGGAACGCAAAGCCACTGTGAAAGAGAAAGGCTATGGTGCAGTACCAAATCCAAAGAAGAATTCGACTCAAAGTTGAGTGACCTGAAATCTCTTTTATCCACAATGGCTAAAGGTGGATCGACAGATAGCATTAAGGCTGAAATGGTGGCACTCAATTAAATGCCCCAGTGGAGCCGCTTGCGCCTTGCATGTTCTATTCCGACACTTCACGAGAAGCATTGACCT
>NZ_PPGH01000044.1 GCF_002958735.1 Chromatium okenii | reverse complement strand
GACACAGTTTGAGAATAACCTTAATCTCTGTTGCAGTTGACCGCCTTAGCTTCAATCTCAACAAACCATGTCAGGGCGAAATATAGAGTGATCCCACTTGGATGTAAAGGTAAATTGATCAAACGTGTCTTTGTCAGGTTTCAGACAATGACGCAATCTTACAGCAACGCCGCAACAAACTCAAATCAGAAAGCAGTATCAAATCAGAAAGATACAGCGCAAACTTCAACCTGCTACTTAACTGTCTGCACGCGCATCGATGGCAAGCCTGCCGGTAAGACTTACACGCTTGCCAATGGCGAAGTCACCAAAGAAGTTGCAGGGCATTCAGGGCGTTATACCGCGCTGCGCCATCGTGTCGCGTCGTTATCTGAACTATCAACCCTGCTCGCAAGCCTGACGCCAGCGCAAACGCTCATTTACGGGCATTGCGTCGAGTGCGGTGATCTTCCCTATCAAATCCTGCCTGATAAGACCCTGCGGGAGCGGCTGAATGTAGGCAAACGCCAGCTTGGTGTGCACCACATCAATGGCAAAACTACCATTGGGCGCTTCAAAGAAAACTTCACCAGCGGCGGACTGCTGTTTGTCGACCGTGATCGCCAGCCTTCAATGCCCGCGCAGCTTGAAACCGCCAGCGATGATGATTTCTTTGCACAATTAGAGCGGCTCGTCCCCGGTATCAGCAGCGCCGAGCGGCTTGCTTATTCGTCATCATCTTCCCGCGTGTTGCTGCCCGACGGCTTGCCCGCATTCAATGGCACACCAAGCCGTCATTACTGGTTACGCCTTGCAACTGACATCGATCAAGACTCCATCCGGCTGGCGTTAACAGTTGCTGCTGGCGCTGCTGATTTGATGTTTACGGCAACCGATAAGCACGGCAAAAAACGCCTAAATCGCACAGTCTTAGATTTATCGGTTTACAGCACCGAGCGGGAAATTTTCGATAGTCCGCCAGCAGTCAATGCGCCGCTGCAATGCGCTAAGGGCGACTATCAAATCAGCAACCTAGGTGGTGGCAGCGTCATCATCGAACCGGCGTGGGCGGGTGCCATTCAATCCCATGCCAAACGCACCAAGACCACGATCACCCGCAGCGGCGCAGGTAGCTTCACCGGGCGCGTTGATAACGTCCTCACGCTGCAAACTGAACTCGAAACCGCTAACGGCATTATCACAGTCAAACAATGGCTTGATAGTGGACAACAGAAAACCCGCATTCAATCGCCCTTCCGTATTGAATCAAAATCATTTGCTGCTTTCATTGATCGCACTGAAATCGGCTGTTTTGTATTCGACAGCGGCACGAATGAAACCTATTTTTTAGAGAAAGAAGCGCCAGCGGATGATTTCAAAACATGTTTTGAATCATTGGCATCGGTGAGTGTTTTGAGCACGATCACTGATTCTGCGCCATAAAAAGCGATTTAGCACAGGCAATGGAAAAAGCATCTGCTTTTGCGGATGAAATTAATGCGCAGCCAGACACACTGCCTGCGCCCAGCGCCCAGCGGGAGTTTGTGTTACCGGCAGCAATTAAAGACTGTTTGGTCTTGATTGAAAGGCTGAGAATCCCGTTCAGGTAGCGCGGAAAGTGCTATTGCGACAAGTGCCCAGACTCCCGCTTGAAATCACTTCACCAGAGTTGATTGATGCGGTGTGCGGCGCTATTCCTGAATGTACCGATGATACTAAGCTGGCGTTATCAGGTGCGCTTGACGAAGCGATTACCACGGCAATACGCCGGGCGCGAGAAGATAATCAACTGAATGCCAACCTCACCCTTGATTCGATTCAGGAAGTAATCCCCGCCATGCGCACTTTGTGGGCGCAGGGGCATCGCTGTTTTCTAATTCGTGCACCAATGGGATCGGGTAAAACGCAATTGGTCTTAAAGACGATTTTTGACCAAATAAACAATGTTGTTGCCCTAACTTATTCGACAACGTTGGTCGATAATCTCGTTAGCCGGTTTGAAGGGGCAACGCATTATCAAGATATGGCGGTCAATGAATGTGCTTTGGTCGAAAAGATTGTGGCTTGCATCAATTCAATCGGTAAGATAAACATCCGTAAATCATTGGATGCTGCAAAGGCTATTCTCGCTGATGAAATCGCTCATGTTGTCCGAGTTCTATATGATCCCGATGGAACCCTGAAAAGCACGGCTGGCGCTATTACCCGGCAATTCTTTGATGCAATTAAAGCGACGGTGAAGCATGGCATTTTTGCGGGAGTTGACGCCAACCTGAATGATTTGACCGTTGCTGCTTTTCGACACAATGGCGCAAAGCCTTATGTCATTGATGTTGTTGACCATAACCCGCCTAAACCCATGAAAATTCACCGTTCAGAAAAGCGGATTTGGTGGTCTGCATCTAACGAAGTGAATGATGGTGGACGGGTATTCATCGCCTGCTCGGGTGCAAAAGAATCACTGCGCGTTGATCGGCATCTTCGGGCGCAATGCCCCGGCAAAAAGGGATTGGTTATCAATTCAAGAGGTGGTTATGCAACCAGCGGTGATCCTAATCAACGGGCATGGTTTAAGGATGTCAATGGGCTGGTGGTTCAATATGATTGGATCATTTTTAGTCCCGCAGTTGAATCCGGCGTGTCGATTGAAGTGAAGCACTTTACTAAATGGTTTGGCATTTATGACGGCACAAAATGCGCCAGCGACTTCCATCAAATGCTTGCCCGTGATCGCACGGCGACTGGATATGAGGTTGCTATCACTGGAACACTCAAAAAGCCTGCTCCACGCACTGCTAAAGAAGAATTGGCGGATGCCCTTTACTGCGCTCATTTGGATCATGGCAGCATCATTGAAGCGAGCAGCTATGATGTGGTTGCTGCGGTATTCGAGGTAGTCAGAAAGCGGCGTGTTCAATACTACGGGCAGGAATTCTGCTGCATGAGTCAGGATTTATTTGATGTTGAGATTGACCGGAAAGAAGTCAATGATTCTGAATTCAACGCTTATCGAAAAAAGATTTGGGATTCAATTGAAAGCGAATTCGTTGCGGATGTTAAAGATCGCCCAGCGTTGAGTGAGGCAACCTTTGAGCAAATTGCCAGCAATTACACGCCTGATCGTTACGATAGCCAAGACGTTCACGCACACACGATCACCAAAGCACTGGGCATTCCGCTCTCTGAACTGACCACGCAAGCGGTCAACATTTACCACGAAGGGCGGATCACCAGCCAATTAGAGCGATTCAGATTTGCCACTGAACCTGACCGCGTGGTCGAAAGCACCGCCGATGACATCGGTGTGTTGGATGTCATGTTGCGGCGCAATCGCAAAGCAGTCGCCCAAGCCTGCCGCGTGTTCTATCAGGAATTGGGTTTGGATTTCTTCAATCTGCAAAGCACCCGCAAACGGAAAGGTCGGCTCGTGACATCGGACGAGATTAAGGGGATCACTGCCGCAGGCGCAGTCGATTTACTCAACCGGCTCGCGACACATGATGACGCTGCCGCAATCCGCCGTTACCTGTGCCCTTCTCTTGGTGTGCAGAAAGCCCGCGTTTATAAATTAGCGGCTGAGGAAAAGACCACCGAATCCAGTCAGGTGATCCGCACCGTGAACTCCATCCTAGGGAATTTTGGCTACTGGCTGGTGGCTACCGGTGACAGCGGCAACCGCGTTTATAAATTAGCGGCTGAGGAAAAGACCACCGAATCCAGTCAGGTGAAAATCCCCGGCGGTAAATACATGATCGCCCTTGCTGCCCGATTGGTTGCTGAGAATCAGACAGCTAAGGGGGCATCATGGAGTGAGCGGCAAACTTTCAAATCCAGCAAAACGGGGCAAATCAGACAGCAAACCGATTTTAAGCCTGCGCAAACCGATGATGTTGAGATCGCCGAGAATCCAGCAAAATGGGGCAAATCAGACAGCTCCCGTGAATATAGTAATAACGGGAGCTGCCAACACAAGGCAGCGATCCTTGCCGAGCCTGAACACGCATGTCCCGAAATTCTGGAATTCGCAAATCGGTATCTCGCTGACATTGGCGAACATGACGCGGTGGCGCGTTCAGAATTCCTGAGCGCCGCTGGCAATCCGCAAACATGGGGCGATGTTTATCGACACATCCGTAACCATTACCGTGCTGCCGCTTGATCGCCGAGAATCCAGCGATAACGTGGGCGCAATTCAACGCGCCTGCGGGTATCAATGCCCAGTCCATGCGCGGACATCGCAACGGCAATGCAACGCGGCAGCGGTCAGGTACTGTAAGCCGCTGATTTACTACAGGTTATTTTAGCTATCAACATGACGGGCTTGACGTTCAGTTGCTGGTAGATTTTTGAGACCCATGGGTCTCAAATCTTCAATCAGACTTACGAATGAAATTGCTCTATCAACATGACGGGCTTGACGTTCAGTTGCTGGTAGATTTTTGGTGCCAATTGGCACCAAATTCTTTAGCGGAAGGCTGATCTTTACCTGCTGCTGATTGCGCGTTACTCCACGCCTCAGCTTGCAATTCTGGCGTTGGAAGTGCAGTTAAAGGACGGGCTTGACGTTCTCTGGCTGGTAGATTTTTGGGACCCATGGGTTTCAAATTCTCAATTAAACCGGCGAATGAAATTCTGCGATCAGCATGACGGGCTTGACGTTCAGTTGCTGGTAGATTTTTGGGACCCATGGGTTTCAAATTCTCAATTAAACCGGCGAATGAAATTCTGCGATCAGCATGACGGGCTTGACGTTCAGTTGCTGGTAGATTTTTGAAACCGAGCGGTTTCAAATTCTCAATCAGACTTACGAATGAAATTCTGCGATCAGCATGACGGGCTTGACGTTCAGTTGCTGGTAGATTTTTGAGACCGCGCGGTCTCAAATCTTTAGCGGAAGGCTGATCTTTACCTGCTGCTGATTGCGCGTTACTCCACGCCTCAGCTTGCAATTCTGGCGTTGGAAGTGCAGTTAAAGGACGGGCTTGACGTTCTCTGGCTGGTAGATTTTTGGGACCCATGGGTTTCAAATTCTCAATTAAACCGGCGAATGAAATTCTGCGATCAGCATGAACTCGCGTTATTCCAAATCTTTCTTGGCAAAAATCCTCAAACGTTTTGCCTTTGGTATCGCGGTATAAACGCTTGTCACGAATCACCTTGAGCGACGCATCGCCAATGATCGAAAGCTGATTGATCCCGCCAATTCCTTTCCGTCGCTAATCCCAGCGCCAGCGCAAATCGTCACCGTCCTCGAGGCGGTTTTTTTGTGTGTCAAAAAACTGTCAGGGCATGGGTGATCGTTCGCCGTGCAAATCGTCACACTTCGTCCTATCCGTAACAAATCCCGCACTTTTGACAGGGCGACATCGCCCCTTTCCCGTTGTCTTGATCCTGTCTTGACACTTGCAAACATCAATCTGTGATACAGCGTATTGACATAAACAAGACTAGGGTTTATTGTGTCTTACAACAAACAAGACAGGATCAAGACAATGGCAACGGCAATCGGATATATCAGGGTTTCGACAAGTGGGCAGGCAATCGACGGCGTATCGCTAGACGCGCAGAAAGCCAAGATCGCTGCGTGGGCAGAATTGAATGGGTATGAGCTGGGCGAGATTTTTGAGGATGCTGGGATCAGTGGCACAAAACAGGATCGCCCCGGATTAGCTGCCGCACTCGCTGCTGCAAAGAAAGGGGACGCGGTGATTGCTTACTCAATTAGCCGGTTCGCCCGGTCAACAAAACACTTGATCGAAATCTCAGAATCACTAGCCAAGCGTGAGATTGATATGGTTTCAATCAGCGAGCGCATCGATACCACGTCCGCAGCGGGGAAGATGGTGTTTCGCATGATGGCTGTAATGGCAGAATTTGAACGCGATCAAGTGTCTGAACGCACCAAGACGGCACTGCAACACAAAAAATCGAAAGGTGAAAAAACCGGCGGACAAGTGCCCTTTGGTAACGATGCAGCGGCTAATGACGAAGGCGTTAAAGTGCTAACAGTCAATCAAGCCGAGCGCATCATCATCAATGCGGTGATCGAATTAAGAAAGGCTGGTTTGTCGCTCAGGAAGATTGCAACGGAATTGGAAAAACGCGGGTTTCAATCTCGCAAAGGGCGCGTATTTCATCCGACACAAATTAGCAGAATGTTGGTGGCAGCATGAATACACTTGATTTGCAGCGAGTGAACATGGCGCTGGCGCAGATTGATTGCGCAATGAATGCGACGGATTGTGTTGAATTGAAAAACCGCCTTTCTTTGGATGATCTTTTGCACCACGCGGCAAGTGTTGCAATACAGCGTAAAGATAAGGTATTGCACAACAAGATCAACTGTCTTACACCGTCAAGACAGTATCAAGACAAGGGATTGAACCAATGAAAGATGAGCGCAAAATGATGTCATTTAGACTGCCAATTGAAGCGCGGGATCGTATGCAACGGCTCATGTCGATTCACAATGCACCGTCACAAGCGGACGTGATTCTAATGGCATTGGATGCGCTTGAATCCGTAGCGCCAGCGCCAGCGGTATCAGCACAATTGGATGATGTTGTAACGCGGATTGATAAAATGTTTGAAGATGTACTGAATCAACTCGCTGCCATGCAAGCAAGTTTTGCGGAATTTGAAGCGCGGTTGAGTGCGATCGAAGCTGGCGCAGTGAGTGAGTTAACCAGTGTTAAAGAAGTGTCGTTAGACGTTAGACTCGTCGCCGTCGCCATGAAAGCAGCAAAAAAGACAAATGAGGAAATTCAAGCGTATATCGGGAACGCGACTGGAAAGCGGTTCAGTTTTAGTTTTAAGCAAAATCTGTCAAACAATTTAGAAAACTGGAAACGGGCAGCGGATAAACAACTGTGATGCCGTACACAAGCCGCGTAACAGCGGTTTTTTATTGTCCGTCGCATGAACACTGCTGGCGCTGAGAACGTGCTCAAAATGCGTCCTACGCGATTCTGTGAAGCATACTCACTTGACAGTGTATTCCGAAAGGCATTAAATCACGGACACGCAAAAAAACCGCAGTTAAGCGGCTCTTTTGCGTTCACTCATTTTCTTCATATCAACCTCAACTCATTAACACTTCCTTCGATTCTTGCGGAGTAGAAAAGTGCAAACGAGCCTTTTAGACACGACACAGTTTGAGAATAACCTTAATCTCTGTTGCAGTTGACGCCTTAGCTTCAATCTCAACAAACCATGTCAGGGCGAAATATAGAGTGATCGCCACTTGGATGTAAAGGTAAATTGATCAAACGTGTCTTTGTCAGGTTTCAGACAATGACGCAATCTTACAGCAACGCCGCAACAAACTCAAATCAGAAAGCAGTATCAAATCAGAAAGATACAGCGCAAACTTCAACCTGCTACTTAACTGTCTGCACGCGCATCGATGGCAAGCCTGCCGGTAAGACTTACACGCTTGCCAATGGCGAAGTCACCAAAGAAGTTGCAGGGCATTCAGGGCGTTATACCGCGCTGCGCCATCGTGTCGCGTCGTTATCTGAACTATCAACCCTGCTCGCAAGCCTGACGCCAGCGCAAACGCTCATTTACGGGCATTGCGTCGAGTGCGGTGATCTTCCCTATCAAATCCTGCCTGATAAGACCCTGCGGGAGCGGCTGAATGTAGGCAAACGCCAGCTTGGTGTGCACCACATCAATGGCAAAACTACCATTGGGCGCTTCAAAGAAAACTTCACCAGCGGCGGACTGCTGTTTGTCGACCGTGATCGCCAGCCTTCAATGCCCGCGCAGCTTGAAACCGCCAGCGATGATGATTTCTTTGCACAATTAGAGCGGCTCGTCCCCGGTATCAGCAGCGCCGAGCGGCTTGCTTATTCGTCATCATCTTCCCGCGTGTTGCTGCCCGACGGCTTGCCCGCATTCAATGGCACACCAAGCCGTCATTACTGGTTACGCCTTGCAACTGACATCGATCAAGACTCCATCCGGCTGGCGTTAACAGTTGCTGCTGGCGCTGCTGATTTGATGTTTACGGCAACCGATAAGCACGGCAAAAAACGCCTAAATCGCACAGTCTTAGATTTATCGGTTTACAGCACCGAGCGGGAAATTTTCGATAGTCCGCCAGCAGTCAATGCGCCGCTGCAATGCGCTAAGGGCGACTATCAAATCAGCAACCTAGGTGGTGGCAGCGTCATCATCGAACCGGCGTGGGCGGGTGCCATTCAATCCCATGCCAAACGCACCAAGACCACGATCACCCGCAGCGGCGCAGGTAGCTTCACCGGGCGCGTTGATAACGTCCTCACGCTGCAAACTGAACTCGAAACCGCTAACGGCATTATCACAGTCAAACAATGGCTTGATAGTGGACAACAGAAAACCCGCATTCAATCGCCCTTCCGTATTGAATCAAAATCATTTGCTGCTTTCATTGATCGCACTGAAATCGGCTGTTTTGTATTCGACAGCGGCACGAATGAAACCTATTTTTTAGAGAAAGAAGCGCCAGCGGATGATTTCAAAACATGTTTTGAATCATTGGCATCGGTGAGTGTTTTGAGCACGATCACTGATTCTGCGACCATAAAAAGCGATTTAGCACAGGCAATGGAAAAAGCATCTGCTTTTGCGGATGAAATTAATGCGCAGCCAGACACACTGCCTGCGCCCAGCGCCCAGCGGGAGTTTGTGTTACCGGCAGCAATTAAAGACTGTTTGGTCTTGATTGAAAGGGCTGAGAATCCCGTTCAGGTAGCGCGGAAAGTGCTATTGCGACAAGTGCCCAGACTCCCGCTTGAAATCACTTCACCAGAGTTGATTGCTGCGGTGTGCGGCGCTATTCCTGAATGTACCGATGAGACTAGGCTGGCGTTATCAGGTGCGCTTGACGAAGCGATTACCACGGCAATACGCCGGGCGCGAGAAGATAATCAACTGAATGCCAACCTCACCCTTGATTCGATTCAGGAAGTAATCCCCGCCATGCGCACTTTGTGGGCGCAGGGGCATCGCTGTTTTCTAATTCGTGCACCAATGGGATCGGGTAAAACGCAATTGGTCTTAAAGGCGATTTTTGACCAAATAAACAATGTTGTTGCCCTAACTTATTCGACAACGTTGGTCGATAATCTCGTTAGCCGGTTTGAAGGGGCAACGCATTATCAAGATATGGCGGTCAATGAATGTGCTTTGGTCGAAAAGATTGTGGCTTGCATCAATTCAATCGGTAAGATAAACATCCGTAAATCATTGGATGCTGCAAAGGCTATTCTCGCTGATGAAATCGCTCATGTTGTCCGAGTTCTATATGATCCTGATGGAACTCTGAAAAGCACGGCTGGCGCTATTACCCGGCAATTCTTTGATGCAATTAAAGCGACGGTGAAGCATGGCATTTTTGCGGGAGTTGACGCCAACCTGAATGATTTGACCGTTGCTGCTTTTCGACACAATGGCGCAAAGCCTTATGTCATTGATGTTGTTGACCATAACCCGCCTAAACCCATGAAAATTCACCGTTCAAAAAAGCGGATTTGGTGGTCTGCATCTAACGAAGTGAATGATGGTGGACGGGTATTCATCGCCTGCTCGGGTGCAAAAGAATCACTGCGCGTTGATCGGCATCTTCGGGCGCAATGCCCCGGCAAAAAGGGATTGGTTATCAATTCAAGAGGTGGTTATGCAACCAGCGGTGATCCTAATCAACGGGCATGGTTTAAGGATGTCAATGGGCTGGTGGTTCAATATGATTGGATCATTTTTAGTCCCGCAGTTGAATCCGGCGTGTCGATTGAAGTGAAGCACTTTACTAAATGGTTTGGCATTTATGACGGCACAAAATGCGCCAGCGACTTCCATCAAATGCTTGCCCGTGATCGCACGGCGACTGGATATGAGGTTGCTATCACTGGAACACTCAAAAAGCCTGCTCCACGCACTGCTAAAGAAGAATTGGCGGATGCCCTTTACTGCGCTCATTTGGATCATGGCAGCATCATTGAAGCGAGCAGCTATGATGTGGTTGCTGCGGTATTCGAGGTAGTCAGAAAGCGGCGTGTTCAATACTACGGGCAGGAATTCTGCTGCCTGAGTCAGGATTTATTTGATGTTGAGATTGACCGGAAAGAAGTCAATGATTCTGAATTCAACGCTTATCAAAAAAGATTTGGGATTCAATTGAAAGCGAATTCGTTGCGGATGTTAAAGATCGCCCAGCGTTGAGTGAGGCAACCTTTGAGCAAATTGCCAGCAATTACACGCCTGATCGTTACGATAGCCAAGACGTTCACGCACACACGATCACCAAAGCACTGGGCATTCCGCTATCTGAACTGACCACGCAAGCGGTCAACATTTACCACGAAGGGCGGATCACCAGCCAATTAGAGCGATTCAGATTTGCCACTGAACCTGACCGCGTGGTCGAAAGCACCGCCGAAGACATCGGTGTGTTGGATGTCATGTTGCGGCGCAATCGCAAAGCAGTCGCCCAAGCCTGCCGCGTGTTCTATCAGGAATTGGGTTTGGATTTCTTCAATCTGCAAAGCACCCGCAAACGGAAAGGTCGGCTCGTGACATCGGACGAGATTAAGGGGATCACTGCCGCAGGCGCAGTCGATTTACTCAACCGGCTCGCGACACATGATGACGCTGCCGCAATCCGCCGTTACCTGTGCCCTTCTCTTGGTGTGCAGAAAGCCCGCGTTTATAAATTAGCGGCTGAGGAAAAGACCACCGAATCCAGTCAGGTGATCCGCACCGTGAACTCCATCCTAGGGAATTTTGGCTACTGGCTGGTGGCTACCGGTGACAGCGGCAACCGCGTTTATAAATTAGCGGCTGAGGAAAAGACCACCGAATCCAGTCAGGTGAAAATCCCCGGCGGTAAATACATGATCGCCCTTGCTGCCCGATTGGTTGCTGAGAATCAGACAGCTAAGGGGGCATCATGGAGTGAGCGGCAAACTTTCAAATCCAGCAAAACGGGGCAAATCAGACAGCAAACCGATTTTAAGCCTGCGCAAACCGATGATGTTGAGATCGCCGAGAATCCAGCAAAATGGGGCAAATCAGACAGCTCCCGTGAATATAGTAATAACGGGAGCTGCCAACACAAGGCAGCGATCCTTGCCGAGCCTGAACACGCATGTCCCGAAATTCTGGAATTCGCAAATCGGTATCTCGCTGACATTGGCGAACATGACGCGGTGGCGCGTTCAGAATTCCTGAGCGCCGCTGGCAATCCGCAAACATGGGGCGATGTTTATCGACACATCCGTAACCATTACCGTGCTGCTGGTTCAGTTTGCGGCACATTTGAAAGTGCGCGACGTCGCGCACTTGTGACTTTCAATCATCACCGCGAAGTCGCCAGCGGCAACGTGGGCGAAAACTTTTACCCAATTGGCGATGAATGCACACTCGCTGCGCGGACATCGCAACTGCAAAGCAACGCGGCAGCGATCAGGTACTGTAAAACCATGATTTACCACAGGTTATTTTAGCTATCAGCATGACGGGCTTGACGTTCAGTTGCTGGTAGATTTTTGAAACCGAGCGGTTTCAAATTCTCAATCAGACTTACGAATGAAATTGCTCTATCAGCATGACGGGCTTGACGTTCAGTTGCTGGAATGGGTTTGGTGCCCCTGGGCACCAATTCTTTAGCGGAAGGCTGATCTTTACCTGCTGCTGATTGCGCGTTACTCCACGCCTCAGCTTGCAATTCTGGCGTTGGAAGTGCAGTTAAAGGACGGGCTTGCGATTCTCTGGCTGGTAGATTTTTGTTACCAATTGGTAACAAATCATCCAAGATTCCTGCGAATGCAATGCGTCTATGCGCATGAACTCGCGTTATTCCAAATCTTTCTTGGCAATAATCCTCAAACGTTTTGCCTTTGGTATCGCGGTATAAACGCTTATCACGAATCACCTTCAATGAAGCATCGCCAATGATCGAAAGCTGATTGATCCCGCCAATTCCTTTCCGTCGCTAATCCCAGCGCCAGCGCAAATCGTCACCGTCCTCGAGGCGGTTTTTTTGTGTGTCAAAAAACTGTCAGGGCATGGGTGATCGTTCGCCGTCAAGGATCGTCAAATGCCGACGTTTAGTTGCCTATCTATACCGATCAACCTTGATCTATACCCGTCAATCTATACCGATATAAATAAATATAAACGAGTATTGACAGGTGTCAAGATTGATCTATACTTGACCTATCAAGACCAATATAAACGAGTATAGATCAATGGCAACCTACAGTTATTTAAGAGTTTCTACGCAAGGGCAAGCCGAATCACAAGCCGGATTGAACGCGCAGTTAGACGCTTGCAAAGCAGTAGCTGAGATTGCCAACACCTTCGCCGACGAGGGCGTGTCTGGCGTAGCAGGTCTTGATAAGCGCCCCGGATTACTCGCTGCAATCGACATTCTGAAAGCAGGCGACACGCTGATAGTGGCAAAACGGGATCGGCTTGGACGTGATCCGATCGTGGTCGCCATGATCGAACGTTCCATCGAACGGAAGGGCGCAAGGATTCAATCGGCAGCAGGTGAGGGCACTGATTCTGACAATCCGGCAGATGTTTTGATGCGCCGCATGGTTGACGCCTTTGCTGAGTACGAAAGATTGATCATCAAATCCCGCACCAAAGCCGCACTGAAAGCAAAGAAAGAACGCGCCGAGCGCACGGGTTCAGTGCCCTACGGTTATGCCGTAAACCCTGAGAATCCAAAGGAATTAGCTGTCAACGAAACTGAGCAACAGGCGATCGAAGTGATCAAGGAACTGCGCTCGCGTGGTGTGTCGCTGCAAAAGATCGCCACTCACCTGCAACTGTCTGGATTCAAATCACGGAGCAAAACATGCAAATGGCACAAGCAAACGATCAGCAACATTTTCAAGTTTCAACCAAGCCAGATGATGCTAAATCTACGATTAGCGGCTTAACGGGAAAGCAGTTGCTGGCGCTATTGAACCAATTGACGCTAGGCAATAAAAAGCGCACTGCACGTTATCTCAAAAAGGAGCAAGGAATTGGACGCTATGATGTTTAAGTTCCCCGATGGAACCAAGCAACGGATTCAATCGTTATCGCAACCGCATGAATCAATGACCAATGTAATGCTGAGGGCGATCAATCTGTTAGAGCGATCTATAGATCAATCTATACCAATCAATACCGAATTAGAAAGCACTGAATCTATATCAGTAAATACGCGGATAGACTCTATTGAAGCATCAATGACGCAGATTGATAAAATGTTTGAAGATGTACTGAATCAACTCGCTGCCATGCAAGCAAGTTTTGCGGCATTTGAAGTGCGTTTGAGTGCGATCGAAGCTGGCGCAGTGAGTGAGTTAACCAGTGTTAAAGAAGTGTCGTTAGACGTTAGACTCGTCGCCGTCGCCATGAAAGCAGCAAAAAAGACAAATGAGGAAATTCAAGCGTATATCGGGAACGCGACTGGAAAGCGGTTCAGTTTTAGTTTTAAGCAAAATCTGTCAAACAATTTAGAAAACTGGAAACGGGCAGCGGATAAACAACTGTGATGCCGTACACAAGCCGCGTAACAGCGGTTTTTTCTTGTCCGTCGCATGAACACTGCTGGCGCTGAGAACGTGCTCAAAATGCGTCCTACGCGATTCTGTGAAGCATACTCACTTGACAGTGTATTCCGAAAGGCATTAAATCACGGACACGCAAAAAAACCGCAGTTAAGCGGCTCTTTTGCGTTCACTCATTTTCTTCATATCAACCTCAACTCATTAACACTTCCTTCGATTCTTGCCAGAGTAGAAAAGTGCAAACGAGCCTTTTAGACACGACACAGTTTGAGAATAACCTTAATCTCTGTTGCAGTTGACGCCTTAGCTTCAATCTCAACAAACCATGTCAGGGCGAAATATAGAGTGATCGCCACTTGGATGTAAAGGTAAATTGATCAAACGTGTCTTTGTCAGGTTTCAGACAATGACGCAATCTTACAGCAACGCCGCAACAAACTCAAATCAGAAAGCAGTATCAAATCAGAAAGATACAGCGCAAACTTCAACCTGCTACTTAACTGTCTGCACGCGCATCGATGGCAAGCCTGCCGGTAAGACTTACACGCTTGCCAATGGCGAAGTCACCAAAGAAGTTGCAGGGCATTCAGGGCGTTATACCGCGCTGCGCCATCGTGTCGCGTCGTTATCTGAACTATCAACCCTGCTCGCAAGCCTGACGCCAGCGCAAACGCTCATTTACGGGCATTGCGTCGAGTGCGGTGATCTTCCCTATCAAATCCTGCCTGATAAGACCCTGCGGGAGCGGCTGAATGTAGGCGAACGCCAGCTTGGTGTGCACCACATCAATGGCAAAACTACCATTGGGCGCTTCAAAGAAAACTTCACCAGCGGCGGACTGCTGTTTGTCGACCGTGATCGCCAGCCTTCAATGCCCGCGCAGCTTGAAACCGCCAGCGATGATGATTTCTTTGCACAATTAGAGCGGCTCGTCCCCGGTATCAGCAGCGCCGAGCGGCTTGCTTATTCGTCATCATCTTCCCGCGTGTTGCTGCCCGACGGCTTGCCCGCATTCAATGGCACACCAAGCCGTCATTACTGGTTACGCCTTGCAACTGACATCGATCAAGACTCCATCCGGCTGGCGTTAACAGTTGCTGCTGGCGCTGCTGATTTGATGTTTACGGCAACCGATAAGCACGGCAAAAAACGCCTAAATCGCACAGTCTTAGATTTATCGGTTTACAGCACCGAGCGGGAAATTTTCGATAGTCCGCCAGCAGTCAATGCGCCGCTGCAATGCGCTAAGGGCGACTATCAAATCAGCAACCTAGGTGGTGGCAGCGTCATCATCGAACCGGCGTGGGCGGGTGCCATTCAATCCCATGCCAAACGCACCAAGACCACGATCACCCGCAGCGGCGCAGGTAGCTTCACCGGGCGCGTTGATAACGTCCTCACGCTGCAAACTGAACTCGAAACCGCTAACGGCATTATCACAGTCAAACAATGGCTTGATAGTGGACAACAGAAAACCCGCATTCAATCGCCCTTCCGTATTGAATCAAAATCATTTGCTGCTTTCATTGATCGCACTGAAATCGGCTGTTTTGTATTCGACAGCGGCACGAATGAAACCTATTTTTTAGAGAAAGAAGCGCCAGCGGATGATTTCAAAACATGTTTTGAATCATTGGCATCGGTGAGTGTTTTGAGCACGATCACTGATTCTGCGGCCATAAAAAGCGATTTAGCACAGGCAATGGAAAAAGCATCTGCTTTTGCGGATGAAATTAATGCGCAGCCAGACACACTGCCTGCGCCCAGCGCCCAGCGGGAGTTTGTGTTACCGGCAGCAATTAAAGACTGTTTGGTCTTGATTGAAAGGCTGAGAATCCCGTTCAGGTAGCGCGGAAAGTGCTATTGCGACAAGTGCCCAGACTCCCGCTTGAAATCACTTCACCAGAGTTGATTGATGCGGTGTGCGGCGCTATTCCTGAATGTACCGATGATACTAAGCTGGCGTTATCAGGTGCGCTTGACGAAGCGATTACCACGGCAATACGCCGGGCGCGAGAAGATAATCAACTGAATGCCAACCTCACCCTTGATTCGATTCAGGAAGTAATCCCCGCCATGCGCACTTTGTGGGCGCAGGGGCATCGCTGTTTTCTAATTCGTGCACCAATGGGATCGGGTAAAACGCAATTGGTCTTAAAGACGATTTTTGACCAAATAAACAATGTTGTTGCCCTAACTTATTCGACAACGTTGGTCGATAATCTCGTTAGCCGGTTTGAAGGGGCAACGCATTATCAAGATATGGCGGTCAATGAATGTGCTTTGGTCGAAAAGATTGTGGCTTGCATCAATTCAATCGGTAAGATAAACATCCGTAAATCATTGGATGCTGCAAAGGCTATTCTCGCTGATGAAATCGCTCATGTTGTCCGAGTTCTATATGATCCCGATGGAACCCTGAAAAGCACGGCTGGCGCTATTACCCGGCAATTCTTTGATGCAATTAAAGCGACGGTGAAGCATGGCATTTTTGCGGGAGTTGACGCCAACCTGAATGATTTGACCGTTGCTGCTTTTCGACACAATGGCGCAAAGCCTTATGTCATTGATGTTGTTGACCATAACCCGCCTAAACCCATGAAAATTCACCGTTCAGAAAAGCGGATTTGGTGGTCTGCATCTAACGAAGTGAATGATGGTGGACGGGTATTCATCGCCTGCTCGGGTGCAAAAGAATCACTGCGCGTTGATCGGCATCTTCGGGCGCAATGCCCCGGCAAAAAGGGATTGGTTATCAATTCAAGAGGTGGTTATGCAACCAGCGGTGATCCTAATCAACGGGCATGGTTTAAGGATGTCAATGGGCTGGTGGTTCAATATGATTGGATCATTTTTAGTCCCGCAGTTGAATCCGGCGTGTCGATTGAAGTGAAGCACTTTACTAAATGGTTTGGCATTTATGACGGCACAAAATGCGCCAGCGACTTCCATCAAATGCTTGCCCGTGATCGCACGGCGACTGGATATGAGGTTGCTATCACTGGAACACTCAAAAAGCCTGCTCCACGCACTGCTAAAGAAGAATTGGCGGATGCCCTTTACTGCGCTCATTTGGATCATGGCAGCATCATTGAAGCGAGCAGCTATGATGTGGTTGCTGCGGTATTCGAGGTAGTCAGAAAGCGGCGTGTTCAATACTACGGGCAGGAATTCTGCTGCATGAGTCAGGATTTATTTGATGTTGAGATTGACCGGAAAGAAGTCAATGATTCTGAATTCAACGCTTATCGAAAAAAGATTTGGGATTCAATTGAAAGCGAATTCGTTGCGGATGTTAAAGATCGCCCAGCGTTGAGTGAGGCAACCTTTGAGCAAATTGCCAGCAATTACACGCCTGATCGTTACGATAGCCAAGACGTTCACGCACACACGATCACCAAAGCACTGGGCATTCCGCTCTCTGAACTGACCACGCAAGCGGTCAACATTTACCACGAAGGGCGGATCACCAGCCAATTAGAGCGATTCAGATTTGCCACTGAACCTGACCGCGTGGTCGAAAGCACCGCCGATGACATCGGTGTGTTGGATGTCATGTTGCGGCGCAATCGCAAAGCAGTCGCCCAAGCCTGCCGCGTGTTCTATCAGGAATTGGGTTTGGATTTCTTCAATCTGCAAAGCACCCGCAAACGGAAAGGTCGGCTCGTGACATCGGACGAGATTAAGGGGATCACTGCCGCAGGCGCAGTCGATTTACTCAACCGGCTCGCGACACATGATGACGCTGCCGCAATCCGCCGTTACCTGTGCCCTTCTCTTGGTGTGCAGAAAGCCCGCGTTTATAAATTAGCGGCTGAGGAAAAGACCACCGAATCCAGTCAGGTGATCCGCACCGTGAACTCCATCCTAGGGAATTTTGGCTACTGGCTGGTGGCTACCGGTGACAGCGGCAACCGCGTTTATAAATTAGCGGCTGAGGAAAAGACCACCGAATCCAGTCAGGTGAAAATCCCCGGCGGTAAATACATGATCGCCCTTGCTGCCCGATTGGTTGCTGAGAATCAGACAGCTAAGGGGGCATCATGGAGTGAGCGGCAAACTTTCAAATCCAGCAAAACGGGGCAAATCAGACAGCAAACCGATTTTAAGCCTGCGCAAACCGATGATGTTGAGATCGCCGAGAATCCAGCAAAATGGGGCAAATCAGACAGCTCCCGTGAATATAGTAATAACGGGAGCTGCCAACACAAGGCAGCGATCCTTGCCGAGCCTGAACACGCATGTCCCGAAATTCTGGAATTCGCAAATCGGTATCTCGCTGACATTGGCGAACATGACGCGGTGGCGCGTTCAGAATTCCTGAGCGCCGCTGGCAATCCGCAAACATGGGGCGATGTTTATCGACACATCCGTAACCATTACCGTGCTGCCGCTTGATCGCCGAGAATCCAGCGATAACGTGGGCGCAATTCAACGCGCCTGCGGGTATCAATGCCCAGTCCATGCGCGGACATCGCAACGGCAATGCAACGCGGCAGCGGTCAGGTACTGTAAGCCGCTGATTTACTAAGGTTATTTTAGCTATCAACATGACGGGCTTGACGT
>NZ_PPGH01000042.1 GCF_002958735.1 Chromatium okenii | reverse complement strand
GTTGCGTAACAGTTTGGGTGAAAAGCTCACAGCCGACATCAAGAGAGAGCTAGATCAATTACGACAGGATTTTACGAACAAACAGGAACAACTTGATCGTTATCAGCATCTGATTGAACAACTCACTTTCGCACAGCGGGAGATTGTTTAGCTTTAAAAGCTGGTTTAAGAATGGTTGATACAAAGTGAAAGAATTAACCGTGTTAGCACAGCAGCATCTTGAATCAATGAAATGCGTTTATCCTGAATTCCCAACGGATTATGAATTATCCACCGCTGCCACCTTCGCCTTCTTCTCGAACACCTGCACTGCCGCATCCTCCAACATCACAATCGTTCCATCATTGCTATTGACCTGAGCACCCAGCTTGCCGGTCATCGACGCGACCCATTGCGGCCATTCCGCTTGGGCTTTCTCCAGTTTCTTCCACGCTTTGGGTTTCAAAGTCGTCACCACCAGCGCGGTCTCGGTCTGAATTCCAATCTTCATTCCCGCTTTTACCACCACTGGCTTGGGTAATTCATTGAATTTCAGGGTAAGTTCAAGGCGACCGCTCACGATATTCTCCGCAGTTAAAGGCGCATCAGTTGTTAAAACGGGTGTGGGCTCTTTTGGTGGTTTCGGTGCTTTGGATGGTTTAGGTTTCGATGACTTGACGGGTCTTAACAGTGCTAGCTCGTCCCGTGCAATGATTGCAGCAGCCTCAGTCACTTCACCAGCGGGTTGCCCCTGTAAATCAATCCGTGCCGTACCGATTCGCATCGCCTTGAGATAAGCGATGCGCTGGCAATAGCCATACATAACGGAATTGACCAATTTTGAAGCGTGCCCCGCCGCCAGCAAGTCTTGACGAATACCGACTTTCAACGGGCGTGGTTTCTTCAGGTTAAAGCAGTTGGGATAAAGCTCGATGAGCTCACGCTCCGGAGTGCGTTTGGGTTGTGCTTCGGGCTTATCGTTCAAATCATCCATCTGCGCGATTCTGTAGTTTCAGGACATTCTGCGGCATATTGACGGCATGATATACGAGTTAACACCATAACTATCCGTGATGGGTTCATCCCATCACGGACATTATGGTTGCTTCACCTCCGAAAGTGGCAGAAATAGCGTGTTAGAACTGTGCGGAAAGGGATGGAAACCTTGAGCGAGATAAAACAGGGTTGCTGCTTCAGAAAGCGCATGAACTAGAAGTGCTTTAACTCCAACAAATTCAGATACCTGCACTGTGCGCAAGATGGCATCTCGCAATAATGCCTTGCCCAAACCCTGACCGTGCCAATGACGATCCACTGCTAAACGACCTAAGACCATCGCGGGAATAGGATCAGGCATATTCCGGCGCAAGTGACCTGGTGCTAAATCACTGGCAATCGAGGCAGTTGCCAAACAGTAATAACCAATCACTCGGTGTTCAACATCAATTACATAAGTGCGAGATGCGCCCCGACCTTCATTGCGAACTGCCCGTTGTTGTAACCACTGATCAAGACTGGGTTCACCGCTATCAAACTGGATGAGATCGTGGTGAATCGTCAAACGTGTTGGAGCACTACAAACTGCCATTTCATGTTTCCCAAGGCACTGTCATAGTCATCAGCTGCCGCAGCTTGGGATTGTCACTCGGCGGCGCATCCAATAACAGTTGAACGGCTTGGAAACTTTCAGTGTCGAGTGTCAACACGCGCTGATCCAACAACACTTCTTGCGCTTCACGACAAGCGGTTTCTAATACAAATTCTGAGCGAGTTTTACCCAATAACTCAGCAGCTTGATCGATGAGGTCGCGCTGGCAACGTTGCGCACGAATGTTGATATTCGTATTGCGGATTGAGTGATTCACTGAATGATTCTCGATATTGATTGATGCCATTGAAGATGCTTGATAAAGCATATCATCGACCTGTAATTAAAATGTCAACGCAATTGATAATGCTCCTTTAACCATACACTGATAATGGATGTCTCGACAATCCATACCAGTATTACAGAATGAACTTGAAATAATCGAATAACATTGACATTTCTTAAACACCTGACTTGCTCTTTTAATCCATGAAGTCAGCCCAAAGAAATACTTTTTTAACTAAAACCTTTTTTACTTAAATCGTTATTTCCTTAAATCTACCATGATAACGAAAGGTTTATTTCGTTAAATCTTTTCCTGAAATCCTTAAAAGACGATTTCCTTAAATACGCCTTTCCTTAAATCTTTACACGATTTTGTTTAACCAAATCAAAGCCTTCGCGTAACAGCTCCAACATGCTGATGCCGTGCGTAGCAGCGTAGGTCTTAAACTCACGGTGGAATGCTGGATCAACTTTGAAGTTCAGCGGTTTGAGATCGCCAGCTTGCGGTTGTTTCAAGTTATCTACTACTGCCACTGGAGAAGGAACAGAAGTTTTATTGGATGGAGGTGGTGGTTTAGCCATGTGTTGTATCCTGAGTGAATTGAGCAAGCTGATTCATTATTGCTTGTGCCACTGCATCAGCTTTCATTCTCAATGTTAAAAAAGCACATTCGGTTAATGCTTTGCCCGCATCATTCGCTCGCCGATAAGCAGTTCGTTCTAATAATGCAGTTGGAATAACATTGTATCCGGCTTGTTGCACATACATTAGACTTTCAGAAAGTTCAACTTGACTATCACCAACCCGACAAAACACCAATAAGATACGTTCTATTGCAATGCCCTTTGCAGTCAATTCATGTGCCAATAAAATGGTGGGTTCTAAATCATCAACAGATAAACCCGTAGGCAATACAATCAAATCACTGTGTTGAGCAATTGCCAATGTGCCACTATTGGATTGCGCTGCTCCATCAAAGATGAATAAATCATAATTCACTGCATCCGGTAGTGCTTTTTCAACAATACGAAATCGCTCAACCTTAATTTCTGGCATCAATAATCCCTGCACCCGCCGTTGTTGCCATTTGAAAACAGTGCCCTGACCAGGGTCGAGATCAGCAATTTTCACCTGCCAACCGTTAGCGGCATATTCACGAGCAAGCAACCGCGCCAGTGTACTTTTACCAACCCCGCCTTTTTGCGATACAAAACCGATGATCTGACCCATGTTGCGCTCACCTCAACTGTGGAGATTTGACGAGTCAAGTCGGAGAATAAAGCATGATTTCCTTTTTTACACAAAGAAAGATTTACTGCTTTACATAAAAAAGTAATTCACGTTTTACAGAAAGAAGGATTTACACTTTAGAATATAAAACGATTTACATCAATAACGATTTATACCTTAACGTAAAAAAGTATTTACTTAATTCGTTAAATCTTTAATTTGTTAACCTACTGTATAACCTAAACATTTATCTTGGTGATCGGTGATGTCTCGCTAAAATTCGCGTGATCGTTGCAGGATGAACCCGAAATAATCGAGCAACATCAGCGTTGGTTTTGTGCCCTGAAGTCACCATTGCAACCACTTCTCGCTGTTGTAATGGTGTCAATTTGAAGCGCCGTCCACCAATTCTTCCCTCTTTGCGTGCTGCCACCAAACCCGCTTGCGTCCGTTCACGAAGAATCTCACGCTCAAATTCTGCGAACGCACCCACCATTTGAATCATCAATCGACCGGCTGGAGTTGTGGTGTCAACCGGTTCAGTCAAACTTTGAAACGCAGCACCGGCGTTGCCAATTTTCTCAAGAATCACCAACAAATCTTTCAACGAACGCGACAACCGATCCAACTTCCAAACCACCACGACATCATCGGGACGCAAGTGATCCAACAACCGTTCCAGTTCGGGACGACTCCAACGACCACCTCCAACCTTTTCCTGAAAGATGCGCTCACAACCAGCAGCAGTTAACGCACTGATTTGACTGGTAATTTCTTGATCTTGAGTAGAAACACGAGCATAACCAAAGCGCATGAGCACAACCTCCATTAACGTTTAAGCACATTATGCAACCCGTTTATGCAACATTCTAACCCTTGAAAAACCATGGAAGTTCATTCAGAAAGTAAACGAGCGTTTGTGCAAGCCACACCGAAAAACCGAATGATGCGCAGTCAAATACTGAATGAACCTGAATGAATCATCACCGAATGAACCAATTAACACTGAACCAAAAAACCACCGATTAAACACAATCACCAAAGCAAATAACCACGCCGCAGATGAATTAAAACCGAATTGAACAACCGCCCTAACATTGAATTAAACCTGAATGAAAACGAAACTATTGAACAAACCAAAACCAGCAATAAACGAATTAACTCGACCAATTAACCCAACCTCAAAGCTATTGAAAAAACCCAACCATCACAATTAAAAACCCCAGACATCACAATAAACCAGAACCATCAAACACCCATTAAAACCGAATTAAACCTGCCAGTTAAACCAAACCAACCAAATAAAGAAATGAGTAAATAATTAAATAAAGCAAAAAAATAAGCCCTGCTCTACCCAATTAAAAAACCCAATAAAACCTGAATTAAAACTGCACGAAACCCAACAACCAGCCCAAGCCCAACCCCACCCAAAAATCACCCACCCACTCCAAATCAGAGTAGAATGCAGCTGTCAACATCAAGAATCGAACAAAGCAAGACCACCAAGACCACACCCCCGTAAAAACGCATGAGAAAGCCCTAGAGCCTTCCAAGCCGAAGCCTAACCACTTTTGAAGGGTCAACCCTCAAAAAAGCGTCAGACAGCGTTAGAACCCAAATTAACGCCACTAACCACATCGTCCTCAACCGACAAACCACAGTTATCAAAAACACACCCAACAGCAAACACAGCAGGGGATAACACGCCCAACAACACCCTACGGGGGCGGGTATACAAGGCGCGTTTTCGAGAAATCTCTTCAAATCAACATCTTGTTGCACCATCGCGCAATTGTCGATAATGGCATATCCATCTCAGTTGCGATCTCCTGATAAGTCATCCCCTTTGCCCGCATCTGCCTTGCCGTTGTCCGTTTATCTTCGTTACTAACCCGCACACCTGTCTTGGTGTAGTGATCGTCCCAACGCCCAGCATCAGCCTCTTTCTTATGTTGTGCCCGCAGCTCATCAGGAATAATTGCCCGCAACTGTGGTAATAACTCAGCCGGAATAATCGCCTGCATCCAATTGTATAAGGTTGAACGACGAAAGCGATAACGTGGATCAACTTCAATTCCATTCCATACAACCTTTTCACCGCGCATTGCTGCTTGTGCTCGCCGAATAATCGGGCGCATGGTGCGTCGCGCTTCTTTAACTGTTAATCCTGGTGTCCACATTTGCGCTGTCTTAATGATTTCTTCTTCAATACGATCATAGGGCACAAACCACGATAATGAAACACTGGCTAAAAATAACCATGTATCCCGATGACCTTCGGGAATACCACCGAGAAAATACCAATCCGCAATCTTCATTAAATCTTGATAAACTAAATACCAACGATGATAAATACTACCTTTATATTTACGACCTTCTCGTGCTGCACCTAAACTGCGTATTCGTGCTGACCTTGGCTTATTGGATGGTTTCCACTCCGGTCGTTCTCCTAATACAGCATCAGACAATTGATGCAATGTCCACCGTTTTCCTGTCAGTACCTTCGCCGTGACTTCAGCCCCGTTTTTGCTGTTGATCGTTCCGCACAAGCGCAGTACCCGAGTGCAATCCCTCGCTACCGGATCAGCTCCAATCGATGCGAGTGTTGCGATCAATTTGTTTTGCACCAGTTGCCAAACTGGTAAGGCTTTAGCTGGCACTGGCTTGATTAACCAATACAGGTGCATTCCGCGTCCGCTGTAGACCACTTGCGAGGGTGCAGGCAGCCTGGCAGCAATAAGTAGCTGTAATGCTTTATCAATATCGACACAACCATCTATATCGACATAACACGTCCGCAACGATGACAGCAGCGATACTCGTCGCCAGTGATGGAACTGATTGACAGTGAAATAACGGTCTTCTTGACCTTTTTGGGCAGCGAGGAATTGCGAAATCAGCGGTGAATCGGCGCGGTGTACTTGCCAGCCACCACTGGGTTTGCGCTTTTCCCAGAACACTACGACACCATGTGCTGGGCGTGGATGTACTTGGTCAAAATGACCTTGGGTGTTGAGGCGTTGTAACGTGAAGGGCTGTTGTTGTGCTTCGGAAATACAACCGGTGTTGAAAAAGTCTTTGTTTTCAGTGGTTTTATTGTCAAGTGCCATGTTAGCTACCTTGACGCAATCAACAAAAGGCTCTTTTTTACAAGGGGCGGATCGTGTAAACTTGAGCCTTAGTCAGCGCGGTTACTTTTGCTGTTTTGAAACGGATAAAACCGGATCAATTTGTTAAGTGTCAGCGTTGATTGCGTACATTGAAGGCAAAACCAGTAACTTGTTGAGGTCTGTTGGTTTAGCCGGTTAAAAGAATTTAGTGGTTAAAAAAGGAAAGCCGGTTCTATTATTGAATCGGCTTTTTTATGTCCATGTGTATCTGCTGAAAGCACAACATAATATGTGTAAAGAATACTCATATTTTCTCCTAGAATCATAAGGTTAGTTTCAGATTTATCCAGAGGATACTGGTTTGCAAATCGGTGTAATACTAGCAAATTTCATTGTACCAAACCAAGATAAAAATCTATACATGTCCTGTTGATTTGGGCACTACTACTTCGCATCCTTGGTCTCTTGAATTTGGCGTTTGTAATCTTCGTATGAAGTGTTGCTACTCGCCATACATCGGTTTTGTTCCTGTGTGTCGATGATTTTATTGCACTCGTTTTGTTGCCACGCTTGACCCGTGTTATAGAGCTGTTGCGAAGAACAACCGTAGATCAATAGCACAAAAGGAACCAAGATTGGGTATAAGTAGAGCATCGTTAACTTTCAACCTTCACCTTCTTTTCAAACACCTGTATTGCTACATCTTCCAACATCACAATCGTACCACCATCACTATTAACTTGAGTACCTAACTTACCAGTCATTGAAGCAACCCATTGTTTCCAATCGGCTTGTGCCTTCTCTAATTTCTTCCATGCTTTAGGTTTTAAGGTTGTCACCACCAATGCAGTGTCAGTCTGAATACCAATCTTCATTCCAGCTTTAACGACAACAGGTTGAGGCAATTCATTAAACTTCACTGTCAATTCAAGGCGACCGCTCACAATACTCTCCGGGGTCAAAGGGGCATCAAGTGGTGGAACAGGTTTAGCTTCCTGTGGTGATTTCGGCTTTTTAACCCTTTTGATCTTAACCGGTTTTGGCTTGCGTGGGATTTTACCTAATCGCGCATAAATAATTGCCAGTTCCCGTTGCGGGATAATCGTCTCAGCTTCAGTCACCTCGCCTGCTGGTTGACCCTGTAGATCGATCCGTGTCGCACCGAGTTGTATGGTTTGAAGGTAGTTTTTACGCTTGCAATACGAACCCAATACCCACTTGATGTCAACGGGATGATGACCTGCTGCCAGTAAGTCAAGGTGAATCCTCAACTTCAGTGGACGTGGACGAGCTAGATCAAAGCAAGCCGGATAGAGCGCAATCAGATCAAGCTGCGGTGCTGTGACAGTCTGCACCTCAGGTTCATCATTTGACACTGACACTTGCAAATTATCCACTGATTCCATGTTCATTAAGATCATGTTTTATCAATACATTCTTGATAAAGGTATTTCTGAAACCCATTAAATACCCTTCTGATTTCATCCGGCTGACCAAGATCATTCATTGCATCTGTAAGTGAAGAATTATATTTAAGCTGCAACAACGGCGTTAACTTATTTTCATCCAATTCTTCAACACCTAAGTTCACATAATGCGACAACACGAAATCAAGAAAAACCTGTTGTTGACTATTAAAGATCGCGCTGATCTGTGCCATTGCCCGCCCGACGCGCTCTTCTCGGGTGAGCGGTTGAGTAGCATAAGCGACATGCGCCAACACATCAAATAAATCGCTCTTCTCCGCGTTGATAAGTTGTTGCATTTCAAACAGTTGCTCTTTACCAAACCCTTTCTCAGCAAGTCCATCTAATAGCTTACGGCGTGTATCTGGTGCGCTCCACAAGGTGCGTAACTGGGTTTCATCATTGAAGAAGGCGGGCAGTGTACCGAATAACACTTCCAAAAACTGCTGCGCTGACATCGGTGTTCCATCTTGATGCCAAAAGCTGGTTGCCATCTGGTGTTGCAAGGTGCGCACCTTATCATCAGCCAGCTTCACCTTGAGCTTGCATTGACACACACAAGGACGTTGCCCACACAGATAACAAGGCGGTGCTGGTTCCTGCACACCTTCGCGGGGACTACGGGAACTACTCACCGGTTCAATTGGTTCACCATCCCATTCGGGATCATTAAAATGTTGATGTGCCTGTACGAAATCATAAACAGTGAAATACTCTTTGCCATCATATAACCGCGTTCCTCGTCCAATAATTTGTTTGAATTCAATCATGGACTTGATTGGACGCAATAACACAATGTGACGAATGTTGCGGGCATCAACACCAGTTGAGAGTTTGTGCGAGGTGGTTAAGATTGTGGGAATGGTCTTTTCATTGTCTTGAAAGTCACGCAGATATTGTTCACCCAGTGCGCCTTCATCTGCTGTCACACGCTGGCAATACTGCGGATCATTACTCACCTTATTTTGGTTAATCAAATCACGGATCATTAACGCATGTCCTTGATTTACACAGAAAACTAGTGTTTTTTCATAGGGTTTAATCTGTGCCATGAATAATGAAACTAAGTGGGCTTCCCGTTCTCTTATTTCAATAATACGATTAAAATCATTTATTTGATATGTTTTATCAATATCAACTTGACCTTCCAGCACCAGATCATCTGCGGTATAACAGTATTCATCTAACGTGGTGGTGATTTGTTTCACTCGAAACGGAGTTAAAAACCCATCGTTAATGCCGTCTTTCAATGAATAAATAAACACCGGCTCACCAAAATAAGCATAGGTGTCTACATTATCTTTGCGCTTTGGAGTGGCAGTTAAACCCAATTGCACTGCTGGAGTAAAGTAATCCAGAATGCCGCGCCATGAGCTTTCATCATTGGCACCACCGCGATGACATTCGTCGACAATAATGACATCAAAGAAGTCGGGGGAATAGTCACCAAAGTACGGTGCTGGCTGCCCATTTGCCGATGATCCACTCATAAAGGTTTGAAAAATGGTAAAAAAAAGATTCCCATTCGTTGGCACCCTGCCTTCTCTGCGAATATCTGCCGGTTCAATCCGAATCAACGCATCTTCGGGGAAGGCTGAAAAAGCGTTATAGGCTTGATTGGCAAGGATATTACGATCTGCAAGGAAAAGAATGCGCGGACGACGGGTGACTCTGTTGTGGTGTTTCCATGCGTGTAGATTCCAACGACTCTGAAATAATACCCAAGCGATTTGAAAAGCAATAAAGGTTTTGCCGGTTCCAGTGGCAAGGGTTAATAAAATCCTGTCTTGACCGGCAGTGATAACAGTTAGCACCTTTTTAATAGCAATATCTTGATAGTAACGCGGTTGGAAATAACCACCACGATCTTCAAACGGAATGGCAGCAAAACGTTCATGCCAAACATTGTGTTGATTAAAGGTTAAATCCCACAATTCTTGTGGTGTTGGATAGCGTTGAATTTCACCCTCAACACCAGTGCGCATATCAATTTGATAAATACCTTGCCCATTCGTGGCATAAGCAAAACGCACCTCTAATTTATCAGCATAATCTTTTACTTGTCCCACGCCTTTAGTGAATGCTTCATGCCACGCTTTCGCTTCAATCACTGCCAGCTTGTGATTGCGGTATTCCAACACATAATCAGCGAATAATGGTTGAGCGCGTTTCCCAGTACCTTGTAAACGTCCGAGTGTAATTGGATATTCACGCCGGATGCGACTATCTGGAATAACACTCCAACCCGCTGCTTTTAATGCAGGATCAATATAATCAGCGCGGGTTTCAGCTTCATTCATTACATACATCATCCGAATTGTGGTTCCGTACCGCGCCAATTTACGATCTACCGTTAGCAGAATGAGAGGCTCACTAATAGATTGTGCCACCAGCAAACGATCAAACGGGTCTTTATGATCGGTAAAGGTTGGTAATTGGCTGGCTTGCAAGATATGTGCATTGTCGATTGGCAACCAAGTGAAACCATCGGCAACCACTCGCTGACAAAATGTCGGCATATTCAAATCGAGTTTGCCTTGATTCACTTTAATCGCCATTTCCCATAACGAGGCACGACTGACATATACTGCTTCTGATGTGCTTTCGATTAAATCTTTGGCAGCAGCGGGCACTTTCTCAGGCATACCTTGCCACCACAAAATCAAATGCGTATCCAATAATAGGCGCATGAATTTATTGCCCTGCTGGTGGCGCGTGGTCGTTATCTGCGAGGCAATCAAATAAATCATCAATAGGGTCGTTAAAATCATCTGCCATCCAGATTTTCCCTTCCATGCTACCCGGTGGTGCGATTTTACAACGTGGTTGGTAGGCTGATAGCAGTGCGATTGGTTGTCCGGCACGGGCTATCACGACTTCCTTGCCTTGTTCGACCGCTTCTAATAAGCGGGAAAGGTGAGTTTTTGCTTCATGGATGTTGACTATTTGCATGAGATACCCTCGCTTGACTAAGCATTAGTTTAGTATGCTTAATACTGGAATGCAAGATTAGTATTTTAACGCATGTAAGCCAAAATCATGCCAGCTCACAAATTGCCACTAAATGCTTGATTTAAGAGGGATTTTTTCAAGTCATCAAGTGCGGTGAGTTTGCGTTGATAAATGGATTCGAGGTGCTGGGTTTCTTTATGCAAAGTATCAAATTGCAAGGTAAACTGAACTTGATTTTTAAGGTCAGGAAGCCACGATCTATATTCAAAAAGATATTCCCGATTTACCTTCGGCATTCCTGCACGAGCCGAACCTTGAACCGCATAATCAGTAAAGGATTTGCAAAGCAATAAATGAAAAAGGTAATCACGAGTAATTTCATTTGGAAATGGCATGAGTGGGTACATATCAGCACTGCATAAACCATTGAAATCGGGACGAGCTACTTTCATCAAGTACGGTCGAATCTTGCTGTAAAGAACCATTGATTTATCAAAAAGAAATTTACCTGAAATGAGACCCTCTTCACGAGCAGTCTTGAGATCAACAAAGCAACCCTTTTTTGATTCAATGTTTCCCGCACCAACGTGAATCAAATCAATAAAATTATCTTTTCGTGGATCAACAAGTCTGGATGTGATAGAACAAATATCTCCCAACTTTTTCTCAACCCACCCCTCACCACGTTCTGTGAAAACAGATTGTAGATGACTTTCAAATAAAGCACGGGCATTTTTAAGGTTCTGTTCGGCATTCGCTTTGGCGGTGGCGATACCAGCAAAGGCTTGGTCAAGAATGGCGACGATGCGGTGTTGTTCGTGGAGTGACGGGAAAGGAATAATCTGCGCTTTTATATCACCATCAGTAACCGCTGGATAGCTTGCTCCTTTCTGAAGAATTCCCATATTTTTGGTGAACTTTTCAGTAAATAAAAAGTAGAAAATAAAACGATTGTTAATTTCTGGTTTAGGTCTAATAACAAAATAACCCGTACTGCAAATTTGTTTATCAAGATGTTCTGGGACAATAGCAATTCTTTGCAAGGTGGGACGAATAGTTGCAAAAATGATGTCATTTTCTTTTACAACTTTCCTAGCTCGACTGGGTGCAGCAGAGCCTTTGATGCGTTGGGTTTCTTCAATTTGAAATGTTGAATTAGAAACACTAGAAACATCAATATAATTAAACATCCATTCTGGTGATTGAGAAGGGTTAATTGTTTCGGTCTTTTGCAGAACATCACCAAGTTTCTTTACTTGCCAATCCGCTTTCATTACATTCTCTCGCTATTCGATCCCAGTAAATCACGAATCACTGCCAACACTTCTGCACTTTCCGCATCCAATGCAATCATCTCATCCATAATATCGACTGGACTACGATGAATGATTGCCTCTCCACCATTAGGATTCTTCACTGATAAATCATAAGTATTGGAATCAATACCGGAAACATCCACGCTCCAGCTTTGCAACGAATCCGTTTGAGTCTTTTGTAATTCGATGTCAAGACCCGAGAGATTGTAGACCTGTTTTTTGAAGCGTTCAGGTTCCTTCTGTTGCCAGTTTTTCAACGCTTGCGCCGGTGACACATGTCCAAGGGCTTTTTGGGGTATCTGATGGTTATACATCTGCACATAATGGTGCAGCGTTTTTTCTAAATTTTGTGCAGAATCAAAGCGCGTCGTCGCCACCACCTCGGCAATCCGTCCGTTAAATCGCTCGACCATGCCGTTCGTTTGCGGATGCGAGGGCGGAATTAGGCGATGCTCAATCTGGTGTTTTTTACAAACTAAATCAAAGCGATGGCGACCAGTCGGTTCGCGTTCACCGGTGGCGCAGAAACGATCCGTAAACTCCTTACCGTTGTCGGTCAACACCTTTTCCATCTTAAACGCGGCAGCAGCGATCACTTGCTGGAGAAACGCGCTGGCGTTGGCGGCAGTTTTCTGAGCAAAAACTTTGGCATAGACCCAACGCGTTGCCCGATCAATGGCGACAAAGAGGTAGCAATGGACTTTTTCATCCGGCATCTTAGGGAACCGCTGATCTATTTAATGTTCTCCACGTTGCCTTTTTAAAAGCATATTTTTATAGAGGGGATATTAAATAAATAGTTTTTGCTTTAGTGATTCAAAATAGTCAACCTCTTTATTAGGTAAAATTAAGGTACTCTTATGCTGTGAACTCTATATTAGGCTTTTAACAGCGCCTTTTTTGCTATTAAGAGATTAGCCAGAGCAAACAAAGTTTGTAGTTGCGCAGTGTTTTTCGCAAGCCCTTTATAACGTACCTTACGGTGCATAAATAGATTTTTAATAATGTGAAATGGATGTTCAACACGCGCGCGTATTTGCGCCTTAATTTTTTCAATCTGTTGCGTGAGATTTTTCAACAAACCATCATCCATTTTTTCAACTTTAGAACGTTTTTCAGCGATATTCCAACTGACCACTTTTTCATTAAATTTGTTTTTAACTTTTTCGCGTTTATCTGCACCAGTGTAGCCAGCATCACCAAAAACTTTTTGTTCTTGACCATGTAAAATGTTTTCAACTTGAGTGACATCATGCTCATTTGCCGCCGTGCCAACCACGGTATGCACTAACCCAGAATTAACGTCAACACCAATGTGTGCTTTCATTCCGAAATACCATTGATTTCCCTTGCGAGTAGAATGCATTTCTGGATCGCGTTCTTTTGCTTCGTTTTTTGTTGAAGAAGGGGCATTGATAATGGTCGCATCAACGATTGTCCCTTGATTTAACAACAATCCTTTCTCGCGTAACTGCGCATTGATTGTAGAAAAAATCACTGTAGTCAGTGCATGACGTTCGAGTAAATGGCGAAATTTCAACAGTGTTGTTGCATCTGGTACCGCTTCAACACTCAAATCAATACCTATGAATTGCAGTAATGATTGACTATCGTAAATTGCATCTTCCAGTGCCTCATCAGCAAGATGATACCATTGCTGTACAAAGTACATCCTTAACATCCGCTCTAATCCTATTGGCGGACGACCACGCTTACCTTGACTATCAGGGTAGTAATAAGGTGTCAATGCTTTAACCAAAGTTGACCATGGAACAATTTTTTCCATATCATTGAGAAAACGTTCACGGCGCGTCGTTTTCTTTTTTGCTAAAAATTCTGATTGTGCAAAAGAAAATTGTTTCATGCTGGTATCATATTTACATTACGACTGATGCCTATTTTATCATTTAGATCGCAACGATGCTGGCTATTTAATCAGTGTTTCCTTAAAAAACACAATTCGATCATTTATTGCTTTTTCAAGTTCAACAGGATTTCTTATCCGCAAATTTTCGTTAGTATAAGTAAAGGTCTATACGTATTACAAGAAGACGCGCATGTTTATTGAACAAATAATCTATGTATCTTTTTATGCTGATGCTGTTTTTGTTGACAGAACGATGTCTGTTGTTAATTGCTTTAATCAGACTATTTTTTGCTTCTTGCCGGATGTTATAAATAAATTTATTTGATTTTTCATATAACCCTTCGGCTCTTAACATATTCATTATTTTTATTTTATTAAATATCGTTACTGAAAATACCTTCATTTTTTTAAAAGTATCATCTTCATCATCTAAGTGTTTTATAAATAAATGTACTAAAGGATTAAAATTATGATATGGGAATGCTTCAGCTATCAATGTATCATGAATTATTATTGCATTAAGAAAGTCTCTAGCTAAAGTACCAATATCCAAATTTGTTTTTGGTGATGTCTTAGTTGATTCTGTTAAAAAGACCACATCGTCTGTTTTCAATAAATTAATGACTAATCGTTCAATTTCTGCGAGTGCTCCAATCGCATCGAAATCTTTTGTGATAATCATGGAAAATTCGTTTTTAACACAAATGCTATCTTCAAGCACCTGTCGAGTTTCGCGAGACATAGGTTTGATGCCGTTCATATATGATTACTCTTTTTTACTATAGGTCGCACTAGCATATTTGCTATAGGCGTCCTAGCATAGTGGTTATACAATTAGTTATCTTATCATAACTAATTGATAGTTGGCTTACATAGCATATTATACTAGCTATAATTATAATCCATAAAGGCTTTTCTATTAAAAACATCGCATTTTAGTGTTGCTTGTCACTAAAGATTACTCAAAATCTGCATATAAACATAGAAAACAAGTGTTTTGTTTCAAATTTAAGATATATTTATATTTACAGCGTGTGAAATCAGCTTATTTATTTGATTGTATAAAGAAAAGTTAGTGTTTTTGGTTGGTAAGTGTTTTTTATTATTTTGATACTAAAAACTGAAAATTTATCAGGCATTTTATTAGTGCGGTAACAATATCGCAGGAACGTAAATGATCGGTGTTGGTGGTCATTTAAGCGGAGAGTTTAGACATTTATTTGACATGTAAGTGTAGTCTTTAAACTCTGTAAAGTTAGTTCTTAGTCCTGAAGTTAGTTTTTAACAAATTAAAATCAGTAAGTTATCTGGATCGGCGGTTGCCCTTGTTGGAGGAGGCTAGAATGCCATCTTAGGGAACCGCTGATCTATTTAATGTTCTCCACGTTGCCTTTTTAAAAGCATATTTTTATAGAGGGGATATTAAATAAATAGTTTTTGCTTTAGTGATTCAAAATAGTCAACCTCTTTATTAGGTAAAATTAAGGTACTCTTATGCTGTGAACTCTATATTAGGCTTTTAACAGCGCCTTTTTTGCTATTAAGAGATTAGCCAGAGCAAACAAAGTTTGTAGTTGCGCAGTGTTTTTCGCAAGCCCTTTATAACGTACCTTACGGTGCATAAATAGATTTTTAATAATGTGAAATGGATGTTCAACACGCGCGCGTATTTGCGCCTTAATTTTTTCAATCTGTTGCGTGAGATTTTTCAACAAACCATCATCCATTTTTTCAACTTTAGAACGTTTTTCAGCGATATTCCAACTGACTACTTTTTCATTAAATTTGTTTTTAACTTTTTCGCGTTTATCTGCACCAGTGTAGCCAGCATCACCAAAAACTTTTTGTTCTTGACCATGTAAAATGTTTTCAACTTGAGTGACATCATGCTCATTTGCCGCCGTGCCAACCACGGTATGCACTAACCCAGAATTAACGTCAACACCAATGTGTGCTTTCATTCCGAAATACCATTGATTTCCCTTGCGAGTAGAATGCATTTCTGGATCGCGTTCTTTTGCTTCGTTTTTTGTTGAAGAAGGGGCATTGATAATGGTCGCATCAACGATTGTCCCTTGATTTAACAACAATCCTTTCTCGCGTAACTGCGCATTGATTGTAGAAAAAATCACTGTAGTCAGTGCATGACGTTCGAGTAAATGGCGAAATTTCAACAGTGTTGTTGCATCTGGTACCGCTTCAACACTCAAATCAATACCTATGAATTGCAGTAATGATTGACTATCGTAAATTGCATCTTCCAGTGCCTCATCAGCAAGATGATACCATTGCTGTACAAAGTACATCCTTAACATCCGCTCTAATCCTATTGGCGGACGACCACGCTTACCTTGACTATCAGGGTAGTAATAAGGTGTCAATGCTTTAACCAAAGTTGACCATGGAACAATTTTTTCCATATCATTGAGAAAACGTTCACGGCGCGTCGTTTTCTTTTTTGCTAAAAATTCTGATTGTGCAAAAGAAAATTGTTTCATGCTGGTATCATATTTACATTACGACTGATGCCTATTTTATCATTTAGATCGCAACGATGCTGGCTATTTAATCAGTGTTTCCTTAGGGAGGTATTTAATATCAATGTGGATAAAACCGGGCGCGTAATCTTTGAACTGTTTAGGTGGTTTTTTCGCACCTTCTTCTTTTGGAATCAAGTCTTTAAGGTTGGAAACGTGGTGGCGACGTAAACAACGCTGTAGCCCTGAGCGCGACACCTCAGGGTTAAAACAGGTGCGCAGCACGACCAGCAAGTCATCGATGGGTAGCAACAACGTCGTGCGCAACTCCACGGCGATCAATTCTTCCAATGGTTTCAAAGTGGTATGTAGATGATGCGGACAATGAGACGCATCGTCAGTGGTCTCGCGGTGACGCCATTTGCGCACCGTCGCTCGATTCAGATGATATTCGCGGGCGAGTTCACGCTCAGATTTAGTGGAATGTTGCAGTTCACGCCGGATCGCGGGAGTTGTGCGGGCATTTTTGTGTAAATTCAAGTTCATAGCATCAATTCTCCTCTGAGTACCCAACCGATTGGGGATGTAGGGCGCGGTGGTGAATGTCCGTGATGACGGCTTGCAAAGCCTCTCGTGCTAAAAATAGTGGGTAGCTGCGTTGCGGAATATAATCATACGGTTCCTGACAGTTATCAATTAACGGTGATGATCCGCTAAGACGATTGTTGTGTAGTCCGATTAAGACTACAGTCAACACTCCAACAGTAAGGAGCGCATCATCATGTCTAGCGTCAACACCTATGTTCGTGCCCGCATTGATCCCGTGACCAAAGAACGTGCTGAGGAAGCATTGGATGCAATGGGTTTATCCATCTCTGATGCGATTCGCTTATTGATGCGCCGCATTGCTGATGATCGTTGTTTACCCTTTGAAGTTAGAGCAGCGAGTGCAATAACCCGCGCTGCGATCACTGAACTGGAGGCAGGTAAAGGTCAACATTTCAACAGCATTGATGATCTGATGGCGGATTTGAATGCGGACGATTGAACGATCATCAACTTTCAAACGCGATTACAAGCACACGAAGGCAAATCCGCAGCACCGTTCTGATCTGGATGCGTTAGTGATGAAGATACTGGCAGCGTTAGTTGCTGACCAAACCTTGCCAGCGAGTAACCGCGATCATGCACTAAGCGGTCAGTGGACAGGCAACCGCGAGTGTCACATCAAACCTGATTTGTTATTGGTCTATCGGAAATTGGATCACAATATCTTGCGGTTAGTCCGGCTTGGTTCACACAGTGAACTGTTCAGCTAAACCACAATATCTAGTATTCCGCCGGTAACGGAGGCACAACATCTGGTGGTTCGACTTCATTGGGAATGAAGTTCTCAAACTTGGTGTATTTACCGAGAAAGGTGAGGCGCACCGTTCCAATCGGGCCGTTGCGCTGTTTGGCAATGATGATCTCGGCAGTCCCAACGTCTTTGCTCTCTGGGTTATAGACCTCATCGCGGTAGACAAACAGGATCAAATCCGCGTCCTGTTCTAATGCGCCTGATTCGCGTAAATCAGACATCACTGGACGCTTGTTCTGGCGTTGTTCCAAACTGCGATTCAATTGTGAAATGGCGATGATTGGGATATTCAACTCTTTTGCCAATGCCTTGAGCGCACGAGAGATTTCCGCCACTTCATTATTGCGGTTCTCGTGAGTGGATGCCTGCATCAATTGCAGATAATCAATCACGATTAAACCAAGATCATTCCATTCCCGTTTTAAGCGTCGAGCGCGGGTTCTTAATTCCAACGGTGAGAGGGCTGGCGTGTCATCAATGAATAACTCAGCACTGGATAGTTTCATCATTGCCGCAGTCACTAACGGCCACTCCGTATCACTTAATTGACCGGTGCGTACATTCTGGTGATCAATGTGACCCAATGACGACACCATTCGCATTCCCAATGAGTGACTCGGCATTTCCATACTGAAGATTGCCACTGAACGCTTGGCAGTCATCGCCACATATTCAGCAATGTTCATCGCTAATGCGGTCTTTCCCATTGACGGACGACCCGCAATGATAATCAAATCAGCCGGTTGTAGCCCTGATGTCATTTCATCAAGTTTGGTGAATCCCGTCGGTAATCCCGTGATGTGATTGCCCGACTGAGACAGGGCATCAATTCGTGCAATGGCATCCTTGAGCACCAAACTCATCGGTTGAAAGCCGCCGCCAACTCGTGCCTCGCGTTCAGCAATGGCAAAGATATTGTGCTCGGCGTCATCCAGCAGTTCAGAGACATCGCGCCCCTTTGGGGAATAGGCGTTGTCGATGATCGCAGTGCCGGTCGTAATCATTTGGCGGAGCATGGAATGTCAGGAACCGTATGATTATATTCCGCAACGCAGCTACCCACTATTTTTAGCACGAGAGGCTTTGCAAGCCGTCATCACGGACATTCACCACCGCGCCCTACATCCCCAATCGGTTGGGTACTCAGAGGAGAATTGATGCTATGAACTTGAATTTACACAAAAATGCCCGCACAACTCCCGCGATCCGGCGTGAACTGCAACATTCCACTAAATCTGAGCGTGAACTCGCCCGCGAATATCATCTGAATCGAGCGACGGTGCGCAAATGGCGTCACCGCGAGACCACTGACGATGCGTCTCATTGTCCGCATCATCTGCATACCACTTTGAAACCATTGGAAGAATTGATCGCCGTGGAGTTGCGCACGACGTTGTTGCTACCCATCGATGACTTGCTGGTCGTGCTGCGCACCTGTTTTAACCCTGAGGTGTCGCGCTCAGGGCTACAGCGTTGTTTACGTCGCCACCATGTCTCCAACCTTAAAGACTTGATTCCAAAAGAAGAAGGTGCGAAAAAACCGCCTAAACAGTTCAAAGATTACGCGCCCGGTTTTATCCACATTGATATTAAATACCTCCCTAAGATGCCGGATGAAAAAGTCCATTGCTACCTCTTTGTCGCCATTGATCGGGCAACGCGTTGGGTCTATGCCAAAGTTTTTGCTCAGAAAACTGCCGCCAACGCCAGCGCGTTTCTCCAGCAAGTGATCGCTGCTGCCGCGTTTAAGATGGAAAAGGTGTTGACCGACAACGGTAAGGAGTTTACGGATCGTTTCTGCGCCACCGGTGAACGCGAACCGACTGGTCGCCATCGCTTTGATTTAGTTTGTAAAAAACACCAGATTGAGCATCGCCTAATTCCGCCCTCGCATCCGCAAACGAACGGCATGGTCGAGCGATTTAACGGACGGATTGCCGAGGTGGTGGCGACGACGCGCTTTGATTCTGCACAAAATTTAGAAAAAACGCTGCACCATTATGTGCAGATGTATAACCATCAGATACCCCAAAAAGCCCTTGGACATGTGTCACCGGTGCAAGCGTTGAAAAACTGGCAACAGAAGGAACCTGAACGCTTCAAAAAACAGGTCTACAATCTCTCGGGTCTTGACATCGAATTACAAAAGACTCAAACGGATTCGTTGCAAAGCTGGAGCGTGGATGTTTCCGGTATTGATTCCAATACTTATGATTTATCAGTGAAGAATCCTAATGGTGGAGAGGCAATCATTCATCGTAGTCCAGTCGATATTATGGATGAGATGATTGCATTAGATGCGGAAAGTGCAGAAGTGTTGGCAGTGATTCGTGATTTACTGGGATCGAATAGCGAGAGAATGTAATGAAAGCGGATTGGCAAGTAAAGAAACTTGGTGATGTTCTGCAAAAGACCGAAACAATTAACCCTTCTCAATCACCAGAATGGATGTTTAATTATATTGATGTTTCTAGTGTTTCTAATTCAACATTTCAAATTGAAGAAACCCAACGCATCAAAGGCTCTGCTGCACCCAGTCGAGCTAGGAAAGTTGTAAAAGAAAATGACATCATTTTTGCAACTATTCGTCCCACCTTGCAAAGAATTGCTATTGTCCCAGAACATCTTGATAAACAAATTTGCAGTACGGGTTATTTTGTTATTAGACCTAAACCAGAAATTAACAATCGTTTTATTTTCTACTTTTTATTTACTGAAAAGTTCACCAAAAATATGGGAATTCTTCAGAAAGGAGCAAGCTATCCAGCGGTTACTGATGGTGATATAAAAGCGCAGATTATTCCTTTCCCGTCACTCCACGAATAACACCGCATCGTCGCCATTCTTGACCAAGCCTTTGCTGGTATCGCCACCGCCAAAGCGAATGCCGAACAGAACCTTAAAAATGCCCGTGCTTTATTTGAAAGTCATCTACAATCTGTTTTCACAGAACGTGGTGAGGGGTGGGTTGAGAAAAAGTTGGGAGATATTTGTTCTATCACATCCAGACTTGTTGATCCACGAAAAGATAATTTTATTGATTTGATTCACGTTGGTGCGGGAAACATTGAATCAAAAAAGGGTTGCTTTGTTGATCTCAAGACTGCTCGTGAAGAGGGTCTCATTTCAGGTAAATTTCTTTTTGATAAATCAATGGTTCTTTACAGCAAGATTCGACCGTACTTGATGAAAGTAGCTCGTCCCGATTTCAATGGTTTATGCAGTGCTGATATGTACCCACTCATGCCATTTCCAAATGAAATTACTCGTGATTACCTTTTTCATTTATTGCTTTGCAAATCCTTTACTGATTATGCGGTTCAAGGTTCGGCTCGTGCAGGAATGCCGAAGGTAAATCGGGAATATCTTTTTGAATATAGATCGTGGCTTCCTGACCTTAAAAATCAAGTTCAGTTTACCTTGCAATTTGATACTTTGCATAAAGAAACCCAGCACCTCGAATCCATTTATCAACGCAAACTCACCGCACTTGATGACTTGAAAAAATCCCTCTTAAATCAAGCATTTAGTGGCAATTTGTGAGCTGGCATGATTTTGGCTTACATGCGTTAAAATACTAATCTTGCATTCCAGTATTAAGCATACTAAACTAATGCTTAGTCAAGCGAGGGTATCTCATGCAAATAGTCAACATCCATGAAGCAAAAACTCACCTTTCCCGCTTATTAGAAGCGGTCGAACAAGGCAAGGAAGTCGTGATAGCCCGTGCCGGACAACCAATCGCACTGCTATCAGCCTACCAACCACGTTGCAAAATCGCACCACCGGGTAGCATGGAAGGGAAAATCTGGATGGCAGATGATTTTGACGATTCCATTGATGATTTATTTGATTGCCTCGCAGATAACGACCACGCACCACCAGCAGGGCAATAAATTCATGCGCCTATTATTGGATACGCATTTGATTTTGTGGTGGCAAGGTATGCCTGAGAAAGTGCCCGCTGCTGCCAAAGATTTAATCGAAAGCACATCAGAAGCAGTATATGTCAGTCGTGCCTCGTTATGGGAAATGGCGATTAAAGTGAATCAAGGCAAACTCGATTTGAATATGCCGACATTTTGTCAGCGAGTGGTTGCCGATGGTTTCACTTGGTTGCCAATCGACAATGCACATATCTTGCAAGCCAGCCAATTACCAACCTTTACCGATCATAAAGACCCGTTTGATCGTTTGCTGGTGGCACAATCTATTAGTGAGCCTCTCATTCTGCTAACGGTAGATCGTAAATTGGCGCGGTACGGAACCACAATTCGGATGATGTAATGAATGAAGCTGAAACCCGCGCTGATTATATTGATCCTGCATTAAAAGCAGCGGGTTGGAGTGTTATTCCAGATAGTCGCATCCGGCGTGAATATCCAATTACACTCGGACGTTTACAAGGTACTGGGAAACGCGCTCAACCATTATTCGCTGATTATGTGTTGGAATACCGCAATCACAAGCTGGCAGTGATTGAAGCGAAAGCGTGGCATGAAGCATTCACTAAAGGCGTGGGACAAGTAAAAGATTATGCTGATAAATTAGAGGTGCGTTTTGCTTATGCCACGAATGGGCAAGGTATTTATCAAATTGATATGCGCACTGGTGTTGAGGGTGAAATTCAACGCTATCCAACACCACAAGAATTGTGGGATTTAACCTTTAATCAACACAATGTTTGGCATGAACGTTTTGCTGCCATTCCGTTTGAAGATCGTGGTGGTTATTTCCAACCGCGTTACTATCAAGATATTGCTATTAAAAAGGTGCTAACTGTTATCACTGCCGGTCAAGACAGGATTTTATTAACCCTTGCCACTGGAACCGGCAAAACCTTTATTGCTTTTCAAATCGCTTGGGTATTATTTCAGAGTCGTTGGAATCTACACGCATGGAAACACCACAACAGAGTCACCCGTCGTCCGCGCATTCTTTTCCTTGCAGATCGTAATATCCTTGCCAATCAAGCCTATAACGCTTTTTCAGCCTTCCCCGAAGATGCGTTGATTCGGATTGAACCGGCAGATATTCGCAGAGAAGGCAGGGTGCCAACGAATGGGAATCTTTTTTTTACCATTTTTCAAACCTTTATGAGTGGATCATCGGCAAATGGGCAGCCAGCACCGTACTTTGGTGACTATTCCCCCGACTTCTTTGATGTCATTATTGTCGACGAATGTCATCGCGGTGGTGCCAATGATGAAAGCTCATGGCGCGGCATTCTGGATTACTTTACTCCAGCAGTGCAATTGGGTTTAACTGCCACTCCAAAGCGCAAAGATAATGTAGACACCTATGCTTATTTTGGTGAGCCGGTGTTTATTTATTCATTGAAAGACGGCATTAACGATGGGTTTTTAACTCCGTTTCGAGTGAAGCAAATCACCACCACGTTAGATGAATACTGTTATACCGCAGATGATCTGGTGCTGGAAGGTCAAATTGATACTGGCAAAACATATCAAATAAATGATTTTAATCGTATTATTGAAATAAGAGAACGGGAATCCTACTTAGTTTCATTATTCATGGCACAGATTAAACCCTATGAAAAAACACTGGTTTTCTGTGCAAATCAAGGACATGCGTTAATAATCCGTGACTTGATTAACCAAAATAAGGTGAGTAATGATCCGCAGTATTGCCAGCGTGTGACGGCAGATGAAGGCGCACTGGGTGAACAATATCTGCGTGACTTTCAAGACAATGAAAAGACCATTCCTACTATCTTAACCACCTCGCACAAACTCTCAACTGGTGTTGATGCCCGCAACATTCGTCACATTGTGTTATTGCGTCCTATCAAGTCCATGATTGAATTCAAGCAAATTATTGGACGAGGAACACGGTTATATGAGGGCAAAGAGTATTTCACTGTTTATGATTTCGTACAGGCACATCAACATTTTAATGATCCCGAATGGGATGGTGAACCAATTGAACCGGTGAGTGGTCCCCGTAATCGCAACGAAGGTGTGCAGGAACCAGCACCACCTTGTTATCTGTGTGGGCAACGCCCTTGTGTGTGTCAATGCAAGCTCAAGGTGAAGCTGGCTGATGATAAGGTGCGCACCTTGCAACACCAGATGGCAACCAGTTTTTGGCATCAAGATGGAACACCGATGTCAGCGCAGCAGTTTCTGAAGCTGTTGTTTGGTACACTGCCCGCATTCTTTAATGATGAAACCCAGTTACGCACCTTGTGGAGCGCACCAGATACACGCCGTAAGCTATTAAATGGACTTGCTGAGAAAGGGTTTGGTAAAGAGCAACTGTTTGAAATGCAACAACTTATCAACGCTGAGAAGAGCGATTTATTTGATGTGTTGGCGCATGTTGCTTATGCTACTCAACCGCTCACCCGAGAAGAGCGCGTCGGGCGGGCAATGGCACAGATCAGCGCGATCTTTAATAGTCAACAACAGGTTTTTCTTGATTTCGTGTTGTCGCATTATGTAGATTTAGGCGTTGATGAATTGGATGAAAAGAAGTTAACACCATTGTTGCTGCTTAAATATAATTCTTCACTTACAGATGCAATAGATAATCTTGGTCAGCCGGATGAAATTAGAAGGGTATTTAATGGGTTTCAGAAATACCTTTATCAAGAATGTATTGATAAAACATGATCTTAATGAACATGGAATCAGTGGATAATTTGCAAGTGTCAGTGTCAAATGACGAACCTGAGGTGCAGTTTGTAACTGTGCCACCACTTGATCTTCCAGCGCTATATCCCGCCTGTTTTGATCCCAACAATCCGCATCCATTGAAATTCGGCGTTCACAAGGATTTAGTTGCAGCAGGTTATAATCGCCGCGAGGTGAGGCTGTCGCTCAGTATGTACTGCTGGCAGAAGGGTTATCTCAGCTCAATACAAGCAGGGGCAATGCGAACTGATTTACAGGGGCAACCAGCAGGTGAAGTCACTGAAGCTGAGGCAGCGGTTGCTCAAGCCAAGCTGGTAAATTTCAAACCAGTGAGATTCAAACCGCTGGCAGAACCTAAACCTAAACTGCCTCGTAATGCACCTTTAACAGAGGAAAATATCGTGTCTGGTCGTCTTGAATTAACCGTAAAATTTAATGAATTACCGAAACCTGTGGTCATTAAATCAGGAATGAAAATCGGCATTCAGACTGAGACCGCGTTGGTGGTGGCGACCTTGAAACCCAAAGCGTGGAAGAAACTGGAGAAAGCCCAAGCGGAATGGTCGCAATGGGTGGCGTCGATGACCGGCAAGCTGGGTGTTCAAGTTAATAGTAATATGGGGAAGATTGTAACGTTGGAAAATCCGGCGCTGGTGGTGTTTGAGAAGAAGGCGAAAGTGAATGTAACGCTATAACTTGGTGGTTGTTGCATTACCCAACAAAAAAGCTGTCAACGCTGCAGAAAACATGTCCAGTATTTTATAGAATTGTGATAACTATGACGAACGTTGTGCCAACTGACTTACAAAAACCGCTCTGTTTTTTCTTTCAATTTTCTGATGACGTCCTTAACAAAGAAGGAGTTGCATCAGCATTACAATCTTTTGAAACTGCAATAATGCTAATTGCATACGAGCGGTGGCCGTCTATTGTTCCTCTTATATGGGGGGCTTGTGAAGCTTTGCTTAGAGTAAAATATCCTAATAGTGATGAAAAAATTCATATCATTCAAGAAAAATTCAAATTAGAAAAAAACATATCTAGTGCACTGAATAACAACGCGCATAAACTACGTCAACTCAGAAATGATATTGCCCATAAAGGATACATACCACGAGACACACAGAAGTGTATTGAACTTTTTTTCAATGCTGGAATACCTTATTTAGATTGCTTGCTCGAGGATGTTACAGGGTTAAAACTTTTTGAGGCATTATATCCACAATCGGAAGGAGAAATATGGTCAGTCTTCAAGGATACAAGAAAAGTAATAACAAGAAAGATAAATAAGTCGGATGATAAAATCGAAAAAGGATTATTGTTTTTGATTCTAAAAATACGAAATAAATTTAGTCCCACATATATTTCTGAAGCTCTGTGGGACATGCAAAGTTTTTACGAAGAAGAGCTGTGGATTTCAGAAATGAGATTCAAAAATAAATTAATTAATTGCATAGAAAAAAAGCAAAACGACTACTGTTTTGAACTTTCAGATATTCGTTGTCCTATCTGCGGCAGCGATGTTCTGGCGTCTTTTTTATGGAAAGGTAAAGGCGAAAACTGGCAGTTCGATAGTCTTAATTCAGTAGGTTGTTATAAATGCGTTTATTTGATTGAAGACAAAGATTTAATAGAGATATTCTTCCATAATCGCTTAACTAAGGAGCTTATTTCTGAGTTAGAAAGCGACAACCCTCCGTTAGCTAAAACTGTATGCGTTTAAATAACTGTTCATAGATAGCGAGTAATAAAATGCACAAATAAAAACGGCTCATGGCTTTGTCCCTGAGTCATTTTTGTGTATTCTAGCGCCGCGTGAAGGAGTCAGTAAAAAACTCCCGTCACGTTTCAGCATCAACCGCCCTACGGTCTAAGCATCGGCAACAATTAGATTTTAGCCTATTGCATTCCCGAGCGGTCAACTTCTTACGAAGAGGTTTGACCCATGCAACCGCAACAACAGCCCTTCACGTTACAACACCTCAATACACAAGGTCATTTTGACCAAGTACATCCACGCCCAGCACATGGTGTCGTGGTGTTCTGGGAAAAGCGCAAACCTAGTGGTGGCTGGCAAGTACACCGCGCCGATTCACCGCTGATTTCGCAATTCCTCGCTGCCCAACAAGGTCAAGAAGACCGTTATTTCACTGTCAATCAGTTCCATCACTGGCGACGGGTATCGCTGCTGTCATCGTTGCGGACGTGTTATGTTGATATAGATGGTTGTGTCGATATTGATAAAGCATTACAGTTACTTATTGCTGCCAGGCTGCCTGCACCCTCGCAAGTGGTCTACAGCGGACGCGGAATGCACCTGTATTGGTTAATCAAGCCAGTGCCAGCTAAAGCCTTACCCGTTTGGCAACTGGTGCAGAACAAGTTGATCGCAACACTCGCACCGATTGGAGCTGATCCGGTAGCGAGGGATTGCACTCGGGTACTGCGCTTGTGCGGAACAATCAACAGCAAAAACGGGGCTGAAGTCACGGCGAAGGTACTGACAGGAAAACGGTGGACATTGCATCAATTGTCTGATGCTGTATTAGGAGAACGACCGGAGTGGAAACCATCCAATAAGCCAAGGTCAGCACGAATGCGCAGTTTAGGTGCAGCACGAGAAGGTCGTAAATATAAAGGTAGTATTTATCATCGCTGGTATTTAGTTTATCAAGATTTAATGAAGATTGCGGATTGGTATTTTCTCGGCGGTATTCCCGAAGGTCATCGGGATACATGGTTATTTTTAGCCAGTGTTTCATTATCGTGGTTTGTGCCCTATGATCGTATTGAAGAAGAAATCATTAAGACAGCACAAATGTGGACACCGGGATTAACAGTTAAAGAAGCGCGACGCACCATGCGCCCGATTATTCGGCGAGCACAAGCAGCAATGCGCGGTGAAAAGGTTGTATGGAATGGAATTGAAGTTGATCCACGTTATCGCTTTCGTCGTTCAACTTTATACAATTGGATGCAAGCAATTATTCCGGCTGAGTTATTACCACAGTTGCGGGCAATTATTCCTGATGAGCTGCGGGCACAACATAAGAAAGAGGCTGATGCTGGGCGTTGGGACGATCACTACACCAAGACAGGTGTGCGGGTTAGTAACGAAGATAAACGGACAACGGCAAGGCAGATGCGGGCAAAGGGGATGACTTATCAGGAGATCGCAACTGAGATGGATATGCCATTATCGACAATTGCGCGATGGTGCAACAAGATGTTGATTTGAAGAGATTTCTCGAAAACGCGCCTTGTATACCCGCCCCCGTAGGGTGTTGTTGGGCGTGTTATCCCCTGCTGTGTTTGCTGTTGGGTGTGTTTTTGATAACTGTGGTTTGTCGGTTGAGGACGATGTGGTTAATGGCGTTAATTTGGGTTCTAACGCTGTCTGACGCTTTTTTGAGGGTTGACCCTTCAAAAGTGGTTAGGCTTCGGCTTGGAAGGCTCTAGGGCTTTCTCATGCGTTTTTACGGTGGTGTGGTCTTGCTTTGTTCGATTCTTGATGTTGACAATTCTACTCTGATTTGGGTGGGTGGGTGATTTTTGGTGGGGCTTGGGTTGGTTGTTGGGTTTCGTGCAGTTTTAATTCAGGTTTTATTGGGTTTTTTAATTGGGTAGAGCAGGGCTTATTTTTTTGCTTTATTTAATTATTTACTCATTTCTTTATTTGGTTGGTTTGGTTTAACTGGCAGAGTTTAATTCGGTTTTAATGGGTGTTTGATGGTTCTGGTTTATTGTGATGTCTGGGTTTTTAATTGTGATGGTTGGGTTTTTTCAATAGCTTTGAGGTTGGGTTAATTGGTCGAGTTAATTCGTTTATTGCTGGTTTTGGTTGTTCAATGGTTACATTTTCATTCAGGTTTAATTCAATGCTAGGGCGGTTGTTCAATTCGGTTTTAATTCATCTGCGGCGTGGTTATTTGCTTTGGTGATTGTGTTTAATCGGTGGTTTTTTGTTCAGTGTTAATTGGTTATTTGGCGATTCATTCAGGTTCATTCAGTATTTGACTGCGCATCATTCGGTTTTTCGGTGTGGCTTGCACAAACGCTCGTTTACTTTCTGAATGAACTTCCATGGTTTTTCAAGGGTTAGAATGTTGCATAAACGGGTTGCATAATGTGCTTAAACGTTAATGGAGGTTGTGCTCATGCGCTTTGGTTATGCTCGTGTTTCTACTCAAGATCAAGAAATTACCAGTCAAATCAGTGCGTTAACTGCTGCTGGTTGTGAGCGCATCTTTCAGGAAAAGGTTGGAGGTGGTCGTTGGAGTCGTCCCGAACTGGAACGGTTGTTGGATCACTTGCGTCCCGATGATGTCGTGGTGGTTTGGAAGTTGGATCGGTTGTCGCGTTCGTTGAAAGATTTGTTGGTGATTCTTGAGAAAATTGGCAACGCCGGTGCTGCGTTTCAAAGTTTGACTGAACCGGTTGACACCACAACTCCAGCCGGTCGATTGATGATTCAAATGGTGGGTGCGTTCGCAGAATTTGAGCGTGAGATTCTTCGTGAACGGACGCAAGCGGGTTTGGTGGCAGCACGCAAAGAGGGAAGAATTGGTGGACGGCGCTTCAAATTGACACCATTACAACAGCGAGAAGTGGTTGCAATGGTGACTTCAGGGCACAAAACCAACGCTGATGTTGCTCGATTATTTCGGGTTCATCCTGCAACGATCACGCGAATTTTAGCGAGACATCACCGATCACCAAGATAAATGTTTAGGTTATACAGTAGGTTAACAAATTAAAGATTTAACGAATTAAGTAAATACTTTTTTACGTTAAGGTATAAATCGTTATTGATGTAAATCGTTTTATATTCTAAAGTGTAAATCCTTCTTTCTGTAAAACGTGAATTACTTTTTTATGTAAAGCAGTAAATCTTTCTTTGTGTAAAAAAGGAAATCATGCTTTATTCTCCGACTTGACTCGTCAAATCTCCACAGTTGAGGTGAGCGCAACATGGGTCAGATCATCGGTTTTGTATCGCAAAAAGGCGGGGTTGGTAAAAGTACACTGGCGCGGTTGCTTGCTCGTGAATATGCCGCTAACGGTTGGCAGGTGAAAATTGCTGATCTCGACCCTGGTCAGGGCACTGTTTTCAAATGGCAACAACGGCGGGTGCAGGGATTATTGATGCCAGAAATTAAGGTTGAGCGATTTCGTATTGTTGAAAAAGCACTACCGGATGCAGTGAATTATGATTTATTCATCTTTGATGGAGCAGCGCAATCCAATAGTGGCACATTGGCAATTGCTCAACACAGTGATTTGATTGTATTGCCTACGGGTTTATCTGTTGATGATTTAGAACCCACCATTTTATTGGCACATGAATTGACTGCAAAGGGCATTGCAATAGAACGTATCTTATTGGTGTTTTGTCGGGTTGGTGATAGTCAAGTTGAACTTTCTGAAAGTCTAATGTATGTGCAACAAGCCGGATACAATGTTATTCCAACTGCATTATTAGAACGAACTGCTTATCGGCGAGCGAATGATGCGGGCAAAGCATTAACCGAATGTGCTTTTTTAACATTGAGAATGAAAGCTGATGCAGTGGCACAAGCAATAATGAATCAGCTTGCTCAATTCACTCAGGATACAACACATGGCTAAACCACCACCTCCATCCAATAAAACTTCTGTTCCTTCTCCAGTGGCAGTAGTAGATAACTTGAAACAACCGCAAGCTGGCGATCTCAAACCGCTGAACTTCAAAGTTGATCCAGCATTCCACCGTGAGTTTAAGACCTACGCTGCTACGCACGGCATCAGCATGTTGGAGCTGTTACGCGAAGGCTTTGATTTGGTTAAACAAAATCGTGTAAAGATTTAAGGAAAGGCGTATTTAAGGAAATCGTCTTTTAAGGATTTCAGGAAAAGATTTAACGAAATAAACCTTTCGTTATCATGGTAGATTTAAGGAAATAACGATTTAAGTAAAAAAGGTTTTAGTTAAAAAAGTATTTCTTTGGGCTGACTTCATGGATTAAAAGAGCAAGTCAGGTGTTTAAGAAATGTCAATGTTATTCGATTATTTCAAGTTCATTCTGTAATACTGGTATGGATTGTCGAGACATCCATTATCAGTGTATGGTTAAAGGAGCATTATCAATTGCGTTGACATTTTAATTACAGGTCGATGATATGCTTTATCAAGCATCTTCAATGGCATCAATCAATATCGAGAATCATTCAGTGAATCACTCAATCCGCAATACGAATATCAACATTCGTGCGCAACGTTGCCAGCGCGACCTCATCGATCAAGCTGCTGAGTTATTGGGTAAAACTCGCTCAGAATTTGTATTAGAAACCGCTTGTCGTGAAGCGCAAGAAGTGTTGTTGGATCAGCGCGTGTTGACACTCGACACTGAAAGTTTCCAAGCCGTTCAACTGTTATTGGATGCGCCGCCGAGTGACAATCCCAAGCTGCGGCAGCTGATGACTATGACAGTGCCTTGGGAAACATGAAATGGCAGTTTGTAGTGCTCCAACACGTTTGACGATTCACCACGATCTCATCCAGTTTGATAGCGGTGAACCCAGTCTTGATCAGTGGTTACAACAACGGGCAGTTCGCAATGAAGGTCGGGGCGCATCTCGCACTTATGTAATTGATGTTGAACACCGAGTGATTGGTTATTACTGTTTGGCAACTGCCTCGATTGCCAGTGATTTAGCACCAGGTCACTTGCGCCGGAATATGCCTGATCCTATTCCCGCGATGGTCTTAGGTCGTTTAGCAGTGGATCGTCATTGGCACGGTCAGGGTTTGGGCAAGGCATTATTGCGAGATGCCATCTTGCGCACAGTGCAGGTATCTGAATTTGTTGGAGTTAAAGCACTTCTAGTTCATGCGCTTTCTGAAGCAGCAACCCTGTTTTATCTCGCTCAAGGTTTCCATCCCTTTCCGCACAGTTCTAACACGCTATTTCTGCCACTTTCGGAGGTGAAGCAACCATAATGTCCGTGATGGGATGAACCCATCACGGATAGTTATGGTGTTAACTCGTATATCATGCCGTCAATATGCCGCAGAATGTCCTGAAACTACAGAATCGCGCAGATGGATGATTTGAACGATAAGCCCGAAGCACAACCCAAACGCACTCCGGAGCGTGAGCTCATCGAGCTTTATCCCAACTGCTTTAACCTGAAGAAACCACGCCCGTTGAAAGTCGGTATTCGTCAAGACTTGCTGGCGGCGGGGCACGCTTCAAAATTGGTCAATTCCGTTATGTATGGCTATTGCCAGCGCATCGCTTATCTCAAGGCGATGCGAATCGGTACGGCACGGATTGATTTACAGGGGCAACCCGCTGGTGAAGTGACTGAGGCTGCTGCAATCATTGCACGGGACGAGCTAGCACTGTTAAGACCCGTCAAGTCATCGAAACCTAAACCATCCAAAGCACCGAAACCACCAAAAGAGCCCACACCCGTTTTAACAACTGATGCGCCTTTAACTGCGGAGAATATCGTGAGCGGTCGCCTTGAACTTACCCTGAAATTCAATGAATTACCCAAGCCAGTGGTGGTAAAAGCGGGAATGAAGATTGGAATTCAGACCGAGACCGCGCTGGTGGTGACGACTTTGAAACCCAAAGCGTGGAAGAAACTGGAGAAAGCCCAAGCGGAATGGCCGCAATGGGTCGCGTCGATGACCGGCAAGCTGGGTGCTCAGGTCAATAGCAATGATGGAACGATTGTGATGTTGGAGGATGCGGCAGTGCAGGTGTTCGAGAAGAAGGCGAAGGTGGCAGCGGTGGATAATTCATAATCCGTTGGGAATTCAGGATAAACGCATTTCATTGATTCAAGATGCTGCTGTGCTAACACGGTTAATTCTTTCACTTTGTATCAACCATTCTTAAACCAGCTTTTAAAGCTAAACAATCTCCCGCTGTGCGAAAGTGAGTTGTTCAATCAGATGCTGATAACGATCAAGTTGTTCCTGTTTGTTCGTAAAATCCTGTCGTAATTGATCTAGCTCTCTCTTGATGTCGGCAGTGAGCTTTTCACCCAAACTGTTACGCAACTGTTCTAATTGCTGATATAAATCGCCCGCTGCGTTGCGGAAACAATCCGCTAATTTCGTAAAAACGTCATGTAATGCCTGATTCAAGGTCTCTCGCAGGGATTCAATTGCATCGCGATCTTTGATTTCACCCTTGAAATTTCGGCTGATCAGTTGCGTCATGTCGCCCGCATCGAGTGTCAAAACCGGAATTGTTAATCTCTCCAAGCTATTGATTAGCATGGAACGAAATTGGTCGGGATCAAAGTTTTCACTTTGGGTGTCGATCTCGTTGATCAGTGTTTTACGCAAGCTCAATTTGAGAGCGTCCGGGTCGATCAGACGATTAAATCCTTGTTCAATCTCAAAAGTACAACTGCGGGCATAATGACGCAGTTGCTCAATGGCATCAGTGGGACTGAGATACTCGTAATTGATGACAACGGTTTCTGTGTAGGTCTTGCCGCCAAACCAAGTGGATGGCTTAAATAAGTGAAAACTGACTGTATGATAACGCTCTTCCGTCTTTGAACCTGAGCGAGTATTCAACTGCGCATATTGCCCGATACTGCCTTGGATTTCGTGCAGCAATTTTTGTGAGGAGTGTTTTGCCTGATGCAGAGTTTCATCAATCCGTTGACCTAATATCCTTTCCAGATGACGAATGCGTGTTTCGCAGGCGGACTGCTGATCTTGCAGTTTGCGTATATCCCCTTTGTGAAGCTGTCGGTGGCGATTTTCCACTGCATCCAGCAAGCGTCGCAGACGCTCCTGTAATTGTTGACGTACACCAGGGACAATGCTGTCCTGCTGCTCCTGCAATAAGGTCTTTCGATCCTGACGAGCGAGATCATAAGCGTTTAGTAATGCTTGGAAATTACCGATGTGTTGCCAATCCTCGTCAGTAAAAGCGTAGTCGTTCCAGTTTTGGCGGGCTAACTCGACCAGTTCGCCATGCACATGCAGCATGGTTGTCGTCCATTTTTCTCTTGACCAGTTCGCATAACCGTGGGCAAACGTGCTGGCAAAAATTGGTTGAGTCATCTGTCGCAGGATGACGGCAGATTCAGGATGAATCTGTTCGCGCTGTGCCGCCATTTTGTGAATTTTTGTCGCCGCTCCACGACTCAGGCGCGTTTTTAGATTGTCTGTCGTGGCGGTCAGTGAATCTTGATCATGCCCATCGTCAAGAATGGCGGAATCGAACTGTCCCGCCACCAAGACCATGCGTTTGACACCCTTTCCGGGTAACTGCTGAGACAGCAACTCCATGTCCGGTTGATCTAAAAACTGGCTAGACCGCGATAGGAAGAACACAACATCGCATTGGCTCATGTAGTCGCGTGTTTTCTGTGTGCGGCTTTCTATCGGATCATTCATGCCAGGAGTATCGACCACTTCATAGCCTTGCAGCGCGTGATCTGGTAAGTAAAGATGCGTCATCTTCACTAAGGCAGTGTAGCGACCGTTTTCCCCCGTATAGTCATTCAAAAGACCGAGTAATCCGGTTATATCTTCGGTGCAGAATTCTTTTCTGTCGCCTTTTTGCAGTTCGGCGAACACATCAATTTCATTATCATTTGCTAATCTCACCAACTCCCGTGCGACCTTAGCCTGCGGATGGTTGCCTGCTCCAGCGGATAATGCTTCGATCTCTTGCCATTCATGCGGTTCATAAAACTCAACTTCCAAACGTGGCTGTTCGCCGTAAGTAATGCGGGTGAGATTAGCCGTTTTTGGCGTAGCGGCTTCTGGAAGGATGGGTTGACCGTCGAATAACAAGGCGTTGATGAAACTACTCTTTCCCGCTTTAACCTGACCCATGATGCCAATGCTGAGACGTTGTTCATCAGCGGAGAAACGTGCAACTTTATCTGCCAGCTCTTTTTTAAGGGCGATCAGATCGTTGACTTCAGTGAAACTATCAACGTGTTCGTTTAACTGTTCGCAGTAGGTTGAAATTTGCAAACTGAGTTGAGCGATTGGTTGATTCATTATACTAAACCTCCTCTAAGATGAAGTAGTTCTTACCCAGTGGGTAGCGCCTCGATTTGCCGGAAAACATTCTGGTCATACATTGAATAAAAATAAGAAATTCCCGATCAGTCCTATGGATTGGAGTTAATGTACCTACATGGATGTCAAACTTCTTGCTATCGGCAGTACGGATATACCGATGCTTATAAACTCCAGTGCTGTTACGATCTACTATTCCCTTAATTTCGGCAAAGAGATTGGGTAATTGAGATTCATAGATTATCTCCTTACTTTCAGTCATGCACAGCGAAATGTCCTCTGCCCGCCAGGGTACATAGGTCTCGGTGTTCTTGGTCATCATAACGAATACTTTATCTTTCTGCATTCCATACTGACGATAGGTTCCGTCCGCACTAAATAGTGCGTCGTGTTCATCAGGGTCAGCTAATCCACGTCCTCCAGTGATGATACGGCGGCCAAAGCCAATCTCCATCTGAGTCAGATATTCATTTCCAATCTTTTCACCTAGTTGCTCGTAGAACTTTTTTCTTACCCCGTTCCAATCTTTCAAGATATTATCTACAACAAATCCCATATTCATTATTGTCAAAGCCTTATTAAGCTCCTCAGTAGAAAACTTAACAATAACATCAAAAAAAGGTTTATGAAGATTGTTATTATTTTCAAGGTAGCGAACATAGTCATCAATTGATGTAAGATTATCAATAGCTTCTACAATACTTGTAAGTGTAATTTTGCCTATTGTGGTATTAGTGTATTGTTGTTCTTCTTTAGATAGATAAACATCGGATGATATATCTGTTGATTCACCATCTGGTAGTATCCATCCCCACTTAGTCTGACCTATTGTGGCATTGGTAACGTACATACCAGCGCCGTAGTACGCTACCTCAATAGGGCGGCGATATATTTCTCTGCTAAGGTTGTTCTCAGACAACCATAGTGCTACATCAAAATACACTGACGTTCCTTCACAGACCGTAAAGGTCTTAGGAATCAACAGTGTGTTGTTAGATGGATCAATATCAGATAGACTTAATTCGGAAAAATTCTGATTTTCCCGAAATAACCGGTCAAATATGGGATCATTTAATAATGGTGTAGCATATTGCTGACTATCATCTGCATCAGGCTCTGGCAAAGGAATTCCAACCGCACTCCCAATCTTTTTGAGTCCGTGAAAGAATCGCTGACTTAACCCTTGTAAATCTTCACTGATTTTCTGCAAATCGTGTAACTCACGATCAGCAAGATCACGCAAATCCTGAGCGTCACTTATAATATCTTCATCATCACTCAAAGAAAGAATAAGATTCAAACGATTTAGACGCCGCCGTGCAAGATATTGTTTATTGTCAAGAAAACACTGATATGTATTGAATTGACGCTTAAAATTGACAGCAAACCCTACTGTTTGCGGTGCTGCATTCCAAGTTTCAAGATATTTAAGAATAGGGGTTAGCGGAAACTGTTGCGGTTTACGCACTGAAATAGGAATAACATCAAGCGCAGGTAACGCACGATTAGCTAATGTCGTTCGCACCAGCGTCACAATATTTTCCATATCCTGAGGTGTCCGCTTATCGGCACGACTGATAATGATCAGGCGAGGAATTCCTGGCCGGAGACTGGCAAGGAATTTCAAATCCGCTTCGCTGATCGTGCCTGCCTCAGCGGAGATGAGCCAAATTAAGAACTGTGCCGAATTCAGTTGCGAGCGCGCAAGATGCGCATCACTGCGTTCGTGCCAATGCGGATCATCCGGCTTGGAATAGCCGGGCGTGTCGAGCAACGCCAGATTGCGAAAAGTAAATTCCGGTACGCTGACAAACGCAGAGTACAGCAACGCACTGACTTGGCTACCGTATTTCAGTTTTTCATCATGAGTGAGACTGAGAAATTCCGCTTGCGACAACCTTACGCGCCGTTTGAAGAGATTGAGCGCGGTGATGTGTTCTTCTGACCCATGCAACAGATAGGTCGGTAATGACGTGGTTTCGTCAACTTCGGTAACGAGGCGTTTTTGACCAAGCAAAGCGTTAATAAAGCTAGATTTTCCAGCACTGAAGGCTCCACCCAGACCCACTACCACCTTCTGCGCTAGATCCGGAAATTCGCAGAACTCGTGGAAACGCTCCAGTTCTTGTTTTAGGTTTTCCCATAGATCGGCAAAATTATCCGGGCTGCCACGCCGCGCCAGTGCGGGCAGATCCTGAAGCAGGATGGTTTGCAACTGTTTCAGTTCAGTGGCTAATTGATGCTGAACCGGACTGTCATCCACATCTGTATGACAGGCACGGCATAGCAGGCGGTAGCGAGATTCTAAGGCTTCAGTGGACATTGCCGGAGCGATCATCGTGGTTGTCATTGCGAATCTTTCTTTTCCAGCAAGTTTTGCATGATGTCGCGCAGTTTCTCATAATCGATCAGATAACCTTGACGCGCTTGTTCAAATGCTGCCTGTCCTTGCAACAACTCAGCCGCTAATTGATCCAGAGATTGTTGGTGTTGGCGGCTGCGTGTTTCTGTGGCGGTCATGATGTCCTGTTTGGCGGCATCTAACTGGCGTTGCAGATTGGCGCGAAGATCCTCGGAAATCTTACTGACGACTTGAGGAATCACCGAGTTGAGGATGTGTTGCTTGGCTTTCTCGCGTTGTTGAGCCGCTTGCGCTCCCTGATCGTCACCACCTTTCCAATCCACCAATCCCATCAAGACATTGAGCACCGCACCGATGGCGAGTCCAACAGGACCGAGCATGGCTAGTTTAGCGGTTACGGCAGTTATGATCGTGGTAATGACAGTTTGCAGTCCAGATAGATCAATTTCAGACGATGAGTCTGAGTTCGCATCGAGATTGAAGTGGCTGGAGACATTCAGACTGGTCGGTAGCTCGTTTTCCAGACGATTGAAATAGCGTCTGAGCTTTGGGGCAAACTCCTGTTCAATGCCCTCGGAAATTGCCAGACGCACCGTTTGTCCCAAACCCCCCTGAAAATCGCCATTACAAAGTACCAGATGCGCCAATGCGTCCAACTGCGCGACTAAGCGGGTTCGAACCAACTCCATGATCCGTCGCGTGGCAGGACTGACCTGCGCATCCAACGTTTGGTTCTCCATCTCCAGGTGCACCTTGAACTGCTGCATTTCCTGCTCTAACTGGTGACGCTGCACCATGATTTGCTCGGCGTCCAAGTTGTCCTGATTCGCCAAAGTCTTTAGGTGTCAGGAACCGTATGATTATATTCCGCAACGCAGCTACCCACTATTTTTAGCACGAGAGGCTTTGCAAGCCGTCATCACGGACATTCACCACCGCGCCCTACATCGCTAATCGGTGGGGCACTCAGAGGAGAATTGATGCTATGAACTTGAATTTACACAAAAATGCCCGCGATCCGGCGTGAACTGCAACATTCCACTAAATCTGAGCGTGAACTCGCCCGCGAATATCATCTGAATCGAGCGACGGTGCGCAAATGGCGTCACCGCGAGACCACTGACGATGCGTCTCATTGTCCGCATTATCTACATACCACTTTGAAACCATTGGAAGAATTGATCGCCGTGGAGTTGCGCACAACGTTGTTGCTACCCATCGATGACTTATTGGTCGTGCTCCGCACCTGTTTTAACCCCAAGGTGTCGCGCTCAGGGCTACAGCGTTGCTTACGTCGCCACCATGTCTCCAACCTTAAAGAATTGATTCCAAAAGAAGAAGGTGCGAAAAAACCGCCTAAACAGTTCAAAGATTACGCGCCCGGTTTTATCCACATTGATATTAAATACCTCCCTAAGATGCCGGATGAACAAGCCCATCGCTATCTTTTTGTCGCCATTGATCGGGCAACGCGTTGGGTCTATGCCAAGGTTTTTGTTCAGAAAACTGCCGCCAACGCCAGCGCGTTTCTCCAGCAAGTGATCGCTGCTGCCGCGTTTAAGATTGAAAAGGTGTTGACCGACAACGGTAAGGAGTTTACTGATCGTTTCTGCGCTACCGGCGAACGCGAACCGACTGGTCGCCATCGCTTTGATTTAATTTGTAAAGAACACCAGATTGAGCATCGCCTAATTCCGCCCTCGCATCCGCAAACGAACGGAATGGTCGAGCGATTTAACGGACGGATTGCCGAGGTGGTGGCGACGACGCGCTTTGATTCTGCACAAAATTTAGAAAAAACGCTGCACCATTATGTGCGGATGTATAACCATCAGATACCCCAAAAAGCCCTTGGACATGTGTCACCGGTGCAAGCGTTGAAAAACTGGCAACAGAAGGAACCTGAACGCTTCAAAAAACAGGTCTACAATCTCTCGGGTCTTGACAGTCTACGCGGCACATAAACATAAAAACCTTCGTTCAGTTTGTCTTGATACCGCGTTTCGGGTGGATTTTCCTGTTCCTGGATGTCAACGCTCATGTTTAGTCGTCACTTTTAGACCTCAAAAAATTATGCTGTCACATAATTTAATTATGTCCTAACATAATTTTTGCATTTTTCAGACCAGTAACCACGCGGCTTCCAGGGACTCCGTTCTGTATATGTATTATGTCTAAAAAAAGGCGCTCCACTTGAGCCATTCATTTTTCGCCTTCATCGCATGGCGTGAAATCACACCCAAACACAACGCCCTTGACGCCCGCGTTCATCTCGGTATAGGCTGATTTTGCCGTCACAACTGACGGTCGGGATAATCACCCTGAGACTTGGCGCGTAGTGCCACCAGCGAAAGGCGCATTTTTTGTGCCCGCAAGATTTCAAAGGCAGGCTGTACGCGAGGGAGCCGCAAGGCTCGCCGGTTCCAATGTCCCGGTTGTGATTACCTCGCTTAACAGTCTGTCGCCTCTTCTGATAATCACCAGCGTCGGCAGGCTCCATTTAAGACATTGGAGCTTTTTATGAAACGCGCTTCATATTCCGCAGTAACCATTGAAACCCTGCCCGTTATCACCTTTCAAGATGTCCGCGTTCTGACAACTGATTTGCTGGCTCAGGTCTACAGAACTGAAACCGACAACATCCGTAAAAACCACTCGCGCAATCAAGATCGCTTTGAGTGTGGCAAGCACTTCTTTGTGTTGGAAGGAGATGATCTGCGTGAATTCAAAGACTTGCACAGAGTAGCTAATAGTCACTCTGTGAAAATATCGCCGCGAGTCAAGGCGTTAACCCTATGGACAGAACGCGGTGCGGCTCGTCATGCCAAGATGCTGGAGACTGATCAGGTTTGGGACGTGTTCGAGAAACTGGAGGACGCTTACTTTCGCCCGCCATCTATCAACCCGCGCCCCATGAAGCAACCCGCATCCGCAGCCATTCCCACCGATTTACCCACTGCTCTTCGTGCCTACGCCGCTGAGATTGAAAGCCATCACGATGATTCGTCGATGATTGAGATGCTCAACCAACAGCTTGAGATACTTGTCAAGACCCGAGAGATTGTAGACCTGTTTTTTGAAGCGTTCAGGTTCCTTCTGTTGCCAGTTTTTCAACGCTTGCACCGGTGACACATGTCCAAGGGCTTTTTGGGGTATCTGATGGTTATACATCCGCACATAATGGTGCAGCGTTTCCTCTAACTTCTTTCCAGAATCAAAGCGCGTCGTCGCCACCACCTCGGCAATCCGTCCGTTAAATCGCTCGACCATGCCGTTCGTTTGCGGATGCGAGGGCGGAATTAGGCGATGCTCAATCTGGTGTTCTTTACAAATTAAATCAAAGCGATGGCGACCAGTCGGTTCGCGTTCGCCGGTAGCGCAGAAACGATCAGTAAACTCCTTGCCATTGTCGGTCAACACCTTTTCAATCTTAAACGCGGCAGCAGCGATCACTTGCTGGAGAAACGCGCTGGCGTTGGCGGCAGTTTTCTGAGCAAAAACCTTGGCATAGACCCAACGCGTTGCCCGATCAATGGCGACAAAAAGATAGCGATGGGCTTGTTCATCCGGCATCTTAGGGAGGTATTTAATATCAATGTGGATAAAACCGGGCGCGTAATCTTTGAACTGTTTAGGTGGTTTTTTCGCACCTTCTTCTTTTGGAATCAAGTCTTTAAGGTTGGAAACGTGGTGGCGACGTAAACAACGCTGTAGCCCTGAGCGCGACACCTCAGGGTTAAAACAGGTGCGCAGCACGACCAGCAAGTCATCGATGGGTAGCAACAACGTCGTGCGCAACTCCACGGCGATCAATTCTTCCAATGGTTTCAAAGTGGTATGTAGATGATGCGGACAATGAGACGCATCGTCAGTGGTCTCGCGGTGACGCCATTTGCGCACCGTCGCCCGATTCAGATGATATGCGCGGGCGAGTTCACGCTCAGATTTAGTGGAATGTTGCAGTTCACGCCGGATCGCGGGAGTTGTGCGGGCATTTTTGTGTAAATTCAAGTTCATAGCATCAATTCTCCTCTGAGTGCCCAACCGATTAGCGATGTAGGGCGCGGTGGTGAATGTCCGTGATGACGGCTTGCAAAGCCTCTCGTGCTAAAAATAGTGGGTAGCTGCGTTGCGGAATATAATCATACGGTTCCTGACACGTAGACAAAAAATTCAGGATTCATTCGTCATGATGTTTCAAGATAAATTGCAAGAATTAGCGGCTGCGAACGTGTTAACTGTTGAGGGTTGGCGGGTTTTAGTCATGGTGGTTAGCAAGGTAGATTTTGAGAATTTTATTCATGTCAAACAAGTACAAATTGCTGAAGAATTGGGCATGAAACCACCGAATGTTAACAAAGCATTTAAGCGCCTAATTGAATTAGGCATTCTTGAAAAAATCAGCCAAGACAACTTCAATGGTTATCGTTTGAATTATGAAATGGGCTGGAAAGGCAAAGCATCGAATTTGAAAACACACATCAAAAAGAAGAAAAGAGCAGAAGCTATTCAAATGGCAGCACACGCTAAAAAAATGGCTCAAATTAAATCAACAGATTGAACTGACCACTATCTGCCATTCCACTGATTTCGCGGATTTGCCCACTTCAACGGCAGTAGTCAGGGCAACGGGAATGTAGAAACAGAACCGGATTAACCGGCAACCAGAACCCAAGGTCATCTTGTTCCTGAGTTCATGGTTCTATTATAGTACTTATTGAGACTATTTTAAGGGATATTAAAGCGAAAATTTATAGATTTCTTTGTTAAGATAGTGAGAAGCAGTTGAGGATATGCAGGTGCTATGATGTTGAATATCAAGTTAAAAGAAGCGAGAAAGGCTGCTGGGTTGACACAGAACGAAGTGGCAACAGCATTAGGCTTTGGACAGAGTTTTCTATCGAAACTAGAACGTGGTGATAAGCGGCCTAATGTTGAATTACTTTCAAAAATGGCTGCGCTATATGGTGTCACAGAAAGCAGTTTGATTGGCACAGTAGAGACTAATCAACCAATACAACAATCTTTAATTAACGATGATTTTGTTCCTGCTGGTCTTCGGGAATTGTCACAAGATAAGGCGTTAGTTGTTGCGCTGGCAATTAGTAGCGAGGAATGGCGGACATTGTTAACTTTGAACGTGTCTGGCGTGAGTAAATCTGGCTATATCCAATTGCTCACCACAATTCGCGGTGTCTCAAAACAATAAGCCCAGCGGTGAGGCTGGGCTTGTTATCAACGGTTGATCGTTATTCGATGATGCTGATCCACGATAATTTCTGCCAATGCTAATTATTGGCAGAGTGATTCTGTTCCATTCAAGTTCTATTGCGGTTAATCTGCGGTTTAATTGTTTTGGCGAGTAGACCGAGACCTTGCGCCGTCACCAACACCTGTTCGCGTATCTCTTTCGTGCCGTCAGGTTTGGGAATCACGGTGATTTTTTGTTCCAACACGCCTTCCTCCAGCCGATCTTGATACGCGACCCAGCTGTTCCCGCCCGCCCGTTTGTAAATCCAGTGCATTGAATTCAAACGCTTGCTGAGTTCACGCGGGCGCATTTGCAGCGATTTGGCGGCGTTGGTGAGGTTGACTGAACCAGCAGTTGAAGTGACGAGCCGATCAAAAGCGTCGGCTTTGGCTTGAATCACTTTAACGTGCTGTTCTAACGCGAGGCGTTCTTGCTCTGCGGAAAGTGCCAGTTCAATCAGTTGCATACGCGATAATTCAACGGGGGCTGGTGCGGCAGCGGCAGCTTCTAATTCCTGCCAGCGATCCACTAAGCGAGCGGTAAATTCAGGCGACAGTTGCGCAACCACGATGAAAGAATCGCGCTTATGAGCGTGATCGAAAACATAGACCATAGTCTTGTTGTTAGGGCTAAAACTTTGTTTATCTTGAACTTTAGCCGTTGGCGGAAGTTGGATAACGCCGCGTTCGGCAAGCCGTTCAATAGAGCGACGCACATCGGCATGGTTAGATTTAACCAAGTCCGCAATTTCCCGCGAATTCATGGTGATAGGTAAAGCGGAAAGGGTGTTGCAGTGTTCCATAAAAGCTCCGTTTTTGAGTGGAGCCTGCCAACTGCTGTTAAACAGTAAATGGCAGACCATGCGAGGTTAACAGACCGGAACGAAGAACCGGCGAGCCTTTCGGCTCCCTCACACAGCCCACCATTTGAAACTTTGCGGGCACAAAAAATGCGCCTTTCGCTGGGGTGGCACTACGCGCTTCGTCTTCCGGCTGTTAACCCGACCGTCGTGTGACGGTGAAGTCAGGCTAATTCAGGTGGACGGATGGTGTCAAGCGTCTATTTGCGATTAGCGTCATAAATACGCTTGCATTCTATCTTTGCTTTATTTACTAGCTCGCCATTATCGGGATATGTCGCAAACCACCTTTCAACTATTTGACCTTGATTTTCAAAAACGGGATCGCTTCGACATCCATCTAAAGCAGTAATCATTTCTGGAGTTAAATCGTGCACCGAAAAATCATATCCACAGTGATCAACAATTTCAAAAGCAGTGGCATTACCTATATAAGATAAAGCATTTCCGTTGTCTTTTAAGCCTGTTTTTTTTAGATTTTTAATGTAAAGCTCGCCGCATTGATCCCATCTTTCTTTTTCGCTTAACTCGGGCGCTAGCGTGCAACCAACTAAAAACACTGTCAATAATAAAATCAACGCTTTCATAACTAAGGCGACCATGCAACACCTCTATTGGAATCGTAAATGTAGCGTTTTGTGCCATTTCCGCCAGCATATTCAATGCGCCTCCACTAATATCTGGACTTGGTAGCTTGTTATTACAGCCCCAGCATTTGTTAAGCGGGCAATTATGCCCGACCGCATAAACAACACGAACCAGAGAAAGAGCGAACGGATAAGCGGCGTCGGTCAGCCCGCGACACAGCTTGATCTTGCTCAGAATAACGCGAGTAATAATGAACTAACGGATTGATTTTGATATAATTGTTGCGTCAACTGCTGCGTTGGAGCGTAGCAGTTGGCGAAGACGCGGGTTGAGCAATTCGCTGGGCTGATGCAACCCAAATCACTCCATTAACCATTTCACCCCGGCAGCGATGTCGGGGCAATCACCGAGGTCAACCATGAATCAAGATAAATTATCCGCAGCATTCTTAAACGCCAGCAATGAATACTCTGAATTGGTCGCGCAGGGTTTGGGTGAATCACCAGCAGCAGCCCGCGCATTTGCACGCATGATGGAAAACGCTCCGCAATCCTTTATGGATGTGGCGCATGATGTGGCGATGGAAATGGGATTGATGCCGGAGAAACCGGATGCTTATACCGCTAATGGAGAGCCGGTTTATCTTTTGGAATCAATCGCAACGCGCTTGGGTATATCGAAAGAGGAAGCGGAGAAATCACTGCACGAATTCGAAGATGCGACTGGTAAGCAATTCTTGAATACTGGTGATGTGCATTCGGTGCAATGAATTAAATGTGAACGATACCGCTATCAATCACGATCAGCGGTTTCATCTACGCTCGTCCATTCACTATAGCTATCGGGCAGGAAGCGCGGTGTGCATAGCGCAAGGAATAACAGGTCAATCGTTCCAGTGTTGGTGATGCGTTGTTTGCATCCGGCTGGAATGATGGCGACATCAAAGCGAGTTAAATGCTGCGGTGGCAGATCACCGATTTCAATCACGCCTTGCCCAGACACAATGACATAGCGTTCAACGGTGTCAGCCAGAGAATGCCAGCAGGTGGTGATGCCGGGCGCAACACGGGCGCTGGCAATTGAAAGCTGTTCATCAGTAGTTGAATTGGATAACTCGGTGATGTAGCAACGTTCAGCAGTGAAGAACTCGGTGCTGGGATCATGTCGCAGGATGATGGGTTGCAGTGTCATTGCACAATCCCTTGATCTCGTGCCCGCCGTAGCCAGTGCGGAAACTCTTGCAGCAGTTGCGCATCTAAACCAAAGCAGGAGATGTCAACGTTAATGCCCGTCAGCGCAACACCAAGTTGCAAAGTCGAACCCGTTAAAGTGGCAAGTGGCAAGCGTTGACCACGAGTGAGTTGCATGTTGACCTCGGTGCTTTGATGAAGGTGTATTAACAATGTGCATGACACACAACAATACTTCCAAGCCTGTCTTTAGCCCGGCGCAAATTGCCGCCGCACTCGCTGCCGCACCACACCGCGTCGATGATCCCGAATGTCCTTATGACCCCAACACTCCTGATGCAGTGGCAATCCATTGGGCTAATGCGATGACCAGTCAGTCGTTGCCTGAGTTACAGGAAAAGCTGGCTCGGCGGCGTGGCGCACAGAAACAACCAACGAAGATTCCTACCACCATCCGCGTTGATGCCGACATCTTGGCGGCGTTCAAAGCCACTGGTAAAGGTTGGCAAACCCGAGTCAATCATGTGCTGCGTGAATGGTTGAATGCGCAATGACGGTGATGATGCCCAGAGAATTGAGCTGTAGCGCCTGTCACTTGAATGAGATGGCAGAAACCAACGTCATGCGATTATCCCTTGAGGATCAGCAGCGATTTGTCGATTTGTTGCTTGATCCGCCACCACTCACTCCAGCAATGCACCGCGCCGCACAAGCTCATGCAGAGTTGATCCAAGACGCATGACTTCTATCTGCATCACGGCTTTTTATTGCTGCCGCTGACAAAGCAATTGCGCTGATCACCCTTCAAACAATTCCTCCGCTTGTTTCACCAGTTCCGGTATGACGATGCGATTCAATACCTTTTGCTGGCTCACATCATTCTGCTCGGCAATGAACCGCAACATGGTGAGTTGATATTCATTCAACCGGATTGAAATTGAATAACGCGGCAGATCATCCGGTGCGAATGGTGACCAAGGCGCGGGTTCTTGTTGAGTGCGATGCGCTTTGGCTCCATCTGCGAATTGACGCAGCGCATTGGGATCAACAGGTGGAAGATGAAAGCTCATGGATGATCTCCGTAGATTTCAAGGGCAAGCGCAGTGATCTCGGCAGTGGCTTTGTCGTTATTCATTTCCACCACGCCGCGTCCATCACTCATGGCATCCCGATAGACCTTGCGCTCTCGAATGATGGTATTGGATAACGTGAATTGCGGCAGTTCAGTTAAGACGTGCTGCGCTTGCTCTGCTTCGTGAATAACGGGATTGGTGGGAGCCATGGATAATAAGAGCCGCGCTTGCAATTGTGGATTGAGACTGCGTGCGAGTTGAGTTAATGCGTTCATGTGCACACTGGTTTCAATGTCGGGTTGACTGGCTTTGAGCGGGCAATAGAGCAGATGACTTGCGACCATTGCGGTGCGCAGTTCCTCAGAATCACGTCCGCCTGCATCAATAATGATTTGCTCATAACGAGTTGAAAGATCACGCACGCTATCAAAGACGTTGCCGTGCTTTTCCGTGCAATGAACTTTGGGTAGATCACCGAGTTGATTGCGGCGTTCAATGAAGTGGCTGGCGGTGCGCTGCATGTCGGTATCAATCAATAATACGTCAATTCCCGCATTGGCAAGCCACACGCTGAGATTAACGGCAATGGTGCTCTTGCCGGTGCCGCTTTTCTCACCGCCGAGGAGAAGGATCATGGTTGCGTCTCGTGGGCTGAAATGTGACGCTAATTTAACTTAAGGAAACACTGATTAAATAGCCAGCATCGTTGCGATCTAAATGATAAAATAGGCATCAGTCGTAATGTAAATATGATACCAGCATGAAACAATTTTCTTTTGCACAATCAGAATTTTTAGCAAAAAAGAAAACGACGCGCCGTGAACGTTTTCTCAATGATATGGAAAAAATTGTTCCATGGTCAACTTTGGTTAAAGCATTGACACCTTATTACTACCCTGATAGTCAAGGTAAGCGTGGTCGTCCGCCAATAGGATTAGAGCGGATGTTAAGGATGTACTTTGTACAGCAATGGTATCATCTTGCTGATGAGGCACTGGAAGATGCAATTTACGATAGTCAATCATTACTGCAATTCATAGGTATTGATTTGAGTGTTGAAGCGGTACCAGATGCAACAACACTGTTGAAATTTCGCCATTTACTCGAACGTCATGCACTGACTACAGTGATTTTTTCTACAATCAATGCGCATTTACGCGAGAAAGGATTGTTGTTAAATCAAGGGACAATCGTTGATGCGACCATTATCAATGCCCCTTCTTCAACAAAAAACGAAGCAAAAGAACGCGATCCAGAAATGCATTCTACTCGCAAGGGAAATCAATGGTATTTCGGAATGAAAGCACACATTGGTGTTGACGTTAATTCTGGGTTAGTGCATACCGTGGTTGGCACGGCGGCAAATGAGCATGATGTCACTCAAGTTGAAAACATTTTACATGGTCAAGAACAAAAAGTTTTTGGTGATGCTGGCTACACTGGTGCAGATAAACGCGAAAAAGTTAAAAACAAATTTAATGAAAAAGTGGTCAGTTGGAATATCGCTGAAAAACGTTCTAAAGTTGAAAAAATGGATGATGGTTTGTTGAAAAATCTCACGCAACAGATTGAAAAAATTAAGGCGCAAATACGCGCGCGTGTTGAACATCCATTTCACATTATTAAAAATCTATTTATGCACCGTAAGGTACGTTATAAAGGGCTTGCGAAAAACACTGCGCAACTACAAACTTTGTTTGCTCTGGCTAATCTCTTAATAGCAAAAAAGGCGCTGTTAAAAGCCTAATATAGAGTTCACAGCATAAGAGTACCTTAATTTTACCTAATAAAGAGGTTGACTATTTTGAATCACTAAAGCAAAAACTATTTATTTAATATCCCCTCTATAAAAATATGCTTTTAAAAAGGCAACGTGGAGAACATTAAATAGATCAGCGGTTCCTTAACTCTCAAGTTTTTCTTTTATGGATAACCGATGATTTGTTGCCAAAACTACCAGCAAACTGCGTTCTTGTCATGGATAATGCTACTTTCCATAAAAGACAAGATATTCAGCAGAAGATTAAAGCAAGCGGACATATTTTAGAATACTTACCACCATATTCACCTGACTTAAACCCGATTGAACACTACTGGTCAAAAGCAAAAGCGATTCGCAAAAAGAACCATTGCACAGTTGATGCTTTATTTGCCTGTAATTTGTAATCATTTTATGGTGGATTAGCTATATTTTTCTTAGATGGGGCTAAAGTACGAAAAGACATTACGATAGCCACTGAAATCGGCGAGCACTGGAAATCCATTACTAATGGTATAGGGAATTACTGGAACTGTAATGCAAAAAAAGAAACGTATAAGCATTTAGGCATTGGGATGATCAACCACAACGATATTGAACTCAGAAAAAACCTGATTGATGCGAGTCAATATCTTACTCGATTATTATCTCAGCTTAAAACCCATTGATGGTAAACGTCTTAGATGGGGCTAAAGTACGAAAAGACATTACGATAGCCACTGAAATCGGCGAGCACTGGAAATCCATTACTAATGGTATAGGGAATTACTGGAACTGTAATGCAAAAAAAGAAACGTATAAGCATTTAGGCATTGGGATGATCAACCACAACGATATTGAACTCAGAAAAAACCTGATTGATGCGAGTCAATATCTTACTAAGGTCGATTATTATCTCAGCTTAAAACCCATTGATGGTAAACGTAACCGTATCTTTGGTAGGGGGGAAATTAAACAACAACAAAAACCAAAAAGAGGCAGGAAAAGAAACACAACATCATCAAAGGTTGATTCAGTAAAATAATCTCTATAAGCAAATAATGAAGTGAATAGCGATAAAGCGTAAAGAAGAGGCAGTTACAGGAATGGCGCAGTAAGATTAAAGATGTATGGGCTTTGCTGCGGACGAGCGGGGTCGGATTGCGGGATTACTCAAAGTAGCAGTGGTAGTGTGACAGTGGTTGGCGTATGGTGGTATTTGAGTTACAAGGTATTTTGATTCACCCATTCCAGATATGACGCATTCACATCCACGACTTCAAGGCTATAAATCGCGGGTATTTCATAAGGATGTAATTCAGCAATCTGTGCTTTCAATTCATGCGAGCGCATCGCGCCCAAACGGTGACACAGAAATACTGGGCAACTAATGACTATCGCTCGACGAAATACCGTTTCTACAGTTGACGCTGAAAGCCTCATAACGGGCGGACAAAATCGCTGAAGTGAGCATCAGAGGAAAGGAATCAGTTCCTGATAGATCGTTACGGCTGAATGGATAAACGCACCATCGAAATACGGAAGGCAACCTCGACGGGCTGCCAAGGAGCTTATGGACACTTTCGCGCAGCGCCCGATTCCCCAGCCAGGGAATCTCCCCCAACAACGTTACTTGCAAGCCGTCTTCCCCGAGATTGAGCAGTTCTTCGATCGATACTACCACCGTCCGAACGAGTCTTTATGCAACTTTCGTCAAGAGATCGACGCTTTTACCGTGCGCGTCCCCTTGGTGGGTGCATTCAGTTCGGGTAAGACGACGTTAATGAATGCCCTGCTGGGAGAAAAAATCTTCGCGGTAGAAGTCAATCCGGAAACTGCTCTTCCCGTCGAATTACGCTATGCGCCGCAGGAACAATTCACTGGTTATAAAGACGCGCAAGCACCAATTTCACTCAACCGCCAGCAAGTGAAACACCAAGATTTCAATCCGCTGCTTCCTAATGGCTGGTTGCAAGCAAACCTACCGTCTAAGAACCTGCAAGACTTACCCCATCTCACACTCGTGGACATGCCCGGCTGGGATTCCGGCATTGATGAACATGCGCGAGCCATCGATGCTTACCTGCCTCGTAGCCTAGCGTACTGTTTAGTCGTCAGTGTGGACGAAGGTAATTTGCACGACAGTCTGCGCAATTTTCTAAAGGAATTGGCGATCCACAAAATGCCCGCCCTGCTGGTCATTACGAAATGCGATAAAAAACCCCAGGCAGACGTGGATAGTGTGCAGCAAAAAGTGCTTTCTGAAATGCGCCAAATCTTGCAGGAAGACCTTTTGGAAGTCGTGCAGGTTTCTGCCAGGAAGCAGATACAACCTTTTCTGAACGCCTTGCAACATCTACAACAGCACGTCGACGAACGCTTTCATCGAGCTGTTATCCTGCCCTTGTTGGTGGAGTTACAAGGGCTGGAGAAATACCTAAAGACTTTGGCGAATCAGGACAACTTGGACGCCGAGCAAATCATGGTGCAGCGTCACCAGTTAGAGCAGGAAATGCAGCAGTTCAAGGTGCACCTGGAGATGAGAACCAAACGTTGGATGCGCAGGTCAGTCCTGCCACGCGACGGATCATGGAGTTGGTTCGAACCCGCTTAGTCGCGCAGTTGGACGCATTGGCGCATCTGGTACTTTGTAATGGCGATTTTCAGGGGGTTTGGGACAAACGGTGCGTCTGGCAATTTCCGAGGGCATTGAACAGGAGTTTGCCCCAAAGCTCAGACGCTATTTCAATCGTCTGGAAAACGAGCTACCGACCAGTCTGAATGTCTCCAGCCACTTCAATCTCGATGCGAACTCAGACTCATCGTCTGAAATTGACCTATCGGATTGCAAACTGTCATTACACGATCATAACTGCCGTAACCGCTAAACTAGCCATGCTCGGTCCTGTTGGACTCGCCATCGGTGCGGTGCTCAATGTCTTGATGGGATTGGTGGATTGGAAAGGTGGTGACGATCAGGGAGCGCAAGCGGCTCAACAACGCGAGAAAGCCAAGCAACACATCCTCAACTCGGTGATTCCTCAAGTCGTCAGTAAGATTTCCGAGAGGTTTCGCGCCAATCTGCAACGCCAGTTAGATGCCGCCAAACAGGACATCATGACCGCCACAGAAACACGCAGCCGCCAACACCAACAATCTCTGGATCAATTAGCGGCTGAGTTGTTGCAAGGACAGGCAGCATTTGAACAAGCGCGTCAAGGTTATCTGATCGATTATGAGAAACTGCGCGACATCATGCAAAACTTGCTGGAAAAGAAAGATTCGCAATGACAACCACGATGATCGCTCCGGCAATGTCCACTGAAGCCTTAGAATCTCGCTACCGCCTGCTATGCCGTGCCTGTCATACAGATGTGGATGACAGTCCGGTTCAGCATCAATTAGCCACTGAACTGAAACAGTTGCAAACCATCCTGCTTCAGGATCTGCCCGCACTGGCGCGGCGTGGCAGCCCGGATAATTTTGCCGATCTATGGGAAAACCTAAAACAAGAACTGGAGCGTTTCCACGAGTTCTGCGAATTTCCGGATCTAGCGCAGAAGGTGGTAGTGGGTCTGGGTGGAGCCTTCAGTGCTGGAAAATCTAGCTTTATTAACGCTTTGCTTGGTCAAAAACGCCTCGTTACCGAAGTTGACGAAACCACGTCATTACCGACCTATCTGTTGCATGGGTCAGAAGAACACATCACCGCGCTCAATCTCTTCAAACGGCGCGTAAGGTTGTCGCAAGCGGAATTTCTCAGTCTCACTCATGATGAAAAACTGAAATACGGTAGCCAAGTCAGTGCGTTGCTGTACTCTGCGTTTGTCAGCGTACCGGAATTTACTTTTCGCAATCTGGCGTTGCTCGACACGCCCGGCTATTCCAAGCCGGATGATCCGCATTGGCACGAACGCAGTGATGCGCATCTTGCGCGCTCGCAACTGAATTCGGCACAGTTCTTAATTTGGCTCATCTCCGCTGAGGCAGGCACGATCAGCGAAGCGGATTTGAAATTCCTTGCCAGTCTCCGGCCAGGAATTCCTCGCCTGATCATTATCAGTCGTGCCGATAAGCGGACACCTCAGGATATGGAAAATATTGTGACGCTGGTGCGAACGACATTAGCTAATCGTGCGTTACCTGCGCTTGATGTTATTCCTATTTCAGTGCGTAAACCGCAACAGTTTCCGCTAACCCCTATTCTTAAATATCTTGAAACTTGGAATGCAGCACCGCAAACAGTAGGGTTTGCTGTCAATTTTAAGCGTCAATTCAATACATATCAGTGTTTTCTTGACAATAAACAATATCTTGCACGGCGGCGTCTAAATCGTTTGAATCTTATTCTTTCTTTGAGTGATGATGAAGATATTATAAGTGACGCTCAGGATTTGCGTGATCTTGCTGATCGTGAGTTACACGATTTGCAGAAAATCAGTGAAGATTTACAAGGGTTAAGTCAGCGATTCTTTCACGGACTCAAAAAGATTGGGAGTGCGGTTGGAATTCCTTTGCCAGAGCCTGATGCAGATGATAGTCAGCAATATGCTACACCATTATTAAATGATCCCATATTTGACCGGTTATTTCGGGAAAATCAGAATTTTTCCGAATTAAGTCTATCTGATATTGATCCATCTAACAACACACTGTTGATTCCTAAGACCTTTACGGTCTGTGAAGGAACGTCAGTGTATTTTGATGTAGCACTATGGTTGTCTGAGAACAACCTTAGCAGAGAAATATATCGCCGCCCTATTGAGGTAGCGTACTACGGCGCTGGTATGTACGTTACCAATGCCACAATAGGTCAGACTAAGTGGGGATGGATACTACCAGATGGTGAATCAACAGATATATCATCCGATGTTTATCTATCTAAAGAAGAACAACAATACACTAATACCACAATAGGCAAAATTACACTTACAAGTATTGTAGAAGCTATTGATAATCTTACATCAATTGATGACTATGTTCGCTACCTTGAAAATAATAACAATCTTCATAAACCTTTTTTTGATGTTATTGTTAAGTTTTCTACTGAGGAGCTTAATAAGGCTTTGACAATAATGAATATGGGATTTGTTGTAGATAATATCTTGAAAGATTGGAACGGGGTAAGAAAAAAGTTCTACGAGCAACTAGGTGAAAAGATTGGAAATGAATATCTGACTCAGATGGAGATTGGCTTTGGCCGCCGTATCATCACTGGAGGACGTGGATTAGCTGACCCTGATGAACACGACGCACTATTTAGTGCGGACGGAACCTATCGTCAGTATGGAATGCAGAAAGATAAAGTATTCGTTATGATGACCAAGAACACCGAGACCTATGTACCCTGGCGGGCAGAGGACATTTCGCTGTGCATGACTGAAAGTAAGGAGATAATCTATGAATCTCAATTACCCAATCTCTTTGCCGAAATTAAGGGAATAGTAGATCGTAACAGCACTGGAGTTTATAAGCATCGGTATATCCGTACTGCCGATAGCAAGAAGTTTGACATCCATGTAGGTACATTAACTCCAATCCATAGGACTGATCGGGAATTTCTTATTTTTATTCAATGTATGACCAGAATGTTTTCCGGCAAATCGAGGCGCTACCCACTGGGTAAGAACTACTTCATCTTAGAGGAGGTTTAGTATAATGAATCAACCAATCGCTCAACTCAGTTTGCAAATTTCAACCTACTGCGAACAGTTAAACGAACACGTTGATAGTTTCACTGAAGTCAACGATCTGATCGCCCTTAAAAAAGAGCTGGCAGATAAAGTTGCACGTTTCTCCGCTGATGAACAACGTCTCAGCATTGGCATCATGGGTCAGGTTAAAGCGGGAAAGAGTAGTTTCATCAACGCCTTGTTATTCGACGGTCAACCCATCCTTCCAGAAGCCGCTACGCCAAAAACGGCTAATCTCACCCGCATTACTTACGGCGAACAGCCACGTTTGGAAGTTGAGTTTTATGAACCGCATGAATGGCAAGAGATCGAAGCATTATCCGCTGGAGCAGGCAACCATCCGCAGGCTAAGGTCGCACGGGAGTTGGTGAGATTAGCAAATGATAATGAAATTGATGTGTTCGCCGAACTGCAAAAAGGCGACAGAAAAGAATTCTGCACCGAAGATATAACCGGATTACTCGGTCTTTTGAATGACTATACGGGGGAAAACGGTCGCTACACTGCCTTAGTGAAGATGACGCATCTTTACTTACCAGATCACGCGCTGCAAGGCTATGAAGTGGTCGATACTCCTGGCATGAATGATCCGATAGAAAGCCGCACACAGAAAACACGCGACTACATGAGCCAATGCGATGTTGTGTTCTTCCTATCGCGGTCTAGCCAGTTTTTAGATCAACCGGACATGGAGTTGCTGTCTCAGCAGTTACCCGGAAAGGGTGTCAAACGCATGGTCTTGGTGGCGGGACAGTTCGATTCCGCCATTCTTGACGATGGGCATGATCAAGATTCACTGACCGCCACGACAGACAATCTAAAAACGCGCCTGAGTCGTGGAGCGGCGACAAAAATTCACAAAATGGCGGCACAGCGCGAACAGATTCATCCTGAATCTGCCGTCATCCTGCGACAGATGACTCAACCAATTTTTGCCAGCACGTTTGCCCACGGTTATGCGAACTGGTCAAGAGAAAAATGGACGACAACCATGCTGCATGTGCATGGCGAACTGGTCGAGTTAGCCCGCCAAAACTGGAACGACTACGCTTTTACTGACGAGGATTGGCAACACATCGGTAATTTCCAAGCATTACTAAACGCTTATGATCTCGCTCGTCAGGATCGAAAGACCTTATTGCAGGAGCAGCAGGACAGCATTGTCCCTGGTGTACGTCAACAATTACAGGAGCGTCTGCGACGCTTGCTGGATGCAGTGGAAAATCGCCACCGACAGCTTCACAAAGGGGATATACGCAAACTGCAAGATCAGCAGTCCGCCTGCGAAACACGCATTCGTCATCTGGAAAGGATATTAGGTCAACGGATTGATGAAACTCTGCATCAGGCAAAACACTCCTCAAAAAATTGCTGCACGAAATCCAAGGCAGTATCGGGCAATATGCGCAGTTGAATACTCGCTCAGGTTCAAAGACGGAAGAGCGTTATCATACAGTCAGTTTTCACTTATTTAAGCCATCCACTTGGTTTGGCGGCAAGACCTACACAGAAACCGTTGTCATCAATTACGAGTATCTCAGTCCCACTGATGCCATTGAGCAACTGCGTCATTATGCCCGCAGTTGTACTTTTGAGATTGAACAAGGATTTAATCGTCTGATCGACCCGGACGCTCTCAAATTGAGCTTGCGTAAAACACTGATCAACGAGATCGACACCCAAAGTGAAAACTTTGATCCCGACCAATTTCGTTCCATGCTAATCAATAGCTTGGAGAGATTAACAATTCCGGTTTTGACACTCGATGCGGGCGACATGACGCAACTGATCAGCCGAAATTTCAAGGGTGAAATCAAAGATCGCGATGCAATTGAATCCCTGCGAGAGACCTTGAATCAGGCATTACATGACGTTTTTACGAAATTAGCGGATTGTTTCCGCAACGCAGCGGGCGATTTATATCAGCAATTAGAACAGTTGCGTAACAGTTTGGGTGAAAAGCTCACTGCCGACATCAAGAGAGAGCTAGATCAATTACGACAGGATTTTACGAACAAACAGGAACAACTTGATCGTTATCAGCATCTGATTGAACAACTCACTTTCGCACAGCGGGAGATTGTTTAGCTTTAAAAGCTGGTTTAAGAATGGTTGATACAAAGTGAAAGAATTAACCGTGTTAGCACAGCAGCATCTTGAATCAATGAAATGCGTTTATCCTGAATTCCCAACGGATTATGAATTATCCACCGCTGCCACCTTCGCCTTCTTCTCGAACACCTGCACTGCCGCATCCTCCAACATCACAATCGTTCCATCATTGCTATTGACCTGCACCCAGCTTGCCGGTCATCGACGCGACCCATTGCGGCCATTCCGCTTGGGCTTTCTCCAGTTTCTTCCACGCTTTGGGTTTCAAAGTCGTCACCACCAGCGCGGTCTCGGTCTGAATTCCAATCTTCATTCCCGCTTTTACCACCACTGGCTTGGGTAATTCTGAATTTCAGGGTAAGTTCAAGGCGACCGCTCACGATATTCTCCGCAGTTAAAGGCGCATCAGTTGTTAAAACGGGTGTGGGTTTCGGTGTGGTGGTTTAGGTTTCGATGACTTGACGGGTCTTAACAGTGCTAGCTCGTCCCGTGCAATGATTGCAGCAGCCTCAGTCACTTCACCAGCGGGTTGCCCCTGTAAATCAATCCGTGCCGTACCGATTCGCATCGCCTTGAGATAAGCGATGCGCTGGCAATAGCCATACATAACGGAATTGACCAATTTTGAAGCGTGCCCCGCCGCCAGCAAGTCTTGACGAATACCGACTTTCAACGGGCGTGGTTTCTTCAGGTTAAAGCAGTTGGGATAAAGCTCGATGAGCTCACGCTCCGGAGTGCGTTTGGGTTGTGCTTCGGGCTTATCGTTCAAATCATCCATCTGCGCGATTCTGTAGTTTCAGGACATTCTGCGGCATATTGACGGCATGATATACGAGTTAACACCATAACTATCCGTGATGGGTTCATCCCATCACGGACATTATGGTTGCTTCACCTCCGAAAGTGGCAGAAATAGCGTGTTAGAACTGTGCGGAAAGGGATGGAAACCTTGAGCGAGATAAAACAGGGTTGCTGCTTCAGAAAGCGCATGAACTAGAAGTGCTTTAACTCCAACAAATTCAGATACCTGCACTGTGCGCAAGATGGCATCTCGCAATAATGCCTTGCCCAAACCCTGACCGTGCCAATGACGATCCACTGCTAAACGACCTAAGACCATCGCGGGAATAGGATCAGGCATATTCCGGCGCAAGTGACCTGGTGCTAAATCACTGGCAATCGAGGCAGTTGCCAAACAGTAATAACCAATCACTCGGTGTTCAACATCAATTACATAAGTGCGAGATGCGCCCCGACCTTCATTGCGAACTGCCCGTTGTTGTAACCACTGATCAAGACTGGGTTCACCGCTATCAAACTGGATGAGATCGTGGTGAATCGTCAAACGTGTTGGAGCACTACAAACTGCCATTTCATGTTTCCCAAGGCACTGTCATAGTCATCAGCTGCCGCAGCTTGGGATTGTCACTCGGCGGCGCATCCAATAACAGTTGAACGGCTTGGAAACTTTCAGTGTCGAGTGTCAACACGCGCTGATCCAACAACACTTCTTGCGCTTCACGACAAGCGGTTTCTAATACAAATTCTGAGCGAGTTTTACCCAATAACTCAGCAGCTTGATCGATGAGGTCGCGCTGGCAACGTTGCGCACGAATGTTGATATTCGTATTGCGGATTGAGTGATTCACTGAATGATTCTCGATATTGATTGATGCCATTGAAGATGCTTGATAAAGCATATCATCGACCTGTAATTAAAATGTCAACGCAATTGATAATGCTCCTTTAACCATACACTGATAATGGATGTCTCGACAATCCATACCAGTATTACAGAATGAACTTGAAATAATCGAATAACATTGACATTTCTTAAACACCTGACTTGCTCTTTTAATCCATGAAGTCAGCCCAAAGAAATACTTTTTTAACTAAAACCTTTTTTACTTAAATCGTTATTTCCTTAAATCTACCATGATAACGAAAGGTTTATTTCGTTAAATCTTTTCCTGAAATCCTTAAAAGACGATTTCCTTAAATACGCCTTTCCTTAAATCTTTACACGATTTTGTTTAACCAAATCAAAGCCTTCGCGTAACAGCTCCAACATGCTGATGCCGTGCGTAGCAGCGTAGGTCTTAAACTCACGGTGGAATGCTGGATCAACTTTGAAGTTCAGCGGTTTGAGATCGCCAGCTTGCGGTTGTTTCAAGTTATCTACTACTGCCACTGGAGAAGGAACAGAAGTTTTATTGGATGGAGGTGGTGGTTTAGCCATGTGTTGTATCCTGAGTGAATTGAGCAAGCTGATTCATTATTGCTTGTGCCACTGCATCAGCTTTCATTCTCAATGTTTAAAAAAGCACATTCGGTTAATGCTTTGCCCGCATCATTCGCTCGCCGATAAGCAGTTCGTTCTAATAATGCAGTTGGAATAACATTGTATCCGGCTTGTTGCACATACATTAGACTTTCAGAAAGTTCAACTTGACTATCACCAACCCGACAAAACACCAATAAGATACGTTCTATTGCAATGCCCTTTGCAGTCAATTCATGTGCCAATAAAATGGTGGGTTCTAAATCATCAACAGATAAACCCGTAGGCAATACAATCAAATCACTGTGTTGAGCAATTGCCAATGTGCCACTATTGGATTGCGCTGCTCCATCAAAGATGAATAAATCATAATTCACTGCATCCGGTAGTGCTTTTTCAACAATACGAAATCGCTCAACCTTAATTTCTGGCATCAATAATCCCTGCACCCGCCGTTGTTGCCATTTGAAAACAGTGCCCTGACCAGGGTCGAGATCAGCAATTTTCACCTGCCAACCGTTAGCGGCATATTCACGAGCAAGCAACCGCGCCAGTGTACTTTTACCAACCCCGCCTTTTTGCGATACAAAACCGATGATCTGACCCATGTTGCGCTCACCTCAACTGTGGAGATTTGACGAGTCAAGTCGGAGAATAAAGCATGATTTCCTTTTTTACAAAAGAAAGATTTACTGCTTTACATAAAAAAGTAATTCACGTTTTACAGAAAGAAGGATTTACACTTTAGAATATAAAACGATTTACATCAATAACGATTTATACCTTAACGTAAAAAAGTATTTACTTAATTCGTTAAATCTTTAATTTGTTAACCTACTGTATAACCTAAACATTTATCTTGGTGATCGGTGATGTCTCGCTAAAATTCGCGTGATCGTTGCAGGATGAACCCGAAATAATCGAGCAACATCAGCGTTGGTTTTGTG
>NZ_PPGH01000041.1 GCF_002958735.1 Chromatium okenii | reverse complement strand
TGCGATAAAAAACCCCAGGCAGACGTGGATAGGTGTGCAGCAAAAAGTGCTTTCTGAAAATGCGCAAAATCTTGCAGGAAGACCTTTTGGAAGTCGTGCAGGTTTCTGCCAGGAAGCAGATACAACCTTTTCTGAACGCCTTGCAACATCTACAACAGCACGTCGACGAACGCTTTCATCGAGCTGTTATCCTGCCCTTGTTGGTGGAGTTACAAGGGCTGGAGAAATACCTAAAGACTTTGGCGAATCAGGACAACTTGGACGCCGAGCAAATCATGGTGCAGCGTCACCAGTTAGAGCAGGAAATGCAGCAGTTCAAGGTGCACCTGGAGATTGAGAACCAAACGTTGGATGCGCAGGTCAGTCCTGCCACGCGACGGATCATGGAGTTGGTTCGAACCCGCTTAGTCGCGCAGTTGGACACATTGGCGCATCTGGTACTTTGTAATGGCGATTTTCAGGGGGTTTTGGGACAAACGGTGCGTCTGGCAATTTCCGAGGGCATTGAACAGGAGTTTGCCCCAAAGCTCAGACGCTATTTCAATCGTCTGGAAAACGAGCTACCGACCAGTCTGAATGTCTCCAGCCACTTCAATCTCGATGCGAACGCAGACTCATCGTCTGAAATTGACCTATCCGGATTGCAAACTGTCATTACTATGATCATAACTGCCGTAACCGCTAAACTAGCCATGCTCGGTCCTGTTGGACTCGCCATCGGTGCGGTGCTCAATGTCTTGATGGGATTGGTGGATTGGAAAGGTGGTGACGATCAGGGAGCGCAAGCGGCTCAACAACGCGAGAAAGCCAAGCAACACATCCTCAACTCGGTGATTCCTCAAGTCGTCAGTAAGATTTCCGAGGATCTTCGCGCCAATCTGCAACGCCAGTTAGATGCCGCCAAACAGGACATCATGACCGCCACAGAAACACGCAGCCGCCAACACCAACAATCTCTGGATCAATTAGCGGCTGAGTTGTTGCAAGGACAGGCAGCATTTGAACAAGCGCGTCAAGGTTATCTGATCGATTATGAGAAACTGCGCGACATCATGCAAAACTTGCTGGAAAAGAAAGATTCGCAATGACAACCACGATGATCGCTCCGGCAATGTCCACTGAAGCCTTAGAATCTCGCTACCGCCTGCTATGCCGTGCCTGTCATACAGATGTGGATGACAGTCCGGTTCAGCATCAATTAGCCACTGAACTGAAACAGTTGCAAACCATCCTGCTTCAGGATCTGCCCGCACTGGCGCGGCGTGGCAGCCCGGATAATTTTGCCGATCTATGGGAAAACCTAAAACAAGAACTGGAGCGTTTCCACGAGTTCTGCGAATTTCCGGATCTAGCGCAGAAGGTGGTAGTGGGTCTGGGGGGAGCCTTCAGTGCTGGAAAATCTAGCTTTATTAACGCTTTGCTTGGTCAAAAACGCCTCGTTACCGAAGTTGACGAAACCACGTCATTACCGACCTATCTGTTGCATGGGTCAGAAGAACACATCACCGCGCTCAATCTCTTCAAACGGCGCGTAAGGTTGTCGCAAGCGGAATTTCTCAGTCTCACTCATGATGAAAAACTGAAATACGGTAGCCAAGTCAGTGCGTTGCTGTACTCTGCGTTTGTCAGCGTACCGGAATTTACTTTTCGCAATCTGGCGTTGCTCGACACGCCCGGCTATTCCAAGCCGGATGATCCGCATTGGCACGAACGCAGTGATGCGCATCTTGCGCGCTCGCAACTGAATTCGGCACAGTTCTTAATTTGGCTCATCTCCGCTGAGGCAGGCACGATCAGCGAAGCGGATTTGAAATTCCTCGCCAGTCTCCGCCCAGGAATTCCTCGCCTGATCATTATCAGTCGTGCCGATAAGCGTGTTCCAGAAGACATCGTGCGCATGGTAGCCTTGGTTCGTTCGATACTCGCCAATCGTGCACTGACGGCGGTGGATGTCATTCCATTTTCCACTCGCAAGCAGCAGAATTTTCCGCTCAACCCTATCACCCAGTATCTCAATACTTGGAACGCGACGCCGAGAGCGCCAGGGTTTGCGCTCAACTTCAAACGTCAATTCAGCGCCTATCAGCGTTTTCTCGACAACGAGCAACATCTGGCACGGCGGCGTTTGAACCGACTAAATCGTATCCTCGCGTTGACTGATGATGAGGAAATTCTAGCGGATGCGCGGGATTTGCGGGATCTCGCAGAACGCGAATTGCGCAAGTTGCACCAAATTAGTGAAGACTTACGAGGTCTCCGCCAGCGTTTTTTTCAGGGACTCAAGACGATTGGCGATGAAGTTGGTATTCCTCTACCAGAACCGCAAGACATCGACTTGCTGGAAACGCATGAGGTAGATATGCTTGATCTATTACGCAAACTTGGATAGGTTTTGACCATTCAAAAGCGTATGAGAAAAGTTATGCAACACGGTCAAGCTTCTTGATGAAGAACCGAAGAAAAGAAACTTTCCTACCGGAGTTTATTACATGAATCAGTTACTTCAGCCAGGTGCAAACATCAAACTCAATGCTTTTTCAGGAACTGTTGTTATCAGTCATTCTATTGATCAAAGATTTGATATTAATTTAGTTTGCTTTTTAATAAATGAATCTGGAAAAACGCAAGACCTTCTTGGTGCTGTTTATCCTAATCAGCCTCATCATCCATCAGGCGCGGTAATTTTTATACCGCCTGAAGATTTAAGCGGAACAAAAAACCACTCGATTGAGTTTGATTTAAGAAAGGTTCCAGCAGGTATAAAAAAGTTAATTGTTACTCTTGCTGACAATAATCATATCGGGCTTTCTGAATTAAAAAACCTAAAAGCTGAAGTTCGCATCGGAAGTGAAATTATAAGCCTTAACCAAGACACACTGACTATTGAAAATGGCATCATTGTTCTTGAATTGTATATTCTGAACGAGCAAGCAAAAGTGAGGTCTGTTTGGCAAGGTTTTTCCTCAGGACTAGAAGGACTCTGTCAGCATTATGGTAGTAAGCTAATAGAAATATCAAGCGTGCATAGTATTTTAATTAAAAAAATCGACGAATCTTTATTAAATCCTCACTATGTAATGCGCTACACTGATTATGATCGTGAAATCTATGGAAAAAATCTGACGGCTATATTCGTAAATTCCTGTCGAGCATTTAGTGAAAATCAAAGTCGTTTGCTGCGGTCTCTTTTGAAATCCATGAATTTAGATGAGCGCATGGTAGAATTTATTGATAATTCTCGTTATATCAATGAAGATAGCTTTTCTGAATTTCTTGATTTTATTAAAAAAGAATGTTTGGTTGGTAGTTTTATGGTAGATATATTAGTGCTGTGTCAAGTAGAAACAGATTTAACGGATGAACAGTATCAGATATTTACTGCACTCACAGAAAAAACTCAGATTTCAAGCATAAAATTAAAGCAGGCTTTAGAACTGGCGAATCTTATTTTAAATAAAAACAATCATGATAAAATTAATTTTGATCTATCATTTTTCAAGCTTCATGCTTGGAGTAACTTTATCAATGACGAAAAAACAAAAAAATCGCAATTAGGAAGATTGTACTTAACACTACATGCTTATTTTTCAGAAAAACAAAAAAATGAACATCGATTGAAGAATGAAGAAGTCGAAGAAAAAAATGATCTGAAAAACGTACGTTTATTTCAAGCAATACGAGCAATACAAGAAATGCAAGCAATAGCCCAAGTAAGAGACATTCTTGAAGAAAATATTCGTTATTTAACTCAGATGCAAAAATATATGGATTGAATGCAGAATATAATTGCTTGTCTTATTTGACGAGTTTGATGTTAAAATAGAAAAAATCAAAATTGATTCTACTATTATTTGTTGCCCATGAATCCATCAGTTACCCGACTCACCGACCATATTTCCACTATTTGTGAGCAGTTAAACGAACACGTTGATAGTTTCACTGAAGTCAACGATCTGATCGCCCTTAAAAAAGAGCTGGCAGATAAAGTTGCACGTTTCTCCGCTGATGAACAACGTCTCAGCATTGGCATCATGGGTCAGGTTAAAGCGGGAAAGAGTAGTTTCATCAACGCCTTGTTATTCGACGGTCAACCCATCCTTCCAGAAGCCGCTACGCCAAAAACGGCTAATCTCACCCGCATTACTTACGGCGAACAGCCACGTTTGGAAGTTGAGTTTTATGAACCGCATGAATGGCAAGAGATCGAAGCATTATCCGCTGGAGCAGGCAACCATCCGCAGGCTAAGGTCGCACGGGAGTTGGTGAGATTAGCAAATGATAATGAAATTGATGTGTTCGCCGAACTGCAAAAAGGCGACAGAAAAGAATTCTGCACCGAAGATATAACCGGATTACTCGGTCTTTTGAATGACTATACGGGGGAAAACGGTCGCTACACTGCCTTAGTGAAGATGACGCATCTTTACTTACCAGATCACGCGCTGCAAGGCTATGAAGTGGTCGATACTCCTGGCATGAATGATCCGATAGAAAGCCGCACACAGAAAACACGCGACTACATGAGCCAATGCGATGTTGTGTTCTTCCTATCGCGGTCTAGCCAGTTTTTAGATCAACCGGACATGGAGTTGCTGTCTCAGCAGTTACCCGGAAAGGGTGTCAAACGCATGGTCTTGGTGGCGGGACAGTTCGATTCCGCCATTCTTGACGATGGGCATGATCAAGATTCACTGACCGCCACGACAGACAATCTAAAAACGCGCCTGAGTCGTGGAGCGGCGACAAAAATTCACAAAATGGCGGCACAGCGCGAACAGATTCATCCTGAATCTGCCGTCATCCTGCGACAGATGACTCAACCAATTTTTGCCAGCACGTTTGCCCACGGTTATGCGAACTGGTCAAGAGAAAAATGGACGACAACCATGCTGCATGTGCATGGCGAACTGGTCGAGTTAGCCCGCCAAAACTGGAACGACTACGCTTTTACTGACGAGGATTGGCAACACATCGGTAATTTCCAAGCATTACTAAACGCTTATGATCTCGCTCGTCAGGATCGAAAGACCTTATTGCAGGAGCAGCAGGACAGCATTGTCCCTGGTGTACGTCAACAATTACAGGAGCGTCTGCGACGCTTGCTGGATGCAGTGGAAAATCGCCACCGACAGCTTCACAAAGGGGATATACGCAAACTGCAAGATCAGCAGTCCGCCTGCGAAACACGCATTCGTCATCTGGAAAGGATATTAGGTCAACGGATTGATGAAACTCTGCATCAGGCAAAACACTCCTCAAAAAAATTGCTGCACGAAATCCAAGGCAGTATCGGGCAATATGCGCAGTTGAATACTCGCTCAGGTTCAAAGACGGAAGAGCGTTATCATACAGTCAGTTTTCACTTATTTAAGCCATCCACTTGGTTTGGCGGCAAGACCTACACAGAAACCGTTGTCATTAATTACGAGTATCTCAGTCCCACTGACGCCATTGAGCAACTGCGTCATTATGCCCGCAGTTGTACTTTTGAGATTGAACAAGGATTTAATCGTCTGATCGACCCGGACGCTCTCAAATTGAGCTTGCGTAAAACACTGATCAACGAGATCGACACCCAAAGTGAAAACTTTGATCCCGACCAATTTCGTTCCATGCTAATCAATAGCTTGGAGAGATTAACAATTCCGGTTTTGACACTCGATGCGGGCGACATGACGCAACTGATCAGCCGAAATTTCAAGGGTGAAATCAAAGATCGCGATGCAATTGAATCCCTGCGAGAGACCTTGAATCAGGCATTACATGACGTTTTTACGAAATTAGCGGATTGTTTCCGCAACGCAGCGGGCGATTTATATCAGCAATTAGAACAGTTGCGTAACAGTTTGGGTGAAAAGCTCACAGCCGACATCAAGAGAGAGCTAGATCAATTACGACAGGATTTTACGAACAAACAGGAACAACTTGATCGTTATCAGCATCTGATTGAACAACTCACTTTCGCACAGCGGGAGATTGTTTAGCTTTAAAAGCTGGTTTAAGAATGGTTGATACAAAGTGAAAGAATTAACCGTGTTAGCACAGCAGCATCTTGAATCAATGAAATGCGTTTATCCTGAATTCCCAACGGGTTATGAATTATCCACCGCTGCCACCTTCGCCTTTTTCTCGAACACCTGCACCGCAGCATCCTCCAACATCACAATCGTTCCATCATTGCTATTGACCTGAGCACCGAGCTTGCCGGTCATCGACGCCACCCATTGCGGCCATTCCGCTTGGGCTTTCTCCAGTTTCTTCCACGCTTTGGGTTTCAAGGTCGTTACCACCAGCGCGGTCTCGGTCTGAACCCGATCTTCATCCCCGCTTTCACCACCACTGGCGTGGGCAATTCCGTCAATTTCACTGTCAATTCAAGATGACCAGACACGATGTTCTCCGAGGTTAAGGGTGCATCAAGGGGCAGAACGGGTGTGGGTTCTGATGGTGGTTTGGGTTTCGATGACTTGACGGGTCTTAATAGTGCTAGCTCGTCCCGTGCAATGATTGCAGCAGCCTCAGTCACTTCACCAGCGGGTTGCCCCTGTAAATCAATCCGTGCTGTACCGATTCGCATCGCTCTGAGATAAGCGATGCGCTGGCAATAGCCATACATAACAGAATTGACCAATTTTGAAGCGTGACCCGCCGCCAGCAAGTCTTGACGAATACCGACTTTCAACGGGCGTGGTTTCTTCAGGTTAAAGCAGTCGGGATAAAGCTCAATGAGCTCACGCTGCGGAGTGCGTTTGGGTTGTACTTCGGGCTTATCGTTCAAATCATCCATCTGCGTGATTCTGTGTTTCAGGATATTCTGCGGCATATTGACGGCATGATATACGAGTTAACACCATAACTATCCGTGATGGGTTCATCCCATCACGGACATTATGGTTGCTTCACCTCCGAAAGTGGCAGAAATAGCGTGTTAGAACTGTGCGGAAAGGGATGGAAACCTTGAGCGAGATAAAACAGGGTTGCTGCTTCAGAAAGCGCATGAACTAGAAGTGCTTTAACTCCAACAAATTCAGATACCTGCACTGTGCGCAAGATGGCATCTCGCAATAATGCCTTGCCCAAACCCTGACCGTGCCAATGACGATCCACTGCTAAACGACCTAAGACCATCGCGGGAATAGGATCAGGCATATTCCGGCGCAAGTGACCTGGTGCTAAATCACTGGCAATCGAGGCAGTTGCCAAACAGTAATAACCAATCACTCGGTGTTCAACATCAATCACATAAGTGCGAGATGCGCCCCGACCTTCATTGCGAACTGCCCGTTGTTGTAACCACTGATCAAGACTGGGTTCACCGCTATCAAACTGGATGAGATCGTGGTGAATCGTCAAACGTGTTGGAGCACTACAAACTGCCATTTCATGTTTCCCAAGGCACTGTCATAGTCATCAGCTGCCGCAGCTTGGGATTGTCACTCGGCGGCGCATCCAATAACAGTTGAACGGCTTGGAAACTTTCAGTGTCGAGTGTCAACACGCGCTGATCCAACAACACTTCTTGCGCTTCACGACAAGCGGTTTCTAATACAAATTCTGAGCGAGTTTTACCCAATAACTCAGCAGCTTGATCGATGAGGTCGCGCTGGCAACGTTGCGCACGAATGTTGATATTCGTATTGCGGATTGAGTGATTCACTGAATGATTCTCGATATTGATTGATGCCATTGAAGATGCTTGATAAAGCATATCATCGACCTGTAATTAAAATGTCAACGCAATTGATAATGCTCCTTTAACCATACACTGATAATGGATGTCTCGACAATCCATACCAGTATTACAGAATGAACTTGAAATAATCGAATAACATTGACATTTCTTAAACACCTGACTTGCTCTTTTAATCCATGAAGTCAGCCCAAAGAAATACTTTTTTAACTAAAACCTTTTTTACTTAAATCGTTATTTCCTTAAATCTACCATGATAACGAAAGGTTTATTTCGTTAAATCTTTTCCTGAAATCCTTAAAAGACGATTTCCTTAAATACGCCTTTCCTTAAATCTTTACACGATTTTGTTTAACCAAATCAAAGCCTTCGCGTAACAGCTCCAACATGCTGATGCCGTGCGTAGCAGCGTAGGTCTTAAACTCACGGTGGAATGCTGGATCAACTTTGAAGTTCAGCGGTTTGAGATCGCCAGCTTGCGGTTGTTTCAAGTTATCTACTACTGCCACTGGAGAAGGAACAGAAGTTTTATTGGATGGAGGTGGTGGTTTAGCCATGTGTTGTATCCTGAGTGAATTGAGCAAGCTGATTCATTATTGCTTGTGCCACTGCATCAGCTTTCATTCTCAATGTTAAAAAAGCACATTCGGTTAATGCTTTGCCCGCATCATTCGCTCGCCGATAAGCAGTTCGTTCTAATAATGCAGTTGGAATAACATTGTATCCGGCTTGTTGCACATACATTAGACTTTCAGAAAGTTCAACTTGACTATCACCAACCCGACAAAACACCAATAAGATACGTTCTATTGCAATGCCCTTTGCAGTCAATTCATGTGCCAATAAAATGGTGGGTTCTAAATCATCAACAGATAAACCCGTAGGCAATACAATCAAATCACTGTGTTGAGCAATTGCCAATGTGCCACTATTGGATTGCGCTGCTCCATCAAAGATGAATAAATCATAATTCACTGCATCCGGTAGTGCTTTTTCAACAATACGAAATCGCTCAACCTTAATTTCTGGCATCAATAATCCCTGCACCCGCCGTTGTTGCCATTTGAAAACAGTGCCCTGACCAGGGTCGAGATCAGCAATTTTCACCTGCCAACCGTTAGCGGCATATTCACGAGCAAGCAACCGCGCCAGTGTACTTTTACCAACCCCGCCTTTTTGCGATACAAAACCGATGATCTGACCCATGTTGCGCTCACCTCAACTGTGGAGATTTGACGAGTCAAGTCGGAGAATAAAGCATGATTTCCTTTTTTACACAAAGAAAGATTTACTGCTTTACATAAAAAAGTAATTCACGTTTTACAGAAAGAAGGATTTACACTTTAGAATATAAAACGATTTACATCAATAACGATTTATACCTTAACGTAAAAAAGTATTTACTTAATTCGTTAAATCTTTAATTTGTTAACCTACTGTATAACCTAAACATTTATCTTGGTGATCGGTGATGTCTCGCTAAAATTCGCGTGATCGTTGCAGGATGAACCCGAAATAATCGAGCAACATCAGCGTTGGTTTTGTGCCCTGAAGTCACCATTGCAACCACTTCTCGCTGTTGTAATGGTGTCAATTTGAAGCGCCGTCCACCAATTCTTCCCTCTTTGCGTGCTGCCACCAAACCCGCTTGCGTCCGTTCACGAAGAATCTCACGCTCAAATTCTGCGAACGCACCCACCATTTGAATCATCAATCGACCGGCTGGAGTTGTGGTGTCAACCGGTTCAGTCAAACTTTGAAACGCAGCACCGGCGTTGCCAATTTTCTCAAGAATCACCAACAAATCTTTCAACGAACGCGACAACCGATCCAACTTCCAAACCACCACGACATCATCGGGACGCAAGTGATCCAACAACCGTTCCAGTTCGGGACGACTCCAACGACCACCTCCAACCTTTTCCTGAAAGATGCGCTCACAACCAGCAGCAGTTAACGCACTGATTTGACTGGTAATTTCTTGATCTTGAGTAGAAACACGAGCATAACCAAAGCGCATGAGCACAACCTCCATTAACGTTTAAGCACATTATGCAACCCGTTTATGCAACATTCTAACCCTTGAAAAACCATGGAAGTTCATTCAGAAAGTAAACGAGCGTTTGTGCAAGCCACACCGAAAAACCGAATGATGCGCAGTCAAATACTGAATGAACCTGAATGAATCATCACCGAATGAACCAATTAACACTGAACCAAAAAACCACCGATTAAACACAATCACCAAAGCAAATAACCACGCCGCAGATGAATTAAAACCGAATTGAACAACCGCCCTAACATTGAATTAAACCTGAATGAAAACGAAACTATTGAACAAACCAAAACCAGCAATAAACGAATTAACTCGACCAATTAACCCAACCTCAAAGCTATTGAAAAAACCCAACCATCACAATTAAAAACCCCAGACATCACAATAAACCAGAACCATCAAACACCCATTAAAACCGAATTAAACCTGCCAGTTAAACCAAACCAACCAAATAAAGAAATGAGTAAATAATTAAATAAAGCAAAAAAATAAGCCCTGCTCTACCCAATTAAAAAACCCAATAAAACCTGAATTAAAACTGCACGAAACCCAACAACCAGCCCAAGCCCAACCCCACCCAAAAATCACCCACCCACTCCAAATCAGAGTAGAATGCAGCTGTCAACATCAAGAATCGAACAAAGCAAGACCACCAAGACCACACCCCCGTAAAAACGCATGAGAAAGCCCTAGAGCCTTCCAAGCCGAAGCCTAACCACTTTTGAAGGGTCAACCCTCAAAAAAGCGTCAGACAGCGTTAGAACCCAAATTAACGCCACTAACCACATCGTCCTCAACCGACAAACCACAGTTATCAAAAACACACCCAACAGCAAACACAGCAGGGGATAACACGCCCAACAACACCCTACGGGGGCGGGTATACAAGGCGCGTTTTCGAGAAATCTCTTCAAATCAACATCTTGTTGCACCATCGCGCAATTGTCGATAATGGCATATCCATCTCAGTTGCGATCTCCTGATAAGTCATCCCCTTTGCCCGCATCTGCCTTGCCGTTGTCCGTTTATCTTCGTTACTAACCCGCACACCTGTCTTGGTGTAGTGATCGTCCCAACGCCCAGCATCAGCCTCTTTCTTATGTTGTGCCCGCAGCTCATCAGGAATAATTGCCCGCAACTGTGGTAATAACTCAGCCGGAATAATCGCCTGCATCCAATTGTATAAGGTTGAACGACGAAAGCGATAACGTGGATCAACTTCAATTCCATTCCATACAACCTTTTCACCGCGCATTGCTGCTTGTGCTCGCCGAATAATCGGGCGCATGGTGCGTCGCGCTTCTTTAACTGTTAATCCTGGTGTCCACATTTGCGCTGTCTTAATGATTTCTTCTTCAATACGATCATAGGGCACAAACCACGATAATGAAACACTGGCTAAAAATAACCATGTATCCCGATGACCTTCGGGAATACCACCGAGAAAATACCAATCCGCAATCTTCATTAAATCTTGATAAACTAAATACCAACGATGATAAATACTACCTTTATATTTACGACCTTCTCGTGCTGCACCTAAACTGCGTATTCGTGCTGACCTTGGCTTATTGGATGGTTTCCACTCCGGTCGTTCTCCTAATACAGCATCAGACAATTGATGCAATGTCCACCGTTTTCCTGTCAGTACCTTCGCCGTGACTTCAGCCCCGTTTTTGCTGTTGATCGTTCCGCACAAGCGCAGTACCCGAGTGCAATCCCTCGCTACCGGATCAGCTCCAATCGATGCGAGTGTTGCGATCAATTTGTTTTGCACCAGTTGCCAAACTGGTAAGGCTTTAGCTGGCACTGGCTTGATTAACCAATACAGGTGCATTCCGCGTCCGCTGTAGACCACTTGCGAGGGTGCAGGCAGCCTGGCAGCAATAAGTAGCTGTAATGCTTTATCAATATCGACACAACCATCTATATCGACATAACACGTCCGCAACGATGACAGCAGCGATACTCGTCGCCAGTGATGGAACTGATTGACAGTGAAATAACGGTCTTCTTGACCTTTTTGGGCAGCGAGGAATTGCGAAATCAGCGGTGAATCGGCGCGGTGTACTTGCCAGCCACCACTGGGTTTGCGCTTTTCCCAGAACACTACGACACCATGTGCTGGGCGTGGATGTACTTGGTCAAAATGACCTTGGGTGTTGAGGCGTTGTAACGTGAAGGGCTGTTGTTGTGCTTCGGAAATACAACCGGTGTTGAAAAAGTCTTTGTTTTCAGTGGTTTTATTGTCAAGTGCCATGTTAGCTACCTTGACGCAATCAACAAAAGGCTCTTTTTTACAAGGGGCGGATCGTGTAAACTTGAGCCTTAGTCAGCGCGGTTACTTTTGCTGTTTTGAAACGGATAAAACCGGATCAATTTGTTAAGTGTCAGCGTTGATTGCGTACATTGAAGGCAAAACCAGTAACTTGTTGAGGTCTGTTGGTTTAGCCGGTTAAAAGAATTTAGTGGTTAAAAAAGGAAAGCCGGTTCTATTATTGAATCGGCTTTTTTATGTCCATGTGTATCTGCTGAAAGCACAACATAATATGTGTAAAGAATACTCATATTTTCTCCTAGAATCATAAGGTTAGTTTCAGATTTATCCAGAGGATACTGGTTTGCAAATCGGTGTAATACTAGCAAATTTCATTGTACCAAACCAAGATAAAAATCTATACATGTCCTGTTGATTTGGGCACTACTACTTCGCATCCTTGGTCTCTTGAATTTGGCGTTTGTAATCTTCGTATGAAGTGTTGCTACTCGCCATACATCGGTTTTGTTCCTGTGTGTCGATGATTTTATTGCACTCGTTTTGTTGCCACGCTTGACCCGTGTTATAGAGCTGTTGCGAAGAACAACCGTAGATCAATAGCACAAAAGGAACCAAGATTGGGTATAAGTAGAGCATCGTTAACTTTCAACCTTCACCTTCTTTTCAAACACCTGTATTGCTACATCTTCCAACATCACAATCGTACCACCATCACTATTAACTTGAGTACCTAACTTACCAGTCATTGAAGCAACCCATTGTTTCCAATCGGCTTGTGCCTTCTCTAATTTCTTCCATGCTTTAGGTTTTAAGGTTGTCACCACCAATGCAGTGTCAGTCTGAATACCAATCTTCATTCCAGCTTTAACGACAACAGGTTGAGGCAATTCATTAAACTTCACTGTCAATTCAAGGCGACCGCTCACAATACTCTCCGGGGTCAAAGGGGCATCAAGTGGTGGAACAGGTTTAGCTTCCTGTGGTGATTTCGGCTTTTTAACCCTTTTGATCTTAACCGGTTTTGGCTTGCGTGGGATTTTACCTAATCGCGCATAAATAATTGCCAGTTCCCGTTGCGGGATAATCGTCTCAGCTTCAGTCACCTCGCCTGCTGGTTGACCCTGTAGATCGATCCGTGTCGCACCGAGTTGTATGGTTTGAAGGTAGTTTTTACGCTTGCAATACGAACCCAATACCCACTTGATGTCAACGGGATGATGACCTGCTGCCAGTAAGTCAAGGTGAATCCTCAACTTCAGTGGACGTGGACGAGCTAGATCAAAGCAAGCCGGATAGAGCGCAATCAGATCAAGCTGCGGTGCTGTGACAGTCTGCACCTCAGGTTCATCATTTGACACTGACACTTGCAAATTATCCACTGATTCCATGTTCATTAAGATCATGTTTTATCAATACATTCTTGATAAAGGTATTTCTGAAACCCATTAAATACCCTTCTGATTTCATCCGGCTGACCAAGATCATTCATTGCATCTGTAAGTGAAGAATTATATTTAAGCTGCAACAACGGCGTTAACTTATTTTCATCCAATTCTTCAACACCTAAGTTCACATAATGCGACAACACGAAATCAAGAAAAACCTGTTGTTGACTATTAAAGATCGCGCTGATCTGTGCCATTGCCCGCCCGACGCGCTCTTCTCGGGTGAGCGGTTGAGTAGCATAAGCGACATGCGCCAACACATCAAATAAATCGCTCTTCTCCGCGTTGATAAGTTGTTGCATTTCAAACAGTTGCTCTTTACCAAACCCTTTCTCAGCAAGTCCATCTAATAGCTTACGGCG
>NZ_PPGH01000040.1 GCF_002958735.1 Chromatium okenii | reverse complement strand
AAAGCGGCTGGCGCAGGCGATGCGCTGATCAAGCAAAGTGGCGCAGTCACCGTCGGCAGCGAAGTTAATCGGATTTATGAGCGCGTACCGTCGCGGTTGCAGATTGAAGACCCAGTGCTCCATCGCCGCATTGTGATTGACGCAGTGCACAGCCAAACCTGCGTGGTCTGGAATCCTTGGGTGGAAACTGCGGAGGCAATGGATGATCTGGATGATCTGGATGATCTTGATTATTTGCGGTTTATTTGTGTGGAAACAGTCAACACCGCCTCGGAAGTGATTGATATTCCAGCGCAGGGCGAGGCGCGAATCGGCGCGGAATATCGCATCGAGGCGCTCGGCGCATGAGCGATTGCAACGCCGTCACCGCCGCACATTGGCAAGATTGGCTGACGTGGGCAGCGGCGCACGGCGTGGCAGTGCCGAATGATGCTGCGTTTGTCGCAGCGCGGAGCGCGTCTGGGACGCCAGCGAATTCGTCGCCATCAGTGCTGCGCGGCATCCTGCTGAATTTGCGGAGTTGTTAAATCCCAATTATTTGACAAATCCCCCAACCCCCCTTTTCCAAAGGGGGGCTTTTCTTCCTCCCCCCTTAGAAAAAGGGGGGCAGGGGGGGATTTAGCACAACGCCTCGCCGTCGCCCTCACTGGAATCACCGATGACACCGCGCTACAGCGGGCGCTGCGCCAATTTCGTCGGCGCGAAATGGTGCGGATTATTTGGCGCGATCTTGCGGGCTGGGCGGAGTTGCCAGAAACGCTGGAGGATTTATCAGAGCTGGCGGATGTCTGCATTCAGCAAACGCTTGATTTGCTGCATATTTGGACATGCGCCGAACTCGGCACTCCGCGAGCAGCAGATGGGCGCGAATTGCATTTGATTGTGCTGGCGATGGGCAAATTAGGAGCGCGAGAACTCAATCTCAGCTCGGACATTGATTTGATTTTCGCGTTTGCGCAGAGCGGCGAAATTCGTGACGTACCGCGTCCGTTGACGCACGAGCAGTTTTTTGTGCGGCTGGCGCGGCGACTGGTGCAAACGCTGGCCAATCAAACGGCGGATGGTTTTGTGTTTCGCGTCGATACGCGGCTGCGTCCGTTTGGCGAAGTCGGGCCGTTGGCGATGAATTTTCAAGCACTTGAAGATTATTACCAATCGCAAGCGCGGGAGTGGGAACGCTACGCCATGATTAAAGCGCGTCCGGTCGCTGGCGATCCGGCGGACAGTGCGCAGTTGATGGCGCTGCTGCGGCCTTTTGTCTATCGGCGTTATTTGGATTTTGGCGCATTTGAATCGTTACGCGATCTCAAACGCATGATTGCTAAAGAACTCTATCGGCGTGGCATGGATGCCAATATCAAACTCGGCCCCGGTGGCATCCGCGAAATTGAATTCATCGGGCAAGCCTTTCAACTGGTGCGCGGCGGACGCGATCCTGAGTTGCAGGTACGCCCGATTCGGCAGGTGCTCGCGCTGCTGGCGGCGAAACAATTGATGCCAGCGGAAGCAGTGGCGCAACTCGACGCGGCGTATGAATTTTTGCGACTGGTGGAAAACCGGCTGCAAGCCCACCGCGACAAACAAACGCACATTCTTCCCGACGATGAAATCGGGCGCGAGCGGCTGGCGCGTTCGATGGGATTTGCGGATTGGGCGACATTTGCGCCGGTGCTGGATGCGCATCGCCGCGTGGTGCAACAGCAGTTTGATGAAGTGTTCGCTGCGCCCGATGCAGCAGAAGCGATTGACGGTGAAGCGAATTTGCAACTGCTGTGGTCTGGAACGCAGGAAACGGCTTCGGATGTGACGGCGCTGGCGCAGGCAGGTTTTGCTGATCCGGCGGCGGTGCAAACCTGCATTGCGCAATTCCGCGACGCGACCGATCGCAAAGGTTTGAGCAGTAAAGGGCGCGAGCGGCTGGCGCAGGTGATGCCGACCGTGCTGCGCATCAGCGCCGCCTGTGAACAACCGACGCTGGCGTTGACGCGAGTGTTGCGGCTGTTGGAAACCATCGTGCAGCGCACCGCGTATTTGGCAATGCTGATTGAATCGCCGGGGATTTTGGCGCAACTGTGCCGCTTGGCCGGAATGAGTCCGTGGTTCACCGAGCAGATTGGGCGGCAGCCGCTGTTGCTGGACGAATTGATTGATCCGCGTCGGTTGTATGCGCCGCTGCGCCGCGAGGATTTGGAAACCGAGTTGGATGCACTGTTGCTGCCGGTGGATGCAGCGGATTTGGAGCAGCAGATGGAGCGGCTGCATCAGTTCGTGCAGGGCAACGTGTTGCGCGTGGCGGCGGCGGATGTGACCGAGGTGATTCCGCTGATGATCGTCAGTGACTATCTCACGGAAATTGCGGAAGTGGCGCTGGCGCGAGTGCTGCAATTGACCTTCGAGCATTTGGTGCGCCAGCACGGGCGACCGACTGCGATCAATGGCGCGAACAGCGGTTTTCTGGTGCTCGGTTACGGCAAGCTCGGCGGGATTGAGCTGGGTTACGGCTCGGATTTGGATTTGGTGTTTGTGCACGGCAGCGATGACGTAATGGCGATGACCGACAGCGCCAAACCCGTCAGTAATGTGCAGTTTTATGCTCGCCTCGGCCAGCGCATGATTCACATGCTGACCACGCGCACCTTGTCTGGCGCGTTGTATGACGTGGATATGCGGCTGCGCCCGGACGGCAATAAAGGAATGTTGGTGCGCTCGCTGACTGCATTTGCCGCGTATCAGGAAACCGATGCGTGGACATGGGAACATCAGGCGCTGGTGCGAGCACGTCCAGTGGCGGGCGATCCGGTGCTGGCGCAACAGTTTGAGGCAGTGCGGCGAGCGGTGTTGTGTCGCCAGCGCGATCCGGCGCAGTTGCAGCGCGAAGTGCGCGAGATGCGCGAAAAGATGCGCGTCAATCTCGATAAAACCACCGCGCACCGCTTTGATCTCAAGCAGGGCGTGGGCGGTATTGCCGACATTGAGTTCATGGTTCAATACGCGGTGTTGCGCTGGGCGGCAGAACATTCGGCGCTGGTGGAGTGGACGGATAACATTCGATTGTTAGACACCTTGGCGCGGCTGGGACTGCTGCCGGGGCACACGGCGCAAATGCTCACCGATGCGTATAAAACCTTGCGGGCGATTTACCATCGCAACGCGCTAACGCAACAGCCGCAAACGATTGCTGCCGATCAATTGCTGGTTGAACGCGAGCAAGTGCGGATGCTGTGGCAAGTGTTGCTGGATAGCAATCATTAGATTATTGATTTTCTTGCGGAGTTGAACGATGGCGACGATGGAAGACCGCGACGGTCTGATTTGGTTAGATGGCGCAATGGTGCCGTGGCGTGAAGCAAAAACCCATGTGTTAACCCATACGCTGCATTACGGAATGGGCGTGTTTGAGGGCGTGCGGGCGTATCAAACCGCACAGGGCGCAGCAATTTTCCGCTTGGAAGAGCACACCAATCGCCTCTTCAATTCCGCGCACATTCTCAACATGAACATGCCGTGGGATCGCGCCACCATCAATCAGGCGCATCGTGACGTGGTGCGCGAGAACGGTTTGGATTCTGCGTACATTCGCCCGATGTGTTTTTACGGCTCAGAAGGCATGGGACTGCGGGCGGATAATTTGCAAGTGCACTGCATGGTTGCCGCGTGGTCGTGGGGCGCGTATCTCGGCGAAGACAACATGCGCAACGGCATTCGCATTCGCGTGTCATCGTTCACCCGGCATCACGTCAATATCACCATGTGCCGTGCCAAAGCCAACGGCAACTACATGAATTCCATGCTGGCGCTGCAAGAGGCGCTGCGCGATGGCTATGACGAAGCACTGCTGCTGGATGCGTCCGGTTATGTCATGGAAGGCAGCGGCGAGAATGTGTTTATCGTCCGCGACGGCATTTTGTACACGCCCGATCTGACCTCAGCACTCGACGGCATCACGCGCCGCACTGTCATCAATTTATGCGCTGAATTGGGTTTGCCGGTGGTGGAAAAGCGCATCACCCGTGATGAGGTTTACATTGCCGATGAAGCATTTTTCACTGGCACTGCTGCCGAGGTCACGCCAATTCGTGAAGTAGACGGTCGCGCTATCGGCAGCGGCACTCGCGGCCCAATCACCGAGCGGTTGCAAACGCTGTATTTCGATCAGGTACACGGTCGCCGCGATGTTCGTCCCGAATGGCTGACGCTGGTTGCGGCGTAATTTTTGCGACCGCATTCTCACGCTTAGGAGCACTCGCCCAATGTCTCAACCGCAATCGCAAGTTCATTCCACAATCTCCGCACCGGCTGGCGCGATTTCGGTCAGTCACCGCGATTTGCCGTTGTCTTGTCCGCCACCAGATGCGCCAGTATGGAACCAACATCCTCGCGTGTTTTTGCCGATTGAGGACGCGCCCAACGGTGAAGCAGTATGTCCGTATTGCGGCGCTCATTACGTTTTGACGGTTTGAACGCGCCAGCCAGCCTCTTGGTTTTGCGGCAAATTGCCCATAAATCCTCGCCGTCAAGAACTTTTTCATTCACTGTTTAATCTAAAACTCAGGAGCTATTTGTATGATAAATCAAGACAATTTTGCGGTGCGTAACCCGCAGGTGCTCGCCACCAGCGCCAACCGCGTACTGAAAAACACCTACATGTTGCTGGCAGCAACGCTGGGTTTCAGTGCGTTCACCGCATTTCTATCCATCATGTTGGCCATGCCAGCTTGGACGTATCTCGCCGCAGTGATCGTGTCGATGCTGCTAGGAATTTTCGTGCTGCCCAAAGCCGCCAATTCAGCGTCTGGTGTCGGCGTGATTTTTGCGATTACTGGTTTGTTGGGCTTTGGACTCGGCGCAATCCTGACGCAATATCTGGCGCTGCCGAATGGCGGCCAAATCGTCGGATTGGCGTTTAGCGGCACGGCAGCGATTTTCCTCGGCTTGTCCGGTTACGCGCTCACGACCAAACGTGATTTCAGTTTTATGGCGGGTTTCGTATTCGCCGGAATGATGGTGGTAATGATTGCGGCGATTGCTAATATCTTCCTGCACATGCCTGCGCTGTCATTAGCCATTTCATCGGCGATTATTTTGCTGATGAGCGGCTTTATTTTGATTGACACTGGACGCATCGCTCGCGGTGAAGAAACCAACTACATCATGGCAACCTATGGCATTTATCTGAGCATCTTCAACATCTTTATCAGTTTGTTGCAGATTCTTGGCATTATGAGCGACGATTAAACTTCGTCCCAGCGTTACCACGCTGAATAACAAAAACCCCGACTGCATCAGTCGGGGTTTTTTATTGTGCAGCGAATGGATTATTTTAATTGCCCATCATTGCTGCCAGTTGCTCAGTGCGATATTCCGTCAATAACGGATCAATCACTTGATCCAATTGCCCCGCCATAATTTCATCGAGCTTATACAACGTCAGGTTAATGCGATGATCGGTCAGGCGATTTTGCGGAAAATTATAGGTACGAATACGTTCAGAACGGTCGCCGCTGCCGACTTGTAATTTGCGCGATTCCGACTGTTCCGATGCCTGTGTTTCTCGCGCTCCCGCCAGCAATTTGGCATGTAGCAGCGACATCGCACGAGCGCGGTTTTTGTGCTGCGAACGCTCTTCCTGACATTCGACCACGATCCCGCTGGGAATGTGCGTGATGCGGATTGCGGAGTCGGTTTTATTGATGTGCTGACCGCCAGCGCCAGAAGCGCGATAAGTATCGGTGCGCAAATCGTTCGGATTTATATCAATCGCATCAATCGCTTCTGCTTCGGGCAGCACTGCGACCGTGCACGCGGAAGTGTGGACGCGCCCCTGCGATTCGGTTTCTGGCACACGCTGGACGCGATGTGCGCCCGGCTCGAATTTCAACCGCGAAAAGACGCCGTTGCCGCTGATGCGAATCACCACTTCTTTATAACCGCCTAATTCTCCGGCACTTTCTGAAACCTGTTCGGTGCGCCAGCCGAGCGTTTCGGCATAACGCAAATACATTCGCAACAAATCCGCCGCAAATAACGCTGCCTCTGCGCCGCCCGTGCCAGCGCGAATTTCCAGAAAGCTGTTGCACTGGTCGTTCGGATCGGGCGGAATCAATAACTGCTGCAATTCTGCTTCTAACGTCGCTCGCTGCGTGTCTATTTCCGCGATTTCATCCCGCGCCAGCGCCGCCAATTCTGCATCCGCCAACATCTCCTCGGCAGCCGCTAGATCACGCTCGGCATCTAAATAGCGGCGATAACAGGTCATCAGCGGTTCGAGCTGCGCGTATTCCCGCCCCAAATCCCGAAACCGATTTTGATCGGTTTGCGTGTCCGCCTCCGACAACAGCGCCATCACCTCACTGAAACGCTCGGCAATCCGCTCCAGCTTGCTGCGAATGGATGGATTCATGATGCCGTCGCTGAAGCGCGAGTTTGATCGAGTTGAAACAGCTCGTTGGCTGCGTCGAGGATTTCTGCGTCACCATCCCGTGCCGCTTGCCGCAAGCGTGAGCTGGGCGCATGGAGCAATTTGTTGGTGAGCGTGTGCGCGAGAAAACTCAACACTTCGCTCGGCGATTTACCGGCGTCGAGCTGGCGCTGGGCGCGGTTGAGCACTTCATCGCGCAATTCCTCGGCGCGTTGCCGGTAATCCTGAATCAGCCCAGCGGCATCGAGCGAACGCAGCCACGCCATAAATTCGCCGGAATGAAACGCGATGATTTCTTCCGCCTGTTCCGCTGCCGCCTGCCGCGAGCGCAGACCTTCGTCAATCACGCCCTGCAAATCGTCGATGGTGTACAGATAAACGTCATCCAATTCACCGACTTCCGGCTCGATGTCACGCGGAACCGCGATGTCCACCATGAAAATCGGGCGATGTTTGCGCTTCTTCAGCGCCCGCTCCACCGTGCCCTTGCCGAGCACCGGCAGCGGGCTGGCGGTGGACGCAATCACGATGTCGGCTTCCGGCAGATGGTTGGCAATTTCCGACAGCGAAATGGCAAAACCGTCGAACTGGGCAGCGAGATCGTGAGCACGTTCGACGGTGCGATTGGCAACGATGATGCGCCCGACGCCGTTGTGATGCAGATGCCGTGCTGCCAGTTCAATCGTTTCACCGGCGCCAATCAGCAGCGCGGTTTGCTGCGACAGATCGCTGAAAATCTGTCGCGCTAAATTGACCGCAGCGAACGCGACCGACACCGGACTGCTGCCGATGGCGGTTTCGGTTCGCACCGTTTTTGCCACAGAGAAAGTGTGCTGAAACAAGCGCCCCAGCAGTTTGCCGGTCGCAGCGCAATCGGTCGCGGTTTGATATGCGGCTTTGACTTGACCGAGAATTTGCGGCTCGCCGAGCACCAGCGAATCCAAGCCGCTCGACACGCGCAGCAGATGAATCACGGCATCGCGTTCGGCGTGGGCGTAGAGAAACGGATTCATCCGCTCGTGTTCCACACCGTGAAATCCGCTCAACCAGTGGCGAATGGTGTCTTCTGCGCCGTCCTGCGTCGCGCAATACAGCTCAGTACGGTTGCAGGTGGAAAGAATGACGCCCTCACGCACACCGGCGCATTTGGTCAAATCGCGCAGTGCACCCGCGATGATGTCTGGGCCAAAAGCCACCCGCTCGCGGATGTCAATCGGGGCAGTCTTATGGTTGAGTCCGAGAACAAGCAGCTTCATTAACATTTCTCCGGTTGAAACTCTGCCGTGCAGGGCGGCAGTTTTGAATGAGAGCCGGTCTTTCCCGGCGATTGGCCCGTGACGCAAAACAACGTAATGCTAACAATTTTCAGGCTAAAAAATTATCAGGCGCAGTTGCAACCGTGTCAAAATACCGCAATGACAATTTGCTGGCGCTGTAAAAATTGTTTTTCAACAGTTGACAGATTCTGAAAAGCCACTAGAATTGCGGGCTCTTAACGCGGGAATAGCTCAGTGGTAGAGCACAACCTTGCCAAGGTTGGGGTCGCGAGTTCGAGCCTCGTTTCCCGCTCCAAATATCCAACAAAAACAGCGATCATTTGATCGCTGTTTTTGTGTGTGTCGCGTTTATTGATTCGTCAATCCGGCGGCAGTTGAATCGCTGCCAACGCAGTCAACAGCCGATCGACATCAGTTTCCGAATGTGCCGCAGAGAGCGTGATGCGCAGCCGCGCAGTGCCTGCCGGAACCGTCGGCGGACGAATCGCACTGACCAAAATCCCCACTGTTTCAAGTTGTTGACTCCACGCCAGCGCCAGCTCGGCAGTCCCGACCAGCAACGGTTGAATCGGCGTGAATGAATTCGCCAGCGGCAAATCCAATTGCGCTGCGCCGTGCCGAAATCGCGCAATCAATGTCTGCAACTGTTCGCGTCGCCAATCTTCACGCTCGGCCAGCCGCAAACTCACGCGAGTCGCTTCGGCGAGCGCGGGCGGCATGGCAGTGGTGAAAATGTAACTGCGGGCGCGTTGAATCAGCGTTTCAATCACTTCCTCCGCGCCAGCGACAAATGCGCCGAACGTGCCAAATGCTTTGCCCAGCGTTCCCATCACGACCGTCGTTTCGTCCGCGCTCAACCCAAAATGATGCAGCGAGCCGCGCCCGCCGCGCCCCAGCACACCAAATCCGTGCGCATCATCAATCAGCAACCACGCGCCAGCGTCACGGGCAATCTGCATCAGCGCGGGCAGCGGCGCGAGATCGCCGTCCATGCTAAACACGCCGTCAGTGGCGATTAACTGCGGCGGGTCTTTTGCGATTAACTGATTGAGTTCATTGGTGTTGCAGTGCGGATAACGGCGCAGCGTGGCGCGAGACAGTTGTGCTCCATCGAGCAGCGAAGCGTGATTGAGCCGATCTTGAAATAGTGTGTCGCCGCGTCCGGTTAACGCGGTGATCACGCCGAGATTTGCCATGTAACCCGTTGAAAATAAAAGCACTCGCGGCTGTCCAGTGAATTCCGCCAACGCTTCTTCCAGCGCGTGATGCGCTGCCGTGTGACCGTTGACCAAATGCGCCGCGCCGCTGCCCACGCCCCAACGCGCTGCGCCGTGCTGCAACGCCGCAATCACGTCGGGATGATTGGCCAAACCGAGATAATCGTTGCTGCAAAAACTCAGCACTGACCGCCCATCGCTGCTGCCATGCGGCTGCGCTGGCGCGTCTTGAATGCGGCGACGGCGATACAAATGCGCCGCTTGCTGCGCGGCAAGCTGGGCGCGTAAATCGGCGATAAGTGTTTGATCGTTCATCCTTTTACGCAAACAACTTGTTTGAGCCGGTGCACGATTTCGACCAAATCGGACTGATTCGCCATCACTTGATCGATGTCCTTGTAAGCACTGGGAATTTCATCGAGAACGCCCTTGTCTTTGCGGCAAATCACGCCTTCCGTTTGCGTGGCTAAATCCGCCGTCGTGAACTGGCGTTCGGCAGCAGTGCGACTCATGCGCCGCCCCGCTCCATGCGCACAGGATTGAAAACTCTCAGGATTTCCTAATCCGCGCACAATGTAACTGCGCGCCCCCATGCTACCGGGAATAATGCCCAAATCGCCTGCTCGCGCTCGAATTGCGCCTTTGCGCGTCACCCAAACATCGGCTTGATAATGATGTTCACGCGCAACGTAATTGTGATGGCAATTCACAACCTCGGTCGTCACATTAAATACTGGCAAATGACGCGCCAGTGCCGCTAATACTAAAGTCATCATTTGATCGCGGTTTTCACGCGCATAGGACTGCGCCCAAGATACCGCTGCAACGTAATCATCAAAATGTTCACTGCCTTCTGGAAAATACGCTAAATCGCGGTCAGGAAGTTGAATAAACCAACGTTCCATATCGCGCCGCGCCAATTCAATAAAATAGTTCCCAATCGCATTGCCAATGCCACGACTCCCCGAATGCAGCATGATCCACACTTGACCGGCTTCATCTAAACAAATTTCAATAAAATGATTGCCACCGCCCAGCGTACCCATTTGATTTATCCAGTTGGAAAAGCGTCCGAATGCTTTGAGCAATTGCGGATGTTTTTCGGTCATGGTCTGCAACGGCGCAGCAAATGGCATTGCCGCTTCATTCAAAGCGCGTTCATCACGATGTTGTCCACGACCAACGGGAACATCGCGGCTAATTTGATCGAAGACCTTTTTTAATACGCGCTCATCAATCTGTTCGGCAGTTAATGAAGTACGCACTGCGGCCATGCCACAACCAATATCAACGCCAACCGCAGCGGGAATAATCGCTTGATGGGTCGCAATGACACTACCAATCGTCGCGCCAATTCCAGCATGAACATCAGGCATTGCTGCAACGTGATGATGAATAAATGGCAATTTGGAGATATTCAGCAATTGCTGACGGGCGGTCGAATCAAGATCATCAGTCCAAACTTTGACCGGCTTTTCGCCTTCAGTCATCACTTGTTTAATAGGCATGATTGACTCCGTTATCGGTTGATAATTGGATGATCGAACTCAATACTTTACACTGAATAATGATCAGCGCAATGATTTACTGATGCCGCTGAAATTAAAAACCCGCTCACTACATCAATAGCGAGCGGGTTTTATTCAGCGTTGGTGATTATTTAGATTTGGTTCCCGGCAATGCGTTGGAGTCAATATATGCCTCCAACCGTTTTAATAACTCAGGAAAACGCTCCACGAAAAACAGTGGCTGGGTCTCGCGGGGATTGTTCGGGCTGGTTTCATTGCGCCCGTATTGCAAACCCTCGTCAGTGAGATTCCAGAACCACTTAATCTCATTATTGCGACCCTTGCGCGACAGGTGTTGAAGAATACCCATTGCTTCTAATGCGGGATTGACCTTCTTGGCGACTTGACTGCCGAGCGGATGTCCGATCTCTTTCAATAGCGGAGTAATCGCTCTGACCAGTGGTTCATCGACATAATCCGGTAGAAAATCAGGTGAAATGTTTTCACTCTCAGCGATCTTCGTCAGCATCCGAATCTTACTGGTATCTGACATGCGCAACATTCGTGCTGCTGCTTCTGCAATAAATATCTTGGCAGCAAGTTCACGGGAAACTTGCGGTGAATTGCTCTGAATATCCTGTTCAATATGATATCCGCCGGTCTTGCGAATAGAAGGCAAAACTTCTTCAAACACCCATTGTTCAAAACGTTCAGCTGATGGAAGGTTAGACCCGACAATCAAGCGATAAAGATCAGGTTCATGAATGACGCGAACTTTCTGCATTCCGCCGGCAGTTTTAAGGAGGTGGTACTTTGCCACCCCCTTGCAATGTTGCTTGATTGCGTTGACAGAATCCTTGTATTCAAGGGCATCAGCAACGTCCTTGGCAACAAACAAAGGATCGCCGTTTTCGTCGTGGATGATGCGAATCTTGAATGAGTCAAACGAGAAAAGGATGATATTTTGCGAGGTCATGAAGTGACACTCCTACTAGTTCTTCTCAAGGAACAAATGCCAAAAACTGGCATCCCGTAGGGGCTTGAGACCGCTAGTAGACGGCGGGATTATTCGCGGGATTGCTCCCCTTATTTCTCCGCACCCCCACGATATGCTTCAATCGTGGTCTTAATTGGACGAGCAGCCTAGCTATTAAAAAATCGCTGACTCTCGTGTGCGGGTAACGCTACTAGGTGTGTCTCAAGTACCTGCAACACAGAAAACCACACCCATCAAAAGATGTCAACCACAATCAATAAAAATCCGATTAAACGCGTTTTCTGCGTTGCGGTGGTTGCGGATCAAGCGGCGCAGTGAGTTGTTGATACCGCTCGAATAAAAAAGCCACACGATCCGTCTCACCACTGAATTTCTGTTTTGAGTACGCTGCATCCACTGCTGCATCCAATTGGCGATGTGCTTTAACCAATTCAGCCGGCATCGTTAATGGATCATAAAGCGTGGCAAGTGACGCATTTGGCGATTGATCTCTAGCATCTAATACCGCCTGCGCTGCCTGTTCTATTTTATTGCGCTGTTTATCAGTGATTGATTCCGGCCACGAGAAATTGTTGTAAACGATGCCTACAGAATAACGGTAACGACTTTCAAGACGACCGCAGACGGTGCGCATCCAAGCCATGTGCATTGCTGAAGTTAAAACACCAAAATGGTAAAGCGTTGCATCAGAAACGATTTTAACAAGACTGCTTGCGAGAGTTTCTGGTTCTAAAAATCCTATTGGAATGTAACGCCGTTTTTCGGAAGATACTTCAGGAATGACTAAATAACGAGAATTAGGCATGTTCTCAACATGAAATCGCGTTGGCATATCCGCTAATTTATTGGTTGGTTTGCTTTTGCTTGCAAGCCGAAACCTTTGTACTGCATGAACACGTTTCATCGCTTCTGGCATTTTCTGCAAATGATCTGGCGGACATTTTCCAAGCCATAAACACCAGCGTTCATATCCGTTAATGAATTCATCACTACCCAGCCAACGCCGAAAATAAGTAGCGGCAGCAGGCTCTCGATTGATAAACTCATCGCGTTCCTCCGTCGTAAATAAATAATTGCCATCATCAATTGGTTTATTGCCAATACCAATTTTGGGAGCATTACAAATTGGTTTATTTCGTTTTGAAACTACTGTGTCAGACGCATCGACCAGATACGGGTTGATATTTTTTGCTTTAGTTTCTATCGCTTCAGCTTGCGCCGTTTCATAATCGAATAATTGCTTATTGGTTGTTTCATACAATGCAAAGCCAACAATCACGCAATGCACTGCTGCCTTGCCTTTTGCCTCACTTGACCATTGAAAAGTGCGATGCGCAAAATGAATTTTAACGCCGCGTTTTAATAAATCTGGCCATAACACACCAACCTGTTCACCCTGCGTAACCGAATTGGTTGAAACAAAAGCAGTTTTAATTGATGGCTGATCCTTCATGTAATCCGCTGCTTTACGATACCAAGCGGAAACAAAATCAAGTATGCCTGCGCCTTTTACGTCGTAGAAAATACTGGCAACCTCTGTACGCTGGGCATCACTCATATATTTTGAGCCAACAAACGGCGGATTCCCTAAAATATAATTCAATTCTGCTGGTGTCACTACATCACACCAATCAACTTGTAGCGCATTGCCATGACGAATTGTTGCGGAATGGGTGAGCGGAATTCGTAAATAATTTATGCCGAATTCTTGAGATGCCAGTTGATTCATTTGATGATCGGTCAACCACAGTGCAGTTTGGGCAATTTGCGCTGGAAATTCCTCAATTTCAATCCCATAAAACTGATTGACATTGCAGCGAATGTTAAGCTCAACGCCAATGGATAAATCTTTGGATGCGCCAAACAGCGCCCGCAACACTTCCAATTCAAGCAAGCGCAATTCCCGATAAACGATGACCAGAAAGTTGCCGCAACCGCAAGCTGGATCAAGGAATTTTAAGCTGGCGAGCTTTTCTTGAAACGCAAATAAATTGCTTTTGCTCTGCCGTTTGACGCGCTCAAATTCAGCCCGCAGTTCATCTAAAAATAACGGTTTAATCAGTTTTAAGATATTCGTTTCTGACGTGTAATGTGCGCCCAGATGACGGCGATTTTTAGCGTCCATCACCGACTGAAATAAAGCGCCAAAGATCGCCGGTGAAATCCGCCCCCAATCCAAAGCGCAACCTTCCAATAAAAGCTCGCGCATTTCCCGATCAAAGGCAGCAGTGGGTAAATGCTCGGCAAACAATTGACCGTTAATATAACGAAACGCGGCAAGCTGCGGATCAAGATGCGTTAAACGTTTTTCGTGCGGCGCATTTAATACTTCAAAACAATTTGCCAGCCATTGCGCTAAATCTTGTCCATCTTCTGCGGTGCGCTGTTCAATTAAATCTTGAAACTGATTGACTTCAAAAATGCCGGTATGTTCGGCAAATAAACAAAACACCAGCCGCACCAAATACACTTCCAACGCATGACCGTCATAACCGCTGCTTTTTAATTTGTCATGCAGTAAACCCATGCGCTCGGCAGCTTTCAGATTGATTGGGTCTTGTTCTTTATAGGCAACCGTTTGATAACCTGCCATAAAACCGAATAAATGAACGTGATTGACCAATTCTGACAATAAAAAATCATGCTGTTCATTTTCTTCTAAATCATACAACCGAAACCGCGCAAAATCGCACACCAATACATAATGCGGCAATTCACGTTCTTTCAAGCCGTGAAAATAATCCGTCGCTTGCGTATGCGCACGGTCTAAACTTTTGCCGCGTGATTTATGTTCAACCAACAACTTGCCTTTCCACAGCAAATCAATATAACCAGTGCGTCCATCCACTGTTTTTACGCGCCGTTCAAAATTCGCTAGCCGCCGCCGACTCACGCCAAAGATATTAAAAAAACCATCCCAAAACGATTTGGCTTCTGCATCTTCTGCGCATTCATCCGCCCATTCCCGCGAAAATTGGAGAGCGCGATCTTTGATTTCATTCCAAGATAATGGCATAGAGAACTCTTAACACGCAGAAGATTGAATACAGAGTTTAACTGATCTTCAACTCGAATTCAGCATAATATTGATGCGATGATTATAACAAAAAACCCGCTCACTACATAAATAGCGAGCGGGTTTTATGTAGCGTTGGCGATTATTGAGAGTTGGTTCCCGGCAATGCGTTGGAGTCAATATATGCCTCCAAACGTTTTAATAACTCAGGAAAACGCTCCACGAAAAACAGCGGCTGGGTCTCGCGGGGATTGTTCGGGCTGGTTTCATTGCGCCCGTATTGCAAACCCTCGTCAGTGAGATTCCAGAACCACTTAATCTCATTATTGCGACCCTTGCGCGACAGGTGTTGAAGAATACCCATTGCTTCTAATGCGGGATTGACCTTCTTGGCAACTTGACTGCCGAGCGGATGTCCGATCTCTTTCAATAGCGGAGTAATTGCTCTGACCAGTGGTTCATCGACATAATCCGGTAGAAAATCAGGTGAAATGTTTTCACTCTCAGCGATCTTCGTCAGCATCCGAATCTTACTGGTATCTGACATGCGCAACATTCGTGCTGCTGCTTCTGCAATAAATATCTTGGCAGCAAGTTCACGGGAAACTTGCGGTGAATTGCTCTGAATATCCTGTTCAATATGATATCCGCCGGTCTTGCGAATAGAAGGCAAAACTTCGGCAGTGACCCACTTGCGGAACTTGTGTGGAACAGTGCCGGACTTGGTCGCATCGCGGCAGCGCAGAATCATCGTGTACAGACCCGACTCGTTGATAATACTGACTTCTTGCATTCCGCCTAGGGTCTGCATTGAGTACAGACCCTTTTCGTCATCATCGAGTTTACGAATCGCTGTCGGGTCAACGTTAAGCGCCGAACAGACATCTGTAGCAATAAACCAAGGATCGCTGTCAATCAGAATCATGCGGATGTCAAAGCTGGCGTTTTCAGAAGGTGAGAACGTAAAAACGGAGGGATTTACGGCGTTGGAAATTGAATTAAACATAACAATTACCCGTTTGCTTCTTTGAAGGAAGACCCTAATAGGGTCGTTGTGGGGCTTCAAACCGCAAACAGACGGCGGGATTATTCGTGAGATAACTCTCCTTATTTCTCCGCACCCCCCAGCGAAAAAAATGAAACTGGGGAAATAATAAACCACTAACTTTCGAGTGTGGCATCGCTGTTTGAGGTTTTTGAAGCACCTGCGCTATAGAAAAACACGCTTATCAAAAGATGTCAACCACAATCAATAAAAATCTGATTAACCCCGTTTTCTGCGTTTCGGTTGTTGCGGATCAAGCGGCGCAGTGAGTTGTTGATACCGCTCGAATAGAAAAGCCACGCGATCCGTATCACCACTGAACTTCTGTTTGGAATACGCTGCATCAACCGCACGATCTAATTGACGATGCGCTTTAACCAATTCGGCAGGCATCGTTAATGGATCATAAAGCGTGGCAAGTGACGCATTTGGCGATTGATCTCTAGCATCTAATACCGCCTGCGCTGCCTGTTCTATTTTATTGCGCTGTTTATCAGTGATTAATTCCGGCCAAGGAAAGTTATTGTAAACGATGGTATTTGAGTATTGATAACGGCTTTCAAGTCGTCCGCAAACCGTGCGCACCCAAGCCATGTGCATTGCTGAAGTTAAAACGCCAAAGTGATAAATTGATGCGTCTGGAATGATTAAAGCAGAACCGCTGGCAATGATGTTTGAATGACAAAATCCAATGGGAATATAATCTCTGTTTTCTGAAGATACCTTTGGCACTAAAAGATACTGCGTTGCAGGTTGTCTTATTTCGCCGAATAGAGCGGGTGTTTTTGCAAGCAATTTTGTTTGTTCCCGATTACTGGAAAGTCGATATTGCTTGTTAAGCTCAATCCGTTTTTTAATCAATTTAGAGCGGCAGGCTTCAACAAGATCGCAGTCAACTAACCACAGGCAATATCTTGAGATATTGTTAATAAACTCATCGCCCCCAGAATATCGACGAATAAATCGCTCTGTTGTGGAATCAGCGGCAATCATTTCCTCTTTTTCTTCTTCATTCAATATCAAATGACCCTTGTCTATCGGCATACTGCCGTATGCTATTTCTGGCGCATTTTTTGATAATGGTTGTGAGCGGCGTTCAATAAAAACAGTGTTCGCATCAACCAAATAAGGATTGATGTTGTTAGGTTTAATTTCGCTGGGTTCAGACTGTGGTGTTTCATAAACAAAAAGCTGTTTTTTTACTGCATCGTGCAATGCAAATCCGACGATCACGCAATGCACCGCAGCCTTGCCTTTTGCCTCACTCGACCATTGAAACGTGCGATGCGCAAAATGAATTTTAACGCCGCGTTTTAATAAATCTGACCATAACACGCCAACTTGTTCGCCTTGTGTAATTGAATTAGTTGAGACAAAAGCTGTTTTAATTGCCAGATGCGCTACCATATAATCAACTGCTTTGCGATACCAAGCAGCGACAAAATCTAAATTGCCCATGCCTTGAACATTCTGAAATACTTGCGCCATATCAGTTTTTTGAGAGTCGCTCTGCTCTTTTTTTCCAACAAACGGCGGATTCCCTAAAATATAATTCAATTCTGCTGGTGTCACTACATCACACCAATCAACTTGTAGCGCATTGCCATGACGAATTGTCGCGGAATGGGTGAGCGGAATTCGTAAATAATTTATGCCGAATTCTTGAGATGCCAGTTGATTCATTTGATGATCGGTCAACCACAGTGCAGTTTGGGCAATTTGCGCTGGAAATTCCTCAATTTCAATCCCATAAAACTGATTGACATTGCAGCGAATGTTAAGCTCAACGCCAATGGATAAATCTTTAGATGCGCCAAACAGCACCCGCAACACTTCCAATTCAAGCAAGCGCAATTCCCGATAGACGATGACCAGAAAATTGCCGCAACCGCAAGCTGGATCAAGGAATTTTAAGCTGGCGAGCTTTTCTTGAAACGCAAATAAATTGCTTTTGCTCTGCCGTTTCACGCGCTCAAATTCAGCCCGCAGTTCATCTAAAAATAACGGTTTAATCAGTTTTAAGATATTCGTTTCTGACGTGTAATGTGCGCCCAGATGACGGCGATTTTTAGCGTCCATCACCGATTGAAATAAAGCGCCAAAGATCGCAGGTGAAATTCGCCCCCAATCCAACGCACAACTTTCTAATAATAGATCGCGCATTTTTCGATCAAAAGCCGCAGTCGGTAACTGTTCGGCAAATAGTTGACCGTTAATATAACGAAATGCGGCAAGCTGCGAATCAAGATGCGTTAAACGTTTTTCATGTGGCGTACTCAATACCTCAAAGCAATTCGCCAGCCATTGCGCCAAATCTTGTCCATCTTCTGCGGTGCGTTGTTCAATTAAATCTTGAAATTGATTGACTTCAAAAATGCCGGTATGTTCGGCAAATAAACAAAACACCAGCCGCACTAAATACACTTCCAACGCATGACCGTCATAACCGCTGCTTTTTAGTTTGTCATGTAGTAAACCCATGCGCTCGGCAGCTTTCAGATTGATTGGGTCTTGTTCCTTAATGGCAACCGTTTGATAACCGGCCATAAAGCCAAATAAATGAACGTGATTCACCAATTCGGATAATTGGAACTCGTATTGCGCATTGGCATCTAAATCATATAATCGAAACCGTGCAAAATCGCACACCAATACATAACGCGGCAATTCGCGTTCTTTCAAACCATGAAAATAATCGGTCGCTTGTGCGTGAGCACGGTCTAAACTTTTGCCGCGTGATTTGTGTTCAACCAATAACTTGCCTTTCCACAGCAAATCAATATAACCAGACCGACCGTCAATCTGTTTAACATACACTTCAAAACTTGCCATGCGGCGACGAGTGATACCAAAGATATTAAAAAACCCATCCCAAAAGGATTTGGCTTCTGCATCTTCTGAGCATTCATCCGCCCATTCCCGCGAAAATTGGAAAGCGCGATCTTTGATTTCATTCCAAGATAATGGCATGGTGAATCTCTATACAGTCAATTAAAGCGCTTATTTAACCACAATGATTTTATTTGTGTCACGCGATCTGCATCACCAGTGAAATTTTGGTTAGAATAGGTAGCGTCCAATTGATGATGCGCTTTAACTAATTCATTTGGAATTGTTAATGGATCATAAAGCGCAGCAAGTGACATATTTGGCAATATGGCGCGAGCATTTAATACCGCTGGCGCTGCCTGTTCTATTTTGTTATGCCAGCAATTAAATCGCTATTTTTTGAATACGTTGGCAAGATTAAGCCGCAGTTTAAGCATGGCGCAGTGCTTTGCTTCCGCATTTTCTCGCAACCGCCCCTGTGCTATTTTGCAACGTTTTCAACCACCAACAGGATCGCCATGTCATTGGATCGCTCCGACATCGACAAAATCGCCCAGCTCGCACGGCTGGCGCTTGCTCCCGAAAACACTGACCGCCTTGCTGTTGATTTATCTAACATTCTCGCGTTGGTCGCACAAATGGACGCTGTGGACACCAGCGGCGTGTTGCCAATGGCGCACCCGCTGCACATGACCCAGCGCCTGCGCCCCGATCAACCCACAGAATCGGATCAACGCGAACGATTTCAAGAACTTGCGCCGCTCACCGACAGCGGTCTGTATTTGGTTCCCAAGGTGATTGACTGATGCAAAACAAGACGATAGCCCAACTTGCCGCCGAGCTGCGGTTGCGCAAGTATTCCAGCGTTGAATTAACGCAACATTATTTAGATCGCATTCAACGCCTTGATCCGCAACTGAATAGTTTTATCACTGTCGCCGCAGAGTCGGCGCTGGCAGCAGCGGCGCGTGCCGATCACGCCTTGAAAGCTGGTGACGCCGGTCCGCTCACCGGAATTCCCATCGCACATAAAGACATTTTCTGCACTGCGGGAGTAAAAACCACTTGCGGATCAAAGATGTTGGACAATTTCATTGCGCCTTATGATGCCACTGTTGTCGAGAAATTAGCTGCGGCTGGCGCGGTCATGTTGGGAAAAACCAACATGGACGAATTTGCAATGGGATCAAGTAACGAAACCAGTTTTTATGGCGCAGTTCACAATCCTTGGGATACGCAGCGCGTTCCCGGCGGCTCATCGGGCGGATCGGCAGCGGCAGTTGCAGCGCGGCTGTGCCCAGTCGCCACCGGAACCGACACCGGCGGCTCCATTCGGCAACCCGCCGCGCTGTGCGGAATCACTGGCATCAAACCCACTTATGGGCGTTGTTCGCGCTGGGGCATGATCGCCTTTGCATCGTCACTCGATCAGGCTGGCGTTATGGCGCGTTCGGCCGCCGATGCAGCATTTATTCTCGATGAAATGGCCGGTTTTGATGAACGCGATTCCACCAGCGTCAATGAACTTGTACCTGATTATGTCGATGCGTTAGATAATGATCTTCATGGACTGCGTATTGGTCTTCCAAAAGAGTATTTTGGCGCAGGATTAGATGCGCGTATTGCCGCATCAATTGATGAAGCATTAAAAGAATTTCAACGGCTCGGCGCAACACTGCATGAGATTAGTTTACCGAATAGTCCATTATCTGTTCCAGTGTATTATGTCGTTGCACCAGCAGAATGTTCATCCAATCTCGCTCGGTTTGATGGAGTGCGTTACGGTCATCGCTGCGATAATCCACAAGACTTAAAAGATTTGTATTGCCGCAGTCGCGCTGAAGGCTTTGGCGCAGAAGTACAACGCCGCATTTTAATTGGCACTTATGTTTTATCTGCTGGCTATTACGATGCCTATTATTTGAAAGCGCAGCGCATTCGTCATTTAATTGCTGATGATTTCAATCGCGCCTTTGAACAAGTTGATGTCATTATGGGCCGACCAGCCCAACGACGCATTTCCGCTCGGCGTGAACTACGATGATCCCGTCGCAATGTATCTCAATGACATCTATACCATTGCCACCAATCTTGCCGGATTGCCCGGCATGTCAATTCCCGTCGCACCAGTGGATAGTTTGCCAGTAGGTTTACAAATCATCGGCAATTATTTTGATGAAGCGCGGTTATTAAATGTGGCACATCGTTTTCAACATGTCACCATTGGCATCAAGCAGCTCCCGCTGGCTTTGAATAAACAACCACTGCTTTTTTTCATTCATAACCTTTACGCAGGTCAATTGAGATTATGAGAATTCTCGTCACCGGCAGCGCCGGATTTATTGGCTCGGCATTATCACTGCGTCTATTAGAACGCGGCGATGAAGTGATTGGGATTGATAATCTCAATGATTATTACGATGTCAATCTGAAAGAAGCACGACTGAAGCGCACATTGAATTATGCTGGCTATCGAGATTTGCGCTTTGATATTGAAGACGGAGAACGCTTAATGAGGTTTTTGCGAGTTTTCGTCCAGAACGCGTGGTGAATCTGGCAGCACAAGCTGGTGTACGCTATTCAATTGAAAATCCGCTGGCGTATGTACGCACCAATCTATTGGGTTTTGCCAATGTATTAGAAGCCTGCCGCCATCATGGCGTGGAGCATTTGTGTATATGCGTCGAGCAGTTCAGTATACGGCGCAAATACTGAAATGCCCTTTTCAGTGCATCACAACGTCGATCACCCATTAAGTCTGTATGCAGCAAGTAAAAAAGCCAATGAATTAATGGCGCACACGTATAGCCATTTGTATCTTATTCCGACAACTGGATTGCGCTTTTTCACGGTATACGGTCCTTGGGGACGCCCAGATATGGCGTTATTCAAATTCACTCGCGCTATTCTTGCTGGTGAACCAATTCAAGTCTTCAATTATGGAAAACACCGACGCGATTTCACTTTATTGATGACATTGTAGAAGGTGTGATTCGCGTCTTGGATCGAATGCCAATGGGAAATCCCGATTGGTCTGGGGCTGCGCCAGATGCTGCAACCAGTCAAGCACCTTATCGGTTGTATAACATTGGCAACAATCAACCGGTTGAGTTAATGGAATATATTGGCTATTTGGAACAGTGTTTAGAAAAACAGGCGGATATGGAATTGCTGCCATTACAACCCGGTGATGTGCCAGATACTTTTGCAGACGTGTCTGATTTAGTGCGTGATACGGGTTATTTTCCCAGCACACCAGTTGCCGAAGGTGTCGCACGATTCGTTGAATGGTATCGGGCGTTTTATCAAGTTTGAGGCATTAAAAAACCGCTCCCGATTATTGATTCGGGAGCGGTTTATTCAAACGATCGGCTTAATAATAATAGGTATCATCCATAATACCGACAGTTGCAACATTATTCTCGCTCAGTGTTGCATTCACAGCGTCAGT
>NZ_PPGH01000039.1 GCF_002958735.1 Chromatium okenii | reverse complement strand
GGGCATGATCGCCTTTGCATCGTCACTCGATCAGGCTGGCGTTATGGCGCGTTCGGCCGCCGATGCAGCATTTATTCTCGATGAAATGGCGGTTTTGATGAACGCGATTCCACCAGCGTCCAATGAACTTGTACCTGATTATGTCGATGCGTTAGATAATGATCTTCATGGACTGCGTATTGGTCTTCCAAAAGAGTATTTTGGCGCAGGATTAGATGCGCGTATTGCCGCATCAATTGATGAAGCATTAAAAGAATTTCAACGGCTCGGCGCAACACTGCATGAGATTAGTTTACCGAATAGTCCATTATCTGTTCCAGTGTATTACGTCGTTGCACCAGCAGAATGTTCATCCAATCTCGCTCGGTTTGATGGAGTGCGTTACGGTCATCGCTGCGATAATCCACAAGACTTAAAAGATTTGTATTGCCGCAGTCGCGCTGAAGGCTTTGGCGCAGAAGTACAACGCCGCATTTTAATTGGCACTTATGTTTTATCTGCTGGCTATTACGATGCCTATTATTTGAAAGCGCAGCGCATTCGTCATTTAATTGCTGATGATTTCAATCGCGCCTTTGAACAAGTTGATGTCATTATGGGCCGACCAGTCCCAACGACCGCATTTCCGCTCGGCGTGAACTACGATGATCCCGTCGCAATGTATCTCAATGACATCTATACCATTGCCACTAATCTTGCCGGATTGCCCGGCATGTCAATTCCCGTCGCACCAGTGGATAGTTTGCCAGTAGGTTTACAAATCATCGGCAATTATTTTGATGAAGCGCGGTTATTAAATGTGGCACATCGTTTTCAACATGTCACCATTGGCATCAAGCAGCTCCCGCTGGCTTTGAATAAACAACCACTGCTTTTTTCATTCATAACCTTTACGCAGGTCAATTGAGATTATGAGAATTCTCGTCACCGGCAGCGCCGGATTTATTGGCTCGGCATTATCACTGCGTCTATTAGAACGCGGCGATGAAGTGATTGGGATTGATAATCTCAATGATTATTACGATGTCAATCTGAAAGAAGCACGACTGAAGCGCACATTGAATTATGCTGGCTATCGAGATTTGCGCTTTGATATTGAAGACGGAGAACGACTTAATGAGGTTTTGCGAGTTTTCGTCCAGAACGCGTGGTGAATCTGGCAGCACAAGCTGGTGTACGCTATTCAATTGAAAATCCGCTGCGTATGTACGCACCAATCTATTGGTTTTGCCAATGTATTAGAAGCCTGCCGCCATCATGGCGTGGAGCATTTGGTATATGCGTCGAGCAGTTCAGTATACGGCGCAAATACTGAAATGCCCTTTTCAGTGCATCACAACGTCGATCACCCATTAAGTCTGTATGCAGCAAGTAAAAAAGCCAATGAATTAATGGCGCACACGTATAGCCATTTGTATCTTATTCCGACAACTGGATTGCGCTTTTTCACGGTATACGGTCCTTGGGACGCCCAGATATGGCGTTATTCAAATTCACTCGCGCTATTCTTGCTGGTGAACCAATTCAAGTCTTCAATTATGGAAAACACCGACGCGATTTCACCTTTATTGATGACATTGTAGAAGGTGTGATTCGCGTCTTGGATCGAATGCCAATGGGAAATCCCGATTGGTCTGGGCTGCGCCAGATGCTGCAACCAGTCAAGCACCTTATCGGTTGTATAACATTGGCAACAATCAACCGGTTGAGTTAATGGAATATATTGGCTATTTGGAACAGTGTTTAGGAAAACAGGCGGATATGGAATTGCTGCCATTACAACCCGGTGATGTGCCAGATACTTTTGCAGACGTGTCTGATTTAGTGCGTGATACGGGTTATTTTCCCAGCACACCAGTTGCCGAAGGTGTCGCACGATTCGTTGAATGGTATCGGACGTTTTATCAAGTTTGAGGCATTAAAAAACCGCGCCCGATTGTTGGTTCGGGAGCGGTTTAATCAAACAATCGGCTTAATAATAGCTGTCGTCAATTATGCCTACAACTGCAACGCTAGCTTCTTCTTCGTTCACTGTTGCATTCACTGCATTAGTCAGTGTGACGGTGAAATCTTCATAATCCTCAGGAATGTCATCGTAGTAGGTTCGATGAGTAGTTCTTTAGAGGTCTCGCTTGGCGCAAAGGTGATGGTTTCTTCAATCCACTGATTACCAGAATCGTCATACCAATAGGTATCACCATCACCGAGCCAATAATCCTCATCTGCTGTTGCAGAACCTGCGGTGATAAAGGTCACTGTGACCTCTTCATCCACAGGTGCAGACAGCGTCACTGTTAAAGCTAAGTTGTCATCACCTTCATAACCCTCTAGTGATGTAAAGCCAAACTGCACTGTGGGTAATTCATCACTAATAATTGGCGGGAATGGCTCGATGTCGCCTGAGTCGATGTAATAAAAATCATCATCGAACTGTAATTCTTCTACGTTAATGAGGGTATCAACGCCTCATTACCATCGACAATAATTTGTCCATCTCCTTCGTCAGTAATCTCGTATCCGTCAATCGAGCCCGCATAAGTCACGACATCATAACCACCAAGACCATCAATGGTGTCGTTATCTTCAGTACCATTAATGTGTGTCGTCTTCAGTACCAAGAATGGCATCACTCCATCATCATCACCACCTGGATAAACGCCGTCAACAATTGCACATCTCTACATTCGTAATGGTATCAATTCCTTCATCAACGCCATCCTCACCATCAATTCCAGTGGTGTCTTCAACGATCCACTGGTCACCTTCATCAATGATTTTGTAGTCTTCAATTGAACCCTGATAGGTCACAACATCATCGCCATCACCGCCGTCGAGTCATCGTCACCAGCACCACCGTCGAGGATGTCATTACCGGCGTTGCCAGTGATCGTATCGTTGCCAGCATCACCATTCAATTCGTTATCAAGCTCATTGCCGTCAAGCGTATTATCAAGCTCGTTACCGATACCGTCTTTACCTTTTCCGATCAGGGTTAAACGCTCAACATAGGCGTTCAATTCATAGTCTGCCGCCGAACTCTGTACTTCGTCATCATCGCATCTCAACTGCTGTTTCTGTAATGATGTCTTCATTGTTGCTCACAACATAAACATCAGAACCATCGCCGCCTGTTAATTTATCAACTCCGCTACCGCCATCAATGGTGTCATCACCCTCACCACCGTTAATGGTATCGTTCCCTTTACCGCCGTTTAATTTGTTACTCCCTGCATTACCATTGATGACATTCTTCTCATCATTACCGGTACCAGTCAGGTCTTTATCGCCAGTCAGGGTCAAATTTTCAATCTTGGCTCCGAGAACATAATTGATTGAACTGCTGACTAAATCGGTGCCGCCTTTCGTGCCTGTAGTCACATCAGTAACTTTATCGCCAATGTTATCAACGATGTAGGTATCATTGCCTTCGCCGCCGGTCATCGTGTCCGTACCAGCGCCCCATTCAGCGTATCGTTGCCATTGCCACCATCCAATGAATCATTATCTACACCACCTTCAATTGAATCGTTACAACGCCACCAAGCAATTTATCCTTGCCTGCATCGCCTTTCAGCACGTCATTGCCACACCACCGTCCCGCGAGTCATTGCCAGTGCCACCGCAATGGTGTCATTGCCGCCCATGCCTTTAATATCATCATTACCACCTAAACCACTAAATAGCGGTGCCAGTTTTTTTCATTGCAGTAAACGGAGAAGAAGTTGCCATATTAAACCTCGTGTCTTTCAATTAAGTGAGTGCGCAGACAATGCTGCTCGCTTGTGAACAATTAGTAAATAATCTACAAGTGACAACTCTATTGTAGTCAATACGGATGTTTGTGAAATGTGAACTACCTCGCAAAGTGATACAGCATTGCAATTTCCGTCAGCTCTAATTGTAACGTTGGTTGCCAGCTCCATTGACAACCCCAACGCATTCAAACGCTATGCCAAAGATGAAATCATTCGCAGTGAGCGTGAGCTTACCCGTCAACTGGATTTCCATTTCTGGCACATCCACAACATCTGCCAAATTGATCTGCACTAGCGTCATATTTGCAGCAACATCCTGCACATAGCGCACTTGACCGTCCGCATCAAACTCAGCCGTGCCAATAAAGCTCAACCCGGAAGTGCTCAAAGCTCTTAAATCAATGACCTCATTCGCCGTCGCCACGCTGAAATCTTAATATGTCGCGTTCGCCGGCACCGACCGCAGAATCACCCAGATGGAATACAAAGGTATCGCCACCGGCACCGCCAGTTAATTGGTCAACTCCTGCTCCGCCAGTTAATACATTCGCGTTGCCATCACCAATAATGATGTCATCAAACGCGGAACCAATCGCATTTTCTACCGTTGCCATCAGTCAGATTGTTAATGCCTGCATGTGATCACCGAAACCAAGTTAGAACTGTCACGGTTAAATCAACCACCGAACCAAAACCTAATTGATCAACTAAAATCAACGTAGTATGATTTAGCATCACTAGTTACTGCAAAAAATGGGCAGAATACCCGCAGCTTGTAATACTCGCAACCATTGTCACAGTGGGATAATCTTCACCAGCACCAGCAGGCGTTCCATTTAATATGCCATCGCCATTATTTGCAGTGGTGATCCCTGCTTCAATTCCATCACCAGCGCGGTGATAATCGGCATCAGTCATTAACACGAACGTCTTCACAGCGCCGCTGCGGAAGCCAATCTCATTGCTGTGCAATGCAACCTGCATCAAGGCTTCCAATTGCGATTCTTGCCAATCATTGCCACTACCCAACACCAACGCATTTAATGCAGTACTAAATGCAGCTTGATCAGTAGTCAAATTCAAATTGTTGGCGTAAACATAATCAGACTGGTAATCAGCATAATAACCATAGTCGTCATAGTTCTGACCAAAGGATCAATCGGTTTATCCATGAAAGAACCCAAACCAAAACATGCTGTCTGGTTGGAAATCATGAATTGCCGTGACAACATTCGGGACTAATTCCTGCACCGTCTCAACGTCATCACTAAATGAACCGGTCAAATCCTCCAAGAAATACATATCCAAAGGATCGCTAATCGTGCCCCCGCACTGAGGGTAATTTGCTGACCACCGACAGTGCTGATTTGACCGGGGGTCAATTTGATCGTCACGCCCACTTTTGCACCCGACGCATCGAGCGTATCAGTGCCACCGGTATCTTCAATCAACACCTGTCCCGTGCCCTTACCGTCAACCATAAAGCGGTCATCGCCGAGACCACCGCTCATGTTGTTCATCGCCGCTGGAGTCTTGCAGCACGTCATCGCCTTCACCGCCCGAGCAGGGTCATTGCCGTCACCGCCCGCCAAGGTGTCGTTACCGGTATTGCCGATCAGAGTGTCATTACCGCCCATACCATTGACAACGTCATTGCCAGCAAGCGCATCGATGTCGTTATCTTCGGCAGAGCATGTCAAGTTGTCGTCCGCCTCAGTGCCACGCATTGCTGGGTGTCATCAAGAATGATCACCGTGCGTTGGTGGCTGTCGCCAAGGTCGCATTCACCGGATTTGCTCAGTTGCACGAGGAAGGTCTCATTTTGCTCAACCGCCGTGTCATCCAGCGGCTCCAAAATGATGGTTTGGCTGGTTTCACTGGGTGCAAACGTCAAACTACCCGTCGTAGCGACATAATCGCCATTGATACTCTTCGCACTGCCATCTTTGGTCGCGTAATCAACCGTCACCGTCTGCGTCGAAGGCGCAGAAAGCGTCACAGTAATCGCCGCGAGTTCACCTTCCGTACTCGTCACTCGGGTCGCAGTCATTGCAGCGTCACCGGCTCTGGTTCCGGTTTCTGGCAATGCAGGTTCATCATTATCAATAATGGTCACAACTGTTGACGCATTCGTATCAAGCGTCGCATTTCAGCGGATTTGTTAATTGCACACTGAAAGTTTCATCCACTTCATCAAGCGTGTCGTTAACAATTGAAGTGCTAATCGTCTGGCTCGTTCTTCCCGGCAAGACTTCAAAGTACCGGTACCCAGTATTTTATAATCACTACCCGCAGTTGCAGTCTCCGCCATTGCAGCGTATTGCACCGTTACAGTCTCATCGGAGGCTTCGATAGCGTCACTGTAATACGCGCCGTTTTTTCCTGACTCATCTATCATCAGTTCAGTCGCATTGACTTGAAGCACTGGCAATTCTGGTTTCAACTGGCGGTTCAGGTTCTTCTTCCCCAATGACAACTTCTTCGTCACTGCCGCTAAAACTGAGCACTTCAATGCCCTCAGCGTATCAATCCCTTCATCAACTTCATCAGCACCATCAACAACTCCGGTAATATCCTCAACAATCCAACCCTTCATTCATCCGAATACCATTTGTAATCATCTTCACTACCTAAATAGATAGCAACGTCGTAGCCATCACCGCCATTGATTTCATCATCACCCTCGCCGCCATCGAGAATATCATCACCACCATTGCCATTAATGGTGTCATCGCCAGCATCGCCATTCAATTCATTATCAAGCGGTTGCCATCAAGTGTATTGTCAAGTTCATTCCCAATCCCGTCTTCACCTTTTTCAAGCAGGGTTAAGCGTTCGATATTGGCACCTAACTCATAATCAGGAGCAGCTCTGGACTTCGTCATCATTTCGCCATCAACTGCCGTTTCTGTAATACGATCTTCGTTATTGCTCACAACATAAACGTCAGAACCATCGCCACCTGCTAATTTATCAACGCCAGCACCGCCATCAATGATGTCGTCGCCTTCATTGCCATTGATGGTGTCGTTCCCAGCAGCACCATTTAATGTGTTGCTCCCTGCATTACCGTTGATCCATTCGCTAATTTGTTGCCGGTACCATTCAAATCTGATTCACCGGTCAGAGTTTAAATTTTCAATCTCAGCACCTAGAACATAACTAATTGAACTACTGACCAAATCGATGCCACCTTCGTGCCTGTCGTGATGTCAGTGACATTGTCATCTTTATTATCGACAATAAGGTGTCATTTCCTTCGCCGCCAGTCATGGTGTCCTTACCAGCGCCACCATTCAGCGTATCGTTGCCATTGCCATCTAAAACATCATTATCACCACCGCCTTCGATCAAATCGTTTGCCCACACCACCAAGCAGCTTATCTTTGCCTGCATCACCTTTCAGCTTGTCATTACCGACGCCACCATCTAATAAATCATTGCCAGTGCCGCCAGCAATTTGTCATTACCACCTAGACGGTAATGGTGTCGTTGCCGCCTAAGCCATTTAGGGTTTCAGCAACAGCCGTACCGCTTTCTTTGTCGTTGCCACTATCAAATGAAATTGCCATGTTTGCGTCCTAGTATTTTACTAATGTGTGACAATTTTAGTGGTTCGCATTGCACGTTCCACACCTAAAAAACGCACCCTAAGTCTAGCTCAAAATGCGCAATTTTACCGTCTTCGCTTGCGTTACAACAACGTTCGCTAACACTCAATATAACCGATAAAAACTACAGTTTTGGTAACACCAGCGGATCACGTTTTTTGATATTCGCCCGATAAAACGCAGCAACGTTACCAATACGCGCAATCAACATCGCTTGTGTGTGCGCTTGAATATCCGCAATTGCTGCATCACGTTCATCGCGGTCGCCAGCATTGACACGAATTTTGATTAACTCGTGATGATTCAATGCTACTTCCATTTCGGCGAGCACCGCAATCAGTAATGCCATGCTGTCCAACCAATACCACAGGATTCAGATGATGCACCTGTTGTTTTAGCCAGCGTTTTTGTTTTTCAGTAATAGCCATTTAGAACTCAAATCAATTCAAAAAAACCTGCGAATGCGCATCACATGAAAATTGCCATTGTGATGCGCATCAATCAGACCATGCGCAATTAAGCCGCAGCTTCCCACTCACTTCAGGCACTGCCTTTGGTGTCATCACTTTAATCAACTGCTCGTTCGCCAGAATCGCCTGTTTTGCGTCGCCATTGATCCACTTCTTATTCTTGCCTTTTACCGCATAGCGCCCAGATTTCTTTTGAAACAGGGTGTATTCGGCGGTCTTCTTCACTTTTTGCATCATCAATACTCATTATTGCTGTGGTTAAAAATGTTCGCGCTCAATTAACGATCACGCGAACGATCATCATCAAACAACGTCGGATCACGTTCGATTTCAATCCGAAATTGCGTAAACAATGCACCCATTGCCGCAATTGCCGTCAGCATTGGCATGAGCAACGTTAAGACCGCTGCCACACTAACACCTGCCGTTAATGGCACATCAATGAGCACCTTGCCATTCGGTTGGCGCACGATTAAACGCCGCACATTCCCTCTCGCAATCAGTGCTTTAACCTTGTCGATTAATACCCAACCAGTCACACTGATGTCTTCAAACAGGGGTCGATCCGTATCATTTTTCATTGTTTATCCGCAAAAATTCCCTCATGGAGAATTGAACTGTTGGTGACATTGCCGCTGAATTCTGTTGTCAAAACAATGGATTTAGTGCTTTCGAGATCAACGTTCACGACAGACTTTAACCGGTTTAATCGCAGCATGTCACTTAATCACGATGTTGTGCTGCATACAGGGTTAACGGCTGAATACAAGACAAATTTTAGCAAAAAGTGAGAATTATTTTTGCTGTCGCCAGTCGCTCGGCTTCTTGTTCCAGTTCCAATTGCGTTAAAGGATGACGCGCCAGCCATTCATTGGGAAATACAGCGCCAGCCGTTCACTGTCAGCGGTGACGTTAAGAAAGTGTTTATTCACTGCCGAGCGCCCGCGATGCGCAGCACGGCCAAACGCAAAATCACGCACAGATGACGGGCGCTGTTTTGTTCCGCTTTTGGCAAATTCAGAAATTCCTGCATCGGAAATTTGCGGCGATGTCCGAGCACCAGTGCCGCCAGCACCATCTGTTCCTGCCGTGAAAATCCAGCCAAATCAGCGTTACGCAGCAAATAAGCACCGTGTTTTTGATATTGGCTGTGCGCCACCATCACGCCGATTTCATGCAGGCGCGCTGCCCAAGTCAGCATTTGCGGATGTTCGGGATGGTTCAAATCCCACGGCGCAGCGAGTTGTTGATAAATTCCCAGCGCCGTCGCCTCCACTCGCCGGGCATGTGCTAGATCGGTTTGGAATTGTTGGCATAAAGTGGCAACAGTACGCTCGCGCACATCTTCATGCTGCGACCGCCCCATCATTTCGTAAATCAAACCCTCGCGCAGCGCGTAATCAGACACCTGCATGTGCGTGATGCCGAGTGCCTCAAACACCGCCCGTAAAATCGCCACACCGCCAGCAAAAACGGGTTTGCGTTCTTCCGGTAAGCCTTTGAGATTGATGGTTGCCACGCGCCCGGCATCGGTCAGCGCGGCACTTAACTGCGCCAGCGATTCCGCAGAAATTCCGTTATCACACCAACCTTCTGCATTCACCACCGCAGCGATGGCGCGAATGGTGCCGGAGCAACCAACTGCTTGTTGCCAGCGAGCGCGGCGGAATAATTCGCGGACGGGTCGCACTTCCAACGCGCCAGCCAATTCCGCTTTTTGCATTGCTTTGGCGGTGATGCGCCCATCGCAAATTTGACGTGACAAACTGACGCAGCCGAGATGCAAACTTTCGCGCAAGCGTGACGAAAAGCCTTGACCGACGATGATTTCAGTGCTGCCGCCGCCAATATCAACGACCAAACGCCGCTCCGTGCCTGCGGCCAAACCATGCGCCACACCGAGATAAATCAACCGCGCTTCCTCGCGCCCAGCAATGACGTCAATGGGATGACCGAGCGCGAGTTCAGCGCGTTCGACAAAACCGGTTTCTGGGCGCAATTGGCGCAGCGTATTGGTGCCGACAGCGCGGACGCTGCCCGGCGCAAAACCGCGCAACCGTTGCCCAAACCGCTCTAAACAAGACAGCGCCCGCTCACTCACTTCCGGCGTGAGCGTTTTTTCTGGCGTTAAACCTTCACCGAGGCGCACGACTTCACGATGCGGTCAGTAATGCGCATGTGACCTTCATCGAGACGCGCAACAATCATGTGAAAACTATTGGAACCGAGATCAACCGCAGCGACGATGTCATGCGACGGCAGCTCATTGATTTCGGTAAGTACTTCAGGCATTAGAAAAAATCCTGCATTGCTATCAATGGGATACATGTTACCAGAATCTTAGAACGGGCTGTGACGTGGCGTTGACGGTTGGCAGTTTTCAGTTGTCAGTGGGAAACGCGATGGTAACTGCCAACCATCAACTGACAACTGAAAACTTATTTATGATCTTTAATCCCATCGGCATTATCCGCTCGCCCTATACCGACAAATTCGGCATTCCGCGCCAGCCCGGTTGGTCACGGCAGCAGAAGCGCGACTCGAACTGCTGCCAGCCTTTGCGCGAAGAAGCATTTAAGGGACTCGACGGTTTTTCACACGTCTGGATTCTCTTTGTATTTCATGCGGATTGTCTCGACGCTGGCTGGAAACCGACGGTGCGCCCCCGCGTTTAGGTGGACGCCAAACGGTCGGTGTGTTTGCCAGCCGTGCGCCCTATCGTCCCAATCCGATTGGGTTATCAGCGGTGGAGCAACTGGGTTTAATCCGTGATGCGCGAGGGCTGGCGCTGCGGTTGCGCGGAGTCGATTTGCTTGATGGAACGCCGGTGCTCGACATCAAACCGTATGTGCCTTACGCCGATGCGCTGCCGAGCGCACGAAGTGGATTCGCTACACCGCCGGAAATGACGATCACGCCAGTGCACTTCAGCGCCGCTGCCGAGCGTGACCTCGTGCTGGTAGACCCAGACGGACAACGCCAATTGCGGCAGTTAATTGCGCAGATTTTGGCGCAAGACCCGCGCCCCGGTTATATGAATCGTTACCCGCAACGGCGCGAGTTTGGAATGCAACTGTATAATTTGAATGTGCGCTGGCGCTGCGATGCAGCGGGAATCGAAGTGGTGAGCGTTACACCCAGTGCGGACAAATGATGCCGGTTGCAGCGAATCTACAACCGGCGAACGAGCAGATTATTTCTTGGTCGCGTCAGCCGCTGGCGCGTCTTTATTCGGCGTGATTTTCACAATCGCCTCGTTGAGTTCCACCTTCGCCTTGTTGCGCATTTCCACGATCCTCTCGGAAAGCTGCTGGCGCTGCACCAATGCCGTCAACTGCGGCTTGGCATCCTCAAACGCTGGTGGCTCGGCTTTACGCGTGTCCTGCAAATTGATGACGTGCCAGCCAAACTGGGTTTGCACGGCGTCTTGGAATAAGTGCCCGGCTTCATGTCAGCAATCGCGGTCGCAAATGCCGGAACCATCTGCTTCGGATCAAACCAACCGAGATCGCCGCCATCCTTGCCGGTCGGACCGGTCGAATTCTTCTTGGCCAGCTCCGCGAAATCAGCGCCCTTATCCAACTGTTTAATCAGCTTTTTCGCTTCATCTTCGTCCTTCACCAAAATGTGCCGCGCCTTGAATTCAACGCGCCCAGACTGCGCCTTCACCTTGTCATACGCTGCCTTGAGATCGTCATCAGTGGTTTGATTTCCTGCGCCATTGCTGCCAGCGCCGCATTCGACATCACCTTCATCTGCTCCAGTTTGAGCGCAGCAACCACGTTGCGATCACTTTCGAGCTTGCGCCGAGCGCCTTCCTGCGAGGCGACGATCAAACCCATGAATTCATCAAACGCCTGCTGCTGCATCGCCGGCGTATTTTCGCCCTGCGTCTGCTGCATCCGTGACAGATAAAACACGCGGAACACGTCAAGCGGATAGGCGATGCCGTTGACCGTCGCAATCAGCGTATCGGGAGAATCGGTGTTGATTTTGGCGTCTTCGGCAAAACCGCTGCCAGTCGCCAGCAACGCGCAAAGTAACAACGGGACACGAACTATTTTCATAACATCACTTCCATTGGGTTGAGAACTAAAGACGATGATTAACTTGGGAAAACCTGTTTGAACGGCTTGACACTGACCTGCTGATAAACCCCAGCCGCTTGATACGGATCCGCCGCTGCCCAGTCTTCAGCGGCAGCAAGATCGGGAAATTCTGCCACCACCAGCGAACCCGTAAAACCCGCTGCGCCCGGTTCTGGGCTATCAATTGCTGGATGTGGTCCAGCGAGCACCAAACGTCCAGCATCTTGCAGCGCCTGCAACCGCGCCAGATGCGCCGGTCGTGTCTGCTGGCGCAGCGGCAAACTGTCGGGAACATCCACCGCAATAATTGCGTAAAGCATTGTTTAATCAGCCTCCGCTGACGCTGGCTCTTGAACATGACGCGCAAGATAAAACGCTTGCGCAATGACAAATAACACGGTCAAACCCATCATACCGAACAGCTTAAAGTTGACCCACACTGCCTCCCGCGCCTGCGCATCTTCACACAGCGCCAGCAAGCGGTCGGTATAGGTCGCGGCGCAAGTGGTGAGATCAAGCGCCGTTTGACCGCTTTCTGCAATTAACGTTTGTTGCGCAGTGAAAAATCCGCTCCACACATAAACCACAAACAGATTGATCACTCCCAAAAAGGCGAAAAACGCTGCCCAACTGAAGTTCAAACGTGACCAAATCAGCGGCGGCAGCGTCACATTATGTCCCATCATTCGCTCAATCAGATTGCGCTCACCAAACCAGTGACTGCCGAAAAATACCACGGCAAACAATCCGTTAATCAGCGTTGGTTTCCACATCACGAAAATCGGATCATGCAGCGCCAGCGTTAATCCACCAAAGACCACAATCAAGCCCAGCGTGGCCAGTTGTAGCGTCTCAACGCGGCGATGTCGCCACCAATTCCAACTGACTTGCACCACCGAAACCGCAATCGCAATGCCGGTTGCAACGTAAATGCCAGCAAACTTGTAAGCGATGAAAAATAATAAAACGGGTAAAAAATCAATCAACAGTTGCATTGAGCATTCCTAAACGTGAATGGGTTTCTGGGCGCAATCGTTAACGCCATGCGAGGATAAGACCCAGCGACAATGCGGTAAAGTCGCTTTGATTAACACCACGTTGGCAGATTGCGGCGGCGCTTTGTGTCGTCGCAACGGTTTTTCAATCAGATTGAGATGGGATTATTGCAGTGGAACAAATAACGGCATGGGTGAACGTGTTAAATGGTTTGGTCTGGGGGCCACCAATGCTGGTGCTTATTCTCGGTACTGGCTTTTTTTTAATGATCGGATTGCGGTTCATGCCGCTGTTAAAACTCGGTCTCGGGTTTCGGATGCTGTGGCGCGGGCGCAAACAGCAGGGCGCAGGTGACATCACGCCGTATCACGCGCTGATGACTGTACTTTCGGCGACCGTCGGCACGGGCAATATCGCGGGTGTGGCAACTGCCGTATTTCTCGGCGGACCGGGCGCGATTTTCTGGATGTGGTGCACGGCACTGGTTGGCATGGCGACCAAATACGCCGAAGCAGTGCTGGCGATGCACTACCGCGAAGTTGACGGCAAGGGCAATCATCTCGGCGGTCCGATGTACTACATCAAGCTCGGACTGGGTCAAAAATGGCTGTGGATGGCCAGCGCCTTTGCCATTTTTGGCGTTCTCGCTGGGTTCGGCATTGGCAACACGGTACAAGCCAATTCCGTTGCCCATGCCGCACTCGATGCGTTTGGAATTCCGTTATGGATGAGCGGGTTAGTCATGGCGATCCTTGCCGGACTGGTGCTGCTCGGCGGCATTCAACGCATCGGCGTCGTGTCCGCTGCATTGGTTCCGTTTATGGCGCTGACTTACGTGCTCGGCGGACTGGTCGTGCTGGCGACGCATTTGGATCAAATCATTCCTGCATTGCAACTCATTGTCGTGCAAGCCTTTTCGCCAACCGCAGCAGCGGGTGGATTCGCTGGCGCGAGCGTAGCAGCAGCTATTCAATTTGGCGTGGCTCGCGGCATTTTTTCCAATGAAGCCGGGCTGGGCAGTGCACCAATTGCCCACGCTGCCGCGCAATCGAACGATCCAGTCGCGCAAGGCACGGTAGCGATGATCGGCACGTTCATTGACACGCTGGTGATTTGCTCGATTACCGGATTGGTGATCGTCGTTTCTGGCGCTTGGACTTCGGGCTTAACCGGCGCGGCGTTGTCATCGGCAGCCTTTGAGCAATCGCTGCCCGGCGTGGGCACATACATCGTCGCAATTGGTTTGGTGCTATTTGCCTACACCACCATTCTCGGTTGGAGCGTTTACGGCGAACGCTGCGCGGAATATCTATTTGGCGAGCGGGTCATCGTGCCATTTCGCATTCTCTGGGTGTTAATGATTCCAGTCGGGGCGCTGGCGCAATTGGATTTGATTTGGCTCATTGCCGACACGCTCAATGCGCTAATGGCGCTCCCCAATTTGGTTGCATTGTTATTATTAAGCCCAGTGGTATTCCGTTTGACGCGAGAGTATTTTACAACTCAATCGCAGTAATTGGTGCGTTTTTAGTAGCAATTAACCAATTGATTAAACCTACAGTTTTGAGCCGCCCAAACAGGGCGGCGATTCCGCTAAAACGCCACCTTTTGTAGTCCATTCTTCCGGCGTCCAAGTGTGCAATGACAGCGCGTGTAAACCATGATCGAATTCAACTGCTAATAATTGATTAAGCAGGCGATGCCGTTCAATGATAGAAAGCGATGAAAAATCTTCACTGACCACGAGCACTTTAAAATGTGATTCTGCGCCTACCGGAACTGCGTGCATATAGCTTTCATTCACAATATCCAGATGCACAATAGAGTGCAGTGACTGTTGAAGTTGATCGGTAATGCGTTGTTTTCGGCTCATTTTTTAATCTCAGAAATGGTGATTTAAGAATAAAAAAGCCCAACCACCTAATGAAGATGATCGGGCTTTTGATCACCCGGCAGCGATGCCGAGCATGAATCGCTGTTTACTTAAACAGCTTGGACTTGTCCACGATGTCTACATGCGCCCGCTTAAAGCAGTTCCACGTCTTGGTGGTCTTGTCATAAATCGAATTGACGAAGCACTTCCAATTGGTCTCATCCACGAAGTTGTAATCCATCCGATAATAGAAACCGGGGTAACGGCTCTCTTCACGGAATTGAATATGCTTCATGTGCGCCTCAGCGGTGAGAATTCGATGATAATTCTCCCAAGCGCGGAGCAATTCATGCAGGTCTTTTGCCCGCATTTTCAGCGCATCTTCCTTGAGCATCTCCAGCTTCATCTCCGCCACTTCCATCATCTTGGCGTTGGTCTGGTACATGGTCGAAACGCCCGACGTATTCATCCATGACCTTTTGCAGCGGAATTGCAGCATCTTCGGCGTGATGTAATTCGGATTCACGTCGATTGCAGTGGTGTAATCCTTGCTTTCAAGGAAATTGCGCACGGGGCGATAAATCTCATCGACCAAATCCGCAACCGAATCAGCCAGTTCTGGCTGGTGATCCTTGTTATCCATGCAGAATTGCACCATCGCCTTGGCTGCCAAACGCCCTTCGGCATGAGAACCGGAGGAGAATTTGTGACCGGATGCGCCCACGCCATCAGCGGCAGTGAACAACCCTTGACGGTGGTCATCGAGCGATAACCCCAGTTCCAACCGGAAGGCAGGTGGCTGGGAATCTTGCCGGTCGGCGTGCTCTTCAGCAGTCGGTGCGCCAACATCGGTCGGGCCAGACACCCAGATGCCGCAGCAGCCGGAATGTGAGCCGAGCAGGTAGGGTTCGGTCGGCATCAGCTCGGAATTCTTCTTTTCCGGTTCGATGTTTTCACCCGCCCACACGCCAGCTTGACCGATACACATATCCAGAAAATCTTCCCACGCCTCAGCTTCGAGGTGCTTGATTTCCTTGGGCGTCATCGTCTCCGCCAGCTTGCCCAGCGCGGACACGGTGTCCATGTAAATCGGGCCGCGACCTTCGCGCATTTCTTTCATCATCAAATGGTTGCGCAAGCACGAGGCTGGCACTGCCGCTTGACCGTAGGGCGGATAATCGTTGAGCAGCTCCTTGTTGGTGTCCATGTAGACCTCACCAAAGGCGTTGACGGCCTTGGCTTTGAACAACAGGAACCATGCGCCGACCGGGCCATAACCGTCTTTGAAACGGGCGGGCACGAACCGGTTTTCCATCATCGTCAACTCAGCGCCAGCTTCAGCCGCCATCGCGTAAGTCGAGCCAGCATTCCAGACCGGATACCAAGCGCGACCGGTGCCTTCACCGACGGAGCGCGGACGGAAAATGTTGACGCAGCCGCCGGCGACCAGCAGACAGGCTTTGAACTTGTAAACAAAGACTTTGTGCTCGCGCACCGAGAAACCAATTGCGCCAGCGATGCGGTTGCTATCGTTCTTATCATTCACCAGCTTGACGATGAACACGCGCTCTTGAATGCGCTCCGTGCCCAGCGCCTTTTTTGCGGCCTCAGCGACGATCCATTTATAGGACTCGCCGTTGATCATAATCTGCCACTTGCCGGAACGAACTGGCTTGCCGCCGTCAACCAACGCCTTGCCTTCATCGCCGGGCTGCTTCCAAATCGGCAAACCCCATTCTTCAAACAGATGCACCGAATCATCGACGTGGCGACCGAGGTCGTAAGCCAAATCGTCGCGGGTGATGCCCATCAGGTCGTTGGAAACCATCCGCGCATAATCAGCGGGGTCTTGCTCGCCCAATAGGTGTTGATTGCCGACAGACCCTGCGCCACTGCGCCGGAGCGATCCATTGCCGCCTTGTCCCAGTTTGACTTTCAGATCAATGCCTTGCTTCTTGGCTTCATCCAACCAAGGGCCGATTTCGTATGCTGCGCCACATGCGCCCATGCCACCGCCAATCAGAAGGATGTCTACTTCTTCTTCGACGATCTCCGGTTTACCGAATTCTCCTGCCATGTCTTCTACCCCGAATCTGTAATTGTTAGGAATGTCGATTATTTGCGGATCAGCTCGCTGGGATTGCCAGCTTTCTGAACGCCGCCGAGGGTGAAGAAACCGGCCTCGCCGATTTTGGCGATGTCAGCCGCTGGCTTGTTGCCGTAAGGATCAATGGAGCCTTCGGAAGTGGTGCGGATGGGGAATTTGAAGCGCTTCATGTTGCCGTTGCGGAATTTGATCGTCCACATGATGAATCGGTGCCGCGCAGCGGTTGCACGGAAGCGCCCATTGGCACCACGTCAGCGTAATGACGGCATTCGATCGCCTGTTGCGGGCAAATCTTGACGCAGGAATAACATTCCCAGCACTGCTCTGGCTCTTGGTTATAAGCCTTCATCGCGTGACCGGTGTCTGAACCATCTTGTCCAGTTTCATCAGGTCGTGGGGGCAGATATACATGCAAGCGGTCTTGTCCTGACCCTTGCAGCCGTCACACTTATCAGTACGCACAAACGTTGGCATGGTTCACGATCTCCTCACGGTTCACTGCGGTGAATGCCGCTTGCAGATGAAGTCTGGGCGGCGGGGCGCTTCCGACTGTGGCCACACAAAAAACCGCGTTAAACGCGGTGGGCAACAACACTTCGAGAGCAGAAAAAGCCGGTAATATCAGGTTTGCAGCCTACTGACTTGCCGGCATACGGTCAAAATAGTATTTCCGTTGGCTTTCATAAAATTGCCTTATTAGGAAAGCCTGATATTTCGTTCAATTTGATGAGGTGGCAATGAACCAAGCACAACTGTGGTTAACAATTGGAGCGATTAACGGCGGCGTAACCGTCGCGTTGGGCGCATTTGGAGCGCACGGTTTGAAAAATCGTGTTCCGCCAGAGCTGCTCGCCAACTGGCTGACTGCACCAATTATTTAGGGATTCACGCGCTGGTGATTTTGATCTGCGGTTTATGCTGTGCAGCTTGCCAGCGGCGCGACTGGTAACGCAGCAGGCTGGGCATTTCTGCTCGGCAGCGTTTTGTTTAGCGGCAGCCTGTACGTGATGACGCTCCGGCATTCGGCAACTCGGCATGATCACGCCCATCGGCGGCGTGGCATTAATTATTGGTTGGACGCTGCTGGCGCTGGGCGTGTGGCGCAGCGCCGCCGCAATCAATGGCGGAATCTGATCACGATGCGGCACACGCGGATGTTTATTGACCTGCCGCTGCCGTCTGGCGTGGTTGCTCGTGCCCCAGCATGATGCAATTTACGCAGACGGCAAAACGGTATTAGTCTGAGAATGGGTATTTATAACTATCTGGAG
>NZ_PPGH01000038.1 GCF_002958735.1 Chromatium okenii | reverse complement strand
TCATGGGTTTACCCGATCCGCGCACTCAGGGTTCCAACAATCCCGGCGCAACCAATGTGCTGCGCATCGGCGGTAAAAAACCCGCTGCCATCACGCTCGTCGGTGACAGTCTTAAAGGCTTGATTCCGATGGTTATTGGTCATCTACTGGGCGCAGAACCGCTGGCGCTGGCGGGAATCGGGCTGGCAGCATTTCTCGGTCATTTATATCCGATCTTTTTTGGATTTCAGGGCGGCAAAGGCGTGGCCACTGCGCTGGGCGTGCAATTTGGATTGTATTGGCCGATTGGTTTGGCAGTCGCAGCGATCTGGCTGTTTGTCGCCAAGATTTTGAAGATTTCGTCGTTATCAGGACTGATTTCGATGGCGCTGGCGCCGGTGCTGGTGTGGCTGCTGTGGCCACACCGGATTCGGTGCGGATATTGGCGGGAATGCAGTTGATTATCAGCGGCTTATTGATTTGGCGACATCGCAGCAACATCCGCAATTTGCTGGCAGGCACGGAAGGGCGCTTGACGAAAACGCCCGACTAACCCGCTCGCAGTTATTTGTGCCGCTGCACTGCCTGCATGAAATTCGCCATTGAAGATTCCGCCACAGTCCACCACGCATCGGAGCGTTTTTGGAACTCGCGCATAGAATCATAAAGCGTCTTAAACGTCGGATTTTGCGCAGATTCTTCGGCGTAAATCTGCTGCGCAATCGCATAGGCTTTGAGCAACACGTCATCGGGGAAACGGCGCAACTCCGCGCCGTTTTGCAACAAACGCTGCAACGCTGGCGGATTCTTCGCGTCATACGCCGCCAACATTTGCAGATGCGCTTCCTGCGCAGCGGCGGTGAACGCTGCCTGATACGCCGGAGGCAACGCTGCCCACTGCGCCTGATTCACATAAAACACCAGATGTGTGCCCGGCTCCCACCAGCCGGGCGCGTAGTAATACTTCGCAACCTTTTGAAAACCCAACTTTTCATCGTCATACGGCACTGTCCATTCGGCAGCGTCAATCGCACCGCGCTCCAGCGCCGGATAGATTTCACCGCCCGGCAGCGACTGCGGCACTGCGCCCATCTGCGAGAAAATTTCTGCACCAAATCCGGGAATACGAATTTTTAGCCCGTCGAGATCGGCGAGTGATTTGATTTCCTTGCGAAACCAACCGCCCATTTGTGCGCCAGTGCTGCCGCCGGGGAAATGTACGATGTTGTAAGCAGCGAACATCTCGCGCAGCAGCTCCATGCCACCAGCGCCATAAACCCAGCCGGTCATTTGGCGCGTGTTGAGTCCGAACGGCCAGGTGCTTTCCAGCGCCAACGCCTTGTTTTTACCGTAATAATAATAAGATGCAGTGTGACCGCATTCGACGGTGTTCTGTTGCACTGCGTCGAGCACACCAAATGCCGGAACCAGTTCACCGCCAGCAAACACGCGGATTTCAAACTGTCCATCCGTCAGTTCAGCGACCCGTTTGGCGAGCATTTCCGCACCGCCATAAATGGTGTCGAGGCTTTTGGGAAAGCTCGACGCCAGCCGCCATTTCACCGTTGTTGTTTCTGCCTGCGCTGGCAATGCCACTCCCGCAGCAAGTGCGCCAATTCCCGCCGATTTCAAAAAATCACGTCGCTGCATATCACCACCTTTAACGATTGATTTAATGGTGAGTTGTCAGCAGAAAAGCGGTTACTGACAACTCAATTTCCTATACAGGTTTTACACAATCAACGAAATAGCCAATTTCGCCATCGACACTCTTTTTTAACCAGACCGTGAATGTCGGTTTTCAAAACCCGGGAATCGGGTATTGAATTCACGCGCAAACTGCAAATAACGCACGATGGTGCTATTGAAACGCTCGCCCGGAATTAACAACGGAATGCCGGGCGGATAAGGCGTGAGCAATACGCTGGTAATGCGGCCTTCAAGATCATCAATTCTGACGCGGTCGATTTCGCGGTGCGCAGTCTTGGCAAATGCAACTGCGGGTTTCATTGCTGGAACGAAATCAGAAAGATACATTTCGGTGGTTAAACGGGCGACATCGTTCGCTTTATAAATCCCGTGAATCTGATCACAGAGATCACGCAGCCCGATTTTTTCATAACAAGGATGCGCCTGAATAAACTCAGGCAGCACTCGCCACAGCGGTTGATTGCGGTCGTAGTCATCTTTGAATTGTTGTAATTCAGTCACCATCGTATTCCAGCGCCCTTTGGTAATACCGATGGTGAACATAATGAAAAACGAATACAGCCCAGTCTTTTCAACAACAACGCCGTGTTCGGCGAGATATTTAGTGACAATGGCTGCGGGAATTCCTGAATTGGCGATTTCACCATCTACATTTAATCCCGGAGTAATGATGGTGGCTTTAATTGGGTCAAGCATATTGAAATCGGTCGCCAGATCGCCGAAACCGTGCCAGCGATCATCGGCTTTTAATACCCAGTCATTGCGGTCGCCGATGCCTTCTTCAGCGAGATAATCCGGCCCCCAGACTTAAACCACCAATCCGCGCCAAATTCCGCGTCAACCTTGCGCATGGCGCGGCGAAAATCCAAGGCTTCCATAATTGATTCATGCACCAACGCAGCGCCGCCCGGCGGTTCCATCATGGCGGCGGCGACATCGCAGGACGCGATAATGGCGTACTGCGGACTGGTCGAAGAGTGCATCAAATAGGCTTCGTTAAGATATGCCAATCCAAAGTGCGCGTCTCGGATTCCTGAACCAGAATCTGCGAGGCTTGCGATAAACCCGCCAGCAATTTGTGCGTGGATTGCGTAGCGAACACCATCGAATCACGGCAGCGCGAGCGATCTTTGTCGATGGCGTGCATTCCGAGATAGAAATCGTGAAATGTGGCGTGGGGCAACCAGGCTTCATCAAATAGCAGCGTATCAATCTGACCATCTAACAATGATTTGATGGTGTCCACGTTGTAGAGCAACGCCGTCATAAGTGCTTTGCGTGATCGTCAAAATGCGCGGTTTAGATGGAATTCCTTTGGTAAACGGATTGGCTTCGATCTTTCGTTGAATGTTTTCTGGACGGAATTCATCCAGCGGAATCGGTCCAATAATTCCGTAATGATTGCGCGTCGGCATCAGAAAAACGGGAATCGCGCCAGTCATAATGATGGCGTGAAGAATCGACTTGTGGCAGTTGCGATCTACAACACGATGTCATCCGGGGCGACGGTCGAATGCCAGACGATTTTGTTTGAGGTGGACGTGCCGTTGGTGACAAAAACAGATGATCGCAGTTGAAAATACGCGCTGCGTTACGTTCCGAAGCTGCAACTGGTCCCGAATGATCAAGCAGTTGTCCCAGTTCATCAACGGCGTTGCAGACATCCGCTCGCAGCATGTTTTCGCCAAAGAACTGGTGAAACATTTGCCCGACCGGACTTTTGAGAAAGGCGACGCCGCCGGAATGTCCCGGACAGTGCCAAGAATAGGAACTGTCTGCTGCGTAGTGGTCAGCGCCCGGAAAAAAGGTGGCGCCAAACTGTCGAGATAAACCCGCGCTTCACGCACGACGTAGCGAGCAATGAACTCCGGCGTGTCCTCGAACATGTGAATAAAACCATGGAGTTCCTTCAGCACGTCATTGGGAATGTGGCGCGAGGTGCGGGTTTCGCCGTAAAGAAAAATCGGAATGTCTTCGTTGCGGACGCGAACTTCTTTGACGAATTCACGCAGTCTTGAGATCACCTCTTGAACTTCTTCCGGCAAACCCGTGCCGAATTCCTCATCGTCAATCGAGAGAATGAAGCATGAGGCGCGACTTTGCTGCTGGGCGAAGGAGGCGAGATCGCCGTAACTGGTGACGCCGAGCACCTCCAGCCCTTCGTTTTCGAGCGCCTTGGCGAGGGCGCGAATGCCAAAACCGCTCGCGTTCTCAGAGCGGAAATCTTCATCAATGATGATGACTGGAAAGCGGAAACGCATCGCGTACTCCTCGATAACAAATCGCTGGGCGCTTGACTGGGACGTGATTGGGTTAAGCGCGGAAGTTGAAAAAATGGCTGGCGCAGCGGGCGCTGGAATGCGGCTCTGCCTGCGGGTAAACGCAGGCAGCAATCAAACATCAACGCGGTTTTGGCGCAACAGCAATCATCGGATTCGCCGCCGAAACTGTGACGGTCGCCGTCGATTCGGACAATTCCTGCGCTAAATCGCGCACCGTGCCATCGAAAGTTGCAGCACTGCAGGGTTCGATTTCTTTGATTTCGGTCGGCAGCCCAATGCGGTCGAGAATCGCAATAAACGGTTCTGGATCAAGCTCTTCAACATTCACCATCGTCTTGGCATCCCAAGTGCCATCAGCGACCAACATCGCCGCAGCGACTGGCGGCACACCGGCGGTATAGCTGATGCCCTGCGATTCCACTTCTTCATAACAGGCGTGGTGGTCGGACACTTGATAAATGAAGACCTCACGGCGCTGCCCGTCTTTCCAACCTTTGACGACATTGCCGATGCAGGTGTTGCCGATGTAGCCGGGCGCCAGCGTCATCGGATCAGGCAGCAGCGCCTTCACCACTTTGAGCGGCACTACTTCCTGTCCGGTGGTCAATGTGACCGGCAGATGTGACAGGAAACCGAGGGTGCGCAACACTGTGAAAACATTGATGTAATGGTCGCCAAAACCCATCCAAAAACGAATGCTGTCAGCGTCGATATTCTTCGATAACGAATGCAATTCATCGTGTCCGTTCAGATACACCGGGCATGAACCAACGACTGGGAAGTCATACATCCGCTTGACCGAATGCGTGGGATATTCTTTCCACTCGCGGTCGATCCACGTCCACACTTTGACGAATTCGCGGAAATTGATTTCGGGATCAAAGTTCGTCGCAAAATACTTGCCGTGGCTGCCCGCATTTACATCAAGAATATCAATGGTTTCGATCTTGTCGAAATAACGCTTGGCAGCGAGTGCGCAGTACGCATTGACTACGCCGGGATCAAATCCCGCACCCAAAATCGCGGTCACGCCTTTCTCGGCGCAGCGATCTTTGCGCTTCCATTCGTAATTCGCGTACCAAGGCGGCGTTTCACACACTTTGTCGGGGTCTTCGTGAATCGCCGTGTCGATGTAAGCCACGCCGGTTTCGATACAGGCTTCCAAAATCGACATATTGAGGAACGCCGAACCCAGATTGATGACGATTTCCGAGTGGGTTTCCTGAATCAGCGCGACGGTTGCCGGAATATCCAGTGCATCTAATTGACGCGCATACAATTTCTGCGACGTATCTTTGAGATGACCTTTGCGTGTGATGCTCTCGATAATCTGCTCGCATTTCGACAGCGTGCGCGACGCAATGCAGATGTCGCCCAGCACGTCGTTATTCATCGCGGCTTTGTGTGCGGCAACATGCGCCACACCGCCAGCGCCAATGATGAGTACATTTTTTTTCATAATTGCTTGATCTCGTTCAAGAAAGACTGCGTTTGAAATCATCGTATCCAAAGGCGCGAACCAATTCGATTGTGCCATTCAAACGGCGGACGACAATCGACGGCATGGCAACACCATTAAACCAATTGCTTTTCACCATCGTGTAACCGCCAGCATCAGCAATGCGCACTTGGCTGCCGATGCGCAGCGGTTCCGCCAGTCGGAAGTCGCCAAAAACATCGCCCGCCAAACAGGTGCGCCCGGCGATCATCACGCGATGTTCGCCAGCTTCTGGAAAGGCAATCGCGGGATTGGTTCGATACACCAGATGATCCAGCATGTGCGCTTCAAGCGAGGCATCGACAATCGCAATATCAACCTCGTTGTGCACCATGTCGATCACGGTCGTCACTAACTCAGTGGTTTGGGTGACAACTGCTTCGCCGGGTTCCAGATAAATCTGAATGTCGAACTCCTGCCCGAACTCCCGTAATGCCAAGCAGAAGCGATCAAGAGGATAACCATCTTTTGTGAACGAAAGGCCACCGCCAAAACTAATCCACTCCATTTTACGCAGCAGCTCGCCGTCATCGCGTCCAATGCTGGCGAGTGCGCGGATAAAGCTGTCAATATCGTCATTCTCGCAATTGAAGTGATACATCAAACCGTTAAGCACGGTGGACGCTTCGGCGAGCGCAGCTTTATCGGCAACACCCAGCCGGGAATAGCGGCGAGTTGGATCGGCAAGATCGAAATGCGAATAGCTGATGCCGGGATTGACGCGCAGACCGAGGTTGCAGCCTTGCACGTCGGGATAATGCTGCTGCAACTGGGAGACGGAATTGAAGATGATTTTGTCGGCAAATACCCGCACCGCTTTGACATCATTGCGAGAAAAACCAACGCTGTAGGCGTGAACTTCCTTGCCAAATTCCTCGTATCCCAGTCGCGCCTCGAACAATGAGCTGCTGGTGGTTCCATCCAAATATCGGCGCATGAGATCGAACACGCACCAAGTTGAAAAGCATTTGAGCGCGAGCACCGATTTCGCACCCGAACGTTCTCGCACACTTTGGATGATTTCGAGGTTCTTTTGCAGCCGGGTTTCGTCGATCAGATAGTAGGGCGTTGGCAGGTCTTTCATGAGTTGTTGAATACTCATTCAATAGCAAGTTTGGTAAGCATAAAGCCTACCATCGTTCTATCCTAAGATTGCTGCGTTGCGGAATGGAACACCTAAAAACATCGCTGCGTCGTTGGTGCGTGAACCGCGCTGCCGTAACTTCACGATGTGCCAGCACGACGCAGGCGCGAGCAGGTTAAGGATTGTTTGGCGTGTGAATGCCGTGATCAGCCAGCCAGCGCACATCCAATTCCCAATCTACTTTGGTCACGCCGGGTTGTGCCAGCATTAAACCCATTGCCCGTTTTTGATGATCAATCAATTCCTGTTGTGCTGCAATCATTGCTGGATCATCCTGAGCTTTATCAGCCAATTGTGGATGAATAATTTCTAAAAAGCTCATTGCGGGAAATGCTGGCGAACGCGGCGTAGATAATACGGCAACGCCATTTTCTAATGAGCGTAATTTGAATTGATATGGATAATTGGCAAGCTGTTTATCGGATTCCAACATGGCGTTGATTTCCCACACCTGCGGCTGCCAACTGCTCTTGACCCATAATGCAAGCGCGAAGATCACGATGATGCCCAGTGCGATACTATAATTTCGGGTGAATTGATCCATGTGTGTGGTCTCGATGAGGTGATTGCAGATGCCACGCAGCGGTGGCAGTGATGTCATAACGGTTAGCATCGTCTGAATGACGTGCTAAAACCTATGAAAATTGTCAATTTATAGTGATGGAGTCAGTGAACCGCTATGCAGCATCGTGATCGCAACATACTTTTAACGCGTGTGAGTGAGGTCATTACCGAGATTTTTGGAACGCCCACATCTCTTTCTCTCGATATGATCCGTGAGCGCCTCACACCATCTTTAGATGCTTTCTTATTGGAATCACAGCCCGTGATGCGAACTGAGGTCACCATTTTGATTGTGGATTTGCGCGGCTTTACTGCGCTGATGGAGTCATTGCCGATGTCGGTGATGAGTGGATTGCTCAACCGTTTTTACGGATTGATGGCGCAGTTAGTGGCGCGTCATCAGGGTGTCGTTGACAAATTTATGGGCGATTCGGTGATGGCGCTGTTTGGTCTTCCTGAAACGCGCTCTGACGATTTGCTGCGGGCGCTGACCTGCGCAGTAGAAATGCAGCAAGCCATTGCCGAGATGAATTGGCGCAGTCAAGAACGCGGCGAACCGAGCATTTATGCGGGAATTGGCATCAGCACCGGCGAAGTGATGGCGGGGAGTTTTGGGTCGCAGGTGTATAGCGAATACACCGTGATTGGCGATCCGGTCAATCTCGCTGCGCGGATTGAAGGATATAGCTTGCGCGGTCAAGTGCTGATCAGCGAAAACAGTTATCACCTTGCGAAATCTCAGATTGAGGTTGGCGCAGTGAATGACGTGATGGTGAAAGGCAAAGCCCAGCCCGTCACACTGTATGAATTAAAGGCAGTAATGACGCCTCGGTTGCTGGTGGTGCCTGAAATTGAAATTCGCCGATCACCGCGCATCATTGTTGATTTTCCGATTGTTTTTCGGAAGGTTGAGGCGAAAAAAATCCTCAGCGAGCGGTTTGTCGGCAAGGTCAACGATCTCAGTTATGACGGCATGAGCGCCGATTTACCGCTGATCTTGCCGCCGTATTCGGAGATTTTGATGTCGTTGATGCCGGACATGGGCGCAGATTATCCGGTGGAGGTTTATGCACGGGTGCTGCGCACACGCGGCGGTCAAGACAGTTATCGCACTAACTTGCAATTCACGACGCTTGACACGCCAGCACACCGCAAGGTCAAGCAATATGTGGATCAGGTGCTCTGGGGACGATGATAGGCGGGCATCAGCGGGCGCGATACACAATGCGACCTTTGGTGAGATCGTAAGGTGTTAATTCAACAGTCACTTTATCGCCGGTGAGAATGCGAATGTAATGCTTACGCATCTTGCCGGAAATATGCGCGGTCACGGTGTGACCATTTTCGAGTTCAACTCGAAATACGGTATTAGGCAGGTCTCTGTGACCGTGCCTTCCATTTGAATAACATCATCTTTTGACATAGAAATCTGTTCTGAAAGTGGGCAAAAAAGGCGGTTCTTAAAGCGGCGAAAGCATAGCACATCGCAACGGATACAATGCCAATCACCGTGATTCACGCAGTATCACGACTGCGATGAGCTTAATTTGAGCGTTTCACTTGCGCATAAATCGCCCTAGCTGTTATCTTTCTCCGCCGCAACACTGACTGCCCGGATGGCGAAATTGGTAGACGCAAGGGACTTAAAATCCCTCGACTTCGGTCATGCCGGTTCGACCCCGGCTCCGGGCACCACACAAAAACAAAAAAGGGTTCGCTTCATAGCGAACCCTTTTTTGTTGCCTTTTATAAATAAAACTAAATGAGTATTAATTGAACAGCTTATTCACTTTTCGTTAATTTTTTATTGCTAACTTACAGCGCGATAACACCAAGTCTACTCTGGTTCAAACAATTGCTGCTTTAATTCAGTAATCTGTTTTCGCAGCGTTTTCAATTGTCCAATTTGCGCTTGCAAATCATTAACTTCTTCTTTCAAACGCAATACCGACTGCGCTTTTTCGCGCATGTGGCGCAGCCGCATCAGCGCATCCTGAAGTTCGAGTCCTTGCTCACGTCGTCGCAGTTGTTCCGATAACATCATCGCGCTGGCATCCAAATCAGAACGGGTATCAGCGCGATAAAGCCGATCTAAAAGTTGATCCACATTACTGTTAAATGGCTGTGATTGGTAAGACATAGGATGTGGCGTACCGAAAAATCATGGATGACATTAAGTATATCCAGATGTTTTCAGAAAAAACTGTGCGCCATTTCCAATAATGAGCAATCACTGCGCAGCAGGTGTGACATCCAATAGATTCACGGTAGCATCCGGCGGAAGTTTGCGAATCCACACATCTAATTGCGCTAATTCTGGTGGAAAATTCGCAATTTCAGCTTTGCAGACGCATAATTGCTATGCAAGCTATGAATGAGCACAAACCACGGGCGACCATGATAAGTTTCTGTTTGAAAATAAACTTTTTCTGGAAGTCGGATGCGTTGCGTATACGCCAGTAATTCTTCAAATGAGAAAAAACCAATGATTTGCAGCGAATACAATTGATCATTGACTGGTATTTGTTTGGTCGATGCAGGATTGATACTGGGATTTGTTGAATGAGAAGACGTATGAGCGGCAGTGCTTGCTACCGCAGTTGAAGAAGAATGCGCAACCGGTGGATTGACGGGTTGTGCAGAGTCCACTCGCAATTGACCCACAGTTCCAACTTGCAGTTCTGAAACGACTTCTGGAGCGGCTGGCGGTATGGCAACTGCTTTTGATTCCAATGCCGATTCAAGATGCGCTGGCGTTGCAACATTGACGGATGAAGATGAACTGAGTGTTGCAACTGCTTCAGATAATTGTTGCAAACGTTCCTGTATCACTTGATTTTGAATCACATTATCCGGTGGTTGATGCTGTAGCGTATTGCTCATATCACGCAATTCAGCGATGTCATCATTAAAATGCTGTTGTGCGCGTGTCAATTGAATATAAAATGTTGCCAGTGCTGCGCTGATCACCAGCGCCAGCACTGCGAATACGCTAATCAAAATGATGCGACTGCGCTTGAAATGTGCTTCATTTGTTTCCTGTTTTTTAGTGAGCTGATTTAGCGAGCGTCGTTGTTCATCATCAATATCCGCAATTCGGGTTGCAAGGTTCAATTCTGCTGTTTGTAACGCGATTCGATGTTGTTCCACCACCACGGTTAACCGCGCCAGCCGTGCTGATAATTCATTCAATTGGTTCAAAATGTTGGATTCTGGTGTATTGACTGGTGCATTCGGTTCGATTGTATTGTCATCAAAAAACGCTGACATCGCTGCTTCCACCTCAATTGATTCGTAAAAATGAAACGGCATTTTGATTGAGTTGCCGTTGGCGCAGCTTTAAGCTCGCATCTGCTCCAACATTTCCAACAATGCCGCTGCTTTATCGGCAGTTTCCTGATATTCGGCTGCCGGATCAGAATCTGCCACAATTCCGCCGCCAGCCCAAAATCGCGTAACGCCATCGGCATGAATGAGTGTGCGAATAGCGATATTCATATCCATTGCGCCATCGCATCCGAGATAACCAATTGCACCGCAATACACTCCTCGCCGCTGCGGTTCCAATTCTTCAATAATTTCCATTGCCCGCTGCTTCGGCGCTCCCGTCACTGATCCGCCCGGAAAACATGCTCGCAATAAATCTATTGCGGTGTATTCCATTGCTAGCTGTCCAATAATCGTGCTGACCAAATGATGTACTCGTGTATAAGATTCGATTGCAAATAGCCGAGGAACAGCAATTGTTCCCGGCGTACACACCTGCCCCAAATCGTTCCGCAATAAATCGACGATCATCAGATTTTCGGCGCGATCTTTCGGACTGCGTTGCAGCATTTCAGCAAGTTGTTGATCGGTCAACGCATCACTGCTGCGCGGACAAGTGCCTTTAATTGGCTGCGTTTCAACCATTCCGTCGCGTACCTGTAAAAAACGCTCCGGCGAAGAACACAGCACTTGACATTCTGGCGGCGCGAAATACGCACTGAATGGCGCAGGATTGAGCACACGCAAACGTTGATACGCATTCCACGGATCGCCATCGGCAACCACCGCAAACCGTCGCGCTAAATTGACCTGATAGCAATCGCCAGCAATGAGATAGCGTTGAATGCGGGCGATTGCGGTCAGATATTCTGCCCGCGTCATATTGACCCGCACTGGTTCGCGTACTCGATAACGCATTGAATGCTGAGGATTTACCGCAGTTACTGCGCCAGCAAACCGCTCTGCGTAGTGCCGCAAGCGAGCGGGATTTGCGCCGACCAGCTGCGCAGATTGTGTTTGATGATCGACCACCAGCGCCCAATCGTAAACACCAACCGCCAGATCAGGAATGTTTTCAATGTCCTGCGCCCAGCTTGGCAAATGTCGCCAGCGCCGCGCTAAATCGTAGCCAAAATAACCGATTGCCCCACCAATAAACGGCAGACCGTCGTATTCGTGCGTTTAACGCCCAATGTTTCGCCGAGCAGCGCCAGCGGATCGGCAGTTGAAATCTGCTCGCCACGCGCCGAGCAAATGCGCGTGTTGCGACCGTAGGTGACGAGCGTCGTCAGTGGATCGGCGCTTAAAATGTCATAACGACCTTGCTTAATCTGCGGCTGTCCGCTGTCGAGAAATACCGGCCACGCGCATTGCAACAAGGCAGCAAATCGCAATGCACTGTCCGGTTGATAGTCAAGTTGTTGTACAAATGGAAAAGTCATTGCAATTAAGAGTGATGCAGTTAAAAACACAAACGATTGATTTAGTTTAGGAGTGACGCAGTTAAAAAAAGTGGTCATTAACAACTTTTTTCAACTTCTGAACTCGTTGAATGATCGATGCAGTATCGACAATCGCCTTAAACTTGCATTAAGGCGCAACACGATGAGCGGTGGTTTCGTTTGATGAAAATCCTAAAAAACCTTGCCAAGCATTCTTGGCTCGCGTGGTCATTGCTCATTTGTAGCTTACTCGCGACCACGCTGCTGAGTATTCAAGTCAAACATGGCATTGACGCTGCGGCGCAACGCCAATTCGTGTTTGATTGCGATCAGGTTGTCCTCAAAATTCACGAACGCCTTGCCGCTTATGCGCTGATTTTGCGGGGCGCAGCGGGGTTATTTGCGGCTCAGATTCCGTGAGTCGTCACGAATGGCACGCCTATGTTGAAAAGCTAAACCCAGCGCGTAGTGTGCTGAGTGTTCAGGGTATTGGCTTTTCTCAACACATTGCTCCCGATCAACTTTCTGCCCACCTTGCCAGCATTCGCGCTGAAGGTTTTCCCGATTACCAGTTATCTCCGGCTGGTGAACGCGAGAGTTATACGGCGATTATTTACCTAGAACCCTTTCGAGATCGCAACTTACGCGCATTCGGTTATGACATGTTTTCGGAACCGGTACGGCGAGCAGCGATGGAGCAAGCGCGAGATTCTGGTAGAACCACACTGAGCGGCAAAGTTTTTTTGGTACAGGAAACCAATGCGGACGTGCAGGCAGGAGCACTGATGTATTTTCCGGTTTATCGCAATGGTGCGCCGCTAGACACGGTGGAACAGCGGCGAGCAGCACTTTTTGGTTGGACGTACAGCCCTTATCGCATGAGCGATTTGATGACGGGCATTTTGGGCGACTGGGTTTCTCAACAGGGTAAATTGATTCATTTGCATATTTACGACGGCGATCAAGCCACGCCCGCAACGCTGTTGTTTAGCAACCACGATGACTCACACATCAAGCAAACCACCGGGTTGAGAGTGGAACGGACAATTGATTTTAATGGAAAACATTGGCTGTTAACTTTTGATCGCATCGCCGCACCGCACAGCATGAGAGATGTGTGGGCAACGTTTATCGCCGGAATCATGCTCAGTGGCTTGTTATTTGGATTAACGCTGTCGTTGCTGCGCACTCGGTCAGTATGCGTATCGAACGGGATTTAACCGAAAAACTGTGGCGGCGCGAACGGGCATTGAAAGAAAGCGAATTTCGCTGGCGCTTTGCGCTGGAAGGTGCGGGTGATGGACTGATGGATTGGAATCTGCGAGACGGTACGGTGTTTTATTCGCGGCGTTGGAAAACCATGCTCGGATTTGACAAAGACGAAATTGGTGATCAACTCAGTGAATGGTCTGAACGCATTCATCCTGATGAACTTGGGCAAACTTGGGCAACGCTGCTGGCTTATTTTGACAGCGAAATCCACCAATATGTCAGTGAATACCGCATGATCTGCAAAGACGGCAGTTGGAAGTGCCTGCTCGCTCGCGGCATGGTGGTTAACCGCGATGCCAACAATCAGCCACTGCGCTTCATCGTTACGCACACCGACATCACCGAAAGTCGTCGCATTACCGAACAACTGCAACTCGCTGCCAGCGTGTTCGTCCACGCCCGCGAGGGCATCATGATTACCAACGCCGACGGCATCATCATTGATGTCAATGCTGCCTTTACGCACATCACCGGTTATCACCGTGAAGAAGTGATTGGACGCAATCCGCGCATCCTCAAATCCAACCGCCACGACGTTGAGTTTTACGCCGCGATGTGGCGCACATTGCTTGCTGAAGGGCAATGGGTTGGCGAAATCTGGAACCGCCGCAAAAGTGGCGAGATCTACGCACAGATGCAAACCATCAGCGCCGTACGTAATGCCCAAGGCGCGACGCAACATTACGTTTCGCTAATTTCTGACATCACTTCGATGAAAGAACACCAGAGCCAGCTTGAATACATCGCCCATTACGACGCGCTCACTTCTCTGCCGAATCGTGTGCTTTTAGCCTATCGACTTGACCAAGCGATGGCGCAAACCAAACGCCGCCAGCAGAGTTTGGCAGTGGCTTATCTCGATCTCGACGGCTTCAAAACTATCAATGACACCTACGGTCACGACGCTGGCGATCAATTGCTGATGACCGTCGCCACGCGCATGAAACAAAATTTGCGTGAATGCGACACTTTGGCGCGACTCGGCGGCGACGAATTCGTAGCCGTATTGGTTGATTTGGAACATTCCGCTTGCTGCCTGCCGATGCTGACGCGATTACTCCGCGCAGCTGCGCAGCCGGTACATGTGAATAATGTCGTGTTGCAAGTATCCGCCAGCGTTGGTGTGACGTTTTACCCGCAATTTGATGACGTTGATGCGGATCAACTGCTGCGCCAAGCCGATCAAGCGATGTATCAAGCCAAGCTCTCAGGCAAAAATCGCTATCAATGTTTCGATGCTCGCCAGCCCAGCGTGATGCACAACGGCCAAGACCAAATGAAGCGCATTCGTCAAGCTCTGGGGCGCGGCGAACTGGCGCTGCGTTATCAACCACAGGTCAACATGCGTACTGGTGTCATCGTCGGTGTCGCCGCCCAGCTCGGCTGGGAACATCCAGAGAACGGCTGGATGCCAGCGTCAACCTTTATGCCGTTGCTTGATAACCAATTTTTAGCCATTGAAATCAACACTTGGGTGATTGATACGCTGCTGGCACAACTGGAAATTTGGCAGCGCCAGCACTTTACAGTTCAAATCAAAATCAATTTTGGAATCAACACGCGGCAACAACAGCAATTGATTCCGTATTTGAAAACGCAGTTATCGGCACATCCGCATCTCGCGCCCGATTTGCTCCGACTGGAAATCACCGAAGCGCAGGCACTCGCCAATCTCACGCACACCGCCACACTGATCGACGCCTGTCGTGCCCTTGGTGTTGGCTGCACACTTGACGATTTCGGCGCGGGTTACGCAGCACTAACCTATTTGAAGCGGCTGGCAGTGCCACTGCTGAACATCAACTTGGTGCACATTCCCAGTGTTTTAGACGAACCGGAAGATTTAGCGATTCTCAACAGCATGATTGGACTGGCGGCTGCGTTTCACCGCGAGGTCATCATCAATGGCGTGGAATCTCAAGAACAGGGCAATTTGCTGTTGCAGCTCGGCTGTACGCTGGCACAGGGCAACAGCATCGCGCCGCCGATGAATGCCGAAGCACTGGTGCTCTGGGCGCAACATTGGCATTCACCGCTGGTCTGGCTGCATCGACAACCACTCAATCGTGATGCGCTGCCGTTGCTGTTTGCCTACGTTGGTCATCGGGCGTGGATGCGTGCTGTAGATGAATCGCTACAACAACACATTGAAATTGTGGTGATGATGGACGTGCAGGAATGCCATTTTGGACGGTGGCTAGAGAGCGAAGGCGCGACCTATTACGGGCACTTACCGAGTTTCCAGACCATCGTGACGATTCACCGCCAATTACATACGCTGGCGCTGGAGTTATTGCAGTGCTCTCAACATCGGCAGGAAGTGTCAATGCCGCAGCGAGATCAACTGCATCAATTGCAATCGCAGTTGTTAACGCACATTCAAGCACTATTAGAAAAATCCCGCCAGACAGCGGGATCGGAAGAAAAATCGCGGTCAATAACGCAGCGCGAGATTTAGGAACTGGTGCGTGCTGGCGAACTCACAACACGATATTCAATGCGGGCGACACCACGACTGAGCATTCCCAGTTCGCTCGCCGCCTCGCGTGATAAGTCGAGAACGCGCCCCTTAGCAAATGGGCCACGATCATTGACTTGCACCACGATGGAACGACCATTGCGGGTATTGGTCACTTCGAGTTTGGTGCCGAGTGGCAAGGTTTTGTGTGCCGCAGTAAAGCGATTACGGTTGTAACGCTGACCACTGGCAGTTTTGCGACCATGAAAACGATCGTGATAGTAGGAGGCCATGCCTTTCTGAGTTTGACCGGAGCCAGCCTGTGCATCGCTAATAACGGGAAAAAACAACGTTAACAGCGCAGCGGTTGCAAGTGTCTTCTTCATAGTTGGTGCCAACCTTTTTTCGAGAAACGACCTATTCCGCAGGTCAAGCGGAGCGGAATGCGGATCGATCAGTTTTAAGGAAACCCCAGTCTACGGGAAAACCCTATACGGATAAACCCTAAAATTCATGCACTGCAACAAATTTCACGTTTTTGCTGCCACCATTCTGTTCATTAACCGATGTTAAACAACATGTTACCGCCAGAATTACATTTACTGCGTCCGCTGTGGCTGCTCGCATTTATTCCGCTGGCGTTGCTGCTGATGGCGCTGTGGCGCAGACATTCCAGCGACGCGACCATTTGGCGCAAATACGTCGATCCGCATTTGCTGGCGCATCTTTTAATGGGCAGCACCGCACAAACGCAGCGCACTCCGTTGATTTTATTAAGTATCGGCTGGTCGTTGATCGTGATCGCGCTCGCCGGTCCGACGTGGCAACGGCTGCCGCAACCGGTATTTGCCGCCAGCCAGCAGCGCGTGATCCTGCTCGATTTGTCGCCGAGCATGAACGCAGCGGATGTCGCGCCCTCGCGGTTGGCACGAGCGCGGTTTGAAATTCTCGATCTGCTGCGCGGCGCGACCGAAGGACAAACGGCGCTGCTGGCATTTGGTGCCGAGCCGTTTGTGGTTGCGCCGCTCACCGGCGATGCGCAAACCATCGCCGCGCAAGTGCCGCTGTTGACCAGTGCATTGCTGCCCGTGCCCGGTGATCGGCGTACCGATTTGGCGTTGCAGCGAGCGGGCGAATTGTTAGAACAGGCGCAAGCGCAGCAGGCAACGCTGATTCTCGTCACCGATGCAGTGGGCGAAATGGCTGCATCCATCACTGCCGCGCAGCAACTCGCCGCTGCCGGACATCGGCTGGCGGTGCTCGCCATCGGCACCACCAAAGGCGCACCCGTGCCGAATGCCAACGGCGGTGGATTTGCGCCAAACTCCAGCGGCGGCATTGCGCTAGCGCAGTTGGAAACCGACAACCTCCGCACTCTCGCGGCGGCTGGCAATGGCGTTTATGTCGCTGCCGACATCGGCGATGCAGATACAAAAACGCTGCTGGCGCTGGGCGCAGCACGCATGGATACCACAGCAACCGCGTTGACTGCCGATCAATGGCGCGAAGCTGGCGCGTGGCTGTTATTGCCGGTGCTGGGATTGGCTGCGTTGGCATTTCGGCGCGGCTGGTTATTGTCAATGTTGCTGCTGGCGCTGCTGCTGCCAGCGCCACCGAGTGAAGCAAACGATGAAATAAATTGGTGGCAACGCGCCGATCAACGGGCAGCGCAGCAAATTGAAGCTGGCGCGGTGCAATATCAGGCGGGCAATTTTCAAGCGGCGTTTGATGCGCTCGCTGGTGTGAATGGTGCGGAGGCGGATTACAACCGGGGCAATGCGTTGGCGCGACTCGGGCGGTTGGAAGAAGCAGCGGCGGCGTATCAAAACACGTTGCGGCAAATGCCCGATCATGTTGATGCACAACACAATTTAGAACAGGTGCGCCAGCAGCTGGCGGAGCAAAAACAACAGCAGCAGCAATCTCAATCGTCGGAGCAGCAGTCGTCATCTTCTGACCAAAAAGACAGCGATCAATCCAACGAATCTGCTGAAAAACCGGATGCGCCAGCCGCGCAGCCACAATCCACTGATGAGCATAAAACTGGTGACAATCAACAATCTGAACCAGCGCCAGCCGCTGCGGATGCTCAATCCAATCCGCAACCTGCCGAAGCAGCGGCTGAAGAAAAATCTCCCGCGCCATCCGCTGCCGATATGAACCCTGCCGACCAAGCGGAATCTGCTGATAACCCAGAATTTTCCGATCAACCGAATGAACAAACCCCGTTGGAAAACGCGGTGCAGGCAGAATCGCTCACGCCGCAACAACGCGAGGAACAACAAGCACTTGATGCCCAGTTGCGCCGAGTGCCTGATGATCCCGCAGGGCTGCTGCGCCAGCGTTTTTTGTTACAACATCTGCGCCGTGAGGGGCGTTTGCCATGAAACGCACATTGCAATTGTTAATCATTTTCATTGCCTCACTGAACTGCGCGGTCGCAGCAACCGGCACTTTTGAGGCGCAAGTGGATCGTAACCGCTTGAGTCTCAACGAAACGTTGACGCTGCAACTCACCGCCGATAGCGATGCCAGCGGAGAACCGGACGTGACGCCGTTGGCAGCGGATTTTGATCTTCTCAATCGCGGCGAAAGCACGATGACCAGCATTATCAATGGCGCGATGTCGCACACGCGGCAGTGGACGTTAGAACTCGCGCCCAAACGCAGCGGGCAATTGACGATTCCGCCGCTGGCGCTGGGCGCAATGCACAGTGATTCGATTGCTATCACTGTCACCGAAACGGCGGATGACAGCGCAGATAAGCCAGTGTTTATGGAAGCCAGCACCGACACGCTCACGCCTTATGTGCAGCAAGTGGTTGATTATGAAGTGCGGATGTATTTTCAGGATCAACCGCCGCGAGCGTCATTGACCGAGCCGACAGTGGACGGCGCAACTGTCGAGCGCGTGGGCGAAGATCGCAGCGAAGAGACTTTTATCAACGGGCGGCGTTACGCGGTGATTGAGCGCCACTATCGGCTGATTCCGCAGCGCAGCGGTCAACTGCTGATTCAGAGTCCGCGTTTGGACACGGTCATTCCCGCACCGCGAGCAGCGCGACAACGCGATCCGTTTGCGGATTTCGATCAAGCCTTTGGCAACTTCTTGCAAAATTTGCCCAGCAGCGGACGGCGCGTGATTGAACGGGCAGCGGATGTCACGTTGACGGTGCGGGCGCAACCGACTGGCAGCGGCATCAATTGGTTGCCAGCCACTTCGTTGCAACTGAGCGATGAATGGACGCCGAGTCCGCCGTTGTTTCGCGTCGGCGAGCCGGTGACGCGCACGGTGACGATCACGGCAACGGGCGTGACTGCAGCGCAATTGCCTGATTTATCAATGGGAACGGTTGACGGAATCCAGATTTATGCCGATCAACCGCAACCCGAAAATCTGCCGGGCACAACGGCAACCGCACTGAAAAGTATGAAAATTGCGCTGGTTCCCACGCGCGCCGGGACACTGACCTTGCCGGAGATTCGGCTGCCGTGGTGGAACACGGTGAGCGATACCCCGCAAGTGGCGGTGATTCCGGCGCGAATGATCGAGGTGACGGGAGCGCCAGCGCCCGTGAATCCACCAGCTCCATCAGTTGCGGTTGCCCCGCCAGAAGTGGCTGCACCTGTGCCGAATGTCGTGGAGAAACCGGTCGTTGCCGTGACACCGGAAGCCAAATCATCGGGCGGATGGTGGCCATGGCTGGCGCTGGTGTTCGGACTGCTGTGGTTGGGAACGCTGGCGTGGTGGTGGCGCGAGCGGCGCAGTGGCAGAACGCTGAATTTGCCGCAAACTGAAACCACGTCGCGCCAAAGGTCGTTACATCAAATCAACAAACGGATTGAAGCAGCCTGTTTAGCGGCAGATGCGCGAGCAGCACAAACGGCATTATTGGAATGGGCGCTGGCGCGGTGGCCGCAGCAGCCGCCGCGAGGATTGGTGGAATTGGGACTGCGTTGGAATGATGCGGAAAGTACGGCGGTGTTGGCGGCATTAGATCGGGCGATCTACGCGCCAGCAGAAATGGCGTGGAATGGTGCGGCGGCGTGGGCAGTGTTATCGGCGCAGTTGCAGCATTCTGAGGCGAACCCAGCGCGGGCGGTTAATGATCCGCTGCCGCCACTGTATCCACCACATTAACGAGGACGTTTGTTTAAGCAGGCTTGAATGTGCTCTTGCAAAATCGCTGGTGTGAATGGTTTAGAAACATAGCCGCTCACGCCGGCATTCGCTGCATCGCGCACCTGTTGTTTGCTTTGTTCGCAGTCACTAATAGCACAGGCAAACGTTTTAATTCCGGCTTGGCGCGTACTTTTTGCAATACTTCTAAACCCGTCATTCCGGGCATATTCCAATCACAAATCAGAATATCAACGCTATTGTTATTGGCGACGAGATATTGTAACGCATCCTTGCCGTTGCTGGCTTCTACGATATCAATGCAGCCCATTTGATTTAATACTGCTTTAATCACCATGCGCATTGATGCCATATCATCAACCACTAATGCGCGTAACGGTTTATTTTTTCTGGGTTCCATGGTTATTTTATCTCGTCGCTGCGGATTAAAACATCATCGTTGATTAGCGGTTATTCTTGGCAAGACATTCAAGAATATGCGCTTGTAATACACTGAGGGTAAAAGGTTTAGAAACATAAGCGGTTACGCCGCTTTAATTGCATCAGCGACCTGACGTTGACTATATTCGGCAGTGACCATTAACACGGGAAGATCGTTAAGCTGTAATTCCTGCCGCACTGCTTTTAAGACATCTAAACCCGTCATTCCGGGCATATTCCAATCGCAAATTAAAATATCAACGTGACAGGCGCTGAGATATTTAAGTGCCTCGTAACCATCTGATGCTTCAACAGTATCAATATCGCCCATGTGATTCAGTAATGACCGAATGACCATGCGCATCCACGGCATATCATCAACAACCAAGGCTTTTTTGCGTCTATGCCGTGTTTCCATGACTTCAATCCGTAGATGACTAAGTTATGGATTTTAATCAATTCCCGGCGGTGTAAAAGTTAACATCGCCGTCAATAATTTTTGAATGGGCGCTGGTAAACCAATGGTGGCGAGATCGCCATCTGCAAGCCAACGTTGATGTGTTTGATCAATACCCTCATGGTTTACGCCATTCAGTTGCATGATGACCGGCTGAAGATTAAGGCGCAGATGCGTGAGCGTGTGACGGCGCGGGCGCAGTGTTGTCAACTGCTGCGGACGCTCGCCGAAGCGTTCCACACACCAAGCGATTGGATCGCCACTGATTTCCGGCACACTCCACAAGCCGCCCCAAATACCACTCGGCGCTCGCCGCTCCAACAGAATTTCGCCGCGAGAATTACGAATAATCGCCACCATAACAAGGCGTTCTGGTAATGGCTGACGTGGACGCGGTGCTGGTAATTGCTGCTGGCGCTGCTCAATGCGAGCACGGCAGCGAGCGGTCAACGGGCAGCGATCACAGGCTGGAGCGTGGCGCGTACAGACCGTTGCACCCAAATCCATCATCGCTTGAGTGTATGCCGCAACGCACAATGTTGGCGTAAGTTGTGCGGCAAGTGTCCACAATTGCGCTTCCACTGCGGGTTGGCCAGGCCAGCCATCAATGGCAAAACAACGGGTTAGCACTCGTTTAACGTTACCATCCAAAATTGGCTGCGATTGATTGGTTGCAAGTGCAAGGATCGCGCCAGCAGTGGAGCGACCGATGCCGGGCAACGCCTGCAACTGTTTGAGGTCAAGCGGAAATTCGCCCTGATGCTGATCTCGAATGCACTGCGCCGCACGATGAAGATTGCGAGCGCGGGCGTAATAACCCAAACCCGCCCACACCGCCAGCACGGCATCGAGTGGGGCATCCGCCAAAATCTGAACGGTCGGAAATTGCGCGATAAACCGTTGAAAATACGGAATAACCACGCTGACTTGCGTTTGCTGAAGGAGGATTTCCGACACCCAGACACGGTAAGGCGTGGGGTTGTGTTGCCAAGGTAAATGGTGGCGACCGTGCTGATCGAACCAAATCAGGAGCGCAGCAGCAAAATTATTAGGAGAAAAATCAGTCAGAACAAACGCCTTGAGGTGGTGCTGCGGAGAATAATGCGCGGAAAATGTGGAGCGGGTGATGGGAATCGAACCCACGCTATCAGCTTGGGAAGCTGAAGTTCTACCATTGAACTACACCCGCTTTAAGTGATGCAGTGTAGGCACTGCCTAACGCAGTGGCAAGTATTTAGCGCAATGCTGGCGTTATTGTAATAGTGGCTCAACAATCAAACCTGTCTCATAATCACGACATTTACTTTTCCACATAGGAGCAACAGCGCAATGAAATGGTATGGAATCTTATTAGGTGCCATTTTGGGCATTCTGGTTGGTACCGTTATTGGTTATTTGCTCGTCCCCGGCATGTTGAAATAACGCATCATTTCACATCAATAACATTAATCATCGTTTTATTATCATTGGAGAATAGTTGTAATGGGATTACACGGATACCGCGTTCATACCGGTAACTGGGATTATGGCGGAGCAACCGTTGTTTCTGGCGGAGTGAATTTCTGCGTCTTTTCACGCTATACCGAAACGATGGAATTGTTGTTATTCGTTGATGAATACAGCACCGAACCAGATGCAGTGATTCGACTTGATCCTCGTGCAAATCGTACCTTCTTTTTTTGGCATATTTTAATTGAAGGTTTGCCCGACGGTATTTATTACAACTGGCGGGCTGATGGTCACTGTGATACTCGTGAAACAGGTTGTCGTATTGATAATGGAAAAGCCTTACTTGATCCCTGGGCAAAAACAGTCAGTCATCGCTTATGGCAACGTGATTTAGCCTGTTGCCCCGGCAATAACATCGCTACGGCAATGCGAGCGCAAGTTGTCTCTGATCACTATGATTGGGAAGGTGATGAACCACTGTATATTCCGCTCAATAACGCCGTTGTGTATGAAATGCACGTTAACGGTTTTACCCGTCATCATTCATCAGGTGTTACGCATCCCGGTACTTTTTCCGGTGTAATTGAAAAAATCCCTTATTTGCGTGAATTAGGCATTACGCACGTCGAATTGATGCCGGTAATGGCATTTGATCCACAAGATATTCCACCAACCACCGCTGCGCTTGGTTTAGAAAATTACTGGGGTTATAGCACCCATAGTTTTTTTGCCCCGCATCCCGGATTTGCGGTAATACCGAGTTGCGCCCGCGATGAATTCCGCGATTTAGTCAAAGCACTGCATCGCGCCGGAATTGGTGTCATTCTCGATGTCGTATTCAATCACACCGCAGAAGGCGGTGTTGACGGCCCAATTATCAATTTCAAAGCACTCGGCAACGAGATGTTTTATCACCTCGATTTTGACGACCGTCGTCATTATCGAGATTACACCGGCTGCGGGAATACAGTGAATTGCAATCATCCTATGGTGACGCGCTTTTTAGTCGATGCGTTATTGTATTGGGTGCGGCAAATGCACGTTGATGGCTTTCGTTTTGATTTAGCCAGCGCATTGGCGCGTGGTGAAGATGGTAATCCGCAATATCATGCACCCGTATTATGGGCAACAGAACTTTCTCCACGTTTAAGCCGCACCCATCTTATTGCTGAAGCATGGGATGCAGCAGGGTTATATCAGGTCGGCGATTTCCCCGGTTATCGCTGGGCAGAATGGAATGGACGTTATCGTGATGTCATTCGCAGTTTTGTACGCGGTGACGCGGGTTTAATTCCCGAAGTTGCAACACGTTTAGCAGGATCAAGTGATTTATATGAAGGACGCGGACGTTTACCGTTAAATTCAATTAACTTTATCACCTGTCACGATGGTTTTACCTTATGGGATTTAGTCAGTTATAACGATAAACACAATATCGCTAATGGCGAAAATAACCGTGATGGGCACGATTATAATCTCAGTTGGAATTGTGGCTATGAAGGCGCAACCAATGATCCAGCAATTCTCGCGCTGCGGCAACAACAAGCACGTAATTTTATTGCTATTTTAATGCTTAGTCAGGGCGTTCCAATGCTGCTATCTGGCGATGAAGTATTACGCAGCAAGCAAGGTAATAACAATACTTATTGTCAAAACAATGAACTATCTTGGTCAAATTGGACGCAAGTAGAAACGCATCGTGCGATGTTCGATTTTGTTCGCGCCATGATTGCATTGCGCCGCCGTCATCCGACATTAACCCGCAATCGGTTTTTAACTGGAAAACCCGCACTTAATCAGACCATGCCGGATATTGTTTGGCATGGAATCGAATTAAACACTCCGAATTGGGATGATCCACATAATCAGGTGCTTGCGTTTACTTTGGCCGGAATAGCAGCAGATGAGCCGGCATTGCATATCATGTTGAATATGAACGAAAAAATGCTGGCATTTGCGCTGCCAGTAATAAAGGGTTTGCATTGGTATTTAGCAGTGAATACTGCGCACGAACCAAGTGTGATTACGCCTTGTGAACAGCATCTATTCGCCGCAGCACATTTTCATCTCGAAGCGCGAAGTGTGGTGGTTTTAGAAGGACGTATTTCTAATAGATAACGATGAGAAAATCATTGCTTGAATTGTGTGACAGCACATTGACAAACTTATTTTTTATTTACAACTAAAATAGGACGACACGCCATGCAATTAGGAATGATTGGATTAGGTCGAATGGGTGCGAATATGGCACTGCGATTATTACGCGCTGGACATTCCTGCGTTGTTTACGATCATCATCCCGAACCATTGGGCAATTTAGTTGACGCAGGCGCAATTGGTCATACTGAACTGGCAGCGTTTTGTGCAGAATTAAAAACGCCGCGTCATATTTGGTTAATGATTCCGGCAGGTGCAGTTGATAGCATTATTGAAGAATTACTGCCATTACTCACAGATGGCGATACGCTTATTGATGGTGGAAATTCACATTATCGTGATGATTTGATTCGCGCTGAACGGCTTAAAACACACGGCATTCATTATGTCGATTGTGGAACGAGTGGTGGCGTATGGGGATTAGAACGCGGTTATTGTTTAATGATTGGTGGTGAACGCGCTATTATTGAACAACTCAATCCTATTTTTAGCAGTCTTGCGCCGGGTTCCAATGGTATTGAGCGCACACTTGGGCGCAGCGGTGCAATGACTTCAGCCGAACAGGGTTATTTACATTGCGGTCCGAATGGCGCTGGGCACTTTGTTAAAATGATTCATAACGGGATTGAATACGCACTTATGGGCGCTTATGCCGAGGGTTTTAATCTTCTAAAACATGCTGGAATTGGTCGCCAAGATCATGCCACTGATGCCGAAACTACACCGCTCGCGCATCCTGAACATTACCAATATGACTTTGATTTAGCGGAAATTGCTGAATTGTGGCGACGCGGCAGCGTTGTCACTTCATGGTTATTGGATTTGACGGCAAATGCACTGGTCGCCGATTCAACGCTAGCGCATTTTAATGGACAGGTATCGGATTCTGGTGAAGGACGATGGACGTGTTTAGCGGCAATTGAAACCGGCACACCTGCGCCATTATTAACAACTGCGTTGTATGAACGTTTTAATTCTCGCGGGGAAGCTAATTTTGCAAATAAAATCCTTTCGGCGTTGCGTCATCAATTTGGAGGACACAACGAAAAACCAAGTGTTTAACCGCGATCATTCTCAATAAACGCAGACTAATCCCGACTGATGATCGGGATTTTTATTTCGATGTCAATCTAATAACAAAGACAATAGAGAACTTAAATGACAATGCGAAAAAAAATGACCGTATTCTTGGTGTTGATGGTGGTGTTATTGCTGTTTTTAGCCCTGTTTAGCATTAGAAACATGCAGCGACTTTCGGACACTGGTCTTGCTGGGTTGGAATCTATCAAGACTGAAAATTCGTTAACGGCAGCGATTGAAGCAGCACATGTTCATTTCCAAATTCAGGTGCATGAATGGAAAAATATCCTCATTCGCGGTAATGAACAGGATCGTTATCAAAAACATCTTGTGCAATTTAATCGTGAAAACCAGATTGTACAGAGTCAATTAAAAATTGTGATTTATTTGATGCAGCAATTAGGATTGCCAACTGATGATGCGGAATTGCTCAAAACGACTCATTTTAATTTGAATACAAAATACACTGAAGCATTGCAGCAATTCGATCCAATCAATCCGCAAACAGGGAAATCCGTCGATCAATTGGTCAGGGGTATTGATCGCCCGGTATCGGAAGAAATGGAAGCACTTGTTCGTGTTATTGAAACGCATTTTTATCAAGAGATAAAAAAAGAGGTTGATGCAATTACAACCATTACCGATTCTTCGCGCTGGGAGTTTTTGATGGTGGTTGGTTTAGGATTACTCGGCGCAGCGCTATTATCGTGGTGGATGCTGCGCGATTTGATGCGCCAATTGGGCGGCGAACCGAGCTATGCGTCACAAATTGCGCACCGCATTGCCAGAGATGATTTGGAAATGGATATTCAGGTTGTGGGTAAGGCTGAAAACAGCGTGTTAGCCGCAATTAAAATCATGCAGCAGGCGCTCAAAAACCGTATTGCAGCAGAACGTGCAATTGCCGCAGAAAATCTGCGTATTCGCTTTGCACTTGATAATGTCACTATTCCGGTGACGGTTTCTGACGATCAACATGCACTGGTGTATTTTAATCATGCTGGAAAACAATTGTGGCAGAGCATTTGTCAGAATAGCAAGCGCAATCAGTCTGAATGCGATGTGAATAAAATGCTAGGAACGCGCTTATCAAATTACTTTGAAGATGAAGTAACGCGCACCGCGTATCGCACTGAATTCAATGAAGTGCATATGTTTGACACTATTGTAAGTCAGCGTCATTTGCGTGTGACAGTGAGTCCGGTGCATTCAAATACGGGTGTATATGAAGGTCGCGTGACGCAGTGGTTGGATCGCACAACTGAAGTGGCGATTGAACAAAAAATTGCGGCGCTGGTGTTTGCTGCTGCGCAGGGTGATTTAATGCAGCGCGTTACTATTGCGGATAAAGACGGATTTTTTCGGCAATTGGCAGAAGGGTTAAATCAATTGATGATCATTGTTGCCAGTGGCTTAAACGATTTAGCTGAGGTGCTCAATGCTGTGGCAAAAGGCGATTTAACGCGTACTATCACTGCTGAATATGCGGGAGTTTTTGGTCAATTAAAAAATAATACGAATATGACCGTAGAACGATTGCGTGATATTGTGGCGCAGATGAGTGAAACAACAACTATGGTGAATACTGCGGCGCAGGAAATTGCGGCGGGTAATACTAATCTTGCGGCGCGTACCGAAGAGCAAGCCAGTAATTTGCAACAGACTGTGGCGAATATGGAAACGCTTAATGGCGCAGTGTCGCGCAATGCAGATAATGCAATTAAAGCGAATGGCATTACGCGCCATGCGAATGAAATAGTGCAGCAAGGCGGCGATATGGTGCAAAGCGTGGTGGCGACGATGGGCGCGATTCAGATTTCCAGTAATAAAATCGCGGACATCATCAGCGTAATTGACTCAATTGCTTTTCAAACCAATATCTTGGCGCTCAATGCCGCAGTGGAAGCGGCGCGAGCTGGTGAATTGGGACGCGGTTTTGCAGTGGTCGCAGCGGAGGTGCGCAATTTGGCGCAGCGCAGTGCGCAAGCGGCAAAAGAAACGAAGGCGTTGATTGATGACAGTGTGGGGCGAATCAATGAGGGTGTGCATTTGGTGGAAGGCACTGGGCGCACGATGGCGGAATTAGTCAGCAGTTTCCGGCAAGTTGCGACCCTGATTACCGAAATTAGCGATGCCAGCCGTGAGCAATCGGGCGAAATTGCCGAGATGACGCAAGCGGTCGGACAGATGGACGCCATGACGCAGCAAAATGCGGCGCTGGTCGAACAGGCAGCCACTGCGGCGGAAAGTTTGAGCGATCAAGCACAGTCGCTGGCGGAAATCGTCTCGGTGTTTCGTGTGAGGGCAGCGGCATGAGCGCCAGCGTCTCACTTTTACCACCGTCGCAACCGCTGATTTTGGCGTCCACTTCGCCGTATCGCCGCGAGCTGCTGGCGCGACTCGGTTTGGCGTTTACTGCCGTTGCGCCGCAAGTCGATGAAACCCGCCAGTCAAATGAAACGGCGACTGCGTTGGTGCTGCGGCTGGCAGAAGCCAAAGCGCGAGCGGTGGCGGCGCAGTTTCCCGACGCGCTCATCATTGGCTCGGATCAAGTCGCCGTCCTTGATGATGCTGTGCTTGGCAAACCACATGACCGCGACACCGCGATTCGGCAATTGGAAGCTGCCTCTGGGCGCAGCGTGTTGTTTCAAAACGGATTATGTCTGCTCAACGCTGCAACTGGTGAAGCGCAAACGCTGGTGGAGCCATTTCGCGTGCATTTCCGCACCCTGACGCGCCAGCACATTGAACGTTATCTTGACCGCGAGCAACCCTATGATTGTGCGGGAAGTTTCAAATCAGAAGGGTTAGGAATCACGCTGTTTGCGCGGCTGGAAGGCGACGATCCCAACGCGCTCATTGGCTTGCCGTTGATTCGTTTGACCGCGTTATTGGAAGCAGCGAATTGTGATCCACTGGGCGCATAAATGCCGAATTTGGATTGCTCATCCGTAGGTTGTCTAGGATACTTCGCGTTGTTTATCAGATTGTTCAGCGAGGAGTTGCTTCATGCGCCCTGATTATCATCATTCCCGTTTGGCTTGGACATTTCCGATCGCACTGCTGGCGATCACGCTCATTTTGAACGGTTGCTCCGGTTCCGGTGGCAAACGTGACCGCGACGACAGTGACAACGATGTCGGTGCATCTGCAACCTTTCCCGTCCCCACAGAAATTAAAGGCAACGTTGATTTTTGGCGGCATGTTTATGGCGTGTGGAGTCGCGGCGAAGTTGCCATTCACGATGACGAACACATGGGCGTGATTTACGAAGTCGCCAAAATTCCCGGAGCCATTCAAGCGGGCTACAGCGCCAGCCAAAAAGATTGGTTAGATGGGCGTTTGAGCGATTACATCAGTGCGCTGCGTGGTTTAGAGGAACGAATCCGTTCTCGGCAAACGCTCACGTCACGGGATAAAGACTTATTAGAGAAGTTTGAAAATAGCGGCGGAAAAGTGGCGGTTTATGGCGCAGCAGATCGCTTGCGTGCCCAGCGCGGATTACGCGAACGCTTTCGGCGCAGTCTGGAAGTGAGCGGACGCTACGATCAAACCTTCCGCGAAATCATGCAGAGCCACAACGTTCCGGCAGATTTGGCGTATTTGCCACACGTCGAATCGTCATTTCAGATGAATGCAAAATCGAGTGTCGGCGCAAGCGGCGTGTGGCAATTTATGCCAGCAACGGGGCGCATTTATATGACGGTTAACGACAATATCGACGAGCGTTATGACCCGATTCTCGCTGCTGACGGCGCAGCGCGTTATTTGTCACAGGCATATCGGCGTTTGAAAAGTTGGCCGCTGGCGATCACTTCGTACAATCACGGTCAAGGCGGAATGGCAAAAGCCAAAGCGCAGCACGGCGACCAAATCGGAAAAATTGTTAAGAATTACAACGGAAAAGCCTTTGGATTTGCCTCGCGTAACTATTATGCCGAGTTTATTGCTGCCCGCGAAGTTGCGCACAACGCCCAGCGTTATTTCCCGGAAGGCGTGAATTACGAACGTCCGTGGCCCTATGATCGGCTCGTGCTGGCGCACACCATGCCTGCGACCAATCTTGCTCGGTATTACGGCACTTCCACTGCGCAGCTGGCTGATCTCAATTTGCATTGGCGCGATGCAGTGCGCGAAGGTCGCGCCAATTTGCCAGCGGGAAGCACAATCTGGTTGCCGGAAGGTTCAATTCGGCGCGTGGGCAGCCAACCGCCGCCAGTGTCTGCGTCATTGTTAGCCCGCAATCCGTCGCCACCCAAACCCACAACGCCGCGAGTTGCTGCCGTTGCCAACACTCAATCATTGAAAGAACAATCCACAGCGCCAGCACGAATGGTCGCAACTAAGGTGATTCCGAAAACGCGCTATCACGTTGTGCAACCACAGGAAACGCTCTACCGAGTGGCAGCAATTAACGGGCTTTCGGTCAGTGAATTGCGACGACTCAACCAAATGGGCGCTGACGATAACAATATCCAACCGGGGCAAAAGCTGAAGGTCGGCATTTGAATTAGGCTGGCGCTAATGTCCGCTGAGGCAATGATCGCTGCATTCTTTTTGGGTCTGAAAGGGAATTCGACCCTTGCAACCACTATAAATAAAAGGCTTGCAGCGATTATCTCGGTAGTCGTAATAAAAGCGCGTTTCCTTCGCTCGGCATGATCCGGGATTAGGTTTGATTAAACAGTCCACTGGCAGCCCGTTATTGCTGTTCTGCAAAGAATTACCAGCATTGCAACCCGTTAGAATGACTGCAAATAGCACTGGAATCACAAACACACGCATCAGTCGCTCTCCATAGTTCACAAGCGGCAATTTTGCTTTTCTGCTGATGTTCTGTCGATGCGTAGGAATTTAGTTGGCAGTTATCAGCAGGAAACACGATGCTAACTGCCAATCTTTTCTAATTGTGTAGCGCCTAGAATCAACATGTTCGCATTCAATTCAACGCCTTTGCGCGTTTTACAATTAAGCGATCCACATCTCTTCGCAACTCCCGACGGTCGTTTGCTGGGAATTACCACGCGCACCAGCTTTGAAGCGGTGCTGGCGCTGGCTACAGCGACACCAGCAGCTGCGCTGATTTTGACCGGTGATTTGGTGCACGATAATTCAGCGGTTAGTTATGCCGCACTGAGTAATCGGCTTGCAGCGGTCGATTGTCCAACACATTGCCTCGCTGGCAATCACGATCATCCTGAGTTGTTGGCGACGCATTTTGGTGTTGCTGCGATTGCGCCCGTTCAGCAAGTGCGGTTGCCATTGTGGAAGCTGCTGCTGCTCAATTCGCAGGTTGCCGACCACAATCACGGCAGAATTCAGCGCAAACAACTCACTGAATTGACACAATTATTAACCGAAGACACCACGCCAACGCTGATTTTTCTGCATCACCAACCACTGCCCATTCACAGCCGCTGGCTGGACACGCTCGCCGTAGACAATGGCGAGGAGTTGTTGCAGCTCTGCGACCAGCATCCGCAAGTGAAAGCCGTGATTTTTGGGCATGTTCATCAGGAATTTGCGGCGATGCGCGGTGGCTATCAACTGCTCGGCGCACCTGCAACCTGTGTGCAATTTTTGCCCGGCAGTCAGCATTTTGCGGTCGATGACCAACATTTGCCGGGCTATCGTGAGTTGCTGCTGAATGCTGATGGAACGTTGACAAGTCGCGTGATCCGGCTGGCGCATTATCACGAGTTGCCGCTGATGAAAAGCAAGGGATATTAAGCAGATACAAAAACGCCCCGCGTTGCGAGCGGGGCGTGGTTCAGTTCAAACGATGTGCCGGTTATTCACCAGATACTTTGCGGAAAAAGCGGAAAAATTCCGAATCCGGCTGCAACACCAAGATGTCGCTGCCTTTGCCGAAAGTGGTGCGATACGCATTTAGACTGCGATAAAACGCATAAAAACTCGGGTCTTGATTGAACGCAGCCGCGTAAATTTCCGTTGCTTTCGCATCACCTTCACCGCGAATTTGCTCAGATTCTTATAACCGTCAGCAATGGTCACGGTGCGCTGCCGATCTGCATCGGCACGAATCCGCTCTGCTGCTTCTGAACCCTTCGCCCGCAAATCCCGTGCGACTCGCTCGCGTTCGGCACGCATCCGCTGATACACCGATTCACTCACTTCTGGCGGTAAATCAATCTTTTTTACCCGAATATCAATCACTTTAACGCCAAGATCACCAGCGTTGTCATTCACTTCTCGGGTCAGAATTTCCATCAGCGCCAGCCGATCATCCGACACCACTTCTTGAATCGTTCGTTTCCCGAACTCATCACGCAAACTGGTATTGATCCGCTCGGACAGCAGGCGACTGGTGCGGGCGCTGTTACCGCCAGTAGAACGGAAAAACTGCTCCGCATTAGAAATGCGCCATTTCGCGTAGGAATCGACGATCACATCTTTCTTTTCAATCGTCAAAAACCGTTCAGGCTGGGCATCAAGCGTTTGAATACGCCGGTCGAACGTTTTGATTTGATTGAGCAATGGAATTTTGAAATGAAGACCGGGACGGAAATCAACCGACACGATTTCACCCAAACGCAGCTTGATGGCGACTTCGTATTCCTGCACAACAAAGGTAAAGCTGTAAGAAAACAGCGCCAGCGTCACGAGAATGACGGGGATAAATGTTTTTAAGCGATTGGATTGATTCATTTAACGCGCTCTCCGATCACGATCAACCGTGCGTGATGATGGATCGTTGTGCTCCGGCAACATAAGCGTTGTCGTCGCAGCGGGCTCTGGGCGCGACGGCTCAATCACTGGTTGGAGTTTCTGTTGCTTCATCAATTGTTCCACTGGCAAATACAGCAGGCTGTTCGCGCCCTCATGTACATCAAGCAAAATCTTGTTATTACCGCTCAATACCTGCTCCATCGTCTCTAAATACAGCCGCTGGCGCGTGACTTCGGGTGCTTTGGCGTACTGATTCAATACTGCGGTAAAGCGCGACGCCTCACCTTCCGATTCTGCAACGACCCGATCCCGATAGGCTTTGGCATCGGCTAAAATTCGCGCCGCACCGCCGCGAGCTTGTGGAAGCACTTCGTTAGAATAGGCTTCTGCTTGATTTTCTAGCGTTCTTTATCTTCACGCGCTTTGATTGCGTCATCAAAGGCAGCTTTCACTTGATCTGGTGGCTTGGCAGGCTGCATGTTGATCGAAGTCACCACCAGACCAGTTTTGTACTGATCCATCAGCGCCTGAATGCGCTCTTTAATGGTGATTGCCACTGCGCCGCGTCCTTCGGTCATCACATAATCGAGTTTGCTCTGCCCAATCGTCACGCGCACAACGGTCACGGTCGCATCGTTCAAAGTGCGCTCAGGCGATTGATCTTGAAAGAGATAATCCGCTGCATCCTGAATACGCGACTGCACCGTCAATTCAACTTCAACGATGTTTTCGTCCTGCGTCAGCATCGCCGCACGGTGGCTGAAGGTGGAAATTTCATCCACATTCACCTTTGCCACCGACTCAATCGGCAGCGGTAAATGCCAATGCGGTCCGGGTCCAGTGGTGTCAACGTAAGCACCAAACCGCGTGACCACGCCCCGTTCGGCAGGTTCCACGATGTAAATGCCTGAAGCCAGCCACACGACAACAGCGAGACCGAGCACCACACCAATGATGCGCGTGCCGAACTGATCGCCATCATCACCGCCCGAGGAGCTGCGCCGTGAGGGTTTGTTTTCACCGCCGCCAAAGAAACCGGCGATTTGTTCTTGGAGTTTGCGCACGACTTCATCGAGGTCGGGTGGACCTTGGTTATCGCCGCCATTCTTGCCGCCCCAAGGGTCTTGATTACCGCCACCTGGCTCATTCCAAGCCATAGCTGCTCCATTGATTGATTGGTTTGAGGAAATTATTGGGAATTGGATTGTAGGGGACTGACTGGATCACGGCAAACCGATACATTTTTCTTAACTTTCGTTAACTGCGACAACTTGATCCGTAACCGGCATTGTCGGGTGTATCTACCAAGGCACGAAATAAACACTTCGTGCTCTAACTCTTAAGATGTGTTTCAAGTTTTACGCTAACAACTCGTGTTAGCAACCACATACTCGAACTTGTTAAAGAGCTCAATTAACAACGCGGGCTTGGTTATCGCCATAAGGTACACGTTGTTGTAAAAATACTAACCATGATGTGGCGATGATGTCAAACCAGTGATTAGTAGCAAATGGTAAAAATTAGTAGGTTATTGAGTACTATGTATCAACCACCAGTCTGCAACCGCTGGCGCAGCAGCGGATCATTGGTTAAACGCCGTTCCCACTGCGCAGCACTGATATTGAATTCAATGTGCCAACCGCCAGTGTCCGCAGGTTGATCGACGAGTACCTGCGCGTGTTCAAACAGCCAAGCCCGCAGTTTGCCGTCGCTGGGCGCGAGTTGTAGCTGCTGCCGCACCTGTGCCCCACCGGTTAATTCGCCGAGCGCCGTCAGCAGCAAATCAATTCCTGCGCCGCTGTGCGCCGATAACCACACGCGAGTTGGGCGACCGTCAGCGTCACGTTCGATGCGCGGTGCAATATCAACGAGCACATCAATTTTGTTAAACACTTCCAAACGCGGCAGTTGATCGCTGCCGATTTCCGCCAACACCCGCTCCACGTCATCAATTTGGCGGTCGCGGGAAGTCGCAGCCGCATCCACCACATGCAGTAACACATTGGCGCTGCGCGTTTCTTCGAGCGTCGAACGAAACGCCGCGACCAATTCATGCGGCAGCCGACTGACAAAACCAACGGTATCCGCAATCACCACGCGTCCGCCGCTGGGCAGCGCGAGACGGCGCAGCGTCGGGTCAAGCGTCGCAAACAATTGATCAGCTTCAAACACGCCCGCTGCGGTTAACTGATTGAATAATGTAGATTTGCCAGCATTGGTGTAACCGACCAATGAAATCACTGGCAATTCCGCTTTCGCTCGCGCTCGCCGCCCCTGAGCGCGTTGACTTTCAATGCGTTGCAGGCGTTGTTCCAGCATATCGACGCGCTTGGCGAGCAGTCGGCGGTCAGTTTCAAGCTGCGTTTCGCCGGGACCACGCAGTCCAATGCCGCCTTTTTGTCGTTCCAAATGTGTCCAGCCGCGCACCAGCCGCGTCGATAAATGTTTGAGCTGCGCCAATTCGACCTGCAATTTGCCTTCAAACGAATGCGCCCGCTGCGCGAAGATGTCCAGAATTAACCCAGCGCGATCAAGCACTCGGCATTGCAGCAGCCGTTCTAAATTGCGCTCCTGCGCCGGTGACAGCGCGTGATTAAAAAGCACCAATTCAGCTTCAGTGGCGGCAACTAGTGCTTGTAATTCCTCAGCTTTACCCGTGCCGATAAATAGGCGTGAATCAGGTACGGAGCGCGAACCACCGATGCTGCCGACAATTTCTGCACCAGCGGCGCTCGCCAATAGCGCGAATTCTTCACGCGCATCGGCGGCAATCGTGGAGCCGATGTCTAATTGCGCCAAAATCGCCCGTTCGCCCGATTGCGGCCGCTCAAAAACCAGTGAGTGATTGGACGAAACGGGCGAAGTGGAAACGGAAGATCCGCGAGTGCTGTTCAATGGTTGCCCAGCTCAAACGAATTAGGTTCTGCACTGCTGTCATCAAGCGGCAGCAATTTGACATTACGCGCCGGAACCACAGTTGAAATCGCGTGTTTATAAATCATCTGACTGACGTTGTTTTTCAGCAGCACAACGAATTGATCAAACGATTCAATTTGCCCTTGTAATTTGATGCCGTTGACTAAAAAGATCGACACTGGAACGCGCTCTTTGCGCAGTGCATTGAGAAATGGGTCTTGCAAACATTGGCCCTTGGACATGGGAAAATCTCCTTGTTGTGTGAATTGCGCAATGCCCGGCTAAAAGACTTCGCGCTGCCGCATGGCATTGACGAAGTTGTCCGTTGGGTTGCAGCCGGAACGAGCATTCCCAACGAAATGAGTGTCATCAAGTAGCGATACTACACCATTATTAGCTTCTATGAAGACTGATGGAGTTAAAAAATAAAGCGTTGAGTATTTTAACTGTTGGCGGTAGCGAGTAAGCAACTGCGTTATTTCTGGCAATTGACAACTTGTTCGGCGTGAATTCATTGAATAATAACAATTGTTCCTAATGACGTGTGCTTAAATAGTTCCATTAAATCCTGATTGCGCATTCGAATACAACCATGTGAACGCGGTTCGCCCATCGGTTCGCTATCAGGACAACCGTGAATGTAGATGTAACGGCGCAATGTATCCACTGCGCCACCGCGATTTTTACCTAATTCACAACCAGTTAGCCACAAAATCCGCGTTAAAATCCAATCTCGTGTGGGATACGCTGCCGCCAGCGCCGGGCTAAAAATCTCCCCAGTTGGTCGCCGTCCCTGAAACACTGTACCCATTGGACAATCAGCACCGATGCGTAACCGCACACGATGAATACCACGCGGCGTACAGCCGCTACCGACTTGTTCGCCAGCGCCGTTGCGCCCCGTTGACACTGCGTAATGCGCCAACACGCGCCCGCCGTCAAGCAGCGTCAGCGTCTGCGTGTTAAGCGTGATGAGTAAACGTTGTTCATTGAAAATCATCAGGTTTACCGTTTTTTGTGTTGCGAGCAACGCTTGGCAGATTAAATGTTGCAGTCGCTAGGTCTGTTAGACTGTTATGTCATTCACTAAGGTCTTTTGTGACCGCGCTGCAACAGTTTTTGGTTAATTTTTGATGTCTCTGCCGTCTTATTCATTCGCGCATTTCACTCTGCGTTTACTGTTAATTTGTGGGTTGCTATTCAATCCAATTGCGCCAGCATGGTCACAAGAAAACATGGCGCAAGCGATGGCTTATGCTATTGCCCGCATGATGGAGGCGATGGGATTTCCGAATAGCACAGTGAATGCGTCACCGCTTCCAGTTAATCCGATGACCATGACTGGCTTGCCTTCAGCGTTTGGGGCATTACCAAACATGACCAATCCCGTTGCGCCAGCAATGGCAATTTCTGGCAATACGCCGCTGAATCAAATTCTGCAACATTTTAATCAATCGTGGTCAAATAATGGGCGCAGCAGCACAGCAACAGAAATGAGCTTATTAGAAGGAATTTGGGAAGACAATCAAGGCGGATTGTTAATTGTGCAGCGCAGCCATTATCGTATTTATTCATCTTGCAATGGGTTTATCGACGGCGATATTTTAGTAAATGCTAATCATGTTGCGCTGACCAATCGTCGTGAGAATTTTACACAAACGTTTGAATTTGCACTCGATCAGGGTCGGCTGGTGCTGCGCAATCATAATGGTGACGTGTTTCTTTATCGTTTGCTAATACTCGATCAACCGCGCCAACAACCGCACTAAATTTGCCGAAAGCCATTGCATTAGCGATGTTTGATATCAATCATTGACACCGTACAAACTTCAATCAACGCATCGTTTCGCGTAAACTATGCGCACCGCTCGGTTAACTTGAGCCGCGATTCCAAACACGGCCTGTATCTGCGGTGAACCTCTGAAAGTTTGCCGTGTTCCGGCGGAATACCATCAAAACCAACTGAATTTGCAGTGCGTTCCTTGGAGGAATCATCATGGTCGCTTTTGCTCAACTGCACGCCCAGAACCACAAGATCACCGAATTATCGAACGTTTTTCTTTACCTTGTCCGCGAGCGTTCGATGTGCGATACCGATGTCGCCTGCGACGTGTTTTTTGATTTAACCAATCGGATTAAAGAACATATGGAGCTGGTGGATCGGGAACTGTGCAGTCGATTGATTTCTCATCAAGATCAAACGGTTAAAAACACTGCGAACCGTTTTTTATCGGGATCGAGCGAGATCAAACGGATTTTTAATTCCTATGTCAAGCAATGGTGTTCACATAAACGTCATTCATTGACGATCAATGATCATTCTGCGTTTGTACAGGATACGGAACAGATGTTTTCACTGGTGATGGATCGCATTCAACGTGAGACCGAATATCTTTACCCGTTGATTCGCAAATTGGAAGGTAGTGAAAAACAGGTCGCTTAATGAAAGACCGCAGTCAGACTGTGGTTTTGCCACAGTCTATTTTTGCGTTTTATGCTTTAGTTTCAGATAATTGCGCCAGCCAACTTTTTTGATATTCACGCTGCCGTCGCGTTTGTAATAGCACATGAATTTGGGGTTGCACCTGCGCAAACGTCATTAACTCCGCAGGCTCAATCTGTTCACATAGCAATAGATGAAAGCCCAATTCAGATTCTACGACGCCACTGATTTCGCCTTCCGCCAGCGCAAATAACGCTGCATCCAATGCCGGATACAGTTGACCGCGTGGCAGCGTTCCTAATTGCCCTTGCTGCATTGCCGTTGGACATTCCGAATGTTGGCTGGCAAGGGTTCCAAACTGTTCAACTTGTCCTTGCAACTGCGCGGCGATGCGTTCAATTCGTTCCAGCGCCACATCCCGTTGATTTTCTGCAAACTCTGCATTAATCGTCAGCAAAATATGCCGCGCCGTGCGCCGCTCTGGACGCGCAAAACGGTCGCGCTGCAATTCATAAAATAGTTGTTCATCCACTGCTGTGATTGCCTCGGCGCGAGCACCCACTTGCTGCATCACGGCATCGAAAATTAATTCCCGCCGCAACGCCAGTTGCAGCGTATTTTCATCTAAACCATTGTTTTCTAAGTCGCTCGAGAAACGCCTCATCGTCGTCATAACGTTGCCGAATCGCTGCCACTGCCGCAGCGAGTTGCGATTCTGGAATCTGCGTGTCTCGCGCTTCTGCGTGGCAAGTACTTGATTTTCCAACGCTAATGTTTTTCGAGCCAAGCGTTCGACCTGCCAAACGTTCGGCATCGAGAGCGCGGGTGCAGTTTGAAATCGCTCGCTGGCTGCCCGCAGCAGGTGATAACGCCATTCAGGACAGGACATAACTCTTCTCAAAACAAGTAATTAACTGATGTCAGCATTGACTGCGTCTGGCGCAGTCGCTTCCATCAGCGCAGTTTCCGGCACAATCAGCGTGTTGCGGTCGGAAAAATGAACATGATAGGTCACGCCATCTTCCGCATCCCGAATCACGCGCAGCACCTCACCGATTTCGCCCGCTGCGACCAGCTCGCGCCCTTGAATGCCCAGCGGTAATCGCGTTGCCACGCGGTCACGGGATTCAAAACGGCTGGGAGTCCACGGCGCTTCAGCGGGTTGCAGCTCTTCTTCTCGACATCCGACTACGCGGTCGGCTTCGAGAAAATGCACGGTATAAATGATCTGATCTTGTAAAAAAGTGCCGACATCACGCACGTAACCGACGCTGCCGCGCCGAATCAGGAGCGTTCCAGTCGCTTCGCCCGGATAGGTTCCATCGTTGCGCACATTGCGAATCACGCGCACTGCCGCGCCAAATTCATAACGTGGGCGCATGACACACCTGTTGCGTTAATGCGCTCAACGGCACGGCGACCGAGCGCGGTTGATGCAGATGAAACACGCGAAACACTTTTTCGGTCACAGCGTCGGAAGTTAAAAAATCCTGATACGCCCGCTGGAGACAATCAGCATATTGCGTCGCCGCTGGCGCTGCGCTGATTTGCGCCAAATAGTCGTGAAAACGCTGCAAAATATGCAGCCGATTGACTTGCACTACTGCCGGATCAAACGCAATTCCAAAATAGTCCAGAAACTCCTCGGCGCTGGCGAGTTCGGCTAAATCACTTGCAAATCATCGTTAATCATCGGTTGATCCTCCAGCAGCAATCATTTACTGCCATGGTTAAGTTTTTGGTTTCAAAAAATGCACATTGCCGCCGACCTGTGCGACCGCAGCTTCCGTCACTGCGCCGCGCCAGCGTCAACAATTCGGTAATTCCCAGCCGTTGCTTCGTATCCAATTCAGCCAGTTTTTCCAATCGCGCCAGCGCATTTTCTGCATCGCCCAGCCGCAGCAGCAAATAACTCGCACCTTTCAGCGCCAGCAACACAAAGCGCGTCAAGGTCATTGATTGTGCTGCTGCTTGCGTGATTTCCCGCTCGGTCAATTCCTGCCAGTCCGGGGGCAAATTGAGCTGCGCCAAACTGAGCGCAATTGCTCGCTCGGCGACGCGCAGCGCGTCTTGATACCGCTGCTGATAATAAAAATAGCGATACAGCGCGACGAGCACCGTCAAATGCTCTGGCTCGTAAAAATAAGCGCGTAATAGCAGCAGCTCCGCGCCAGCTTCGCCGTATTGCGCCGCTGCTTCGTGCAACAGCGCGTCCACTGCCGAACTGACTGGCTCATCGAAATACAGTGGTTCGGCGCTGAAATCGAAAAAATCCATCGCTTTGTCCTATTGCAGCAGTGCCGCTTGCGGAACCGATTTCCGACAGAAAACGGCGCAAATCAAGCGGTTCCGGCGAGCGTTTGGTGGCAGTCACAAACCGCGCACCAGCGGCAACACCTGTTCGGCCTGCGTTTGATCGAGCGCAAACCGCAATTGCTCGGCGTATACCTGCCGCACTGCGTGAGTGCCGGAATGTTTGCCCAGCACCAGCCGATGCCGTCGCCCGACATCAGCGGGATCAACGCCTTGATAATTCAGCGGGTCTTTCAATAAACCGTCGATGTGAATGCCGGCCTCGTGGGTGAACGCGCCAGCGCCGACTAAACTTTTATGCCACGCGACCGGTTTGCCGGAGGCGCGAGCAACCAGCCGCGATAATCCGTCAAAATGTTTCAAATCAATGCCGCAATCGCACTGATGAATATGCCGCAATGCCATCACGACTTCTTCCAGCGCAGCATTGCCAGCGCGTTCGCCGAGACCGTGCACTGTCGTGTTGACATGCGTCGCGCCGCCACGCACTGCGGCCAAACTGTTCGCCGTCGCCAAACCGAGATCGTCGTGGGCGTGCATTTCGATTTCCAAATCTACGATGGCGCGTAAATCACGAATGCGCTCAAACACGCCGAATGGATCGAGAACGCCGACTGTGTCCGCAAACCGAAACCGCCGCGCTCCTGCATCCTGCGCTGCTTCTGCCGCTCGCCACAGAAATTCGGGATCAGCGCGAGACGCATCTTCTGCGCCAACGCACACTTCCAGACCTAAATCCTGCGCCACGCGCACTTGGCGACGAATCTGCGCCAGCACCCAATCCCGATCTTTGCCGAGTTTGCGGGCAATTTGCTGATCGGACATCGGAATAGATAAATCAACAAAATCAACACCAAGTCCGCCGCACTGCGCGATGTCATTCGGCAACATGCGCGTCCACACCATCAGCCGCGCTGGTAACTGGAGCGCAACCACAGCGCGAATGGATTCGCGTTCTTCTTCGCCCATCGCTGGAATGCCGATTTCCAATTCCGGCACACCGAGCGCAGCAAGTCCCTGTGCAATTGCCAGTTTTTCCTCCAGTGAAAATGCCACGCCAGCGGATTGTTCGCCGTCGCGCAGCGTGGTGTCGTTAATCGTGATCGGTGTTGTCATGGCGCGTTCCAGAACATGAGAGTGCACGGCATCGTGCAATGCTTTGATTTCAAGCACATTCAATGCCAGCAAATAAAATGTGGATTATGAAAGACTTAATCGGTAAGACCGGATTATTTGTGCAAGGTTCACGACAAGCGCGAGCTGGTGGCATGTCGCGGAAATGACGCGCAGTTGTGTTAAATGCGGAATGCCGTTATCGCCATGATGCGCTCCGGCTTAAACCTGATTATGATTGTAAAAGATTCAAACGACGGTTCCTCTGCCTAGTTTCAATGGGTGTTCACCGTGATCGCCATTCGCTGGATTAACAGCGTGTCAACTCTATTCGTCATTACTTTGAGATTTTTATCACCATGATTCCCCGAATTGTTGGATTCATTCCTCTGAGCTTGGCTGTCGCACTCATGAGTAACGTGTGGGCAGATACCGAAGATGCAGCACAAAATACTGCGACCACTGAATTTAGTCTTGCGAATGTGGCGCAGCGTGCTGCGGAATTAGCACAAACGCCTTATGAACCAGATCGTCCAGAATTGCCGCATTATTTGGCCAATTTGGATTACGACCATTACCGCGACATTCGTTTTAATCCCGCCCGCAACTTTTGGCGCAATGAAGGTTTACCGTTTCAGGTCAACTTTTTTCATCGCGGCTTTCTCTCTCAAGATCGGGTGACAATCAATTTCATTGATGATAATGGACAGGCAGCGCCCGCCATTTTTGAACACGATTTATTTAATTACGGCAAAAATCTGGTGCCTGATGACATGCCCGGAGACCTCGGTTATGCCGGATTGCGTTTAATGTATCCGCTTAATCGTCCAGATATTTTTGATGATCTTGCCGTGTTTCAAGGTGCAAGTTATTTCCGCGCCCTTGGTAAAGACCTGAATTACGGTTTATCAGCGCGTGGTTTGGCAATTGATACTGGATTACCGAGCCGCGAAGAATTCCCTGTATTTCGTGAATTCTGGATTCATCGCCCAACCCCAGATGCGAAATCAATCACGCTTTATGGCTTGCTCGATAGCGATAGTGTGACGGGTGCATATCAATTCATCATTCACCCCGGCGTTGAAACAGTAATTGATGTTAAAGCGAAGTTGTTTTTCCGCAAATCGGTACAAAAGCTGGGGATTGCGCCATTAACGAGCATGTTTTTTCATGGTGAAGATACCGATCGTTTCATTGATGATTTTCGCCCGGAAGTGCACGATTCTGATGGCTTGTTAATTGAAACCAGTTATGGCGAACGCATTTGGCGTCCATTGGTGAATCCAATTGGTTTGCGGGTGAGCAATTTTCAGGTAGAAAATCCGCGTTCTTTTGCGCTGCTGCAACGTGATCGTAATTTTCATAATTACGAAGATTTAGAAGCGCACTATCACAATCGACCCAGCGCAGTAGTGGAGCCGCAGGGCAATTGGGGAAAAGGTGTGGTTGAATTGGTAGAAATTCCAAGCAATGCGGAGCGTTACGACAACATCGGCGCGTATTGGATTCCAGAGCGCCCAACTGCTGCGGGGCAGGAATTGAATTTTGCGTATCGGCTGCGATTCACCAAAGACCCTGAAGCAGCGATGCTCGGCGGGCGCGTGAGTTCGACCCGCATTGGTGCTGGTGGTACCGATATTCTCGATCCAAATAAACGCAAATTTGTCGTTGATTTTACTGGCGAAACGCTGGCAAAACTCGATCCTGCAACGCCAGTGGAAGCACTGGTCTTCACCACTTCCGGGCAATTATCCAAACCGATTGTGCAAGCCAATCCTGAAGGCAAAGGCTGGCGGCTGTTTTTTGAGCTGACGCCCAACGGCAATACCGCAGCGGATTTACGCGCCTTTTTGCGTAATGGTGACGATGTATTAAGTGAGACATGGAGCTTCCGATGGGTGCGCGAGTAAAAGCGATGTCCACTCCTTTTGAGCGTGACAACACGCCCGCTGATTGGTCGTTGATTACCCAGCGCCTCGCGGCGTATCTCAACGCGCTGGGCGTTACCGACACGACCGAAATCGCGCAACTGAGCGAGCAGGTGCAGCGGCGCGTGACTGCTCGCGCCGCAGTCACCATGTTGGAAGATGCGATTGAAGCGGCGATTGAGGAAACGCTGGTGCTGCTGGATGATTGGCTGCTGGCGGAATTGGGCAGCGATAGTGATGCCAACACCTTGGCGGCAGCGCGAGCGGCAGTGCTCGGTGGCGAAGTGCCCGGGTGGACAGCGCGTTGGGTCACGACCTCTACTGCCGAACGCGCTGATCCGGGCTTTGCGGCAGTGCTGCGCGGTTGTCATCGCGTCGCCGTGCCGCCGTTCGCGCCGTTGGCAATGCACACCAGTACGATTGATTTGTGTTGCCAACGTTCGCGGCGACGCATTTCCGGCGCAATTTGCCGTTTCTTTTGTCAGCCTGAGACCCGTAAAACCTAATGAAAACCAGCCTGTTGTCACGCTTGGGGCGGTATTTTCATCGCCCAATTTTCTTTTCCTTGACGGCACTCACGACGCTGGGGGCGATGTCGCTGTTATCGGCGGCGATTCAGGACGGCGGCATCACGCCGTTGGAGCTGGCGCTATTGATTTTGTACGCGATTTTGATGCTGTGGATTACCGCCTCATTTTGGACGGCAGCGCTGGGCTTTGTGCGGATCATGCGGCGTCTGCGCCAGCCTGCATCGCCAGTTAAATCGCGCCAGCAGCCGATCATCGCGGACACGACCGAACCTTATAAAACTGCGCTGGTGATGCCGGTTTACAACGAAGACCCAGAGCGGGTGTTTGCCGGACTGCGGGCAACTTATCAGTCGCTGGTAGAAACCGGACAGGCCGATGGATTTGAAGTGTTCGTGTTGAGCGACACCCGCGATCCCGATACTTGGGTGCAAGAAGAGATGCAGTGGCGGCGCTGGGCGCGAGAGTTGGGCGAACCGGCACGGATTTTTTACCGTAATCGGGTCGAAAACACGGCGCGAAAAAGCGGCAATTTGGCGGAGTTTTGCCGCAATTGGGGCGGACGTTATCGCTACATGATTGTGCTGGATGCCGACAGCGTCATGGCTGGCGAAACGCTGGTAGAAATGGTGCGGCGAATGGAAGCTGATCCTCGCGTGGCGCTGATTCAGGTGCCGCCAGTTCCGGTCAATCGCTCGTCACTGTTTGCGCGAATGCTGCAATTTGCCGGCAGTTTGTACGGCAGCATGTTTGCCGCTGGGCTGTCGTATTGGCAGCAAAACACCGCCAATTTTTGGGGACATAACGCCATTCTTCGGGTGCGACCCTTTGCCGAGCATTGCGGATTGCCGCAGTTACCGGGCAACGAGCCGTTTGGTGGCGAGATTTTGAGCCACGATTTTGTAGAAGCGGCGTTGCTGGCGCGAGCAGGTTGGAAGGTGCATTTGGCCGACGATCTCGGTGGCAGTTATGAGGAAATCCCGCCGACGCTGATTGATTATGCCAAGCGCGACCGCCGCTGGTGTCAGGGTAATTTGCAGCATTCACGGCTGGTGCTGGCGCATGGCTTTAAGTCCATGAGTCGCATCCATTTTGTGATGGGCGTGATGTCTTATTTGGCCTCGCCGCTGTGGTTGTTATTTCTGATTGCCACTGGCATTGAAGCGTATTTCCGCAACTTGACCGTGCCGGTTTATTTCTTTGGTGACAACGTGTTGCCGGTGTGGCCGCAATCCTACGCGGTGGAAATGGCGACCGTCCTGTGGGTGACGCTGGCGCTGCTGTTTTTACCCAAGCTGTTGTCACTGGTGCTGTTGGCCTTTGATCCAAACTTGGCGCGACGTTTTGGCGGTCTGCCGAAAGCGGCACTCAGCGTCTTGATTGAAAGTTTCTTTTCGGTGCTGCTCGCGCCAGTGCTGATGCTGTTTCAAAGCAAATTTGTCGCAGCCATTCTGCTGCGCACCACGGTCGGCTGGCCGACGCAGGAACGCGGCGATCATCAAACCGGTTTTGCCGAAGCGTTCGGCGCACACAGCATCCACACGTTGATTGCGTTGGTCGCAGGTGCAGCAACTTATTTCTATGTGCCCAATTTCTTTTGGTGGTTTACGCCAGTGCTGGCGGGATTGGCGTTGTCGATTCCAGTGTCGATGATCACCAGTCGCACTGCGCTGGGACGTTTGGCGCGACGTGCTGGATTGTTTTTAACGCCAGAGGAAACCAGCGAGCCACGAGTGTTGCAATTGCTGGAGGAAAATTTGGTGCAAACCCAAACGCCAGCAACGACCAACGAAGGCGATTTCTGGTTACGCGCCGTCGTCAATCCTTGCACCTACGCGCTCCACGCCGCGCAATTGCCGGATGAAGCACCCAGTCGGCGGCGGCGTCATGCGCTGGAAGGGCTGATTTTCAAGCTCCAAGATGGCGGATTAAACGGACTGAGCACCCGCGAAAAACGGTCGCTGATTTCGCACAGGGACGGTCTGCATGAGTTGCACACGCTGCTGTGGAGCAATGGCGAATCACCACTCTCTTCAATAAAATCAAACTGATGTCTCGCAAGCTCTATATCCAAACTTACGGCTGTCAAATGAACGATTACGACTCGGCGCGGATCGCAGATCTGCTGCGCGAGTCGGCGGGATTGGAATTGACCGCCGTGCCGGAAGAAGCCGATGTGCTGCTGCTCAACACCTGTTCATTCGAGAAAAGGCGCACGAAAAGGTGTTTTCGCAACTGGGACGCTGGCGACCGTGGAAACAGGAACGCCCAGAACTGGTGATTGGCGTCGGCGGCTGCGTCGCCAGTCAAGAAGGCGCAGCAATTCGTGAACGTGCGCCTTTGTTGATCTGGTGTTCGGACCGCAAACGCTGCATCGCTTGCCGCAAATGTTGACGGCATTGACTGCCGAACGCCGTCCACAAATCGACGTGTCTTTTCCGCTGATTGAAAAGTTCGACAATTTGCCGACGGCACAAGCCAGCGGCGTGTCGGCGCTGGTCACGGTGATGGAAGGTTGCTCGCGATTTTGCACTTACTGCGTCGTGCCTACACCGAGGCCGTGAAATCAGCCGCCCAGTCGCAGATGTGCTGGCAGAAGTCACCGCGTTGGCAGCGCAGGGCGTGCGCGAAGTCAATCTGTTGGGGCAAAACGTCAACGCCTATCGCGGACGCACTGCAACGGGCGAACGCTTTGATTTGGCTGAGTTAATTCGCGCAGTTGCCCAGATTGACGGCATCGAACGCATTCGGTTTACCACCAGTCACCCTGTCGCCTTTTCCGAACGTTTAATCGCTGCGTTTGCGGACGTGCCGCAGCTGGTGAACGCCGTGCATTTGCCAGTGCAATCGGGTTCGGATCGCATTTTGACCGCGATGCGGCGCGGACACACCGCAGCGGAATACTGCCGAAAAATCGAGCAGTTACGTGAAGTGCGCCCAAATATCAGCCTGTCATCCGATTTCATCGTCGGCTTTCCCGGCGAAACCGACGCCGAATTTGCCGAAACGCTGGCGCTGGTCGATCACCTCGGTTTTGACCAAAGCTACAGCTTCATTTACAGCCGTCGCCCCGGAACGCCCGCGCGAGTGCGCCCGATGACGTATCGCTGGCGGAGAAAAAAGCGCGATTGGAACGGCTGCAACAGCGCCTCACGCATCATGCGCAACACATCAGCCGCAATATGATTGGCACGGTGCAACGCATTTTAGTTGAACGTTATTCGCGCAAAGATGACGCGCAATTGGCTGGGCGCACTGAAAATAATCGCGTGGTTAATTTCACCGGCAGCGCGGATTTAATCGGCAGCTTTGTTAATCTCACCATTACTGAAAGCCAGCCCAATTCACTTCGTGGTCAATTGCTTGTTTAATCTTCCCGTATCAACACATTCCCAATTGCCTGTTGCGATCTCAAACTCCAATCTGAAGACAACAGCCGCTTGGCAAATTTATGTGGTCAATTCGATCAACATTTGCGCCAACTGGAATGCAGTCTTGGATTGAAATCCATCAACGCGGCGATTGTTTCCGTTTAATTGGCGATGCAGCAGCAATTCACTTGGCGAACAAATTTTGCAGCAGCTTTACGCCGAAACCGCCAATACTGTATTAACGCCAGAGCAGATTCATCTCGCATTGCAAACTGCGGGCGCAAATACGTTACGCGAAAAAATTGCGCCGCAATTACCAGAAATAGTGATTAAAACCAAACGCGGTTTAATTCGTGCTCGTGGAGATAATCAGCAGGCGTATTTACACGCCATTCTAAAACATGACATTAACTTTGGCGTTGGCCCAGCGGGAACTGGCAAAACTTATTTAGCGGTGGCGTGTGCTATTGAAGCATTGGAAACCGAGCGGGTGCGGCGTTTATTATTGGTGCGTCCAGCAGTGGAAGCTGGCGAACGTTTAGGCTTTTTGCCCGGCGATTTGGCGCAGAAAATTGATCCCTATTTGCGCCCATTATATGACGCACTGTTTGAAATGCTGGGCTTTGAAAAAGTCACGAAGTTATTAGAACGCAACGTGATTGAAGTAGCGCCGCTGGCATTTATGCGCGGGCGGACATTGAATCATTCTTTTGTCATTTTGGATGAAGCACAAAACACCACGCCAGAACAAATGAAGATGTTTTTAACCCGCTTGGGTTTTGGTTCCACCGCAGTGATTACTGGTGATTTAACGCAAATTGATTTGCCGCGTGGCCAGCTTTCTGGCTTGCGACAAGCAGTTGATATTCTTCAGGATGTCAAAGGAATCAGCTTTACTACCTTTAATGCCCGCGATGTCGTGCGACATGCGCTGGTGCAGCACATTGTGAATGCGTATGAAGCATTTGAGAGGAATCAGCAGTGAATACGGTTAATTGCTTTGAATAAGATGACGACTTTAGAACTTGATTTACAACTGGCGACGGAATGCGCGGAATTGCCAACGCTGGCGCAATTTGAACAGTGGGTAATTGCTGCGCTCGCCGGAACGCGAGAATGTGCAGAATTAACGATTCGCATCGTCAATCAGATTGAAAGCGCAACGCTTAATCGTGAATATCGCGGTATTGATCATCCAACAATGTGCTGTCATTTCCATTTGAATTGCCGCCGGGAATTGCGCCCGATGATCCTATTGCTGATTTATTAGGTGATATTGTGATTTGTGCGGCAGTGGTGGAACGTGAAGCGCAGGAACAACAGAAAACGTTAATTGCACACTGGGCGCATTTGGTGGTGCACGGCGTATTGCATTTGCGCGGTTATGACCATCTAAATGACGATGAAGCCGAGCAGATGGAAACACTTGAAACCGATATTTTGGGCGCTTTGGGATTTCCGCCACCCTACGATTCTCAATATAATCAAAATGATATGGAGCGACACTAAACCATGAGCAGCGAACGATCTAGGCAAGGTTCGTGGTTCCGTCATTGGTTAACTTCCCTGCGCCAGAGGCTGAACAACGAACCACAAAATCGGGAACAACTCATTGAATTTCTGAAGAATGCCCGCCAGCATGAATTATTGGATACCGACGCTCTCAGTATGATTGAAGGCGTATTGCAGGTTTCTGATTTGCGGGTGCGCGATATTATGATTCCTCGCGCTGAAATGGTCGCGTTACGCCGCGATGATCCTCTCGAAAAAATCCTCCAAGTTGCAGTGAAATCAGCACATTCGCGTTTTCCAGTCGTGGGTGACGATAAAGGCGAAGTGTGGGTATTTTACTGGCTAAAGATTTATTAACCTTTTGCGTGAAAACGGTCGCGGCATTCAATATCCGCGATTTATTGCGCTCTGCGGTATTCGTTCCCGATAGCAAACGCTTAAATGTGTTATTAAAAGAGTTTCGCGCCAGCCGCAATCACATGGCAATTGTGGTGGATGAATACGGCAGTGCTGCCGGTTTGGTGACGATTGAAGACGTATTAGAACAAATCGTGGGCGAAATTGATGACGAGCATGATTACGATGAAGGTTCGGGTATTTTCCGTCGTGATGAACACGAATTCAGCGTGAAAGCCCGCACCACAATTGAAGATTTCAATGATTATTTTAGCGTTGATTTTGCAGATGACGAATTTGATACCATTGGCGGATTAGTGGTTAATGCACTCGGTCATTTACCCAAACGCGGCGAAACAGTTGAATTAGGCATGTTTCATTTCACCATTATGCGTGCCGACAGCCGCCGCGTTCATTTGCTCAATGTCGTTCGCGCTACACCTATTATCACTAAACATTGATATGAATTTAGAAAAACGCAGATTTATCAATTATCAATTATGCGCTACTACAGCGGCGTTATTGTCGATCAGTCTATTATTGAATGGCTGCGCAGTCGTACCCGCAACAGTGGCAGTTCAAGCAGCGGTTGGCGTGGCGCAGGCAGTCGCAAATCGACCATCCACTCCCGCGGTAACTCCAGCATCGGAAGTGTCGCGCCCGCCACTCAATCCATGGGAAGACCCGACCAATCCGCTGTATCAGCGCACGGTGTATTTCGACGAAGAAGCAGTTGAAATTAAACCCGAATTTTTGCCAATGCTCCGTGCTCACGCCAGCTATCTCGGTGAACATGCCGAGCAGCAGGTCAGGCTGGAAGGACATCACGACGCCGTAGCAGCCGCGAATACAGCCTGTCACTTGGTGAGCAACGCGCTGATGCAGTGCGCCGTTGGCTATTGGCTGAAGGTGTACAGCCAACGCAAATGACCACGCTGAGTTATGGCGAAGAGCAACTCACAAGTGCGCAAACGAATGATGCTGCGATGCGGAGTAATCGGCGCGTCGTGATTAAGTATTAAAAGCCGGCGTTGGGATGAAATCGCGCCAGCGCAGCCGCAATTGATTGATAACTGTTTTCACTGCCATTACTCGGTGCGGCAACGCGCTGATCGTTCTGGAAATTTGTTCAACCTAACGACCACGAAGGAAGCGAGTCAATGACCAACTCGATGCGTACCGGAGCCGCGCTGCTGCTCGATGTGCTCACCGATCTGGGTGTGGATTATCTATTTGGACACACCGGCGGCGCGGTTATTCCCATTCATGTCGAACTTAATAAGCGGTTGCGGCGCGGTGACGCTGTGCCCAGCTTTATTTTGTGTCGGCAAGAAGGCGGCGCGGGTCATGCCGCTGAAGGTTATGCGCGAGTCAGTGGACGGGTTGGCGTCACGCTCGCTACTTCTGGTCCCGGCGCAACTAATCTCGCCACGCCGATTGCCGATGCCTACAAAGATTCGCTGCCGACGCTGTTTATCACTGGTCAAGTGCCCAGCGGCGCGATTGGACGGATGCGTTTCAGGAAGTGGACACCGTTGGCATCACGCGCCCGATTTCTAAACACAATTATCTAGTTAAGGACGTGCGCGATCTCGACTGGGTGCTGCGCGAGGCTTATGCGCTGGCGCAGGAAGGGCGACCGGGTCCGGTCGTCGTAGACATTTGTAAAGATGTGCAACTCGCGCCGGTGACTGCGCACAACCCGCCGCGCCAGCGTCATCGTGAACTCACACCGTTTAACCCGGCGCGAGCAGAGGCGATTCTCGACGCCCTGACGCAGGCGCAGCGTCCAGTCGTGAAAGCTGGCGGCGGCATCATTCACGCCAACGCTGCTGCTGCGCTCGTCGCCTTTGCGCAGCGGTTTGATGTGCCGGTGACGACAACCTTTAACGCGCTTGGCACATTACCCTTTGATTTGCCGAACAATCTCGGAATGCCGGGAATGCACGGCACAATTCCCGCCAATTACGCGCTGCGCGATGCTGATTTGATTTTGACGCTGGGCGGACGTTTTGATGATCGCGTCGCTGTGCGCGGTTTCGCCAGCGGCAAACGCATCGCCCACGTCGATATTGATCCGTCGGAAATCGACAAAATGATTGCGACCGATTTGTCGCTGGTGGCTGGGCTGGAAGATTTTTTCCACTACGCGCTCAATTCTGGGCGCAGCGCCGCTCATACGGATTGGCTGGCGCAGATCGGGCAATGGCGCGAGCAAATGCCTAAACCCTATGAATTATCAGATTATATTAAGCCGCAAGCGGTGATTGAAATTCTGTCGGAATTGACCAGCGGTGATGCGACGGTCGTCACTGGCGTCGGTCAGCATCAGATGTGGGCGACGCAGTATTACCGCTTTCAACGTCCGCGCCAATGGGTGAGTTCCGGCGGACTGGGCACGATGGGTTTTGGTTTGCCGGCAGCGATTGGCGCGTGGTACGCCGATCCGACGCGCCCAGTGGTGCTGATTGACGGCGACGGCAGTTTTCAAATGAACATTCAGGAGCTGGGTACGGTCGTCGCCAATCGCATTCCGCTGAAGATGTTTGTGTTAAATAACAGCTTCTTGGGCATGGTGCGGCAATGGGAAGACATGATGGACGGCGGGCATCATTACGAAACCTGTCTTGCCCGCACCAGCGATTGTGACGCCGACTGCACCGCGCTGGATCAAAGCTGCCGGCGACAAATTCCCAATCTCACTGGGCTCAAATACGTCTATCCGCGTCTCAACACGATGCGCATCAAAGACAGCGCCAATTTGCGTGAACAATTGGCTGCCGCGCTCGCCGATCCCGGACCGATGCTGGTCGATGTGTGGATTGATAAAGCCGAGAACGTGATTCCGATGGTGCGTCCCGGTCATACGCTGGCGCAGATGATTGAATCCTAAACGCACCGCACCAGCGCCGGTTAATGAGAATGGAATCAAAATGTTAAACGCAGACAAAATGTGGAAAATGCTGCGCCCGTTGGCATTTCAACTCGATCCAGAGCGGACGCACAATTTGACGCTGCAACTGCTGGCGCAGTGGTCGGCGCTGTTTCGCGGCGAATTGACGGCGAGCGATGCAGCGCGAGCGCCCGATTTAGCGGTGAATCTAATGGGACTGCATTTTCCGAATCCCGTCGGTTTAGCCGCCGGGCTGGACAAGGATGCAGTGGCCATTCCGGCATGGCAGGCGCTGGGTTTTGGGTTTATCGAAGTCGGCACAGTGACGGCGCATCCGCAGCCCGGCAATCCGCGTCCTCGGCTGTGGCGGTTGCCGAACGATGAAGCGATTGTGAATCGCATGGGTTTTAACAACGCGGGCGCGGCAGCGCTAGCGCAACGTTTGGAACAACTGCGAGCGCGGAAACTGCTGCAAGTGCCGCTCGGTGTCAATCTCGGCAAATCGAAGATCACGCCGCCAGAGGAAGCTGCGGCGGATTATCGGCGCAGTTTCGAGCACGTTGGCGCGTTGGCCGATTATGTCGTCGTGAACATTTCCAGCCCGAATACACCGGGGCTGCGCGATTTGCAGCGCGTCGATGAAGTGGCACGGATCGTCGCGGCGATTCAAACGCCAAATCAGCAATTGACGCGCCCGCGTCCGCTGCTGGTGAAATTGGCGCCAGATTTGGCGGATGACGACGCGATTGCCTGCGCTCGCGCCGCGTTAGAAGCCGGTTGCGCGGGCTGATTTTGACCAATACGACAATTCAATTTAACGGATTGGCGAGCACAACGGACGGCATGAGCGGCGGATTATCGGGATGTCCGTTGCTGGCGCGGAGCACGGAATTGCTGCGAAAAGTGCGGGAAGCGGTCGGCGCAGCGCCGGTGCTGATTGGCGTTGGCGGAATTATGTCGCCTGCCGATGCAGCGGCAAAATTGGTGGCGGGTGCGAATCTCATTCAAATCTATAGCGGATTAATTTATCGCGGACCGGGATTGGTTCGTACATTAGTCAAATCTTCATTATTAAAACGCTGATTACATTTGTGGAATGAATCAGCGTTTTTTAGACCACACATTTAATAAACGCAGAATTCAACTGAGGAAAAGTTGGAATCTGAAATGACCATGATTTCGTAATCGCCTTTAGCCGTCGTGCGATAATGAATTTCGTTATCACCAGTTTTTTCCCCAGAAATTTGCCCGGTTGGACCAGTGACGTAGACATCCAATTGATTGCTATTTCCCGTGTTACGCGAAATGAATGTTTGATCGCGCCCCAACTGCAATACAAAACGTTTTCCTCCAGCAAAATTACCAGTGTATGCACCGCAATAACTGCCTTTAGCAAACTGAATACGAGTAGCACCACCTGCAATCGCAGTGCTGGATATGATGGCTGCGGTAAAAATAAAACATCCGTATAAAAATAGTTGCTTACGGTTCATACCAGACTCCTTTTTTGATTTGAAGCAAAATCGCTGTACCAAGGAAAACAGTAGCGAACTTAATCATTCAATGGTAACGCCTAATTCAATAGGATGAAAGGAAATTCCCGCTACGCAGTTGAATCGGATTTATTCTAATGCTATGCCGACTTTGAATTGAAGATAAGTTAGTTAATCTGTTTCGCTGGTACGACTTTGGGAAAAGCACCGCGCCAGTTGCGAAGTCCGCTCTTTAACCGCTTATTGTTGGGTTGCTACGCTGCTTGTCAGACCGTATTTTGCTTTATTCGTAATGCGTCCACATGCGATATATTTTGATGATCTTGTCTTCCTCGATAACCTCATATACAAGTCTATGCTGTTTGTTGATTCTTCTGCTAATCAATCCTTTCATGTCACCTTTGAGATATTCATAGTCTGGCGGATATTTGTATGGGTCTTGCTGAATAATATTTATTAAATTTAATGCTTTTTCCTTCAAGTTACTTGCAGCAAGATTTTTAGCATCTTTCTGAGCTTGCGTCATAAAGATGACTGTATACATCACCACTCCAATTTGTATACATCACCACTCCAATTTATCGAGCGCGACGCCATTTTTCATTGGTTCATTCTTGGCTTCGAGAATACTTTGCGTCATATCTTCAATTCTTCGGAGATAAGTATCATCATCAATATATTCATTTTGTTCTAAAATTTTTATTTCATTTGGTGAAAAATGTTCAAGCAGCCAAACAAATTTTTCACTGACACTATCATCAATTTTTAACGTCAATGTTTTCATCTTGTTTTTATACCTAAATGCTGGCTTTTAATTGGAGATAAATTGGTTAGAATGCTGCTTCGCTGATACGATCTTTCAGAAAAAGTACTGCTCCATTTGCGGAGTCCGCTTTTTAATCGCTTATTAGGCGCTATGCCACCTCGCGCATAGGGCGAACCAGTGGCTCAGGAAGGGGGCGACCTTCAGCATTGAAGTGGCGGATCACGTCCTCAACGACGCTGCAAAGCTCACCGTAAAGAGCGATGGGATCATCTCCATGGATTCCGGTAATGAGGTCTGGGCATCTACCGATATAGACCTGATCTTCCTCGCTCCAATCCACCCATTTGTGATACTTGTCGAACGCTTTCATTACTTACCCTGATTAGAATGAGATTGTGGGTATTGTAGAATTAGGGATGTCTGCGTGGTTCGCTTTTGAACCGATTATGCCAATCGCTAATTGTTAGCTTCGTTTCTGGCTAACATGACAGAAAGCCAATCAGAAAAAGAATTTGCTAATTTTTTCTTATAACCATCCAAACTTATCTCAAAAATATATGATGTTTGTGTGTTAAGAATGATGATGTGATCTTCATAATTAGCATGTGAAATCACAATTTCTGTTGGATCAAGGCTATAATCTTCCTTGTTATTTTTTGTTGCAGCAATAACACAAGGCAGTTTTTCTATATCGAATCCTTGCTCGTATCCATAAATTTCTTGGCTTATGTTGTCAAAGCATAAATACCCAGTTGTATCTAAAAATTCTTTATAATCTTCTGGTAAATTTACGCTTAACTGTAACTGTATAAAAGACGATGCCTTCACTTTAAAACTCCTTTGCCCGATCTTTCCAGTATGAAGACCTTAGTTTATCAAAAGCTGCACGATCTATTTCTGATTCGTTTTTTCCTGCGTAACGGTGTAAAACATCAGAATACTCTTTGTGCTCAGTATAGCTAACTTCTACTATAATGCCATTATTCTGTTGTTTCATGTGATGAAGATTTATCGGGCTTCCATCTTTCCCAAGTGGGGCTAAACCTTTTTTCATTCTGTCTACGTTCGTTCTCCCTGCGGCATCAGTAAAAGTTGACTCAAATAGTTCGTCCCTTTTTATGAAATCTTGTCCAGAAAACTTCGTTTTTCTTCCGCTTTCAACAATTTGTTTTTCTAAATTTGTCATTCGTCTTCTTACGGTTGAAGTAGCTTTTTCTGTTTCCAAGAACTTTTGGAATTTTTCTGCGCCATGCTTTTCAAAAGCTTTTACACCATCTTTTCCAAAAGTCGTTGATTCTAGAAAAGTATTTTTTGAAGCATTGCCAAACCGTTGATAGACTGTAATCGCATCATCTCCAGCAACCTCCAATAAGGTAGCGGTTTTCTTTCCAAACGTGTTGCCAAATTTGGCAAGCCGACGAAAATCATCCAAATTCTTAGATTTTCCTAACAATTCAAGTGTTGAACGGACACCTGCTGTTTTGTATAGCTCTTGAATATCAGAAAATAACCCTGTTATATGATCTAAATTTTTTGTTTTCTTGGCAAATTCAGCACTTTCGATCAATGATTGTCCTAACCATTTTGGCATCTTGCCTGCCTTATTAGCTATTTTAAGAAAAGAAATCGCCGGTTTTGCAGCTGCTGCGGTGCCGACAGTCATCAACACTGCACCGGTAGCAACTACACCCATTCCAGACAAAGCGACGGCTACTTCATCAACATCTTTTCCTTCAATAAAATTTTTTCCTTCTTGATGAAGGTCACGTATATCACCAATTACCAAAAAGTCAGAAACCACTGCCGCAACTTGCCCCTCTGTTTCGTCACTTTCACCAGACCAAAATCCTGAATTAGCTTTTTTTAGTTTATACAACCAACCACTGCGAGTATCTTGAATCTCACTGTACAATTGAACAGACTTGCAGGTCTTGGTTCACATATTGGTAATCCATAAAATAGGATAGGTAGTCATCAGCCTCTACAATTTTTTCTTGCTGAACAAGTTGTTGTGCTTGAGGGACAGGATTAATTCTGACTAAATTAGAAAAATCATCTGTGTTTTCTTGATACATCAGATACGAAAAATACATAAAGAATAAAGCAAAGAAAACAGTTCCAATCCAGTAAATTGCACTGAGTTTACTTTTTCTTTTAAGCACTATCCTTGCTTCTGTATTTATACGTTTGAATTCTGGTCTCTTCGCAAGGTAGAAAAAAAGACCAATAATCCAAAGAAAAAAGCAAACGAAAAACCATCCCCATGGTCCCATATTTCCCATTCCTGAAATCTGTCCTCTTTTAACGCCAATTTTCTTTGCGTCAATTAGAACCCAAATACTTGTAGCTATAATAATTATCGAAAACAAATTATCCATCATATTTCTCTATTGCTTTTTCTGAGAGCGCCTAATAAGACTTCAACCTCAAATTTGAGATAAAAGTCAACCTAAAAATCTATCAAAACTGACGAAAATGCTTTTTAGTCGATCCGTAAGTTTGTGTCAAATGGTTTATTTTCTACAGATTACAGCTCAAATGTTTGACAGCGTTTTGCAAGCCATAAAAAATCAATCCATAATCCATGCTGCTGCTGGAGCTTTTTCTTTATTCGGCTCATCGGCAATCATCGCGTCAGTAGTTCTTGTGTTTCAAACGAAACATAAAAAAATACCCAATTTATGATGATTGTTCTTTCATTATTTTCGCAAGCATTGCTGCTTTTTCCGTCATTCGTGTTACGGCTGATTTATAAACGACACTATCTTCTCGTTTATCTACGGACATCACCATAACGATTAACTTATCATCTTCAACTGCATAAACAAGCCTAATTCCCTGTTTGTTTAGTTTTATTTTGTAGCAACCAATTAGTTCACCATGCAACAAACCACCTGGAACATGAGGATTATCAAGTCTTTTTGCGAGTAACTTTTTTAGATTATCTTTAACTGAACCATCAAGCGTTTTCCATTCATCTAACGCTTGAGGTAAGAAGAATAATCTGTACTTATATTTTTTAGAGGTCGTCAAGATCAACCTCTATTGCACTTAATTTATCGACGAGTCGCGCCAGCACTTTTTTGTATAAATCTTGATCGGCAATTTCTTCCATAATCGCCTCGAAAAGTTCGGGTTCGATCATATAAAAAGCAGTTTTATTGTGATTTAAAACTGCTACGGGTCTATTATTCGCTTCTCGCAGAATTGCTGCCGGGTTCTTTTTGAACTCAGACATGCTGACTGCGACATCTGCTAAGATCATTTGCATCATTTGGCTCCTTAATTTGAATTAAAAATAGCTCTAAATTGATAGCTTGTCAATTACAGCCCAAATGTTTGACCGTGTTTTGCAAGCCATTAAAAAACCCCGACTGCATCAAATGCAGCCGGGGTTTTTAATTCAAAAAATCAATCAGCGATTAATAATCCATATCATCCATGCCGCCGCCAGCCGCTGGAGCCTTTTCTTTCTTTGGCTCGTCAGCAATCATCGCTTCAGTGGTAATCATTAAACCAGCCACTGATGCAGCATTTTGTAATGCGGTGCGCGACACCTTGGTTGGATCAATAATCCCCATCGCCATCATATCGCCGTATTCGCCATTCGCAGCGTTATAACCAAAGCTGCCGGAACCCTCAGCGACTTTACTCATCACCACCGACGCTTCTTCACCCGCGTTGGCGACGATCTGCCGCAACGGTTCTTCCATCGCCCGCCGTGCAATCGCAATACCAACATCTTGATCGGCGTTCGCGCCTTTTAGATTCTTCACCGCAGCAATCGCCCGCACCAGCGCAACGCCGCCGCCAGGCACGATGCCTTCTTCGACTGCCGCACGGGTGGCGTGCAACGCATCTTCGACGCGCATCTTCTTTTCTTTCATTTCCATCTCGGTGGCTGCGCCAACCTTGATGACTGCCACGCCGCCAGCCAGTTTGGCCAGCCGTTCCTGCAACTTTTCACGGTCATAATCTGAAGTCGTATCAGCGACTTGACCACGAATCTGCTCGCACCGCGCCTTGATGTCATCGTGTGAACCAGCGCCGTCAATGATGGTCGCGTCATCCTTGCTGACCTGTATGCGCTTGGCCGAACCCAGTTCGTTCAACGTCGCCTTATCTAGTGACAACCCAACTTCTTCGGCAATCACCGTGCCGCCGGTCAGCGTGGCGATGTCCTGCAACATCGCTTTGCGGCGATCGCCAAAACCGGGCGCTTTCACCGCGCACACTTTCAAAATGCCGCGCAGATTGTTAACGACCAGCGTCGCCAGCGCCTCGCCTTCGATGTCCTCGGCGATAATCAGCAGCGGACGACCGGATTTAGCCACTGCTTCCAACACCGGCAGCAACTCGCGGATATTCGAGATTTTCTTATCGTGGAGCAGGATCAACGGGTCTTCCAGCTCGGCCTTCTGGCTCTGCTGATTGTTGATGAAATACGGCGACAAATAGCCGCGATCAAACTGCATTCCTTCAACCAAATCGAGTTCATTATTCAGCGACTTACCTTCTTCAACGGTAATCACGCCTTCCTTGCCAACCTTCTCCATCGCCTCGGCAATGATGTTGCCAATTGACTCGTCAGTGTTGGCAGAAATCGTGCCAACCTGCGCGATTTCCTTGTTGGTCGAGCACGGACGCGACAACGCCTGCAATTCCTTCACCGACGCTTCAACCGCTTGATCGATACCGCGTTTGATGTCCATCGGGTTCATGCCAGCGGCGACGGCTTTCAAACCCTCGCGGACGATTGCCTGCGCCAGCACGGTTGCAGTCGTGGTGCCGTCGCCAGCAACATCGGAAGTCTTGGAGGCGACTTCCTTCACCATCTGCGCACCCATATTTTCAAACTTGTCTTTCAATTCAATCGCTTTGGCGACTGAAACGCCGTCTTTGGTGACGGTTGGTGCGCCCCAAGATTTCTCAATCACGACATTGCGACCTTTAGGGCCGAGCGTGACTTTCACTGCGTTGGCGAGAATGTCCACGCCGCGCATCATGCGTTCACGGGATTGATCGCCAAAGAAAATCTGTTTTGCTGTCATCGGTGAAATTCTCGATAAAAAGGTAATTAAAATGGATGATCGGCTGGCGCTGGCGCTATTCGACGATGCCCATGATGTCGTCTTCGCGCATCACCAGCAGTTTTTCATCCGCCAATTTGATTTCAGTGCCGGAATACTTGCCGAACAGGACGCGGTCACCGACCTTGACATCCAGCGAACGGACACTGCCGTCATCCAGCAATTTGCCGTTGCCGACCGCGACGACTTCACCCTGAATCGGCTTCTCAGCAGCGGAATCAGGAATCACGATGCCACCAGCGGAAGTACGTTCTTCTTCACTGCGGCGAACAACAACACGGTCATGGAGTGGACGAAGGTTCATAGTTCAGAAGCTCCTTTACAGCGGTTTAGGATGTGAAAAAATCAGTTGCCGGGTGTGTTAGCACTCAGCCTTATAGAGTGCTAACAATGTAAGGCAAAAACGCCGCTTGTCAAGCCGCCGCCCAGTCAGGAAAGATGCAGGTTATCCGTTACCGTTCGCCGCCACTGACCGACGTTGTTATGACCAGAAAACGCAAGCAACCCCAATTGAACTCGTCGAAGCCGAGATTGAAACGCTCACCCACGAAGGGCGCGGACTCACGCACATCGACGGCAAAACCGTCTTTGTTGACGGCGCACTCGCTGGCGAACGGGTGCGGTTTCGTTACACCCGCATTCAACGCCGTTTCGATGAAGCCACGGTGATTGACGTGCTCCGTGCTGCGCCGGATCGCGTTGCGCCCAAATGTCCGCATTTCGGCATTTGTGGCGGCTGCAGCCTGCAACATCTGGACGCGACCGCGCAGATTCAGGTGAAACAAGCCAGTCTCGCCGACGTGTTCAGTCGCATCGGTAAGGTCGCGCCAGCACGCTGGCTGGAGCCGCTGGTCGCCAATCACTGGGGTTATCGCCGCAAAGCACGGCTCGGTGTGCGGCATGTCCTCAAAAAAGGGCGGACGCTGGTCGGGTTTCGAGAGCGCAACGCCGGCTATCTCGCGGATTTGACCCGCTGCGAAGTGCTGCATCCCAGCGTCGGCGAACGGCTGCTGGCGCTCGGCGCACTGATTGACGGTCTGAGCATCCGCGAGCACCTGCCGCAAATTGAAGTAGCCATCGGCGACGGCCCGACAGTGCTGGTGCTGCGCATCATGCAGCCACTGAACGCGGCGGATATTGAAACGCTGCTGGCATTTGCCGAGCGCGAGAATGTGCATTTTTACGTTCAGGATGGCGGTGTCGAAACGATTCGCCCGCTGCCCGATCAAGCGGTTGATTTGCATTACAAATTGCCGCAACACGCGCTGCGTCTGGATTTTGAGCCGCACGATTTCACGCAAGTCAATTTGGAACTGAACCGGCTGATGGTGGAACGAGCGCTGGCGCTGCTCGACGTGCAACCCGATGAATCGGTACTGGATTTGTTTTGCGGGCTGGGCAATTTCACGCTGCCGCTGGCGCAGCAAGCGCAGCGCGTGATTGGCGTTGAAGGCGACGCGGGACTGGTGGCGCGAGCGCAGACCAACGCGCAGCGCAACGGCATCACCAATGCCCAATTTTATTCCGCCAATCTCGACGGCGATCTCGATCAACAGCCGTGGCTGCGCGAACATTTCAGCGTCGCGCTGCTCGATCCGCCGCGCAGTGGCGCGTTGGCGGTGCTCGATGCGCTGCCGCGTCTCGGCGTGGAGCGGCTGCTGTATGTGTCGTGCAATCCGGCGACGCTGGCGCGGGATGCCGATCATTTGGTTAATCAATTGGGTTATGAATTGCAGGCAGCGGGCGTGATGGATATGTTTCCGCACACCGCGCACGTTGAATCAATGGCGTTATTTGCGCGGTGTGGGAAATAATGGGTATTGAAATTGAACGCAAGTTTTTGGTTTGCAATGACAATTGGCGCTCGGCAGTCATTAGCGAACAGCGATTAGTTCAGGGTTATTTAATTCACGATCCGCGCTTAACGGTGCGGGTGCGTATTCAAGGCGATGCAGCGCAATTGACGATTAAAGGCGCAACCAGCGGAATTAGTCGCTCAGAATTTGAATATCCCAATTCCAATTGCCGATGCGGAGGCGCTATTGCACGAATTAGCCAGCACCCGTTAATTGATAAAACGCGGTATCAGGTGCGCTGCGCAGAATCAATCTGGGAAGTGGACGTATTCGCTGGCGCGAATGCCGGATTGATTTTGGCAGAAATTGAATTGCCGACAGAAGATGCAGCGTTTACTCAACCAGAATGGCTGGACGCGGAGGTTTCAGATGATTCGCGCTATTACAATGTTAATCTTGCCGCGCAGCCATTTTCATGCTGGGCGGCAATTGAGGCGACTAAATAATATGTAGCGTTTTGCGGGATGAGACTTGATTTCTCGATATAATGTGTCAGGCGCTATATCAAGTCCATTTGGCCAAACTAATACACCATCAATAACCTGTGCTCTCGCCAACCAGTTGTTCATCGTGTAACGCAGTAAAAACACCAGTGCAATAGGTTGGATCAATGACGAGCGTACCCATTAACCCATCTTGAAATTTGATTGCTAATTCATTGACTGCTACCGAGTGAACTGCAACGACATCCCAATACATTGATGCCTCCAGTTTATTTTAGTGGAGCAATTAGTTGTGGCTGATGATTGGCGCGACAGAGTTCCCAATTTTCACTAATTCAGCCTGATGCAATTCAGTCCAATCGAGAACTAATTGCGTTGCCCGTCGTGGTAAAGTGCCTTCACAAACAGTTAGCGCGTAAATGTCAATCGTTGCTTTATATTCACCGTAGGTGGCATGAAAATGTGGTGGCGCATGTTCGTCCCAGAACATTTGAATCAATATCCCATAAAACATGCTAATCGTCGGCATCAGTCAACTCCGTTATTCAATTGTTTCAACCAAAGCAAAATCGCTCTACTCTCTATTTTGTTGCATAGTCAATCAATCCCATCCCGAATTGCCAGCCATTGTCCCGCCAGCCACACCAAACCAATCACCGGAATTCCGATCAACGTGGTTAATAGAAAAAAGCTGGGATAACCGACATTTTCGACAATGGAACCGAATAACCGCCGAGTAGTTTGGGCAATAGCGTCATCAATGAACTGAAGATTGCGTATTGTACGGCAGTGAATGAAACATTGGTTAAACTGGATAAAAAAGCAATGAATACGGCGCTGGCAAATCCCGCCGCAAGATTGTCCGCACTCACGGCAAAATACAGCAACCAATTGCGCTCCGGTTTGCGTGAATACGACAAAAATCAGATTGGTGGCTGCCGAAACCACTGCGCCGAGTAACAGCATTCGCATCACGCCGTAACGGGTCGCCAGCAAACCTCCGAGAACGCCGCCGATGATGCTCACGACCACGCCGAACGTTTGCACTGCCGTCGCAATTTGCGGTTTGGTGAAGCCAAGGTCTTGATAAAACACGTTGGTCATCACGCCCAGCACGATGTCGGAAATGCGATACAAACCAATCAGCGCCAGCAGCAGCGCCGCCGTTTTTAAGCCGTATCGCTGAAAAAAATCGCGCACCGGCGCAATCCAAGTGTCTTCCAGCATCAGCCGATTGACCGCGCCAACGCGCACCAACAGCCAGCCGGTCAACACTGCGCCAGCCAGCGCCAGCCCAAAATGCAGCAATTCCAATAACAAACTGGTCAATGCGCCGCTGCCAGCAGCGAGTTTGGCGGCGGTAAATGGCGCAGCAGTCAGAAAAAAACGGTCGCAAATGCTGCCGCAGTCAGGAGAAACACTGCCAGCAGTCGCAGATAATCGGTCGGCGGCGGGATGCGTGGCGGCGCGTTCCACTGTTGGCTCACGAATCAGCAGCGTGGTAATGAGTCCGACCAGCACCGTCGTTGCCATTAACAAATAGGTCGTGCGCCATGCGGCGTAATTGTAAGCACCTAATTCAGAACCGAAAATGCTGGCCAGCGTCAACGCGCCAGCGCCAGCAACCACCATTCCGGTGCGATACCCAGCGATGTACACCGATGACAGCAGCGCCTGCAATCGCGGCGGCGCAGATTCAATCCGATAAGCGTCGATCACGATGTCCTGCGTCGCTGCGGAAAAACCCAGCAATACGGCAGCAGTTGCCATTTTCGTGAGGTTGTCTGCGCCACCAGCGGGATCAATCAGCGCCATCAAAATAATCGCGGTGACAATCGCCAATTGCGCGATCAACAGCCAAGCGCGGCGACGTCCCAGCTGGCGCGTCAACATCGGCACGGGCAGGCGATCAATCAGCGGCGCCCACACGAATTTGAAGGAATAGCCAAGCGCCGCCCAACTGAAAAAAGTCACGGCGTCGCGCTCAACGCCCGCTTCGCGCAGCCACAGCGATAATGAGGAAAAAATCAGCAGCAGCGGAATCCCTGCGGCAAAACCGAGAAATAACATGCTGATCACGCGAGGATTTTTGAATTCGCGCCCGGCTTGTCGCCAGCTTTCGGGAAGTTGCAATGTCATGTTCAACGCCGCGCTTCCAATTGTTCCCAGCGGTCGTAAGCCACCGCGAGCAGCGTTTCGACCTCGGCTAAACGGGTATTCACGGCAGCGGCAACATTGCCCTCGGCGCGATAAAACGCCGGATCAGCGAGCTGGGCATGAAGCGCGGTTTGTTCCTGCTCCAACGTTTCAATCTGCGCGGGAAGTGCAGCGAGTTCGCGGGTTTCTTTGTAACTGAGTTTTGCTGAAATCCCCCCTGCCCCCCTTTTTCTAAGGTGGGAGATGAGGAAAGCCCCCCTTTGGAAAAGGGGGGTTGGGGGGATTTGTCAACCCGCTGGCGCAGCCAATCCTCATAACCGCCAACATAATCATTGACTTGCCCGTCGCCTTCAAACACCAGTGTGCTGGTGACGACGTTATCCAGCATGGCGCGATCATGGCTAACCAACAGCAGCGTCCCGCAAATTGCACCAGCAGCTCCTCCAGCAATTCGAGCGTTTCGGTATCCAGATCGTTGGTCGGCTCATCGAGCACCAGTAGATTCGCTGGGCGCGTGAATAATTTCGCCAATAACAAACGGTTGCGCTCGCCACCCGACAAGGCTTTGACCGGCTGCCGCGCCCGTTCCGGCGTAAACAGAAAATCTTTCAAATACGACAGCACATGCCGACTCGCGCCGTCGATGTCGATGTGATCGCTGCCGCCCGCAACGTTGTCTTGGACGCTTTTTTCCAAATCGAGCTGCGCCCGCAGTTGATCGAAATACGCAATTTGCACCTTGGTTCCGCGCCGCATCGTGCCGGTTTGCGGTTCCAAATCGCCGAGCAGCAGCCGCAGCAGCGTACTTTTGCCGACGCCATTCGGCCGATGATGCCGATCTTGTCGCCGCGCAAAATCAACGTGCTGAAATTGCGGATGACCGGCGTGTCGCCCCAGCCGTAACTGATGGTTTCGGCTTCGACGACCAACTTGCCAGAACGCTCGTTATCGGTGACGCGCAATCGCGCATTGCCCAGCTGCTCGCGGCGTTCCCTGCGTTGTTCGCGCAACGCTTTTAGCGCCCGCACGCGACCTTCATTGCGGGTGCGCCGCGCTTTGATGCCCTGCGAATCCACACTTCTTCTTCTGCCAATTTGCGATCGAACTGCTCGGCAGCCATTGCTTCGGCGTGTAATCGCTCCTCGCGGCGACGCAAATAATTGGCGTAATCGCCAGGCCAATCAGTCAGTTGTCCGCGATCCAGTTCGAGAATCCGCGTGGCGACGCGCTGCAAAAAGCGCCGGTCGTGGGTGACAAACAGCAGTGCGCCGGAAAAATCCAATAGAAAATTTTCAAGCCAATCAATGGATTCGATGTCGAGATGATTGGTCGGTTCGTCGAGCAGCAGCACATCGGGCGCAGTCACCAGTGCCTGCGCCAGCAATGCGCGTCGTTTGCGTCCGCCAGAGAGCGATGAAAACAACGCATCGGCATCCAAACCCAGCCGCGCAATCACCTGTTCAATTCGGCGTTCAATTTCCCAGCCATTGCCATCTTCAAGCTGCTGCTGAATGTGCGCGAGACGGGCGAGCGTCGCAGGACTCGCGTCGGCGGTGAGGTGGTGCGAGAGCTGAAAATACTCTTGCACCAGCGCACTGAGTTCGCCCAAACCGGCAGCGACGAGATTGAACACGCTCAAATCCTGTTGCGCAGACGGAATATCTTGCGCGAGTTTGGCGATGGTGACGCCCTGCACGATGCGCAGTTGACCGCCGTCGGCTTGCACTTCGCCGGCGATAATTTTGAGCAAGGTTGATTTGCCCGTGCCGTTGCGCCCGATCAAGCACACCCGTTCGCCACGGGTGATGGTGAAACTGACTGCATCCAATAGCGGTGGTAAACCATAAGACAGCGTTATGGCATCGAGACTCAACAGGGTCATCGTGTGGTTCCTAAATGAAAGTAGGAGTGACGTAGTTGAAAAAAGTTGTCAGTTATCGGTTGTCAGTGACCACGTTGTTTTTACTGACAACTGACAACTTTTTTCAACTACGTCACTCCTAGAAAGATGAAAACAGTCGTCAATGGGCAGATTTGCGATTTATCAATTGCCGGATAATAATCGGTTAAAGACTCGTTTTAGCGGGCATGGTGCATCTGAAATGACGATTAACTGCGCATAACATAATGAATTAACATATTTTTTAAGCATGATGACGGCGGCGTTGGTCGTCCCGTACATTACTTTTCTCAACTGAATGGGATTGTCTGAATTCTGATGGCTAAAAGTCTCACTCTTCGGGATGCTTGTTCTGGTGAAACGAATTGCCAGAATTGTGTACTGCGCACTTCGGCGCTGTTTGCGGGATTGAAACAGCCTGATCTTGAACGCATCCATGATCCAATTGACCAGTTTACGCTCAAGCCGGGCGCGAGCCTGTACCGCACTGGTGATGCCGGTGATTATCTATTTACGGTGCGGGCTGGGACGCTGAAATTGGTGCAATACCTGCCTGATGGCAATCAGCGCATTGTCCGCATTGTCCGCACCAGCGATGTGCTGGGTTGGAGGCGATTCTGGAACAGACGTATCAGCACGATGCAGTGGCGCTGCATCTCACGGAAATCTGTCGCTATTCGGCGCGGCTAGTGCGTGATCTGGGGCGAGAAACTCCTGAGTTGCACCATGAGCTGATGACGCGCTGGCAGCGGGCATTGGCAGAAGCAGATGCGTGGTTGACCGAACTCTCCACTGGCGCAGCGCGGGCGCGGATTGCGCGGTTGGTGTTACGATTGGTTTTTAATTCAACTACTTGCGAATGTCATTTATTCAGCCGCGAGGATATGGGCGCGATGCTGGGCGTGACCACCGAAACCACGAGCCGCACCATTGCCGAATTCAAACGCCAGAATTTATTGGTGGAAATAACGCCCAATCGCTTTGTGGTTGATCTGCCGAATCTGCGCCGGATTGCCGAGGATTAGTCGCTACTGGTCACGTTATGGAGTCACGATTTAATGAAACCGCTAAACACCACGGCTGATGAATTGAACTGGAGTGCTGATTTACGCTCGCCGTTGGTGCTGGCGCTCATGCTGTTGCTAGCAGTGCAATTGACGCTGGCGTTGGGTTTGCGCCTGACTGCGCCGGAAGTAACGGCGTTTGCGCCAACGACGCCGCTGTTGTCATTTAACCCTGCCGCAGTAACGCGCATTCGTATCGACAACGCAGGTGGCGCAGCGGCAGTCACGCTTCAACGTGGCGCAGCAGGCAGTTGGGTGATCGTCGAATGGGGTGATTTTCCGGCTGCGCCAGCGAAGGTGAAGCAGTTGCTGGCGACATTGGCAGAGCTGAAACGTCCGTTGCCAGTGGCGAGCACTGCGGCAGCGTTGGCGCGATTCAAATTGACGGCGCAGGGTTATGAACGGCGCGTGACGTTGGAAGATGATGCTGGCGCAGTGGCAACGTTATTAATTGGAGATGCGCCGGGATTTCGGCGGCTGTTGGCGCGACCAGCAACGGATGCCGCAGTGTACGAGTTGACGCTGGCGCTGTCTGACGTGTCGAATCGGCGCGAGGATTGGTTTGATTCGACGCTGCTGCAAGTGCCGCTGGCGCAATTGGTACGGATCGAAAGTACGGATTGGACGCTGGTGAAAGACGGAGCGGGCTGGCGTTTTGATGGCAACGCAGCGACGGTGAATCAGGAACAAGCCAAATCACTGGTGACGCACTTGGCGAATCTCACTTATCGCAAGGTGCTGACGGCAGACGATTTCGCTGATGAAACGCAGTCATCGCGCCAGTTCACGCTGACGCTGGCGGATGGTCGCAAACGGGTTTATCGGTTATCGCAATTGAAAGACAGCGCAGATTACGTGCTGCGTGATGGCGAACATCCGTGGCGGTTTCAGCTTTCAACTTATGACGTTGGCGATCTGCTGGCGCTGGAGGTGAAGAACAATGCTGATTTCTGAACTTTTGCGCTATTTACACGACAACCAACGCGCTGCGCTGCGCGATCTAGCCAGTCATTTCGACATCGAACCAGAAGCATTGCGCGGAATGTTGGAACTGTTAGAACGACGCGGAAGAGTACGCAAATTGCCAGCAAATACGCCCTGCGCGGGCGGTTGCTGTAGCTGCGATCCAGCATCAATTGAGATTTATGAGTGGATCGCAGCAGAACAGAATTAAGCGGCTGGCTTCGGCGGTGTTGGCGCAGCAGCTGGCGCAGTGCTGGCGCTCTCAGTTTTCGCCGGAGCAGTAGCAGTTTTATCGCCGCTGTCGTGAAGATTTTTCTGGTTGTTCTTTTTGAAATCCGTTTCATACCAACCGCCGCCTTTGAGCCGAAAACCGGCAGCAGACAGTTGTTTTTTCAATGTGGGCTGGCCACAGATCGGACAATCAATCAATAGCGGATCGCTGATTTTTTGAATCTTTTCCAGCGCCTCGCCACAGTTTTCACAACGGTATTCATAAATCGGCATAGTGTGTATCCAGATAAGCCTTAAAGCATTAAAAGTGCTATCAATTTAGACCTTTTTTAATCCACAGCCGTAACGATCAATTCCGACTTCAGCCGCAGTCACAGCGCGGAAAATTGCCCGTCCTTTATTCAACGTTTCCTGCCATTCTGATTCCGGCACTGAATCCGCAACAATTCCAGCGCCCGCTTGAATATGCAGCATTCCGTTTTGAATAACCGCAGTACGAATGGCAATTGCCGTATCCATATTACCATTCCATGCTAAATAACCGACTGCGCCGGAATAAATACCGCGTTTAACCGGCTCCAATTCGTCGATGATTTCCATTGCGCGAATTTTCGGTGCACCAGACACTGTTCCTGCCGGAAAAGTTGCTCGCAATACGTCAATTGCAGTCATTCCATCTTTTAATGTGCCAATCACATTAGACACAATGTGCATGACGTGTGAATAGCGTTCAACGATCATTTTATCAGTCAACCGCACACTACCAATTTCTGCGACGCGCCCAGTGTCATTGCGCCCCAAATCAATCAGCATTAAATGCTCGGCGCGTTCTTTTGGATCGGCAAGCAATTCCGCTTCGAGCACCTGATCTTCCGCCTCGGTATGACCGCGCCGCCGCGTCCCAGCAATCGGACGCACCGTGACGATGCCATCTTCCAAGCGCGTCAAAATTTCCGGCGATGAACCGACGATTTGAAAGCCGCCGAGATCGAGAAAATACATATATGGCGAGGGGTTAAGTCCGCGCAGCGCCCGATATAAATCCAACGGTGCAGCAGTAAACGGAATGGACAGCCGCTGCGACAGTACGACCTGCATACAATCACCGGCGCTGATGTATTCCTTAATTTTATCAACTGCTTGTTTGAATCCATCCTCCGTAAAACCGGAGATAAAATCCGCTTCATGGACATCGCGGGCGTTGGCGCTGGGTTGGTGCGGCACTGCTTCGCGCATTCGAGCGGTTAATTCTGCCAATCGCGCCTCGCCAGCCTCCAGCGTATCGCCAGCCGTCGGATCAAGATGCACGATGATGTGCAGCCGTCCGCTCAGGTTGTCGAACACTACCACTTCATCGGACACCATCAGCAAAATATCTGGATTTTCAAGCAGATCGGGATTCGGACACTGCGCCAATTTCGGTTCGATGTAGCGAATGGTGTCGTAGCCGAAATAGCCCACCAGCCCGCCGGTGAAGCGCGGCAAACCCGCGACTTCGGCAACTTGAAACTGCTGCTGATAAGCATCAATCCACGCCAGCGGATCGGACGCAATAATGGTGTTAATTACTTGCCCATCGCGTTCAATCTGAATGGTGGTGCCATGAATCCGAATTAACGTCCGGCACGGTAAACCAATGATTGAATAGCGCCCCCATTTCTCACCACCTTGCACCGATTCAAATAAATACGAATACGGCGCAGCAGCGAGTTTGAGATAAACGCTCAATGGCGTATCGAGATCAGCGAGTATTTCGCAAGCAACGGGAATGCGGTTGTAGCCTTGTGCAGAAAGTGCTTGAAACGTTTTGGGGGTCATGGCGTGATTCCTAAATAGCGATGCTGGCGCATGAATTTAATTAAACAGTGGGTAGTGATCCTGTCAGTAGGGTGATAATTTCTTAATCCTTTATAAATAAAGGATAAAAGTCTTTACAACCCTATTGATGAGGTCATTACCACTTTATGAATAAAGTTGGATTTAATCCAACACCAGCGACACCAAACCATCCGCCAATTTCGGCTCAAACCACGTCGATTTTGGCGGCATCACTTCACCTGCATCTGCCACCGCCATCAAATCCGACATTCCGGTTGGATGCAGCGCAAACGCCACTGCCATTTCACCGGAATCAACCCGCTTCACCAGCGCCTCCAAACCACGAATTCCGCCAATAAAATCAATGCGATCATCGCGGCGCGGGTCGTGAATGCCAAACAATGGCGCAATCACGTTGTCTTGCAGCAGACTGACATCGAGCCGCGCTACCGGATCGTCGTGGGGAATTCGCGCTGGGTCGAGCGTCAACCGATACCAATGCCCAGCCAGATACATTCCGAACTCGGTCGGACGCGCCGGTTTAACTGGCGTGGCGCTGCCTTCGATGGCAAACGCGACTGACAAATGATTCATCAAACCGTCAACTGTCATCCCGTGTAAGTCTTTGATGACGCGGTTGTAATCGAGAATCTGCATCTGGTCGTGCGGGAAAATCACTGCCAGAAAACCCTGATGCGCAGTCGCTTCAACCGGATTCGCGGCGCGTCGCGCTGCTGCAACTCGTGATGCAGCAGCGGAACGATGATGACCGTCAGCAACGTAAAGTGCTTCAAGTGCGTCGAATGCAGCGGTTAATTGCGCGATCTGCGCGGCATCGCTGATCGTCCACAATTCATGGCGCACTCCGTCAGCAGCAGTCACGTCCACTTCAGCGGCGGTGGCGCTAATCGCGGCGAGCACGTCATCAATTGCAGCAGTGGCGCGATAGACTAAAAAAACCGGCCCGGTTTGCGCATTTAATGCTTCGATTTGGCGGACGCGATCATCTTCTTTTACTGGGCGCGTGAACTCATGCTTTTTAATGCGGTCGGCGTCATAGGCCGCGACCGAGGCGCTGGCGACCAAACCCGTTTGCTGATGTGTGCCCATCGTCAAGCGATAGACGTAATAACACGGCGCGGAATCGCGGATCAGTACACCTTCCGCCAGCATCGTTTGCAGATTTTCCTGCGCCTTCGCGTACACCGTTGGGCTATACGGATCAATGCCTTCCGGTAAATCCACTTCCGGGCGCGAAATGTGCAGAAAACTCCACGGGCGACCTTCCACCATGCGCCGCGCTTCGGCAGCATTCATCACGTCATAGGGCGGCGCGGCGATGTCAGCGGCGCGACCGGGCGCAGGACGTAAACCAGCAAAGGGTTCAATCAGGGACATAAAAAGCCTCTCGAATCGGTGGTAATAAAGAAATTTGATCGCAGTTTAAACAATCGGCTGGCGCGATAAACCAGAGCATTCACATTAAATACGGAACATGCCATGAGCAATAGCAATTATCTTAAAGATTTAGTGTTATTTCGTAATGATCCCAGCAAAGTTGCACCGATTCGTGCTGCTGCTGAACGTGGCGAAATCAATGCGCAATATGCAATGGGTTTAATTTGCGCTGAAGGGCGCGGCGTTAGCATTGATTTAGCACAAGCACATTATTGGCTCTCGCTGGCAATTGACCAAGGTGATCGTGACGCAGTGCGTTTGCGCGAAGTGGTCGGTTGTCAGATGAATGATGCAGAATATCATGCAGCAAAACGGCTATACGCAGCCGGCGTTTTGCATTTCCCAGAATCGACACAACAGCATTAAATCAACTTGACTTCAGTTTGAAAAATAGCGGTTTGAACATGCAAGACGGTTATTCGCGTTCATAAAAGACCATCCCAACCCGGTGAATATGCTCACGCAGCGCCGGGTTTTCGATAGTCTCAAATAACGATAAATCAACAGTATGAGGAATATCTGAATCATCCAATGCCCAAGCAATTGCTGACAGCGTGTCATAATCCAATGCATCTCCCAACAGCGTTAAATCAATATCTGAACCGTTGTGATAATTGCCTTTAGCGCGAGAACCATAAATCACCGCCTTTTGCACTGCGGGATATTGGTTCAGAATTGTGCGCACCACTGCACAGACGTTTGCTGATAAACCAAATTCCATTACTGTTCCTCAGTCATCCGCGCTAAAAAATACTGATAAAGCTCTGCAAATTCAGGGTAAAAGCGCGGAAAAATCGCCGCATAAATCCGCTCGGCAATGGCGCGATCATAGGCATGAGAAGTGAGATTTCTGGATTGAATCATCTCCATCCACAGCTCGCCATTTGTAATGATCTTACGCTTAAATGCTTCTCGTGTGGTATCACGCGAACCAATTAAACCAACATGCCCCTGAAATTCAAGATAATCCTTTATCAGATTCCAAGCCAGCTCGTGCGTGTATTCAAATCCTTGAATCACGCCCTGCTTTTCTAATTTGCTGAGTGGTCTATTTTCTGCCAGTTCTCGGCTTTCTTTCAGTTCGTTCAAAGCCTTGCTATAGTTATCAAACCGTTGTTTCCAACGAATATCCTGATTCATTGCGTTGCCACCATTTCAATCGCATGCCGATTACTCCATGAGCCAGTTAATTGCGCAGCGGCCGCTGCCGGCAGCCAGCGATATTCTAAATGTTCCCGCGCACTGAGTTGAATGGTTCGCCGTTCATTTAATATCAGCGCAAACCAGTATTCACGATTAAACCGGACGTTTGGCGCATAACGACTGCGCCACACCGGAATAATCGGAAATAACACTGAATGCCGCAAATCAATTAACCCGCCGCCAACGCGTAAACCAGTTTCTTCATACACTTCTCGCGCTGCGGCTAAACGCGGCAATTCACCGCGCTCTAAACTGCCCGTTACCGATTGCCAAAATCCCGCCGGGCGCACTCGCCGCAGCAGCAAAAATTCGCCGCTGCGGGTGCAAATCACCACGAGCACTGATTGAGCGCGTTTGAACTTTGGCACGGTAAGCGGCGCGTCGTTCAAGCGCGAGTCCGCAGCCGCAGCGCCAGCTCTTTCAACTGCGCTTCGTCCACTGCCGACGGCGCATCCGTCAACAAACAGGCAGCCGTTTGGGTTTTCGGGAACGCCATCACGTCGCGGATTGAAGTCGCGCCGGTCATCAACATCACCAGCCGATCCAGCCCAAACGCCATGCCGCCGTGCGGAGGGCAGCCAAACTTCAATGCTTTCAATAAGAAACCAAAACGGTCTTCCGCCTGTTCCTCGCTGATCGCCAGCAGTTTGAAAACCTGTTGCTGCATCGCGGCGCTGTGAATACGAATGGAACCGCCGCCGATTTCCGTGCCATTCAAAACCATGTCGTAAGCCCGCGACAGACACGCGCCCGGATCGCGCTCCAATTGATCAATTTGATCGACCTTCGGCGCAGTGAACGGATGATGCAGCGCGACCCAGCGTTGATTGGCGGGATCGTGTTCAAACATCGGGAAATCAGTCACCCACAGCGGCTGCCAGCCCTCGCTCATCAAGCCGCGCTCTTGCCCCAGCTTGACCCGCAACGCGCCGATGGATTCGTTGACGACGTTGGTTTTATCTGCGCCAAAGAAAATCAAATCGCCGTCCACTGCGCCCGTGCGTTCCATGATGCCGGCGAGCGCCGCGTCGGGCAGATTCTTGACAATCGGCGATTGCAACCCGTCGCGCCCTTTCTCCGCCCAAGCGTTGACCTTGATATATGCCAGCCCTTTTGCGCCGTAAATGCCGACAAATTGGGTGTAAGCGTCGATTTCTTTGCGGGTTAATTCGCCGCCCTTCGGTAAACGCAGCGCGACCACGCGCCCATTCGGGTCTTTGGCTGGCGCGGCAAAAACTTGAAAATCAACGTCTTGCATTAAATCCGCTAGATCAATCAATTCCAGCGGCACACGCAAATCGGGACGATCCGAACCAAAGCGGCGCATCGCCTCCTGATAGGTTAAACGCGGCAGCGGATCGGGCAACGTCACGCCGAGCACGTCGCAAAACAGCTCGCGGATCATCGTCTCCATCAGCGTCATCAGCGCGTCTTCGTCCATAAACGAAACTTCGATGTCGAGCTGGGTAAATTCGGGCTGGCGATCAGCGCGGAGGTCTTCATCGCGGAAACAGCGAGCGACCTGATAATAGCGATCCATGCCCGCCATCATCAGTAACTGCTTGAATAATTGGGGCGATTGCGGCAGCGCGAAGAATTCGCCGGGATGGGTGCGGCTGGGCACGAGATAATCCCGCGCACCTTCGGGCGTCGATTTGGTGAGAATCGGCGTCTCAATATCCAGAAAACCGTTGCGATCCAAATAGTTGCGCATCTGCTGCGTCACTTGCGCCCGCGTCCGCAGCCGGTTTTGCATTTCGGGACGCCGCAAATCGAGATACCGATAACGCAGCCGCAGCTCTTCCGACGCATCGGCAGCGTGTGTATCTAATTGAATTGGCGGCGTTTCCGAGCTGTTGAGCACTTCCAACTCCAGCCCCAGAATTTCAATCGCGCCGGTCGGCAACTCGGCGTTGACGGTGCCAGCCGGACGCGGGCGCACCGTGCCGGTGATTTTCAACACATATTCGCTGCGCACTTGCTCGGCGCGGTGAAAGACCTCGGCGCGGTCGGGATCAAACACGATCTGCACCAAACCTTCGCGGTCGCGCAAATCAATAAAAATCACGCCACCGTGATCGCGGCGGCGCTGCACCCAGCCGCATAACACGACCGTTTGTGCGTCGTGGCTGGCGGTTAATTCTCCACAATAATGCGTGCGCATTGCTAACTTACTCGCTGTATTCATTAGAAAAGTGATACCGGCGCTACTCCGCCGGACGGGTAAAAAATTGAGCATTCGCTCGGTCAAGGCGGATCGGCGTTGGTAAACCACGCCAATTCTGCCGCCGCCTCTTGGTAATAACGGTGATAGATCGCCAGCGTGGGATCGGCGGCGGTGCGCTCGGCAAAGGCGCAGAGCACTGGATGCTGGGCTTGGGCAAACGTGACGGGATCAAACGCTTTGTGCCAGCGCAGCAACGACGCAAAACCCACGATAAACCGTCCTGCTGCTGGGTTCTGCGCCGCTTTCAGCAACTGCGCCAGCACCGTTGGATAGTGTTTCAACGTGGTGTCTGCGTAGGTGCGCAACATCGGCGCTTGAGCAACTAACGCGGCACGTTCGGCATCAAAATCGCTGCGATCAACGATTTTGCGCTGCTGATACACCAGCGGCGCAGTCGCCGAAATGTCGCATTGCCAACCTTTGCGCGGCAGCAGCAAATCGGCTTGGTCCGAGGCGCGGCGATACGGATAAAACGGCATGGTGCGACACCGCAGCGGTTTTTCTGCCTGAATGGCGCAGCGGTTATCCGGCGAGAGCGCCGGACAGGGAAATGACGGCGGCAGATATGCGGTCGGCGCAATCAAAACGGCAACCCGTTTACGTTTCGCAATCTGCACCACCGTGCCCAATTGCGCAGTCAAATCAAAGGCGCGACTCACTTCCGGCACTGGCGTCCACACCAGCGCCAGCGGAAAACGTCCGGCATTCGCAAACGCATCCGCCACTGTCAACGGCAGCCAACCGTGACAACATTTGCCGCAGCCGGTGCAGGCAAAATGCTGTTCTGACGCTGGCGCAGTCGAACGTTGCACTTTCACCGAATTAAGCCGCACCGCAACATTTTTTATATTTCTTGCCAGAACCGCAGGTGCAAGGATCATTGCGGTTGATTTTGGCAACACGCACTGGCGGCGATTTCGGATTCATCTCGCTGCTTTCATACAGCCAGATGCCGTCTTCGCGGCGGAATTGCGACAATTCATGCTGGGCATGAATTTTGCCGTGTTGTTGATAACGAAAGATAAATTCCACTTGTCCTGTTTGATCATCGACACCGCCGTCAATAACGCGCACCACTTTCAAGCCCAACCACGTGGTTTCCGCCGCAGTGCGCTCGGCATCAGCACGATTAAATTCATCACGCGCTTCGGGCGCATCTGTGCGTTCCAAATGGTCTAACTGTCCAACGGCGTAGGCGGTGTAGCGCGAACGCATTAACGCCTCTGCCGTTGGCGCAGGTGCACCAGCGAGAAAAGGGGCGCAGCATTCATCAAACTCACGACCAGAACCACAAGCACAAACCGCCATAAATCACTCCAAAGTTAACAATCGTCATTGAAAATGCAGCGGCAATTTTAGGCGTTACGCGATTGGATTGTAACGACCTGAATGTTTGCAGCATTTACGCTATCACCACTGTCAATCATCAAGATGAGAACTAATGCAATATGAATGATTTAACGATTCGCTGTGAACACAAACCCTCGCCCGCAAAACTGGAAGTGATGGGCATTGATGGCTGGCCGATGTGGAAAAAAGAACCGGCGCAGTTTGCGTGGCATTACGACCGCACTGAAACCTGTTATGTGCTGCGTGGGCGCTTCACGGTCACGCCGAATGGTGGCGAACCGGAAACCTTTGGGCGCGGCGATTTGATTACTTTTCCGGCTGGGCTGTCATGCACTTGGGACGTGCTCGAAGCCGTTGAAAAACACTATCGGTTTGATTAACTGAGAAAAAAATATCTGGCAAATGTCCTACTATATTGGTAGGATTTTAGTCAGACACAACCTCTGAGACAGGAACTGGAACATGGCTAAAGACTTTTCCCTCATGCCGACTGGCACGATTGAAGCGTATATCAACAGCGCATATCAGATTCCGATGCTGACGCCGGAAGAAGAAAAATCGCTGGCCGTTCAGGTGCGCGATCATAACGACATGCTGGCGGCGCGGCGGTTGGTCACTTCGCATTTGCGTTTTGTGATTCGGATTGCGCGGGTTATCTCGGCTATGGATTGCCGCTGCCGGATTTAATTCAAGAAGGAACAGTTGGTTTAATTAAAGCAGTACGCCGTTTCGAGCCGGATATGGGTGTGCGTTTGGTGTCATTTGCTGTGCATTGGATTCGTGCCGAGATTCACGAATACATTTTGCGCAATTGGCGCATTGTAAAAATTGCCACCACCAAAGCGCAACGCAAATTGTTTTTTAATTTGCGCAGTTCAAAAAAACGCCTCGGTTGGTTTACCAAACAGGAAGTTGATGAGGTTGCAGCAGATTTGGGTGTAAAACCAGAAACTGTATTGCAAATGGAATCGCGGTTATCAAATCAGGATTTATCTTTTGATGGATTAGAAGATGACGACGATGATGCGCCTTCAGCGCCTTCCACGTATCTTCCTGATTTGCGCATGGAGCCAGCGCGAATGCTTGAATATGAAGATAGTGAACGCGATCAACATGATCGCTTGCATTACGCATTAGAAGGTTTGGATGAACGCAGTAAAACGATTTTGCAGGAACGCTGGCTGGCGGAGAAAAAGCAGACATTGCACGAATTAGCCGATCAGTTTGGCGTGTCGGCGGAGCGTATTCGCCAGATTGAAAAAAATGCGATGAAAAAACTGCGGTTACAATTAGAAGTTTAGTCGCTTGACATTAAAAAGCCCCGCTGTTGGTATTGTGACAGCGGGGCTTTTTTCGTTTACTGCCATACGGATTATTTTATAGATCGTCAGTTAGGTTGGCGCAGTCGACCCAACTTAAGATTACTGTTTCACAGTGTAATTTTTGGTCAATTGATTATTGGTTTCATCAATTTCCTGCCTTACACACTTGCTATCAGCAAATGCGTATAGTTTTTTTGTGCCTACTGCGCCTGCTGCAAGTTCGCTAATGGTCAGAACTTTAGTATTGCCCGCTGCTACGCTGCCAATTGGAACGGCTTTGTCACCGCCAGTGCTGCACTCCGGTTTGGATGTGCGATTCGTCCACACCGACAAAGTGCCACCATCTGCGCTTTTAGTGCCTTTATTTTTGACGGTGATGTTGACGTTAAAGAGCCCATTTGCTACCGGAGAAGTAGGCGTCAAAGTAATCGCAGTGATGATGAAATCAGCAGTTGCAGCGGTGGCAGTGCTGAAAGTCGCTGTCACCGTTTTATTAGCAGTCAGCGTGAGAGTGCACTTTTTAGAATCAGTTGCACTTGCCGTGCAGCCCGTCCATTTCACAAACGTTGCGCCAGTTGCCGGAACCGCAGTGAGAGTGATGGTTTTACCGCTGGCAAATTTCGCCGCGCAGCCAGTGCCCGTGCCGCATTTAATTCCCATCGGGTTGCTGGTGACGATGCCGTCGCCCACTTTGGTGAGGGTCAAACTGTAACTCACCGGAGCGGCGGTAAACGTTGCAGTGACGGTTTGCGCTTTGCTCATCGTGACGGCGCAGGTGCCGGTTTTGTTGGTGCAGGCTCCGCTCCAGCCGCCAAAAGTGAAACCGGTCAATGGTTTAGCCGTCAGCGTGACCTCTGCGTCAATAGGAAAGGAACCGCTGCAAGTAGTTCCAGAACAGGTCACACCCGTCGGCGCACTGCTGACGCTGCCTTTACCAACAAGCGTAATTGTTAGCGGATAGGCGGTTGCTACACCGCCAGCTTCAAATGCGCCGATGTCCACGCGGTCGCCGACGATGCGCGGAAAACCCACGCCGCGTTGATCGGTGGTTAATTCGGTTGGAACAATGCTATTTCCACCCGCGTCAATGGCTGGGCTGCCGGGAATTAAAGCGTGGGTTTGGGTAAAACCGCCATTGTCCATTAAAGAACCAATAACCGTTTCTGGCTCTTCGGTGAGAATGCTATCGGTGCTCTGGATAGTCAGGTCGCTATAGCCACTTGATGCCGCATCGCTACCGCCAAAAATGGTGTTGCTGCCAAAAAGATTATTGCCCTGTGAAGTAAAGGTGCCGCTGCTTTTGTATATTTCCAGATTGGTGGGCGCGAAGTTCCCAACACTGATGGTATTACCGATTGTTAACGTTCCACCGAACCAGACACTGCCACCGGCGCCGGCATAATTCCCAGTTAGGGTGTCATTCAGCAAGGTTAAAGAAGGACTATACCCATATCTATACGCACAGATAGCGCCCCCACTACTTTCAGCATAGTTTTGTGAAAAAGTGCTGTTGTAGATAGTAGTATCTTCTTGAGTAGCAATGCCGCCGCCATTAGTACCGGAACGGTTTTGCGCAAAGAGGCTATTCGTAACCGATAATCTCCCATTGCTACAGATAGCTCCCCCAGCGTTTTTTGCTTGATTCGCAGAAAAGGCGCTTTCGTTTAGGGATAAAATGCCGCTATTGTTGATAGCACCACCGTAATCAGATTGATTACCATCAAAAACCGCACGATTGATGGTCAATTTGCCACTAGAGGTATTTAATATCGCACCACCGCCGTTCGTGGTGAGATTACCCGAAAAAGTACCATTGTTCAGTGTAGCGAGTCCGTTATTGTAAAACGCACCACCATCGTGAGTGGCAGACGAACCGGTTACAATGATGTCCGACATCGTCAATACCCCATCATTTTTAATCGCACCGCCTGAAGAATAGCCATCTGCTTTATTATTCGTGAAAGTGAGCTGTTTTAATGTCAGCGATCCTTGATTGAGAATTGCGCCACCATCGCTGGAAACTTTGCCATCTTTCAGCGTCAAGCTGCTCATCGTGGTGTTCATCGTTTTCACGTTAAAAATCCGTGACTTCTGATTACCACTAATCGTCAATACCGCTTCACCGGGGCCGTTCAGCGTCAATTTATCGGTGATTTGGATTTCACCAGTGGTGAGCGTAATCGTGCCGGTCACACTCGGATCGAATTCGATGGTGTCAGCAACGCCAAGCGTAGCATTGGCATCGAGAATGGCTTGCCGTAATGAACCGGCACCACTGTCGTTGAGATTAGTGACAGTGTAGGTTGCAGCACTCGCAGGAAAACTGAGGGTGATGCTGGCAAGCAAGGCGGCAATTCCCGCCCAGCAGGTCAGCGGATGAAAGGCATGTTTACGGTAACGCATTGGCAACTCTCCAAATGATGAAACAAGCGTGAACGAGCGGGAGTTGAAAAATACAACAATTGAAATGCAGTGTTCAACTTTTTTGCCAACCGCGCCTAACGAATGACCTTACCAAGGTCGAACAAAGGTGATTGAGTGACTAAATTTGGTGTGTCAGGTGAGCGTCGAAACAATGACGGCAATTGAACAATTGCCGTGAATAAAGATTTGAATTGTGGTTAATGCAAGTGCAGCGTGATTTAACGCTCAATTTCTGGCGGACAAATTCCCAGCGATACCATAATCAAGGCAACATCAAACAGTTGCGCTCCAACCAATAGCGGTTCTAATAGCGTAAAGGCATGAACCAATGATGGACAACGCACTTGTAATCGGCGCAGATATTCACTGCCATCACCAGCCATATAATAGCTAAATGCGCCACGCGCTGATTCAGTTTGTATAAGTTTCGCCTTTTGGCAATTTGAATTTGCGGTGTTTTGGTAGTTTGCATTGAATATCGCCAGTTGCTGGCATTTGTTGAATAACCTGCCGCCGCACGAATTGGCTGATCAATTTGGCGTGTCTGCGGAGCGTATTCGCCAGATTGAAAAGAACGCCATGAAAAACTGCGGTTACAATTAAAAGTGTAGTCGCTTGACATTAAAAAGCCCCGCTGTCGACAGCGGGGCTTTTTTCGTTTACTGCCATACGGATTATTTTATAGATCGTCAGTTGGGTTGGCGCAGTCAACTCAACCTACGATTACTGTTTCACAGTGTAATTTTTGGTCAATTGATTATTGGTTTCATCAATTTCCTGCCTTACACACTTGCTATCAGCAAATGCGTATAGTTTTTTTGTGCCTACTGCGCCTGCTGCAAGTTCGCCAATGGTCAGAACTTTGGTATTGCCCGCTGCTACGCTGCCAATGGGAACGGCTTTATCACCGCCAGTACTGCATACCGGCTTTGTAGCGCGGTTTGTCCATACCGAAAGCGTACCGCCATCTGCCGCGCTGGTGCCTTGGTTTTTCACTGTAATGTTGGCTGCAAATAATCCATTTGTCTGCGGATTGGCTGGCGTCAAAATAATACCAGTAATAATAAAATCGGCAGTTGCAGCGGGAATAGTAGTGAAAGTTGCTGTCACAGTTTTATTAGCGGTGAGAGTCAGCGTGCATTTTTTAGAATCGGTGGCGCTTGCCGTGCAGCCGTTCCATTTCACAAATGTTGCACCAGTTGCTGGAGCCGCAGTCAGTGTGATGGTTTTACCGCTGGCAAATTTTGCTGCGCAGCCAGTGCCCGTTCCGCAATTGATTCCGCCCGGAGTGCTAGTGACGGTGCCATCACCAACTTTGGTGAGCGTCAAACTGTAATTCACCGGAGCGGCGGTAAACGTTGCAGTGACGGTTTGCGCTTTGCTCATCGTGACAGCGCAGGTGCCGGTTTTGTTGGTACAGGCTCCGCTCCAACCACTAAAAGTAAATCCAGTCAATGGTTTAGCCGTCAGCGTGACCTCTGCGTCAATAGGAAAGGAACCGCTGCAAGTGGTACTGGAGCAGGTGACGCCCGTCGGATCACTGCTGACGCTGCCCTTGCCAACAAGCGTAATTGTCAATGGATACGCAGTTGGCGCTGCGCCGTCTCCAGCTTCAAATGCGCCGATATCCACTGCCGCGCCGACGATGCGCGGAAAACCCACGCCGCGTTGATCAGTAGTTAAGGAAACACTGATTAAATAGCCAGCATCGTTGCGATCTAAATGATAAAATAGGCATCAGTCGTAATGTAAATATGATACCAGCATGAAACAATTTTCTTTTGCACAATCAGAATTTTTAGCAAAAAAGAAAACGACGCGCCGTGAACGTTTTCTCAATGATATGGAAAAAATTGTTCCATGGTCAACTTTGGTTAAAGCATTGACACCTTATTACTACCCTGATAGTCAAGGTAAGCGTGGTCGTCCGCCAATAGGATTAGAGCGGATGTTAAGGACGTACTTTGTACAGCAATGGTATCACCTTGCTGATGAGGCACTGGAAGATGCAATTTATGATAGTCAATCATTACTGCAATTCATAGGTATTGATTTGAGTGTTGAAGCGGTACCAGATGCAACAACACTGTTGAAATTTCGCCATTTACTCGAACGTCATGCACTGACTACAGTGATTTTTTCTACAATCAATGCGCAGTTACGCGAGAAAGGATTGTTGTTAACTCAAGGGACAATCGTTGATGCGACCATTATCAATGCCCCTTCTTCAACAAAAAACGAAGCAAAAGAACGCGATCCAGAAATGCATTCTACTCGCAAGGGAAATCAATGGTATTTCGGAATGAAAGCACACATTGGTGTTGACGTTAGTTCTGGGTTAGTGCATACCGTGGTTGGCACGGCGGCAAATGAGCATGATGTCACTCAAGTTGAAAACATTTTACATGGTCAAGAACAAAAAGTTTTTGGTGATGCTGGCTACACTGGTGCAGATAAACGCGAAAAAGTTAAAAACAAATTTAATGAAAAAGTGGTCAGTTGGAATATCGCTGAAAAACGTTCTAAAGTTGAAAAAATGGATGATGGTTTGTTGAAGAATCTCACGCAACAGATTGAAAAAGTTAAGGCGCAAATACGCGCGCGTGTTGAACATCCATTTCACATTATTAAAAATCTATTTATGCACCGTAAGGTACGTTATAAAGGGCTTGCGAAAAACACTGCGCAACTACAAACTTTGTTTGCCCTGGCTAATCTCTTAATAGCAAAAAAGGCGCTGTTAAAAGCCTAATATAGAGTTCACAGCATAAGAGTACCTTAATTTTACCTAATAAAGAGGTTGACTATTTTGAATCACTAAGGCGAACACTATTTATTTAATACCCCCTCTATAAAAATATGCTTTTAAAAAGGCAACGTGGAGAACATTAAATAGATCAGCGGTTCCCTAACGAAACTCAGCGCGGATTTTGCGGTTGGCGATATCTCGTGACCGGAGCTAGATTCCCAACCGAAGCCAAGGAATATGCGAACCACTCTCTTTACAGCGGCTCGAAGTAGCTGTTGTATTTCTGCGTTGAGTAGAGGGCTTCCGATCCATCCAGAGAGTATGCAAACGGTGTTTTTTGCTTCAGCGAATGCGCGCATTAACACATTGAAGTGCTCAGAGCCATCGATGACTTCTAAAGATGTAGTTGAGTTAGTAAGCGCGTTTTCAAGTACCTGCGCCTGCCTATCTGAAATGTCACGCGACGTGCGGATGGACTCTACAATACGAATTAGATCATCAATTTTGGCATCCTTTGCATTTATTTCCTGTTCCATCTCAGGGGAGAGTGCCGCCCATTTCTGACCGCCACACCCCTTACAGACGAAGCCTTTATTGACCAGCCAGTCAATGATTTCGTTTTTGGGTAGTGATCCTATTTATAGGGTAGCGCTGCGAATGCTGCCTATTTTTTGGTTGATAGCGTTGCATTATAGTGATGTATGAAATACCAAATTGCTCCGATATGGTTGGTAAGTTTTTTAGAAAATGATAAAGTTTGTCTCACCAATCGAGAGATGCGCTGCCGAAACGTACAGTTCAATCGCTCAATATGATTTGTTCGTCCACTTTCTTTGCCAACAGCACGATGGCGTTTTGATGGAAATATCGTTCCATAAGCTGCCCAAAAATCGGTATAACTTACTGCGCATTGGCGATAAACAGGAGGCAAAGAGTTCCATCATCCACGTGCAGATTTTTCACTTCTATCTCCAACGTACGCGCCAACAATTTCACGTGTACGAGTATCGATCGCCAACCAAAGCCATTGGTTATTCTTGAGTTTATGTACAAATGACCACATTTCATCACACTCAATCGTGAGTCGTCCCCTGCGCTTTTTACTCACTTCAAAGTGGCGTTGAATTGATTCGTATTTTTCATTGACATAACGTTGCAACCAAGATTTTGAGATGCCAACAATTCGAGTAATAACGGCTAAAGAAACCCGCTCTAAAAGCAAGCGATCAATCAAAGATTTATTTTCATCAGAGATCGTGCTTTTAGCCGGGCTTAACACAAATTGTCGTCCGCAGTCTTTACATCGGTACATTTGCTTATTGGTAGCGTTAAAACCGTTTTTGACGAAAGATTGAGAGTGGCATTTAGGGCAGTGCATAAAATAATTCCGATTCAAGTGCGTAATGATATTTTAATTTTATCCTATCGACATTACCACTACCAGAATATCTTTCGTAGGCGTCAATTCTTCTAGATGAACATAATCCGCATCACATAGCTCTGTTAGAAAGTATTTCAAATCGTCTCGCTTAGCAAAACCAGCGAGCTGAGATACATTGTTTAACCTAACATCGATTATCCGCGATACATGATTCTTTTTAATAAGGGAGAAAAACTTGTTTGCCCCTTCCTGAGTAAAGCCAATAGTAAAAGTTTTCATAAAATGTTCCGGCTATAATATTGTGGCTACGATCTTGTAACATGAATAATTATTGCCGCCAGCCGGGTCATACTTTTCTCCTAGGCTAACGCATAGAACCCCCTGGTTGTCTGGCTCAGCAAGTTGCTTTTCAAAGTTCGGATCTGTTACAGGGAGATCGTAATTTATTCCAGCATAGCTGAATGCTGCTCGCCTTCTACCATCAACCATGCTCAGATTTAGATCAGTAACTTGCACCAAGTAAAGAGACTGGGCTATATCAATCATATTACTCTCGATTTGAGCATAACTCACCCTGTTGCCTGTTCCCCACAAGCTATCTGGCGTATCCAGATAATTTCGAATTTCATTTGTTTCAATTCGGTAACGCTGCCGCCATATTTCATGGGAAATAAGATAATTCTCCGGTTGGCTGATCAGTGGTATACCATTTTCATTTGGCTTTTTCGTTAATATGCTCGGTGCAATCAACTAACTGATGTTGTGGAATTCTACCTATGATTGACTACCACCTTCCAACAGATAAACTAAACGAGTTGCGTAATTTGCATCGGCATACCCGCAATAAACGAGAGGCTGACCGAATTAAAGCTGTCGTTCTTTTAGCCACAGGCTGGACTGCCGAACAAGTCGCCGAAGTCTTGCAAGTAGACCCTAATACTGTGCGCAATCATTTTAAGCGTTATCAGCAAGGCGGCATTGAATTACTTGTGCATATTGCTTTTCGTGGCTCAGAGTGTTTGCTTGACGATATAGAACTCGCTCTTCTCAACAACCACTTACAAGAAAACCTTTATCTGACGGCAAAAGAGATAGCTCATTGGGTTGAAAATATCTTTGAAGTGACCTATACCGAAAGCGGTATGACAGCACTGTTACATCGTCTTGGTTATGTTTATAAAAAACCGAAGTTAATTCCAGGAAAAGCTGATCCAGAAGCGCAAAAAGAATTTTTAGTTGAATACGAAAAAGCCAAAAAAAACAAAGGCGAAGAAGACCCAATATACTTTATGGATGCGGTACATCCTCAACATAATCCAGTGATCTCCAATGCTTGGATTAAGCGTGGTGATGAACAAGAAATTCGTTCTAACACTGGTCGTAAACGTATCAACATTAACGGTGCTATGAGTCTGGATAAGCTAGAACCAGTCGTGCGTTATGACGACACAATCAATTCAGAATCTACTATTGCACTATTGAAACAATTGGAGCAGTTACATCCGACCGCTGCTGTAATCTACGTCATTTGTGACAATGCTCGCTATAATCGTTCAAAAGCGGTTAGTAAGTATCTTGAAACTTCACGAATTAAACTAATGTTTCTTCCACCTTATGCGCCAAACCTTAATCTTATTGAACGACTGTGGAAATTTTTCAAAAAGAAAATTCTCTACAACCGCTATTTTGAATCATTCGATGATTTCAAGTTTGCCTGTCAATCGTTTTTTAGTAACGCAAATCAATACCATGATGAAATACTGTCGTTAAGGAGTGATAAGTTCGCTATTATCGGAGATTAAGAACCGAAAATCTGATATTAACTTGGTATAACTCCTCAAATCACCGCCAACCGTTCAATAATCGTTCCGGTTGTTTTAATCACTGCTTGATTAAAGGGTAACTGAATTTGTTGGCGCTGTCTCATGCGTTTTTCTATTAAAGGCTCTAAAACAGCACGGGCAAATTCCAGACGATCACTGCTTGCAAACATATCGCGTAACGTACCTGCCAGATCGCGCTGTTGAAATTCATCAATCACTGATTTTGCTTCTATTTCGCTTAATAAATAATCTTCAGCGAGTTGACCAAATAATTGCTCAACGATTTTAAGCATTTCTTTAGCGTCATCTGCAATCAATTGATCTAAAACCGTAGAAACAACAGCAGAAGCAGCGGTTCCAGCCGCCAGACTACCTAATAGTCCGCCGATAATGCCACCGGCAGCGGTGCCAAGCACCGGAATTGCAGAACCAATTGCCGCTCCAGCGGCAGCCCCACCCATCCAACCGCCAGTACCACCAGCAACACTCACTGCGGTGGTGGTCACATTTTTAAACAGTTGTGCTTTTGAAATCTTGCCGTTAAACATGCGCACAAAATCAACTGACGATAAAACAAAGGTGGTTACAACGCCCGTGACAATGTTACCTCTTAATAATTTGCTGACATGATTCATTGCCGCTGCGCCATAAATGTTGTTTCCAGAACGCAACCCATTAGCCAGCCATGCCGCTGTCTTTGCACCCATTTGTTTTACAACCCAATCGGTGCTCCCGCGCAAACTTTGTTCAATTCCCGTTCTACCTAATTGGGCTGTTAGCAAACTACTTACCCATGCAATTCCACCAATTTTCAAACCATCATAACAGGCTTTTTCTAAAGCAATTTCCCAATCTTCACCATTCCAGATGGCAACTGCAAAAGAAATTGCGGACGAAATACCCATCGCAGTTCCTGCCACTTTTATGCCATTCACAGCATCATAAGTGATACTTTCAATGGTACCGAAACGTGCGATATTTTTTACTTGTGCGTAAGAATAATGCCCTTTTCTAACCAGTTGTTTCGCTTGATTTGGATCACTAATGCCAGCAACCTGCCCTTTCTTGATTCGTTCCTGCATTGCTTGTACAGCCGAATCATACATATCGGACGGCACTTCAATTAGCATTGGCGAGCCATCAGCATTCCAATATCTAAATCGACCATTCTCAAATGTTTCAGCAATACATTTAGAGCCAGAACTGCAATACTTTGTTTGAATGTGTACACCATTTACTAAGCGATCAGCGCCATTTTTAGCGTTATTTCCACCAACTACTGTTGCATTCTTACCTGTCAACACATCGTGGAGATGATTTGCTTTTTCAGCAGCAAATCCATGTCCCCGGTTAGCACCTAAAATCACATTGTCGGCATAATTTTCAGCACTGCTAACAATCCCTGCGCTGATACCTGAAATATCTTTCAACAACTGTTTAGAAGCAATTGTTATCGTAAAAGCATCATGCTTGACTACGATCCTGTCGTTTATAATCAATACTTTTATCTTATTAACGTCAAAGAAAGATGCGTCCACACCTCTTTTATTAATTTCTGACAAAATAGTGTTCTGCTGGTTGTTATCTAATGCTAAAAAAACAAGTTCTTTGCCCATTTTTATTCCTGACTTATTCGTCTTTTTTTAACAAAACTATGCTGTCTGATTTTTAGTAGTGATAGCGAGGTTGGGTTGCCAAAAGCAGCAACCCAACCTACGCGGCTATGCCTTCCTTATATCCTTGTCGCATGTCATTCCGTATTTACTACCAAATGAGTTACAGATATAACTCGCATCATAAACCATCGTTCCGGGTAAGGCATCAGGCTTGACTTTGTACATTTGGACTGTATTCGTTGTTGATGGTTGCGGTTACGCCTCCAGCAAGAACATTAACACCAGTCGCTCCTGCAAACTTATCAGTAGCGGAATTGATCAGCATAAAATAGCTAAAGCCGTTCCGCAGCGTTAATTCTGCGCTTCTCAATAAAGTAAAGTCTTTTGCTTTCTTTTCATCGGTAAAACTTTTTCCTCTGAAATGGACTTCCCAAACATCTTCCGAAAGCCGAGTTTCTTTTAACCCACCAAGCAGACCAGTAGGTTGATAGGGTGTAGCGCATCCTACTAGAGAAATAGCCAAGAATAGCTTTAGGGAAACACTGATTAAATAGCCAGCATCGTTGCGATCTAAATGATAAAATAGGCATCAGTCGTAATGTAAATATGATACCAGCATGAAACAATTTTCTTTTGCACAATCAGAATTTTTAGCAAAAAAGAAAACGACGCGCCGTGAACGTTTTCTCAATGATATGGAAAAAATTGTTCCATGGTCAACTTTGGTTAAAGCATTGACACCTTATTACTACCCTGATAGTCAAGGTAAGCGTGGTCGTCCGCCAATAGGATTAGAGCGGATGTTAAGGATGTACTTTGTACAGCAATGGTATCATCTTGCTGATGAGGCACTGGAAGATGCAATTTACGATAGTCAATCATTACTGCAATTCATAGGTATTGATTTGAGTGTTGAAGCGGTACCAGATGCAACAACACTGTTGAAATTTCGCCATTTACTCGAACGTCATGCACTGACTACAGTGATTTTTTCTACAATCAATGCGCATTTACGCGAGAAAGGATTGTTGTTAAATCAAGGGACAATCGTTGATGCGACCATTATCAATGCCCCTTCTTCAACAAAAAACGAAGCAAAAGAACGCGATCCAGAAATGCATTCTACTCGCAAGGGAAATCAATGGTATTTCGGAATGAAAGCACACATTGGTGTTGACGTTAATTCTGGGTTAGTGCATACCGTGGTTGGCACGGCGGCAAATGAGCATGATGTCACTCAAGTTGAAAACATTTTACATGGTCAAGAACAAAAAGTTTTTGGTGATGCTGGCTACACTGGTGCAGATAAACGCGAAAAAGTTAAAAACAAATTTAATGAAAAAGTGGTCAGTTGGAATATCGCTGAAAAACGTTCTAAAGTTGAAAAAATGGATGATGGTTTGTTGAAAAATCTCACGCAACAGATTGAAAAAATTAAGGCGCAAATACGCGCGCGTGTTGAACATCCATTTCACATTATTAAAAATCTATTTATGCACCGTAAGGTACGTTATAAAGGGCTTGCGAAAAACACTGCGCAACTACAAACTTTGTTTGCTCTGGCTAATCTCTTAATAGCAAAAAAGGCGCTGTTAAAAGCCTAATATAGAGTTCACAGCATAAGAGTACCTTAATTTTACCTAATAAAGAGGTTGACTATTTTGAATCACTAAAGCAAAAACTATTTATTTAATATCCCCTCTATAAAAATATGCTTTTAAAAAGGCAACGTGGAGAACATTAAATAGATCAGCGGTTCCCTAATTCTCACTCAATAAAAAAGCCTTCGTTTTATGGAGGATTTAACCGGATTAAATTCGCAGTTTAAATTTAACTGATCGCTGGTCAAATTGACTGCATTATGATTAAACCCCGTTGCTGAAGGTTTTGTTTGTTGGGTCTGACCTACGCCACTATTTCACTACAGCAGAGCAATTACGGAAACAGACGATAGATGTCTTTACGATGCAAAAAGCGCACGACTTCAATGTGATTTTCAGTTTGTTTCAACCCAAGACGATAGTTACCTACACGAATACGATAGTAGCTATCATATCCTTGCAACTTTTTTACACCGTTTAATTCGGTTAATGAAGTTGCTTGTTGTAACGAAAGCAGCAAATGTGCTAACCGTTGTTTAACCACTGGCAAGTGCATAATTTTGTCGAGATCACGGTTAAAACTTTGCGTGTAAATAAGTCGCATCTCAAAATGCTGCGCCGTTTAATTTTGCCCAAATAGCAGCTTCAGCAACATATTCGCTGTTATCGCCTTCCTCAATAGCGAGACCAAATTTAAGGTCTAAAATTGCCTCGGTGACAGCTTCTTCGAGAAGCTCGCGGTGATTGATTAAGGCTGTAGTCACTGCTTCTTCAAGCAATTCACGCAATTCGTGTTTAGATAAACAAATGCTATCCATGTTCGCTCCTAACTGTTGCTCTCAAATTGGCTACATCTTGATAATGTATCAAGTTCTTGCTGTTAGTTCATCCAATGGTTACCCAACAAAAACCACCGTTGTCGAATGGTTTATTTGTTGGGTTGCAATTGGCAATCCAACCTACGCTGCTATTCGCCAGGACAAATTAACTGCAAGCTGGGGAAATAAGTGCGGTAGCGGCGCACATCGCGTGTCAGCAACGTCATGTTATCGACAACAGCATGAGCACCAATTAAAAAGTCAGGCAAAATCATTGTACGCAATCCGCCCGCTATTCGATATTGCGCATGGCAACGTGCCGCCAGAAAAGCCGCTTCGCGTGGAATGGATGTATAGTCATAATCCATAGGTGAAAGAATGTCGTTGACCGCTTCGATTGTTTCAAAAGCAAATGAAATTTCAGCAAATACGATCGGATTGATAACAAGGCGTCCGTGATGGCGTAAACCGTCACTGAGTTGTTGCGTTGACCATTCACTCCAGTGTGGATCATGCGTGATGATGTCGAGCAGTACGTTTGAATCAACCAAAATGCGTTTGCGCATGGACATTACTCACCGCGTGTTAAATCAAGAATGTCGTCGGTCGTGAGTGAAATACAGGGCTGGGCACGGCGCAATCGCTCAATAGCGCGTTCTACACGATTGGGCGGACTGAATGTTTTTTCGAGAATCACTCGCCCATCTTCAAAGCGAAATTCAACCTCCATTTCGGGTAACAATCCGGCGAGTTCTCGAATATGTTTAGGAATGGTAACTTGACCTTTATTTGTAATTCTCGTTGTGTTATTCATAATATCGCTCTCGAAAATTCAAGTGGCTATATTTTGACAATATATCAAATTCTTGCTGATGGTTCATCCGTAATGATCACCCAATAAAAACTCCATTACCGGAGGTTTTTTGTTTGTTGGGTTGCTATTGGCAACCCAACCTACGCCGCTATTCCGGCCACCACTCATCATTAAAAATATCATTTACTGACCAAGGGCAATGTTTGGAAAATTGCCCTAAACCAGTTTCTACACTGGCAGCAGCGATTGTATCGGCCCAAATCTCTTCCCACCAATCAGGATCACGCAGCATTGCTTTAAGGCTCGGTGTGCGCTTGAGACGCAAAGTGAATGCCCGCCGTTGTTCTCGAATAGTGCATTCCCAACTCGCTCCTCGCCGTTCAGGTTGATAATGCCATTTCAATAGATGCGTTAATAATACAACGAGCCGATTTGCTAATTCGCGTTGTTCACTTTTGCCCACGTCTTCAATTTCCTCGGCGAGATGCGCGATGTCTAAACAGTCAAAACGTCCGCTGCGCAGCAAATGCGCTTGTTCATTTGCCCACGCAATAATGTCGTTGTCATAAGTGTGCATTGTCATACAGCATTATTCCTCTCAATTGTCCTACACAGTAGTTTAACGCGAATTCTAATTCCCACCCAATAAAAAAAGCTCCCATTTCATCGGAGGCTTTAACCGCATTAAATCCGCAGTTCAAATTTAACTGCTCGCTGGTCAGATTAACTGCATTACGATTATTGGCGCAATAAAAACCCCCGTTGCTGGGAGTTTTTATTGTTGGGTTGCTACGCGACTAAACCATTACCTGAAAATAGTTAGTGTGCTGCGAGTTCTTGGAAATAATCCGGTTTCTTTTGAATAGTCATTAACACTTTAGCGGCCAGTCCAGATGGATTTCGCCGCTGGCTTTCCCAACTCTTGATGGTATCAATGCTGGTGCCAAGTGCGCTGGCGAATTCACTTTGTGAGACATTCAATTGGGTGCGAATGGCTTTGACATCAATCACTTCATGGCGGGTGATGTGACTGGCAGATTGACGACCTTGCTGGATTGCAATGGCTTCTTCCAGAGAGTTTTGAAGGTCATTGAATAGACTCATGGTGTGCCTCGCTGTGTAATTGTTTCGTAAGTTTTTTCAGCGCCGCTTTTTCTGCGGGTGTCAGATTTTCTTTTTGGCGTTTGGCGTAAGCTGCTATGAGGTAAATGGTCTGAGATGTTGCCAAAAAATAGATCACTCTAGCGCCACTGCTTTTGCCGCAAATACCAGTTGCCATGCGAATCTTTCTTAATCCACCAGTGCCTTTAATTAAATCGCCTTTTTCAGGCTGTTCGATGAGTTCACGCTGAAGTTGTTGAATTTCATCATCAGTAGCGATTGCTTGAATTTGATGCGTAAAAATGCTGGTTTCAATAAACTCGATGGTCTGGATCAACGCAAACCCCCCAACTGATTTTGCTCTAAAGCGTGGCTTACATAGTACACTAATTTCTACGAAATAGAAAGACGCAAATAAAAAAGCCCCCATTTCAACGGAGGCTTTAACCGCATTAAATCCGCAGTTCAAATTTAACTGATCGCTAGTCAAATTGACTGCATCACGATTGTTGGCGCAATAAAACCTTCATTACCGGTAGTTTTGCTTGCAGTGCAAAACAGTTGTTTTTTGGGTTACTATTGGCGATCCAACCTATATTGCTACGCTACCAGAGAACAAACTCATGCCAACAAATACTGTTGTTCGCGCTTGCATTGATACGGACATTAAAGAAGAAGCCAGCGCTGTGCTTGCAACGATGGGGTTGACAGTGTCAGACGCTTTGCGCATCTTATTGATTCACATCGCCCATGAAAAAGTACTGCCGTTTGAGCCGCTAATACCAAACTCCGCTACTATTTTAGCGATGAAGGAAGCGCAGAAAGACAATCTAGAATCCGTCACTCTCGACCAATTACAAGCGGTGCTGGATGCGAATCATTAAACAAACGACTCAGTTCAAGCGTGATTTGAAACGCGAGGCTAAGGGTTTACATCGCCTGGCGCTGCAAGAAGATTTTATTGCTCTCATTAAAATACTGGCTGAAGATGAGTCGCTGGCTCCGAAGTACCGCGATCATGCGCTCAATGGTCATTGGGAAGAGTATCGGGATTGCCATGTCAAACCGGATGACAACACATTGCAACTTGTGCGCCTCGGTTCTCACAGTATGCTAGGTTTATGAACATTGAGCGAGCAGCGCAAAACGATTCAATCCTGCTTGAATATCTCAATTCCCACCCAATAAAAAAGCCCCCGTTTTATTGGAGGCTTTAATTTTTTAGACCCAAATAGTTTAAATTGCTGTGCAACCAAATGGGCTATAAAAAGTCGAGATAACATTTGATTTACATTGCCAAGTTCCGTTGACAGCGCGATCATAACGAATGATCTTTCCCTTTATTTTTGGCGTTCCTTGAATAATGCAACTGATTGCAGGTTCTGCACTTCCGTCGCTATTAACCGCTGTCACGGTAACTGAACTGCAACTATTCGTTGATGCTGACAACCCAATTCCTTCCAGAGTGTAGACAGCCGCTGGTTCGCCAGAAACCACAAATAACTCGTACTTAGTAATTCCGGCGCGAATATCAGCAAGTGCTGCACTAACCTGAGTTTTACCGATGTAGTCCATATAAGCTGGAACGGCAATTGATGCCAGAATCCCAATAATTGCGACCACAATTATTAGTTCGATTAGCGTGAAGCCCTTAGATAACTGGGACATAGTGGGCGCTCCACTGTTGTTAAAAAGTGGTGGAAATGGATATTTAAGCCATTTTTTCCATAATCACTGTTATAACAAAAAACCCCGAATCCTAATTGGAAACGGGGTTTTTAATCGGATCAGGCGAGGAAAGTTGACGCTAAAACCTGCCATTCCTCCCCTATATTCCGATTATTACAGTGCAATACAACCTTTCGGGTAGAATTTTGCGTCGGCATCAGTTTTGCACGTCCACGCGCCGGCAGCATCCCGTAACAATTGAATTTTCTTACCTTTAACCACTGGGTTGCCGTCTATCGTGCATTCAATTGTTGTTACGCCAGTGAGTGCAACTGCTGCTGAAACCGCCGAGCACCGTGTCGTCTTAACCGCAAGACCCACATCGGTAGAAAGAGCAAGTGGAGCAGCCAGACCCTCGTTAATTTGAGTTTCTGCTTGCGTCTTACCGGGAGTGATGTCAGCCAGTGCGACAGTCACCTGACTCTTGGCGATATAATCCTGATAAGCTGGAACTGCAATCGCGGCCAAAATACCAATGATCGCAACCACGATCATGAGTTCAATCAGGGTAAAGCCTTGTTGATACTTTTTCATTGCCGTGCTCCAAATGTGAATGAATCAACCGAATTGAAAGCAGAAAACAAAGCGCGGTATTCAGTGAGCGGTGCGGATCGTTTCCTGATTGCCATTTTGCAGTTGCTGTGCCAAGATTTGCGCTGCGCCGCTTTTTTCCGTTAAGCCGTTTATTTTTAAGGTGATTTGATAAAACGGTGCGGAGCTGGCGCGGTGGGTGTCACACCAGAAGCGAGACATTTTTTTTGATGTCACAGGGGCCGGTGTGACATTTTCGGAAATGTCACACATGCAGCGAGACATTTTTGGGCGATCAACTACCTCGGTTTGTAAAAACCGATAGCTCATTAAAGAGCTGGGTTGAGCAGGGAAAGCGGTAGCCAATCCGCTCCGTGTGCAAAAGGTCGTCAAGACTCACCAGCGAATGCTTCCTTAGTTCGCTGCTCTGAAAGATCAGGATCATGCTGGCGAAAGGCAAAGCGCCGAAGGTTTTGATCGCTGCTGGCAACAGCAGGAGCCGTTTGCACACATTTCCGAAGGGAGCGACGTCGTGAGGCGTCCGTCACTAGGCGCGTAAGCGCATTGATTTGGTAAGAAAAATGGCAGTATTCGTATTAGATAAACGCCAGCAACCACTGATGCCCTGTTCCGAGAAAAAGGCGCGGCTGCTGTTGTCGCGGGGTCGCGCCGTGGTCGCTCGGCTCGTCCCGTTCACCATCCGCTTGAAAGATCGCGTCGGCGGAGCAGTGCAGCCGGTGCGGATTAAACTCGACCCCGGCAGCAAGACCACTGGCTTGGCGCTGGTGCGCGAAACGGAAGCGATTGATCCTGAAACTGGCAACACGACGCGCCGCGCTGCCGTGTTGTGGCTGGGTGAACTGACGCATCGCGGACAGCAAATCAGTGAGGCACTGACAGCTCGCCGCCAGATGCGTCGCCGGCGGCGCAGCGCCAATCTTCGTCATCGTGAGCCGCGTTTTCACAATCGCACCAAACCCGTCGGCTGGCTGGCTCCAAGTTTGCGCCATCGTGTCGAGACCACCCAGAACTGGGTCAAGCGTTTGCGTGATCTCGCTCCGGTCACGGCAATCAGTTTGGAATTGGTGCGCTTTGATATGCAGCAGATGCAAAACCCAGAAATTTCTGGTGTGGAATATCAGCGCGGAACGCTGGCTGGCTACGAAGTTCGGGAATATCTGTTGGAAAAATGGCAGCGCCAATGCGTTTATTGCGGCGCTAAAAATGTCCCGTTGCAAATTGAGCATATTCAACCGCGAGCCAGCGGCGGCTCGAATCGGATTAGCAATTTGGCTTTGGCTTGCGCGTCCTGCAACCAGAAAAAAGGCAGCCAACCAATTGCAGAATTTCTCAACAAAAAGCCAGAAGTATTGCGGCGTATTCAAGCGCAGGCAAAAAAACCGTTACGCGATGCAGCAGCGGTCAATTCCACGCGCTGGGCATTATTTAATGCACTAAACGCAATTGGTATTCCGGTTGAAACTGGATCAGGTGGATTAACTCAATTTAATCGCAGCCGCCTTAACATTCCAAAAACTCATGCGCTCGATGCAGCTTGTGTCGGAAAAATCGACACTTTAACCGGCTGGCAATGCCCGATTTTGGCAATCAAAGCAACTGGACGCGGTCTTTATCAACGCGCCCAGCTTGATTGCTTTGGTTTTCCGCGCAGTCATCGCACGCGCCGCAAACGCATTTACGGATTTCAAACTGGCGACCGCGTGATTGCGCGGGTATTGAAAGGCAAAAATGCCGGGGTTCATATCGGACGGGTAGCGATTCGCGCCACGGGACGTTTCAATTTACAAACTGCCGAGCGTTTAATTCAGAGTATTTCGCACCGCTGTTGCACAGTCATTCAACGCGCTGATGGCTACAGTTATACGCATCAAAAAACGCTGCTGCGACGTTAGCGTTGCGAATACGCGCAATATCAAATAATGCAGCACGAATCAACTCACCATCGCCGCGATCTTCGGCAATACACGCTTCGAGATAAAAACGAATATCTTCATCTGATTGCAAATAATCAACGCTATCCCAAGGTGTAAAGCGTTCAGTCATGTTTGTTTCTCCAATCATGCGCCAGCGTTTCATTCTTGCAAGTTTTCTACAGCAATGTTGAGCGCCTGCGCAATTGTCTGCAAGGTCGCGGTTGAACCATTTTCAGTGCCGTTTTCAATCTGCAATAACAGTGTTGGGTGAATGCCTGCAATGGTAGTGAGTTCTTCTAAACTGAGACCACGATAATTGCGCCACGCGGTCACTGGATGCACACCATCAATAATGGCGTGTAATACTGCGCCGGGAAAACAAAATCCATCATCGGCAGCTTTTGTAGCGTCATATAATGCAATATCGTTAAGGTCTTCAAAAGCAGCAGCCATACGTTCAAATAAATTTATCGGAATAACCGCAAATGCGCGTTTTCCGTTGTGTTCAATAAATTGAATGTCGTTCATTGATAAACACCTCCACGCGGTGCAATAGTAACAACATGAATCACAAGACGATCACCGTAAATTTCATAAATAATGCGCCAATCTCCAACGCGCAAGCGATACGCTGCCCGCCCAACTAATTTTTTTACGTTTTGATTTTGTGCAAAGGGATCAATAGCCAATACGTTGAGTTTTCCAACGATTGTCACCGCGATATTGCGCGGTAGTGATTTCAACGCCTTGCTGGCTTCACGGGAGTATTCAAGTTGGTACATAAAAATACTTGCTTGTCGCTAACATTAGGTCAATTTAACTTAAAATACCATTAAAGGTTTTATTGATGAACACGATGCACAATCCACCGCATCCGGGCGCAACTTTGCGAAAAGATGTATTACCTGCACTGGGTTTAACCATTACTGATGCTGCTCGCCAGCTTGGCGTCACGCGCACTGCATTATCACGGGTTTTGAATGGTCGTGCCGCAATTTCTCCCGATATGGCGCGGCGAATTGAAGTGTGGCTGGGTATAGAAAGAGGTGGACGAGCGGACATTTGGTTGGGAATGCAAATGGATTACGACCTCTGGCAAGCGCGGCAACGCCCATTGCCAAAGATTGAAAAAGCACCAATCAGTCATCCGTTGAATTAACCAACTGCTTGCGAATACGCGCAATATCAAACAATGCAGCGCGAATTAGTACTCCATCACCGCAGCCATACGCTCAAATAAATCCATCGGAATAATCGTAAACTTGCATTAACGTTTATTCCATCCTAAACCTAATGGATCATCAGGATTTACTTCAGCCATAAATGGCAATCGCCGATCATGGTTAGTGACGCGATAAACCAAACCCATCCAATTGCCAATAACCCCCTGCGCCGTATCGTGCCAAGTATTATGTAACCGCGCAGTCATCCATTGTTCAGGAAACGCCGGAACATCACGCCCTTGATCCAGTGCTTCGTGTACTTGTCCTCGATGTTCATCTAAAATTGCTCGTGCTTGTAATCCAAAATAATGATCTGGAAATGGCGGATAATCTATTCGTATGCCAGCAATAAATCGCTTAATTTCTCGCTGATATTCTTTTAATAACGAAATCATATCATATTCAGGATGACCTTGAAAAAACACCTGCCGAAAACCATCAGGACTCACTGCCAAATGTACGCCAGCGTCATCGCTTTCCGTTAAAACATGCAATCCCGCTGCGTCGAATTGCGTCCGACTAATATCATTAAAACGCGAATGCGGTACATCAAAGCGCGTATTGACATCACTCACCAGAGGATGCGTTCTTTCCACGACATGATGCGGATAGACGCCCCAGCATTTTGCAGGTAATGGCTGGCGGCGTTGGTGATAGCGAAATTGCAATACCGCGTGAGTTGCTAAACAAGAACACAACGTCGAACACACTTGCGAATAAGCCCAATCTACGACTGCAATTAATGGCTTCCAAAATGGCTCCTGCGTTAAATCCGGCCCGCTGACATTTGCTCCCGTAATAATTAACGCATCCAATCCTTCCTCGCGGATTTTTTCAAATGGCTCGTAATACCGCTGAATATAGTCCTGCGCCTCCGCACCTCGCGCTAAACCATCAAGTGTGAATGGATGCACATAAAACTGCGCAATTGGATTGCTCTGACCAACGAGCCGAAAAAATTGCCGTTCAGTAGCAGCCAGCGCCGCATCCGGCATCATATTGAGCAAGCCAATGTGCAATTCGCGGATGTCTTGTTGTAACGCGCAATTCGGTTCAAGAATGCGTTGACCTTCTTGGCGCAACCGCGCAAAAGTCGGTAAATCATTATGGGCAACGATAGGCATGAATTTAATTCCAAGCTCAATTAAAAAGTTAGATTTCGGCGCGGGGTAAATCAGCGATTGGCGCTGTATCAGCGCGAACAATTGCTGATTCAATTAACAATAGAAAATCCTGTTCGTCGCGCACACTAGCAACATCAATTGACGACACCGTATAACCATGCGGTCTCGCAATTGCTTCATAACGCGGCACTCGTGAATGAAATAAACGCGGAAAAACCCAGCGCGTAAACGCATTTGGTTCAATTTCTGCGACATAATGCAAACCCTGTTCAGAGAAGTAATCAGCAATCGCAGCACGGAGAAATTCAGGTCGATAATACAATGGTTTAGGGTCAGCTTGTGCCCGCTGAATCAATTTAATTTCATCGGCGGCTGGCACACGGATATACAGAATTAAACTGTGTTTAGCGAGCAATTCAATCACGTTTGGATCATCTAATTCGCACAGACTGCCACCGACATCATTGACCAAATGCGGATAGCCATAAATCTCACGGGATTTGCGCACGAAATCCGGTACATCGTGCATCGCTGCAATTTCTGCTTGTCGATATAATGCTTGCCGCCGACTGAATTCATTTAGTGGCAAACCATCGAATTTAGGATTGCCCAGTTTACCGATAAAACTCAATACTGGACCAAGATCGTGAATCTTGATGATATTGCGAATGGTAATCCAATCGCGGCGCAATAAATCACGCAAAAATGGATCGTGCATCGCCTGCGCTTTAATTAAATCCAGAATTGGCTCATCTAAATAACGGGTTCCAATGCGATAATCGCCTGAATAATGAAACCAATCACTGCGCCGCAGCATCGCGGACAAATGGGTTTTGCCTACACCAGACATTCCCAATAAGGTCACACATTTGTTTTTCCAAGCGCGGAATTCTTCAACTGTGAATTTCAAGGATTAAGACTCCGAATTAAGTTGTCAGTAAGTGCGTTTATTTTCAGACAATTATTTTGTCTGCTGATTCTAAACTCACATCTTCATATAACGCTGCGATGGCGCAGTGAAAATCAATGCTGGTTAATGTCAGTTCATCACCAGCAGTAAATGAATACAACACCCATTGGTTTTCTGAGTCGCGGCGAAAAACATCAATTGCCATACGCTCTGGTTTAACTAACACATATTCCTGCAATGATTCCAGTTGCTGATAATAACCGAATTTTGCACTATAATCATAAACTGCGGTTGATTTAGACAGCACTTCAATAATTAAATTAGGGTGGCGTTTCATTAAACTTTCCCCTACATCACGGTTGTCGCAAGTCACAAATACATCAGGATAAAAAAAGCTGTCTGCGGCATCGACGCGCACTTTCATATCCGAAATATAAACGCGACATGGACTGCCACGCACATGTAAACGCAGCAGTGAAAAAATGTTGCCAGCAATGGTAACATGCGATTCCTGTGCTCCAGCCATTGCAAAAACTTCGCCTGCAATGTATTCATGTTTAACGGATGAACGCGCTTCTGCTTGTAAATATGCTTCGGCGCTTATCTCCAGACGTTCGGCAGTGTTTGACATGGTTAATGTACTCTATTCAAAAATTGATGCGAATTTCAAAGAGTAAGACTCCGAATTAAGTTGTCAGTAAGTGCGTTTATTTTCAGACAATTATTTGGTCTGCTGATTCTAAACTTACATCTTCGTATAACGCTGCGATGGCGCAATGAAAATCAATGCTGGTTAATGTCAGTTCATCACCAGCAGCAAATGAATATAATACCCATTGGTTTTCGGTGTCACGGCGAAAAACATCAATTGCCATGCGTTCCGGCTTAATTAACACATATTCCTGCAACGATTCCAGTTGCTGATAATAACCAAACTTGGCACTATAATCATAAACTGCGGTTGATTTAGACAGCACTTCAATAATTAAGTTAGGGTGGCGTTTCATTAACGTTTCCCCAATATCTCGATGGTCGCAAGTCACAAAGACATCGGGATAAAAAAAGCTGTCTGCGGCATCGACGCGCACTTTCATATCTGAAATATAAACGCGACATGGACTGCCACGCACATGTGAACGCAGCAATGTTGCTATATTAAGCGCAATGGTAACATGTGATTCCTGTGCTCCAGCCATTGCGAAAACTTCGCCTGCAATGTATTCGTGTTTAATGGATGAACGCGCTTCTGTTTGTAAATATGTTTCGGCGCTTATCTCCAAACGTTCGGCAGTGTTTGACATGGTTAATCTCCTTTATTAAAGTCAGATTCAATCACAATTTAGTTCAAGCATCAATGTCTAATCTCGGTTATTCTTACGTCTTTCCGATCAATTCACTGGATAATTCAAAATGTGTCATACCTGCGGTTGCAATCACACTCACGACGATTTAATTTCTACTAATCATAAGCACGTTGCAGTGGATGTACTCACTGGATTGTTGTCGGAAAACGATCAGCAAGCGGCGCATAACCGCGAACATTTTAATCATCATGGTGTATTGGCGCTCAATTTAATGTCATCGCCCGGTGCTGGCAAAACCAGTTTATTAGAAGCGACAATTGACGCGCTCGGCGATACGGTGCGGATCGCAGTGATTGAAGGCGATTTAGAGACCGAAAATGATGCCGAACGTATTCGTGCTAAAGGTGTTCCGGCAATTCAAATTACCACTGGTGGCGCCTGTCATCTCGATGCGCAGCAAATTCATACGGCGCTGCATCATTTGAATTTGGACGCAATTGACCTGTTATTTATTGAAAACGTTGGCAATTTGGTTTGTCCGGCAAGTTTTGATCTTGGTCAACATCACAACATTACGCTGCTGTCCGTGCCAGAAGGTGATGATAAACCAGCGAAATATCCGGTGATGTTCCGCATTTCTGATTTGGTGCTCTGCACCAAGGCGGATTTGCTGCCGTTATTGCCGGAATTTCAACCACTTCGCGCCGAGCAGTATCTGCGCAATCTCGCCAGCGCTGCGCCGTTCGCCGTTATTTCTACCCGCAGTGGTGGCGATTTGGAACCTTGGCTCAATTGGTTGCGAACGACGCTTGCTGCGCATCAAGCCGTTGATTTAACAACGGAATAAGCTAACAACGATGCTCAGTTATTTACACGGTTTCCACGCCGGTAATCATGCGGATGTGTTCAAACACAGCGTTTTGACGCTGCTGCTGCAAGCACTCACCGTCAAACCTAAGCCCTTGACTTATTTAGAAACTCACGCTGGCGCTGGTGTTTATGATTTGCACAGTGCGCAGGCGCACAAAACCGGCGAATTCGGTGCTGGCATTGGGCGGCTGTGGGCGCAACGTGCAGAATTTCCTGAGCTTTCTGCGTATTTCAGCGCCATTGCTGCGCTTAATCCGGCAGGCGGATTTGCGCGTTATCCCGGTTCGCCCCAATTGGCGCGATACGGTTTGCGCGACGCTGACCACTTGATTTTAATGGAATTACATCCGACGGAAGCGCAAAAGCTGCGGCACACGCTCGGTGGCGATGCGCGAATTCACATTCACCAGCGCGACGGTTTTGAGGGTTTGCCCGCATTATTGCCGCCAACGCCGCCGCGTGGATTGGTGTTGATTGATCCGCCATACGAGGTGAAAAACGATGTGCGTCAAGTGGTTACAGCCGTAATTGCGGCGCACCAACGCTGGGCTGGCGGTTGCTATGTGATTTGGTATCCGCGTCTCGCGGTGCAACGCGATCAATCAGCGCAATTATTAAAAGAATTGGCGCGTTATTTTCCTGAGTTTTTAATTGCCGAATTGTGGACGCGCTTACCAGCGGATGAATTCGGAATGCACGGTTCTGGTCTCGCGTTCATTAATCCGCCGTGGCAATTTGCGGCGCAATTACAGCTGCTGTTACCGCGTTTGGCTGCGGCACTGGCGGTGACGCCGGAAAAGTTGCCCAACGGCGGTTGGAGCGTTAAAACCGTAACCAAATAAATCAGTTAGGATTTTCGACATGATCACGCAATGGCAAGATTTTTTAACGACTCAGGCAGCGCCCAGCAGCAGCGATTCCGCAGCTAACCGCTTGTTTGATTTGACCCATTTTGGATTGCTCGCAGTGCGTGGCGCAGATGCGGCAACGTTTTTACAGGGGCAATTGACCAACGATATTCGCGCCGTCACAGCGACGCAGTCGCAACTCAGCGGCTGCTGCACTCAAAAAGGGCGGTTGCTGGCGCGAGTGCGCGTGTTGCAAATTAGCGACACGTTTTATCTGCAACTGCCTGCTGAACGGTTGCTGGCGCTGTGCAAGCATTTGAAAAATTACGTTTTACGCAGCAAAGTGACGCTGGAAGATGCCAGCGCCGAGCTGTTGCGAATTGGACTCGCTGGTGCAGACACTGCGACTTTATTGGCAGACTGCGGGTTGCAGTTGCCGGACGCAGTCAATGCGTTGACCAGCAACGGCGAGGTGCACGTCATTCGCTTGGCGGGTGCGCTGCCGCGAGTGGAAATTCTCGGTGATTTTCCAGCAATTAGCGCGTTGTGGGAACGACTGGACGCCGCGCAAGTGCGTTTCGTAACTGCCGACGAATGGCGTTTGCTCGACATTCAAGCGGGCATTCCGCACATTTACGACCAGACCGCCGAGGCATTTGTGCCGCAAATGATCAATCTGCAACTGCTTGATGGGATTAGCTTTCGTAAAGGTTGTTACACTGGGCAGGAGGTTGTGGCGAGGATGCAACATATCGGCACGTTGAAACGGCAGATGTATCGCGCCGAAGTGGTGACGGATACGCCGCCGCAGCCGGCCGATGAAGTGTTTTGTGCGGCGAGTACCTCGCAACAGGCGAGCGGGCGCGTGGTTGACGCTGCGCCAATTGAAACAGGACGTTATGCAGTGCTGGCGGTGGTGGAAATCAGCGCCGTGGAGAGCGGCGAGCCGGTGCGGCTGGGAGAAAATGGCGCAGTGTTAACGCTGGAAATGACGGAATTAAATGGCGCTTGAATTGCGCTCATTTCAAATGAGTTTGGCGACTTTCATTAACACGCCAATGATGACAGTGGTTTGCAGCAAACCAGCGCCAATCACCCAGCGCGTTAATTCGGCTTTGCTTTCAGAAATCCGTGCTTCCAGCTTCAACTCTGCTTCCCTGACATCGCGTTTTAGTTCAATGCGCACATTTTCAATATCGTGCTTTAACTCAACCCGCAATACTTCAATATCACGGCGCAAGTTATTGTCATGTTCAGTCGCTTGCGCTTTGGTAACGACCTGCTGTTCTAAAACCTCGGCTAATAGCCGCGCCGAGGTTTCCGCTTGCTGTTCAGTGAAACCACCAGCTTTTAACTTCGTGGCATAATCCAACGTATCCAAGACTATTGTATTCATCGTTGCATCTCCAATTGTGAATAGTTGTTAATCTTTAACCGCGTGTTTAATCTCAAATCAGTTGCTGCTGCATGGTCACACCGCCAAATGCGATGTGCCGGTTAAACAACGGGTTAACGACTCCAGCACGCGCTGGCTGTGCCGCCAGAAGCAGCTTTTTGTCCCATTTGATTGATAGTTAAAGTGCCGCAGGTGTCGCCCGCTTGAATAGTTGTCGGAACCGCTTGCAGGCTAAACGTGGTGGCAGTTGCAGTGGCAGCAAAACTAATGACGTAGCGCGTCGCCATTTGTGCGGTATTACAGCCGGAAGTTGGCAATGTGGTTCCGACATAACTCGAATTGGCGGTATAGCGGCGCTCCATACTTTGCGCAAGTTCAACCAAACAAGAAGCAGCATTAGCTCGCCACGATTTCTGCGTTGAGTTTTGATAAGACGGATACGCAATTGCGGCCAAAATGCCAACGATTGCAACCACGATCATCAATTCAATGAGTGTAAAACCGGTATTGATTTGCGGGCGATTCATACGGTTTCCTCTATAACGATTAACGTGCACAAACAGAATAAACATCTGCATCATTGTCGCTCTGTGTTGGGTTGACTGCGTCAACCCAACTTACTCCAAACGCCCCGCCGTTTTCACCACGCGATCCAATTCCATCAGCGTTTCCAATAATTCACGCATCTGCGCCAGCGGCCACGCATTCGCGCCATCACTCAGCGCCACTGCGGGATTCGGGTGCGTTTCCATGAAAATTCCGGCAATGCCCGCTGCCACTGCAGCCCGCGCCAGCACCGGTACAAACTCGCGCTGTCCGCCAGAATGATCGCCCGCGCCGCCCGGCAATTGCACCGAATGCGTCGCATCAAACACGACTGGGCAGCCGGTGTCGCGCATGATCGCCAGCGCCCGCATATCCGAAACCAAGTTGTTGTAACCAAAAGAAACGCCGCGCTCGCACACCATGATTTGGGTGTTGCCGGTCGATTGCGCTTTATTCACCACATGGCGCATGTCCCCGGGCGCGAGAAATTGCCCTTTTTTGATGTTGACCGGCTTGCCTTGACGGGCAACGGCGCGAATGAAATTGGTCTGGCGACACAAAAACGCAGGCGTTTGCAACACATCGACCACTGCTGCGACCTCGGCCAGCGGCGTGTCCTCGTGCACATCGGTCAACACTGGAACGCCGAATTGTTGGCGCACTGCTTCCAAAATCTGCAATCCGGCATCCATGCCGAACCCGCGAAAACTCGCGCCAGAGGAACGATTGGCTTTATCAAACGAGGATTTGTAAATAAACGGAATGCCGAGCGCAGCGGTTATTTCTTTCAATGCGCCCGCTGTGTCCTGCGCCAGCGCTGCGCTTTCAATCACGCACGGTCCAGCAATCAGAAATAGCGGGCGATCAATGCCGATTTCAAAATTCAATAGCTGCATCATTTGCTTGCTTTTCCAGTTAATTCGCGTTGCGCCAGCGCCGCTCGCACAAAACCACGAAATAGCGGATGACCGTCACGCGGTGTTGAATTGAATTCCGGGTGGAATTGACAGGCAATAAACCAAGGGTGATCGGGTATTTCAATGATTTCTACCAGTTTATTATCCAGTGACCAGCCGGAAAAACGCATTCCTGCATCTTTCATCGCATTGAGATAACCGTTATTGAATTCGTAACGATGACGATGACGCTCGCGGATTTGCGCCGTGCCATAAACCTTGCGAGCGAGACTGCCCGGTTCTAAACGACTATTTTGTCCGCCGAGGCGCATTGAACCGCCGAGATCATCATTGGCGCTGCGGGTTTCCAATTTGCCCTGTTCATCGCGCCATTCGGTAATCAACGCAATGACGGGATGCGGCGTATCACGATTAAATTCGGTGCTATGTGCGCCGTTTAATCCAGCAAGATGACGTGCATATTCAATCACCGCAATTTGCATTCCCAGACAAATGCCAAGATAAGGAATGCGCTGCTCGCGGGCGAATTGCGCGGCAGCGATTTTGCCTTCAATCCCGCGTTCACCAAAACCACCGGGGACGAGAATTGCATCCAATCCGATCAATGCTGCCGTGCCTTGTTGCTCAATGTTTTCGGCGTCGATATAGCAAATTTCAACTTTGGTTCCGGTGTGAACGCCAGCGTGAGCCAGTGCTTCTGACAGCGATTTGTAGGCTTCGGTGAGGTTCATATATTTCCCGACCATGCCAATCCGCACCTGATGACGCGGATGGTCGAAGCCGTCGAGTACGCGATCCCATTCGCTCAAATCCGCCGCTGGGACATCAAGCCGGAATTGTTGCACCGCCAGCTCGTCGAGCTTTTGGGCGTGTAACAGGCGCGGAATCCGATAGATATTGTCGGCGTCAATGGCGGAAATCACCGCGTTTTCCGGCACGTTGGTAAACAGCGCGATTTTGCGCCGCTCTTCATCCGGCAAAGCGCGTTCGGAGCGACACAGCAAAATGTCAGGCTGAATGCCGATGGAGCGCAGTTCCTTGACCGAGTGCTGGGTGGGTTTGGTTTTGATTTCGCCGGCGGTGTGAATGTAGGGAACCAACGTGAGGTGCATAAACAGCGCGTTTTCGCGTCCTTCTTCCACGCGCATTTGGCGAATCGCTTCCAGAAACGGCAGCGATTCGATGTCGCCGACCGTGCCGCCGATTTCGACCATCGCGACATCTGCGCCATCTGCGCCGAGCCGAATGCTTTGTTTGATTTCGTCGGTGATATGCGGAATCACTTGGACGGTGCGACCGAGATAATCGCCGCGCCGTTCTTTGCGAATGACGCTCTCGTAAATCTGCCCGGTGGTGAAATTGTTATTGCGTCCCATGCGGGTGCGCAGAAACCGCTCGTAATGACCGAGATCAAGATCGGTTTCCGCGCCGTCATCCGTGACGTACACCTCGCCGTGTTGGAACGGACTCATGGTGCCCGGATCGACGTTGATGTAGGGATCGAGCTTGATCATGGTGACGCGCAAACCACGCGCTTCGAGCAGGGCAGCGAGTGAGGCGGAGGCGATGCCTTTACCGAGCGAGGAAACGACGCCGCCGGTGATGAAAATAAACTTGGTCATAAGTGAGAGCTTCGGGAAGGGTCTAAAGCGCAAACAAACTACCAAAATCAAGGCTATTCCTCAACATAGCAGTGGTTTTAATCACGTTACTTTTTGAGAATCAAAATAAACCAATAAATTTACCATAATTTACGAATAAAAAATCAGTTATTTGCTATAAAATATTTTCATAGAAAAAAGTGCTAAAAATCCGTTTTTGCTATTGCAATGACACTGCTATTTTTGTTTAATTTTCAACACCTTTTTTCTACTTTTTATTCGGGGCTAGGCTGGAGCGCGAAAGAAGACAAGGGCGCAGTGAAACACTACAAAAGAGGTTGTTATGAAAAAAACAAATCTTTTCGTTTTTATGCTTACGTTATTATTACCAATACCAGGCTATACAGCACCACTAATAACACCGTTAAAAACTGCTGTAATTAAGTCTACTACTGGTATCTGCTACAAGGGAAAAACATGTCATGTGGATCAGGCTGGGGTATGGATTCCCAAGACGAAAGTGGCCATTATGAGCGTTTCTGCTGCGGAGCAAGCAGATGTTAATCTTTATGTAGACCTAGAGATTAGCTCGAAACCAGAAATGTACATGTGTAATGAAAAAGACGGAATCGGCTGCATCTTTCGCATGAAATACGTTGGGCCTGGTCTCTATACTTATGGTGCTGATTCGGGAAGCACCTATCTCGGATCGAATATCACGAACACGAACATCACTTTTCCATCTGGATATGGAATTGTTATTAATGCGAATGTTCCGGTCTACGTGCATTTAGATGTTCGAAATGGGAGTCTTATTGATCTGACTGTCGATCAGGATGTTTGGATTTATTATGTACCGTTATGAATAATCTGGTAATAAATAATCCCTTGCGCCAGCGTTGCGAGCAGAATTTGCAATACTGGATTACCGCACTTCTGGCGCAATTTCCAATAATGGCAGCAACATAAAATCCCGGGGTAGTGACATCATCAATAGGGTTACATAGATTCTTATCCTTTAGTTACAAGGAACTAAGAGACTTAAAAATCACTTAAAAAACAGAGGTTTTAGATGGCTAGTCATCATAGATTGTTACAATTAACAATTGTGGTTTTCTCGTTTAGTGCATCTTTGGTCTTCAATATCGTTAGTGCTGATCCTGTCGTGGATTCAGTGCTATCTCGTGTTTATGATGGTTACGATCAACAGGGTGCTTGTTGGCGTGCACATTCTGATTCTGAGGATGGATTCTGTTGTTTGAAAGTCAAACGTCAGGATCGCTTGAATACCGCTAAAAGTACGCGTCTTTATCTTTTATTAACAGGACAATGTTATAACAATAATGGTGAACTTGATAATAGCCATGCCAGTAGCGGCATGGTTGGCGCTTTTGTGCTTGGTTTGGAAAAAAATAATGTCAGCATCATTGCAGGTCATCCGCGAATGCCAATGGGATCATGGGGCACACCACCAGAAGATTGGTCGTTAGTTAAACTCGGTCCTAATGATTATTGGGGATGGAAAAGCGAAGGAGGTTATACCGGGCAAGGAACATCTTGGTCTTGGTATTCGTTTTTAGCCCCCTATGGTAAAAGTATTCGTGAATTGACAGCGCCATTAAATTTTGATGATTCTGGCAATTGTAGTGAAGAAGATAAATGTCCTTCAACAATAATTGAAGGTAAACTTGAAATCGACAGCACTCAAATTGATGAAGCAGTCTTTCCACTACATCTGACACTTGAAGGCAAAATTAAGGGTAAAAAATTTGCACCGAAAACATGGGTCTTACCCTTTGATACTAAATCTTGGTCATACAAAAAACCCAAGGGCTTACCAGACATGGAAGGCTAAAACACACTTATTTATAGTTGTTAGGAGTTACGGAGTTGAAAACGATAGATTTTTATAGAAAACTGTAATTGTGCAGAATCTATACGAATATATTCAATCCGTTGCATCTCTGCGAATAACGTGGGTACAGAAAGATGCGTCGTCATACCGATCAACAAGCATGGTTAATTTTTTAAGATTGCAGCGCCAAAACAAAAATGGCGCTGCTGCACGAAACAAACTATTCCTGTTAATGCTATTGTGGCATTACGTGCTATTTAGAATAGCGAAAGCGTTTGCTATTCAATAATGGTGATTCACACATGCAGCGCGTGACCTGAACTGCATCTTTAATAAATATCTGCACTGCATCGGCAATGTCACTCTCGATATAACCGAAAGTCGCAACATCATTGCCGTCTTCGCCATGATGAATGTAAGGCGTGGTTGGCACTTCAAGCCGATGTAACGCGAGATGAAAAACTTCTGCCGATAATCCCATGCCGTATAAAACATGCGCCTGAGAACGCGATAAATAACCTTGCGGAACGCCGTTACGATGTTGCAATTCAACGTGTTCGACGCGGGATTCAAGCTGCTCCGTTTTGCGGGTAATCAACACCTGCTGCTGTTTGATTCCGTCAATCTCAATCAGACCGTGCACCAGCGCGGCGAGTATTGGATCGGTGATGGTGGGCTTGGCAGCGGCAGCCTCAACGCGGAAATACGCCTTAACCAAAGTCCGCTGAATCTGCCAAGCCAGATCATCAGTGAACGACTTAACCAAGAGCAGGTAGCCGGATTCGGTGACGACCGTTATTTTTTCTGGAGTGCTCCCATCGCTGCGTCCTAAGCCATGCGTCCGAATTTCGGACGCTTGCTCCAGCACAAAATAATCTTCGCCTTCGGTCATGCGGTTTTTGTTGTCGTTGAATCGCTTGCGAGCTGTTCCAGCGGGACGCTCGTGAATTTTATCGATCTGTGCGAGTGTCAAGACGCGCTGACCGCGCACGATAATAGGAGTGACTTCGATGGAGTTGATGCAGACGGCGGGAGTGATGTTGCAAATTTCCATTACAGAAAACCTCTTAGATTTGCGCTACACAAACCGTAATGACTACGGCAGTCGGGAGGGTAGCAGCGGCTCTAAGTCACCGCTTGCAGCTTTTCAGGTTGCCCTTTGTTTTATAGCTGCAAACTCCCGACAGCTTTCGCCTAAAACCGTGCGGGTATAAAAAACCACTTGACTGACGAGTGTGAAATCTGCTTAGAACGAAGCTGCTACGCCTCTTGCGACATAGAAAAACACGAATAAAACAGTCACGTCAAGCAATTATTGATCGGCGTTGTAGCGCCGAATAATCTGGCAGCAACATGAAATCCCGCTGCGTCAATCCCGAATGCGGAATTTGCAGCGTCGCCGTATTCAGTACTGCATCGCTAAATAACAGCAAATCTAAATCAATGGTGCACGAGCCATTTTTCTCTCCAATCCTCGCAATTCGTCACGGCAGCAATCGTAGATTGGTTTGACGCAGTTAACCCAATTGCAAAGTATGAAAAAATGACCTCGCTGGTGCGATGACAGTGCAATTTAATCACAATGATGTTGGCGTAAGTTGTTGGGTTGCTAACAGCGGCAACCCAACCTACGATGATTGCATCAGTCCTACAGATTGAAACTACATGACCTATCACCTCAAAGAAATGTTTTATAGCTTGCAAGGCGAAGGCGCACAGGTTGGGCGACCAGCAATTTTTTGTCGCTTTACTGGCTGCAATCTCTGGTCTGGGCGCGAGGTAGATCGAGCGCAGGCAAAATGCCGTTTTTGTGATACTGATTTTCGCGGAACCAATGGCATTAACGGCGGACGTTATGCCGATGTTGACGCATTAGTTCAAAAGATTTGTGCATTATGGCCGAATACAGCAGTGCGACCTTATATCATTTGTACTGGCGGCGAACCTTTATTGCAATTAGACGCAGCATTAATTGCCGCATTGCGCCAGCGTGAATGTGAAATTGCAGTAGAAACCAATGGCACTTTACCTGCGCCAGCGGGTTTAAATTGGATTTGTGTCAGTCCCAAAGCTGGTGCTCCATTGCGACAAACTAGCGGTGATGAACTCAAATTAGTTTATCCGCAATATGCCGCACTGCCGGAACAATTTACTGGGCTGGCATTTCGGTATTTTTTTTTACAACCGCTTGCGGATGCCAATTGCGCTGCGCACACTGCACAAGCGATTGATTATTGCAAATCTCATCCGCAGTGGCGTTTAAGTATTCAAACGCATAAATTATTAGATATTCCTTAACATCCATCGCCATCGGAATAAGCAAAAATTTCTGCGGCGTTACGTCTAAAATAGGAAGACCGAAGCATCTTTCTTTATTGTTACCAGAGGCGTTTCCAATGATTTCGCAACTGCGCTTGATCCTACTCACGTTTTTACTGCTATTAGCCTTGCCCGCTGGCGCGACCACTCCGCAGCGCCTCACGCTTGACGTGCGCGGCAACATTGCCTCAGTGCAGGTTCCCGTCGGCATCCTTCAAGTCACTTTGGAACAACATCAGGGAAGCAGTTGGAAACCGCTGGCGGTGCGTCATCTGGCCGCCAGTGCCACGGTGCGCAGCCTGAAATTTGCGTTACCGGCGACGGTGACGACAGCCAGCCAACTCCGCGCCAACGGTTATCGCACCAGCAAATTCCCCGCTCGTTTAACCACTGCCAGCCACACGTTTCAACGTCCGGGACCGGGTCAGGATGACACCAGGATTCTTGACATCAACGCGCCAGTCGCGCCAGCGCCGGATGACACACTGGCGTTGGCGTTGAGACTCCAGTTGTCGAATCCGACATCTGGAAAATCTCCGGCAATCAACTGTTTTTCTTCAATCAATATCGTGGGTTGCAGGTGTTTGATCTGACCAATCCCACCACGCCCCAGCGCACCGGCACGCTGCGCATGGCAGCCAGCGGCGACAGTTTTATGTCCTCGATGCCGCTGGGCAGCATTTGGCGTTGCTGGGACAATCCAATTCTGCCGAACGCCCCGGCGAAGCCACGTTATTTGTGCTTGAAATCAACGCTGGAGTGCCGCGCCAGCTTGCCGAAATCCCACTGCTCGGCGCAGTCAGTGACAGCCGTTTGATCGGCAATCTGCTGTACGTCATGTCCACCACTTACAGCGAAACTGATGGCACTTGGCAGCCAGAAACCCAGTTGCAAACGATTGATCTCACCAATCCCAACGCGCCGTGAATCGCCCCGTCGTGCGCCTGACTGGATCGGCAACCGCACTGCAAGCAGCGGGCGGTTATTTATTACTGACGACCGATCATTACGACGGCGTGAGTTGGTACAGCACTTCGCGCCTGCATCTGTTGATCTTTCTGCGACTGACGGAACGCCGATTGAGCGCAAATCCTTTGATCTAAAAGGACAAGTTCAGGATAAATTTAAACTGAGCGTGGTCGGCACGGCAGCCGTCGCCACCAGTTTGTATTGGAATCACGCGCAACAGGAAACGTGGATTGAAACGTTCCCGCTGGCAGGCACGAACACCGCGCCGCTCGCCCAGCTCGAATTAACGGCAGCACGCGGCGAGCAGCTCCACGCACGCGCTATGACGGCAACCGCTTGTATGTCGTGACTTTTTTAAATACTGATCCGCTGTTTGTCGTCGATCTCAGCGATCCCGCTGCGCCGAGCATTTCTGGCGCATTGGAAATTCCCGGTTGGTCAACCTACATCGAACCGCTCGGCGACCGCTTGTTAACCGTTGGCGTGGAAAGTGGGCGCGTGGCGGTGTCGCTGTTCAACGTCGCCGATCCGACTGCGCCAACGCTATTATCACGGCTGCCGCTGGGCGAGGAAGGCAGTTGGAGTTGGAGCGAGGCTAATTATGATGAAAAAGCGGTTGGCTATTTTCCCGACGCTGGAATCATGTTGGTTCCGTTCCAGAATTACACTGAAGACGGCTACGTCAAAGCGATTCAAGCCATCGCCGTTGGCAGAGACAAGCTGACGGCTGATGCCTTGATCGTGCACGATTTTGATCCGCGCCGGGGCGCAGTGCTCGGTGATTATTTCGTGTCCATTTCCGGCCAAGAATTGCTGGTGTTGGATCGCACCAAAGACACGACCGGAGTGCCAGCGGTGCAATTAACGCTGGCATGGACGACGGATCGCGTGATTCCGCTGGGTGATTATCTGGTGCAGATTGAAGACGGCGCGTGCAATTCCGGCGGTCTGTATTTCCGCATGATGTGGACATGCGACAACACGCAGCGAAGGCGCGAATCACGCTCGCGGCCGATCCCGATCAACTGATCTCAACCATTGATCTTGGCGCAGGTCGCATCGTCGGCAGCGCCGTCCGCAACAACCGTCTGTATTTAGCGCAATGGGTGAGCGCCGACGACACGCAGCCAGCGAAACTGCGCACTTCCATTTTGGACATGGCAACACCACCGCAATTGCCGACGCTTAACACCTTTGAGCACAAGTTGACGGACGTTTCGGAATGGGATTTGAACTTTGCTGCCGCGCAACTACTGTGGGTTAACAGCAGCGTGTTGGCGTGGTATGTGCCTGCATGGCAGCACTGGGGCTGGTGGGGAATTGCCTATGACGCCAGCGCCAAACGCGATGTCGCCAGTGCCAATTTAGCGGCGCTGGTATGTCCGCTGCGCAATCTCAATGGCACTTCGGTGATTGTTACTCCAGCGATTCGCATTACCACAACCGAATCATTCCGCAGTGCTGCGCCAGCGCGGGCGCAAAACGGGTTGTTATTCCTCAGTTTTGATACCGCCAGCGCCGATCCCGATCAACCGCAGCCCATCATTAACGACGATGGCACTATTCCGTGGATCATGCCGACTGAAATCGTGCAGTCTTGGTTACAAGTCATTGATTTGCGGACGAGTACGCCGATCGTCCGCAGTCCCGTTTCAATTCCGGGCGCGTTGTTGAGTGTGGATCAAGTGGACGAGCAGGGCGCAATTCTCATCACCGACAGCGAAAGCTGGGATGCCGCAAATGAGGAGACAAAACGCAGTGTGCAAGCAGTCGCCTACGATGGCGTTCTGGCTTATCAACTGGATAATCGAACCATCAGCAATTCAGCAGGTGCGCCCAGCGCCAGCGACGGAACGCGCATCTTTTTGGCGACTGCCTCATCTGAACCCAGCGTGATCGCGCTCGGTTACAACGCCAGCACTGGGCGACTGGTGCAAACCGGAACTTGGACACTGGATGCCATGCCCAACAGTCTCGCCAGTGTGAATGGAATGTTGCTGGCGGGTAACACGGGACGCCTCGATGTCGCCAGCGTCGATGCTGCTGGAACAATCGCAGCGACCGGTACTTACGCGATTCCCACCAATTTGTGGCTGCAATTGGAACGCACTGCCATTGTCCCCGGCGAGGCGTTGTATATTCCGGCTGGCGCGTATGGCGTTGAAGTAGTGCCACTGCGTTAACATCTTTTACGCTCCTTTTCATCAACCGAAAAGGAGCGTAATTAACTATAAAATTAGGAGCTTAGGATGGAAGTTGCGCGATTGAACACCCGCTTTGGTATTCCCGGAATCCTGCATTTCAGCGAAGGACGGCGGTTTGATGATGATTGAAATCGAAAATCATCACGCCACCGCGACGATTCGCCTTATGCCGGGCAAGTGCTGGCGTATCGACCGCGCATTGCACCAGACGAACTGCTGTTTATTAGCGAACGGGCGTATTACGCGCCCGGCAAGGCGATCAAAGGCGGCATTCCGATTTGCTGGCCGTGGTTTGGCGCTGATCCCGAAAACAAAGGACGCAGCGGTCACGGTTTTGTCCGCGCTTGGTCGTGGACAGTGCTGGCTTGCGAGCAGCGAGCGGATGGAGCAACGGTGGTCAACCTCGGTTTGGCTGATGACGCTGCAACTCGTGCTATTTGGCCGCACTCGTTCAATCTCCTGCTAGAAGTCGTGATCGGCGCAACGCTTTCGGTGACGCTGATCACGCGCAACACCAGTGACACGCCAATGCAAATCACCCAAGGCTTGCACACTTATTTCAAGGTCGGCGATGCGACCCAAACGCAAGTGCTCGGTTTAGACGGCATTCAATACCTTGACAAAGCGGCTGGCGCAGGCGATGCGCTGATCAAGCAAAGTGGCGCAGTCACCGTCGGCAGCGAAGTTAATCGGATTTATGAGCGCGTACCGTCGCGGTTGCAGATTGAAGACCCAGTGCTCCATCGCCGCATTGTGATTGACGCAGTGCACAGCCAAACCTGCGTGGTCTGGAATCCTTGGGTGGAAACTGCGGAGGCAATGGATGATCTGGATGATCTGGATGATCTTGATTATTTGCGGTTTATTTGTGTGGAAACAGTCAACACCGCCTCGGAAGTGATTGATATTCCAGCGCAGGGCGAGGCGCGAATCGGCGCGGAATATCGCATCGAGGCGCTCGGCGCATGAGCGATTGCAACGCCGTCACCGCCGCACATTGGCAAGATTGGCTGACGTGGGCAGCGGCGCACGGCGTGGCAGTGCCGAATGATGCTGCGTTTGTCGCAGCGCGGAGCGCGTCTGGGACGCCAGCGAATTCGTCGCCATCAGTGCTGCGCGGCATCCTGCTGAATTTGCGGAGTTGTTAAATCCCAATTATTTGACAAATCCCCCCAACCCCCCTTTTCCAAAGGGGGGCTTTTCTTCCTCCCCCCTTAGAAAAAGGGGGGCAGGGGGGGATTTAGCACAACGCCTCGCCGTCGCCCTCACTGGAATCACCGATGACACCGCGCTACAGCGGGCGCTGCGCCAATTTCGTCGGCGCGAAATGGTGCGGATTATTTGGCGCGATCTTGCGGGCTGGGCGGAGTTGCCAGAAACGCTGGAGGATTTATCAGAGCTGGCGGATGTCTGCATTCAGCAAACGCTTGATTTGCTGCATATTTGGACATGCGCCGAACTCGGCACTCCGCGAGCAGCAGATGGGCGCGAATTGCATTTGATTGTGCTGGCGATGGGCAAATTAGGAGCGCGAGAACTCAATCTCAGCTCGGACATTGATTTGATTTTCGCGTTTGCGCAGAGCGGCGAAATTCGTGACGTACCGCGTCCGTTGACGCACGAGCAGTTTTTTGTGCGGCTGGCGCGGCGACTGGTGCAAACGCTGGCCAATCAAACGGCGGATGGTTTTGTGTTTCGCGTCGATACGCGGCTGCGTCCGTTTGGCGAAGTCGGGCCGTTGGCGATGAATTTTCAAGCACTTGAAGATTATTACCAATCGCAAGCGCGGGAGTGGGAACGCTACGCCATGATTAAAGCGCGTCCGGTCGCTGGCGATCCGGCGGACAGTGCGCAGTTGATGGCGCTGCTGCGGCCTTTTGTCTATCGGCGTTATTTGGATTTTGGCGCATTTGAATCGTTACGCGATCTCAAACGCATGATTGCTAAAGAACTCTATCGGCGTGGCATGGATGCCAATATCAAACTCGGCCCCGGTGGCATCCGCGAAATTGAATTCATCGGGCAAGCCTTTCAACTGGTGCGCGGCGGACGCGATCCTGAGTTGCAGGTACGCCCGATTCGGCAGGTGCTCGCGCTGCTGGCGGCGAAACAATTGATGCCAGCGGAAGCAGTGGCGCAACTCGACGCGGCGTATGAATTTTTGCGACTGGTGGAAAACCGGCTGCAAGCCCACCGCGACAAACAAACGCACATTCTTCCCGACGATGAAATCGGGCGCGAGCGGCTGGCGCGTTCGATGGGATTTGCGGATTGGGCGACATTTGCGCCGGTGCTGGATGCGCATCGCCGCGTGGTGCAACAGCAGTTTGATGAAGTGTTCGCTGCGCCCGATGCAGCAGAAGCGATTGACGGTGAAGCGAATTTGCAACTGCTGTGGTCTGGAACGCAGGAAACGGCTTCGGATGTGACGGCGCTGGCGCAGGCAGGTTTTGCTGATCCGGCGGCGGTGCAAACCTGCATTGCGCAATTCCGCGACGCGACCGATCGCAAAGGTTTGAGCAGTAAAGGGCGCGAGCGGCTGGCGCAGGTGATGCCGACCGTGCTGCGCATAGCGCCGCCTGTGAACAACCGACGCTGGCGTTGACGCGAGTGTTGCGGCTGTTGGAAACCATCGTGCAGCGCACCGCGTATTTGGCAATGCTGATTGAATCGCCGGGGATTTTGGCGCAACTGTGCCGCTTGGCCGGAATGAGTCCGTGGTTCACCGAGCAGATTGGGCGGCAGCCGCTGTTGCTGGACGAATTGATTGATCCGCGTCGGTTGTATGCGCCGCTGCGCCGCGAGGATTTGGAAACCGAGTTGGATGCACTGTTGCTGCCGGTGGATGCAGCGGATTTGGAGCAGCAGATGGAGCGGCTGCATCAGTTCGTGCAGGGCAACGTGTTGCGCGTGGCGGCGGCGGATGTGACCGAGGTGATTCCGCTGATGATCGTCAGTGACTATCTCACGGAAATTGCGGAAGTGGCGCTGGCGCGAGTGCTGCAATTGACCTTCGAGCATTTGGTGCGCCAGCACGGGCGACCGACTGCGATCAATGGCGCGAACAGCGGTTTTCTGGTGCTCGGTTACGGCAAGCTCGGCGGGATTGAGCTGGGTTACGGCTCGGATTTGGATTTGGTGTTTGTGCACGGCAGCGATGACGTAATGGCGATGACCGACAGCGCCAAACCCGTCAGTAATGTGCAGTTTTATGCTCGCCTCGGCCAGCGCATGATTCACATGCTGACCACGCGCACCTTGTCTGGCGCGTTGTATGACGTGGATATGCGGCTGCGCCCGGACGGCAATAAAGGAATGTTGGTGCGCTCGCTGACTGCATTTGCCGCGTATCAGGAAACCGATGCGTGGACATGGGAACATCAGGCGCTGGTGCGAGCACGTCCAGTGGCGGGCGATCCGGTGCTGGCGCAACAGTTTGAGGCAGTGCGGCGAGCGGTGTTGTGTCGCCAGCGCGATCCGGCGCAGTTGCAGCGCGAAGTGCGCGAGATGCGCGAAAAGATGCGCGTCAATCTCGATAAAACCACCGCGCACCGCTTTGATCTCAAGCAGGGCGTGGGCGGTATTGCCGACATTGAGTTCATGGTTCAATACGCGGTGTTGCGCTGGGCGGCAGAACATTCGGCGCTGGTGGAGTGGACGGATAACATTCGATTGTTAGACACCTTGGCGCGGCTGGGACTGCTGCCGGGGCACACGGCGCAAATGCTCACCGATGCGTATAAAACCTTGCGGGCGATTTACCATCGCAACGCGCTAACGCAACAGCCGCAAACGATTGCTGCCGATCAATTGCTGGTTGAACGCGAGCAAGTGCGGATGCTGTGGCAAGTGTTGCTGGATAGCAATCATTAGATTATTGATTTTCTTGCGGAGTTGAACGATGGCGACGATGGAAGACCGCGACGGTCTGATTTGGTTAGATGGCGCAATGGTGCCGTGGCGTGAAGCAAAAACCCATGTGTTAACCCATACGCTGCATTACGGAATGGGCGTGTTTGAGGGCGTGCGGGCGTATCAAACCGCACAGGGCGCAGCAATTTTCCGCTTGGAAGAGCACACCAATCGCCTCTTCAATTCCGCGCACATTCTCAACATGAACATGCCGTGGGATCGCGCCACCATCAATCAGGCGCATCGTGACGTGGTGCGCGAGAACGGTTTGGATTCTGCGTACATTCGCCCGATGTGTTTTTACGGCTCAGAAGGCATGGGACTGCGGGCGGATAATTTGCAAGTGCACTGCATGGTTGCCGCGTGGTCGTGGGGCGCGTATCTCGGCGAAGACAACATGCGCAACGGCATTCGCATTCGCGTGTCATCGTTCACCCGGCATCACGTCAATATCACCATGTGCCGTGCCAAAGCCAACGGCAACTACATGAATTCCATGCTGGCGCTGCAAGAGGCGCTGCGCGATGGCTATGACGAAGCACTGCTGCTGGATGCGTCCGGTTATGTCATGGAAGGCAGCGGCGAGAATGTGTTTATCGTCCGCGACGGCATTTTGTACACGCCCGATCTGACCTCAGCACTCGACGGCATCACGCGCCGCACTGTCATCAATTTATGCGCTGAATTGGGTTTGCCGGTGGTGGAAAAGCGCATCACCCGTGATGAGGTTTACATTGCCGATGAAGCATTTTTCACTGGCACTGCTGCCGAGGTCACGCCAATTCGTGAAGTAGACGGTCGCGCTATCGGCAGCGGCACTCGCGGCCCAATCACCGAGCGGTTGCAAACGCTGTATTTCGATCAGGTACACGGTCGCCGCGATGTTCGTCCCGAATGGCTGACGCTGGTTGCGGCGTAATTTTTGCGACCGCATTCTCACGCTTAGGAGCACTCGCCCAATGTCTCAACCGCAATCGCAAGTTCATTCCACAATCTCCGCACCGGCTGGCGCGATTTCGGTCAGTCACCGCGATTTGCCGTTGTCTTGTCCGCCACCAGATGCGCCAGTATGGAACCAACATCCTCGCGTGTTTTTGCCGATTGAGGACGCGCCCAACGGTGAAGCAGTATGTCCGTATTGCGGCGCTCATTACGTTTTGACGGTTTGAACGCGCCAGCCAGCCTCTTGGTTTTGCGGCAAATTGCCCATAAATCCTCGCCGTCAAGAACTTTTTCATTCACTGTTTAATCTAAAACTCAGGAGCTATTTGTATGATAAATCAAGACAATTTTGCGGTGCGTAACCCGCAGGTGCTCGCCACCAGCGCCAACCGCGTACTGAAAAACACCTACATGTTGCTGGCAGCAACGCTGGGTTTCAGTGCGTTCACCGCATTTCTATCCATCATGTTGGCCATGCCAGCTTGGACGTATCTCGCCGCAGTGATCGTGTCGATGCTGCTAGGAATTTTCGTGCTGCCCAAAGCCGCCAATTCAGCGTCTGGTGTCGGCGTGATTTTTGCGATTACTGGTTTGTTGGGCTTTGGACTCGGCGCAATCCTGACGCAATATCTGGCGCTGCCGAATGGCGGCCAAATCGTCGGATTGGCGTTTAGCGGCACGGCAGCGATTTTCCTCGGCTTGTCCGGTTACGCGCTCACGACCAAACGTGATTTCAGTTTTATGGCGGGTTTCGTATTCGCCGGAATGATGGTGGTAATGATTGCGGCGATTGCTAATATCTTCCTGCACATGCCTGCGCTGTCATTAGCCATTTCATCGGCGATTATTTTGCTGATGAGCGGCTTTATTTTGATTGACACTGGACGCATCGCTCGCGGTGAAGAAACCAACTACATCATGGCAACCTATGGCATTTATCTGAGCATCTTCAACATCTTTATCAGTTTGTTGCAGATTCTTGGCATTATGAGCGACGATTAAACTTCGTCCCAGCGTTACCACGCTGAATAACAAAAACCCCGACTGCATCAGTCGGGGTTTTTTATTGTGCAGCGAATGGATTATTTTAATTGCCCATCATTGCTGCCAGTTGCTCAGTGCGATATTCCGTCAATAACGGATCAATCACTTGATCCAATTGCCCCGCCATAATTTCATCGAGCTTATACAACGTCAGGTTAATGCGATGATCGGTCAGGCGATTTTGCGGAAAATTATAGGTACGAATACGTTCAGAACGGTCGCCGCTGCCGACTTGTAATTTGCGCGATTCCGACTGTTCCGATGCCTGTGTTTCTCGCGCTCCCGCCAGCAATTTGGCATGTAGCAGCGACATCGCACGAGCGCGGTTTTTGTGCTGCGAACGCTCTTCCTGACATTCGACCACGATCCCGCTGGGAATGTGCGTGATGCGGATTGCGGAGTCGGTTTTATTGATGTGCTGACCGCCAGCGCCAGAAGCGCGATAAGTATCGGTGCGCAAATCGTTCGGATTTATATCAATCGCATCAATCGCTTCTGCTTCGGGCAGCACTGCGACCGTGCACGCGGAAGTGTGGACGCGCCCCTGCGATTCGGTTTCTGGCACACGCTGGACGCGATGTGCGCCCGGCTCGAATTTCAACCGCGAAAAGACGCCGTTGCCGCTGATGCGAATCACCACTTCTTTATAACCGCCTAATTCTCCGGCACTTTCTGAAACCTGTTCGGTGCGCCAGCCGAGCGTTTCGGCATAACGCAAATACATTCGCAACAAATCCGCCGCAAATAACGCTGCCTCTGCGCCGCCCGTGCCAGCGCGAATTTCCAGAAAGCTGTTGCACTGGTCGTTCGGATCGGGCGGAATCAATAACTGCTGCAATTCTGCTTCTAACGTCGCTCGCTGCGTGTCTATTTCCGCGATTTCATCCCGCGCCAGCGCCGCCAATTCTGCATCCGCCAACATCTCCTCGGCAGCCGCTAGATCACGCTCGGCATCTAAATAGCGGCGATAACAGGTCATCAGCGGTTCGAGCTGCGCGTATTCCCGCCCCAAATCCCGAAACCGATTTTGATCGGTTTGCGTGTCCGCCTCCGACAACAGCGCCATCACCTCACTGAAACGCTCGGCAATCCGCTCCAGCTTGCTGCGAATGGATGGATTCATGATGCCGTCGCTGAAGCGCGAGTTTGATCGAGTTGAAACAGCTCGTTGGCTGCGTCGAGGATTTCTGCGTCACCATCCCGTGCCGCTTGCCGCAAGCGTGAGCTGGGCGCATGGAGCAATTTGTTGGTGAGCGTGTGCGCGAGAAAACTCAACACTTCGCTCGGCGATTTACCGGCGTCGAGCTGGCGCTGGGCGCGGTTGAGCACTTCATCGCGCAATTCCTCGGCGCGTTGCCGGTAATCCTGAATCAGCCCAGCGGCATCGAGCGAACGCAGCCACGCCATAAATTCGCCGGAATGAAACGCGATGATTTCTTCCGCCTGTTCCGCTGCCGCCTGCCGCGAGCGCAGACCTTCGTCAATCACGCCCTGCAAATCGTCGATGGTGTACAGATAAACGTCATCCAATTCACCGACTTCCGGCTCGATGTCACGCGGAACCGCGATGTCCACCATGAAAATCGGGCGATGTTTGCGCTTCTTCAGCGCCCGCTCCACCGTGCCCTTGCCGAGCACCGGCAGCGGGCTGGCGGTGGACGCAATCACGATGTCGGCTTCCGGCAGATGGTTGGCAATTTCCGACAGCGAAATGGCAAAACCGTCGAACTGGGCAGCGAGATCGTGAGCACGTTCGACGGTGCGATTGGCAACGATGATGCGCCCGACGCCGTTGTGATGCAGATGCCGTGCTGCCAGTTCAATCGTTTCACCGGCGCCAATCAGCAGCGCGGTTTGCTGCGACAGATCGCTGAAAATCTGTCGCGCTAAATTGACCGCAGCGAACGCGACCGACACCGGACTGCTGCCGATGGCGGTTTCGGTTCGCACCGTTTTTGCCACAGAGAAAGTGTGCTGAAACAAGCGCCCCAGCAGTTTGCCGGTCGCAGCGCAATCGGTCGCGGTTTGATATGCGGCTTTGACTTGACCGAGAATTTGCGGCTCGCCGAGCACCAGCGAATCCAAGCCGCTCGACACGCGCAGCAGATGAATCACGGCATCGCGTTCGGCGTGGGCGTAGAGAAACGGATTCATCCGCTCGTGTTCCACACCGTGAAATCCGCTCAACCAGTGGCGAATGGTGTCTTCTGCGCCGTCCTGCGTCGCGCAATACAGCTCAGTACGGTTGCAGGTGGAAAGAATGACGCCCTCACGCACACCGGCGCATTTGGTCAAATCGCGCAGTGCACCCGCGATGATGTCTGGGCCAAAAGCCACCCGCTCGCGGATGTCAATCGGGGCAGTCTTATGGTTGAGTCCGAGAACAAGCAGCTTCATTAACATTTCTCCGGTTGAAACTCTGCCGTGCAGGGCGGCAGTTTTGAATGAGAGCCGGTCTTTCCCGGCGATTGGCCCGTGACGCAAAACAACGTAATGCTAACAATTTTCAGGCTAAAAAATTATCAGGCGCAGTTGCAACCGTGTCAAAATACCGCAATGACAATTTGCTGGCGCTGTAAAAATTGTTTTTCAACAGTTGACAGATTCTGAAAAGCCACTAGAATTGCGGGCTCTTAACGCGGGAATAGCTCAGTGGTAGAGCACAACCTTGCCAAGGTTGGGGTCGCGAGTTCGAGCCTCGTTTCCCGCTCCAAATATCCAACAAAAACAGCGATCATTTGATCGCTGTTTTTGTGTGTGTCGCGTTTATTGATTCGTCAATCCGGCGGCAGTTGAATCGCTGCCAACGCAGTCAACAGCCGATCGACATCAGTTTCCGAATGTGCCGCAGAGAGCGTGATGCGCAGCCGCGCAGTGCCTGCCGGAACCGTCGGCGGACGAATCGCACTGACCAAAATCCCCACTGTTTCAAGTTGTTGACTCCACGCCAGCGCCAGCTCGGCAGTCCCGACCAGCAACGGTTGAATCGGCGTGAATGAATTCGCCAGCGGCAAATCCAATTGCGCTGCGCCGTGCCGAAATCGCGCAATCAATGTCTGCAACTGTTCGCGTCGCCAATCTTCACGCTCGGCCAGCCGCAAACTCACGCGAGTCGCTTCGGCGAGCGCGGGCGGCATGGCAGTGGTGAAAATGTAACTGCGGGCGCGTTGAATCAGCGTTTCAATCACTTCCTCCGCGCCAGCGACAAATGCGCCGAACGTGCCAAATGCTTTGCCCACGTTCCCATCACGACCGTCGTTTCGTCGCGTTCAACCCAAAATGATGCAGCGAGCCGCGCCGCCGCGCCCCAGCACACCAAATCCGTGCGCATCATCAATCAGCAACCACGCGCCAGCGTCACGGCAATCTGCATCAGCGCAGGCAGCGGCGCGAGATCGCCGTCCATGCTGAATACGCCGTCAGTGGCAATTAACGCGGCGGGTCTTTTGCAATTAACTGATTGAGTTCATTGATGTTGCAGTGCGGATAACGGCGCAGCGTGGCGCGAGCTAGTTGCGCTCCATCGAGCAGCGAAGCGTGATTGAGCCGTCTTGAAACAGCGTGTCGCCGCGTCCGGTCAGTGCTGTAATCACGCCGAGATTTGCCATGTAACCCGTTGAAAATAAAAGCACTCGCGGTTGCCAGTAAATTCTGCCAACGCTTCTTCCAGCGCGTGATGCGCTGCCGTGTGACCGTTGACCAAATGCGCCGCGCCGCTGCCCACGCCCCAACGCGCTGCGCCGTGCTGCAACGCCGCAATCACGTCGGGATGATTGGCCAAACCGAGATAATCATTGCTGCAAAAACTCAGCACGACCGCCCATCGCTGCTGCCATGCGGCTGCGCTGGCGCGTCTTGAATGCGGCGACGGCGATACAAATGCGCCGTTTTCTGCGCAGCAAGTTGGGCGCGTAAATCGGCGATAAGTGATTGATCTTTCATCCTTTTACGCAGACAACTGTTTGAGCCGGTGCACGATTTCGACCAAATCGGACTGATTCGCCATCACTTGATCGATGTCCTTGTAAGCACTGGGAATTTCATCGAGAACGCCCTTGTCTTTGCGGCAAATCACGCCTTCCGTTTGCGTGGCTAAATCCGCCGTCGTGAATTGGCGCTCGGCGGCAGTGCGACTCATGCGCCGTCCCGCTCCATGCGCACAGGATTGAAAACTCTCAGGATTTCCCAATCCGCGCACAATGTAACTGCGTGCCCCCATGCTGCCGGGAATGATGCCCAAATCGCCTGCTCGCGCTCGAATTGCGCCTTTGCGCGTCACCCAAACATCGGCTTGATAATGATGTTCACGCGCAACGTAATTGTGATGGCAATTCACAACCTCGGTCGTCACATTAAATACTGGCAAATGACGCGCCAGTGCCGCTAATACTAAAGTCATCATTTGATCGCGGTTTTCACGCGCATAGGATTGCGCCCAAGATACTGCCGCAACGTAATCATCAAAATGTTCACTGCCTTCTGGAAAATACGCTAAATCGCGGTCGGGAAGTTGAATAAACCAACGTTCCATATCGCGCCGCGCCAATTCAATAAAATAGTTCCCAATCGCATTGCCAATGCCACGACTTCCAGAATGCAGCATGATCCACACTTGACCGGCTTCATCTAAACAAATTTCAATAAAATGATTGCCGCCGCCCAGCGTACCCATTTGATTTATCCAATTGGAAAAGCGCCCGAATGCTTTGAGCAATTGCGGATGTTTTTCGGTCATGGTTTGTAACGGCGCAGCAAATGGCATTGCCGCTTCATTCAAAGCGCGTTCATCACGATGTTGTCCACGACCAACGGGAACATCGCGGCTAATTTGATCGAAGACCTTTTTTAAGACGCGCTCATCAATGTGTTCGGCAGTTAATGACGTGCGCACTGCTGCCATGCCACAACCAATATCAACGCCAACCGCAGCGGGAATAATCGCTTGATGCGTCGCAATGACACTGCCAATCGTCGCGCCAATTCCAGCATGAACATCGGGCATTGCCGCAACGTGATGATGAATAAATGGCAATTTGGAGATATTCAGCAATTGCTGACGGGCGGTCGAATCAAGATCATCAGTCCAAACTTTGACGGGCTTTTCGCATTCAGTCATCACTTGTTTAATAGGCATGATTGACTCCGTTATCGGTTGATAAATGGATGATCGAACTCAATACTTTACACTGAATAATGATCAGCGCAATGATTTACTGATGCCGCTGAAATTAAAAACCCGCTCACTACATCAATAGCGAGCGGGTTTTATGCAGCGTTGGCGATTATTGAGAGTTGGTTCCTGGCAATGCGTTGGAGTCAATATATGCCTCCAATCGTTTTAATAACTCAGGGAAACGCTCCACGAAAAAGAGCGGCTGGGTCTCGCGGGGATTATTCGGGCTGGTTTCATTGCGCCCGTATTGTAAACCCTCGTCAGTGAGATTCCAGAACCACTTAATCTCATTATTGCGACCCTTGCGCGATAGGTGTTGAAGAATACCCATTGCTTCCAATGCGGGATTGACCTTCTTGGCGACTTGACTACCGAGTGGATGTCCGATCTCTTTCAATAGCGGAGTAATCGCTCTGACCAGTGATTCATCGACATAATCCGGTAGAAAATTCGATTTAGAACCCTTCGTTTCACATAGTAACGCGAGCATCCGAATCTTGCTGGTATCTGACATTTTTAATGTCCGCATCGCCAATTCAGCAATCTGAATCTCAATTGCTGGCTGATAGGGCAACGTATAAGCATCAGATTGAATAGATGGTTGTTGCAGAGTTGATGCAGCGGCGGCTTCGAGTTCCTGCCAGCGATCTACTAATTTAGCGGTAAACTCAGGTGAAAGCTGCGCAACCACAATAAAAGAGTCGCGCTTATGGGCGTGATCGAAGACGTATATCTCGCGCTTAATAGGAAGACCTAAGTTGCTGATTTCCTCTAAAAACGCAATTTGCGGTTTTAGGATTGTGCCGCGTGCAACAAGCATATCAATGGTGCGTTTAACGTCTGAGTGGCGCTTCTCAACAAGATCAGCGATCTCGCGGGAAGTCATGGTGATGGTTAATACGGAAGTGCTATTGTAAGTTTCCATTACGGAGACCTCTGTATTTGCTTAGATGCAAAGCCTCAAATTAGATTTGAAGCAGTCGGGAGGATCTAAACGGCTACAGGCACCGCGCAGCTATTCCTGATTACTCAGTTATTCACCACCACTCCCGACAAGTCACTATTATAAACTGTGCAGGCAAAAAAATACCGCCTGACTGTCGGGGGCGTTTCCGCCTGTACGAGGTTTAGACTCCTCTTGCGACATAGAAAAACACGCTTATCAAAAGATGTCAACCACAATCAACAAAAATCCGATTAACCCCGTTTTCTGCGTTTCGGTTGTTGCGGATCAAGCGGCGCAGTGAGTTGTTGATACCGCTCGAATAGAAAAGCCACGCGATCCGTATCACCAATGAATTTCTGTTTGGAATACGCTGTATCCACTGCTGCATCCAATTGGCGATGTGCTTTAACCAATTCGGCAGGCATCGTTAATGGATCATAAAGCGCAGCAAGTGATGAATTTGGCGATTGCGCCCGTGCATCTAATATCGCCTGCGCCATCAATTCTATTTTATTGCGCTGTTTATCAGTGATTGATTCCGGCCACGGGAAATTGTTATAAACAATACCTGCTGAATAACGGTAACTACTTCCAAGACGTCCGCACACAGTACGCATCCAAGCCATGTGCATTGCTGAAGACAAAATGCCAAAGTGATAAGCATTTGAATTTGGAATCACATACAAAAGATTACTGGCAATAACATTGGATGATACTATTCCCATAGGAATATATTTACGTCGATCTCCTGACACTTCAGGAATAACGAGATAATCCGATGATGGTTGCCTTAATTCCGTAAAAATTGCTGGATTATCAGCAGATTCACGAGTTGATTCTTTTTGGCTATCCAAACGCATTAGTCTAACTTTATTAATGCGTTTCAGCGCGAGCGGCATTTTTTTAAGCTGCTCAGGAGGACAATCAATCAACCAGAGGCAATAACGCTCAATGTTATAAATAAATTCTTCGCTACCAATAAATTGTTTTATAAAATTTGCTGCCGCTGGCTCTTTACTTAAAAAACTATCCCGTTCGGTTTTAGAAAACAAGAAATTACCACCATCAACAGGTTTACTCCCATAAACTAAATTCGGAGCAGAGCAAATTGGGGAGCTACGCCGCACAACAATCACATCAGGCGCATCAACTAAATAAGGATTGATGCGACCTACAATAGTTTCATGTGGCTCAGAGTGAACTGATTTATAATAAAATAATCGCTTTTCAGTCGTGTCATGTAATGCAAAACCTACAATCACGCAATGCACAGTAGCATTTCCTTTTGCTTCATTTGACCATTGAAAAGTGCGATGGGCAAAATGAACTTTAATTCCGCGTTTTAATAAATCTGACCACAATAAGCCAATTTGCTCGCCTTGTATGATTGAACTGGTTGAAACAAATGCAGTTTTAATTGCCGGATGATCTGTCATGTAATCTGTTGCTTTACGGAACCATGCTGCAACAAAATCCAAATTTCCAGCACCTTTCACGTCATGAAAGATACGTGCTAAATCTTTTTTTTGCGCAGTTGATTGATAGGATTTTCCAATAAATGGCGGATTGCCTAGAATAAAATTTAGTTCTGTAGGTTTAATGACATCACGCCAATCAATTTGTAAAGCGTTGCCATGACAAATAATCGCTGAATGTGTCAGTGGAATACGTAGATAGTACTGTCCAAACTGTTGAGAAATTAACAGATTCATCTGATGATCGATTAACCACATCGCAGTTTGAGCAATTTGCGCGGGGAATTCCTCAATTTCAATTCCGTAAAATTGGTTAACATTGCACAGGATATTAAATTCGCCCACACCAATAGAAAGATCGCGGGAATCATTAAATAATTCTCGTAGTACATCTAATTCCAATAAACGCAATTCTCGATAAGCAATCACTAAAAAATTACCACAGCCGCAAGCAGGGTCAAGAAATTTAAGTTTGGCGAGCTTTTCTTGAAAGGCAAATAGTTTTTTCTTATTATATTTTACCCTTTCAAATTCTGCCCGCAGATCATCTAAAAATAGTGGTTGAATTAATTTCAGGATATTAGTTTCTGACGTGTAATGTGCGCCGAGTTGACGGCGTTCAGTTGCATTCATCACCGATTGAAATAATGCACCAAAAATGGCTGGAGAAATTTTTCCCCAATCCAGTGCGCAGCTTTCTAATAATAAATCACGCATTTCTCGATCAAAAGCTGCTATTGGCAAGCGTTCAGTGAATAGATGACCATTGATATAAGGAAATGCAGCAAGCTGTTCATCCAAGCGAGTGAGGCGCTTATTTTTTAGCGTATTCAATACTTCAAAACAATTTGCCAGCCATTGCGCTAAATCTTGTCCATCTTCAGCGGTGCGTTGTTCAATCAAATCTTGAAATTGATTAACTTCAAAAATGCCGGTATGTTCGGCAAATAAACAAAACACCAGCCGCACTAAATACACTTTCAACGCATGACCGTCATAACCGCTGGCTTTTAATTGGTCATGCAGTAAACCCATGCGCTCGGCAGCTTTGATATTGATCGGGTCTTGTTCTTTATAGGCAACCGTTTGATAACCTGCCATAAAACCGAATAAATGAACGTGATTGACCAATTCTGACAATAAAAAATCATGCTGTTCATTTTCTTCTAAATCATACAACCGAAACCGCGCAAAATCGCACACCAATACATAATGCGGCAATTCACGTTCTTTCAAGCCGTGAAAATAATCCGTCGCTTGCGTATGCGCACGGTCTAAACTTTTGCCGCGTGATTTATGTTCAACCAACAACTTGCCTTTCCACAGCAAATCAATATAACCAGTGCGTCCATCCACTGTTTTTACGCGCCGTTCAAAATTCGCTAGCCGCCGCCGACTCACGCCAAAGATATTAAAAAAACCATCCCAAAACGATTTGGCTTCTGCATCTTCTGCGCATTCATCCGCCCATTCCCGCGAAAATTGGAGAGCGCGATCTTTGATTTCATTCCAAGATAATGGCATAGAGAACTCTTAACACGCAGAAGATTGAATACAGAGTTTAACTGATCTTCAACTCGAATTCAGCATAATATTGATGCGATGATTATAACAAAAAACCCGCTCACTACATAAATAGCGAGCGGGTTTTATGTAGCGTTGGCGATTATTGAGAGTTGGTTCCCGGCAATGCGTTGGAGTCAATATATGCCTCCAAACGTTTTAATAACTCAGGAAAACGCTCCACGAAAAACAGCGGCTGGGTCTCGCGGGGATTGTTCGGGCTGGTTTCATTGCGCCCGTATTGCAAACCCTCGTCAGTGAGATTCCAGAACCACTTAATCTCATTATTGCGACCCTTGCGCGACAGGTGTTGAAGAATACCCATTGCTTCTAATGCGGGATTGACCTTCTTGGCAACTTGACTGCCGAGCGGATGTCCGATCTCTTTCAATAGCGGAGTAATTGCTCTGACCAGTGGTTCATCGACATAATCCGGTAGAAAATCAGGTGAAATGTTTTCACTCTCAGCGATCTTCGTCAGCATCCGAATCTTACTGGTATCTGACATGCGCAACATTCGTGCTGCTGCTTCTGCAATAAATATCTTGGCAGCAAGTTCACGGGAAACTTGCGGTGAATTGCTCTGAATATCCTGTTCAATATGATATCCGCCGGTCTTGCGAATAGAAGGCAAAACTTCGGCAGTGACCCACTTGCGGAACTTGTGTGGAACAGTGCCGGACTTGGTCGCATCGCGGCAGCGCAGAATCATCGTGTACAGACCCGACTCGTTGATAATACTGACTTCTTGCATTCCGCCTAGGGTCTGCATTGAGTACAGACCCTTTTCGTCATCATCGAGTTTACGAATCGCTGTCGGGTCAACGTTAAGCGCCGAACAGACATCTGTAGCAATAAACCAAGGATCGCTGTCAATCAGAATCATGCGGATGTCAAAGCTGGCGTTTTCAGAAGGTGAGAACGTAAAAACGGAGGGATTTACGGCGTTGGAAATTGAATTAAACATAACAATTACCCGTTTGCTTCTTTGAAGGAAGACCCTAATAGGGTCGTTGTGGGGCTTCAAACCGCAAACAGACGGCGGGATTATTCGTGAGATAACTCTCCTTATTTCTCCGCACCCCCCAGCGAAAAAAATGAAACTGGGGAAATAATAAACCACTAACTTTCGAGTGTGGCATCGCTGTTTGAGGTTTTTGAAGCACCTGCGCTATAGAAAAACACGCTTATCAAAAGATGTCAACCACAATCAATAAAAATCTGATTAACCCCGTTTTCTGCGTTTCGGTTGTTGCGGATCAAGCGGCGCAGTGAGTTGTTGATACCGCTCGAATAGAAAAGCCACGCGATCCGTATCACCACTGAACTTCTGTTTGGAATACGCTGCATCAACCGCACGATCTAATTGACGATGCGCTTTAACCAATTCGGCAGGCATCGTTAATGGATCATAAAGCGTGGCAAGTGACGCATTTGGCGATTGATCTCTAGCATCTAATACCGCCTGCGCTGCCTGTTCTATTTTATTGCGCTGTTTATCAGTGATTAATTCCGGCCAAGGAAAGTTATTGTAAACGATGGTATTTGAGTATTGATAACGGCTTTCAAGTCGTCCGCAAACCGTGCGCACCCAAGCCATGTGCATTGCTGAAGTTAAAACGCCAAAGTGATAAATTGATGCGTCTGGAATGATTAAAGCAGAACCGCTGGCAATGATGTTTGAATGACAAAATCCAATGGGAATATAATCTCTGTTTTCTGAAGATACCTTTGGCACTAAAAGATACTGCGTTGCAGGTTGTCTTATTTCGCCGAATAGAGCGGGTGTTTTTGCAAGCAATTTTGTTTGTTCCCGATTACTGGAAAGTCGATATTGCTTGTTAAGCTCAATCCGTTTTTTAATCAATTTAGAGCGGCAGGCTTCAACAAGATCGCAGTCAACTAACCACAGGCAATATCTTGAGATATTGTTAATAAACTCATCGCCCCCAGAATATCGACGAATAAATCGCTCTGTTGTGGAATCAGCGGCAATCATTTCCTCTTTTTCTTCTTCATTCAATATCAAATGACCCTTGTCTATCGGCATACTGCCGTATGCTATTTCTGGCGCATTTTTTGATAATGGTTGTGAGCGGCGTTCAATAAAAACAGTGTTCGCATCAACCAAATAAGGATTGATGTTGTTAGGTTTAATTTCGCTGGGTTCAGACTGTGGTGTTTCATAAACAAAAAGCTGTTTTTTTACTGCATCGTGCAATGCAAATCCGACGATCACGCAATGCACCGCAGCCTTGCCTTTTGCCTCACTCGACCATTGAAACGTGCGATGCGCAAAATGAATTTTAACGCCGCGTTTTAATAAATCTGACCATAACACGCCAACTTGTTCGCCTTGTGTAATTGAATTAGTTGAGACAAAAGCTGTTTTAATTGCCAGATGCGCTACCATATAATCAACTGCTTTGCGATACCAAGCAGCGACAAAATCTAAATTGCCCATGCCTTGAACATTCTGAAATACTTGCGCCATATCAGTTTTTTGAGAGTCGCTCTGCTCTTTTTTTCCAACAAACGGCGGATTCCCTAAAATATAATTCAATTCTGCTGGTGTCACTACATCACACCAATCAACTTGTAGCGCATTGCCATGACGAATTGTCGCGGAATGGGTGAGCGGAATTCGTAAATAATTTATGCCGAATTCTTGAGATGCCAGTTGATTCATTTGATGATCGGTCAACCACAGTGCAGTTTGGGCAATTTGCGCTGGAAATTCCTCAATTTCAATCCCATAAAACTGATTGACATTGCAGCGAATGTTAAGCTCAACGCCAATGGATAAATCTTTAGATGCGCCAAACAGCACCCGCAACACTTCCAATTCAAGCAAGCGCAATTCCCGATAGACGATGACCAGAAAATTGCCGCAACCGCAAGCTGGATCAAGGAATTTTAAGCTGGCGAGCTTTTCTTGAAACGCAAATAAATTGCTTTTGCTCTGCCGTTTCACGCGCTCAAATTCAGCCCGCAGTTCATCTAAAAATAACGGTTTAATCAGTTTTAAGATATTCGTTTCTGACGTGTAATGTGCGCCCAGATGACGGCGATTTTTAGCGTCCATCACCGATTGAAATAAAGCGCCAAAGATCGCAGGTGAAATTCGCCCCCAATCCAACGCACAACTTTCTAATAATAGATCGCGCATTTTTCGATCAAAAGCCGCAGTCGGTAACTGTTCGGCAAATAGTTGACCGTTAATATAACGAAATGCGGCAAGCTGCGAATCAAGATGCGTTAAACGTTTTTCATGTGGCGTACTCAATACCTCAAAGCAATTCGCCAGCCATTGCGCCAAATCTTGTCCATCTTCTGCGGTGCGTTGTTCAATTAAATCTTGAAATTGATTGACTTCAAAAATGCCGGTATGTTCGGCAAATAAACAAAACACCAGCCGCACTAAATACACTTCCAACGCATGACCGTCATAACCGCTGCTTTTTAGTTTGTCATGTAGTAAACCCATGCGCTCGGCAGCTTTCAGATTGATTGGGTCTTGTTCCTTAATGGCAACCGTTTGATAACCGGCCATAAAGCCAAATAAATGAACGTGATTCACCAATTCGGATAATTGGAACTCGTATTGCGCATTGGCATCTAAATCATATAATCGAAACCGTGCAAAATCGCACACCAATACATAACGCGGCAATTCGCGTTCTTTCAAACCATGAAAATAATCGGTCGCTTGTGCGTGAGCACGGTCTAAACTTTTGCCGCGTGATTTGTGTTCAACCAATAACTTGCCTTTCCACAGCAAATCAATATAACCAGACCGACCGTCAATCTGTTTAACATACACTTCAAAACTTGCCATGCGGCGACGAGTGATACCAAAGATATTAAAAAACCCATCCCAAAAGGATTTGGCTTCTGCATCTTCTGAGCATTCATCCGCCCATTCCCGCGAAAATTGGAAAGCGCGATCTTTGATTTCATTCCAAGATAATGGCATGGTGAATCTCTATACAGTCAATTAAAGCGCTTATTTAACCACAATGATTTTATTTGTGTCACGCGATCTGCATCACCAGTGAAATTTTGGTTAGAATAGGTAGCGTCCAATTGATGATGCGCTTTAACTAATTCATTTGGAATTGTTAATGGATCATAAAGCGCAGCAAGTGACATATTTGGCAATATGGCGCGAGCATTTAATACCGCTGGCGCTGCCTGTTCTATTTTGTTATGCCAGCAATTAAATCGCTATTTTTTGAATACGTTGGCAAGATTAAGCCGCAGTTTAAGCATGGCGCAGTGCTTTGCTTCCGCATTTTCTCGCAACCGCCCCTGTGCTATTTTGCAACGTTTTCAACCACCAACAGGATCGCCATGTCATTGGATCGCTCCGACATCGACAAAATCGCCCAGCTCGCACGGCTGGCGCTTGCTCCCGAAAACACTGACCGCCTTGCTGTTGATTTATCTAACATTCTCGCGTTGGTCGCACAAATGGACGCTGTGGACACCAGCGGCGTGTTGCCAATGGCGCACCCGCTGCACATGACCCAGCGCCTGCGCCCCGATCAACCCACAGAATCGGATCAACGCGAACGATTTCAAGAACTTGCGCCGCTCACCGACAGCGGTCTGTATTTGGTTCCCAAGGTGATTGACTGATGCAAAACAAGACGATAGCCCAACTTGCCGCCGAGCTGCGGTTGCGCAAGTATTCCAGCGTTGAATTAACGCAACATTATTTAGATCGCATTCAACGCCTTGATCCGCAACTGAATAGTTTTATCACTGTCGCCGCAGAGTCGGCGCTGGCAGCAGCGGCGCGTGCCGATCACGCCTTGAAAGCTGGTGACGCCGGTCCGCTCACCGGAATTCCCATCGCACATAAAGACATTTTCTGCACTGCGGGAGTAAAAACCACTTGCGGATCAAAGATGTTGGACAATTTCATTGCGCCTTATGATGCCACTGTTGTCGAGAAATTAGCTGCGGCTGGCGCGGTCATGTTGGGAAAAACCAACATGGACGAATTTGCAATGGGATCAAGTAACGAAACCAGTTTTTATGGCGCAGTTCACAATCCTTGGGATACGCAGCGCGTTCCCGGCGGCTCATCGGGCGGATCGGCAGCGGCAGTTGCAGCGCGGCTGTGCCCAGTCGCCACCGGAACCGACACCGGCGGCTCCATTCGGCAACCCGCCGCGCTGTGCGGAATCACTGGCATCAAACCCACTTATGGGCGTTGTTCGCGCTGGGGCATGATCGCCTTTGCATCGTCACTCGATCAGGCTGGCGTTATGGCGCGTTCGGCCGCCGATGCAGCATTTATTCTCGATGAAATGGCCGGTTTTGATGAACGCGATTCCACCAGCGTCAATGAACTTGTACCTGATTATGTCGATGCGTTAGATAATGATCTTCATGGACTGCGTATTGGTCTTCCAAAAGAGTATTTTGGCGCAGGATTAGATGCGCGTATTGCCGCATCAATTGATGAAGCATTAAAAGAATTTCAACGGCTCGGCGCAACACTGCATGAGATTAGTTTACCGAATAGTCCATTATCTGTTCCAGTGTATTACGTCGTTGCACCAGCAGAATGTTCATCCAATCTCGCTCGGTTTGATGGAGTGCGTTACGGTCATCGCTGCGATAATCCACAAGACTTAAAAGATTTGTATTGCCGCAGTCGCGCTGAAGGCTTTGGCGCAGAAGTACAACGCCGCATTTTAATTGGCACTTATGTTTTATCTGCTGGCTATTACGATGCCTATTATTTGAAAGCGCAGCGCATTCGTCATTTAATTGCTGATGATTTCAATCGCGCCTTTGAACAAGTTGATGTCATTATGGGGCCGACCAGTCCAACGACCGCATTTCCGCTCGGCGTGAACTACGATGATCCCGTCGCAATGTATCTCAATGACATCTATACCATTGCCACCAATCTTGCCGGATTGCCCGGCATGTCAATTCCCGTCGCACCAGTGGATAGTTTGCCAGTAGGTTTACAAATCATCGGCAATTATTTTGATGAAGCGCGGTTATTAAATGTGGCACATCGTTTTCAACATGTCACCCATTGGCATCAAGCAGCTCCCGCTGGCTTTGAATAAACAACCACTGCTTTTTTCATTCATAACCTTTACGCAGGTCAATTGAGATTATGAGAATTCTCGTCACCGGCAGCGCCGGATTTATTGGCTCGGCATTATCACTGCGTCTATTAGAACGCGGCGATGAAGTGATTGGGATTGATAATCTCAATGATTATTACGATGTCAATCTGAAAGAAGCACGACTGAAGCGCACATTGAATTATGCTGGCTATCGAGATTTGCGCTTTGATATTGAAGACGGAGAACGACTTAATGAGGTTTTTGCGAGTTTTCGTCCAGAACGCGTGGTGAATCTGGCAGCACAAGCTGGTGTACGCTATTCAATTGAAAATCCGCTGGCGTATGTACGCACCAATCTATTGGGTTTTGCCAATGTATTAGAAGCCTGCCGCCATCATGGCGTGGAGCATTTGGTATATGCGTCGAGCAGTTCAGTATACGGCGCAAATACTGAAATGCCCTTTTCAGTGCATCACAACGTCGATCACCCATTAAGTCTGTATGCAGCAAGTAAAAAAGCCAATGAATTAATGGCGCACACGTATAGCCATTTGTATCTTATTCCGACAACTGGATTGCGCTTTTTCACGGTATACGGTCCTTGGGGACGCCCAGATATGGCGTTATTCAAATTCACTCGCGCTATTCTTGCTGGTGAACCAATTCAAGTCTTCAATTATGGAAAACACCGACGCGATTTCACTTTTATTGATGACATTGTAGAAGGTGTGATTCGCGTCTTGGATCGAATGCCAATGGGAAATCCCGATTGGTCTGGGGCTGCGCCAGATGCTGCAACCAGTCAAGCACCTTATCGGTTGTATAACATTGGCAACAATCAACCGGTTGAGTTAATGGAATATATTGGCTATTTGGAACAGTGTTTAGAAAAACAGGCGGATATGGAATTGCTGCCATTACAACCCGGTGATGTGCCAGATACTTTTGCAGACGTGTCTGATTTAGTGCGTGATACGGGTTATTTTCCCAGCACACCAGTTGCCGAAGGTGTCGCACGATTCGTTGAATGGTATCGGGCGTTTTATCAAGTTTGAGGCATTAAAAAACCGCTCCCGATTATTGATTCGGGAGCGGTTTATTCAAACGATCGGCTTAATAATAATAGGTATCATCCATAATACCGACAGTTGCAACATTATTCTCGCTCAGTGTTGCATTCACAGCGTCAGTGAGTGTCACGCTGAACTCTTCGTAATCCTCAAATTCTTCATCTAAGTAAAGATCAACTAGAATGAATTGCTCAGTTTCACCCGCGGCAAAAGTAATCGTCTCCTCAATCCATTCATTACCCGCATCGTCATACCAGAAGCTGTCACCGGTACCAACCCAATAATCAACGTCAACATTCGCTGTCAAATCCTGGGTGGTATAAGTCACCATCACTTCTTCATCTGAAGGAGCAGATAGCGTCACCATTAATCTGATGGCGTCACCTTCATTGCCTTCTAATAATGGCTCAATCTGCACAGTGAGATTCTCGGGTACCGGTTCGGGTTCCGGATAAACGCCATCCGTGAATCGCAGTTGTTCTACGCCAGTAATGGTATCAATTCCTTCATCAACAGTATCATCACCATCAACACCAGTCGTATCCGTTACGACCCAATCGCCATCATCATTGGTGATTTTGTAGTCTTCAATCGATCCCTGATAAATGACAACGTCATCACCCGCACCACCGTTGATCTCATCATCGCCTTCAGCGCCATTGAGAGTGTCATTGCCCTCATTACCATTGATGGTGTCATTGCCAGCACCGCCACTCAATTCGTTATCAAGCGCATTGCCGTCAAGCGTATTATCAAGTTCGTTGCCAATTCCGTTTTCAGCTCCATCAAGCAGCGTCAAGCGTTCCACGTTGTCATTCAATTCATATTGAAGCGCCGAACTCTGCACTTCATCGTCATCGCCATTCACCGCGGTTTCTACAATGATGTCTTCGTCATTGCTAACCACATAAACGTCAGAACCATCGCCACCAACTAAGCTGTCAACTCCGCTTCCACCATCAATGGTGTCATCGCCGTTGTTGCCGTTGATCGTGTCGTTTCTTTTAAGACCTTTTAATACGTTATCACCAGCATTGCCATTGATAACATTCTTCTCGTTGTTGCCAGTGCCGGTAAGACCTTTCAATCCAGTCAGCGTCAAGTTTTCAATATTAGCGCCAAGAATGTAATTGATCGAACTGTTGACTAAATCAACACCACCTCTGGTGCCTGCGATCACTTCAGTGACTTTATCACCAATATTATCAACGGTGTAGGTGTCGTTACCTTCACCACCTTTCATGTCATCCGCGCCAGCGCCGCCATTCAACTTGTCGATGCCATTACCACCATCTAATACATCATCATCCGCGCCACCATCTAATACATCGTTGCCACTGCCACCAACGAGTTTATCTTTACCCGCGTCACCTCTCAGGTTGTCATTGTCAGTGCCGCCATCCAAAGAGTCATTACCAGTTCCACCGATTAACGTATCGTTGCCAGCTAAACCAGTGATCGTGTCGTTGCCACCCGAACCATCAAAGTTGTCAACACCTGCTGTGCCAGTTTTCTTATCATGGCCAGATGTGAGTTTAGTAGCCATTGTTAAACCTCTATAAAGTTATCGAAAAATGAATAAAAAAGCCAAAGTAGCTCTGCTACTCTAGTGACGTGATGATTGTGGTAGCTCCACTTTGAGAAAAACGTGAACTACGCCGCAAAGATGAAAAACAACTTATCACCACTCACTTCGTTACTTTCATTAAAGCATTGGATTGCCATTAAATTTCAGCAACCCAACGCTTCATCTAACGCTACAACATGAAATCACCAGCAGTCAACGTCAGCTTGCCCGTCAACTGAATTTCCATTTCCGGCACACTCACCACATCTTCCAAATTGATTTGCACTACCGTCATTGCGCCATCCTGCACATAACGCACCTGACCATCAGCACTAAACGCAGCAGTGCCGATGAAACTCAATGCGCCAGTTGAGAGGTCACTCAAATCAATCACTTCATTCGCCGTCGCCACGCTGAAATCTTTAATGATGTCGCGTTCGCCAACACCGACTGCTGAATCACCCAGATGGAACGCAAAGGTATCGCTTCCTGCGCCACCAGTTAATTGGTCAACTCCAGCGCCACCAGTCAACACATTCGCGTTGGCATCACCAATGATCACGTCATTAAACGCAGAACCAATCGCATTCTCTACGGTAGCGATGGTCAAGTTTTTAATACCCGATGTAATCACCGAAACCAAGTTAGAACTGTTACTGGTTAAATCAACCACCGAACCAAAGCCTAACTCACTGACTAAATCAACATAGTATGATTTAGCATCCCCGGTCACTGCAAAAATGGGCAGAATACCCGCAGTTTGTAATGCCTCCGCAACCATTGGTACGGTGGGATAATCTTCACCAGTGCCAGCAGGCGCTCCATTTAATACACCATCGCCATTATTTGCAGTGGTGATCCCTGCGTAAGCTCCATCACCAGCGCGGTGATAATCCGCATCAGTCATTAACACGACAGTTTTCACTGCGCCGCTACGGAAGCCAATGTCATCGCCATGCAGTGCCACTTGCATCAAGGCTTCCAACTGCGACTCTTGCCAATCATTACCGCTGCCCAGTACCAACGTATTTAATGCAGTACTGAACGCAGCTTGATCAGTCGTCAGGTTCAGATTATTGGCATACACATAATCAGACTGGTAAACAGGATAATAACTGTAGTCGCCATAGTTCTGACCAAAGGGTTCAATCGGTTTATCCATAAATGAACCCAAACCAAACATGCTGTCCGGTTGGAAATCATGAATTGCCGTGACGACATTCGGCACCAGCGTCTTCACCGTTTTAACGTCATCACTAAATGAGCCAGTCAAATCCTCCAAGAAATACATATCTAGCGGATCGCTAACCGTGCCACCCGCGCTGAGAGTGATTTGTTGACCGCCGACGGTGCTGTTTTGACCGGGAGTCAATTTGAGCGTCACACCAGCTGCTGCGCCCGAAGTGTCCAGCGTATCGTCGCCGCCGGTATCTTCAATCAACACCTGTCCTGTGCCCTTGCCGTCCACCACGAAACGGTCATTACCAAGACCACCGCTCATGTTGTCATCGCCATTGGAATCTTTCAGAACATCGTCGCCTTCGCCGCCAAGCAATTGGTCATTACCGTTGCCGCCAGACAGCGTGTCATTCCCCATGTTGCCGGTGAGGGTGTCATTACCGCCCATGCCGTTGACAACATCATTGCCACCAAGCGCATCGATGTCGTTGTTCTCATCCGAGCACGTCAAATTGTCGTCCGCCTCGGTGCCCACGCACTGCGGTGTGTCGTCAACAATCGTCACCAGCGCAGCTGCTGCTGGCGTCAAGGTGGCATTGACCGGATTGCTCAGTTGCACACTGAAGGTTTCACCGGGATCAACTGCCGTGTCATCTAACGTTGCTACGGCGATGTTTTTCGTGATTTCGCCGGGCGCAAACGTCACGCTGCCGCTAGTTGTTGTGTAATCAGCGGCATCCGCAGTGCCATTCACCGTGGCGTAATCTACCGTCACCGCTTGCGTCGCTGCGGCCGACAGACTGACTGCAAGTTGTCCCGTGTCGCCTTCAACGATTGAGATGGCAGAGGCATCCAACTGAATAGTTGGAAGAACTGGCGGTGGAACATCGTTATCAACGATAGTCACCAGCGCAACTGCTGGCACCAAAGTGGCATTGACCGGATTGCTCAGTTGCACACTAAAGGCTTCAGTGGTTTCGACCAGCGCGTCATCCAGCGTCGCCACCGCGATGTTTTTAGTCATCTCGCCGGGCGCAAACGTCACGCTGCCGTTAGTCACGGCGTAATCACCAGCATCCGCAGTGCCATTAACAGCGGCGTACTCCACCGTCACCGCTTGCGTCGCTGCGACCGACAGACTGACTGCAAGTTGTCCCGTGTCGCCTTCAACGATTGAAATGGCAGAAGTATCCAACTGCACAGTTGGAAGAACTGGCGGCGGAATGGGTTGTGGATCATCATTATCCATGATGGTGACAGTAGTTGTACTCGTGCCCAGCGTTGCATTGACAGGGTTTTTCAATTGCACACTGAAGGTTTCATTTGCCTCATCAAGCGTATCGTTCACAACTAAAAGCGTAATCGTTTGACTGGTTTTGCCCGGCAAAAACTTCAGCGTACCCGTGCCAAAGATTCTGAAATCCACGCCAGCAGTCGCCGTGCCCGCAATTGTCGCGTATTGCACCGTGACAGTCTGATCTGAGGCTTGTGACAGATTGACAGTAATGCGCGCAGTTCTATCCGCTTCATTGAGCATCAATTCTGCAACAGCGACTTGAACGAGTGGTAATTCTGGTATGACTGGCGGCTCGACTTCACCAATCACAACATCTCCATCGGTGAAGCGCAGTATTTCAATACCAGTCAGCGTATCAGTTCCTTCATCAACGCCATCCTCACTGCGATCTTCAACAATCCAACCTTCCTCATCAGAATACCATTTGTAGTCGTCAACACTTCCCTGATAGATCGCAACGTCTTGTCCCTCGCCACCGTTAATCTCATCATCGCCTTCAGCGCCATTGAGAATATCGTCGCCGTCATTGCCATTGATGGTGTCATTGCCAGCATCGCCGCTCAACTCATTATCAAGCGCATTGCCATCAAGGGTATTATCGAGTTCGTTGCCAATTCCGTTTTCAGCCTTAGCAAGCAGCGTCAAGCGTTCCACGTTGTCATTCAATTCATATTGCAGTGCCGAACTCTGCACTTCATCGTCATCGCCATTCACAGCGGTTTCTACAATGATGTCTTCTTCATTGCTGACCACATAAACGTCAGAACCATCGCCACCAACCAAGCTGTCAACTCCGATTCCACCATCAATGGTGTCATCACCAGCATTGCCGTTGATCGTATCGTTTCCTTTACCGCCTGTTAATGTGTTATCACCAGCGTTGCCATTAATAACATTCTTCTCATCATTACCGGTGCCAGTAAGACCTTTCAAGCCAGTCAGTGTCAAGTTCTCAACTTTGGCACCAAGAATGTAATCGATCGAACTAGTGACTAAATCGGTACCGCCCCTGGTGCCAGTCATGACCTCAATCACTTTATCGCCGATATTATCAACGACATAGGAATCATTACCTTCGCCGCCGGTCATTTTGTCAACGCCTGCACCGCCGTCTAGCTTGTCATTGCCGTTATCGCCTTGCAGTGTGTCGTCATCCGCGCCACCACTCAAAATATCGTCACCCGAACCGCCAATCAGCGTGTCTTTGCCTGCGTCACCACGCAGAGTGTCCTTTTCGGTGCCACCGTTCAAAGAGTCATCACCAGTTCCACCGATCAACGTATCGTCGCCAGCTAAACCGGTAATCGTGTCATTGCCGCCCAACCCACTGAGGGTTTCAGCAGCAGCGGTGCCGCTTTCTTTGTTATTACCGCTATCAAATGAAATTGCCATGTTTGCGTCCTAGTATTTTACTAATGTGTGATAATTTTGGCGGTTCGCATTGCACATCCCACCACCTAAAACACGCACTTTAAGTCTAGCTTAAAATGCGTAATTTTACCGTCTTCGCTTGCGTTACAACAACGTTCATTAACACTCAATATAACCGCTAAAAACTACAGTTTTGGTAACACCAGCGGATCACGTTTTTTGATATTTGCCCGATAAAATGCAGCAACGTTACCAATACGCGCAATCAACATCGCTTGTGTGTGCGCTTGAATATCTGCAATTGCTGCATCACGTTCATCGCGGTCGCCAGCATTGACACGAATTTTGATTAACTCGTGATGATTCAATGCTACTTCCACTTCGGCGAGCACCGCATCAGTAATGCCATGCTGTCCAACCAATACCACAGGATTGAGATGATGCACCTGTTGTTTTAGCCAGCGTTTTTGTTTTTCAGTAATAGCCATTTAGAACTCAAATCAATTCAAAAAAACCTGCGAATGCGCATCACATGAAAATTGCCATTGTGATGCGCATCAATCAGACCATGCGCAATTAAGCCGCAGCTTCCTCACTCACTTCAGGCACTGCCTTTGGCGTCATCACTTTAATCAACTGCTCGTTCGCCAGAATCGCCTGTTTTGCGTCGCCATTGATCCACTTCTTATTCTTACCTTTTACCGCATAGCGCCCAGATTTCTTTTGAAACAGGGTGTATTCGGCGGTCTTCTTCACTTTTTGCATCATCAATACTCGTTATTGCTGTGGTTAAAAATGTTCGCGCTCAATTAACGATCACGCGAACGATCATCATCAAACAACGTCGGATCACGTTCGATTTCAATCCGAAATTGCGTAAACAATGCACCCATTGCCGCAATTGCCGTCAGCATTGGCATGAGCAACGTTAAGACCGCTGCCACACTAACACCTGCCGTTAATGGCACATCAATGAGCACCTTGCCATTCGGTTGGCGCACGATTAAACGCCGCACATTCCCTCTCGCAATCAGTGCTTTAACCTTGTCGATTAATACCCAACCAGTCACACTGATGTCTTCAAACAGGGGTCGATCCGTATCATTTTTCATTGTTTATCCGCAAAAATTCCCTCATGGAGAATTGAACTGTTGGTGACATTGCCGCTGAATTCTGTTGTCAAAACAATGGATTTAGTGCTTTCGAGATCAACGTTCACGACAGACTTTAACCGGTTTAATCGCAGCATGTCACTTAATCACGATGTTGTGCTGCATACAGGGTTAACGGCTGAATACAAGACAAATTTTAGCAAAAAGTGAGAATTATTTTTGCTGTCGCCAGTCGCTCGGCTTCCTGTTCCAGTTCCAATTGCGTTAAAGGATGACGCGCCAGCCATTCATTGGGAAAACACAGCGCCAGCCGTTCACTGTCAGCGGTGACGTTGAGAAAGTGTTTATTCACTGCCGAGCGCCCGCGATGCAACAGCACGGCCAAACGCAAAATCACGCACAGATGACGGGCGCTGTTTTGTTCCGCTTTTGGCAAATTCAGAAATTCCTGCATCGGAAATTTGCGGCGATGTCCGAGCACCAGCGCCGCCAGCACCATCTGTTCCTGCCGTGAAAATCCAGCCAAATCAGCGTTACGCAGCAAATAAGCACCATGTTTTTGATATTGGCTGTGCGCCACCATCACGCCGATTTCATGCAGTCGCGCTGCCCAAGTCAGCATTTGCGGATGTTCGGGATGGTTCAAATCCCAGGGCGCAGCGAGTTGTTGATAAATTCCCAGCGCCGTCGCCTCCACTCGCCGGGCATGTGCTAGATCGGTTTGGAATTGTTGGCATAAAGTGGCAACAGTACGCTCGCGCACATCTTCATGCTGCGACCGCCCCATCATTTCGTAAATCAAACCCTCACGCAGCGCGTAATCAGACACCTGCATGTGCGTGATGCCGAGCGCCTCAAATACCGCCCGTAAAATCGCCACACCGCCAGCAAAAACGGGTTTGCGTTCTTCCGGTAAGCCTTTGAGATTGATGGTTGCCACGCGCCCGGCATCGGTCAGCGCAGCACTTAACTGCGCCAGCGATTCCGCAGAAATTCCGTTATCACACCAACCTTCTGCATTCACCACCGCAGCGATGGCGCGAATGGTGCCGGAGCAACCCACTGCTTGTTGCCAGCGAGCGCGGCGGAATAATTCACGGACGGGTCGCACTTCCAACGCGCCAGCCAATTCCGCTTTTTGCATTGCTTTGGCGGTGATGCGCCCATCCGCAAACGCTTGACGTGACAGACTGACGCAGCCGAGATGCAAACTTTCGCGCAAGCGTGACGAAAAGCCCTGACCGACGATGATTTCAGTGCTGCCGCCGCCAATATCAACGACCAAACGCCGCTCCGTGCCTGCGGCCAAACCATGCGCCACACCGAGATAAATCAACCGCGCTTCCTCGCGCCCAGCAATGACGTCAATGGGATGACCGAGGGCGAGTTCAGCGCGTTCGACAAAGCCGGTTTCTGGGCGCAATTGGCGCAGCGTATTCGTACCAACTGCGCGGACGCTGCCCGGCGCAAAACCGCGCAACCGTTGCCCAAACCGCTCTAAACAAGACAGCGCCCGCTCACTCACTTCCGGCGTGAGCGTTTTTTCTGGCGTTAAACCTTCACCGAGGCGCACTACTTCGCGGATGCGGTCAGTGATGCGCATGTGACCTTCATCGAGACGCGCAACAATCATGTGAAAACTATTGGAACCGAGATCAACCGCAGCGACGATGTCATGCGACGGCAGCTCATTGATTTCGGTAAGTACTTCAGGCATTAGAAAAAATCCTGCATTGCTATCAATGGGATACATGTTACCAGAATCTTAGAACGGGGCTGAGTGCGTGGTTAAAAAAGTTAATCTGTCATTAAATCAGCTTGCAGATGAAACAAGCAGGCTATCAAGACGATTAAGATCATCGTGATGAATAAGAAACACACCGAGTTTTGATGCGAGTTGACATGCAGAATTAGTATATGAAGCATTGGAAACGACAAAAGCTTTATGCGCGTTATAAAATCCTTTTGCAGCATAAACTTCTTGAACTGCTTTGTTCCCAACATTTGCTGAATAATATAGCTTGCATTGTATAACAACGATAATTCCATTTTTTTCTGCAAAAACATCTGCCCCTTGATCGCCACTCGCAACAGTTGTTCGTGCACGCCAGCCAGTGTGATTGAGAATTTTGGCACAATACTGTTCATATTGTATTGGTGACATTCCTATAATGTCTGTTTTCAACTCATTCGTTGAATTTAATGACTTGTTTATCAAGATATTCTTGGTTTTTTTGTACTTTCTTACAAGTATAAGTAAAAATACAGCACTTAAAATAGCCAACCAAAATCCTGTAGCAAATTTGATGGTGAATCCAAACACAACAAGCGCAATTATGGTTAGAAATAATATCTTTACGGCTTTAAGTCCCTTGATTAATATAAAAATAGTTACAAAAAGGAGTATAAAATCTATAAAAAATGCAAAAATTAGTTCAGAATTTTTTGATGTTTCAGCAAAATTACTTCCACTTAGTTTTTTGTCATCTCCTGAAGCAAGAGGCGCTTTTTCTTTTTCCTGTGGCGCTGATACGTTAGCGTTTTGATTGTTTGTGTTGTTTTTATAACTATTGTTTTGCGGAGAATTATTAAATTTTTTAATACATTTATCATCATAAGCATATCGATTTCCTTTTCCATGTTTTTTACACCAAGAATCACCCTGTTTGTATCTGCAGCTAGGAACGAAATCATCACTTGGCAAGCATCCAGCTTGTACCGAGATATTGCAAATAAGAACGAAAAAACCTGCTGTAAAATTTAATAAAGGTTTTATCATTAGTGTAACCAAATAATTTTTTAGTATTCAGAGTTTACTTGATTTCAATATCATAACAAACTAAGTAAAACACAATTGCGCACTGCGCAAATTAAGTTTCAATTAAATCAAATGCTTATTGATAAAACTGCGTAACGCCTAATGACCTTTAATCCTATCGGCATCATTCGCTCGCCCTACACCGACAAATTCGGGATTCCTCGCCAGCCCGGGTTGGTCACGGCCGCAGAAGCGCGACTCGAACTGCTGCCAGCCTTTGCGCGAGAAGAAGCATTTAAGGGACTCGACGGTTTTTCACACGTCTGGATTCTCTTTGTATTTCATGCGGATTGTCTCGACGCTGGCTGGAAACCGACGGTGCGCCCCCCGCGTTTAGGTGGACGCCAAACGGTCGGTGTGTTTGCCAGCCGTGCGCCCTATCGTCCCAATCCGATTGGGTTATCAGCGGTGGAGCAACTGGGTTTAATCCGTGATGCGCGAGGGCTGGCGCTGCGGTTGCGCGGAGTCGATTTGCTTGATGGAACGCCGGTGCTCGACATCAAACCGTATGTGCCTTACGCCGATGCGCTGCCGAGCGCACGAAGTGGATTCGCTACACCGCCGGAAATGACGATCACGCCAGTGCACTTCAGCGCCGCTGCCGAGCGTGACCTCGTGCTGGTAGACCCAGACGGACAACGCCAATTGCGGCAGTTAATTGCGCAGATTTTGGCGCAAGACCCGCGCCCCGGTTATATGAATCGTTACCCGCAACGGCGCGAGTTTGGAATGCAACTGTATAATTTGAATGTGCGCTGGCGCTGCGATGCAGCGGGAATCGAAGTGGTGAGCGTTACACCCAGTGCGGACAAATGATGCCGGTTGCAGCGAATCTACAACCGGCGAACGAGCAGATTATTTCTTGGTCGCGTCAGCCGCTGGCGCGTCTTTATTCGGCGTGATTTTCACAATCGCCTCGTTGAGTTCCACCTTCGCCTTGTTGCGCATTTCCACGATCCTCTCGGAAAGCTGCTGGCGCTGCACCAATGCCGTCAACTGCGGCTTGGCATCCTCAAACGCTGGTGGCTCGGCTTTACGCGTGTCCTGCAAATTGATGACGTGCCAGCCAAACTGGGTTTGCACCGGCGTCTTGGAATAAGTGCCCGGCTTCATGTCAGCAATCGCGGTCGCAAATGCCGGAACCATCTGCTTCGGATCAAACCAACCGAGATCGCCGCCATCCTTGCCGGTCGGACCGGTCGAATTCTTCTTGGCCAGCTCCGCGAAATCAGCGCCCTTATCCAACTGTTTAATCAGCTTTTTCGCTTCATCTTCGTCCTTCACCAAAATGTGCCGCGCCTTGAATTCAACGCGCCCAGACTGCGCCTTCACCTTGTCATACGCTGCCTTGAGATCGTCATCAGTCGGTTTGATTTCCTGCGCCATTGCTGCCAGCGCCGCATTCGACATCACCTTCATCTGCTCCAGTTTGAGCGCAGCAACCACGTTGCGATCACTTTCGAGCTTGCGCCGAGCGCCTTCCTGCGAGGCGACGATCAAACCCATGAATTCATCAAACGCCTGCTGCTGCATCGCCGGCGTATTTTCGCCCTGCGTCTGCTGCATCCGTGACAGATAAAACACGCGGAACACGTCAAGCGGATAGGCGATGCCGTTGACCGTCGCAATCAGCGTATCGGGAGAATCGGTGTTGATTTTGGCGTCTTCGGCAAAACCGCTGCCAGTCGCCAGCAACGCGCAAAGTAACAACGGGACACGAACTATTTTCATAACATCACTTCCATTGGGTTGAGAACTAAAGACGATGATTAACTTGGGAAAACCTGTTTGAACGGCTTGACACTGACCTGCTGATAAACCCCAGCCGCTTGATACGGATCCGCCGCTGCCCAGTCTTCAGCGGCAGCAAGATCGGGAAATTCTGCCACCACCAGCGAACCCGTAAAACCCGCTGCGCCCGGTTCTGGGCTATCAATTGCTGGATGTGGTCCAGCGAGCACCAAACGTCCAGCATCTTGCAGCGCCTGCAACCGCGCCAGATGCGCCGGTCGTGTCTGCTGGCGCAGCGGCAAACTGTCGGGAACATCCACCGCAATAATTGCGTAAAGCATTGTTTAATCAGCCTCCGCTGACGCTGGCTCTTGAACATGACGCGCAAGATAAAACGCTTGCGCAATGACAAATAACACGGTCAAACCCATCATACCGAACAGCTTAAAGTTGACCCACACTGCCTCCCGCGCCTGCGCATCTTCACACAGCGCCAGCAAGCGGTCGGTATAGGTCGCGGCGCAAGTGGTGAGATCAAGCGCCGTTTGACCGCTTTCTGCAATTAACGTTTGTTGCGCAGTGAAAAATCCGCTCCACACATAAACCACAAACAGATTGATCACTCCCAAAAAGGCGAAAAACGCTGCCCAACTGAAGTTCAAACGTGACCAAATCAGCGGCGGCAGCGTCACATTATGTCCCATCATTCGCTCAATCAGATTGCGCTCACCAAACCAGTGACTGCCGAAAAATACCACGGCAAACAATCCGTTAATCAGCGTTGGTTTCCACATCACGAAAATCGGATCATGCAGCGCCAGCGTTAATCCACCAAAGACCACAATCAAGCCCAGCGTGGCCAGTTGTAGCGTCTCAACGCGGCGATGTCGCCACCAATTCCAACTGACTTGCACCACCGAAACCGCAATCGCAATGCCGGTTGCAACGTAAATGCCAGCAAACTTGTAAGCGATGAAAAATAATAAAACGGGTAAAAAATCAATCAACAGTTGCATTGAGCATTCCTAAACGTGAATGGGTTTCTGGGCGCAATCGTTAACGCCATGCGAGGATAAGACCCAGCGACAATGCGGTAAAGTCGCTTTGATTAACACCACGTTGGCAGATTGCGGCGGCGCTTTGTGTCGTCGCAACGGTTTTTCAATCAGATTGAGATGGGATTATTGCAGTGGAACAAATAACGGCATGGGTGAACGTGTTAAATGGTTTGGTCTGGGGCCACCAATGCTGGTGCTTATTCTCGGTACTGGCTTTTTTTTAATGATCGGATTGCGGTTCATGCCGCTGTTAAAACTCGGTCTCGGGTTTCGGATGCTGTGGCGCGGGCGCAAACAGCAGGGCGCAGGTGACATCACGCCGTATCACGCGCTGATGACTGTACTTTCGGCGACCGTCGGCACGGGCAATATCGCGGGTGTGGCAACTGCCGTATTTCTCGGCGGACCGGGCGCGATTTTCTGGATGTGGTGCACGGCACTGGTTGGCATGGCGACCAAATACGCCGAAGCAGTGCTGGCGATGCACTACCGCGAAGTTGACGGCAAGGGCAATCATCTCGGCGGTCCGATGTACTACATCAAGCTCGGACTGGGTCAAAAATGGCTGTGGATGGCCAGCGCCTTTGCCATTTTTGGCGTTCTCGCTGGGTTCGGCATTGGCAACACGGTACAAGCCAATTCCGTTGCCCATGCCGCACTCGATGCGTTTGGAATTCCGTTATGGATGAGCGGGTTAGTCATGGCGATCCTTGCCGGACTGGTGCTGCTCGGCGGCATTCAACGCATCGGCGTCGTGTCCGCTGCATTGGTTCCGTTTATGGCGCTGACTTACGTGCTCGGCGGACTGGTCGTGCTGGCGACGCATTTGGATCAAATCATTCCTGCATTGCAACTCATTGTCGTGCAAGCCTTTTCGCCAACCGCAGCAGCGGGTGGATTCGCTGGCGCGAGCGTAGCAGCAGCTATTCAATTTGGCGTGGCTCGCGGCATTTTTTCCAATGAAGCCGGGCTGGGCAGTGCACCAATTGCCCACGCTGCCGCGCAATCGAACGATCCAGTCGCGCAAGGCACGGTAGCGATGATCGGCACGTTCATTGACACGCTGGTGATTTGCTCGATTACCGGATTGGTGATCGTCGTTTCTGGCGCTTGGACTTCGGGCTTAACCGGCGCGGCGTTGTCATCGGCAGCCTTTGAGCAATCGCTGCCCGGCGTGGGCACATACATCGTCGCAATTGGTTTGGTGCTATTTGCCTACACCACCATTCTCGGTTGGAGCGTTTACGGCGAACGCTGCGCGGAATATCTATTTGGCGAGCGGGTCATCGTGCCATTTCGCATTCTCTGGGTGTTAATGATTCCAGTCGGGGCGCTGGCGCAATTGGATTTGATTTGGCTCATTGCCGACACGCTCAATGCGCTAATGGCGCTCCCCAATTTGGTTGCATTGTTATTATTAAGCCCAGTGGTATTCCGTTTGACGCGAGAGTATTTTACAACTCAATCGCAGTAATTGGTGCGTTTTTAGTAGCAATTAACCAATTGATTAAACCTACAGTTTTGAGCCGCCCAAACAGGGCGGCGATTCCGCTAAAACGCCACCTTTTGTAGTCCATTCTTCCGGCGTCCAAGTGTGCAATGACAGCGCGTGTAAACCATGATCGAATTCAACTGCTAATAATTGATTAAGCAGGCGATGCCGTTCAATGATAGAAAGCGATGAAAAATCTTCACTGACCACGAGCACTTTAAAATGTGATTCTGCGCCTACCGGAACTGCGTGCATATAGCTTTCATTCACAATATCCAGATGCACAATAGAGTGCAGTGACTGTTGAAGTTGATCGGTAATGCGTTGTTTTCGGCTCATTTTTTAATCTCAGAAATGGTGATTTAAGAATAAAAAAGCCCAACCACCTAATGAAGATGATCGGGCTTTTGATCACCCGGCAGCGATGCCGAGCATGAATCGCTGTTTACTTAAACAGCTTGGACTTGTCCACGATGTCTACATGCGCCCGCTTAAAGCAGTTCCACGTCTTGGTGGTCTTGTCATAAATCGAATTGACGAAGCACTTCCAATTGGTCTCATCCACGAAGTTGTAATCCATCCGATAATAGAAACCGGGGTAACGGCTCTCTTCACGGAATTGAATATGCTTCATGTGCGCCTCAGCGGTGAGAATTCGATGATAATTCTCCCAAGCGCGGAGCAATTCATGCAGGTCTTTTGCCCGCATTTTCAGCGCATCTTCCTTGAGCATCTCCAGCTTCATCTCCGCCACTTCCATCATCTTGGCGTTGGTCTGGTACATGGTCGAAACGCCAGCGACGTATTCATCCATGACCTTTTGCAGCGGAATTGCAGCATCTTCGGCGTGATGTAATTCGGATTCACGTCGATAGCAGTGGTGTAATCCTTGCTTTCAAGGAAATTGCGCACGGGGCGATAAATCTCATCGACCAAATCCGCAACCGAATCAGCCAGTTCTGGCTGGTGATCCTTGTTATCCATGCAGAATTGCACCATCGCCTTGGCTGCCAAACGCCCTTCGGCATGAGAACCGGAGGAGAATTTGTGACCGGATGCGCCCACGCCATCAGCGGCAGTGAACAACCCTTTGACGGTGGTCATCGAGCGATAACCCCAGTTCCAACCGGAAGGCAGGTGGCTGGGAATCTTGCCGGCGTCGGCGTGCTCTTCAGCAGTCGGTGCGCCAACATCGGTCGGGCCAGACACCCAGATGCCGCAGCAGCCGGAATGTGAGCCGAGCAGGTAGGGTTCGGTCGGCATCAGCTCGGAATTCTTCTTTTCCGGTTCGATGTTTTCACCCGCCCACACGCCAGCTTGACCGATACACATATCCAGAAAATCTTCCCACGCCTCAGCTTCGAGGTGCTTGATTTCCTTGGGCGTCATCGTCTCCGCCAGCTTGCCCAGCGCGGACACGGTGTCCATGTAAATCGGGCCGCGACCTTCGCGCATTTCTTTCATCATCAAATGGTTGCGCAAGCACGAGGCTGGCACTGCCGCTTGACCGTAGGGCGGATAATCGTTGAGCAGCTCCTTGTTGGTGTCCATGTAGACCTCACCAAAGGCGTTGACGGCCTTGGCTTTGAACAACAGGAACCATGCGCCGACCGGGCCATAACCGTCTTTGAAACGGGCGGGCACGAACCGGTTTTCCATCATCGTCAACTCAGCGCCAGCTTCAGCCGCCATCGCGTAAGTCGAGCCAGCATTCCAGACCGGATACCAAGCGCGACCGGTGCCTTCACCGACGGAGCGCGGACGGAAAATGTTGACGCAGCCGCCGGCGACCAGCAGACAGGCTTTGAACTTGTAAACAAAGACTTTGTGCTCGCGCACCGAGAAGCCGATTGCGCCAGCGATGCGGTTGCTATCGTTCTTATCATTCACCAGCTTGACGATGAACACGCGCTCTTGAATGCGGTCGTGCCCAGCGCCTTTTTTGCGGCCTCAGCGACGATCCATTTATAGGACTCGCCGTTGATCATAATCTGCCACTTGCCGGAACGAACTGGCTTGCCGCCGTCAACCAACGCCTTGCCTTCATCGCCGGGCTGCTTCCAAATCGGCAAACCCCATTCTTCAAACAGATGCACCGAATCATCGACATGGCGACCGAGGTCATAAGCCAAGTCGTCGCGGGTGATGCCCATCAGGTCGTTGGAAACCATCCGCGCATAATCAGCGGGGTCTTGCTCGCCCAAATAGGTGTTGATTGCCGACAGACCCTGCGCCACTGCGCCGGAGCGATCCATTGCCGCCTTGTCCACCAGTTTGACTTTCAGATCAATGCCTTGCTTCTTGGCTTCATCCAACCAAGGGCCGATTTCGTATGCTGCGCCACATGCGCCCATGCCACCGCCAATCAGAAGGATGTCTACTTCTTCTTCGACGATCTCCGGTTTACCGAATTCTCCTGCCATGTCTTCTACCCCGAATCTGTAATTGTTAGGAATGTCGATTATTTGCGGATCAGCTCGCTGGGATTGCCAGCTTTCTGAACGCCGCCGAGGGTGAAGAAACCGGGCTCGCCGATTTTGGCGATGTCAGCCGCTGGCTTGTTGCCGTAAGGATCAATGGAGCCTTCGGAAGTGGTGCGGATGGGGAATTTGAAGCGCTTCATGTTGCCGTTGCGGAATTTGATCGTCCACATGATCGAATCGGTGCCGCGCAGCGGTTGCACGGAAGCGCCCATTGGCACCACGTCAGCGTAATGACGGCATTCGATCGCCTGTTGCGGGCAAATCTTGACGCAGGAATAACATTCCCAGCACTGCTCTGGCTCTTGGTTATAAGCCTTCATCGCGTGACCGGTGTCTGAACCATCTTGATCCAGTTTCATCAGGTCGTGGGGGCAGATATACATGCAAGCGGTCTTGTCCTGACCCTTGCAGCCGTCACACTTATCAGTACGCACAAACGTTGGCATGGTTCACGATCTCCTCACGGTTCACTGCGGTGAATGCCGCTTGCAGATGAAGTCTGGGCGGCGGGGCGCTTCCGACTGTGGCCGCACAAAAAACCGCGTTAAACGCGGTGGGCACAACACTTCGAGAGCAGAAAAAGCCGGTAATATCAGGTTTGCAGCCTACTGACTTGCCGGCATACGGTCAAAATAGTATTTCCGTTGGCTTTCATAAAATTGCCTTATTAGGAAAGCCTGATATTTCGTTCAATTTGATGAGGTGGCAATGAACCAAGCACAACTGTGGTTAACAATTGGAGCGATTAACGGCGGCGTAACCGTCGCGTTGGGCGCATTTGGAGCGCACGGTTTGAAAAATCGTGTTCCGCCAGAGCTGCTCGCCAACTGGCTGACTGCGACCAATTATTTAGGGATTCACGCGCTGGTGATTTTGATCTGCGGTTTAGTGCTGCTGCAATTGCCAGCGGCGCGACTGGTAAACGCAGCAGGCTGGGCATTTCTGCTCGGCAGCGTTTTGTTTAGCGGCAGTCTGTACGTGATGACGCTCACTGGCATTCGGCAACTCGGCATGATCACGCCCATCGGCGGCGTGGCATTAATTATTGGTTGGACGCTGCTGGCGCTGGGCGTGTGGCGCAGCGCCGCCGCAATCAATGGCGGAATCTGATCACGATGCGGCACACGCGGATGTTTATTGACCTGCCGCTGCCGTCTAGCGTGGTTGCTCGTGCCCCAGCATGATGCAATTTACGCAGACGGCAAAACGGTATTAGTCTGAGAATGGGTATTTATAACTATCTGGAGTGTGACGATGGCAACAGTAGACGACATTAATCAAATCCCATTATCGGGTGATAAATTTGTTGATGCCTTAATTGATAAAGGGCCAACATGGAATTATTTATTACCTAATAACGGCAACGTTCTGTATTATACTTTTACCGATGATGGCACTCACACCAGCGGCATTTCGAGTGTTACCACATTTAATAGCGACCAAAAAACTGCAGCACAGGATGCGCTGACTTATGTGTCAAGTGTAATTGGGATTGATTTTGTTGAAACCAGTTCTGCTGCACAAGCGCAACTGGCATTTTTTAGTGCGAATTTATCTGACGCCAACACAGCCGGATTGACAAGCTCGGAGTCTAGTTATTCTTATACCAGCAATGAAGTTATTAGCACCTATGATGTTGATGCCGATATTTTTCTTGATGTGTTTGAATTTAAGGATAATTTAAACCCGAAAATCGGCACCGAAGGTTATCAAGTTTTGTTACATGAACTTGGACACGCGCTCGGCTTAAAACATCCATTTGAAGGTACAAATCAATTACCAGAAGATATTGATAATACCAATCACACTTTAATGTCGTATACGTGGACTGGTGCACCAAAAGCCGAATATCAGGAATACGATTTAGCTGCGCTGTGGTGGATTTATGGTGGTGATGGTTTAGGTGGTGAATACGGGGTTAATTCTGTTTATGGTTCAACATTAATGCAGACAATTGTACCAACCGCCAATACCACTGGTATCCTGACCCTGATTAACACTACCAACGGTCGCAATTTAACCAATGCCCAGCAAGGCGATATCCTCTCCGCGAGCGTCACTGACAGCGACGGTATGGACAATGCCTTCTTCCAATGGCTAGCGAATGGCATCGCAATTACCGGCGCAAAAAACAGTAGCTACACGCTCACTGCGACCGATGTGGGTAAAACGATTACCGTAGCGGCAAGTTATACCGACAAACTGGGCACAGCAGAGAACGTTGTTTCAACTGCCACTAGCGCGGTTGCATCGTTGGGTAATCACTTGCCCACTGGCGCAATCACTATCAGCGGCACTGCAACGCAAGGTCAGACTTTGGCGGTTACAAATACGCTGGCTGATGCTGACGGTTTGGGCGGGATGACCTACGTTTGGATAACCAACGGCGTGGCAACCGTCACTGCTAACACTTACACGTTGACGCAGGAAGATGTTGGTAAAACCATTACTGTTGCTGCGAACTACATCGACAGCATGGGTAACTCCGAACGCGTGTTCTCTGCTGCAACTGCTGCGGTTGCTAACGTCAATGACTTGCCCACTGGCGCAGTCACCATCAGCGGCACTGCAACCAAGGTCAAACCCTGACTGCCACCAATACACTGGCTGACATTGATGGTTTGGGCACGATTGGCTATCAGTGGCTGGCAAATGGCACTGCAATCACCGGCGCAAAAACCAGTAGCTACACGCTCACTGCGACCGATGTGGGTAAAACCATCACCGTTGCTGCCAGCTACACCGACAAGCTGGGTGCGGCGGAGAACGTTGTTTCAACTGCCACTGGCGCGGTTGTCCATGTCACCGCAGTTGCTGATAAAGGCACACCCGGCAATGACAGCAATCTCAAGGGCACTGCCGACAACGATTACATTGATGGTCTTACTGGTAATGACTCGCTCACTGGTTTGGCGGGTAACGACACGCTCAACGGCGGTGCGGGTAATGACACGCTGAACGGTGGTGTCGGCAGCGATAGCATGATCGGCGGCAATGGCTCCGATACCTATTACGTTGATAATGTGGCGATAAGGTCATTGAAACTGCGAGTAGCAGCGGGATTGATTTGGTTTACAGCAAGCTCAGTACTTACACCCTGACGACCAATGTCGAAAAAGGAACCATTCTCGGCACTGCTGCAGCCACTCTCACTGGCAACGCGCTTAACAATGTGCTCACCGGGAATAACGGCGCAAATTCGCTATTGGGAAATGCTGGTAATGACTCGCTCATTGGTTTGGCGAGCAACGACACGCTGAATGGCGGGCTTGGTCAAGACATCCTCACTGGCGGCGCTGGCAATGACATTTTCCAATTCAACACCGCACTGACAGCATCTAACGTTGATAAGATTACCGATTTCAACGTTACCGACGACAGCATCGTGCTGAAAACGCGATCTTCACCAAACTAACCACGCGGGCATACTTGCGGCAGCAAATTTCCACGCCAGTGCTACAGGAACTGCCCATGACAGCAATGACTTCATTCTCTACAACACCAAATCAGGAGCGCTGCTTTATGACGCTGATGGCTCAGGAGCTGGTGCGGCTATTCAGTTTGCCATCATTGGTGTCAGCTTGACGCTTACCGCAGCCGATTTTGTCGTGAGCTAAATCCGATACATTTTTCTTAACTTTCGTTAACTGCGACAACTTGATCCGTAACCGGCGTTGTCGGGTGTATCTACCAAGGCACGAAATAAACACTTCGTGCTCTAACTCTTAAGATGTGTTTCAAGTTTTACGCTAACAACTCGTGTTAGCAACCACATACTCGAACTTGTTAAAGAGCTCAATTAACAACGCGGGCTTGGTTATCGCCATAAGGTACACGTTGTTATAAACATACTAATCATGATGTGGCGATGATGTCAAACCAGTGATTAGTAGCAAATGGTAAAAATTAGTAGGTTATTGAGTACTATGTATCAACCGCGTGAAATGCGGCGATACACTCGCCGCATTTGCTATTTGAGAGCAGAAAAATTCTGATGCGCCACACACGGATTTTTGTTGATTTGCCGCTGGCGGTTGGCGACGCAGTCACACTGCCGCCCGGCGCAACCCGTCATGTAACGCAGGTGCTGCGGCTGGCTGCCGACGCCCCGCTCATTTTGTTCAACGGCGACGGCTGCGATTACCCAGCGCGTTTACTCACATCTCACCGCGCCACTGCAACGGCGTTAATTCAAGATGTAACCGCGCCAGAACCGCCCATGCCGCTGGCGATTCATCTGGCGCTCGGCGTGTCCAAAGGCGAACGGATGGAGTACGCGCTGCAAAAAGCCGTGGAACTTGGAGTAAGCAGACTGACGCCGCTGTTTACCGAACGCAGTCAGGTACGGCTGGAAGGTGAGCGGCTGGCACGGCGACTGGAACACTGGCGCGGCGTGGTAATCGGTGCATGTGAACAATCGGGACGGCGGCGTTTGCCGTTACTTGATCCGGCGCTGGCGCTGGAATCGTGGCTGGCAGAATGGACAGCGGGCGGCGTCTTGCTAGACCCAGAAGCGGCGCAAGCGTTGATTAATTTGCCTGCGCCGAATGGCGAAATCACGTTGCTGATTGGACCGGAAGGCGGTTTAAGTGCCAGCGAACGCCAGCAGGTGAAAAAGCAGGGATTTCAAGGTGTTCGCCTTGGTTCGCGCATTTTGCGCACCGAAACTGCGCCATTGGCCGCAATTGCAGTGATTCAAGCGTTGTGGGGCGATTTCAAATGAAAACTTCTCGTCATACCAATTCATTGAATCATCGCGTTTATGCTGCGCCATCATCAATTCACGGTCAGGGTTGTTTTGCACGTATGACTTTCGTATCAGGGGAATTGATTGGTCTTTTTGAAGGCGTAGAAATGAATGAAGATGATGCGCATGTATTATGGTTTTATAATACGGAAACGCAGGTGTTAATGCGGCGGCGTGGAACCAATTTGTTGCGCTGGCTCAATCACAGCGAACAACCCAATGCAGTTTTCGATGGTTTTGAATTATACGCCCTACGCGACATTGTAATAGATGACGAACTTACCATTGATTACAACGCCGCACCCTAAAATAAAAAATCCCTGTTTTGAAAAGTGATTGAACTTTAAATAAACGCTCGCAATACCGCTTGCGTTTCCGCTGCTGCCAAACGCGGCCCAAAATGCGTGACCAATTTAGCTGACGCAGCAGCAGCTAATTCGCCTGCCCGTTGATAATCCCATCCTTGACTTAACCCGAATAAAAATGCTCCAGCAAACATATCTCCTGCGCCGAGCGTATCAACTGCAGCTACTGGTATTGAATTGATTTCGATTAAGGCTTGTCCATCCCACAATAGAGCACCTTTTGCCCCGCGAGTAATTGCAAAACACTTGCTTAATTTTTTTAGTGCTTCAACGGCTTGCATTAAATCATCACTTTCTGCCATGCCCATTGCCTCAAATTCATTGGCAAAAATTAAATCAACGCCGCCGCCGATCATTTCCAATAAACCCGATTTGAAAAACTTCACCATATTCGGATCAGACAATGACATCGCCGTTTTCACACCTGCTGCATCGGCAATACGTTTTGCTTCAATAGAGGCTAAACGTGCAGAATCGGACGTGACTAAATAACCTTCAGTATAAAACCATTCGGAATCGCGCAACGCATCAATCACCAATTCACGAGTTGACAAATTGCTGCTCACACCGAGAAAAGTACACATGGTGCGATCGCCATCTGGTGTAACTAATACCACGCAACGCCCGGTATGCCCTTGATCTTTTGCCGTGTGATAATTAGTTTCAACGCCACCAGCGCGAAGATCATTCATGTAAAAATAGCCTAATTCATCATCAGCAACTTTGCATGAATAGAAACTCTTTCCACCAAATTGATTAAATGCGATGATCGAATTGGCAGCAGAACCGCCAGAACCGCGTTGATGATGATAATCGCGCAAATGATGCAGAATACTGGCTTGCTGCGTTTCATCGACTAAGGTCATCACGCCTTTATCAATTCCCAGTGCGCTTAAATCTCGCACTTCTACGGAATACTCTAAATCAACCAACGCATTGCCAATGCCGTAAATGTGATATGTTGCGGTCATTTCTTATTTACCTAAATAATGAATTCATGTTGCTTTATATGCCCTGGTTAGCAGAAATAAAAAGTATTTAATTGTTAATACAATTTTGTTCTGCCAACCCAGGTACTACTGCCAAAATAACACACATTGTCTATTCATCTAAAAACCGCTGAACTTTAAGTAGAAACAGATCAAAAACGTTATGTAATGTTTACAGTAGCCGTTTTAGAACGTACTACGATATGGGCATTGGAAACATCGAATTCTTCGTTGTAATCAAGATCAGATGTCTTGTTGGTGACTATATTAAAAAGAACTGCTTTTCCTTTAACTAAAGACACCTTTGCAAAATGAGCTTGAGCTCCTTCGACTTCAGCCAGCTTTACGTCAGAGTCATGAGCACAGCCAAAAACTATAGGCTTATCACCAAGTGACACCGATACAGTACGTTCTTTTTCTAGTGAAAATCCTTTTGGTCGAATTGTAATCTCTAACCAAACTTGGCGGAATGCTGTTTCAAATAAGGCAATAGCTAAACCAATAGCTGCGCCTGTAGTCGCAACGCCAAGAGAATAACTAGAAATGAGATACATTAAAAAACATCCTAAAAAACCTCCAACCCCACCAGCTAAACTAGCAATTGAAGATTTAAGATTAGGGATAACTTTAGATACAGCAAATCCTATAACAATACCGCCAATCGCCCAACCAAGAAAACGCCCGGCATCGGTTCCTCCTCCAAGCAAACTTACGATTGGCAAACCCACCAAAAAAGCGATACCGCCACCGATAAAGCCTCCAAATGCACCAATTAAAGCTGCTCGACCAATAGCTTTTTTATCGAAACTTTTTCCAACATATTTAGTTTGACCAAATGCGAGCAGTGTTGCTATACACATCCCGTCAAAGCCCGTTCCCAAAATCCATGACGAAAACGCACTATCAAATCCTAAACCGATATAAATAAATGCGCTTATTAATCCTCCGATCGCACCAAAAATAGAGAAATATGTTCTTTTATCAGAAAGCAGTTTCATTTTTATCTCCGTAGTTATCAAGTAAAGGCTGGTGATTAGGAAGTTAACAAACTAGTTGCTGATTGAAATAGAAAATGCTTCCTACGTCATCGGTATAATTCCAAACACAGAATTATACATTGCAAAGTAGTTTTTGATTGGTTATTTTTTAACCTCATTGATCGTGCGCAAATAACTTTGTCGTGATGGTGCTTGCACAATCATTGCAGGGATTTGCGGTAATCCAATAATTGCATCAACGCCACCGAGTTTTACTGCTTCTTTAGGCATTCCGTAAACAATGCAGGTTGCTTCATCTTGTGCAATGGTAAACGCGCCAGCATCGTGCATTTCTAATAGACCGCGAGCACCGTCATCACCCATTCCAGTCATAATAATACCCACCGCATTTGCTCCAGCCGCCTGCGCAGTTGAACGAAATAACACGTCCACTGAGGGGCGATGACGACTCACTAACGGACCATTTTTTACTTCCACTCGGTATTGTGCTCCGCTGCGTCGCAATAATAGATGGTCGGTGCCCGGCGCAATTAATGCCAACCCCGCAATCACGCGGTCGCCATTCCGCGCTTCGCGCACTTCAATTTCACATAAACCATTTAATCGAGCAGCAAATGCAGCGGTAAATTGTCCCGGCATGTGCTGCACAATCACGACTCCCGGCGCAGTACGCGGCAGCCGCGTCAACACATATTCCAGTGCCTGAGTGCCGCCAGTAGAAGTGCCAATGGCAACCACGATCAGTCGTCGCTGCAAGTGCTTTAAAATTGCGTGTTGTTTCAACTGCTTCAGCGGATAACTTAGGCGTCACGGGCATGGTCGCTGCACCCGCACGGCGTGCTGCACCAAAATGTTCCAGTCGGGCGCAGCTGGCACCTTGATCGCATCTCCCAGCAAAGTGCTTGATTCTTCAAGAAATTGCCGCAATCCCACTTTTGGTTTGGCAATAATATCCACTGCGCCTGCGTTCATTGCCTGCATCGTCACTTCCGCGCCGCGCTCGGTCAATGTGGAGCAAATAATGACCGGCGTTGGGTGCTCACGCATTAATTGGCGCAAAAAAGTAATGCCGTCCATACGCGGCATTTCAATATCAAGCACGATGACATCCGGCCAATCTTTTTCCATTTGCTTTTGCGCAAAAATAGGATCGCGGGCAGAACCCATGACAGTAATGCCAGCAATTGCGCTTAATTGATCCGTCAATACCTGCCGCACTACAGCGGAATCATCAACAATAAATACTTTGACCGGAGTCATTTAAACAAATGTCCTCTAAAAAAATTCTGCTGGAGCAGGTCGGCGTTGATCTTTCAATGTGCGATGTAAATACGCTCGCTCATGGGCAGCAATTCGATCTTCTTGACGCTGCGGAATGCGACGTAAATACACTGAAAAATCGCGGCCATCAAAATGAATTTGTCGTCCACGATCTCCGCCAAGGTCTTCAGCAATCAATGGAATGCCATCATTCACGAGAAATTTCCGCACAAATTGCGCATTCGCAGTGCCAATTTGAAAATGATTGGGGAGCGACTGTGTAGCGATATTAAGCACATTGCCACCACCGAATGCTTTAGCGCGAAGATTTTCGCGCCGAGCGCCGATATTCAATAGACCGTTAATTAATAACTCCATTGCCCATAATCCATAACGTCCCGCATCAGAAGCTAAGGTGAGTGTTCCACCAGCTGGATTTCGCATCGGTAATAAAAAATGATTCATACCCATGACGCGCACCACCGGATCGAATAAACACACAGAAACGCATGAACCTAATAGTGTAGAAAGAATAATCGGATCAGCGGTGACGTAATGCTCGCCGGGATGAACGAAATGTTTCTGAACCTGATGAATAGAATGTTGCGACATGAGCAATGAATAATTTTCGTTATACCATCATCAATTTAATGGTTTACGGAACACTGACGGTCGCACCATTTCTAATGTAGTTTTAAGCGAATGCAATGATTCAACGTGACTGAGAAAAAGATAGCCGCCAGGATACAACGCCTGTTGTAAATGATCCATAACAACTTGTTTGGTTGGAACATCAAAATAAATCATCACATTGCGTAAAAAAATGACATCAAATTTTTGACCAGTATGCAGCGGACGCTTCAAATTATGCTGCTCTAAATGCACCCGCGCTTTTAGATGCGGATCAATTAATAAATTGCCTGCTTGCGAGCGCACACCTTTAAGACAGTATTGATTCAGCCAATTGGCAGGCAATCGTTTTGCACGTTCCAGCGGATAAACGCCCTCACGCGCAGCTTCAATCATTCGCGTACTAATATCGGAGCCAAAAATTTGCCAATCACCCATGCCTAAACCTTCCGCCAATACCATTGCCAGCGTATAGACTTCTTCACCGGATGAGCAGGCAGCACTCCATACGCGCAGCGATTGACCACGATATGCTGGCAAAATATCGTGTAATAAAAACTCGAAATGTGCTGGTTCACGATAGAAATAAGTTTCATTGGTTGTTAATAAATCAATGAGATGTTGACGCTCTTGATCTTGTTGTGGCGCAGCAATGTAATCCAAATAGGCGCTAAAACTATGTAATCCTAATTGCCGCAAGCGCCGTTGCAGTCGTGAACTTACCATTTGCCGCTTGTGTGGTGTTAAACTAATTCCAGCACGGTCGTGAATAAAACGACGAAATCGTTCGAAATCATTTTCAGATAACGGAATTGAATCTAATAATGGCGCAACGTCTGGTGTTGTCGGCAGCATCGGGTGCGATTTGGCGCTTAAATCAGGTTTTCGCATCATTTCAATCCGTTATTTAATAAAGTTTTTTATTGCTGCGCCATGATCATGACTACTTGCTGCTAATTCTGCTACATCGAGAATTAAAGCAATGTCGCCAGTACCCAGAATAGTTGCGCCCGACACACCGCGCAAGCGTTCAAATAGTTTACCAAGTGGTTTGATCACGGTTTGCAATTCGCCGAGCAGCGTATCGACTACCAAACCCATTTTATGATGACCAAAACGTACTACAACCAGACTTTCACGTTGGTTAGCACTACGGGTTTCCTCAGTATTTTCAAATAAATCAGTCAAGCGAATGAACGGCAATAATTCGCCGCGTAAATTAATGTAATGCTCGCCGCAATGTTGGCGTGTTTCAAGCACATTCATTTCGACACATTCGGCGACTTGCGATAATGGAATCACGTATTGATCGCGCCCCGCACCAACTAAAAAACCTTCAATAATTGCCAGCGTGAGTGGCAAAATAATGGTGATTTTAGTACCAAGACCAAGCTGGCTTTCCAATGCTACTGTGCCGCGTAAGGCTTCAATGTTGCGTCGCACGACATCCATGCCCACGCCGCGCCCGGATAAATTGGTCGCCTGATCTTTTGTTGATAAACCCGGTGCAAAAATCAGCCGCAGCGTTTCATCATGCGTTAATACATCTTCGGGTTTAACTAATCCTTTCGCTTCCGCTTTTGCGCGAATACGCGCCGTATCTAATCCTGCGCCGTCATCGTTAATTTCAATCACGATATGCCCTGAATCGTGATAGGCATTAAGATGAATTGTGCCGGTAGTTGATTTCCCAGCTGCCTGTCGTACTGCGGGTAGTTCAATTCCATGATCAACTGCATTGCGAATTAAATGCGTCAATGGATCGGTGATTTTTTCCACGACAGTTTTATCTAATTCAGTTTCGCCGCCAGTAATCAACAATTCAATTGATTTGCTGAGTTCTTGACTAACATCGCGCACCACGCGCCGAAAACGCGACAAACTTTCGCCAATGGCCACCATACGCAATTGCAGCGCGTTATCGCGGATTTCCGATACCAAATAATCAACGCCATCAACGACTTCGGTCATGTTATCAATGCCGGCGCGTTTAACCATCACACGAATGGCGGCGCTGCTCGTTACTAATTCACCAACTAAATCAATAAGATGACCAAGGCGCTGCGCATCAACGCGAATGACGCGATTTTCTGACGTTTTGCGCGAATGGTTTCCTGTGTTTTTACTGCATGTTCGAGGACACACGGCTTAATTGAACCCTGTTCAACCAAAATTTCGCCTAAACGCGGTTTTGTCTGCGTATCATCAGCAGTGGTGGTCGGAATTAAATGGCGCTGTGTTTGCAGTGCTTGTGTCAATTCAGCAGGAGTGAGTGCCCCAACACTGACCAGTAAATCACCAATGCAATCAATCTGTTCATGCGGTGGCAGCGCCAGCAATTCGAGATAACGGGTGTAAATTGGACGAGGTTCAACGAGTGGTAAAACAGTTGCAATCAGGTCATCTGGCGATGCTGATGAAGGATATAAACGCGCCAGCAACATCTCACCAGCACGCTGCAAATCGGGATTGAATGGTATGTCATCAGAAACATCGGCGGTGATAACATCAATCATACGAGCGATATGATCGCAGCATTCAAATAGAGTTTTAATCAGCGGCGGTGTCAGAATTATCTGTCCATCGCGCACCGCATCCATTAGCGTTTCCACGCGATGCGTAAAATCAACGACTGGAGTGTAACCAAAAGCAGCTGCAGCACTTTTAATCGTGTGCATAGCGCGGAATACCGCGTTAAGCGATTCAGTTTCAGTTTGATTTTGTTCCAACGCCAGCAGCGCATCTTCAACCGATTGAAGGACTTCCGCGACTTCTTCGAGGAAAACCTGTAAAAACACCAGTTGCGCGTTGTTGGCGGTCATATCCAGTTTTTTATAATTAAAGCGCGAAATAACTATTAACTCCGCACCGAATACAGTGCGGCAGTATTTAATGCTGCAAAACCAGTTCTTTTGGTGCAGTATTTAGTTCTGGCGTATAGCGAATACAGCGATTGCGTCCAGCATCTTTTGCTTGATACAGCGCCTGATCCGCTTGACTAATTAGTGTGGTCATATTTTGTCCCACTTTAGGAATTAATGCACTCACGCCAATACTCACGGTGATATGTGGCATGGTACGCGAAGCCGGATGCGAAATCTCCAGTGTTTCAATCAATTGACGTAACCGCTCGGCAATTGAATAAGCAAGATCAATATCAGTATCTGGCAGTGGTAATGCAAATTCTTCACCGCCATAACGTGATACGCAATCACCACGCTGGCGCAATCCTTCCTGTAAGGTCGTCGCTACTTTCATTAAACAATCATCGCCTTTGAGATGACCAAGATGATCGTTATAGGCTTTGAAATCATCAATATCAATCATCAATAGCGCGATGGTTTGCTGTTTACGATAAGCATCACTAAAAAATGCGCCTAAATCGTGATCAAAACGGCGACGATTCCCAACACCAGTGAGTGCATCACGATAGGTGGTTGCAATAAGATTTGTTGATTGCGCTCGTAAACGTCGTTCGCGACGCACGGTTGCAGTCATGTCTTGAATTTGAATTAAACAAAACACCTCCTCATCCTGTGGAATTGGTGTGATGTATATCAATTGCTCAATGCGTTGAGAGAGATTTCGATTTGATGGTTTTTGGTACAATGGAAGAACCGCTGGATTAAGGGCTGGTGTCAGCATTGACGACAATTTGAAATATAATGCCTGTTGAATACAGTCTTGCAGCCGACTGTGCACAATTTCAGGAAAAACTGCGTCAATACATTTAGTTACCACGTCATTAAACGTCAATTCAGTATGTCGAGTCATCCATTGATTCCAAGCGCAAATTTGTACCTGAGGATCAAGCAGCACAACTCCGCTTTGTAAATGGTCGAGCAACTTGGTAGCAAACGCCCCATCCATCAACTCACTCCGAATCGCGCAAGATAATCATCGACACATTTTAATAAGGCGTTAAGTGAACTCACACTGAGCAAAAAAAGTAGATGACCATGAATTTGTTCTTGACGCATTGATAAATGAATCTGTAGCAACAGCACTACTTGATTTATTTCATTTGCTTGCTTTACGCCAAATAGTGGCAGTGCATCGGTATCACTAAAATAATGCACCGGTAATCCGCCTTCAAACTCAATTTGAAATTCATCTGCTAATGAACTCATACAAGCATTGAGAATGATATTGCCAATTTCGCACATTGCCTCTTGCTCAAATTCCGATAGTTCTTCTGGTAACATGTGCGGATCAAGCATGTGACTGACGATTGCTAACGCATTGCGTTCTGGAAATAACAAAATCGCGGTTGCATCAAAAGAACCCACGAAATCAATCGTGACCATGCTCAATTGTTTAAATTCTGAACCCAATAAGGTTGAAATGACTTCATCGTGTTGCACCAATAAAATATCTGGTGTAGACAATTCAACTTCATCATGTACCATCAGGCTCAAACTTTGTGCTGCTCGCCCAACACCAAGATTAAATAATTCTTTCATGGCATCGCACTGCAACTCGGTGAGTTGGAACACAGTGTTATTCCTCAAACAACGTCACCATAGCGTTAATAGATGCTGGTGTAATCGGTTTCCCGACGAATTTAACGCCAGCCTTTTCGGCAGCTTTACGCACTGCTTCTTGGATATTCGCAGTGCAAAGAACGATGCGAATATCGGGGTGATGCAGACGAACTCGACCAGCAACTTCTAAACCGCTGATACCAGGCATGTTGACATCTAAACTTAAAAACGTTGGCGATTCTTGCTCAATCATTTTTAACGCATCATCACCGCTAATGGCTTCAATAATGCGCCAGTCGGGACGTTGATCGACGATAAACTGGCGAATCATCATTCGCGCCATTTTACTGTCATCAACTATTAAAAGAGTTGGGCTAGTCATGGATAATTTAAGTCTGCGTAGAATTAAAAAATGTGTTGGTATTTATAGCATGGTGCATTAAGTATCTAATTCACCACCACTCGGTAAAGTATCTTCAGTGAAGTGACGTAATGCGGCGAGTTCCTGCACTGATAACACATGATCGACGCTAAGAATAATGACGAAAACGTCATCGACACGTCCCATTGCTTCAATAAAATCAGTGCGAATTTCAGAACCAAATTCCGGCGGCAGTTTTACATCTTCTGGTGGAATATCAAGGATGTTTTTGACTTCATCCACCAACATTCCCAAGACATGGCTGTCATTAGCAACTTGCACTTCAACCAATACAATGCAACTGCGTTTCGTTAACATCAATGGTCCGCGCCCTAAGCGTGCACCCAAATCAATAACCGGAACCACATTGCCACGCAAATTAATCACTCCGCGAATATAATCTGGAGTCATTGGAACCCGTGTGACTTGCGGAGTTTCAATGATTTCTTTCACGGCGTTAATTGACATTGCTAAACGCTCATCAGCAACCGAAAAAGTCAGATATTGCGTAATTTCATCGCTCACTTCGCGATGAATTGCGGGTAAATTTTGTGTGCTCGTGACGAGTTGTTTCATATATTCAACTCCTTAAAACCGCTCGAAATCCTTATGCGTAAAGTCTGTCGAATCAATTGATGATTCAGCAAAATCATCATTTACATGACTGGTACGGCGAGTTGGTGCAATACGGGAGGTTTGATAGGTGGATGTTTGACGCGATTTTACTCGCCCGCTTGATGCGCCGCCAGTGCGAAAAAACGACATGGTTTCTTGCAGTTGGCTGGCTTGTCCGTTGAGTTCTTCAGCAGTTGCTGCGAGTTCTTCCGATGATGACGCATTTTGTTGGGTCGCTTTATCGAGCTGGCTCATAGCTTCGTTAATTTGACTGATTCCCGTGGCTTGTTCGCCAGAAGCAGCGGTGATTTCTTCAACTAAATCAGCGGTTTTAACGATATTGGGAACCATTTGCTCCAATAATTTGCCAGCTTCTTCCGCAATGGAAACGCTATTAGTCGCTAACTGATTGATTTCCTGAGCAGTTACGCCGCTATTTTCTGCCAACTTGCGCACCTCGGCGGCAACCACGGTAAAACCTTTGCCGTGCTCACCAGCGCGTGCCGCTTCAATTGCAGCATTGAGCGCCAACAGATTGGTTTTATACGCAATATCTTCAATCAACCCGATTTTACTGGCGATTTCTTTCATTGCGCTCACCGTGCGTTTAACCGCCTCGCCACCGCGCCGCGCTTCCTCCGCCGAACTCTTCGCAATCCCGTTGGTAATGCGAGCATTTTCAGTATTTTGCTGCACTGAAGCGTTGAGCTGCTCGATGCTGGCAGTGGTTTCTTCAACGCTGGCAGCCTGCTGGGTCGCGCCCTGACTGAGTGCCTGCGCAGTGGCGCTGACCTCGCTAGAAGCCGATGACAGATTGTCAGCACCAACACGCACTTCGCCGACAATTTGGCGCAACCGCTCCACCATACTAAACATGTCTTTATAAACGCCGCGTAAATTGTTTTGATCGAATTCAATTGCGAGATCACCAACTGCGACTTTGCGCGTCACTTCAGCAATAATTGCGGGGTCTTTACCCAATTGTCCCATGACGGCACGAATAATCAGCCATGCAATACCAATTCCAAGCAATAAGGCAATTCCTGACAGCACTGAAATAGTCATAATGGCGCGATCATTAGATGCCTGCACTTCCGGCCCAATCACATCCTGTTCTGCTTTATAGGAGAGTTTAATCTCATCAATATCCGTCGCAAATTTTGGACCGAGTACATCAAGCGTTTCAGTCACAATTCGATTGCGTTCAAAAGTTAATTGCGCCATACGATCAAAAGCGGTTTTGTAATCATTTTTATAACGCATCACTTCATCCAGCATCGAACGGCGCTGCGCATCTTGTGTGATTACTCCTAAGGCAGTTAGCGATTTACTAAATTCCGCCCATTCTTGATTAACGCGATCCACATCTTTTTGTTCATTGTCACTAATAAAACGCCGCACATAAATCCGCGCTAATAACAAACTCCGCAGTGTTTTTCCCGCTATTGCTGTCGTTTCCTGTTGATTAGCTTCATCCATGATTTTGCTCAATCGCTGCTCAATTTCTCTTCCAACATTACCCAATACTTCGTTATCCAAACGATCTGTCTCGCGGGTATGTGCAACAACGGTCTCAAATGCCTTGGCATAGGTATCTATATTCGCGCCTGAGGTATTAAGTTTACTCAAGCGTTCTGGATTTTTAATGAGAACAGTTATTTCTTTTAAAAGATTATCGGCTGCTTGCAGATATTTCTGAAATTCCTTTTCATCTTTATCGCTATGGGTTTTAAGATAGTTTTTAACTTGCATTCGCCCCATCAACATACTCGCTTGCATTTCGCCCATGCGATTGGCACGAACTGCTTTTTCACGATAGGACGAAAAACCTACAGAGGCACTATCAATGGCGGTAAAAGCTAGAATACTGACCACGATTAACAAAACCAATACGACACCGAAACCAAGACTCAGTTTCTTAGCCATTGTCATTGAGTGAAACATTGGATGCTCCTTGAGTTAAAAAAACTTAGTGTTTTGAAGTGATGTGGCGAGTGACATGACCAATTGCTGCTAATTCTGCTACATCAAGAATTAAAGCAATGTCACCAGTACCGAGAATAGTTGCGCCCGCCACGCCGCGCAAGCGTTCAAATAGTTTGCCGAGGGGTTTAATGACGGTTTGCAATTCGCCAAGCAGCGTATCGACTACTAAACCCATTTTATGATGACCAAAGCGCACTACAACTAGACTTTCACGTTGGCTAGCAACACGGTTTTCCTCGGCATTTTCAAATAAATCAGTCAAGCGAATGAACGGCAATACTTCACCGCGTAAATTGATGTAATGCTCGCCGCGATGTTGGCGCGTTTCAATCACATTCATTTCGACACATTCGGCGACTTGCGATAATGGAATCACGTATTGATCGCGCCCAGCACCGACTAAAAAGCCCTCAATAATCGCCAGCGTGAGCGGCAAAATAATAGTGATTTTAGTACCAAGACCAAGCTGGCTTTCCAATTCCACTGTGCCGCGCAAGGCTTCAATGTTGCGTCGCACGACATCCATGCCCACGCCGCGCCCGGATAAATTAGTCGCCTGATCTTTTGTTGATAAACCCGGTGCAAAAATCAGCCGCAGCGTTTCATCATGCGTTAATACATCTTCGGGTTTAACTAATCCTTTCGCTTCCGCTTTTGCGCGAATACGCGCCGTATCTAATCCTGCGCCGTCATCATTAATTTCAATCACGATATGCCCGGAATCGTGATAGGCATTAAGATGAATTGTGCCGGTAGTTGATTTCCCAGCTGCCTGTCGCACTGCGGGTAGTTCAATTCCATGATCAACCGCATTGCGAATTAAATGCGTCAATGGATCGGTGATTTTTTCTACGACAGTTTTATCTAATTCAGTTTCGCCGCCAGTAATCACCAATTCAATTGATTTGCTGAGTTCTTGACTAACATCGCGCACCACGCGCCGAAAACGCGACAAACTTTCGCCAATGGCCACCATACGCAATTGCAGCGCGTTATCGCGGATTTCCGATACTAAATAATCAACGCCATCAACGACTTCGGTCATGTTATCAATGCCAGCGCGTTTAACCATCACACGAATGGCGGCGCTGCTCGTTACCAATTCGCCCACTAAATCAATGAGATGACCGAGGCGCTGCGCGTCAACGCGAATGACGCGATTTTCTTCCTGACGTTTTGCGCGGATGGTTTCCTGTGTTTTTACCGCATGTTCGACCACGCCCGGTTTAATTGAACCCTGTTCAACCAGAATTTCGCCTAAACGCCGTTTCGATGTTGAGCCATCAGAATCAATGGTTTGCGGCGCAGTCTCCTGCGTTTTCAATGCTCGCGCCAATTCGTAAGGTGTTAATGCACCGATACTGACCAGCAAATCGCCCATGCAATCAACCTGTTCATGCGGAATGCTTTCGAGTAATTCAATGTAGCGATTTTGTGCTGAATCGGGTTCAAGAATACGAATCTCGCAATCTTCATCCGCAAATTCAAATACGCCGGCAATTGTCCGTTTATCGGCATCGCTGCGAAAAGCAATACCAAAACTGAGATAACAGCTTTCTGGATCGAAATGCTCGCTGGCAGTAGACGCAATTGGAAATAAGGTCGCGACATGCACTAAATCGCCGAGTGAACTGAGATAACGCAAAAAAGATAGTGGGTCCATGCCATTACGTAACGCATCGCGCTTAAACTCCAGACTAATCATCCACAGTTCATTTGCTTCTGGCAGGTATTTAGGCGTATCAAAATGCAGTGCTGCAATCGGCAATGGCGAAGCAACTGGCGTATGACCGAGCCGCGCTAACAACGCATCGCCAGCACGTTGCAATTCAGGATCAAGTGGCGCAGTGCCGGTCTTATCTGCGGCAATGAAATCAATTAACGCCGAAGTGTGATCGCGGCATTCAAATAGCGTTTCAATTAATGGTTTAGATAATGCCATACGCCCGCTGCGCACTGCGTCCATTAACGTTTCTACAGTGTGCGTGAAATCGACGATGGGTGTATAGCCGAATACTCCGCCCGTGCCTTTAATCGTGTGCATGGCGCGAAACACTTCATTGAGTGATTCGGGGTCTTCAGGGTTTTCTTCTAATGCTAGCAGCGCATCCTCCATCAATTGGAGTAATTCGGCTACTTCTTCGATAAAGGCTTGCCGGGCGCTATCGAGATTCATGTCGGATTTTCCGTTTTTGTATCCAGCGGATAGCCACCAAATAGCGGTTCAAGGTGCAATAAATCAATCACGTTAATTACCGCTTGACTGATGCCAACGAATTGAAAGCGTATACGCTGTTCTGCTGCGACCCGTCGCGCCCATAACAGCAGTTGCAGCCCAGCGCTATCAATTTCAGTGACTGCTGATAAATCCAATGCGCACAGATTCCGACCAGATAAATAATCGCGCAGAGTGACAAATGTGGCAGTGGCGGTATAAATCGTCAGTTCGCCCTCCAACACCAGCGCCGTATCCTCAGTATCAGTATTCATCTATGCACCTCGCTGCTTGATCGTTAATGTTTAAGGCAATACTAATTTTGCCACTGCATCAAGCAACATCGGCGGTTGAAAAGGTTTAAGCAACCATGCTTTTGCGCCAGCATCTCGCGCTGCTTGTTTCTTTTCCGGCTGGCTTTCCGTAGTGAGCATCATAATCGGCGTGAATTTATAATTTGGAAGTTGTTTTAATTCCCGCACCAGCGTAATTCCGTCCATGTTAGGCATATTGACGTCACTCACAATTAAATGCACTTTTTGTCCATTGAGCTTCGCCAGCGCATCACGTCCATCGGAGGCTTCAATCACGTCATAACCCGCACCTTTTAATGCAATGCCGACTACATTGCGCAGCGATGCTGAATCGTCAACGACCATGATGGTTTTTGCCATTTTGAATGAACCCCATTTGCGATTAGAAGAAAGTTAATTCAGAACTTGCCGCTGATGATGCAGTAGTTCCGCCGCCATGGTGCAAATTGCGCTCTTCCAGTGTGCTGTAAGAAGCCAGCATTTGCGCCAATAGTCCGTCGATCTCCAGAATATCTTGTTGTTGCTGTGTCAAATCATGCTTGGCGCACAGTTTTAAGCGTTCGCTCAAATGATCCAGACCTTCGCAGACATGCACCAAAATCTGACTGGTGCGATCTTGAAATTGCAGATCAACCAAAGCGGCGCTGATTTGCTCGCGGATCGTGGCACTTAATTGCCGCAATTGTCCGGCATCGGCGTTAATGGTTTCCGTAGTTTCCTGCAACCGCGCCAGCACCGTGCCGACTTTTTGTTCCGAGGCTTTCACTAATCCGTCAGCACTCTGCATCGAGGTTTGCACAAGTGTCTGTGTTTGTGTCAAGGCTCGCGCCAGCTCTTCCACTTTATGACTGATCTGCGCTCCAGTTTCCGCCGAAGTGCCAGCCAATTTACGCACTTCATCCGCGACTACTGCGAAACCGCGTCCCTGTTCACCAGCGCGTGCTGCCTCAATTGCTGCGTTGAGTGCCAGCAAATTGATCTGCTCGGCAACTGCCCGCACACCTTGCGCCATCTGCTGCATCTCCGCACCAAATCCCGCCAATCGTTTAACTTGATTAGACATTTCAACTTCGCGGTGGAGAATGTTTTCAAAATCGCTGATGACTTCGGTGAGCGCGATTTGGCTTTGTTGAAACTGACCAACGATGAGTTGATCCTGACTACCGCCGCTCTGTGATGCAGAAATCACCCGTTCTAAATCCATCACCAAACCACTGAAAGTTTGCGACAAATGAATCACGCTGGTTTCTGCGAGCTGACGCGAATGTTCAATATGGCGCGTAAAAATCGGAAACAGTTCGATACCGAGCCGTTCAAACGCTCGCGTCCACACATCCAATTGCTGCGATTTGTCCGCAATGTTGTGCGCAATCTCTTGGGATGTCTGCGTGAGCAGCGTCTTCAGCGTGCGCCATTGTAGATATTCGATCAGCATCGCTGCCGCAATCAGCAACAATGCCAGCGCCCATGCCAGCCATGACGCCGGCGTCATGGCAATTAAAGCAACCGCGGCTACGATGCCCAATAACAAGGTTTTCCACGGACGAGGTGGAGCATCTTTGCTTTGATTAAATTGCGAATTTTGCGCCATCGGTGCTCCCGCATTGGGTATTTATTGTGGGCGATGATGCTACGCCTTGCACAGAATAGCGACAAGGCAACGCGGTTACTGCTGGTGATTTGCAGCATCTGCGTTAATTAACAGCCAGCCATACGTTGCTGTTGATAAATAAAACCGGAAACCATCAGGCACAAAGTTATAAGCAAAATGAATTGCTGATGCTATTGAAACAAAAAACCCGCGCACCGAGTGAATAATGAGCGAGTTTTTATTTAGTGCCGACTCATGATTTTTGAACTCTATGAAATAGGAGAGTCTAGCAACTGATATTTTGTTTTTAAGTACACTTATTTATAATCCCTCGATATGAGAAATTAATGTAACATCGGCGAGTTTGCAAAGCGCATTGCAAAAATGCAGTTTCTAAAATCAAATGGTTTACGCCGTATTAGGAAGTCAAACGGTTGCTACATGCACATTCTACGGTGTAACTGAGCGTTAAGGGGCTTGTGTGGGACGATCCATCACGCCAACCAAGTGCAGATTAATTCACCTAGTCAAGTTTGATTAGGATTTATGGAACAGGAAGTTAAGTTGGCAAGCGATCAATACGATGTCATCGTCGTTGGCGGCGGTCATGCTGGGACAGAAGCGGCGCTGGCTGCGGCTCGCTGCGGTGCGCGAACACTTCTGGTCACGCAAAAAATGGAAACCCTCGGTCAAATGAGCTGCAACCCGGCGATTGGCGGCATTGGCAAGGGTCATCTGGTCAAGGAAATCGACGCGCTTGGCGGACTCATGGCGCGAGCAACCGACTGCGCGGGGATTCAGTTTCGCATTTTGAATGCCAGCAAGGGACCGGCAGTTCGCGCCACTCGCGCTCAGGCGGATCGTGTACTTTATCGCGCTGCCGTGCGTAGCGCGTTGGAAAATCAGCCGAATTTATCGCTGTTTCAGCAAACTGTTGATGATCTCATTGTCGAACAAGATCGCGTGATTGGCGTGCAAACCCAAATGGGACTGCGTTTTGCTGCTCGTGCCGTCATTCTCACCGTCGGCACTTTTCTCGGTGGACGCATTCACGTTGGGCTGGCGAATTATGAAGGCGGTCGCGCTGGTGATCCGCCATCCAATGCGCTGGCGCGGCGACTGCGCGAACTGCCGTTTGCGGTGGAACGACTGAAAACTGGAACGCCGCCGCGTCTCGATGCCCGCACTATTGATTATCGCCAGCTCGCCGAACAGCGCGGTGATGAACCCGTGCCGGTATTTTCTTATCTCGGCAGCGCCGCCGATCATCCGCGTCAAATCAGTTGTCATCTCACGCAAACCAATGAACGCACTCACGAAATTATTCGTTCTGGATTATCACGTTCGCCATTATTTACTGGCGTAATTGAAGGCGTTGGGCCGCGTTATTGTCCGTCAATTGAAGATAAAATTGTGCGGTTTGCGGATAAGAATTCGCATCAAGTGTTTATTGAGCCAGAAGGATTAAATACGCACGAAGTGTATCCAAACGGAATTTCCACCAGTTTACCGTATGACATTCAAGAAGCATTGGTGCGATCAATTGCTGGCTTGGAACACGCGCATTTAATGCGCCCGGGTTATGCGATTGAATACGACTTTTTTGATCCGCGTGATTTGGCTCCGACATTGGAAACCCGCCATTTGCACGGCTTATTTTTTGCTGGGCAAATTAACGGCACAACGGGTTATGAAGAAGCTGCGGCGCAGGGTTTGCTCGCCGGATTGAATGCCGCATTGCAGATTCAGGAGCGCGAGCCGTGGCTGCCGCGCCGCGATGAATCCTATTTGGGCGTGATGGTGGATGATTTGGTCACTCGCGGAACGAACGAGCCATATCGCATGTTCACCAGTCGCGCCGAATATCGGTTAACGCTGCGCGAAGACAACGCCGATTTGCGGTTGACGGAAATCGGGCGGCAATTGGGTTTGGTCGGCGAGGCGCAATGGCGACATTTTGCCGCTAAACGCGAGGCGATTGAGCGCGAACGCCAGCGATTGCGCGAATTGTGGATTCGCCCTGAAATGGTCGATCAAACGCTGGCAACGCAGGTACTGGGCGAACCGTTGCGTCGGGAAGCGCGAGCGTCAGAACTGCTGGCGCGTCCCAATGTCGGTTATGCGGGCGTGGTGCAATTGACCGGTGAATCGCCAGAGCCGGTGGCGGCAGCGGTGAGTGAACAGTTGGAAATTCAAGCGCGTTATGACGGCTACATCACGCGCCAACGTTCCGAAATTGAGCGCCAGCGCGAACAGGAAACCAAAACACTGCCGGCTGATTTCGATTTTGACCGGGTGCGCGGACTATCTAAGGAAGTGTGCGAAAAATTTAAGCGGGTGCGTCCGGTGACGGTGGGACAGGCAGCGCGAATTCCGGGCGTCACGCCAGCGGCAGTGTCGTTGCTATTGATTCATCTCAAACGTCACGCAGAAAGCCGATAAGCTGATGAAACTAAAACCGAAATCGAAAATCGCGCCAGTTGCAGTCGATCAAATGCAGTTGAGCGAGCGTTTGACCGCTGGCGCGACGCAATTGGGATTGACGCTGACGGCAGCGCAACACGCACAGTTGCTGCAATTTCTCGCGCTGCTGGCGCAGTGGAATCAGACTTACAACTTAACTGCGGTGCGCGATCCACTGGAAATGGTAGCGCGGCATCTGCTCGATAGTTTGGCAATTGCGCCGTATCTCAGCGGCGATGTGGTGCTTGATCTCGGTACTGGTGCGGGATTGCCGGGGCTGCCGCTGGCGATCATTGAACCGCAGCGGCAGTTTGTGTTGCTGGACAGCAACAGTAAAAAAATCCGGTTTGTGCGGCAGGCAGTGCTGGAGCTGGCGCTGCCTAATGTGACGCCGGTGCAAACGCGCATTGAAACGTATCGAACGACGCAACCGTTTACGACCATTGTCAGCCGAGCGGTCGCCTATACCGAGGTCATTGGCGTATTACGCAGCGGTCTGCTTGCTCCTGCCGGACGATTGCTGTTGATGAAAGGGCGGATGGACACATTGCCCAATCGACAGGCGTGGCCGCCATTTCACATTCATCAGTTACAAATTCCTTTTCTTGATGCGGCACGACATATCATCGAAATTTCGTTCGACGCATAACATAATCAAAATGCACGAGTTGCGTTGACCCTTTATCGGCAACCCCTTATACTGGGCATTCCGTAAATATCGCGCTTGTCCGATTCTTGACAACCCATGCAACAGTCGGGTGTGTTTCAGGCTAAATCACTTCTTCAAAGCCAAATTATTTTTGGTTTTGTGATAAGTGTTATTGCGTTATTTTCAAATCATGCGCTAGCGGTCGCCGTTGGCTCTGGAACCTGTTTTATTGCCAATGCTCTGCTCGCAGTTCTGGTTTTTCAAGATTATCGTGCTCAAGAAATACCGCGTTTAATGCGGCGTTTTTATCAGGGCGAAATCGTTAAAATCGCCGTTATTTTGAGTTTGTTTGCGCTGGCGCGATTGACGTTTGATAATCTTAATATCCCAGTCATGCTGGGCGCTTATTTTGCTACCCAAATCATACCAACCCTGATCGCCGCCCAATTCGGCAGTCGAAACCCGATGTGAGAGATGATTGATGTCTTCTTCCGAAATGCTCACCTCCCAGGGCTATATCCAGCACCATCTTACTAACCTGACGCTTGGTGTTCATCCTGAGCATGGGTTTGGTTTTGCTCATTCCAGTGCAGAAGCAGCGCAGATGGGTTTCTGGGCAATCAATGTCGATACCATGTTTTTTTCAATTCTGCTCGGTGGTATTTTCCTCTGGTTTTTCAAGGGCGTAGCCGAGCGTGTCACTGCTGGAGTTCCCAGTGGTGCACAGAATTTTGTGGAATGGATTGTCGATTTTGTTGAAGAGAATGTGCGTGGTTCATTCAATGCGAAAAATCCAATGGTTGCGCCACTGGCGTTGACTATTTTTGCTTGGGTGTTTTTGATGAACCTAATGGATTTATTGCCAGTTGATTTGATGCCTTATCTATTCAGTCAATTTGCTGCCGTATTCGGCGCTGATCCGCATCACGTCTTCTTAAAAGTTGTGCCAACAACAGACCCAAATGCCACCTTTGGTATGGCGTTGACGGTATTCTTTTTGGTGCTTTTTTACAGTTTTAAGATGAAAGGCGTTGGCGGGTTTTTAGGTGAATTGACGCTTCAGCCATTTGGAAAGTGGGGAATGCCAGCGAATCTTCTACTTGAAGGAATTAGTTTGCTGTCCAAACCGCTCTCACTGGCATTGCGTCTATTCGGAAACATGTACGCTGGCGAAATGATTTTCATCCTGATCGCACTTCTTTATGGTGGCAGCGTTGTTCTTAACGTGACAGGTGGTTTGCTCCAATTTGTCTGGGCTGTGTTCCATATCCTGATCATCACGCTTCAAGCGTTTATCTTCATGGTGTTAACCATTGTTTATCTTGACATGGCACATCAGGAGCATCACTAAATGAATGGCAGTTGTTCGCAATGTTTATTAACACTTGCGAATGACGGTAATTAATTTTAGTGATTCTAGTTTATCGCTTTACCCTTAACTTTTGTCGCAACACCTAACTCTGGGGAATCTTATGGAACTCGAAGTCGCACAAGCATTTGCAGCAGCTATCAAATTTATTGGCGCAGGTCTGATGCTCGGTCTGGGCGCTGTTGGCGCAGGTGTCGGTATTGGCGTTCTCGGTGGTCGTTTTCTGGAAGGCGCGGCGCGTCAGCCAGAACTGATTCCGATGCTGCGCACCCAATTTTTCATCGTCATGGGTCTGGTTGACGCTTTGCCAGTGATCGCTATCGCCATGGGTCTGTACCTCATGTTTGCTGCCTAATCAACGTCCCGCTGCTGCCAGGGGTCGCGGTTTTTCAGCAGTCACCCTGATTCGGTACGAGACATAGGCACGAGGCAACGCTATGAATATCAATTTGACGCTATTTGCCCAGATGATCGCTTTTGCGGTGTTCGTCGGGTTTTGTATGAAATTTGTCTGGCCGCCCATTGTCGGTGCATTGGCAGAGCGGAAAACCAAGATCGCAGAAGGTCTTGCTGCTGCCGAGCGCGGTCATCAAGAAAAGGCTCGCGGTGAACAACATGCCCAAACATTGTTAACCGAAGCGAAGGCAACTGCGGCTGAAATCGTGACGCAAGCGCAGAAACGCGCAACTGAAATCGTTGAAGAAGCGAAGGATGATGCCCGCGCTGAAGGCAGTCGGTTAGTGACCGCAGCACAGGCTGAAATTGAGCGGGAAACCAATCGTGCGCGTGAAGAACTGCGGGAACGGGTGGCGGCACTCGCCATTGCTGCGGCAGAGAAAATTCTGCAAAAAGAGATCGATGTCAGTGCGCACCGGTCGCTCGTCGATACTTTTGCCAAGCAGCTCTAGGGATACCTTATGGCCGGAGACATGACCACCATCGCACGTCCCTATGCCGAAGCGGTATTTGAACGCGCCAAGGAAGTCGGGCAGATCGATCACTGGTCCCAAGCCTTGGAACTTTTGGCGGCAGTGACCACCGACCCACTTTTGGCTGCGCAAATTAGCAATCCGAGTGTTTCGCGTGAACGCACTTGCGGCATCATTCTCGATGTCTGCGGTGCACAGCTTCATAAGGAAGCAGCTAACTTCTTGCGCCTGTTGTCGAAAAATGCGCGTTTAACCGCACTCCCTGAAATTGCGCGTCTGTTTGAAGTCAGTCGCGTTGCCGATCAAGGCGTGCGTCATGTGCAGATTCGCAGTGCCTTTGATGTAAGCGCCGAAGAGCAAGAATCACTGGCTCAGGCGTTGGCGCGACGCTTTGGGGGTCAGGTTGAGCTGACGGTCGAGACCGATAACGCATTGATCGGCGGGATAGAGATTCGCGCCGGCGATCTCGTGATCGACGACTCGGTGCGCGGCAAGATCAAGCAACTGGCTAACGCTTTGCAATTCTGAACTGGATACCGCCATGCAACTGAATCCTTCTGAGATCAGCGATCTCATTAAACAGAAGATCGAGAATTTTGACCTTCAGACCGAAGCCCGGACTGAAGGCACCATCGTCAGCCTGACCGACGGCATCGTCCGTATTCACGGTTTATCTGACGCTAAGTATTATGAAATGTTGGAATTTCCGGGTGACGCCTTTGGTTTGGCGTTGAATCTGGAGCGCGATTCCGTCGGCGCAGTCATCCTCGGTGATTACACCCATCTGACCGAAGGCGATTGGGTGCGCTGCACCGGTCGCGTGTTGGAAGTGCCGGTCGGTGAGGGTTTGCTGGGGCGGGTCGTGGACTCGCTGGGCAATCCGATTGATGGCAAGGGTCCGATCAACGCCGCTGGCACTTCGCCAATTGAAAAGGTGGCGCCCGGCGTTATCGCTCGCCAATCCGTCGATCAACCGGTGCAAACGGGTTTGAAGGCGATTGATGCGATGGTTCCGGTCGGTCGTGGTCAACGCGAGCTGATTATTGGCGACCGTCAAACCGGTAAAACCGCTGTTGCGATTGACGCGATCATCAATCAGAAAGGCACGGGCGTTAAGTGTATTTACGTTGCCATCGGACAAAAGAATTCGTCGATTGCGGCGCTGGTGCGCAAGCTCGAAGAACATGGCGCGATGGCACACACGATTATTGTTGCTGCCGCTGCCGCTGAATCTGCAGCGATGCAGTTCATCGCGCCTTATGTCGGCTGCACGATGGGCGAGTATTTCCGCGACAAAGGCGAAGATGCGCTGATTGTGTATGACGATTTAACCAAACAGGCGTGGGCGTATCGTCAAGTCTCGCTGCTGCTGCGTCGTCCGCCCGGTCGTGAAGCCTATCCCGGTGACGTGTTCTATCTGCATTCGCGCTTGTTGGAACGGGCAGCGCGGGTCAATGCCAACTTTGTTGAAAAAGCCACTGGTGGCAAGGTCACGGGCAAAACCGGTTCATTAACCGCACTGCCGATCATTGAAACTCAAGCTGGTGACGTGTCCGCATTCGTGCCGACCAACGTGATTTCCATCACTGACGGGCAGATTTTCTTGGAAACCGATCTGTTTAACGCCGGCATTCGCCCAGCGATTAACGCCGGTTTGTCGGTCTCGCGGGTTGGTGGCGCGGCGCAAACCAAGATCATCAAGAAACTCGGCGGCGGTATTCGGTTGGCGCTGGCGCAGTACCGTGAATTGGCAGCCTTTTCGCAGTTTGCTTCGGATTTGGATGAAGCCACGCGGAAGCAGTTGCAACGCGGTGAGCGCGTGACCGAGTTGATGAAGCAAACCCAGTATTCGCCGATGGGTGTCGGGCAAATGGCGATTTCGCTGTTTGCAGCCAACGAAGGCTATCTTGACGACGTAGATGTTAAGAAAGTCGTTGATTTTGAACGGGCATTGCAGAGCTACATCAAATCATCACAGGCTGATTTGCTGGCTAAAATTGATGCCACCGGTGATTTCTCCGATGCCATTCAGGCAGCAATGCACACTGCGATCAAGACTTTCAAGGCAAATAACACTTGGTAAGCTCAATCACACCAGTTGCTTGCTTCTTCAGAAGTGGAGCAACTGGTGTGAGGTGTTTTAACGCGCATCAAACCGCCGGGCGTTGCAACGCTAAGTCCAAATACAACAAGGGTTGAAACAAACCATATGGCAGGCGCCAAAGAAATCCGCACCAAGATCGCAAGCATCAAAAGTACCCAAAAGATTACTAAGGCCATGCAAATGGTCGCCGCCTCGAAAATGCGCAAGGCTCAGGATCGGATGTCGGCCTCGCGTCCCTACGCGGAAAAGATGCTGCAAGTGATTAGTCATCTCGCTCACGCAACGCCGGAATATCGCCATTCGTTTATGGCAGTTGAACGCGAACACAAATGCGTGGGCTATATCGTTATTTCGTCAGATCGTGGGCTGTGTGGCGGCTTAAACAGTAATCTGTTTCGCCGTTTAGCGAGTGAAATCAAAGCGCATCAAGCGGCTGGCACTGCGGTAGCGTTCTGCACGATTGGCAGCAAAGCACTGGCTTTTTTCAAGCGTTTTGGTGGGCGAGTGCTGGGACAAGCCACGCATTTGGGTGATAAACCGCACATCGAAGACCTCATCGGTACGGTGAAGGTCATGCTTGACGCTTACGAGTCTAAACAGATTGACGCGATTTATATCGTCAGTAATGAATTCGTTAACACCATGACGCAGCGTCCGGTCATTCGCCAACTGGTACCGATTGCTGGTGAGGAGATGCACGATCCCCTGCCTAATCACTGGGATTACATCTACGAACCAGATGCCCGTTCAGTGTTGGATGCGCTGTTAACCCGTTACATTGAATCGCTGGTTTATCAGGCAGTGGTTGAGAACAGTGCCTGCGAGCAGGCGGCACGAATGGTTGCGATGAAGTCCGCTTCGGACAACGCTGGCAACCTGATTGGCGAGCTTCAACTTGTGTATAACAAGGCGCGTCAAGCCGCTATCACGCAGGAACTTTCCGAAATCGTGAGCGGTGCCGCTGCGGTGTGAGCGCCGCGCTAAACCAGTTCCAGACAGAATCGCAGACGCCACAAGGCAGAAGAGGAAGTAATTATTATGAGTTCCGGTAACGTGGTGGAAATCATCGGCGCCGTCGTGGACGTACAGTTCCCACGCGGTGAGATGCCTAAAATTTATGAAGCCTTAAAAATTGAGTCGATGGGGCTGACGCTGGAAGTGCAGCAGCAGCTCGGCGACGGCGTCGTGCGCACGATTGCGATGGGTTCGACCGACGGAATGCAGCGCGGTCTCGAAGTCATCAAAACCGGTGCGCCAATTCAGGTTCCAGTTGGTCAGGCAACGCTGGGGCGCATCATGGATGTGCTCGGCAACCCAATTGATGAACTCGGTGAAGTGGGCTGCGAAGAACGCTGGTCGATTCATCGCGCTGCGCCGAAGTTGGAAGACCAAGCCGCTTCCACCGAAATTTTAGAAACCGGCATTAAGGTCATCGACCTGATCATGCCGATCGCCAAAGGTGGCAAGGTTGGTCTATTCGGTGGCGCTGGCGTGGGCAAAACCGTCACGCTGATGGAGCTGATTCGCAATATCGCGGCAGAACATTCCGGCTTTTCGGTGTTCGCTGGCGTCGGCGAGCGGACTCGTGAAGGCAACGACTTTTATCACGAGATGAAAGAGTCGAACGTTCTTGACAAGGTTGCGCTGGTGTACGGGCAGATGAACGAGCCACCCGGCAACCGTCTGCGCGTGGCATTGACTGGTCTGACGATGGCGGAATATTTCCGCGACGAAGGACGTGACGTGTTGCTGTTTATCGACAACATTTACCGTTACACGCTGGCCGGAACCGAAGTGTCTGCGCTGCTCGGGCGGATGCCATCTGCTGTGGGTTATCAGCCCACGCTGGCATCGGAAATGGGCGCACTGCAAGAGCGCATCACTTCCACCCGCACCGGTTCGATTACCTCGTTCCAAGCCGTTTATGTGCCAGCGGACGATTTGACCGATCCGTCACCAGCAACAACATTTGCGCATTTGGACGCGACGCTGGTGTTGTCACGGCAAATTGCCGAGCTGGGTATTTATCCGGCAGTTGATCCGCTCGATTCCACCAGCCGGATTCTTGATCCAAACGTGGTTGGCGCAGAGCATTACGACACGGCGCGGGCGGTGCAAGGCACGTTGCAGCGTTACAAAGAGCTGAAAGACATCATCGCCATTCTGGGCATGGATGAGCTTTCCGATGAGGACAAGCTGGCAGTATCACGGGCACGCAAAATTCAGCGTTTCCTGTCGCAGCCGTTCTTTGTGGCAGAAGTGTTCACTGGCGCAGAGGGCAAGTTTGTTCCGGTGAAAGAAACCATCAAGGATTTCAAAGCCATCGTCAACGGCGAATACGATCATCTGCCCGAGCAGGCGTTTTACATGGTCGGTGGTATTGCTGAAGTAGTGGCAAAAGCCGAGAAGATGGCGGCGACCAGCTAAGGGGATTCTCCGATGGCAATGACAGTGCGTGTCGATATCGTCAGTGCTGAGGGTGCGATCCATTCCGGTCCAGCGACAATGGTGTATGCAACCGCCGAAATGGGTGAAGTGGGCATTGCGCCGCGTCACACTGCGTTTATCAGTCGGCTCAAACCGGGTGATGTGCGGGTGGAAAACGAACATGGCGAGCAGGAGCATTTTTATGTTTCTGGCGGCATGTTGGAAGTGCAGCCCAGCGTGGTCACGGTGCTTGCGGATACTGCGATTCGCGCTCGTGATCTCGATGAAGCGGCAGCGTTGGAAACCAAACGTCGCGCCGAAGATACGCTGGCTGGTCAATCTGCAAAGTTTGAATACGCCAGAGCACAAATCGAATTGGCTGAAGCAGTAGCACAGCTTCGCGCCATTGAGAAATTGCGCAAAATGAAAGGACGTTAATTCACCATTTCTATTTGTGATGGTCATTCGTTCTTTAATCAAACGCTCCTTGTCATTCCGACAGGAGCGTTTTTTTTCGCGGAGATGTTGAATGAGTGCAGCAGATCAAACGATTAGCGACGGTAAATTGGTCGCATTGACTTACAGCATCACCGATACCAATGGCGCGGTTTTGGAACAAGCTGATCTTCCCGTCACCTATATTCACGGCGGACACACGGAATTGATCGGCGGCATGGATGCAGCAATTCGGGGCAAACAAGCTGGCGACATCATTGAATTGCAATTAACGCCAGAACACGGTTTTGGTGCGCACGATCCAAACCTAACTTTCACCGACGATCTGGATAATGTCCGCCGGAGTTTCGTTTTATCGGCGCTGAAGTGCAGATGCAAAACGAAGCGGGCGAGGTGCGCACCTTCATCGTCACCGCAATCGCCGACGGCAAATTGACCGTTGACGGCAATCATCCCCTCGCAGGCAAATCACTGGTGGTGCACATTCGCATCCAAGAAGTGCGCGAACCGACACGCAGAATTGACTGCGAATCAAGCGGTTGTCAATTGCCCAGCACCAGTCTTCACTAATTTTGAGAGCAATTTCGATGACATTAGGCGTCGTGATTTTGGCTGCCGGACTCGGCAAACGCATGTGCTCCAAACTGCCGAAAGTGCTCCATCCGCTCGCGGGCAAACCGTTGTTGGCGCATGTTCTCGACGCTACCAACAGCCTCGCTGCCGAGCGTTGCGTCGTGGTGTTTGGACACGGCGGCGCTCAGGTGCAAACAGCGTTGGCGGGTTATGACTGCGTGTGGGTGGAGCAGGCGCAGCAGCAAGGCACGGGTCATGCCGTGATGCAAGCAATGCCCGCGTTGGCGGATGTCGATCGGGTGCTGGTGCTGTACGGCGATGTTCCGCTGATTACTCCGGCGACGCTGCGGCGCTTGATCACGGTCAGCGCCAACACTGCGCTGGGAGTGTTGACGGCGGAACTCTGCAATCCGACCGGTTACGGGCGCATTGTCCGCAACCACGCTGGGCGGGTGCTGCGCATCGTCGAACAGCGCGATGCAACCTTAGCGGAGCAGGAAATCTCCGAAGTAAACACTGGGTTTCTCGTGGCAGATCGGGCGCAACTGGCGGATTGGCTGGCGCGGATCAAAAACGATAACGCGCAAAGCGAATTCTATTTAACCGACGTGATTGCGCTGGCAGCGCAGGATGGCGTGGTGATTGCGAGCGCCCAACCCAGCAGTTTGGCGGAAGTGACCGGTGTCAATGATCGTGTGCAACTGGCTGAATTAGAGCGCGTTTATCAGCATGACGCAGCGGAAAATTTGATGCGTTCCGGCGTGAGTTTGGCTGATCCAGCGCGTTTCGATTTGCGCGGCACTCTTCACGCGGACAGCGATGTCAGCCTTGACATCAACGTCATCATCGAAGGTGAAGTACGGCTGGCAACTGGTGTGCGCGTCGGTCCGAATTGCGTCCTGAAAAATTGCAGCATCGGCGCGAACACCGAGATTTTCGCCAATTGCGTGATCGAAGGCGCGGAAGTGGGCGCGAATGCGCGGATCGGACCGTTTGCGCGGCTGCGTCCGGCCGCCCAGCTCGCCGATGACACGCACGTCGGCAATTTCGTTGAAATCAAAAAAACCACGCTGGGACGCGGCAGCAAAGCCAATCATTTGAGTTATTTGGGCGATGCGGAAATTGGCGCGGGCGTTAATATCGGTGCAGGAACAATCACTTGCAATTATGACGGTGTAAATAAATCGTTGACGCAAATCGGCGATGCAGCGTTTATCGGCTCCAATACGGCGCTAGTGGCTCCGGTCAAAGTGGGCGCTGGCGCGACGATTGGCGCGGGTTCGGTCATCAGCCGCGACGCGCCAGCGCAACAACTCACGTTGACCCGCAGCCGCCAAACCACCATTCCCAGTTGGCAGCGTCCGCAGAAAAAACCCGTGAAATAATGTGTCAAAGACGGCTTTAACTCTATCAAAAAGTAAGTGTATAGATGTCGAGATTGTGGACGGCATTTTGTATTAAATTCAAGCAAAAGTGTGATCTCTGACGAAAAGAAAGCGGATGAACAAATCACATTGAGCGATTGAATTGTACGCTCCGGCAACGCCATTTATATGCACTGCTAGTTACACAAACGAGGCTTTTGTATGGCTTGCGAAACGACATCTAAAACTAAAGATGTTTCTGACAATTGCGCTATAACCCTTAAAAACAAAGAATTTGACGCCATCTATAGATGCAAGTACAATGTATTTTCATCAATTTTGACAGATTTATAGGTTGGCTTTTATCTCAGATTTGAGGTCGAAGTCTCGTTATAATCTCCCAAAATATCACTCATCAAAAATGGACAACTCAATGACTATCTTTAATTACATTTCTATTACGCAAGGGGGTTGCGGAATAATTTCCCCAGATCAATATTCAACGAAAGGCTTTTATACAGATGGCGTTGAGAGTTGTGCTGCCATTGTTTACAAATGCAAAAATGGGGCTGCATTTTGCCATGACTCTGGACAAATGCGTGAATCTGAATTAATAGCCATTATTGACCAGTTGGGACCTGTTAGGGAAATATTAATAGCTAATGGAACACAAACGAATGCAGCGTTATTTGATTCCAGAATTAAAATTCTATCAAAGAAACTAAGTTTCTTAAAAAGCCCAAGAATTTTCTCTCATCCATCTCCAAGTTTTTCCGTTAAATACTCAGTTAAACAAGGGTTTCAAAAAATATCTACTCAATCGAACGAGCAAATAGTAAAATCGCCTTACGAAATAAAGAGAGACGCTATCAATAAATTGACGGACTTATTTGCAAGACCACGCGCCCAAGATGTCCGTGTAGACATTCAGTACACGCAGAACGAATTTACTGATGTGCCAGAGATAGACCCTCCAGTTGCACGTATATTGCAATTAATTGAAGAGCAGGCACAGTTTTTCTTTCTAAATATAAAGGCATTAAAACAATATTCAACTATTGCAGAGCTAAAATTACCGATAGCATTGATTGATTTTTTTGAACGCCACACTGTTGATCAATTACCAGATTTTTTGAACACTCAAGATTTCGATAAACAAACAAAACTTCATTCCGAGTACATTGGATTAAATATACGATAATTATAACTATCCGTTGCACCTGACGCCGTCAAAAGTTCCGCGCTTCGCGCGGCTCTTTTGCCGGCGCATGTGAACTTTACGTTAGACATCAAAACGGGGGCAATCGTGATGAATAAAGTTAGCGAGGTAGAGCCGGTTAGCGATAGCGTAACCCGCCACTTATAAAGTGATGTATTTATGATTCAGGTAATGCCCTGATTGGCAGGATAAATTTTCACTAACAATTTGTAATTGTAAGATAAAAATCCATTTAACCCTATTGATCGGGGCACTACCCAAATCAACTGCATTGCGCCCGCGTTCCAAAAATCGCCGTCCCGATGCGCACCATCGTCGCTCCTTCCAGAATTGCTGCTTCCAAATCATCCGACATGCCCATCGACAAACACTCCAACGGACAGTCCGGCGTTGCAAATTGGTCGCGCAAACTCCGCAGCGCCGCAAACGGTTGACGCTGCGCCAGTTCATCCGTCGCTGCTGCCGGTAACGCCATCAATCCCCGCACCCGCAACCGAGGCTGCGCCGCGCACACCGCCAGCAATTCCGGCAGCATCGCCGGTTCCACGCCAGCTTTGCTTGACTCGCCGCTCACATTCACCTGTAAACACACATTTAATGGTGGCAATTCCGGCGGACGTTGATCGTTGAGGCGCCGCGCGTGAGCGGGATCGCTCAACCCATGCACCCACGCAAAATGCGCCGCAATCTGCCGCGTTTTATTCGCCTGAATCCGCCCGATAAAATGCCATTCCAGCGCAAAATCAAGCAATTGCGCCTGTTTATCGACCGCCTCCTGCACATAACTTTCGCCAAAAATGCGTTGACCGCACCCAGACACGGCGCGAATCGCCTCGGCAGACTGCTGTTTGCTGACCGCAATCAGCGCCACTGCATCCGCTGGGCGTTGCGCTCGCGCACAGGCGGCGCAATTCGCGCCTGCACCTGCTGCAAATTTGCAGCAAAATCATCAGCTTTCATGTGAATTCCTCAAAAAATCCGCGTCGTTGCCAAAATTTCCACCGCAGGGCGTGACCACGAATAACCTGTAACTGATTGTTTTGACACGCATCAATCAGCACCTGCGCCAGCGCCCCGCTGCGGAGTTGCGCTGCCGTTGCTGCGAGATCGACATCCAGCGCCAGCAGCGCCGTTGTCCACGCCGTTAAATCCTGCGCCAGCAGCGCCGTTTGCAATGTTTCGTAATAAATCAAAGCGTTATCAAGCGGCGCACGCTCGCGCCACTGCGCCAGCGTCAAATACTCGCGTCCGGTGTGCCGCGCCAGCCCGCGCAGTAGCGGATGTTCGCCAACGAACACTGCTGGAACCTCAACGCCAGTCGGCACGGCTGGCAACGCGCCGCCGCCCCACGTCCATATTCCGCTGATGACAGGACGGCGCAGGCGCTCGCGGGCGTGATTGACGGCGCTGTTAAAAAACAGCATCTGCACTTCATTTAACAGGCTGTGCCAGTGCCGCGCTCCAGCGCCGCACACCAGCGTTGTCTCCAGCGCCATGCCCTGAATCTGCGCCAGCGGCGGCATCTGCACCTCAGTCGGCTGGGCAACGCGCAAATACCAACGCTGCGGCGTCGGCGCGATCAGTTGCAGTCCGTCGTTGGCAAAATGCGCATTAAACAGCGTCACCAGCGCGTCGGCTTCGGCGCGATCTGGCGCAATCGCTGCGCCCGCAAAACACAGCAAACGCTCCCGATCTGCGCGTAAATGCACCGGATCGGCGTGAAACCAGTAGCCCGTCGCATCCATCACGCCATCTTCGCCGAGTACCGACAGCTCGGCAGTCGGCAGCGTCTGCTCCGCTGGTGCGAACATGCCGCAGTGCGCGAGCACAACTGCCAGCGGATCGTCATGTTGCAGCGGTGCTGGCGCGGCGATCCGCGTTGCGCGTCCAATCAAGCGATCAAGCGCGGGAACGACCGGGCGCGGTTGTGGCAACAGCGGCAGCGGACCCAATAATCCGGGGCAAATCAGCGTGAGCGATGGAGTCATGGCGTGAACTTCCGAAAAAAAGCGCGGCAGTGTGCGCCAGAATTGTCGCCTGCTGGCGCGTCTAAACCGTTGAGATTCACTGACATATTGGAACGCGCTGCGTCGAGGCGACTGAGACCGTAAACCGTGCCGTTGACGCCAACCACACGCCCGCGTCGCAATACTGGTCCACCGGAATCGCCGGGACTCAGCGACGGTTCGCCAGCGCGTAACAGTCCGCCGTAGGTATAAAAGTTAATCGGATCAACGCGAATCACGTCGGTGGTGCCCCAGTGCCGTTGACCAAACGGCGCAGTTTTACGGATTTGCGCGAAGTGTTTGATGCTGTCGTAGCCGTAACCGACCAGTTGCACCTTGTCGCCAGCCGCGAGCGGTGTGCAATCGACTGGCGCAACCGGAATCAGCGGCGTCGGTTCGCGGACGACCACGACGGCAAGATCGGGAAATCGCGCCGTGAAATGATTATCCGCTTCCAACACGCGAATGCGCCGCGCCAAATCCTCGCCGCTGTAACGTTGCTGATACGCGGCGATGCGCTGGGTTTTGTACGCAAAAAAGCGTTGCAGCCCGGTCAAGTAGCCGGAATGCAATTGAGCGCGTTTCAATTGTTAATTTAATGAAATCGTTGCGGGTTTTTGGTGCTGGCGCAGCACTGATGAACAGCGTTTGATCGGCGACAAACGCAGCATCAATGGTTCCGGTGCGCGTGCTGGCGACGCAATGCGCGGCAGTGAGAAACACGTTCTGGCTGATTTTCGTGGCGGAACAATGCAGCGCCTGATCGTCGCGCATCATCGCAATCACTGCGCCGAATCCGTCTGGCGTATCGGCTTGACCGCCGAGCAGCGCCCAGCTCGGCGCTGTCCACAGCAGCGCCAACACTGCCCACATTTGCAAATTAATTGCTGATTGATAACGCATTTTTTCGCACCGTGTACAGCGTGATGGGCATCGCAGTGCGCCAGCCGTCAAAACGTCCCAACGGCGCAGCCTGTGCGACCGAAAGCCGCGTCAATTCGCCGCCGAACTGCGCCCGTAAACCGACTAACGCTGCTTCACTTTGCAGCGTCACCGCGTTGGCAACCAACACGCCGTCTGGTTTTAACGCTGCCCAACAGATTTCAAACACGCCCGCCACGGTCAACCCGCCGCCGATAAACACTGCATCTGGCGCTTCCAATCCGGCGAGTGCCTCCGGCGCATGACCGGCGACAATCTGCAATTCCGGCACGCCCAGCGTTCGGCAATTTTCCGCCAGCAGCGCGAGCCGTGCGGCGTTGGCTTCAATCGCAATCGCTCGGCAGCCGTTATCCGCCCGCATCCATTCAATGCCAATCGAACCGCAACCCGCGCCGACATCCCACAGCAATTGCCCGCGTTGTGGTGTCAGCCGAGCGAGCGTCAGAGCGCGAACATCGCGTTTGGTCAATTGCCCATCGTGCTGATAAGCGGCATCCGGCAATCCGCCGCGCCGTGATAACTGCATCGCGCCAGCAACAGCGACACATTCCACCGCGATGAGATTGAGCGCCGCGCCGGGCGGATGCGCCCAATTTGCGGCGATGCCCTCCACGCGCCGCTCGGCAGCGCCACCAATCCGCTCAAACACGGTTAAGCGACTTGCGCCATAACCCCGCGCCGTCACCAGCGCCGCGAGCTGCTCCGGCGTGTGTTCATCAGCGGCGAGCACCAGCAATTGCGCTCCGTTGGCGAGATGTAGCGTCACATTGTCGAGCGGTCGCCCGTGCGCCGCGATCACCCGCACATTTTGCAGCGCCCAGCCCAGCCGCGCTGCTGCGAGTGACATCGCCGACGGCGCAGGCAGAATGCGCAATTCAGCCGCTGGCAACTGCGCAACCAAGGTGCTGCCGATGCCAAACCACAGCGGATCGCCGCTCGCCAACACCGTCACCGGAGTGCCGCGATAGGTCAGTAATTGCGCGACTGCTTGATGAAACGGACTGCACCACGGAATGCGCTGTTGCGCGGCTGGCGCGGGGAAATCAGCGGCAAGCAGCGCCAAATGTCGCTCGCCGCCGAACAGAATGCGGGCGCGGGTAATCGCCGTTTGTGCCTCAGCGCCGAGCGCGTTCAAGCCGCTTTCGCCAATGCCGACGATGGTCAACCAAGGAGTAATCGGGAGTTGTGCTGTCGTCATCATGTCAATTCTTTCAATGCGTTATGTTGGCGTGTCATTTTCGCCGGTGTTCTAACGTATACTTTAACGCGATTATTCAAGCGACCCGCGCTGCCCTTCACCTGAGATTTTTCCATGATCGAATACAACCGCGATGCTCACGACATCTATCGCCAATCATTCGCCATTATTCGCGCCGAAACTCGGCTCGATCATCTGCCCGCTGACCTCGAAGCAGTGGCGGTGCGCATCGTTCACTCGTGCGGAATGCCGGATATTGTTGAAGATTTGCTGTTTTCACCCGACGCTGGCGCGGCCGGGCGCGAGGCTCTGACCGCTGGTGCGCTGCTGCTGTGCGACAGTCAAATGGTTGCCCAGGGCATCACCCGCGCACGGATGCCAGCGAATAATCCGATTCTGTGCACCTTGAACGAACCAACCGTGCCGGAATTGGCAAAACAGCTCGGCAATACCCGCACGGCTGCCGCGTTGGAACTGTGGCGACCGCATCTCGCTGGCGCAATTGTAGTGATTGGCAACGCGCCGACCGCGCTGTTTCGCTTGCTGGAAATGCTCGACGCTGGCGCAGCGAAACCGGCACTGATTCTCGGTTTTCCAGTGGGTTTCGTCGGCGCAGCGGAATCGAAAGCGGCGCTGGCTGCCGACAGTCGCGGCGTTCCATTTATTACGGTGCGCGGTCGGCGCGGCGGCAGCGCGATGGCGGTGGCTGCGGTGAACGCATTTGGACGGGAACATTCCTAAAAACGTTATGGAAACAGGGTGTTTATACGGCTTGGGCGTCGGCCCGGGCGATCCAGAACTCATCACGGTCAAGGCGCTGCGTTATCTCCGCGCTGCGCCAGTGGTGGCGTATTACGCGGGCAAGGGCAAAACCGGCAACGCGTTGACGACGGTACAGAATTACTTGCGTCCCGAGCAGATTCAAGTGCCGCTGCGTTATCCCGTGACCGGTCAGAAACCGCCGCCGCCGTTCGATTACGAGGGCGCAATGCGCGAGTTTTACGACGAGGCAGCGGTGACGGTCGCGGCGCATCTTGACGCTGGGCGCGATGTCGCCGTGTTGTGCGAGGGCGACCCGTTTTTTTACGGTTCTTTCATGTACTTATACGACCGTCTCGCGGAGCGCTTTACGACGGAAGTCGTGCCCGGCGTGTGTTCGGTGACCGCCAGCGCCGCAGTGTTGCGCACTCCGCTGGTGTATCGAGATCAACGGTTGCAAGTGTTGGCGGGAACCTTGCCGGAGGAAACGCTGCGGGCGCGACTGGCGGAGGTTGAGGCAGCAGCGATTATGAAATTGGGCAGCAATTTCGAGAAAGTGCGGCGAGTGATCGTCGCGCTCGGTTTGGCGGAGCGGGCGCGATATGTCGAACGCGCCACGATGGACGGCGAGCGCGTGCTGCCGTTGACCGAGATTGATCCTGAAAATGTGCCTTATTTTTCAATGATTTTGATTCCCGGCGAGCGGTGGCAAGGCGTATGAGCAGGTTGAGCGATCCACTGCCGGATGCTGCGCCAGCAGGACGATTAGCCGTTGTCGGAATTGGTCCGGGCGCAGCGGAATGGCTGGCTCCGGCAGCACGCGAGGAATTGGCGCTGGCACAAGACATCGTGGGTTATACGACCTACGTCGAACTGGCCGGCCCGTTTCGCGCCGAGCAGCGGGTGCTCGATTCAGATAACCGCTGCGAAATGGAGCGGGCGCGGCTGGCATTTGAACTAGCCGCGCAGGGTCGGCGCGTTGCCGTGGTGTCGTCGGGTGATCCGGGGATTTTTGCGATGGCGGCTGCCGTGATGGAAGCGTTGGAGCAGTCGCATGATCCCAATTGGCACGCGGTGGAATTGGTGATTTTGCCGGGGATTTCGGCGGCGCAATTGGCGGCAGCGCGAGTCGGTGCGCCGTTGGGTCACGATTTCTGCGTGTTATCGCTGTCGAACAATCTCAAACCGTGGGCGCAGATTGCGCGGCGGTTGGAACATGCAGCGCAAGCCGATTTAGTGATTGCGTTGTATAACCCGCGTTCGGTGGCACGTCCGCAGCAATTCGCCCAAGCACTTGATTTATTGCGCATTCATCGTGCGCCGACGACGCCGGTGGTGCTGGGGCGAGATGTTGGGCGACCGGATGAATTGGTGCGCGTGACCACGCTGGGCGAGGTGGTGCCCGAACAGGTCGATATGCGCACGGTGGTGATTATTGGCTCCTCGCAAACGCGGCTATTTCCGCGTCTGACTGGTGGGAATTGGGTGTACACGCCGCGCTGGTATCCGTGAGAAATCCCCCCAACCCCCCTTTTACTAAGGGGGGAGGAAGAGAAGCCCCCCTTTGAAAAAGGAACCATCCAGAAGCCCCCCTTTAGCAAAGGGGGGTTGGGGGGATTTTCATTCCCGCCCGCACACACTGCAGCAACCCGTAACTGTAACGTCCTTCAAATAAATCAAACACTTGCTTTGATCCCGCCAGCGCATCGTCCGGCAATTGCGCAAACGCGAATTCAATGCGCTGCCGCGTTTCCGCATCCACCGTCACTACATCCTCCAGCGCCAGCTTTCCCGCTTCAATACACCGCGCCAAATGACCGTAAATCGTTGAATGTACGAAATTGCGTTTTTCAGCAATCTGCTCCGGCGTCAATCCTTGCCGAAACAACACCAGCGTCGTTTGCGCGGTCTCGCTCAATTCACCCCGCGCCCGTGCAATTCGCGGCGCAGTGGAACGCGGCGGCGGCAACGGCAGCGTCACTGACGGACGTCCGTGTTGTGCTTCATGCGCTGCGAGCACTTCCAGAAATTCTGCGCCAAATCGCGCCAGCTTCATTTGCCCGACACCGCTGATGCGCCCGAATTCCTCCGCATCACGCGGACGATAAATCACCATATCAAACAGCGTGGTATCGGGAAAAATCACATAAGCCGCGACGTTTTGCGCCTGCGCCAACTGCAACCGCCGTGCTCGCAGTGCTGCCAATAATGCGGCTGCTTCGGGATTATTCGGTGCGGCGTTTTTTGCCGCAGCAGCGCGAGTCGCTCGGGTGGTTTTGCGTTCGGGATCGCGGCGCAGGCGAATCGACTGCTCGCCGCGCAACAGCGGACGACTCTGCTCGGTCAGCCGCAACGCGCCATGTCCTTCTAAATCCACGGCAATCCAGCCCGCTGTGACCAGTTGCCGGTAAATCGACCGCCACTGCCCGACCGTCATCGGTTGCCCGTCTACCACTTTGCCGATGCCAAAAGTGCTCACGCGGTCGTGACCAAATTGGCGAATGCGGTCGGAATCCGTGCCGAGCAGCACGTCGGCGAGATAGCCAGCGCCGAATCGCTGCCCAGTGCGATAAATGCACGACAACGCCATCTGCGCTGCGGTCGTGCCGTCCCAAGTGGCGACTGGCTCCAAACAGGTGTCGCAATTGCCGCACGGCGTCGGCAGCGTTTCGCCAAAATAATTGAGCAGCACTTGGCGACGACATTCGCTGGTTTCACAAAAACCCAGCATTCCGTCGAGTTTGCGCAGTTCTAACCGCTTGAACTGTTCATCTGCATCTGAGCCTTCGATCATGCGCCGCAGCATCACGACATCGCCGAGACCGTAAGCCAGCCACGCATTCGCAGGTTGTCCGTCGCGTCCGGCGCGACCGGTTTCCTGATAATAGGCTTCGAGACTTTTCGGCAAATCGAGATGCGCGACAAAGCGCACGTCGGGCTTATCAATGCCCATGCCGAACGCGATGGTGGCGACCATGATGACGCCGTCTTCGCGCAGAAACCGCAGTTGATGACGACGGCGCGTGTCGGCATCCAAACCGGCGTGATACGGCAGCGCGATCACGCCTTTCTGGGTGAGAAACTGTGCTGTTTCCTCGACCCGTCGCCGCGATAAACAGTAAACAATTCCGGCATCTTCGTGATGCTCGCGGCGCAGAAAACTCAGCAATTGCTGGCGCGCATTGGCTTTTTGGACGATGCGATAACGGATGTTCGGACGGTCAAAACTGGAAACAAAATGCTGCGCCTGTTCGAGTTGCAGGCGAGTGATGATTTCGTTGCGGGTTGGCGTGTCGGCAGTGGCGGTGAGGGCGAGACGCGGCACTTGCGGCCAGCGGGTGTGCAGCAAATCAAGTTGAATATATTCGGGGCGAAAATCGTGCCCCCATTTCGAGACGCAGTGCGCTTCATCAATGGCAAATAGCGCCAGCGGAATGCGATCAAGCAGCGTTTGAAACCGCTCGGTGAGCAGCCGTTCTGGCGCGATATACAGCAAATCCAATGATCCAGCGATGAGCTGGCGCTCCACTTGTCGCGCCTGCTCCAAACTGAGCGATGAATTCAGAAATGCTGCTCGCACCCCAAATTGCCGCAGCGCGTCCACCTGATCCTGCATCAGCGCAATCAGCGGCGAAATCACGATCGCCGTGCCCGGACGCAGCAGCGCCGGGATTTGATAACACAGCGATTTACCGCCACCCGTCGGCATCAGCACCAACGCATCGCCGCCGCTGATGACCAGATCAATAATTTCCGCCTGAGCGCCGCGAAACCGCTCGAAACCAAATACCCGATTCAGGACGCGCAGCGGAGAGTCGTCGTGCATTGCCAAGCCGTCCAGTTATTGCGCCAGCGCTGCCTGAACGCTGGCGATAATTCCATCGCGGTTGAGACCCACGCTGGCGAGCTGGGCTGCGTGTTCGGCGTGTTCGATGTAAAAATCCGGTAAACCCAGATGAATACAGCGCACCAGCACACCGTGTGCGGCGAGCAGCTCGGAAACGCCGCTGCCTGCGCCGCCGGCAATGGCGTTTTCCTCCAGTGTCACCAGCAACTCGTGACGCGCTGCAACATCCAGAATCAGTTCTTGATCAAGCGGTTTCACAAACCGCATGTTGGCAACGGTGGCATCCAGCGTTTCGCCTGCTGCCAGCGCCGCTGGAACCAAACTGCCAAACGCCAGCAGCGCGACGCGCTGCCCGTTGCGGATGATCTCGCCGCGCCCAATCGGTAACGCTGGCGCGTGAGGATCAATATCGACGCCGGGTCCGCCGCCACGCGGATAACGCACCATCGCTGGACCTTCGTATTCAAATGCGGTTTTCAGCATTTGCCGACATTCGTTTTCGTCGGCGGGCGCGAGAATGATGAGATTGGGAATCGGGCGACTGAAACTGAGATCGAAACTGCCGGCGTGAGTTGCGCCGTCGGGACCGACCAAACCGCCGCGATCGACGGCAAAAGTCACGTCCAGATTTTGCAGGCAGACATCGTGAATTAGCTGGTCGTAAGCGCGTTGCAGAAAACTCGAATAAATGGCGACGACTGGTTTTAAACCCTCACACGCCATGCCTGCGGCGAGTGTGACTGCGTGTTGTTCGGCAATGCCGACATCGAAAAACCGGCTCGGAAACCGTTTGGCAAACAGCGTCAATCCAGAGCCTTCACACATCGCCGGAGTAATCGCCATCAAACGCGGATCACGCGCCGCTGCGTCGCACAGCCAACTGCCGAAAATTTGGGTGTAACTCGGTCCGCTGCTGCTGCCTTTGCGCAGTTCGCCGGTGTCGCGGTTAAAGGGTGTGACGCCGTGATAAATGGTCGGTTGACCTTCGGCGAATTTATAGCCGCGTCCTTTTTGGGTGACGACATGCAGCAGCCGTTGTCCGGTCATGCCTTTGAGGTTACGCAGCGTGGCGACGACCGAATCAAGATCGTGACCGTCAATCGGGCCGATGTAGTTGAAACCCAATTCTTCAAACAGGGTGCTGGGCATCAGCATGCCTTTCATGTGCTCTTCCCAGCGCCCGACCAGATGCCGCAACTGCGGTAAACCGGCCAACGCGGTTTTACTGCCCTCGCGCACGGTGTTGTAGAGCTTGCCCGACAGCAGACGCGCCAAATGGTCGCTGATTGCGCCGACCGGTGGCGAAATCGACATTTCGTTGTCGTTGAGAATGACAATCAAATCAACGTCCATCGAACCCGCGTGGTTGAGCGCCTCAAACGCCATGCCTGCACCGAGTGCGCCGTCGCCAATCACGGCAATCACAGTGCGCCGTTCGCCGCGCTGCTTGGCCGCCAGCGCCATGCCGAGTGCAGCGCCGATGGATGTGCTGGAATGACCCACGCCAAAACAGTCATATTCACTTTCACTGCGTTTCGGAAAACCCGACGGCCCGCCTTGCTGCCGCAGTTGCAGCATCTGCTCGCGGCGACCAGTCAGGATTTTGTGCGGATAGGCCTGATGACCGACATCCCACACCAGCCGGTCGTGCGGCGTGTCGAAGACGTAATGCAAACCAATTGTCAGCTCCACCACGCCTAATCCTGCTGCGAGATGGCCGCCAGTTTGCGAGACGCATTCGATGAGGAAACTGCGCAGTTCATGGGCAATGTCAGACAGTTGACTCTGCGGCAATGCCCGCAAATCTGCGGGTGAGTCGATGGAGTCGAGAAGGGAACGGCGGCGCGAGGCGACACCAGAATCGCTGAGGGTACGGTGTGGCATGATTGAAAATGTCTATTTTTTGACAGGTTCGGTAGTTTAGACGAATCGTTACTTGGTTGTTGTTGAGAAAAAGCAATCAATTAAATCAAGCATTTGCACTATTAAGCGGCGAAAACAAGCGCCGCTGTTTGGCGATCGAGGTTGGGGGGCAGTGGCTTCGCCTATAGTTAATGCACTTCTTATCAACTTCCACCTTGGATTTTATGATGCTGCGACGTTTTTTGTTTGTGCCGTTATTGTTGCCGCTGATCGCACTTGCTGCGCCAGCGCCCGTAGTTGAACGAACGTTAGATAATGGCTTGAAAATTTTGGTGAAACCCGATCACCGAGCACCAATTTTAACCTCGCAAATCTGGTATCGCATCGGCGCCAGTTATGAACACAGCGGCATCACCGGCATTTCTCACCTGCTGGAACACATGATGTTTCAAGGTACTGAACGGTTCGCGCCCAACGAATTCTCGCGCATCGTGGCGGAAAACGGCGGTTCAGAAAATGCGTTCACTGGCGACGATTACACCGCTTATTTTGAGAATCTCGCCAGCGACCGACTAGCCATTGCCTTTGAATTAGAAGCAGATCGAATGCGGCATCTCAGGCTCGGTCAAACCGAATTCGCCAAAGAATTGGAAGTCGTCAAAGAAGAGCGGCGAATGCGCACCGAAGACGATCCGCAAGCCCTGACCTCCGAGCGGTTTGGCGCAATCGCTTATGACGTGTCGCCTTATCGCAATCCGGTGATTGGTTGGCCCGGCGATTTGGAGCAGTTGCAGGCCGCTGATCTGCGCGAGTGGTATCGGCTGTGGTATGCGCCCAACAACGCGACATTGGTAGTTGTGGGTGATGTCGATCCAGAACAGGTGTTTGCGCTGGCAACGCAGTATTTTGGCCCGCTCCAAGCCGAAACCATCACGCCTCCGAAATTGCCGATTGAACCGGAGCAACGCGGCGAAAAACGCTTGATTGTCAAAGCGCCAGCGAAAGAACCTTATGTGTTAATGGGTTATAAAACGCCGGTGGTCGCCGATGCAGCGGAAGCGTGGGAACCCTACGCACTGGAAATGCTGGCGTCGATTCTCGACGGTGGCAACAGCGCCCGGTTTGCGCGGGAATTGGTGCGCGGCAGTCAAGTCGCTGCTTCCGCCAGCGCCAGCTACAGCGCCTTTCAACGGCTCGCCGGACTGTTTTTATTTGATGCAGTGCCCAGCAAAAACCACAGCATCGCCGAGGTGGAGCAAGCAATTCGCGCCCAAATTGCTCGCGTCCAAACCGAGCTGGTGAGCACCGAGGAGCTGGCACGAGTGCGTACGCAAGTCATCGCCGCCAAAGTGTTCCAACAGGACATGCTGTTTTATCAAGCGATGGAGCTGGGAATGCTGGCGACCATCGGTCTCGATTGGCGACTGGCCGACAGTTATGTGGACAATTTGGCTGCCGTCACGTCCGCGCAGGTGCAAGCAGTGGCGCAGAAATATCTCATCGCAGACCATCTCACCGTTGCCGTGCTTGATCCGCAACCGCTGGCTGCCGATCAACCCGCGCCCGCTGCGCCAGAACTCGGAGACCTCTCTCATGCGCGTTAATCGCTTCTTTTCTTTACCGTTAATGGGTTTATTGGCGCTGCTCGCCAGCGTGTCAACTGCCCACGCCATGCCCAATATCCAAACATGGCAAACGCCCAACGGGGCGCGAGTGCTGTTCGTCGCTGCGCCGGAAATTCCGATGCTGGATGTCAAAGTGGTGTTTGACGCTGGCAGCGCCCGCGATGGCAAATTATCGGGCTTGGCGTCGATGACTGCCGCGCTGCTGGCGCAAGGTGCGGGCGAATGGAATGCCGACGCGCTGGCCGAGCGGTTGGAGCAGATTGGCGCGTCGCTCAGTTCCAGCACTGACCAAGACACGACTGAATGGTCATTGCGGACGTTGACCCAGCAGCCAGCGATGGATACGGCACTGGAAACGCTGACGACCGTGTTAACCGCGCCGACTTTTCCGTCCGCAGATTTGGAGCGCGTCCGCCAAAATCGTCTGATTGCGCTGCGTCAAGCCGAAGAATCGCCGGAACAAGTCGCAGCATTGGCGTTGTCGCCCGCGATCTTCGGCGATCATCCGTATGCCACTGATCCACAAGGCACTGCGGTAACGGTCACGGCGTTGACCCGCGAGGAGTTGCAGGCATTTCATGCCCATTTTTATCAGGCGAAAAACGCGCTGATTGCGATTGTGGGTGCAGTAGATCGCGCGGGCGCAGAAGCAATTGCCACGCGCATCACGGCCGGATTGCCCACTGGTGAACGTGCGCCCGCGCTGCCGCCAGTCGCCGAGTTGACCGCGAGCAGTGTCAAGGCGATTCCGTTCACCGCAACCCAAACGACGGTGCTGGTCGGTCAACCCGGAATGCGGCGCGGCGATCCCGATTATTTTCCGCTGTATGTCGGCAATCACATTCTCGGCGGCAGCGGGCTGGTGTCGATTTTGATGGACGAGATTCGTGAAAAACGCGGGATGTCGTATAGCGTGTCGAGTGCATTTGTGCCGCTGGCGCAGCTCGGCGGTTTTACGCTGGGCTTGCAAACGAAAAATTCCCAAGCCAATCAAGCGCAAACAGTGTTGCTGGACACGTTGCGGCGGTTTATCGAAACCGGTCCGACCGAAGCGCAATTAACGGCAGCGAAGAAAAATATCACCGGCGGTTTTCCGCTCAAAATTGCCAGCAACAGCAGCATTGTCAGTTATTTAGCGATGATCGGTTTTTTACGGATTGCCGCTCGATCATTTGGAACGGTTCACAGCGCGGGTGGAAGCCGTGACGGTCGAACAAATCCGCGATGCGTTTGCGCGGCGCATTCATCCCGACCGGCTGGCGATTGTCACCGTTGGCGGCAGCGCGTCAGAAGCAGCGACACATGACGCAGGCAAATAATCAATTGCGGATTATCGGCGGCCAATTTCGCGGTCGCCGATTGCCGTTTGTCGAGCAGCCGGGGCTGCGTCCGACGCCGGATCGGGTGCGCGAAACGCTGTTTAACTGGCTGGCGCCGGTGATTTGCGGGGCGCGATGTTTAGATGCGTTTGCCGGCAGCGGGGCGCTAGGATTT
>NZ_PPGH01000037.1:760000-1061433 GCF_002958735.1 Chromatium okenii | reverse complement strand
AAAATTTCATTCACATCTCCGGCATGGCGTTCAGTGAGTGCTTGCAAGCGCGTTTTCAGTTCAGCGGATAGCGCCGCACTGCTGTCAGACATTGCCAGTTCTGCGACCTCACGATTGGCTTGTGAGGCAATTTGACTGATGTTTAGGGTGCTGCGATAACCGACCCAACCGATAATAAGTAGCGGCACTAAAGCTGTAAGTATGAGGATAATCAGCAGTTTGCTTGTGATGCGAATTTTCATGTAGCCCTCTTAATCCCATCAAAATGTAAAGGGAATCATAACATTCACTGCGCATTTAAGAATCAATGGTTGTCATGTTGTTGTGCAACGAAAACCCTAAATGCAAATCGCCAGCACAATGGCTGGCGATTATTGTATTACGATAAAACTGCATAGATAGTGGTTTATATCCGATTACAGTTTATCTGCCAACCGCATGACCTGACGTGCCACTTCATCTTGATCGCTATACGGGCGTTTTATGTCCATTGCGATCAATATAACGCTCGTGTCCTTTGCCGGCAATTAACACGACCCAAGATTCTGTGCTTGGACGTTGCGCCAGCCAATTAAATACATACGCAATTGCTTCAGCGCGTTCAATAATAACAGTGCGCTTTTTCAATTGCATCAGTCGGCATTCCAATCAGAATATCGGTAATGATTTGCGCTGGGTCTTCAGTGCGTGGATTGTCAGAAGTGATAACGCAAAAATCAGAATGACGTGCTACTGCTGCGCCCATTAACGGACGTTTACTGCGATCGCGGTCGCCGCCGCAGCCAAATACAGTGGCAATCCGCGCTGCGGGAAAGCCGTGACGAATTGCGGTGAGAATAGTTTCGAGTGCATCTGGTGTATGCGCAAAATCAATCACAATCGTATGATTGCCCAGCGTTTGGCATTCAAAACGTCCATCAACGGCAATTAAATGTTGCCAATCATCACGCGCATTTTCACCGAGAAGGCTATTCGTTAAGGCAATAGCAAGCGCGTAATTATGGCGATTATGTTCCAATGCAAGAAAAGGTTTTGCGGCAATGGCGGCTGGCGGCAACGTCAATGCTGGCACGAGTTCAATCGGCACTGCTGGCTGCTGCGCTTGAAGCCGCGCCGCTACTGCCGGACTGCTGCAATACAAGCGCCCGTCTTTTTGAATCAAGTTCAAAATCAAGGCTTTGGCAGCAAAATAGCTGACTTCATCGTGGTGATAATCAAGATGATCCTGTGTGAAATTCGTCCACCCAGCATTGTGCAGCGGAATTCCGTGGACACGCGCTTGATCGAGCGCGTGGCTGCTGATTTCCATGACCACCACGTCGCAACGCGCTTGATATTCATGCAATAAACGACGCAGTTCAATTTGCGGCGGCGAGGTGAAACCGGTTTCCAACTGGCGCTGCCCATCGAGAAATAATCCCAACGTGCCAATTGAAAGTACGCGCTGTTCGTGCGCCAGCAGCATCGCTTCTACATATTTTACCGTCGTGGTTTTACCGTTTGTGCCGGTGACGCCGATGAAATGCAGTCGCTCGGTCGCCAGCGGATAACACAAATCGCAGCAGCGCCCGACCACCTGCGCCCAGTCTGCGGGCGCGACCACGACAATCAATTTGTCCGGCAACTGGTCGAAACACGCGAGTTGGCGGTTAGTTACCAGTGCAGCGCAGCGGCTCGATTGAAGATAACGCTGATAAATCTCGGCATCGCTCGGTCCGCCGTCAAAGCACTGAAAAAACAGCACCGAGCCAGCATCGCAAGCATCGGCTCGCCATTGAATGTTGGTGAGCGCAGGCAAGGTGACGGGCTGCTGCCGCCAGACGGCGTTGAGGCTGGCGAGTATTTGCAAAAGCGAAAAATCAGACATTGCCCACCGCCAGCGATTTTGCGCTCAGATTCTCAAACACGATGCGTCCACCGAGCGCCGTCAACACCACGCGCCCGCGCATTTCTTGCCCTAAAAACGGCGAATGATGCCCGTGACTGATGAGCGTTGCGGCGGTTGGCGTCCACATTTCAGCGGGATTGAACACGCATAAATCGGCAGGTGCGCCAGCCGCGAGTTGCCCCAAATTGCGCCCCAAAATCTCCGCCGGTCCAATGGTTAAACGCGCAATCACGCTTGGTAAATCCAACACGCCAGCCGTCACCAAGCGCAGCGCCAGCGGCAACAACGTTTCCAAGGTGGAAATGCCGGGCGCAGTTTCTGGAAATGGCGCAAGTTTGGCATCAGCATCATGCGGTTGATGATCGGAGCAAATCGCGGTCAATTCTCCTCGCGCCAGCGCCGCCTGCAACGCATTCCGATCTGCCGCAGTGCGCAATGGCGGAATCAGGTGATAGTTCGCATCAAAACTGGCGACATCATCTTCCGTGAAAAAAAGCTGATGCAGACTGACATCGCCGCTGGCGCGAACACCTCGCCGCTGCGCTTCCGTCAACATTTCCACCGCTCGCGCAGTGGACAATCCGCGAAAATGAATCGCGCTCCGGTCTGCTCGGCAAGCGCCAAATCTCGCGCCACTGCGACCGTTTCCGCGCTTCGGGAATGCCCGGCAAACCTAATCGCGTGCTGACGCGCCCTTCGTGGACACAACCACCAGCGCACAAATCAGGATCGCTGGGATGCAGAAAAACCGTCAGCCCAAAAGTGGCGGCGTATTCCAACGCTCGCCGCTGCACTTGCGCATTGCGAATCGGGCGATCTGCTTGGCTCAACACCGGACAGCCAGCGCGTTTGAGCGCCGCCATTTCGGTGATTTTGAGTCCGTCTAAACCCTGCGTCACTGCGCCAGCGGGCAATACGCGCATTGCCTAAACGTTTGGCGGTTTGACTGACCAATTGCGCCACTGCTGGCGTATCAATCACCGGATGCGTATCGGGCGGACAGCACAACGTGGTAATGCCCGACGCAGCCGCAGCGCGGGTTTCGCTGGCGATAGTCGCTTTTTGTTCGTGACCGGGTTCGCGCAGCCGAGCGCATAAATCAATCAAGCCGGGGCAAATCACCAGTCCCTGCGCGTCAATGACCCGTTCAGGCTGAAACGCGGCTGGCGCGTCACCAATCGCCAACACGCGCCCATCAGCAAGATGCACATCAATCACAGCATCAATGCCATTGGCGGGATCAATCAGCCGCCCGTTGCAGAGACTGAGGCGGAGCAGTGGATTATTCGCCATGTGCGATTGCCTCCTGCTGCTGACCGCGCAGATTTTGTGTGCCCAAACACATCGACATGATCGCCATCCGCACTGCAATTCCGTTACTGACCTGTTCCAAAATCACTGAACGCGAGCCATCGGCAACCTGTGAATCCATTTCCACGCCACGATTGATCGGACCGGGGTGCATGACAATCGCGTCGGGGCGAGCGCCAGCCAGCCGTTTTTCTGTCAAGCCGAACAGATAAAAATACTCGTGTGCACTCGGCAGCAACGCGCTGTTCATCCGCTCGCGCTGAATCCGCAACATGATGACGACATCGGCATCGCGCACACCTTCGCGCAAATCGTGAAACACGCGCACCCCGAACGCTTCTTCCACTCGCGCTGGCATCAACGTTCGCGGCGCAATGACGTGAATTTCCGGCACTCCGAGCGCCTTCAGCGCCAGCATCTGCGACCGCGCCACTCGTGAATGCAGAATGTCGCCGACGATGGCAACGCGCAGTTGGGTGAAATCCGGTTTGTGACGGCGAATGGTGAACATGTCCAACATGGCTTGCGTCGGATGGGCGTGACTTCCGTCACCAGCGTTAATCACGCTGACATGTGGCGCGGCGTGAGCGGCGATGAAATGTGCTGCGCCGCTGGTGGCGTGGCGCACGACAAACAGATCAACCTGCATCGCTTCTAAATTGCGCAGCGTGTCGAGCAGCGTTTCGCCCTTCGCCGTTGCCGAAGTCGAAATGTTGAGATTGAGCACGTCGGCAGAGAGCCGTTTAGCGGCGAGTTCAAACGTGGTGCGGGTGCGAGTGCTGTTTTCAAAAAACAGATTGGCGATCACCTTGCCACGACACAGCGGCACTTTTTTGACGGCTTGCTGGGCGACACTTAAAAAACCATCAGCCTGATCGAGAATATCTGTGAGCAATTCCCGACTCAGCCCGTCAATGGTTAAAAAGTGCTTGAGCTTGCCGCGCACATCGAGTTGTGAATACGGGCTATTCATGGGTGAACGCACAGCAGTTGCAGCGGAGTTGGACCAACTAACTTGAGGTGAATGTCACGGTGCAAGGCACTGCGCAATCCCACCACATCCGGCGCAATAGGTAATTCGCGCCCACTGCGCTCGGCCAAAATCGCCAGCAATACCGAAGCTGGGCGACCGTAATCGAACAGCACATTGAGCGCAGCGCGAATGGTGCGTCCAGTCGCCAGCACGTCATCGACCACAATCACATGGCGGTTATCAATGCCAATCGGCAGCGATGAGGGACGTACCTGCGGATGGATGCCGACGCGGGTGAAATCGTCCCGGTAAAACGAAATGTCCAAATAACCCAGCGGTTGCGTCAATCCCAATTGCGTGTGCAGCCGCTGCGCGATCCACACGCCGCCAGTGTGAATGCCGATCATCAGCGGATTTTGAATCTGACGCTGCTGTAGTAAGGTGTTGAGATCAGCGGTCATGGTGTAGAGAACGGTGTCGATTGCGGCGGCATCTTGCCAAATGTCGCTCTGCTCGCCGTTGAACAGGCTGTTGTTACTGAAGGTAGCGCCAGCGTGAAAATTAGGATTGTTCACAAAGCCAAGTTTCCAAAATGAGGGCAGCGGCGAGGGCATCGACTGCTTCCCGAGTGGGTGGTCGGCTGCCGGGGCGAGCAGCGAGCTGATGACGGGCTTCGATGGATGTCAGGCGCTCATCGACCAGATGCACCGTCAAACCAAAGCGCCCATGCAGTTGGCGAGCGAAGCGGTACACCTGTGGCGACCAATCTACTTCGGTGTCGTCCATATTAAAGGGCAATCCCACGACCAATGCGGCGGGTTGCCATTCCTGAATCAGTGCGGTGATGCTCGGCCAATCTGGTTGTTGGTTGCGACTGCGCAGCGTGGTTAAAGGCGTCGCCGAGCGGGTGAGCAGTTGACCAACGGCAATGCCGATTTTGCGCGGACCGAAATCAAAACCAAGTAGCGTCTGCATTGAATGTCGCAGTGATTGGGAAGTGGTTTAGGCGTGACCAATGTCGCCGCTGAGGAGATTCATATCTTCCACGCCTAGCAATTGCGCCGCTGCAACCCAGCGCGAACTCGGCGCTAAACGGAAAATAATGTCACTGCTCGCCGGACCGTTGAGCCACGCATTTGCGCCCATTTCTTGTTCCAACTGTCCACCGCCCCAGCCGGCATAACCGAGCGCAATTAAAATCTGTTCCGGTCCTTCACCGCTGGCAATGGCTTCGAGTACATCCCGCGACGTGGTGACGCTAATGTCAGGCGTAATGGCCAACGTAGAATCAAACGCGGGGCCGGCAGTGTGGAGCACAAAACCGCGATCCGTTTGCACCGGTCCGCCTTGATACACCGGCGTGTCGCGCACTGCGGCATATTCGGTGGAAATGTCAAGTTGCACGAGCAATTCGCCGAGGGTGACATCGAGTGGACGATTGATGACGATTCCCATCGCACCCTGTTCGGTGTGTTCGCAGACATAAGTCACCGTTCGCGCAAAATTAGGGTCTTGCAGACCTGGCATTGCGATTAGAAGATGATTGGTAAGTGAGGTGCTGAACGACATGGACGCTAGTATCCTGATCGGTGCGTGGTGAGACAAGTCTGCACGGTTGAACATTGGGTGTGAACAAATTTTGACACCGCCTGCGCCGTGAGATAATTCGGTTTTATCCCATTATTTTTGAAGCGAGAACGTCGCAATGTATGCGTATCAACGCACATTTTTAGATTTTGCGATCGAAATTGGTGCGCTGCGATTCGGCGAATTTACGCTGAAATCCGGTCGCCACAGTCCCTATTTTTTTAATGCCGGTCATTTCAATAGTGGAGCGCGATTAACGCAATTGGCGCGTGCTTATGCCCACTGCATCAGCGCCTCGGAAGTCGAATTTGATGTGCTTTACGGTCCAGCTTACAAAGGCATTCCGCTGGCGGCAGCCACCAGTATCACTTTAGCGAATGAACACGGACGGGAAACGCCTTATGCTTTCAATCGCAAAGAAGCCAAAGATCACGGTGAAGGCGGTTTGTTGGTCGGAGCGCCATTGCTTGGACGAGTGCTGATTATCGACGATGTCATCACTGCCGGAACTTCAGTGCGCGAATCAGTGGAAATGATTCAGGCAGCTGGCGCGATTCCTGTCGGCGTGGTGATTGCGTTGGATCGGCAGGAGCGCGGACAACATGCGCTGTCGGCAGTGGAAGAAGTACGCACTCAATTTGGTTTGCCGGTGCTCACGATTTTGACTTTAACCGATTTACAAACTTATCTCGACGAGATGACGACTGCCCCAGACGTTGCCGCCGCAGTGCGGGAATATCGTGCCCGTTATGGAGTATCTGCTTGATGCGTTGGCAGTATGCGCTGGGCGCGACATTACTGTTGTCGCTGTGCAGTTTCCGCATGAATGGTGCGGATTCGAGCAGCGAAATGCGCTTGTATCGCTGGGTTGATGACAATGGGATGGTGCATTACGCTGATCGCATTCCACCGACGCAGGTCAATCAGGGTCATACCACATTGAATCCTGAAGGCATTCGCACTGAAGTCGTTCCTCCAGCTCCCACCGCTGAAGACCTCAAACGCGCCGCAGAGCTGGAGCGTCAACAAGCTGAAAATGCCCGCCGCGCTGAAGAAGAACGAGTGGCAAATCAAGCGTTATTGAAGCGATTTCGTTCTCTGGAAGACCTGATTTTGGCGCGTGAAGGGCGCGTGGCAGCAGTCGATGCGATTAACCAAACCACCCGCGATAACCTGCGTTTACTCCAACGCCGCTTGCGTGAACTGCATCAGCAACAAGCCAGCCGCAAGCCAACGGATTCGTCGCTTCCCGCCACGTTACAAGCAGACATCGTGCGCGTTGAAGAACAGATTCGCACGGCGTACACCACGATAGTAACTCAAGAATTTCAAAAGGTTGCAATACGCGCTGAGTTCGATCAATTGCAGACTCGTTATGTCGCACTGAAAAACAATGCGCAACCAAATGCGACGCTACTGCCGCCGCCAGCGACTGAGGTGCTTGCAAGTAACATTGTGCGTTGTTTTGGCGCAGAAAATTGTCAACGTGATTGGGAACGGGCGCGGGCTTATGTGCGGGCATTGCCGGATATTCGTGAGGAAATCAACGGCGCTGGGCTGTTGATGGTCATGCAGCAGGATGATGATGAAGATCGGTTGTTAACCCTCGTGTGGATTCAACAGCCAGCAGATACTGCGGTGTATCTCTATCTTAATTTGGAATGTAAAAATCGGCTCACCGCCAGCTTGCTGTGCACCAATGCGGGGGCGCTGACCGCCCGCGATGGTTTTCGAGCGGCATTGATGAGCGCGAATTAAACATTTGATTTCAATTATTGCTTACAACAGTTTAAAGATATTGCACGTCTAAAATTTCAAATTCTCGTATTCCGCCCGGCGCTGTCACCGAAGCAATATCGCCCTCGCTTTTACCGATTAAACAACGCGCAATTGGCGATCCAATCGAAATCATGCCCAGTTTCAAATCGGCTTCATCTTCGCCGACGATTTGATAAGTCAGTTCTTCTTCTTTATCCAGTTCCAATACCCGCACGGTCGCGCCAAATACCACTCGTCCATTCGCATTCAACGAGGTCACATCAATAATCTGTGCATTAGATAACTTGCCTTCAATGTCTTTAATACGACCTTCAGCAAAACTCTGTTGTTCACGCGCTGCATGATATTCAGCATTTTCTTTGAGATCGCCGTGAGCACGAGCCTCAGCAATTGCTTCAATAATACGCGGACGTTCAACACGTTTTAATTGGTCGAGTTCTGCCCGCAGCTTCTCAGCACCTCTGGCCGTGAGAGGAATTTTATTCATTCGATGATGTCCTCAGTTAAAAACGCCGCCTGAATTGTGGCGGCGTATTGCGCCCATGTGGGCTGCATTAAAAACAGGCTGGCACGTAAAGCGATGCCAACCGAATTAAAATCAATACAAATCTTGCAACCGATTAACGCTCAAAATATCAAGCTGTTTTAATGCTAAACAGGTTGCTTCTGCGCCAGAAATAGTTGTGGTGTAACAGACTTTATGCTGGAGCGCAGCGCGGCGAATAGCTGCGGAATCCGCAATTGCTTTCGCGCCTTCGGTCGTATTCACAATAAAACCGATCTCATTATTTTTAATCATGTCTACGATGTGCGGACGCCCTTCGGCAACCTTATTCACGCCAATACAGGGCAATCCAGCTTCGCGCAATGACGCTGCCGTTCCATGCGTACCGTAAAGCGTAAACCCAAATTCCAACAGTTCACGCGCCACTCGCAGCAGCCGCGTTTTATCGACCTCGCGCACACTCAACATCGCTTTTCCAGCAAGATGCGGCAACAAACTTCCTGCACCTTCCTGCGCTTTAGCATAAGCCTCGCCGAATGATTCGCCGACGCCCATGACCTCGCCGGTAGATTTCATTTCAGGACCGAGCAGCGTGTCCACGCCCGGAAATTTAATGAACGGAAACACCGCTTCTTTCACGAAATAATGCTTAGGTTGACGCTCGCGCCGACAGCCTTGCTCCGCCAAAGTCGTTCCCACCATACACCGCGCTGCAACTTTTGCTAACGCCAGCCCAATTGCTTTAGATACAAAAGGCACGGTACGCGAAGCACGCGGATTAACTTCTAAAATATAAATGTCATCGCCTTTAATCGCAAACTGCGCATTCATCAATCCAACTACATTAAGCGCCCGTGCCATTCGCGTCATTTGTTCGCGCATTCGGTCTTGAATAGATGCAGATAAAGTATAAGGTGGCAATGAACACGCCGAATCACCAGAATGCACGCCAGCTTGTTCAATGTGTTCCATAATGCCACCAATTAAAACATCAGTGCCGTCGCAAATCGCATCGACATCGACTTCAATGGCATCATCAAGAAAACGATCCAATAGCACTGGCGATTCATTCGATACCCGCACTGCCTCACGCATATAACGGTTTAATTCCGTTTCATCGAAAACAATTTCCATTGCCCGCCCACCGAGCACATAAGATGGACGCACCACTAACGGATAGCCAATTTCGGCAGCTTTTGTTAACGCTTCCAATTCAGTACGCGCAGTCGCATTTGGCGGCTGGCGCAATCCAAGCTCATGAATCAGTTTCTGAAACCGCTCGCGGTCTTCTGCCAAATCAATACTGTCGGGACTGGTACCAATAATTGGTACGCCAGCGGCTTCTAATGCCCGCGCCAATTTAAGCGGCGTTTGCCCGCCGTATTGCACAATAACGCCATGTGGCTGTTCTTTTGCAACGATTTCCAGCACATCTTCTAAGGTTAATGGTTCAAAATACAGTCGATCCGAGGTGTCATAATCGGTAGAAACCGTTTCTGGGTTGCAATTCACCATAATGGTTTCATAACCATCTTCACGCAGCGCAAAAGCGGCATGGACGCAGCAATAATCGAATTCAATTCCCTGGCCAATACGATTGGGACCGCCACCCAATACCATTATTTTTTTGCGATCGCTAGGTTCAGCTTCACATTCTTCTTCGTACGTTGAATACAAATAAGCCGTACTGGAAGCGAATTCTGCTGCGCAAGTATCTACACGCTTATACACGGGATGCAAACCATAAGCATGGCGACGAGTGCGAATATCAGTTTCAGTCGTACTAATAAGATGTGCAATGCGCCGATCCGAAAAACCCTGCCGTTTTAGTGCACGTAGCCGATCAATAGTTAATCCGGCACAACCGGCTAAACACAGCTCGTTTTCAGCACGAATTAAATCCTCAATCTGCGCTAAAAACCATGGATCAATCCAACTTAATTCGTGGATTTCTTCTAAAGTCAAACCAGCACGAAACGCATCTGCAACATAAAAAATACGCTCGGCTCCGGCTTGGCGAACTTCAAGACGAATGGTATCCAGCGCATCGGGGCTGGTGAGATCAACCATTTCATCCAAGCCATAATGATCAATTTCTAAACCACGCAGCGCCTTTTGTAATGATTCTTGAAACGTTCGTCCAATTGCCATTACTTCGCCAACTGATTTCATTTGCGTGGTTAAACGCGCATCAGCTTGTGGGAATTTCTCAAATGCAAAACGCGGAATCTTGGTGACAACGTAATCAATACTCGGCTCAAATGATGCTGGCGTCGCACCGCCAGTGATTTCATTGCGCAATTCGTCGAGCGTATAGCCAACTGCGAGTTTTGCTGCGACCTTGGCAATTGGAAAACCAGTGGCTTTTGATGCCAGCGCCGATGAACGCGACACTCGCGGATTCATTTCAATGATAATCATTCGCCCATCAACGGGATTGATGGCAAATTGCACATTTGATCCGCCGGTATCAACCCCGATTTCGCGCAGCACGCAATTGCCGCATTGCGCATAATTTGGTATTCGCGGTCGGTGAGCGTTTGCGCTGGTGCGACGGTAATTGAATCGCCAGTGTGTACACCCATTGGGTCGAAGTTTTCAATTGAGCAGATAATGATGCAGTTGTCAGCGTGATCGCGGACAACTTCCATTTCGTATTCTTTCCACCCAAGCGCCGATTCTTCAATTAACAATTCGTGAGTCGGTGATAAATCTAATCCACGCCGACAGATTTCCTCGAATTCTTCTTGATTATAAGCAATGCCGCCGCCACTCCCGCCCATTGTGAATGAGGCCGAATAATGGTTGGAAAGCCAATTGAGGCTTGCACTTGATTGCTTCTTCTAAACTATGCGCAATTGCCGAACGCGGCATATCCAAACCGATTTTGCGCATGGCTTTACGGAATAAATCACGGTCTTCTGCCTTATCAATCGCCTCGCGGGATGCACCAATCAATTCCACGCCAAAGCGTTGCAATACGCCTTCACGGACTAAATCCAGTGCGCAATTTAACGCAGTTTGTCCGCCCATTGTCGGCAACAGCGCATCCGGGCGCTCTTTTTCAATAATTGCTGCGACGGCTCGCCAAGTGACCGGTTCAATATAGGTTGCATCGGCCATTTCTGGGTCGGTCATAATGGTTGCGGGATTGGAGTTGACCAATACAACGCGATAACCTTCTTCGCGCAGCGCCTTACACGCTTGCGCCCCGGAATAGTCGAATTCGCACGCCTGACCGATGACGATGGGACCGGCACCAATAATCAGGATGCTATGAATGTCAGTACGCTTTGGCATGGATTTCCAGTGCAATCGTTAATTTTGAGAATTTCTTTCGGGTAAAATGCGAGTATGGTTTCACAAAGCTGTAGCATTCATTTTTTGCGTTTGCCTATAAATGAAATCCATTAATAGGCAGAACAATAATTAGGCTTCTGTGGTGAATCGCCGCTCACGCATCAAATCAATAAAGTGATTGAATACGGGGCGACATCATGCGGGCCGGGCTGGCTTCGGGATGACCCTGAAAACTGAACGCGGCGAGTGCGGTGGTGAATGCCTTGCAGCGCCATCAAACAGTGAGCGATGAGTGGCTTCCAATGTTTCCGGCAAGCTGGCTTCATCGACCGCAAAGCCATGATTTTGGCTGCTAATCATCACTGCGCCCGTGCGCAAATCCTGCACCGGATGGTTCGCGCCATGATGACCAAATTTCATTTTGCGCGTTTGTGCGCCACACGCCAGCCCGAGCAGTTGATGACCGAGACAGATGCCAAACAGCGGCGTATCGGTTTCGAGCAGGTCACGAATTGCGCTGATGGCGTAATCGCACGGCGCAGGATCGCCGGGACCGTTCGATAAAAAGATGCCATCGGGTTTGAGCGCCAGCACCGTCGCCGCTGGCATGTGCGCTGGAACGACGGTGATGTGACAACCGCGAGCGACTAACATCCTCAAAATGTTACGTTTAATCCCATAATCGTAGGCGACAACGTGATACGGCAGGCGCTCGCGGCTCGGTGGCAGCGGCTCCGGCAACCCAGCGCGAAGTGTCCACACACTCTGCGTCCATGAATAGGCTTCAGTGGTTGAAGCGTGTTGCGCCAAATCCATTCCGGCAAGACCGGGAAATGCTTGCGCTGCCGCGAGTGCAGCAACTTCATCAATAGTTTCAGCAGCTTGAATACAACCGTTTTGTGCGCCCTTTTCCCGCAAAATGCGTGTTAAACGGCGAGTGTCGATGTCCGCAATGCTGACGACATTGTGGCGCACCAGATACGCATCGAGATGTTCATGCAGCCGGAAATTGCTGGGCTGAATAGGCAAATCACGAATGATGAGACCGGCAGCTTGCACCGACCGATTCATCATCTTCGGGATTGACGCCAACATTGCCGATGTGCGGATAAGTCAGGGTGACGAGCTGCCGGAGATATGACGGATCAGTCAGGATTTCCTGATAACCCGACATGGCGGTGTTAAACACCACCTCGCCGACGCTCATCCCATCGGCACCAATAGACGTTCCGTGAAAGACCGAGCCGTCTTCCAGCACCAGAACTGCGGGTTTTCTCAAGGGGTCTCTCCGAATTCGGGCGGGGACATGTTTGTCACTGCGCAGACATTCAAAACAGTGTGAGCATGTCATATTGCGCCGCAAGTTGGGCGCTGATTGAAAGCGATTCTAAAGAACCACTCTGAAACTGTCCACGCGAGCGGTGAACGCTCGCTGCCGAATTAGGGCGCGGGTGGTTTGAACGTGCCACGCACCAGCCGAATTTTTGCCGTTTGTATTTTGCCGGGACGATGCGGTTTGCCGGTGAAAAAACTCACGCTCCAAATGCGTTCTACACTGCCTTTATCCAATGATGCCGACCAAAATAATGTGCCGGGCGTATTCGGAAACACTTGCGTATTGATCGCTGGAGCTAAATGACATTTTTCCACAATGCTTAATAACTCCGCATCGGTCGGCAGTCGCCAATTATCGGTGAGCGTTGCAGTTAATCGAGTCACTTGCGCCCAAGAAAAAATCTGCGGTTTCCCATCGCAAATACCGTTCGCCGCGTTCCACTTTTGTCCTAATGCGCAGCTTTGCCATTCTAATGTCGTCGGTTTATGTAATACTCGGCTGCCATCATCAATGGTTGCAAAATCAGTTGACGGAGTGGTTTCGCAACACCGCCAACGCACCGATCCGCTGCGCTCGGAATATCTGCCGCCATAGCGCAATGAAAAAATGCCCAGCATAACCAAATTGCTGCGCTCCATTTAACTGGCTTAATTGTGCCAAATGCAGCCGTGTTCATATTAAAATACCAACTCATTTGCGCCGAGAATCGCCATTAGAATCGAAATGATAATTCCGGCTACAATCACGCCTAAACCAATAATTAACAATGGCTCCAACAATGTCAATAATCGCTGTACGCTGGCGCGAGTTTCTCGATCATAAATCCCCGCCACTTTTGCCAGCATTGCATCCAAACTACCCGATTCTTCACCGACACGAATCATTTGCAATGCCAAATCCGGCAGCGCCTGTAATCGCGCCAATGGTGCTGCCAATCCGCGTCCATGTTTAAGATCGTCGCCGGCTTCAATTAATAACCCAGCAATTTTGCGATTAGAAACGACTTCTCGCGCTAGCGTCAGTGCGGTTAATAACGGCAGCCCATTTTTTAATAGCGTTGATAACGTGTGACACAGCCGAGCGGTTTCCATTTTCCAAATCAATTCACCAAATAACGGCAACGCCAGCACCCGCCGATCAACACTTTCACGCACCACGGGATTTTGTAGCCAACGTTCAATTACCACTGCGATCAGCGCCATAGCGCACAGCATCGCCCACCAATAATTGCGAAATAGATCGCCAGCAGCGACCACAATTTGCGTCGGCAGCGGCAATGCTGCACCCATATCTTCAAATAAAACCGTGAATTGCGGCACGACAAATACCAGCAGCATGATGACCGATAGCGCAGCAACAACCAGCAAAATCGCCGGATACACCAGCGCCGAAATCACGGTTTGGCGCAATTCGGCGAGGCGCTCCAAATAATCTGCCAGCCGGTCGAGCACCTGATCGAGTGCGCCGCCAGCCTCGCCCGCTTTCACCATGTTGATGTAAAGACGAGGAAATTGTCCGTCTTGCTCCTCCAGCGCCCGCGAGAAAGTCGCGCCGCCACGCACCCGTTCCTGCAAATCCGCCAGTACCCGCGCCAGATGTGGTTGTCCGCTAAGATCAACCAGAATTTGCAGCGAGCGATCTAACGTCATTCCCGCTTCTAAAAGCGTCGCCAATTCACGGGTTAAAATGCTAATTTCTTTATGATTTAATCGCCGCTGGCGCACTCGTTTTAATCGCGCCAGCAGACTTTTTGAGGTACGCGCTTCAATGAGAATTAAGCCATCACGTTGCAATTGTTGCCGCAAAGTTTCTTCGTTTGCTGCGTCGATTTCGCCGGCGATTAATTCGCCATCGAGTTTTACCGCTTGATAAAAAAACTTGGGCATCGCGCTATTCCGTGGTGAATGCAATTCAGCCGCTCGTAGCAAATAGCAGCGATTTACGGCAATGTTTTAACCGTATAACTTTTGGTCATTTGGTTATTGGTTTCTTTGGATTCCGGTGTTTGACACCAACTATCAGCAAAAGCGCGGATAGTTTTATTGCCAATATCTTTGACTTGTAAATTAACTCTCAAGGTTTTAGTCGCTCCGGCAGCTATAGAACCAATTTCAATCCATTGTTCACCAAATGTGCCGCATGTTTGCGCCGTTGGCTGATTCGACCATACGTCTAAATAACCAGCATTCGCATTCACAGTACCTTCATTTTTTACCGTAATTGCGGCGCTAACCATGCTATTGGCTGCGGGTGAAGTTGGAGTGAGCGCAATAGCAGTGACTTTTATATCTGCTGTTCCAAAAACCGCTGTCACCGTCTTATTACTGGTCAATATGATCTGACATTGCTTTGAATTCGCGTTTAGTGGATTGCAGTCCGTCCAATTACTGAAAATTGCGCCAGTGTCCGGTTTGGCGATGAGCGTAACAGCGGTGCCGCTGGTAAATGCTTTACTGCAATTTGTGCCGCAGCTAATTCCCGCTGGTGAGCTAATGACGCTGCCATTGCCGGATTTGTTAATTGACAATGTGTAATTCGGTAAAATTGTAAATTTTGCAGTGACGGTTTGCGCAGCGGACATTTTAACAATGCAATTGCCGGTTTTATTGGTACACGCGCCGCTCCAACCGCTGAAACTTGAATTGCTATCTGGAGTGGCGGTGAGAATAATTGATTTCCCGCTTCTCAAACGCTCCACGCAGGTTGTGCCACAACTCATTCCGGCAGGCGAGCTCGTCACTATTCCCGCACCGTTTCCAGTTTTATTCACGGTTAAATCGAAAAATTCAAAAGCATTAGCAGACTGTCCACCGCGCACAAGGCGAACATTATTAAAGCTGTATTGATAACTGTTGTAGATATTGCCAATACCGAAATCTATATTCCACGCATAACCCGAATAATTAGCATAAGAAGAGCTGGACCAAAACCACGAATTCGGTGTATTTGGGAAATAACTGGTATCAATTACCGGATTAGAAAAACTGTAATCGGCGAGAGCTTGCAGTTCTTTTACATTCGGCAACCGCCAATCGCTGTAGCCGCCCAAATGAGAATTATTTGCAGCATTTAATGCCTCGCTCCAAACCATTCCAGTTGCCTCACCAGCGCAGTCACTGCCAGTCTGACCTTCACTGCATTTCGCCCACATCAATCCAGTATTTAATTGTGTCACCGTGTCATTGCCATTATCGACGAAAGAATTAAAAGACTGTCCACCGCGCACGAGACGAACCTGTAATGCACTGTCTCGATAATAATCACTGACACCACCATCATAGAAATTCACAAACCATGCGTAGTCTGAACTGCCAACCACTGCAAAACCCGACCAAAACCAAGCGTTCGGCGTATTGGGGAAAGCGTCAGCATCAATGGTAGTGGTGGAATCAATGCGGCTGTAGTTAACGATTCCGGTTAATTCCTTTACGTCTGGCAGTCGCCAATCGTTAAAACCACAGAGCCAAGCTGCGTTAGCATTCGCAACATAATCAGCGGCTTGATTAAAAGTGTAGCTCGTATCGCTAATGCTTGCTTGCCAAATTAAACGGGTAACGTTGTCGCGGACGCAAATATGATCGGTAGCATCGGCGGGCAATTCATTTCCCGATCCATCCAATTTAGTAAAATCAAAACCGTTGCTGCCAAATTCAGCGTCTTGACCGGGAAAAACAGCGACCGGACACGGCAAGCCGTTTTGCGCAGCATTCGCGCAGGTGGTGATGCCAGTGTCATTGAGACCGGCATAAACGATGGGCACTGCCAGCAATAAGGCAACAATTCCCGTCCAGCGTGCAAGCGAATAAAAAAAGCCAGTGCGGTTAAACATCGAAGGTTCTCCAGTGGATGAATAGAAACTGAAGTGTATGTCAGGATAACGCAACAAAAAGTATGCTTTAACCAATAAAAAACTACGCTGCGTTGATGGTGAATCTTTTATTGTTAATATGCGGCGTAAATTACTGCCGTTGAAAAATTAAATCACAAACACGATGACCAAGTCGGTCGCCGCGTTGTTCAAAACGAGTGAATGGACGTGATGCGGGACGTGGCGCAAATTGACCTGCGCCAGCAGTGTTTAAGAATTGCGCAGACTTTTCGAGAATTTCTAGCATTTCAATCGCGTAAGATTCCCAATCCGTTGCGGCATGAAATACTCCGCCGGAATGAATGACTTGTGCCAGCATTTCAATTAACGCTGCATTCAAAATGCGACGTTTATGATGACGGCGTTTCGGCCAAGGATCAGGAAAGAATAGTTGCACGGCGGCGAGACTGGCTGGCGGAATGCCTTGGGTGAGTATTTCAATCGCGTCGTGTCGAATAATCCGCACATTATTTAATTGACGGCGTTCAATTTCCAAGAGCAAATGGCCGACGCCGGGGCGATGCACTTCAATTCCTAGCCAATTGCGTTCCGGTTCGCGCTCGGCCATGGTTGCTAATGAATCACCATTGCCAAAACCAATTTCCAAGGTAACTGGATTGGTATTGCCAAATAATGCCGTGAAATTAAGCGCAGCAGCGGGTGTCCATTCCACGCCAAAACGCGACCACAATTCCGCAAATGCCCGCTGCTGCGCCAGCGTTAAGCGTCCTTGGCGCAATACGAAACTGCGCACCGGACGCAGCGGGCGTCGCGTTAATTCAATTAAATAATCCGATGAATTCACGAAAGAAATTGCTCAGAAAAATAGCCCTTCAATCGGCGAAGAAGCAGAAGCAAAACGTTTAGCAGGCATTCGTCCAGCCAGAAACGCATCGCGTCCGGCTTCAATTGCTTTACGCATTGCCCGCGCCATCAATACCGGATTTTTTGCTGCGGCAATTGCGGTATTCATTAATACACCGTCGCAGCCCAATTCCATTGCTATTGCTGCATCTGATGCAGTGCCCACGCCAGCATCAACTAATACTGGAACCTTTGCATTTTCAACAATGGTGCGGATATTAAGCGGATTGCGAATACCTAAACCAGAACCAATTGGCGCAGCCAGCGGCATAATTACCACGCAACCAATTGCTTCTAATTCTCGCGCCACAATTGGATCGTCATTGGTATAAACCATCACATCAAAGCCGTCATTGACCAGCACTTCGGCAGCTTTTAATGTCGCAATCACGTCTGGAAACAACGTTTTTTCATCGCCGAGCACTTCCAATTTGACCAGTTTGTGCCCGTCGAGCAGTTCCCGCGCCAGCCGACAGGTGCGGATCGCAGTTTCGGCGTCATAACAGCCAGCGGTGTTGGGCAAAATGGTGTAACGCGACGGCGGCAGCACGTCGAGAATGTTCGGCTCGCCGGGGTTTTGACCGATATTGGCGCGGCGCACGGCGATGGTGACGATTTCCGCGCCGCTTTCGGCAATTGCCGCTGCGGTTTCGTCCATATCCTTATATTTGCCAGTTCCGACCAACAGCCGCGAGTGATATTCACGTCCGGCGATGATGAGAGAATCAATTGCAGGTGTTTCAATAGCCATGAGGGTTTAGTTCTAAATGTCTGAATGGTAAACTGAAAATCAGCGGAGCATTAACCGCCACCGACGGCGTGGATGATTTCAACCCGATCATCTGGCGCGAGCAGATGATCGGTGAAGGTGCTGCGCGGAACCAATTCCGCGTTGACTTCAATCGCCAGCCGCTGCCCGGTAAGCGCCAGCTGCGCTACGAGATCAGCGAGGGTGCTGTGATCGGAAATTTCAGTGGAGGTTCCGTTGAGGACGATGTGCATCGGTGTAAACGATCTAACTGGTTGAATGAAAATGGAGAACTTTTAGCGAACGTGATTGGCGTCTTGCCCCAGCATTTCCGGCGTGACCAGCGTGATGCCGCCTTCACTGACATGAAAACCCGCCTTGCGATCGTCATCAGGATCAAGCCCAATTTTGGTGCCTTCGGCGATGCGGCAATAGCGATCAATCACGGCGTTGCGAATGATGCAATAGCGCCCGACGACAACATCAGGAAGAATCACTGAATCGGAGACGCAGGCGTAAGAATTCACGCGGACGTTAGAAAATAGCAGCGAATGGCGCACCGTTGCGCCGGAAATCACGCAGCCACCAGACACCATCGAATCGACCGCCATGCCGCGTCGATCTGCGTCATCAAACACGAATTTAGCGGGCGGTAATTGCTCTTGATAGGTCCAAATCGGCCATTTTTTATCGTATAAATTGAGCGGCGGCGTGACGCCAATTAGCTCTAAATTGGCTTCCCAAAACGCATCGACCGTGCCGACATCGCGCCAATACGCTTGTTCGCCGCTGCGCAGATCGCGGAAGGTATAGGCCATGATGCGATGCTCGGCGAGCACACGAGGAATGATGTCTTTACCAAAATCGTGACTGGATTCAGACATTTCAGCATCTTTAAGTAATTGATCAAACAGAAAATCACGATTGAAAACGTAAATGCCCATTGATGCGAGACAACGATCCGGTTGATCAGCCAGCGTTTCGGGATCTGCCGGTTTTTCAGCAAAACGCAGGACGCGCTGCTGCTCATCTACAGCCATCACGCCAAATTCGCTAGCGCGTTCCACTGGCACTTGTAAACAACCAACCGTCATTTCCGCTTTACGATCAACGTGATAAGCAATCATCGCGCCGTAATCCATTTTATAAACGTGATCACCAGCCAGAATTAAAATGTATTCAGGATTGTGGTCGCGGATGATGTCGAGATTTTGATACACCGCATCCGCAGTTCCGGCATACCACGCAGTTTCAGTAACGCGCTGTTGTGCCGGCCATAATTCGACAAATTCGCCAAATTCTCCGCGCAAAAAGCCCCAACCTTTTTGAATGTGTAAAATCAATGAATGCGCTTTGTATTGCGTTAACACACCAATACGCCGAATACCAGAATTGATACAGTTTGAAAGTGGGAAATCAACGATCCGAAACTTGCCACCAAAAGGCACGGCCGGTTTAGAACGCCACGCGGTGAGATGTTTCAGTCGCGACCCGCGTCCTCCTGCCAAGATGAGTGCCAAGGTGTCACGGGTGAGACGACTGATGAATCGAGGATGGGATTGCGGCATAACGTCAACTCCTATCATTTAAGGGCGGACTTACCGCTACTAAAAACCGATGAAAATCTCAAAGGTCTGTAATACGCCGTCGCTGCCATTGCCTTGAAAGGATTTCAAGGTCTGATATGACTCTTGCGTATGGATTAACGTCTAGCCGTAGCGGGTCTGGACGGAGCAAAAAGCACGGAAGATAGCGTATCGACACGCTTAAAGCCGTGTCAAGTTACCATAAAAAGATAGGTTTTCTGAGAAAAGGACAGATTTTAGTCAACAGTGACGAGCCCAGAGGATCGGCTTGTCTGACTTCCCTATGTTAACATCAAGACCACTTGCAACCCTTCGATCTTCAAATCAGGGTTCGCGTCTAAATCGCACAGGAGCTACCAATTATGGCATCCGCACAGGGCTTTACCTCGAAACTTCCCGAACCTTTATTACGTATTATTGAAGCGCGTCATTATGATCCATTTGAAGTATTGGGTCGTCATCTTGACGGAACCAAAGCCATTGTGCGGGCATTTTTACCGATGGCGGAAACAGCAACTTTGGTTGAAGCAAAAGAGCCATTTAATCGCATTGAAGGCACTGACTTTTTTATTTGGGAAGGTAACGCAGCCAAAGTCCCTGAACGTTATCAAATTGAATGGCAAGATGGCGCTGGCGTCACCCACTGCGCCCACGATCCCTATTGTTTTCCATTGCAATTAGAAGACTTCGATTTACATTTATTTGGTGAAGGTCGTCATTGGCACGCGTATCGTTTTCTGGGTTCGCATTTACGCACCGTTGAAGGTGTTATTGGTGTGCAATTCGGGGTCTGGGCACCAAATGCAGAACGTGTCAGTGTGGTTGGCGATTTCAATGGCTGGGATGGACGTGCACATCCTATGCGCGTGCGCAGCGGCAGTGGCGTATGGGAATTATTTATTCCCGGTTTAGAACCCGGTGGTTTTTATAAATACGAATTACGCGACCGCGCCACCAATATCCACATTAAAATTGATCCTTATGCGCAGGCATTTCAAGAACGCCCGCAAACTGCTGGGTTAATTTGTCCGCCGAGTCATTTTGAATGGACAGATGCTGATTGGATAAAAGCGCGAGCAGAATCGAATTGGCAACATCAAGCATTTTCGGTTTATGAAGTCCATCTTGGTTCATGGATGCGCGATGACGATGGCAACTTTTTGAATTATCGAATACTGGCAAAACAGCTCGGCGATTATGTCACTGAATTGGGTTTTACCCATATTGAATTGCTGCCAATTACAGAGCATCCACTGGACGCATCTTGGGGCTACCAATGCACTGGTTATTTCGCACCGAGCGCCCGTTTCGGAACACCAGATGATTTCCGATTTTTCGTTGATTATCTGCATCAGCAAGGAATTGGCATATTATTGGATTGGGTTCCGGCACATTTCCCTAAAGACGCCTACGCGCTGGCGCGATTTGATGGTACTGCATTGTATGAACATGCTGATCCGCGCATGGGTGAACATAAAGATTGGGGCACACTCATTTTTAACTTTGGACGCAATGAAGTTAAGAACTTTTTATTATCCAGTGCGCTCTATTGGTTAGATGAATTTCATTTGGATGGTTTGCGCGTTGACGCAGTGGCATCAATGCTCTATCTCGATTATTCGCGTAATGCTGGCGAATGGATTCCGAATAAATACGGCGGCAATGAGAATTTGGAAGCAGTTGATTTTGTGCGCCAATTAAATATGGTCACGCACGAACAGCATCCCGGAACTTTGATGATTGCTGAAGAATCCACCGCATGGCCAGCGGTATCACGTCCAACTTATTTGGGCGGGCTTGGTTTCAGTATGAAATGGAATATGGGTTGGATGCACGATACGCTGTCTTATATGCAGAAAGACCCGATTTATCGCCATTTTCATCACGATTTATTGACCTTCGGTTTGCTCTACGCTTTTACCGAAAACTTTGTGCTGCCGTTTTCACACGATGAAGTGGTTCATGGCAAAAAATCAATGCTGGATAAAATGCCCGGCGATGGTTGGCAGAAGTTCGCCAGTTTGCGCTTGCTTTACACCTTTATGTTCAGTTATCCCGGTAAAAAGCTATTGTTTCAAGGCTGCGAATTTGGGCAGGGTGAAGAATGGAATTTTGCAGGATCACTCGATTGGGAATTATTAGAACGTCCGCAGCATTTGGGATTAAAAACCCTAGTGTCTGATTTGAATCATCTGCATCGTCAATTGCCAGCATTGCATGAAGTTGATTTTGAACCGGCTGGCTTTGAGTGGATTGATTGCCATGACAGTTCGCAATCCGTATTAAGTTATGTGCGCAAAAGCAAATCCGGTGATGAAATTGTCGCCTGTGCATTCAATTTTACGCCAGTGCCGCGCAATAACTATCGTATTGGCGTCCCGGAAGCAGGATTTTACCGCGAGGCAATGAATTCTGATTCAGAAGTATATGGCGGTAGCAATGTTGGTAATCAGGGCGGAGTAGCGTCAGAGCCAGTGAGTTGGATGGGACGCCCGTATTCAATTCCAATTGCACTGCCACCGCTCGGTGGATTGATTATGGTGTATACGCCAAAAAAACCGGCGTCCGCACAATTATCAATTAAAGCTGCGGCAAATGATGAAGATGCAGCGCAAAGTGAGGAAGTCGCAACGGATGCGTTGTCCGATGACACTGCCTGACGAATTGCCAACGGACGCTTTGTCCGTTGATTTTGATGAAGAAACCGAGTTGCGCCAGACGCTAAATCAGCAAACGGCGCAATTGGCGTGGCGGGAATTGCAACGCTTTTTTGCGCAGGGGCGCGTGATTTGGGTACGCAGTGGACTTGATTTAATTGAGATTGCCCTACTGATTGCCCGCGATGACGCTGACCGTATTGCTTCAGTAATGACCGCGCAGCAGGTGCTGCCCGTTCCCGATGAACAGGCGCAACACTGGTTTACAAGCGATGCTCAATTGTGGGCAGTGGTGGTGAAACCTTGGGTATTGGTGCAAGACGTTGATGATTAGATTTTAGGAATTGATCCATGACACTATTAATTCTTGGTTTACTGCTTTTTCTTGGTACTCATGCAATGCCGATGATTGCGCCAAATGTGCGCCCAGCAGTCGTGGCAAACATTGGCATCATGGGATGGCAAGCGATATACAGCCTACTGGCACTAATAGGATTTGTATTGATCGTATTTGGTTACAGCGCCGCGCATCCAACTGCGCTGGTGCTTTATAATTCGCCATTATGGTTCAAACACCTTGATTTGCTGTTAATGCTGCCGGTATTTCCACTGCTATTTGCCGCTTATTTGCCGGGACGTATTCAACAAATCACGAAACATCCCATGTTATTGGCGGTCAAAATTTGGGCATTTGCGCACTTGCTGGTGAATGGCGCATTGACTGATTTGTTATTATTTGGCGGCTTTCTCATTTGGGCCGTCGCAGCGCGGATTTCATTGAAACACCGCAGCGGTGTACCGGTTCAAGGAGCGCCAGCACATTCAGCAAATGACGCTATCGCAGTGATTAGCGGATTAGTGGTTTATCTGTTGTTTTTATTCTGGCTGCATCGCGCACTCATTGGCGTTTCACCATTCGGTTAAAGCAATGCGCCGAGTACAGATTCAAGCTGAACCCATTGCGCTCATTGCCGAACAGGAAGCGTTGTGGCGTGGCGATGCTGGTGCTGGCGCAGTCGTCACTTTTATTGGACTGATGCGCGATTTTAATGCCGGAGTCGCAGTGTCGCAGATGACGCTAGAACACTATGCGGGCATGACTGAACGGGTATTGACTGAATTAGCGAATACTGCTGTTAACCGCTGGGCGCTGCGGCGGCTCACGTTAATTCACCGCGTGGGCGTTATTATCATTCAAGAGCCAATCGTTTTTATTGGCGTGACCGCTGCGCATCGGCGCGAGGCTTTTGATGCCTGTGAATTTCTCATTGATGAATTAAAAACTCGCGCACCCTTGTGGAAAAAAGAGCAAACCACTCAGGGTGCTCGCTGGGTGACGACGCATACTTGATTGGAGTTAAGAACATGTTTCAATACGATGTCGCCGACTCGGATGATTTTGAGCAAATTATCGTTCAAGCGGTGCAACGCATTCTCGAAGTGCCTGATCCTAATGACTTTCTAAATTGGGCACGCGAGACTATTCCGCCGCTTTTGACTTTGCCCAATTATATGGATGCGCTTGAACGCGGGCGTTTTGCCACGTTGCTGGGCGTGACTATTTGGAATGCGACGCCATTGCCACAACACGGATTTACCATTCGTCCTATTCCCACGCCAATGCCAAATGCCCGCTGTTACTGCGGCTCTGGATTACGTTACCGCGATTGCTGTAGCAAATTGGAAGATGCGCCCGAATTGTCGAGTGAAGTCATTTGGATGGTGCTCATCAACGCACTCTCAGATGCAGAATTAAAACGGGCGCTTCAACTTAACGCAGTGCCGAAGCATTTGCTGGCAATCATTGCGGATCAATGGCTGGATGAAAATCGTCCGCGTCGGGTGCTGGCGCTGTTGGAACCACTATTTGCGGAATCGCTCGCCGAATTGAGCGGGGATTTCGAGCCAGCATTCGATATTCTCTGCAATGCTTATGATCTGCTTGATTATTCACGCAAAAAAGCTGCTTTTTTGGATCGGGTGTGCGCCGAAGGCAATGGTCAACTGCAAGCCGCCGCATGGCAACGCCGCAGCACCATGCACCTTGATGCCGGTGAGTTTACGCAGGCTGAAGAAGCCTTTACCGCCGCTTTACGCAGTCATCCCAATAATCCCAGCACGGCATTGTTGGAAATTACCTTGTTGGTGACGCAGAAAAAGCTCGCGCTGGCGCGGCAACGGGCGCAGTTCTGGTTGCATCAATTTCAGCGACTGGAGAATTTTGACGACGATCTATTTCTCAGTTTCTTAGAACGCGCTGTGACCGATCCGCAAGGCGCATTGATGGATGCAGATGAAAACGGCATTCATCCTGTATTGATCGAATTGCGAGAGTGGATTACGCAGCATTGTCAACGACCGCTTCCGGTTTACACCATTGCGCCGTTTCAGCCGACGCCCGGGCGCAAACAGCGTGTCAGCAGATTGCTGCCGAACACCATCAAAACTCGCTCCACTAAAGCGTTGGAAAAACAGGAAAAATTTGAATTTTTGCCACCGCCGTCTATCAGAAAAACTGAGCGGGTTTGGCAATCGCTGTTTCCGATTGGCAAACCGTTGTCTACGCAGCTCACGTTGTCGGATGACGAGGACGAGGAAATCTGGGGCAATCCTGAATGGATACAGGGTTTGCTGGAATATCCTGAGCTGGCGGACAGTTTGGATGTGCTGGACGATATTGCGACTGCGCTCGGCGCGTATCCAGAAACTGAACTGCCGTGGATTTCGCAACTGCTGTTATGGCCGCTGTTAGAACGGGCGTGGTCAATCATCATTGCGGCAACGCCAACAGACGATATTCACTATTTGCCGTGGGAAGTGCCGAGCAATCAACCGGCGCTGCGTCTGTTATTTCGCCGTTATTACTATCAGCTTGATGACGCGAAAGATTTGCAGGGCGCAATCGCCACACTGGAAACCATGTTGCGCATCAATCCACATGACAATCATGGCGTGCGGGCGGAGTTGATGAATCTTTATCTGCGCGATGGCGACAATGAACGCGCCGTGGCGCTGGCGCAGCAGTTTCCCAATGACATGCTGACGGAATTGGTTTATGGCGAAGTGCTGGCGCTGTATCGACTCGGGCAGAAAGAACAGGCGCGAATTGTGTTGACGAAAGCGGCGCAGCGAATGCCGCATGTTTCTAACTACCTGACGCGTAAGCGGATTAAACAACCGGGGTTTAATCCGCGAGGGATCACGGTCGGCGGTGAAGATCAAGCATGGTTTTACCGCGAAGAAATGCGCGATGTTTGGGCAGCAGAACCGGGCATCCTTGATTGGTTGAAACGCCAAACCGCTTGATTGATTTCTTGTTTTCTGCCAAAAACCCCGGTCTATACCGGGGTTTTGGCGTCGAGCCCGGCGGCACAACGTGCCGTCCACTCTGCCAGCCACAGCGGTAAATCTGCCGCTGGCATCGCTTTGGCGACAAAATAACCCTGCGCCAAATCGCAATCCTGCTGGCGCAGAAACTCCCAATCAGCGCGGTCTTCCACTCCTTCGGCTACGGTTTTCATTGCGAACTGCCGGGCAATCCCAAGGCTGGCGGTGAAAATGGCGTATTTGGTTTTATCTTGGCTGGCGTTATGGACGAAACCCCGGTCGATTTTGAGTTCATTGAAGGCAATGTCGCGCAGTTGCGACAGCGACGAATGGCCAGTCCCAAAATCGTCGATGGACAGACTGATGTGTTTGAGTCGCAAGCGGGTGAGGATGTCCAGCGGCGTTCGTAAATCGGTCATCAAGCGCGATTCCGTCACTTCCAAAATTAAATCTTGCGCCGCCACTCCAGACTGAAGCAGTTGATCTAAAACAAAATCTGCAAAATCTAGCTGAATAAGATTGCTCATCGACACATTGACCGCCACCCGCAGCGCCAGTCCGCTATCGTGCCAGCGTCGCGCTTGCGCCAGCGCCTCGACCAGCACGACGCGGGTTAAATCGTCGATCAGTCCGTGGTTTTCGGCCACGCCAATAAATTGATCTGGAAACACCAAGCCATCATTGGGATGACGCCAGCGCACCAAAGTTTCCACGCCGTGCCACGCGCCAGTCACCACATCCACCTTAGGTTGGTAATAATTCACTAACTCGCCATTGGCAATGGCGCGACACACTGCCACGGGGCTGTAAGTTCGCGGCGTCTCGTGCACGGCTCTAAAATCTGGCTCGACCACCGCGTCAGCAACACCTGCAACACTTCGGGCTGAATCGGTTTGTTGAGATGTCCCAGCACCGTCAAGTGGTGCGCTCGTCCCAGCCGCACCGCCATTTCTAAAATGCGTTCATCTTCACCGCTGACCAGCACCAGTGCGCCGCAATACGCCCGCGCCACCAGTTGGCGGATCAATTCCACTCCGTCCATCTCTGGCATATTAAGATCGAGAAAAATCAACCAATTGCTGGCAGGATGCGTATCCAGCACACTGAGTGCTTCTCGACCAGACGTGCAGGTAGCGACGGAATGTTGCCCGAGGTTGACGAGTTGTCGGGCGAGCAGCTTGAGCTGAAAGGGTTCATCGTCAATGAGCAAAATGCGTGGGTAAGTAACAGCTTGCAATAATCTATACATATCTATTAAAATCTATACTATGGAAAAAATTAGGTGAAAGTGTGTTACGCTTTAACCAAGAAGGTGAAGTGATCAAACCGTCGAGCGAAAACCAAGCTCAAGATTGTAAAACTTCATTTTCGTATCGAAAGACATGGTCTGGACACGCTTACAGCCAGACCTTAAATGCACACCAGAGCAAAGTTAGACCATAGTTTCATCATGGCTTTTGCGTTGACGGTGTGAATATATCAAAGCTAGATTTGTACGCTTTTGTATAGATTTTGTTAGATATTTAGTAGCGGATCACAGCGGCAAGTTCCTAATTCTGAATTAAGGGCGGCTAACACTGCCGCGAGATCACGATCAAATTCCACGACGAAAGATCGAATAGTAATGATATCAAGTGTCTTGCTCGCCTGTTCGAGCTGGGCGCAAATTTCACCCAATGCCAGTGCGCCCACCGAACGCGACGATGATTTCAGTTTATGAGCAGCATCACCGACCCCTTTCCAATTGCACTGCGCAGCCGCAGCGTGGATGTCCGCTGCCGCCTGCTGCGCCGAAAATCGGTAATCGTGCAAAAACTCTTCAATCAATGCTGGGTCAGCGCCCACTAGCGTTGGCAGAACCGTTCGATCCAATACAGCGAGCGGATGTGTTGCTGATATGACTGGCGTCGGTAGCCACTTCTCCAGCATCGCTTGCAGCCGGTCAAGCAGCACGGGTTTAGACAGATAATCGTCCATCCCAGCTTCCTTGCAGCGCATTTCCTCGCTTTTCAAAGCGTTAGCCGTCAGAGCGATAATCGGCAGCCGCCGCCCCGCCCCTTCAGCGTGGCGAATCGCAGCAGTGAGTTCATAACCGTCCATTTCTGGCATGTTGAGATCAGTCAACAGCAGTGCGTGTTGCCCTGCTTGCCACCGCGCCAGCGCTGCTCGTCCATTATCAGCTAAATCAGCGACATAACCGAGCAAAGCTAACTGATGCAGGATCACCTTCTGGTTAATGTCGTTGTCTTCAGCGACCAAAATCAGGCTACCGCGCTGCGGCGTCGTTTCGCAGGACAACGGCGTCACCGCTGCATAAATCTCGTTCTCGTTAAGTAGCTGTTCTGGGTCTGGCGCTTTGGCGCGACCGGCAGCAATGGCCACTGCGTTGAGCAGCGCCCGGCGCGTCAACACGTTGCCGTTGAGCAGCACCAGATTGACATCTTCAATGCAAGGCTCGCGCCCGATCACGACAAAATGGGTGTCACTGTCAGGATAAGCACGAGCAGCAGCGCGAAGATCATCCAGTGGAAAATTGGCGTTGCGGGCGTCGATGACCACGATGGAACGTCCGGCAGCACGATTGGCGATCCACTGCCGCGCCGTCGTGAGATCGGCAGCGCGGTCAACCATCGCTTGATCGTAGGTTAAGTAGGTGATGAGATCATCGGCAGTGCCATCCGCGCCGTCCATCACCAGACACGGCAGTCCGGCGACCAAATGCGGATCGGGAGTTGCGGCAGTCGGTATGGATTGCGCCGGATCACTGCTGGCGCTCGGTGACATGGGCAAGTCAAACGGGATGCGCACGCTAAACAGCGAGCCTTGATTGGGTTTGCTGTGTACCGCAATTTCACCATCCATCAAGCTGGCGAGCTGGCGCGAAATCGCCAATCCCAAGCCAGTGCCGCCGAAATGCCGCGTGGTGGATGTATCTGCTTGAATAAACGGCGTAAACAGCCGCGCCAGCGTGAGGTCATCAATCCGATGCCGTTGTCGGCAATGTGAAATTCCAGTATCACCCGTTCGGGTTGACGTTCAACCAAAACGACGCGCACCGACACCCGCCCTGGCCGCTCTTTACCGCTGGAGAATTTGATCGCGTTGTTGGCGAGATTAATCAAGATTTGCCGCAATCGCCCCGGATCACCAATCACCGTGGCGGGAATCGCTGGATCGGTGAACAGCGTTAATTCCACGCCTTTTTTCAGCGCCATCCGATCCATGACTTCGCAGATTTGCTCCACCACATCCGCGACGCACATCGTCACACAGTCGAGTTGCAGTTTGCCGGCTTCAATTTTAGAAAAATCAAGAATGTCGTTAATCACCGCCAGCAGCGCAAATGCGGAATCGCGGATGATATTTGCCATTGCCATTTGTGATTTATTGAGGCTGCTTTGCTGCAACACATCGATCATGCCAATCACGCCATTCATCGGCGTGCGGATTTCATGGCTCATCGCGGCTAGAAATTCGGATTTAGCAAGATTCGCTTTTTCCGCCGCGATCTTGGCGCTTTCCAATTCGACGTTCTTTTGTTTCAACGCTTGATCGAGCATTTCCCGCTCAATTTCGACCTGACGGCGAGCGGTGTTGTCAGTGCCAATCAGCAGATAACCAATGATCGCGTTTTGCGCATCGCGCAGCGCCGTCACCGAAACCACTGCCGGAAACCGGCTGCCGTCTTTGCGGATATAAGTCAGTTCGTAAATGTCTTCGATGCCGCGAGATGCCTTGAAAATCAACGCTTCAAACCCCGGCGTGATCGGCGTTGACAGTTCGGCGCTCAATTCTTTGGCGCGAGCGATGACTTCCTGCGGATCGGAAATGTCAGCGGGCGTGATTTTGTTAATCACATCAGCGGAGGTGTAGCCGAGCATCCGTTCTGCGCCGACGTTGAAAATCTGAATCACGCCCTTGGCGTCAGTAGCGATGCTGGAAAAGTTGGCGCTATTGAAAATCGCATTTTGTAGGGCTTTCGAGGTGTTACGCGCACTAATGTCGCGGATAGTGGCTTGAATCCACCACGCTCCGCGTACCTCAATGCGCGTTAACAGCACATCAGCCGGAAAGGTCTCGCCGTTGACGCGCCGATATTCCCACTCAAAAAACAGGAAGCCGTCCGCCAGCACGGTTTGAATGATGTCTTGCAGCTTTTCAGTGGAGAAGCGCCCGTCAGGCTGGCGTTCTGGTGAAATGTCCGCGAGTTTGAATGTGGCAAAATCTGCACTACTGGCAGCGCCAAATAATTGCGCAGCGGCTTGATTAGTATCGCCAAACTCCCACAACGGCGGAATGAGAACGATCATGGCGTCATGTGAACTTTTGAACATTTGCCGAAAACCGTCCTCTGCTTCAGGCAGCGCCCGCGTCACCTGCGTGATTGGCGAGCGCGTGGTTAATTTGTGCATCGTCCTCGCATTAGTCGCCTAATAACAATCGTTTCAGAATCTCGTTCACTTGCGCCGGATTCGCTTTACCGCCGCTTTGTTTCATCGCCTGCCCGACAAAAAAGCCGAACACCTTGTCTTTCCCAGCGCGATATTGCGCCACTTGCTCAGGATTCGCTGCGACAATGTTCGCCAGCAGCGTTTCAATCGCACCAGAATCAGTGATTTGCGTCAGTCCTTTCGCCGCGATGATCTGATCGGCATCGCCTTCGCCATTCCACATCGCTTCAAATACCTGCTTGGCCAATTTGCCCGACAGCGTGTTGTCCTGAATGCGCCGAATTAACCCAGCGAGCAACGGCGCAGAAACCGGACTGTGTGTGATGTCGCCCTCGGTTTTATTGAGTGCCGCCATCAGCTCGCCACCAATCCAATTTGCTGCCAATTTAGCGTCGCCAGTCGCGCCAGCGACGGTTTCAAAATAATCCGCCAGCTCGCGGGTTGCCGTCAGCAAATTGGCGTCATCCGCTGCCAGCCCGTAATCAGCATGAAACCGCGCCCGTTTCGCATCGGGTAATTCCGGCAAATCGGCAGTTGCAGTCGCCAAAAACGCAGCGTCGATTTCCAACGGCAGCAAATCGGGATCAGGGAAATAACGGTAATCGTTGGCTTCTTCCTTGCTCCGCATTGAGCGCGTTTCATCTTTCGCCGCGTCATACAACCGCGTTTCCTGAATCACGCGCCCACCGCTTTCGAGCAATTCAATCTGCCGTTCGACTTCAAACCGAATTGCCTTTTCCAGAAAGCGGAACGAGTTGACGTTTTTGATCTCGGCGCGAGTGCCCAATTCCGCTTGTCCGACCGGACGCACCGAGACATTGGCATCTACGCGGAATGAACCTTCCTGCATGTTGCCGTCGCTGATGCCGATGTAGCGGACTAACTGATGGATTTTCTTGGCATAAGCGACTGCTTCCTGCGCCGAGCGCAAATCCGGTTCCGAGACAATTTCGAGCAGCGGCGTTCCGGCGCGATTCAGGTCGATGCCGGTGTAGCCGTGAAAATCCTCGTGCAACGACTTCCCCGCGTCTTCTTCTAAATGGGCGCGAGTGACGCCGATAGTTTTCACCGTGCCGTCGTCGAGAATGACTTCAACCGCGCCTTTGCCGACGACCGGCAGCTCGAACTGACTGATTTGATAGCCTTTTGGCAAATCGGGATAAAAATAGTTTTTCCGCGCAAACACTGAACGCGGCGCGATTTCGGCGTTGATCGCCGTGCCAAAACGCACCGCCAGCCGCACTGCTTCGGCGTTGAGCACCGGCAACACGCCCGGCAAACCCAAATCAATCGCGCAGGCTTGCGTATTGGGCGCTGCGCCGAATGCGGTCGGCGCACCGGAAAAGATTTTCGATTGCGTTGCCAATTGGGTGTGGATTTCAAGACCGATGACGGTTTCCCATGCCATGATGTTATTGACCTAAATTGAGAAATTGACGTTTCAGAATACGCGAATTTTGGAAAAACAAATGCCCGCCCGCAATGCTTTTGCTGTGATTCAACATCCATGACAAATTCAGACACTTCCATTCATCGCCGTTTCCCGCAGCAACCCATCGGAGTTTTTGATTCAGGTGTCGGTGGATTGTCGGTATTGCGCGATATTCGCCGCGAATTGCCGCATGAACATCTGCTGTATGTCGCCGATTCCGGTCATGCGCCCTACGGCGACAAATCCCCGGCGTTCATTGCTGCGCGGTCGATTGCCATTACCGAATTTCTCTTAACTCAAGGCGTTAAAGCGATGGTGATCGCCTGCAACACGGCGACCGGCGCAGCCGCACGATTGCTGCGGCAGCGTTATGCCGTGCCGATTATTGGTTTAGAACCGGCGATTAAACCGGCGCTCACTTGCACCCGTTCCGGCGTGGTTGGCGTGATGGCCACGCGGCAAACGCTCGCCAGTGCCAAGTTCGCGGCGTTGCTGACCGAATGTGCGCAGCAACCGGTGCGAATCGTGCCGCAACCCTGTCCGGGGCTGGTGGAACAGATCGAAGCGGGCAATCTCAACGGCGCAGTGACGCGCAGTTTGGTTGCCGAATTGGTCGCGCCATTGCTGGATGCGGGCGCAGATACGCTCGTGCTCGGCTGCACGCATTACCCGCATTTGCGCCCGCTGATTGCGGAATTGGTCGGACCAACGGTGACGATTTTGGATTCCGGCGCAGCAGTAGCGCGGCAAGTGCGGCGACGCTTAAATGAAGCAGCCTTGCTCGCGCCGTCATCGCAATACGGTCAAGAATGGTTTTGGACGACTGGCGAATTGGTGCAAACGCAAATGTTATTGACTCAACTGTGGAATACCGAAGCGCAATTATTGCCATTAACTGCGCAAGGTTAATCAATACTTTAAGGAATTTTTAGCAATGATTGAAATCCAAAACTATTGGCGCGAATTGAATAATTTGCGGGCGATTGCTGGCGCAGAAAATGAAGGCGCATTGCGCTCGGCATTTCAAAATTTGCTGCGTGATTTGGGTGAACAACAGCAATTGATTCTCTACGCTGAATATCCATTCAAAGCGCCCAATGGTGCAAATTTACGCGCCGATGGCGTGTTAATGGATCGCTTGCGTTTGGTGCATGGCTGGTGGGAAGCGAAAGATGAAAAAGATGATTTAGATAAAGAAATTACGGTCAAACTTGCCAAAGGTTATCCAAACGATAACATCATTTTTGAAGATACGCGGACTGCCGTTTTATTGCAGCAAGGCGCAGAAGTGATGCGCTGTCCGGTGAGCGACGGAAAAGCCTTAACGCGCTTATTGGATGGATTTTTTAATTATGAATTGCCTGAAGTGCAGGATTTTCGCGCAGCGCGTGACAAATTCGTGATTGAATTGCCGGGCGTCGCCCGCGCTTTGAAAGAATTATTGGTTGCTGCGCATCGCAATCATGCAGCATTTCAATTACAAGCGCATGATTTTTTGGCATTGTGCCAACGGGCAATTGGCGACCGCGTGACGACCGATCATGTAGATGAAATGCTGATTCAGCATATTCTCACCGATCAAATTTTTCGGGCGATTTTTTCGGATGTCAATTTTCATCAGGAAAATCATTTAGCGCGGGCAATTGGTGAATTAGAAAGTACGTTTTTGCACGGCAGCACGCGCAAAGAATTATTGAAGCGTTTAGAACCCTATTTTGCTGCAATTCGGCGCACGGCAGCGAATGCGATTACTTCCGCAGAAAAACAGGATTTTTTGAAACAAGTTTATGAAGATTTTTACAGCGCCTATAATCCCAAAGATGCAGATCGTTTAGGCATTGTTTATACGCCCAGTGAAGCAGTGCGTTTTATTATTGCGGGTTGCGATTGGCTGGCGCAGCAACATTTTAATAAACGGCTGGCTGATGCAGGTTTAGATATTCTTGATCCGTGTACAGGAACCGGTACCTTTATCGTCGATTTCATTGATTATTTGCGCGGTGATAAACAGGCGCTGATTCGTAAATTCGCTGGCGAAATTCACGCGAATGAGATTTCGATTTTACCCTATTACATTTCCTGCCTGAACATTGAACAAGCCTATTATGAAGCAACGCAGGAATGGTGCGAATTTAACGGCGCATGTTTTGTGAATACGCTGGAAAATTGGGGTTTTGGTTTAGCCCATGAAGGTTCAAGTGGTAATTTATTTGGCAGTCTGACTGATGAGAATCAAACGCGCATTCACAATCAAAATCAGTGCGCAATTCCAGTGATTTTGGGCAATCCGCCATATAACGCGAATCAGAAAAACGAGAATGATAATAATAAGAATGATCCCGCGCTGTTAGCCGATAAACGGATTAAAGAAACCTATTTGGCAGCGAGCACTGCGCAAAAGACCAAGTTATATGATCCCTATGTACGGTTTTTACGTTGGGCATCAGATCGTATTGGTGAACGCGGAATTGTCGCATTTATCAGTAATTCTTCTTTTATTGAAGCAAAAGGATTTGATGGGTTTCGTAAAGTTGTCGCGCAGGAGTTTCAGGAAATTTGGATTATCAATATAAAAGGCAATTCGCGCACCAGTGGCGACCGTCGTCGCCGCGAAGGTGGTAATGTTTTTGACGATAAAATTCGGGTTGGTGTGGCGCTGTATTTTCTTGTCCGTAATCCGGCATTAACTGATGGTTGCAACATTCGTTATTTTGAATTGGCAGATTTTCTCGTCGCAAAAGAAAAACGCGCATGGTTGGCGCATCATCAATTGCGTGTTTTGGCAAAAGCGGGTGATTTTAATCGCATTCAGCCAAATGCGGATGGCAATTGGTTGAATCAACCACAGGAAGATTGGAGCGAATGGTTGGCAGTAGCTAGTAAAGAAGGCAAGGCGGGAAAATCAGAAGATGTTATTTTTAAGCTGTATTCGTTAGGCGTGGTAACTGCTCGTGATGAATGGGTTTATGGATTCACACATGAAGATGTTGCTAAAAAGGTTCAGTATTTTATTGAACACTATGAAACGTTACGCCGTCTTAAAGCCAGCTTTGATGAAAAAATTAAGTGGTCTCGCGCAGTTAAAAACGATTTTATAAATAATCGTCCTTATGTTTATAACAGCAAAATTTTAATCAATTCGATTTATCGACCATTTGTTGTTTTAACGCTTTATTTTTGTGGCAGCCTGAACGAAATGCAATACAGGCAGCGAGAAATTTTTGGATTAAAGTATAAAAATTTGGCGATTGGAATTTCAGGAATACCAATCACGAAGTCTTTCCAGACTTTGGCAGTAGCAATTCTGCCAGACCTTCATTTACTTGAACAACCCAATTTTTTACCGCTGTGGGTTTATGCTGCTGATGGTTCTCGCCATGACAACATCACCAATTGGGCATTAACGCAATTTCAACAGCATTATGCCAATACAGACATCACCAAACGCGATCTTTTCAATTACGTTTACGCGGTGCTGCATGATCCGCGTTATCGAGAGAAATTCGCGTTGAATCTCAAAGCAGAATTTCCGCGCATTCCGTTTCATCCTGATTTCACGCAGTGGGCGAAAATTGGGGCAACGTTGATTCAATCTCATGCGTATTTTGAGCAAGTCAAACCCTTTGGATTGCAGCGCATTGATCGACCGGAAATCACGCCAAAATGTCGCTTAAAAGCCGATCAAACAGCGGGAACCATTGAGATTGATAATGTGACCACGTTGGCAAATATCCCGCCGCAAGCATGGCAATATCAACTCGGCAATCGCTCCGCGTTGGAATGGGTCTTGGATCAATACAAAGAGAAAACGCCGAAGGATTTAACGATTCGTGAGCATTTTAATACGTATCGTTTCGCCGAGCATAAAGAAGCAGTGATTGAATTATTAGATCGCGTATGTCAAGTGAGCGTGGACACCATGACGGCAATTGAACAAATTGAGCAACTGCCGTGGGAATAGAATTTAAAACAGCACGGCATGAACGTTAGGCTGGCGTTGAACGGTCATAAAGTGTCTCTGGCGCAATATCCAAATCGTTAGGCCAACACACCGTATCTAATGATATAAATGCTTGTTTGAACAAAGCCACATTTTTTAACTGGGTAAATACGCCACATTCTAAATAAGGTCGGGCATCAAATAAACGATGTTCTCCAGTGTTAAACCATAATTCTAAAAAATAATCTTCTCGTGGAATAACACAAGTGACAGTTTCCATAATCAACCTCTAGCGTAATGGTTCAATCTTAAATGGTGTTTGCCCGCTAATTGCAAGCTCCCAATTCGCTAACAAAGATTCGCGGTGAATTTCAATCCACGCTTGAACTAAACGGGTTTTATTTATTGGCAATTCACCACTTAATACTGCCGTCAATAATTGAAAATGCAGATTCTTGTCCTTGGTACTTCGCATGAATATATGGGAATTGATGCCGTTCGTTATCATAGAAATATAAACAAATGATAATCCCATAAAACATGCTAATTGCTGGCATTGCTTATTCGTCCGTTTATTACAATAAATTTGATTTCAAATAACCCAAACACCAACCTTATTTGCCAGTGAAAAACCCTTTTAGCAAATAAGGTTTTGGATTTAATGCTGTTCTAATCAGCAGCACTTGAGTCCAGTCGCCAATGTTGTCGGCAAACGACGCGGGCGCAGTGAGATTGCATCGACGCAGGCAACATTAGTCACGCCTCGGCAACACAGTATTCCATCTGCATCGCGGCGAACGTCTTGTGTAAACGTCAGACTTGCGCCGCCTAAATGCGTTAAATGAGTCCGCACCATCAATAAATCATTGAAACGCGCTGGAGAGAGATAATCTAAATTGATACGCCGCGCTGTAAATAACATTCCTTCAACTTGACGCAGAGCATCTTGTTCATAACCGAGCGCACGCAACCATTCAGTGCGCCCACGCTCCATAAAACGCAGATAATTGGCATAAAAAACCACCCCCGCTGCATCAGTATCTTCATAATAAATACGCACTGGCCAATCAAGTGTAGAATTGAAATCAGAATTTGACATTGCAGATCGTCATCTCGGTTTGCGGAAAAGGTGAAGAGTTTAACTGAAATTCACAAATAAACCATTGGTGCTCCAAAATGGTGAGACAAACGGGATTGACGCAGTGACCGCACAAATTACGCAAGTCATAATGGCAATTTGGTATTTATACACCATTATAATGCGTCGCCATTAACCAGCAAAAATAGGTAAAGTTTGCAACTTTATCTTACTGATTATGGCACTACCTATACTTAATTTAGTCATATCGTATTTCTTCCTCACAATTTGGATAAAAATCATCATCCAACAGTTGCGTTAAATTGTATAGGCAGTTTTGCGGAAATGTGGTGATGGGCAAGCGCGTTTCTTTCTGCGCTAAATCAATTGCATCAGGATAAACCTCAGCGATGACTTCGTTGACAACTGCTTTCAAGCCGGGGGATTTACGCAACCGCAGCGCCAAACGTTTGCGTTGTTCAATAATGGTGCGTTGCCAACTGCGCCCATCAAAATCACGCCAGCGTTCAGCTAACGTTTGATATTGATATTCCCATTTTAGCAAATGAGCAATCAGAATGAGTAAGCGGCTTGCCAATTCGTCACGTTCGCTTTTGCTCATATCGCTGAGTTCGGTTAATAAATGTTCAATATCAAGTTCCGTAAAACGACCGGCACGAATTAACTCTGCGGTTTGCAATGTCCACGCGCTGTAATCTGTTTCGTATAACGTGCTTAATTCAGTCATGTTGTGTGCCTTTCAAATAAAAGTTTCTTTTTGATATTAACAAACCGTTTATGGACTGCATTATCTGCTGGAAAATATGTGGAAATGACTCGGCGCAGAAAGCGGCAATTCTCAGTTAAACAATGCGGCGCTGCCTAGAATTTTTCTCGCATATTGAAAAAACTCAAAAGGCTGATCTCTTTGAAAAAGATTGGAAGATTTAATCAAGATACGGCGCAGCATCTATCAACGCCAATGCCTGTTCTCGACATGCGCCAGCAGTATCTTTATCCAATGCCGTCAGCCAGCGTTTGGGAATGGCATCTAAACCATAAAACGCGCCAGCAATCATGCCCAAAATCGCGCCAGTGGTATCGGCATCGCCGCCGCGATTCACTACATCAATCAACGCTGTTTCAAAATCGTCGGTGGCAAATAACGCCTGAAATACTGCTCGCAGCGTTTCGACGATGTAACCGCCGGGATTTTCCATCCGCCGCCGATCAAAACGATACCGCTCATCGGCAGCCACCAGCGCCTCGGCGATGACCTGTAAATCCGCTTGTGTCCCGCCGCGCAGCCCAATTTGCACCATTTGAATCACTGCCAGCGTTCCGGCATCTGAGACCAAATTGTGATGGGTCACATGGGCTTGGGTGCAATGCGCGGCAGTGATCGTCGCTAAATCCGCGCCCAGCGTGTAGAGCGCAATCGGCAGCGTGCGCATACACGCGCCGTTGCCCGCGTCGTATTCATGCAGCGGCACTTCCGCCACTCCGGTTTGGCGAAAATGGCTGATGCCGCGCCGAACGGTGTTGCCAATGTCCACGGGTTTGGTGCGCATCCAATCGCTAAAAGCCTGCGCTGCTGCAATGGCGTTGACGCCGCCACTGCTCAAAATGCTACGACCGAGCGCCAAACTCATTTCAGTGTCATCGGTGACGCGCCCTTTGCGCAGCCGCAGCCAGCCGCCACCAACGATGTCGCGGTGTTCGCCATGCTGTTCGACAATTTCACGCGGAGTTAAAAATTCGACGGTCGCGCCGAGCGCGTCGCCAATCGCCAAACCTAAATAGGCAGCAATGGCGCGGTCGTGCAGAACATTGGTGGTAGGGGAATCAACCGCTGGCGCGTCAGTCTTCAACGCCAAAGCAAAGCGAATAGTCAATGCAGACCTCGCAGGACGGGGCGCGGCAGACATTCACCGCTGCCGTCTCACACAACTGTTTGTAAAGAAAGCGTTTCCATTTCATATCGTGGACATTGCCTGCTGCCAGCGCCGGAAAATTGCGCTGCATCAGCGCCGTCAATTCGTCACGATTCCACAGCCCCAAATCATGCCAGAGATGATCGTTGGCCATGCAGCCAGCGGCGACAATCTGCGCCATCCATATTTCCGAGGGCGAAATGTCAGCGCGGTACGCCAGCAGCAACGCGATTAAATCTTGGCGTTCCTCGTGACGCGCCAGCGCCAGCGGCGTTCCACCATCGCTGGCGGTCAGCACATCCGGCGACACGCCCGGAAAGTGATAGCCCATCAACTGCCGAAAACTATCCAACTCCAGCCCCAGCCACGCCGGTAACGCGCCGCCGCCAGTTGCGCGAGTCGCAATCATGCTGGCGAAAGCGCGGTCATTGCCCGCCCCAATTGCTCGCACCATCAGCCGCTCGAAAACGTGGCTGGCGTCATAAGTCTGGTGGCGAGCAGCGGCTGGCATCATTCAATACTCCACTAAAATATCTTCGTCGCGCACAATCATCTGACACGCCAACCGCCATTCACTCGGCAGATCATCAACCATGAGTTGATCAATTTGATCTTTGGACAGTTTGCCGAGCTGGCGCAGCACGGTTTGCTCTTTCTCGGTCAGGTGATAACCCATGCGCTGGGTTTTCTTGTCAATGCTGGTCACGCGCACCACGCAATGCCCGCATTCTCCATCTTGGCAATCGTGATTCACCGGAATCTTGTGCTCTTTCGCCAACTTGAGCAGCGTTTCGGTGTGGCTGCCAGCCACCGCGTAAACCGTTTTATCTTTGTATTCGGGATTAGAAAAGGTCACAAGTGCCATCGTATAAAGCCTCCGTTAGGCTGGTTGAATACTGCAATCGCCGAGAATCTGCGCTTGACACGCGAGCCGGTCGTGACGCCCCGCCATGTTTTCGCGCAATACTTTTTCTCTAAAACAGATGGTTCGGTGAGGTTATGCCAGCCCTCTTCGACGTGCATCATGCAGGTGCCGCAGTCACCTTCGCGGCAGCCGTAAATAATCCCCGCACCGATTTTTTCTGAAATTTCAATGATCCGCGTTCCTGCGGGAACGTTGACCGTTTGACCGATGTCCGTAAAGGTGATTTTGGCTTGCGCCATAATTTCAAGCTCCTGTTGTAAAAAGAAATCCCCCCTGCCCCCCTTTTGCAAAGGGGGAAAGAACAGCCCTTTTGCAAAAAAAGCCCCTTTGCAAAAAGAAAGAACAAAAGCCCCCTTTGCAAAAGGGGGTTGGGGGGATTCAACCTAAATCCGCAAAATCAATCACGCGCCCGCGTTCACCGTTGACCAACGCAGCCGCCAGCGCCCGCCCGAATTCCTGACACGCCAGCAATTCCGCCTCGGTCGGCGTTAATTTGATGCGCAGCCCAGCGACCGGAACCCGCAGTTTTAAGCCGCGCAGCCGATCTCAATCATCCGCACTGCTTCGCCCGTCCAGCCGTAAGAACCAAACGCCGCGCCGAGTTTGCCTTTCAAATCAATCACCGCCAGCGACGACAGCAAATCCCAAATTGGTTTGACTGCATCGCCGTTGATCGTCGGCGAGCCGAACACCAGCGCATCCGCCGTTTCAATCAGATTGACGAACGGCGCAATTTCGCCGCCTTCCAAGTCGTACAGCGACACGCGCACGTTGGACGCTGCTTCTGCGCCAGCCTGAATCGCTGCCGCCATTTGCGCGTGTTGCCGTAGCAGCTCATGTAAAAAATAATCAACGTGGGCGCGGTGTTACCAATTGATCGCTCAGGCTGGCGCTGGACAATTCGCGGTAACGCGCCAGCGCCCGACGCGGACGGTCGCGCAAAATCGGCCCGTGCGTCGGCGCAATCAGCTTAGCGGCAGCGGTTCAATCAGCGCCAGCGCCGTCATCACGTGCGTTTTGAACGGGCGCATGATGTGCGCGTAGTAATAATCAAACGCAAACCGAAAATCGCTGCATTGGTCATTGAAAGCGACGGTCACAATGATGACAACCGAACACATCGCCGGAAAAAAGAATTGCATCTTCAACCAGATAGGTGCATTGCGTGTCCGGCCAATGCAGAAATGGCGTGTGCAAAAAGCGCAGCGTCCGCTCACCGAGCGACACCGTGTCACCAGTGCCAACCGTTTGATATTCCAGCGGTTGCGCGTCGTCGAATTTGAGCAACGCTTTGAGCATTGCCGGAGCGCGTTGGGAAATGTACAGCTGGGCTTGCGGCGCTCGGCGCATCAATCCGGCAACGCGCCGCTGTGATCCGGTTCCAGATGATTGAGCACAATCACGCGAATCTCGGCGTAATCGGCGACCGATCCAGCCGCGCAAAAAATTCATCGGCAAACCCAGCTTTCACCGTGTCAATCACGGCGACACCATCGCTGCCGCGCACCAAATAAGCGTTATAAGTCGTGCCGTTAGCGGTGCGCAGAATGATGTCAAAACTGCGCAGCGTCGGATCAAACGCGCCGATCCAATGCACGCCGGGCAGGATTTCTACTGCATCGCTGGCGGCGTCATACGGCTGGTGACTCGGTGACGACCAGCGCCGGACGCGGAGGCGCGATGCCGGTTAATGATCCGGGCGGATTCAGCGGCACACCGTCGCAGTCGAGAATTGCGCCTTCAACGGGACAAATGCTGGCGCATTGCGGATCGGCAAAATCGCCCACGCATTCGGTGCACGACTCGCGTTGATGAGAAAATGCGGTTTCGCTGCGACAATTGCTTGACTGGGACACAGTGGTTCACAGGCGCAGCAATTCACGCAACTTTCAATAATTTGTAATGCCATTGCTTTCGGCTTCCGAATTCACGCGGTTAATCGTTGCGTTTCAATACGAGATTGCTTGAAATAATCCGCAGCAATCAATTCACGATAAACCGCTGCCACTGCGTCTTCAATTCGTTCCAGCGCGTGTTCGCTATTCGGCATGATTCCGGCAGCTTCCAATTGTCCACGGTTCAAAACCAATTTTGGTACAAGCACTACTTCGCAGCCATTTAATACGCGAATCGTTTTATGCAAACGGTTTTCGCCTGCTTCGCACTGTTCGCTGCCGTGACAATAACGTCCGGTGGTGCGCGCTCCGACCAAACGCACACCGCGCACCGATGCCTCGTAAATCAGGAATTCATTGGCTTCGCCGAAATGCTGATTGACCAAACCACCGCCACCGCTCGCCACCGCCATTAAACCGGACGCGCTGGCGCAATCGGCGTTTTAGTTCCTTTGCTCATCAACGGCAGCGACACCAGCATTTCCGCAGCGTGGGGCGCTGGCGCGGGAATTGGCGCGCGCGTTTGGCTCAATTGCCGCGTGAACTTCGGCGCGATGCACCATCGCAGCGGCGTAATCCACTTCAAGATGTTCAATTTTATCAAGGGTGAATTCTTGTCCGCGATCTTCGCCGAGCATTCCGACTGCATCGGCGCGACATTGCCGACAGTGGCGCATCATCCGCATGTCACCGGCGCAGGCATCTTGCAGCGTTTGCAATTCTTCCGAGGTTGGGCCGCGCTGCCCGTTGAGACCGTAAAACGTGCCGTGTTCCGCTTCAGCAATCAGCGGCATCACATTGTGCAAAAACGCGCCCTTGGCTTTCACAATCCGACTGACTTCCTGCAAATGTTCGTCGTTGATGCCGGGAATCAATACCGAATTGACTTTGACCAACACGCCCCGCGCCACCAGCATTTCCAAGCCTTTTTGCTGCTGTTCAATCAGAATTTCCGCTGCGCGTCGCCCTTTGATGCGGCGGTTATTCCAGAAAATCCACGGGTAAATTTTCGCGCCGATGTCGGGATCAACGCAGTTAATGGTGATGGTGACGTGTTCGATGTTGTGCTGGCACAACTCATCAATGACTGCGGGCAGCGCCAATCCGTTGGTGGACACGCAGAGTTTGATGTCCGGTGCTTGCGCGGTGAGTTGGCGAAAAGTCTCAAACGTGCGAGCGGGATTGGCCAGCGGATCGCCGGGACCGGCAATGCCGAGCACGGTCATCTGTGGAATGGCAGCTGCGACTGCCAGCACTTTTTTAACCGCTTGATTGGGCGTTAAAACTTCGGAAACCACGCCGGGACGCGATTCGTTGGAACAGTCATATTTGCGGTTGCAGTAATGACATTGAATGTTGCAGGCGGGCGCAACGGCGACGTGCATCCGCGCATAGTGATGATGCGCATCTTCGGAAAAGCACGGGTGATTATTGACTTTTGCCCGAATTGCGTCTGGAAGCTGCGCGACCGTACTGGAGTGCTGCCGCAACTGCTCGCCGCACAGCCACTGCGCTGCGCATGTCGCCTTGGTTCAATGCCGTTACTGTCATCACCGCCTCCACCAATGCAAAGCCGCTGCTTTGCGGAATCTGAAAATCTTGAGGTGGATTAAGCAAACGCGTGCCTACTGGAAACGGCAGTTAAACGTCTTGTTTAACTTGCGTATTTGCGATTGATCAGCAGCGAGATTGTGAGGATCGTGACAGGTGCGCTTGTGTGAATCGACACAGCGTTTCAGTTGGCAGTTGACAACGACCGGAATGGTTTTTGCTGCCAACTGTTCACTAAATCAAACGTTTAGGTGTTTAACTGCGTTGTTCTCGCAACAACGCTGCTGTTATTGACCAACTGCGGCGATGATTTGCGCGGCCGCCGCTGGGTTGCCAGCTTGAAGCAAATGGCGGGCAATAAACACAAAAGTTTCAGTACGTTCCGTCGCATCCGCCAGCGCCCCTGCCTGCGCAATTGCCGCATTAAAATCGCGTTGCGCCAAGACCGAATCACCCTGTTTAGCGCGGCTGTGCGCAATCACCGTAAGCGCCGTCACGCGCCGCGCCGATGGTGCCGGATCGGGAGTTGCAGCCAGCAGCGCGACAGCCTTTTGAATCTCGCCGGTTTCGGCAAATTGTTGTGCCAGCACTGCCCGCGCTGCTGCTTGCGTCTTATTGTCTTGAATACGATTTACCGCAGCAGTCGCTTTATTAAATAAATTTAAACCAGCTTCGTTTTGTGCTGCTCGCGTCAATTCCTGCGCCACGCCACCCAATAATTCAACCTGCGCTAATGGACTGCTCGTTGTTCGATTCGCAGCAGCAGTAGCCAATTTGAAATAATCCTTTTGCGCAGACAAGACCGAATTGTCATGTGCAGCCCGCCCTAAACTGGCATAAGCCATGGCTTGATCATTCGTAGCAGAGATAGAATCCGCAATACGATTGGCGCGTTTCCATTGCGTTTGGGCGCTATCAATTTCATTGCGCTGGGCATACTGAACCGCCAGCGCAGCGCGTAACGCAACTGCATCACGCAATAATTGATCGTTGGGCAATGAAGTCGGCGCTGCGGTTTTATCATTAAGACGCAGCGTCACGCGATCTAATAGTTTAGCTGCGGTATTCAAATCGCCATTATCAAAGCGATAAAACGCTAAACCGGTTAATACGCGAGGATCGTCGTTAATTGCGGGATCATTTGCTTCTGTATTGCCGCGCATCGCTGATGCAGTTGGAATGACGGCAAGCGTCGAAGTTTGAGCGCCTGCTGAAGCGGGTAAATTGCCGAATTCATCGGGCAATGCTGCGCCACCGCCAGCACCGCCCATTGCGTCTAACGACATTGCTGCGCCAGTCGCACCACCCGGTGCACCGATATTTACCGATAGCCCCGGCGGTGGAGTGATGGTGATTTGTGTTTTACCGCCACCACCTGCGCCCGCAGCTCCGGCGGAACCTGCTGCCGATCCGGGTTGAGCATTCGCCGCAGTTCCATTCGCAGCTGCTATTTCTGGGCTGGCGCTCTGCTGATTCCACAGCATCCAGCCGGTCGTGCCGCCAGCAATCAACAGCAGCGTCACCACTGGAATCGAAACTTTGGGCGCGAGAAACGGGCGCATTTTGCTATAAAAATCAATGCCTAATTCCGCTTCAACCTTGCGTCGCGCAATTTTCCTTAATTTTTCAGTACGTTTGCGTTCAGCCTCGCGGGTTTCCTTGTCATCAGCAACTTTGAATTGTGCTGCCAACGCCTGCCGTTCGCGTTCAATCGCATCGCGCAATTCCTGATTGGGGCGCGGCGGCGGTGCGACATACGCATCGGCAACCACGCCGCACTGTTCGCAAGTGTCTGGTTTTCCATCACTATTATGTTCCTGCTCGTGACCGCAGGCGGGACAACGGTAAGTTTTCGCCACCAAACTCAAGGTTGCTGTCATCGGTTCAAGTTGACACATCAACCCCACGGCAATCAGGCGAGCGAGCAATTCCTGCGCTCGGGTTTCAGCAAGTCCTTTTACCAGCACTACCGACTGTCCCTGAACAATGCGTTGAAAGGTATTTTCAAAGGTCGCTGAATCACCGCGCATCAGCTTTTGCAAACCTTCGCGTACTGCTTCTTCTTGGATTTCCGGTGCAATTCCGGTGGCTGAAATCTTATAGGATGTTTCCATTAGTCCATTCTGCCATTAAACAAAGTGGGCAAAAATGCGCAAGTTACCATTCACGCCTAAAACAACAATTACTGAGCAGCTTGCGCGTTACATTTGTCAGTGCTGCATTTTGCAAAAAACCGCCGTAATTTTGTCATAACTTTAGTAAAAGTATGCAGCAACAACATCAATACATTTTGTTCAGGAGCCGTTTGTGCTATTGGACGCAAATTCCAGTTCAATAAATTTGTTGCGTGATTTAGCGTTATTTTTAAAAATTTACTGGAGTATGCGGGAATAACTAAATCAAAATATAAAGGCTGTTGCCAATAGTTAATTCGGTCGCTGGCATTGTAAAAATTTGCAGTTAAAAAAATAGCACTTTCCGTCGTTTCGGAATCAATTAAAAAATACTTATTTCTGGCGCTGGTCATCCAGTTAACAAATTCTAGTTCTACGCTCACTGAAGAATAAAACGATAAATCCAGCCGACTGATAATAGGGAGTTGATTATCTTGATTGTAAATCGTGCTCCAAAGTGAATACGAGTTCGGCGCACTTATTAGATCAATCTTCTCGTATCCGCTACAGATGCAAGTGAAGAAAATGCACTGAAGATAATTACTAATGTTAATGGGAATACCAGAGTTTTAAAAATACTCATTGGTTAATTTCTTTACCGCATGAACAATCTATTTTTTAATAAAAACCCCGATATAAACCGGGGTTTTTATTTCAATTCACTAACGCGGCAAATCCGAGTGCCCCATCAGCCATTCATCGACAGCGCGGGCACATTGGCGACCTTCGCGGATTGCCCACACGACGAGCGATTGACCGCGCCGCATATCGCCAGCGGCAAATACGCCGTCAACTGAGGTGTGATAAGCACTCGCGCCTTCGGTGACGCCCTTCACGTTGCCCCGCGCATCCAGTTCCAAACCGGCGTTATCGCGCAGCGCGGCGAGCATTCCGTTGTGTACCGGATGGACAAAACCCATCGCCAGCAACACCAGATCAGCTTTCAATTCACCGGCGCTGTCGGGCACATCGCGCATCTGCCAGCGCCCAGTCGCGTCCTGCTCCCATTCAACGAGGTGATAAGACACGCCCGTCAAATTGCCAGCGGCATCGCAGTTGAAGCGGTCGGTGGCGATATTCCACATCCGCTGACAGCCTTCCTCTTGCGAGCTGGAAGTGCGGAAACGATTCGGCCAGTTTGGCCACGTCAAGCCTTTATTTTCCTGCTCCGGCGGACGCGGCAAGATTTCAATCTGCGTGACCGACGCCGCGCCGTGCCGCTTCGAGGTGCCGATGCAGTCCGAGCCGGTATCGCCGCCGCCGATGACGACACGTGCTTGCCCTCGGCGCTGATAAATTCAAATCCCCCCAACCCCCCTTTTTCTAAGGGGGCTCAACATCTCCCCCCTTTGGAAAAGGGGGGGCGGGGGGGATTGGTGAGATCGGCGGTACACCCTGCACCCGTTTGCTGTTGCCGCGCAAAAAATCCATCGCAAAATGCACGCCGTTTGATGCGCGTCCCGGCACCGGCAAATCACGCGGTTGCTCAGAACCGCCCGCCAGCACCAGCGCGTCATATTCCGCCTGCAATTGACTGACCGGAATGGTGACGCCGATGTGGGCATTGGTATGAAATTCAACGCCTTCGGTGCGCATCTGCGCCATGCGCCGATCAATCAAACGCTTGTCCAATTTGAAATCGGGGATGCCGTAACGCAGCAGCCCGCCGATCCGATCCGCCTTTTCAAACAGCGACACCTGATGCCCGGCACGAGCGAGCTGCTGCGCGGTCGCCAAACCAGCCGGGCCAGAACCGACCACTGCAACCCGTTTGCCGCTGCGACGTTCCGGCACCTGCGGCGTGATCCAACCCGCTTCCCAAGCGCGGTCGATGATGGCGCATTCGATGGTTTTGATCGTCACCGGCTGCTCGTCGATATTCAACGTGCAGGACGCCTCGCACGGCGCGGGGCAGATGCGACCGGTGAATTCGGGAAAATTGTTGGTTGAATGCAGCACGTCAACCGCTTGCCGCCACTCGCCGCGATAAATCAGATCATTCCAATCGGGAATGATGTTGTTGACCGGACAGCCGCGATGACAAAACGGAATGCCACAATCCATGCAGCGCGACCCTTGCGCTTGCAACTCCGCCTCGGTCAGCGGAATGACAAATTCTTGGTAAGTGCTGATGCGATCCGCGACGGGTTCGTAACGCCGGTCGCTGCGTCCGAGTTCGAGAAATCCAGTGGGCTTACCCATGCGCAACCTCCTGATCTTGCAACGCTTTGAGAGCTTTTTTGTAGTCAATCGGCATGATCTTGATGAACTTGGGCACCATCGCCTCCCACTCGGCCAGAATGCGCTGCGCGACCTCAGATTGGGTGTAGTGAAAATGCTGTTCAATCAACAGCTTGAGTCGATTCACATCATCAACTGGCTCCAGCTCCACCATCGCCAAATTGCAGCGGCTGGCAAAATCCCCAGCTTCATCAAACACATAAGCGATGCCGCCCGACATCCCCGCTGCGAAGTTGCGCCCGGTCATGCCGAGCACCACCGCGATGCCGCCGGTCATATATTCACAGCCGTGATCGCCGACGCCTTCCACGATTGCGGTCGCGCCCGAATTGCGGACGCAAAAGCGTTCACCAGCGACGCCCCGGAAATAGCACTCGCCGCTGATCGCGCCATATAAAACGGTATTGCCAACGATGATGTTGTCCTCCGCCTTGCCAATCGCCGAATTGGCGGGCGGATAAATCACGATGCGCCCACCAGATAAACCCTTCCCAACGTAATCATTGCCTTCGCCGGAGAGTTCAATCGTCACGCCTTGCGCAAGCCACGCGCCCAGCGATTGCCCGGCGGTGCCGGTCGCGTTGATATGAATCGTGTCATCGGGCAGCCCCGCGTGACCGTAACGCTCCGCAATGCGCCCCGACAGCAACGTCCCAAAAGTGCGGTTGTGATTGCGCAGCGCGATGTCAATCACCACCCGCTCCATCTCCCCCCTTTGGAAAAGGGGGGCTGGGGGGATTGGAGCACCGCCGCAGCTTGCGCAAGCAACGTGTGATCGAGCGCGTGTTCAATCCCGTGCTCCTGCTGCTCGCAGTGCGAGAGCGCGCCGCCAGCCGCTACCACCGGTTGATGCAGCAGGCGCGAGAAATCCAGCCCTTCTGCCTTCCAATGGTCAATCGCTCGCCGCATTTCCAGCCGCTGCGATTGGCCGACCATCTCGTTGACGGTGCGGAAACCCAGCCGCGCCATCAGTCGCCGCACGTCCTCGGCGATGAAGAAGAAATAGTTAATGAGATGTTCGGGCTGGCCGGTGAAGCGTTTACGCAATTCGGGGTCTTGCGTCGCCACGCCAACCGGACAGGTATTGAGATGACATTTGCGCATCATCACGCAGCCCTGCGTGATCAACGGCGCAGTCGCAAAGCCGAATTCATCTGCGCCCAATAACGCGCCAATCACCACATCGCGCCCGGTGCGCATCCCGCCATCCACCTGCACTGCGATCCGTCCGCGCAGATTGTTGAGCACCAGCGTTTGCTGTGTTTCCGCCAGCCCGATTTCCCACGGCGAGCCAGCATGTTTGATCGACGTGAGCGGACTCGCGCCGGTGCCGCCGTCATAACCGGAAATCGTCACATGATCCGCGTGCGCTTTGGACACGCCCGCTGCGACCGTGCCAACGCCAATTTCCGACACCAATTTGACCGAAATCCGTGCCGTCGGATTCACGTTTTTGAGATCGTGAATGAGCTGCGCCAAGTCTTCAATCGAATAAATATCGTGATGCGGCGGCGGCGAAATCAACCCCACGCCGGGCGTGGAATGGCGCACCCGCGCAATCTGGACGCTGACTTTATGACCGGGCAATTGCCCACCTTCGCCGGGCTTCGCGCCCTGCGCGATCTTGATCTGAATGTCGTCGGCGTTGACCAGATATTCGGTGGTGACACCAAACCGACCGGATGCAACCTGCTTGATCGCCGAGCGTTCAGGATTGCGCGAGCCATCCGGCAGCGGCGCAAACCGCGCTGGCTCTTCACCACCTTCGCCGGTGTTGGATTTACCGCCGATGGCGTTCATGGCACGAGCGAGATTGGCGTGAACTTCGGGCGAAATCGAACCAAACGACATCGCGCCAGTGGCGAAGCGTTTGACGATCTCGGCTGCCGGTTCGACCTGCGCGAGCGGAATCGGCGCAGCGGCGAATTTGAACTCCATCAAGCCGCGCAGCGTCAGCAACCGCTCGGATTGCTCATCAATCAGGCGCGAGAACTCGGCAAAGGTGCTGGCGTTATTGGCGCGGGTGGCGTGTTGCAGCGCGGCGATGGTTTCGGGCGTCCAGATGTGATCCTCGCCGCGAATCCGATAGGCGTAATCGCCGCCAACGTCCAGATGCTGTTGATAAATCTGCTCAGTGCCGTAGCCCTGCGCGTGCCAACGCACCGCTTCGGCAGCGACTTCCGCCAGCCCGATGCCTTCGATGGTGGTCGGGGTGCCGGTGAAATACTGTTTGAGGAAATCGCTGTTTAAGCCAATCGCATCAAAAATCTGCGCTCCGCAATACGATTGAAACGTCGAAATGCCCATTTTGGACATAACCTTTTTCAAGCCTTTGCCAACAGCCTTGATATAACGATATTGCGCGGCTTCAAATCCCCCCAACCCACATAAGGCTTGAATGGTGTCAAAGGCGAGATACGGATTGATCGCTTCTGCGCCGTAGCCAGCGAGCGCAGCAAAATGATGGACTTCGAGCGCCGCGCCGGTTTCGACCACCAAGCCGGCGCTGGTGCGCAGTCCTTGCCGAATCAAATGATGATGGACGGCGGAGGTCGCCAACAGCGACGGAATCGGAATGGCATCGCGGTTGGTGTTGCGATCCGAGAGAATCAAGATGTTGAAACCGTCGCGCACCGCCTGCTCTGCGGCCTGACACAACCGCGCCAGCGCCGCTTGCATCCCGTCAGCGCCGTCCACTGCCGCATAGACCATGTGCAGCGTGGTGGTGCGAAAGGCGGCGCTGGTGTTGTCTTGAATGTGGCGGATGCGCTCTAAATCGGCATTGGTCAACACCGGCTGATTGACCTCCAGCCGCCAATGCTTGCCCGCTTCGTTAATGCCCAGCAGATTCGGGCGCGGCCCAATCAGCGACACCAGCGACATCACCAGCTCCTCGCGGATCGGATCAATCGGCGGATTCGTCACCTGCGCGAAGTTCTGCTGGAAATAGCTCGACAGATGTTTAGCGCGGCGCGACAGCACCGCTGGCGGATTGTCTGCGCCCATCGACCCAATCGCTTCCTCACCGGTCAGCAGCATCGGTTGCAGCAGGAATTTGATGTCTTCCTGTGTATAACCAAAGGCTTGCTGCGCCTTGAGTAAGGTCGCTGCATCAGGTGCCATCGGTGCGACATCGGTCGGCAGCGCGTCCAGATGAATCTGCGTGGCGGTGAGCCAGTCGCGGTATGGCTGGGCGGCAGCGAGCGCGGCTTTGATTTCCGCGTCGTCAATGATCCGACCCTGCTCCAAATCAATCAGCAACATCTTGCCGGGCTGCAAGCGCCATTTTTTGACGATGCGCTCCTCGGCGATGTCCAACACGCCCATTTCCGAGGCCATGATGACCATGTCGTCATTGGTGACGAGATACCGCGCCGGGCGCAGTCCGTTGCGATCCAGCGTCGCGCCGATCTGCCGTCCATCAGTGAACGCCAGCGCGGCGGGGCCGTCCCAAGGTTCCATCAGCGCGGCGTGATATTCATAAAACGCGCGCCGCTCGGCATCCATTTGTTGATTGCCCGACCACGCCTCCGGCACCAGCAGCATCATCGCGTGCGCCAGTGCATAACCGCCCATCACCAATAATTCCAAAGCGTTATCGAGACAGGCGGAATCGGATTGCCCTTCGGGAATCAGCGGCCAGATGCGATCCAATTCTGCGCCCAGCAGCTCGGAGCGCATCGTGTGCCGCCGTGCTGCCATCCAATTGACGTTGCCGCGCAGCGTGTTGATTTCGCCGTTGTGACACAGCATCCGAAACGGTTGCGCCAGATTCCACGTCGGAAAGGTGTTGGTGGAAAAGCGTTGATGCACCAGCGCCAGCGCGGAGCTGAATTGGTCGTGACTCAGATCGCGGTAATAGCGCCCGACCTGATGCGCCAGCAACATGCCTTTGTAATTGACGGTGCGCGATGACAACGAGACGACGTAATAGGCACTTTGATTCGCGCCAGCTTCGCGGATTTCGTTATCCATCCGTTTGCGGGTGACAAATAAAGCGCGTTCAAACGCCGCTTGATCGGCGCAATTGTCGCCTTTGGCAACGAAAACTTGCCGCACGACTGGCTCGGACGGCAGGACGCTGTAGCCGAGATCGCTGTTATCGACCGGCACATCGCGCCAGCCCAGCACGGTTTGCCCGCCTTCCTGCAAACGTCGATTGACGATTTCCTCCATGCGCTGGCGGGCGGCAGCGTCCTGCGGCAGAAACACCATGCCAACGCCGTAGTCGCCGACCGCTGGCAGATTGAACTCCAGCACGGCGCGGAAAAACGCATCGGGAATCTGCACCAGAATTCCAGCGCCATCACCCGCTTTGGGATCAGCGCCGACCGCGCCGCGATGGTGCAAACGTTCAAGGATTTCAAGCCCTTGCCGCACGATGGCGTGGCTTTTGACATTCTTGATATTGCAGACAAAACCGACGCCGCAGGCGTCGTGCTCGTTAGCCGGGTCATAGAGACCTTGGGCGGGAGGGAAGGCACGCAGGTGCATCTCTGACCTCATTGGAACGTGAATGAATGCGTGAAATAGCGATTTAGGGCAACCAGATCGCGTGATTCCTAATCATAACCGACTCACAAGCTGCAACACATGTACTCGCAGCGCAGAAGATGTCGGTGGTCAGGGCAAACCCGCGCTTCGAGTGCTGGCGCGTTGGGCTTGCTAACGCGGTTGGTTGATTGATGTTAATGAATACGCGACACAACTCAAAATATAAGCAGGAACAGACCATGCTATTTAGCTACACCGCCAGATATACGCGCTTAAATAATGGTTATATGGGGCAACTCGTTGAGTGGCCAGAAGTCGTGACGGAGGGAATTGATCTTGATGATTGTCGCTCGCTGCTCCGCGACGCGCTGAATGAAATGATTTTAGCTTATCAAGCACTCGGTCAGGAGATTCCATTGAGTAATGCTTTGATTGAGCAAATTCCGGTGGAGGTTACGCTTGTCAGTCAATCGGCGTGATTTAAACGGCATAGTTTTTAAGTTTTGCGCTATCGTCTTGTTTATCTATACCACCTTGGAGAATGACAATGCTTGATTGTATAAGGTCTTTTCAATTGCTGGCGCTTAAACAGTTTACTGACGCTTTTAGCTAAATAACGGAAAAGCAACCATGCTGCGCCTAATTTACCACTTGCAGGTTAAACCATGCTGACAGAAAAATCACTCCGTGAAGCTGCTTTAAGAATTGCTGCCGCTGCTAATCAACCACTAAAAGTGATTGTTTTTGGTTCTTACGCTCGCGGTGATGCAACTGCTGAATCTGATCTCGATTTATTGGTGATTGAACAAGAAATACCCGATTATACCCAAGAATATCTACGTTTGTGCAACACTCTCGATCAAATCGGTATTGGTGTTGATCTGCTGTTAATTACTGCAAATGAGTTTGAACAAAAACGCGAGTGGTGGACGACGCCGCTATATTGGGCAAGCCGTGAAGGACGGGTGTTATATGAGCAATCATAATGCACAAGCACAAGCACTGATGATAGCAGGGCAACGTGATGATCTTACATTTCACTTGCTGCGTGAATCCGGTAAAGCACCTTTAGAAAGTATGGGTTTTCATGCCCAGCAAGCGTCTGAAAAGTTTATTAAAGCTGTGTTGGTCATTCATGGCATCATTTTTGAGCGTACTCACGATCTTACTGTACTTGCTGCGTTATGTCTTGCGCACGATATTAGAGTTCCTATCGGTAAAAACGCGCTGCGTATTCTCAATTATTTTGCAGTTCAGTTTCGTTATGAAACCTGTTCAGTTAAAATGATCGAGCAGTCTGAAATGGCAGCCATTGTTGAAACGCTCAAATCATGGGCAGAACAGGAAATCGCCTGTTTTATCAAAAAATAATATCGGTACTTAAATCAAACCACTTCACCACTTTGGAGAATGACAATTCTTGATCGTATACGACCTTTTCAATTACTGGCGCGTTGGGCTGGAATTGCTGCCCTGCTCGTTTTTACAGTTCCCGCATCCGCTGCCGGTTTGAATGATACCGGCATCACCACTTGCTCAAATGCAACCGAAAACAGCTTGCTGTGTACGGCTGAAGGGTTTCCCGGACAAAATGCCGAATTCGGTAGCAACGGTTTTGATTTCACTAAATTGGATGCGGCGGGAAATGAATTGCTGGCATTTCTCAATTCAGATGATTTTTCGGTTGCATTCTTGTAACGTTATTTGTGCTTGATAAATTAATGTGGTGGTGATAACTTTTGCGCGTCTTTGATGCAATACAATCGAAAGGCGCAAACAGGTAAATTCCACAGGCAACGATTTTTCATGCTTTGTGCAGTTTATTCTTATTATCAAAAGTAAGCAAAGGACGCAAGTGATGAAGAACATGGTCACAATACTGCTGCTCGGCGTATTGATGATTGGCGGCGCAGTATCAGCAGATGTTGATACGGGATTGGTCGCTTATTATTGTTTCGATGATGCCAGCAATTTGGGAAAGGATTGCTCGACAAATGGCAATAACGGCACAGTAGAAGGCTCGGTCACAGCATCGACTGGATTTGCTGGCGGTGCAGCGAGTTTTGGTGGTTATTATAATTCTGGCGCGATTCATGTCCCTAACAGTTCATCGTTGCAGTTTACAGGCGATTTTTCTGTGGCTCATGCAGTCAAACTATCTGGATTAGACGGCATGGATGGATGGGGTAATTATAAAAGCCCACTAAATTATGATGCTGCTTCGCCTTTTTTTGAAGTATTTATGAAAGGTGAAGGTGCGCTTAGTACAATGCTTACAACAGATATCCGAAACGAGTCGATTTACTACTATTCTTCTTTTAATCCTAGTCCTAGTTTGATCGAGGGTTATAGCATTAACGAATGGGCTAATATCGTTTACGTTTACTCGAATAGCGAACATACCGCAAAAGTGTTTATTAACGGCAGACTTGTAAGTACACATGATGTTAGCATCAACATTACTGATGTAAACAGCGAAGATATTTATATTGGCCGTAATCATAGTTACTGGCATCCAATGAATGGCGCAATAGATGAAATGCGCATTTACAACCGCGCCCTGACAGACGCAGAGGTATTGCAACTGGCTGCTCCTAATAATTCTGCTGATTCCGGCAGCATCAATGTCAGCGATGTGCTGTCATCGCATGGCATTACCGACGTCCTGTTTAATGGTAGTGATGTTTTTGTTCTCGCAACAGTTAAATCACCAGATGGCGTTTACCGTGTCGATCCTGATGGAACTCGCGCCTACAAAAGCTCGCTAAAAATTGTGCGTTTCAACAAAGATTCAAACTCATATCAGTCTGTCGTTATCGGCGAAGTATGGCCAAATGGCGACCCAACATCAGGACATGGCGCTTTATATCTTTCAGGCGATTATCTCTACGCATTTAAGAACAGTAAGGACGATGGCAATGGTTATGCGCAGTCTGGCTCTATCTACAAAATCAATGTCAGCGATCCCGCAATGATTTCACTGGAGAGTGAGAGCAAATTATTCTCAGCTTCAAATTGGGGCTGGTGGCCAGTATTTAAGTCTTCTAGTGTACTAAGTCACTTTAGCTTTGCTGGATATTACAGGTATGAAAATACCTCCAATCTTGGAAGCGTGCTTCCGAGTGTGATGCAACAGGAATATGCTGATGCAGTCGCAGCGCATTCTCAAGGATTAGTGTTAGCAAATGAGGCTGACACGATGGGATCATCGTCGAGACCAAATGTCATCTCGCGTATTCAGGCATTGATGGGCGAACAACAAACCACCTTTTCACTTGCAATCAAAAAATCCGGCACGGGCAGCGGTAGCGTCACCAGCAAAGACGGGAAAATCAATTGCGGCACAATCTGCGCAGCGGATTTTGACAACGGTAGCAGTGTTATTCTCACTGCCACACCTGATACCAACTCCGGTTCGACGTTCAGCGGTTGGAGCGGTGCGTGTACCAATAAAACTGGCGATTGCACGGTCAAAATGTCTGAAGCGCAAACCATCACTGCTAATTTCAATTTATTGCCCAGCTATAAATTGTCAATTAACAAAAGTGGCAAAGGCACTGTCACCAGCGAACCAGTAGGAATCAATTGCGGTACGGCTTGCAGCAAAACATTCACCAGCGGCACTGCCGTCACACTGACTGCCAAAGCGGATACTGGCGCGACCTTCACGAAATGGACGGGCTGTACTCCAGTTGCCAACAAGCCGCTGCAATGCACTGTGACGTTGACGAGTAATAATAGCGTCACTGCAACCTTCACAACCACGTCAACCACCTACAGCCTCGCAATTATCAAAGTCGGTAATGGCACTGTGACTAGCGCCCCGGCGGGCATTAACTGCGGCAGCGTTTGCAATAAAAGCTTTACTAACGGGATACCGGTCACGCTGACCGCCAAACCAGCCACTGGCTCCACATTCACTGGCTGGAGCGGCGCGGGCTGTACCGGCAACGGTGCTTGTGTCGTCATGATGAGTGCCACCAAACAAGTCACCGCTAACTTTGCGGCAATAACATCAACATTAACGATTACCAATGTGTCACCAAAAACCACCGTAGTTGGTTCACCGACCATCTTTACCGTAACAGGTTCAAATTTAGTCGCAGGCATGGGATTTACAGTTGGCGACTGTGCTTTATCAAATAAAGAACTGGGTGGCGGCACTAAAACAAAACGCCAATTTGTTTGCACTCAGTACGGTGACGCTGGCACTAAACGAGGTTTAGTAAAAACTGCGCCAGGAGGTACGATCTTATATAACTTCTCCATACAAGCAGGTGTTGATAATATCCCTGAAATTTATGTTGCGACTGACAAGCAGAAATTAATCAGCACTGATGAAAACCTCGCTGTGTTGTTAAGCGTCGTTGCGCAAGATAATATAGACACCTCTCTGCAATATGATCTATTCGTTAAATTTACGTTGCCAAACGGAGATGTTTTATATGATGACGGAAAAAAAATAACTAGCACTAAAAAACCTTTTTTGGGCGCATCGCTTCAACAGCGCGATTGGTCGGAGCTATTACAATATTCATTGCTTGCCAGTGCTGAATCTGGATCATATATTGCGAGTGCCGAGTTAAAGCTAAAAAGTGGTCAGGTGTTGCTTTCAACTTCAGATGCTGTTTTTAGTTATACTCCATCTGCCACAACTTTTAGTTATGCTCAATCTGCTACTGAATCAAAATTCGTTGATTTATCACAAAAAACGGAATTGCCAATCGTACGCAGAAACCTTTCTGGAAACGCGCATTCCGAAGAAGAAGTATTTACAGAAAGATCGGTGGGGAACACAAATGTAAACCCAGCAGTGGTCTTAAAATACCAAAAAAGCATGTGCGCACTAGCCACTAAAAACCCATCCCGCTATCAAGATAAATGCCAAAGTGCAACAAGATCACTACTCGCGCTGCAATTCGGAACCAAATACTTTGAAAAATTGGGAGGAGTAAATGAAGTAAAAGGCGCTTACAGCATTTTCAAAAAAGGCGAAGCAATCTATAATAATATAGATAAATTCAAGACTATACTAGAAGGTTATCAGAATCATATTGATGACGGTCTCGCCAGCGATCAAGCTATCCTTTTAGTCGGCGTAGATATTGTTAAAAATATAATTGAATTGGCGCCAGGCAATATCGGCGAATCGCTAGCTTCGATATATGGCGTTGCGCTTGCAGATCTCAATGACAGCCTCAATGGCTATTTCAAGGCACTGAATCAGCATGATGAAGCTATAGCGTGGTGGAGTGGCGATGGCGACCACCCTATCGCAAACAGATCCAAAATCAGTTTTAATGTAACGGATCACTGCAGCTACATCTTCGCAGGGGATTGTAGAACAATAACAGAATTAAAACTGACACCTATCTTTTGGTTGGAGAAGAACACAGACGGATCAATTGGTCACGAGTATGCTACTGCAGAAGGTCAACCATCCATTACTAACAATGCGATAAACTGTCACCCACCCGGTGGGAATTCTTCGACTGAAGAATCATCTTGGGGATGGATTGACTACTACCCTGATGAAGATGTGAATTATGGTTTTTATTGGGCTACCGTCAAATATAAAGACGGCAGTATTTATCGTCAAATCGTATCAATTGATAGCGCGTCTGGCACTATTAAAATTACGACTGGGAAAGGAGAATAATCAACATTGCTCTAGCTCCCACGCTCTAGCGTGGGAGCAAGTCGTGATGCTCCAGCGTCACTTCATCTTTCGGATTATAGTTGTCCGCAAAACTAGCTAGTATAAAAGCAGGAGGATCAGCCACTGCAACCGCTGGCGCGATCTTCAGCGATTGGTCGGGTTGTACATCGCTTGTGACTAACCCATTGCAATGTAAGGTTATTTTGAACGGCAAAAAGTCGGTAACGGCTGCGTTTGGCACGATAGATATGATCATCACTGCAATAGATTTAATACCAGTTTCACCGGTCGCCAACAGCGCCTTTACTGCCAAGATTACTGTTAAAAATCAAGGTACTGTGACCGTAAATGGCGGTTATTTGGATGTGTGGGCAAATCAACCGACGGTGCAAAAATGCGGCGCGTTTGGTGAACAATGGATTGAGATTAGTTCATTGGCTGCAGGAGCGACTAAAACCTTGACGGTCAATTTGCGGTTAAGTGGCGCTGGTGCGAAAACCTTGCGGGCATTTGCTGATAGCTGGTGTCAAACGCCAGAATCGAATGAAGCCAACAATCAACTGACCAAAACCTATATGGTCAAATAATCTCACTTCAAGATGCAATTAAAAAGCCGCCACACTTTATGATCAAAGTGTGGCGGTTTTTTCTGAATACACAAAACAACAGAAGAAGGCACACAACATGACTGAATTAAGCACCTTATACGATACCGATTATAACGCGTGGACATTACAAACAGCGGCATTGATTCGTGCTGGTCGTTTTGCGGAACTTGATATTGAACATTTATTAAAATGGGAATATCAGCATCACATTTTATCTGAACACTGAGCTGATTTTGATGGGCGCAGTTGGCAGCGTACTATTATTGAACAACGCAAGCGGTTGGGCGGTGAGGGTGTCAACTGGCAGCAACTGGATGTCGGTTTAATCAAAGCATCCAAAGCAAATCACGGTCATCTGTTACACTTTCAACGATTCTCAGGCTCCATCTCACCTCCACTTTCCTCAATTTAGGTCGCGCATGTCCTATCAGGTGCTCGCCCGTAAATGGCGCCCCAAAACGTTTGATGATCTCGTCGGACAACAACATGTGGTGCAGGCGCTTTCTAACGCGCTTGATCGCAATCAACTCATCATGCTTATCTGTTCACCGGCACACGGGGCGTCGGTAAAACCACGCTGGCGCGGATTTTGTCGAAGGCGCTCAACTGCGAACAGGGCATCAGTTCTAAACCGTGCGGCGTGTGCTCGGCGTGTCGAGAAATCGACAGCGGGCGTTTTGTCGATTTGTTGGAAGTGGACGCTGCATCACGCACCAAAGTCGATCAAACCCGCGAGCTGCTTGATAACGTACCCTACGCGCCAGCCCGCGCTCGGTTCAAGGTGTACCTGATTGACGAGGTGCACATGTTTTCCACGGCAGTTTCAATGCCTTATTGAAAACGTTGGAAGAACCGCCGTCACACGTCAAATTTCTGCTGGCAACCACCGATCCGCAAAAAGTGCCGGTGACAGTGCTCTCGCGTTGTTTGCAATTCAATCTGCGCCGCCTGTTGCCCAGCGAAATTGCCGAGCAACTGCGTCATGTGTTGACGACCGAGGGCGTGGAATTTGCGCCAGCGGCATTACCACTGCTCGCTCGCGCCGCAGATGGCAGTATGCGCGACGGATTAAGTCTGCTCGATCAAGCGATTGCGTTCGGCGGCGGGCGCGTGATGGACGATGCAGTGCGGACGATGCTCGGCACGGTGAGCGGCGATCTCGTGCTCAATCTGCTTGATGCGCTGGCGGCAGCGGATGGAGCGCAACTTCTCGCTGAAGTCGATCGCGTCGCCGCACTGACGCCAGATTTTGATGAGTTGCTGCGCGAGTTGATTGCGCTGCTGCATCGGCTGGCGCTGATCCAACAAATTCCCACGTTGTTGGCGGCTGATGATCCCGATCAAGCACGATTATCGGCACTGGCAGCGGCAATGCCAGCGGAAGATGTTCAGCTTTATTATCAAATTGCTTTAACCGGGCAGCGCGATTTGCCGTTAGCGCCCGATCCGCGAGCTGGGTTGGAAATGGTGCTGCTGCGGGCGTTGGCATTTCGTCCGGCAGCGGCAATGACGGGAACAGCGCAGTCGATGCCAACTGCTCGCGCCGTTGCGCCCAAGCCAGCGATGAGCACTTCACCAGCGGCTGCGCCGTCCGCTGTCATTCCTGCGTCGGGTGCGAGTGCTGTGCACCAGCCGAATGCGCCAATGCCGCCGGTGACGCAGTTGGTATCTGCCGAAGATTGGCAGCAACTGGTGATGCAGTTGCCAGTGAAAGGACTGGCAGAGCAAGTCGCTCGCAACTGTGGATTCGTGAGCTGGGCAGATGGGCAGTTGACGCTGGCGCTGGATGCAGAATTTTTCCGCACTCCATCAAGCGTGACGCAGGTACAAGATGCGGTGGCGCAAATTTTGGGTACGCCGGTCAAGCTCGTGTTGCAAAATGCGCAAGCGCAGCATGATACGCCTGCCCAACGTCAAGTACGCGAAGCGGATTTGCGCCAGCAGTACGCAGCGGAACTGATGGACAATGATTCCGTGGCGCAGCAGCTGCGTGAGACGTTTGATGCGCATGGGCACCGGGCGGTATTCATGCAACGGATTAAATGCGCCTGTAGCGATGCAATTAAAAACAACATTTTAATTAGGTAGATTAATTTATGAAGGCTCTTGGCGGTTTACTGAAACAAGCGCAGAAGATGCAGGAAGAAATGCAGCAGACGCAGGCGCGGCTGGCTGCGGAAGAAGTGATTGGTGAGGCTGGCGGCGGCATGGTGCGCGTGACGATGACCGGTCAACATCTTATTAAGCGGTGGAAATTGATCCGTCATTGATGACGACAGATGACAAGGAAATGTTGGAGGATTTAATCACCGCTGCGGTCAATGCCGCAGTGCAGCGCGTGTCGGAAAAAGTGAAGGAAAACATGGCGGAATTGACCGCCGGAATGCCGTTGCCGCCGGGTTTCAAAGCTTCCATTTTGAGAGGCAGTGCGAATGTCGAGCACGCTGTTTAGCAAGATCGCGTCCGGCGAAATCCCGGCGGACATTCTGTATCAAGATGCAGAAGTCGTCGCTTTTCGAGATGTCAGCCCGCAAGCGCCAGTGCATTTTTTGGTGATTCCGCGCCAGCCAATTCCAACGCTCAATGCAGTGCAGCCTGAAGAAGCCACTTTGCTTGGCAAATTGTTTTTAGTGGCAGCGCAGGTCGCAGCGCAGGAAGGAATTGCGGAAAGCGGTTATCGCACTGTAGTCAATTGCAACGCTGCTGCCGGACAAACAGTATTTCATTTGCATCTGCATGTGCTCGGTGGTCGTCCATTGAATTGGCCGCCGGGCTAATTGGTATGACGTTCAATTGTTGCATGTCGGCATTTGTGCCGAGTTTTTCGCGGAGGAATTTTAATGAGTCACACGCCTGTTGAGATTGCGGAAGATTCGGCGTTGTCATCCTCTGAAACAACTGTGATTCGCGCTACACCAATCGCCGATAGCATCAAAGGTTTTGAGCTGAAAGCAGCGGGTTTTACCCTTCCGGTCATTCGTGTGTTCGATCACAACATCGAAGCGATTGCGGCACGATTAACCGCCAAGGTCGAACAATCGCCGGATTTTTTTCATAACATGCCGGTGGTGATTGATTTAAGTCGGTTTCCAATGGGCGCGAGCGCCGCTGGCGGATTGCCGCTGTTGATTGGTTTGTTGCGCGGTTACGGCATGATTCCCTTCGGTGTGCGCGGCGGAACCCCGAGCAAAATGAAGCCGCAGAAGCACTGGGGCTGGCGCTGTTGCGGGATTCTTACGTCCGAGCGAACAAGACCACGACCACCACCACAGAAACCGAAATTGATGCCGACGAGTTGCAATGGCAAACCGCTGGCGGGACGCGTTCCGCAGTGTCAGCGCCGCGCAAACCCGTAAATCATCCGGGTTCAATGTTGATTAAACGTCCAGTGCGTTCTGGGCAGCGCGTGTATGCCGCTGGCGGTGATTTGTCGATTGTTGCTGCGGTCAGTTCAGGTGCGGAATTGATGGCTGACGGCAACATTCATGTTTACGGCGCATTGCGTGGACGGGCGCTGGCGGGAATGAATGGCAATCTGGAAGCGCGGATTTTTTGTCAAGATTTGCAGGCAGAATTGGTTTCCATTGCTGGGCATTACCGCGTCAGTGAGAACATCCCTTCCGAAATGCAGGGATTTCCGGTACAGATTTTTCTCGATCAAAAGATTCTGCGCATCGAGCGTTTGTAAATAAAGCTCTATTGTTTATTTATTGAATTAAACCATGAATATAGACCCGGTAAGGAGGGCGCGACCTTGGCGAAAATTATCGTGATCACCTCAGGCAAGGGCGGAGTCGGTAAAACCACGACTTCTGCATCACTTGCGATGGGGCTGGCGCAAAAAGGCAAGCGCACGGTGGTGATTGATTTTGATGTGGGACTGCGCAATCTCGATTTGATTATGGGTTGCGAACGGCGCGTTGTTTATGATTTCGTTAATGTTATCAATAATGAAGCGAGTTTAAGTCAGGCACTCATCCGCGATAAACGCTGCGATTTGCTGTATGTGTGCCCGCGTCGCAAACCCGCGATAAGGATGCGTTAACGAAAGAAGGCGTGGCGCGGGTGCTGGAAGAATTATCCGCCAATTACGATTTCGTCATTTGCGATTCCCCTGCGGGCATTGACACGGCGCAACAATGGCGATGTATTTTGCGGATGATGCAGTCGTCGTTACCAATCCCGAAGTGTCATCGGTGCGCGATTCCGACCGAATGCTCGGCATTCTGTCGAGTAAATCGCGGCGAGCGGAAATGAATGAGGAGCCGATTCGGGAGTTTTTGCTGTTGACGCGCTACGACCCAGCGCGAGTGCAAAACGGCGAAATGTTGAGTGTTGATGACGTGCAGGAAATTTTGGCGTTAAAACTGCTGGGGATTATTCCCGAATCAAAAGCAGTGCTGACTGCTTCTAATTCTGGAACGCCGGTGATTTTGGATCGAGAAAGTGATGCAGGACAAGCGTATAGCGATATGGTGGCACGCTATCTTGGCGACGAAGTGCCGCACCGGTTCCTTCATACGGAAAAGAAGGGTTTCCTCAGCCGCTTATTCGGAGGATGACCCTATGGGCTTGCTTGATTATTTCCGTGCGACGCAACCAATTCCTGGTTCGGCAACTGTTGCCAAGGAACGGTTACAAATTTTGGTGGCGCATGACCGCGCAGCACGCGGTTGTCCGTCTTATCTGCCGCAGTTACAAACTGAAATTCTCGCAGTGATTCGTAAATACATCGACATCGACATGAATGCGGTGACGGTGAGTTACGAACAGAGTGACGCGCACGAAGTGCTTGAACTCAATATCATTTTGCCCGACAGCCCAAATCCTTTGCGTTGATGGCGCATTGCCATCACGACTGCGTGAGCAGGCGCTGCATCACTCCCTGATAAATCTCCGCAAGCTGATCGAGTTCAGCAACGCCGACGCATTCGTCAATTTGATGAATGGTCGCGTTGAGTGGACCAAGTTCGACCACCTGCGCACCAGTTGGCGCGATAAACCGTCCATCGGAAGTGCCGCCACTGGTGGACAGTTGCGTCTCAACACCAGTGACGGCGTGAATTGCTGCCCGCGCTGCGTCCACCAATTCACCGGCGGGCGTTAAAAACGGATGCCCCGATAAGCGCCAGCGCAGGTCATAACGAAAACCGCCAGCGTCAAGAATTTCCGCCACTCGCGCTTGAATCCGTTCTGGCGTTTGCTCGGTGGAAAAGCGCAGATTGAATTGCGCTTCCAAGTGACCAGGAATCACGTTGTCTGCGCCAGTGCCCATGTGCAGATTGGCGATCTGCAAACTGGTTGGCGGAAAGTGTTCGTTGCCGTGATCCCAGACTTCCGCGCACAACGCCGCCAGCGCCGAGGCACTGGCATGAAACGGATTGAGTGCTAAATGCGGATAAGCGACATGTCCTTGTTTACCGTGAATTTTTAGCGTTCCCGTCAGACTGCCGCGTCGCCCGTTTTTAATCGTATCGCCCAACTGCTCGCGGCTCGACGGTTCGCCCACCAGCGCGTAATCAATCCGCTCGCCGCGCTGCATCAGCCGTTCTACGACCTTCACCGTGCCGTCAATCGACGGTCCTTCTTCATCACTGGTAATCAAAAAAGCGAGGGAGCCGCGATGATCGGGCTGCGCGGCGACGAAAGTTTCGGCGGCAGTGATCATCGCTGCGATGGAGCCTTTCATATCCGCTGCGCCGCGCCCGAACAGCAATCCGTCACGAATCGTTGGCACAAATGGATCGGAGATCCACTGCGCCAACGGACCGGTGGGCACAACATCGGTATGACCCGCAAAACACAGCAACGGCGCGGCATCACCGCGTCGCGCCCACAAATTCGTCACTTCACCACACGGCATGAATTCAATTTGAAAACCGCTGGCAGTTAAATGCTCGGCGATGAGTTTTTGACAACCCTGATCGTCTGGCGTGACCGAAGGGCGACGAATTAATTCACTAGCCAATGCAAGTGTTGGTGACATTGAAATGATTTCCTCGTGAGAGTTATTGATTAAAAGGCAATTAAAAAAGCCCAGCGGAAAATGAGAAACAAAAGCCCCCTTTGAAAAAGGGGGGTTGGGGGGATTTAAAGCGGCAAGGATTGTGGATTGATATACGCATCCAATCGCGCTAATAACTCAGGAAAACGCTCCACGAAAAACAGCGGCTGCGTCTCGCGGGGATTATTCGGACTGGTTTCATTGCGCCCGTATTTCAAACCCTCCTCGGTCAAACTCCAGAACCATTTAATCTTGTTGCCGGTGCTCTTGCGGGAAAGATGTTCCAGAATGCCCATTGCTTCTAATGCGGGATTCACAGTCTTGGCAACGTGCTGCGCGAGTGGATGTCCGATCCCTTTCAATAGCGGAGTGATCGCTCTGACCAGTGGTTCATCGACATAATCAGGAAGAAAATCAGGATTGATTCCTTCTGATTCACTGAGTTTAGCCAGCATCCGAATCTTGCTGGTTTCTGATACGCGCAATGTCCGCATTGCTAATTCAAAAATCTGAATCTTCATTGCTGGCTGATAGGGTAAATCTGAGTTGATGGATTCATTTTGTCCGACATGATAGCTGCCAGTCTTACGAATAGAAGGCAGAACTTCATTCGTGACCCACTTGCGAAATCGGTGAGGGATAGTGCCGTGCTTAACGGCGTCGCGGCAGCGCAGGATTAAAGTGTACAAACCAGACTCGTTGATGATGCTGAGTTCTTGCCGCCCACCAAGGGTGTAAATCGGACTTACACCCTTTTCGTCATCATCAAGTGATTGAATTGACATGCGAGAATTCGTAAGACCAAGTGCTGTACATACATCTGTAGCAACAAACCAAGGATCGTTATCAATGAGGATCATGCGGATGTCAAAGCTGGAGTCTTCACAAGGTGAAAACGTAAAAATGGAGGGGGTTACTGCATTAGAAATGGTTTTAGCCATGATGAGCACCTTGCTGATTTTATGAAGAAAGAACCACGAATGGTTCGTTGAGGGGCTTCATACCGCAGCAAGACGGCGAGATTATTCGTAGGATTATCTCCCCTTATTTCTCCGCACCCCCAGCGAAAAAGGAAACTGGGGACATAAAAATCACATGACTATCGAGTGTGCGTGCCGCTTACTGAGGTGTTATGAAGCACCTGTCAATAGCAAAACACGCCAACAAACCAATGTCAACTACTAAATCAATTCGCTTTTTTCCGCGCTAGATTCAACGCCAATAACCGCTGCAAAATCTCTGCTTCATTCAATTCCGCTGCGTCATTTTCCCAGCCATAAGCTGCGACGACCGCTTGATCTAATTTGACATGCGCATTCACCAGCCACGCCGGTTTTTTATTATACAAATTGGTCAGAGTGCGTTGTTTTAGTTGCGCAGCAAATGCGGGTTTAGCAATGATTCGATCAGGATAGCCAGCGACAATTTCCGGCTGGTGTTCAATCCATTCTGGCGGATTTAACCAATTCTCACGCAATTGATTGAGTTGAAATGCTGCCTCCGCAATGGCTTTGCGTGAGATTGATATTCTGCTGCAACTGTCGGAATGATTGCGCCACTATTCAACGTTTCAATTGCGCCGCCAGTATTTGCTGGCGTTAAACCGATTGGAAAAGGAAACGTCTCAAATGTGGTGCTCGGCGTATAACGCGGCGTCGCGCCTAAACTGGTTCCCATTCGTAACGACCATATTTCATGGAAACGCGAATGTAAAATACCGAATGTGGTGTCATCAGCGCGAGTAATAGCAACTGTTGCGCTATCCGGCACAATAGTCGTCGAAAACCAAACAAATAGTCGATATTTGGAAACTCGCGGAGTGCAAATATAGCGCGTAAATTTAGCTAATGAAGCCCTCAAACTAGGTCGCGTTTCACCATAACGCCACCAAAATTTTCGGTATCCATCTCGATTATTATCTTCTCTTTTCGGCTTGACGTATTTTACAACATGCTGAAACGGTTTTTCATAAAAAGATGATTCTGTTACATTAAATTCAATGCCAAAATCAATAATCCATGTATCAGATGGACGGCGCGTGATGTCCATTCCATTTACCCAAGGACGCACAACATCACTATTTGGTTTACCGTGTGAATTTGGTTCTTTTAACCATTGCCGCGCTAATTCACCGCAATATCAAAGCTGCCGCTTTTCTGCGTACCAATAAAACAGGTTCCACAATTACTTTTTAATGGTTTTGCTCGCGTCACATCCGATGCAGAATCAATTGAACCAGACGTTAAATCTGCATAAATTGCTGCAACTATTTCGCCATTCAAAACTGGCTTTAGTTCTGTTTTACCGAAACAAATTAAACTGACGCGCACTGCTGCGCCGCTGTTAATCCAAGGTTCATCTGACCATGCGTTAAAAATCGTCGTCGTCTCACAAATACGACTTAATACTTGACGATTTGCGCCGCCACGAATCGAATTGGTTGCCACCAAACCAACGGCTGTTGCTTTACCGAATTCAATTTGCGCTCGCGCTTTTTCAAACCAATACGTCACTAAATCTGCACCGCCGGGAATGCGCCCCTGATAACAACTGCGCAAGCGTTTAACGTATTCATCACCCATTGTACCCAGCATTCGTTTATCGCCCAGAAACGGCGGATTACCGACAATCACATCAGCGGCTGGCCAATTCGGTTCAGAACCATCCGCATTGACCACTGCATCACGTTGGTCAATAATATGAATTGTTTTCAAAATTGGATTTTTTGCCAATGAAAAACCGTGATTCAGCATCCATTGAATTTCACCAATCCACACCGTCACTCGCGCCAATTCCGCTGCATAAATGTTTAATTCAATTCCCAGCACATTTTCTGGACCAACCTTCGGAAAACTAGCGGGCAAACCCAATCGCTCTGCATCTAAAATAACCTCGTGTTCTAAATCCTTCAAACCGCGCAATGCCAATAATAAAAAGTTCCCTGAACCACAGGCAGGATCAAGCACTCGAAACTTTTGCAACCGAATGAGAAAATCACGACAGTGTTTTTCGATTTTCTTTTTGCTGCTGTCTCGGCGTTTCTAGCCTTTTCTCTTACAATTCTAATTCCTTCTGCCGATTCAGTAGTTAATGTCGTTGTACTCGCCACTGCAATTGCCTTATTAACTTTGCTTTTTAACGCAGCAATTTTATCAACCAATTTTGCAATCGCTAGCTGTTGAACACGCCACTCTTCGCGTAATGGATCGAGCACCACTGGATTGACCAAACGCATAATAGATGCAGCGTCCGTATAATGCGCACCGAGTTGTTCACGTTGATTTGGATCCAATCCGCGCTCAAATAACGTACCGAAAATACTGGGTTCAATGTCTGACCAATTCAACTGCGCCAATTTCCGCAATGTTTGCACATCAGTTCCGGTTAATGGCAACGGCGCAGCGGCATCAAATAATCCGCCATTAAACCAATCAATTTCTTCAGTGCCGAATAAACCACCAGTTGCCATCGTATTAAATAAACTGGTGAATGTTTGCGGCAAATTATCCGGGCGTTTTTGCCCAGCATCCAATAATTGACTGAATAAATGATTGGTTAATAATCCAATATCATCAGCGAAAAAACAAAACAGAATTTGCTGGCAAAAATGCGCAACCTGTTGGGTATCGTGACCACGTTCACATAGAGTGTGCGCCAATTCACCAAATTGACGCGCTGCCGTTTCCGTTAATGCCGCAGTGGTGAGCGTGGGGCGCAACCGTTCTGGTTCACTAAATGCCCATTTTAATAACCGCAAATTGTCGGGATTGCGTAAATCATCCAACTGCAACACATATTCTTTAGAAACCGTCCCATTAAATGCGGTGTGAATAATAATCTGTTCCATATCGGAAACAATTAACAATGGCGGATTTTCTAATGCTGGGGCGTAGCGATGCAGTTGGACAAAGGCTTCATTCAAGTTTTTGCGTTTGCCTTTGTATTCCCAACCAAAGCAATTGCGTTTCCACACATCCGCCCAGCCATCGCTGCCGGTGGTTTTTTTCGCTCCGCGTTCAAAGCAATAACACGCGCCAACCGGATCAATTTCCGCTGGCGTTGGCTCATTTAATAATCGACACAAATCAATAAAATGCTCCTGTGAACCAGAGCGTTCTTTCAGGGTGGAGATTTGCCATTTGGCAATGAATTGTTCTGGCGTCATAGAGATAATGCGCTGTTGGTTATTAAGAACTTAGAAAACGCTAACTCATTTTGACACATTAAATTGATAAACAGCATAATGTTTAAAAAATCAGTGGTTTATTTGATTAGCCCATTCCAGATATGATTCGTTGACATCCACAATTTTCAGGCTATAAATTGCCGGTATTTCGTAGGGATGAGATGCAGTAATCTGTGCTTTTAGTTCGTGCCAGCGTGTCGAGGTCGTTTTGAAAGTGATGCGAATTTCTTTGGTATTTTCAATCTGACCTTTCCAAGAATAAATGCTACTAATTTCTTCAATCTGTGCACATGCTGCAAGTCTTGATTTAATAGCAGCAGTGGCGATGTTTTGCGCATCATCCATATTATCAACAGTGGTAATCACAGCGATCAGTTTCATGTGCGATTCTCTTTTCCCTTTACCTTTTCTTAAAAAATCTGCTACGCTACGCGAGTCACCCTCACTTCAATAGCGGTGTTCTCTATCGGTTCAATATTGCATTGAACTGACAAGGCAGTTTACCATTTAGGAAGTTTGATTTGCTGTAACGCAGTTCTTGTGAAAGCAAGTAAGATATTAACCGTAATACGCAGTATTATCAATCGCCCTGAACATGCTTTGAAATTAGCGCATTTGCTATGTGATAATAATGCGTTATTGACTTTGGAGTGAAAAGAGCAAATCTAAATCATTTTGCTCTATGCAATACAAATAATCTACTTGGCGCAAGTCCTGATTCAACAGAACCTGATCTCGAACAAGCCGAGGCAATTGATGCAGTTGTTTATTGGAGTGAGCTGTGGTTACGGTCTCGCTTAAATGGCGCATTTGCGAACTAACTTAGTATGAAATAACAGCGGTAATGGATCGCTGTTTATTAAATAAACCCAGCGACTAAGAGGTTAATAATGAACAAAGAAGATATTTCAGATGAATTCCGTATTGCAGGTGATTTGTATTCGGCATTGGTAGCGCGTGGTTTGGGTCAAACACCGGAAGCATTACAGGCTTTTGCGCGAATGATTGATGCTGCTCCGCAATCTTTTCTGGATATGATGCACAATAAAGTGGTGGAAATGGGATTGATTCCTGATAAACCAGACGGGTATACCTCCGATGGAGAACCAGTTTATCGTTTAGATGCAGTGGCAACACGTTTAGGTATATCTCAAGCAGAAGCTGAAGAATCCTTACGCGATTTTCAGAATGAAACTGGGGCGCAATTTCTTAAAGGAGATGATGTACATTCAGTGCAATAAAGCACAATTGGTAGTGCCATGATCAGCAATAAATAGCTGAAAAAACTATTTATTCTTAATTGATCTTGGCATTACCGTAGCGGCAGTACTAACAGTAAAACACAACTTGTTTCTTCACCGGTTTTAGCAGAAACGCACAAGATCGACCGCACCGATCTTTGGCTGTGGAAACAACCCAATGTGCATTGTTGTCTCGCGTTTTTCATTCGTTATCGCGTTGTTCAGCACTTCAATTTGTCTCGCGCAAATCACCACCGACGGCACCGTCGGGCCGCGTCAAACGCTCACCGGCTTGGATATGCAAATCGGCGCAGAACTCGGCAGCACTCGCGGCAATAATCTGTTTCACAGCTTCCAAACCTTTGAGATTCCAACCGGGCGCAGCGCCACTTTTACCGGCCCCGATAAAATTCAGAACGTCATCAGCCGCGTCACCGGCGGCAAAATATCCAACATTGACGGGCAGTTACGCTCGAAAGTCGGCACAGCCGATGTCTATCTCATCAATCCGTCCGGCGTGGTCATGGGCGCAAATGCCAGCGTTGATGTGCCCGCCGCGCTCCATCTCAGCACTGCCGACGAGGTGCGCTTTTCTGACGGCAGCCGTTACAGCGCCCGCGCTCCGGCAAGCAGTTCTCTCACTGTTGCTGCGCCCGAATCATTCGGTTTTCTGTCGCCGCAACCGGCGACTTTGAGCGTGAACGGTAGCCAATTGAGCGTTAAAGCTGGCAAGCACATGACGTTGAGCGGCGGCGATGTCACGATCACCGGCAGCATTGATAAACCGGCGAAGTTCATTGCGCCGGGCGGGACGATCCGCGTTGAAGCAGTGGGTAAAACCGGTAAAGCAGTTGCAATTAACAAACCTTCAGCGCTGCCGGGTAACGGACAATTGATAATGAAAAATGCGCGAATTGAAACGAGCGGCGATGGTGGCGGTTTGATTGCAATACGGGCGGGTTCAGCAGCATTAGAAAATGCACAATTGATTACTGAAAATCAGAGCAAAACAGATGCGATTGGTGGAATTGATGTTGCCATTGCCGGAGCGTTGCAGCTCAATCAAAGTTGGCTTTTTGCCGATACCATCGCGCCCGGCAAGGGCGGCAGCGTCAAGGTTCGGGCGGGAGAGATGCGGATGAACGCCGCGCTCATTTTCAGTGATAGCTATCGCCATGCTGCGCTGCCGTCTGCGGATGCCATCGGCAATGCTGGTGGCGTGGCGGTCGCGGTGACGGGATCACTGAATCTCGACAATGGTTCGGTGATTCAAAGCGTGGCGTGGGCTGAAGGCAATGCCGGAGCCATCACTCTGACCGTTGACGGGTTATTGGCGCTGCGTCAGGGGGCGCAGATTTCTGGCATCACTTGGGCAACCGGCGCGTCTGGATAATGAAGGCAGCGCGGAGCAATTCACCGGCATCTGGAGCGTGTCAGGAACCGTATGATTATATTCCGCAACGCAGCTACCCACTATTTTTAGCACGAGAGGCTTTGCAAGCCGTCATCACGGACATTCACCACCGCGCCCTACATCGCTAATCGGTTGGGCACTCAGAGGAGAATTGATGCTATGAACTTGAATTTACACCAAAATGCCCGCACAACTCCCGCGATCCGGCGTGAACTGCAACATTCCACTAAATCTGAGCGTGAACTCGCCCGCGAATATCATCTGAATCGGGCGACGGTGCGCAAATGGCGTCACCGCGAGACCACTGACGATGCGTCTCATTGTCCGCATTATCTACATACCACTTTGAAACCATTGGAAGAATTGATCGCCGTGGAGTTGCGCACGACGTTGTTGCTACCCATCGATGACTTGCTGGTCGTGCTGCGCACCTGTTTTAACCCTGAGGTGTCGCGCTCAGGGTTGCAGCGTTGCTTACGTCGCCACCACGTCTCTAACCTTAAGAAATTGATTCCAAAAGAAGAAGGTGCGAAAAAACCGCCTAAACAGTTCAAAGATTACGCGCCCGGTTTTATCCACATTGATGTGAAATACCTCCCCAAAATGCCGGATGAACAAGCCCATCGCTACCTCTTTGTCGCCATTGATCGGGCAACGCGTTGGGTCTATGCCAAAGTTTTTGCTCAGAAAACTGCCGCCAACGTCAGCGCGTTTCTCCAGCAAGTGATTGCTGCTGCCGCGTTTAAGATTGAAAAGGTGTTGACCGATAACGGCAAGGAATTCACGGATCGTTTCTGCGCTACCGGCGAACGCGAACCGACTGGTCGCCATCGCTTTGATTTAGTTTGTAAAGAACACCAGATTGAGCATCGCCTAATTCCGCCCTCGCATCCGCAAACGAACGGAATGGTCGAGCGATTTAACGGACGGATTGCCGAGGTGGTGGCGACGACACGCTTTGATTCTGCACAAAATTTAGAAAAAACGCTGCACCATTATGTGCAGATGTATAACCATCAGATACCCCAAAAAGCCCTTGGGCATGTGTCACCGGTGCAAGCGTTGAAAAACTGGCAACAGAAGGAACCTGAACGCTTCAAAAAACAGGTCTACAATCTCTCGGGTCTTGACACCTAGATTAACCCAACAGGCATCCTCGCCCCATCCCAGCCCACGAGATGCAACCATGATCCTTCTTCTCGGTGGTGAGAAAGGCGGTACAGGTAAAAGCACCATTGCCGTTAATCTCAGCGTCTGGCTTGCCAATGCGGGAATTGACGTATTATTGATTGATGCCGACATGCAGCGCACCGCCAGCCACTTCATTGAACGCCGCAATCAACTCGGTGCTTTACCCACAGTTCATTGCACGGAAAAGCACGGCAACGTCTTTGATAGTGTGCGTGATCTATCAACCCGTTATGAGCAAATCATTATTGATGCAGGCGGACGTGATTCTGAGGAATTGCGCACTGCGATGGTCGCAAGTCATCTGCTCTATTGCCCACTCAAAGCCAGTCAACCCGACATTGAAACCAGTGTGCACATGAACGCATTAACCCAACTCGCACGCAGTCTCAATCCGCAATTGCAAGCGCGACTATTGTTATCCATGGCTCCCACCAATCCTGTCATTCACGAAGCCGAGCAAGCGCAGAGTGTTTTGACTGAACTTCCGCAATTCACGTTATCCAATACCATCATTCGGGAGCGCAAAGTGTATCGGGATGCCATGAGTGATGGACGCGGCGTGGTCGAAATGAATAACGATAAAGCCACTGCCGAGATCACTGCGCTTGCCCTTGAAATCTACGGAGATCATCCATGAGTTTTCATCTTCCACCCGTTGATCCCAATGCGCTGCGTCAATTCGCAGATGGAGCCAAAGCGCATCGTACTCAACAAGAACCTGCGCCTTGGTCACCATTTGCACCGGATGATCTGCCGCGTTATTCGATTTCAATCCGGCTGAATGAATATCAACTCACCATGTTGCGGTTTATTGCCGAGCAGAATGATGTGAGCCAGCAAAAGATATTGAATCGGATCGTCATACCGGAGCTGGTGAAACAAGCGGAGGAATTGTTTGAGGGATAACACAGCACAACGTTAGATCGGCACATCAACACACCAGTTTTCAATAACGAGACCGGGATATTTCACAAAATCCTTCACGTTATTGGTTACCAGTATCACGTTGAGCGCGACTGCATGAGCTGCAATCAACTTATCAAGATGATCTTGTTTGCGCTCACGGGTTACGAAACGAATTGCACCATAGGCAACACCAGCCGCTGCATTAAAAGGCAGTACCGGAATATCTTGAATCAAAGCCGCGAGATGTTCACTGTCCCGCTGCGGATTGGTTGATACCGCCACGCCATACATCAATTCAGCATAGGTAATTGCCGACATCACCACATCACCGACCCGACATTGTGCAAAGCGCCGTGCAATGACTTCTGGTTGATTCTTCATCAAATAAATGCACATATTGGTATCAAGCATATAGCGCGGCATTACCAAACATCCCGCTCAACTTGTTCCTGAGTGCCGCGCCCTTCAATCAAAAAATCAGGAGAGAATTGGGCAAATTTATTCAAGACCCCAGACAATGACCGACGTGCGGGGCGTATTCTGAGTTCATCGCCTTCACGTTCAATCTCCAGTTCAATATCGGTGTGTTCATACGCTAGTGCTGCCGGAATCCGCACCGCTTGCGAATTGCCATTCTTAAAAACCCGTGTCGTGTGCATGGTGATACCCGTAAGGATGTATGATGGATGTACATTAAACTGTAGCACGTTATGAGGAGACCAAATCATGCCACTTAACGGACTGACCACTTTGGAATAACACCATGAACGAGCCATCTCACCCTGAAGCAAGGAATCACTGGCAGCTTCAAGACGCCAAAGCACGATTCAGTGAACTGGTACGGCGAGCGCGTGACTGTCCTCAGCATGTCACCGTCAACGGTTTGGAACGTGCTGTCTTGCTATCTGCCGAGGAATACATGCGCCTGCGGGGACAACCGACTGGGCGTGACTTGGTAGAGTTGATGGCGGGAACGGCGCTTACCGACCTCGTGCTGGAACATCCCAAAGCGGTACGACCGGAATTGAGACCCTTGTAGGAGTTACGCAGTTGAAAAGTTAATCTACTGATTTATCAAGAAAACTTTTTTTGCGCCACACAAACTAGATTCTAATAAAATCAGGTATTCAGAAGAAGCCGTTTAACCACAGATTTTACAGTGTAAGTGTTGTACCATTAAATAAAAATAGCCTTAAAATACAAAGATGAACGCCACAAAATGTGTTGAACAAGATTATATCCAGTTTTTAATCGCTACTCCGCGAACATGTAGCTATACCGAGGCGGCTAAGGTGTCACCAAAACTCGAATTACCACCCGCACATGATTCATTTACGCGATTGTTAAAGCGATTAGAACCCAACTCCGAAGCGTTGTGGAGAGAAGTTGCGCCTGAAATTATAAAAGATAGCGGTGTGTTGGTTATTGATGATTCGACACTTGACAAACCATATGCCAAAAAAATGGATTTGTTTGGTCGTCACTGGTCTGGAAAACATCATGCCGCAGTAAACGGAATTAACCTTATCACTTTATTGTGGACAGATGGTGATAGTTATATTCCTTGTGATTATCGCATTTTTGATAAAAATACCGATCATTTGACCAAAAATGATCACTTTAGAGCAATGTTTAAAATTGCAAAAGAAAGAAGCTTTAACCCGACTGTTGTAGTATTTGATAGTTGGTATTCTAGTTTGGAAAACCTAAAATTAATCAAGGAATTAAAATAGATTTGGCTGACGCAACTCAAATCAAACAGGCTAATAAATCCTGATCGAACTGGAAACAAAGCTGTTAGCGAATGCTCTCTTTCGACCAAAGGAGAAATTGTTCATCTGAAGGGTTACGGTTTAATAAAAGTATTTCGGATTGTTGCTAAAAACGGCGACACGGAGTACTGGGCAACCAATGATCTTTCAATGTCGAATTTGACGCGCCAAAGTCTGGCTGAAAAACGCTGGATGATTGAAGTTTATCATCGTGATCTCAAACAAAATTGCGGTGTAGAACGTTGTCAAGCTCGCTCAGCAATCGCATTGGTCTTGCTATTCGCGCTTTCGTGCGTTTAGAACGCTACTTCTATCGAACTGGAATAAGCATCATGGAAGCTAAAAATAGAATCGTGCGTAATGCCGTGAAACTTTATTTGTCAGCTCCATTGTACGAATTGTTGCCAACTGCGTAACTCCTACTAAGGTTATCCGTCATGGAAACTAGCAACACCTTCACCGTTTTTTCCCTTAGCATGACCTCCCGCGAAATCGCAAGCCTCGCTAATAAACGCCACGACAACGTGCTCCGCGACATTGACGCACTCACAGAAACGCTCTCCTCAGAACTGAAATGTGGCTTCAAATCAAGCACTTATATTTCAGGCGATCCACCACGCGAGTACCGTCAATTTATCCTCGACCAATTTTCCTACAATTTAATTTTAGAGCGTTATAAAGGTTTGCAGCGTGTTCCCAACAGACTGCAAGAGGAGGCTGCATTAAAAACGATAGAGCAGCTTTTGAAAATAAAACTCATAAGACAATATAAAGTGTTGTCTTATCGTATTGATGGTTATGATCCTATCAACAACATTGCTTATGAAATAGACGAGCCAGATCATAAGCACAACAGATCAAAAGACAACGATAGACAAAAACATATAGAAAAAATACTAGGCTGTTCCTTTGTTCGTATTCAACTGTAATTGCAACATCGCAATGGCGTTCCGCAAGGTTATTTATCTCGATCTCAGGCGCATGTTTTACACGGCGTCGGTTTATCCGAAAAAGTTTTTCATCTCGCGTTACATCAACTTGAAGTGCCGACCACGCCGTATATTCATCATGCTGAAGATGGCAATGACGTTGCGACTTTTGCTTATTTGGAGAGCGATATTGCCGATGCAGTGCGGACATTTATTGATGATGCGATTCAGGTCACGCGCTGCATGTGTGAATCGCCATTATTGAATGGCAGACGCTTTCGCTACTTTAAATAGCAATGTAACGCTAATGCAGCGTTAACGGAACAACGTTTATTTTACGCAGCAGCGCATTTTTTATTAAGGCGCTGCTGCGTAATGACATCAAATCAATACTACATCATATTGCTCTTGCGTATACAGCGCCTCTGCTTGCAACCGAATAGGATGACCAATAAATGCTTCCAATTCGGCAAGATGCGCTGATTCTTCATCAAGCATTCGATCTACTACTTCCTGCGATGCCAGCACCAATAGCGTTTCTACATCGAATTGCCGTGCTTCTCGCAAAATCTCACGGAAAATTTCATAGCAGGTGGTTTCCGCAGTTTTAATGGAACCGCGCCCGCCGCAACATGGACAGGGTTCGCATAACACATGCTCCAATGATTCGCGGGTGCGCTTGCGAGTCATTTCCACTAAACCTAATGATGACACCTCGGTAATGTGCGTTTTTGCATGATCGCGGGCGAGGCATTTTTCTAATGCACGCAGCACTTGGCGCTTGTGTTCATCCTCATCCATATCAATAAAATCAATAATGATAATGCCGCCAAGATTGCGCAGTCGCAATTGCCGACAAATGGCTTGCGCGGCTTCAAGATTAGTTTTGAAAATCGTTTCTTCGAGATTACGATGACCAACAAATGCGCCGGTGTTAATGTCAATAGTGGTCATGGCTTCAGTTTGGTCAATCACTAAATGACCACCGGATTTCAAACATACTTTACGCAATAAGGCTTTTTTAATTTCTTCTTCAATGCCGTATAAATCAAATAACGGACGTGCACCCTGATAATGTTCAATACGACCTTGAATTTCTGGAATGTAATTTGCGGCAAAAGGCAGTGCCTGTTCAAACATGGCGCGAGAATCAATCCGAATACGTTCTACTTCTGGTGTTACCAAATCGCGCAGCGCCCGCAGTGTTAAGGGTAAATCATCGTGAATTAATTGAATGTTAGTGGCTTGGGCGCAGCGTTGTTGAATACCGCACCACAGTTTGGCTAAAAAGTACATGTCATTAATTAATACTTCTTCATTCACGCCTTCCGCGGCAGTGCGCCCAATAAAACCGCCTTCATTCGGATGCGCATCGACATGACGCTGCAAAATGTCGCGCAGTCGTCGTCGTTCTTCTTCATCTTCGATCTTTTGGGAAATACCGGTATTGCGCAGCGTGGGCATACACACCAGATAGCGCGAGGCGAGCGAGACATTGGTGGTTAATCGCGCACCTTTGGAGCCGAGTGGGTCTTTCACCACCTGCACCATTAACATGTCGCCTTCGTGCACCAGCTCATGGATTTGATCGGTGCGAATGTCATGCAGTGCCGCGCTGAAAATATCGGAAGCGTGGAGAAATGCTGCCCGCGATAGTCCAATATCGACAAATGCTGCTTGCATTCCCGGCAGCACTCGGCACACGCGCCCTTTGTAGATATTGCCAACTAAACCAGCACGTTCGGCACGTTCGATGATGATCTCCTGCACCACACCGTTTTCGACCACAGCAACCCGAGTCTCAGGCGGCGTTACATTGATGAGGATTTCTTCAGTCACGGAATCACGATCTCGATGGATGGATAAAGTTGTCAGTTTTCAGTTGGCAGCATGAGCGCGATTCCTGCCTGTTTGAGCAAACGCCCGGTTTCACAAATCGGCAATCCCATGACGCCGGAATAGCTGCCGTTAAGTGCGGTTACGAATAACGCGCCATAACCCTGAATGCCATAACTTCCGGCTTTATCTAGCGGCTCTCCAGTGCGGCAATACCACGTAATTTCCGCCTCACTCAGGGTGCGAAAAGTGACATCGCTTTTACTGAGTGCCAGCCATTCTTGCGGTTTGGGAGTGGGAATCAGTAGTGCAACTGCAGTCAATACCTGATGACGACGCCCGGACAACAGTCGCAACATCGTTGCTGCATCGTGCACATCACGCGGTTTTCCTAAGATACGCGCATTGCAGATAACAGCGGTATCCGCTGCCAATATCGGACGCAGTGGCAACTGCTGCGCCACCATTTCCGCGCTACCGGTGTTCGCCTTGAGTCGCGCCATGCGTTGTACATAATCACGCGGCGCTTCGGCAGGCAGCGGCGTTTCATCACAATCAGCATCAATCACCGCAAACTGTACGCCAATTTGGGTGAGCAACTCCGCTCGGCGCGGTGAACTGGATGCGAGATAAAGCTGCGGAAATTTAGCCACGATGATAAGGATGCCCTTGTAACAGCGTCCAAGCGCGATAAAGCTGCTCGGCGACGATAACCCGCACCAGCGGATGCGGAAATGTCAAGGCTGATAACGACCAACGCTGTTCGGCGCGACTTAAACAATCTGCTGCCAAGCCGTCCGCACCACCAATTAATAACGCGCAATCCTGCCCAGCGGCTAACCAATGCTTGAGCTGCAATGCCAGCGTTTCCGTACTCCAACATTGTCCAGCCACATCGAGCGCGATCACGCCCGCACCTTTCGGAATTGCTTTCAAAATGCGTCGCCCTTCATCCTCGCGGGCCTGCGCGGCGACCGTGGTTTTGGTGCGCCGCACCGATTCAATTTCTACCAGTTTAAGTGTGCATTCGGGCGGAAGCCGTTTGGCGTATTCGCTATAACCAGTGGCAACCCAATCGGGCATTCGTTGTCCAACACAGAGAAGATGAATACGCATAATGACCTGAATTGATAATGGGAATGACGCAATTGGCAACAGGAAACGCCATGTTCACTGATAACTGAAAAATTCTTTCAGCGGTGACATGTCGTGATTCGGTTATAATCAAAACACTGCTTTTTCAGATACAACGGAGTAATTTATGGGACTTGGCGGCGTTAGCATTTGGCAGTTATTGATTATCTTGCTCATCATTGTGCTGATGTTTGGCACGAAACGTTTGAAAGACATCGGCTCCGATCTCGGCAGCGCCGTGCGCGGATTCAAGAATTCCATGTCCGATGCGGAAAAAGGTAATGACGACACTGCGACCACTGCAACAGGTGCTGATGCGCCAGCAACCGCGAAAACCCAGCCAGCTTCCGATAAAGATCGGGATTCGGCAGCGCGTTCGTAGTCAGTGACTGCGCTAACACAGCAACAGGATTTACTCCCATGTTCGATGTTGGTTTTTCGGAACTGGTGTTGGTCGCCATCGTTGCGCTGCTGGTCGTTGGTCCAGAGCGTCTGCCTAAAGTCGCACGGGTGGCGGGTATGTGGCTGGGACGTGCTCGTCGCACCCTCGGCGCAGTGAAACAGGAAATTGACCGCGAAATGAAAGCGAGCGAACTTGCCGATATTCTCAAACAGCAGGCGCTTTCGCAGTCGGTTGAAAGTATTATTGAAATGTCCACGCAAACTTCCGCCGCGCCAGTGACTTCCACCTCGGCGATACCTATTCCCGCAGATTCCGCAACTACTGCGCCAACATCAGTGCCCACTGATCCAACGACGCACCGCGACTAACCGATCTCCTGTTCGACCTTCCCGCTGTTCAAAACCCCGTCAGCAGTGCTGTTACCACAGCGCCGGTGACGGGAAATTTGTGTTTCGACACATTCACTTAAATGAGGCTAACCGTTTGAATTATTTTGCACTTTCGATCACTCGCATCCGTATATTGAGCCTGATCGCACTGATAATCATTCCCTTTGCTGCCAGCGCCGCGACCCATGAAATCACGGTGTTTGGTATTCCAACCGAATTCATCCTGTTCGCAGTAACGCTGCTCGGCGTGGCGCTGTTCCACCATCACACGCTGCCGGTCGCACTCAGCGGTTTAACCGCAATTATCCTGTATAAACTTGCATTTACGGGTTTTCATGCTGGCGCGGGACTGGCGGGTCTCGCCGGACACATGGCGGGCGAATGGGTCATCTTGACCAATTTACTGGGGCTGCTACTCGGATTCGCACTGCTGGCGCGACATTTTGAAGACAGCGGCGTTCCACAAATTCTGCCGCGTTATCTGCCCGATGGCTGGCTAGGCGGGCTGGCGCTGTTGGTGGTGATCTTTGTATTGTCGAGCTTTCTCGACAACATCGCCGCTGCGCTCATCGGCGGCACCATCGCCCTGACCGTGTTTCAGCGGAAAGTACACATCGGCTATCTCGCCGCCATCGTCGCAGCATCCAACGCGGGCGGTTCCGGCAGCGTGGTCGGCGACACCACCACCACGATGATGTGGATTTCCGGCATCGCACCGATCGAAGTGTTCCACGCCTATGTTGCCGCTGGCGTTGCGCTCGTCGTTTGCGGAATTCCCGCTGCAATTCAACAACATCGCTTCTCGCCCATCGTCTGCGATGCCCCAGCCGGCGCAACCATCGACTGGCCACGCTTGGGCATTGTCGCGTGGATTCTTATTGCCGCTGTCGTTACCAACATCGTAATGAATCTCGGTTTCAAAGAATTAGCCAGCGCATTTCCAGTACTTGGCATTGCAGTATGGGTCGCTATTTTATTGGCAACGCGAATACGCCAACCAGAATGGAGCCTATTGCCCGAAGCATTAAAAGGCAGCTTATTTTTATTGACGCTGGTCATTTGCGCCTCAATGATGCCGGTTGAACGTTTACCAGAAGCATCATGGCATTCTGCATTAACGCTGGGCTTTGTTTCCGCCGTATTCGACAACATTCCATTAACGGCATTAGCCATTAAACAAGGTGGTTTTGATTGGGGAATGCTGGCGTATGCCGTCGGTTTTGGTGGCTCAATGATTTGGTTCGGCAGCTCGGCCGGCGTTGCATTATCGAATATGTACCCTGAAGCGAAATCCGTTGGCGCTTGGCTGCGTCACGGCTGGCATGTTCCATTAGCATATGTGATTGGTTTTGCTGCGTTAATGCTGACACTTGGCTGGCAACCACATCAAGCGAAACCCATTACAGCCGCAATTGAAACTGCACCACATTTCAATCCACAATAGCACCGTGATTTCATCACATTCGGATTAACCGAATTGACTGAACCCACCGCTCCAACTCCATCTGTTGCTGATGTCGCGGCGCTCATGCGCCGCGCACATCTGCAACGTCCGCTATTAACCCTCATTGGCGCATTAGCATTGCAACTAGGCTTGGCACTTTGGTCAAGGTCAAACTTTAATCCAATAGCGACGTGGTTAAACCTACTCTTAATCTTGATTAGTGCAGGTAGTGTCGCCATCATTTGGTGGCAATTGCGCCAGCAATTATTCATTTCACTAGCGCGACTTGAACAATCTTTAACACTGGTTTGTCAAGGCGAACCCAATGCCAGTGACGCATTAAAAGACAATGGCGTATTAGCACGAATCGCGCAGGATATTCGCGCTTTGAATGATGAATTAACCGACCTTTATGAAGATATGGATAACCGTGTCGCACGGCAAACTATGCGTTTAGCGCAGAAAACTGCCTCACTCAAAATTCTTTACGATGTTGCTGCCGGCATTCAACAAACAGAAAGCATTGAAGAATTACTACTGCGTTTTTTGCGCGTATTGAAAGAAATGATTAACGGACGTGCTGCAACCGTGCGTTTGATATTGCCAGACGGCACACGGCGATTAATAGGTTCTATTGGTCTAAATAATATATTAGTACATGAACAAGACATGACTCCAGTAGAGCTTTGTTTATGCGGAAAAGTACTTACTCCCGGCGATATTTTATGCGACAACAACATTCGTTATTGTGCGCGTAACGGTCGGCGCATGTTTAAAAGCACTGAAATTGAAGCGGTGAAAGTGCCATTAAAACATCGCGGTGAATTGCTGGGCATATACGTTATTTTTGTCGATCGGGCTGGTGTCACTGCGCGAGAAGACATTATGGATATGCTATTTACAGTGGGTCATCATCTCGGCGTGGCGATTGCAAAACAGCGTTCTGATGCTGAAACGCGCCGACTTTCAATTATTGAAGAACGCAACTCTCTGGCGCATGAATTACATGATTCACTGGCACAAACATTAGCGAGTTTGCGTTTTCAATGCCGAATGCTCACCGATTCATTGGCGACAACACCTATTTCTGAAGAAGCGCACAATGATTTAATCCGCATTCGCAATGGTCTTGATGAAGCGCATACTGAATTGCGCGAATTGCTGACTAGTTTTCGTGCACCACTTGATCGGCGAGGATTAGTTCCAGCATTGGCAAAACTCAGCAATCGCCTTGGTCTCGAAACCGGCGCACATGTCTTATTTCAAAACGATTGCCGACCCTTTGAATTATCTGCAACCGTCGAATTACAATTGCTGCGTATTGTTCAGGAAGCACTCACCAATATCCGCAAACACGCACAAGCGCAAACGGTGCGGGTATTATTAACCCGCATTGTTAATGGGCGCTATTTACTTTTAATTGAAGATGATGGCGTTGGCTTTAGTACACCTACACATCGGCAACATTCTGGCGAGCGTATTGGATTATCTATTATGGAAGAACGCGCTCGGCGCATTGGTGCGACACTGACATTAGAAAGTGAACCAAGCGAAGGCACTCGCATTGAAATTGTATTTGAAATCAATCGGCGCAATACTCGCCATTTGCCGGAAATTATGTAATGCGCGTTTTATTGATTGATGACCACGCTTTATTCCGTTGTGGACTGCAAGAATTATTAGAACGACGTGGTTTAGAAGTGATTGCAGTTGGCGATGCCGCGAGCGGATTACAGCGCGTGATTGATACCAGTCCAGATGTGATTTTGCTCGATATGCGAATGCCACAGCTTTCAGGATTGGAATTGTTACGCCAATTACGTGCCGCGCAGCAAATGATGCCAATTGCGATGTTAACCACCAGTGCCGAAGAACGCGATGTGATTGAATCATTGCAAAGCGGCGCACAAGGCTATTTATTAAAAGATATGGAGCCAGAAGCATTAATTGCTGCGTTGGGTGAAATTGTTCAGGGGCGAACAGTGGTTGCACCAGAATTGGCAATTGTATTGGCGCGAGCAGTGCAGGCAGAAGCGCGAGGCATTCAATCCAGTAGCAGAATTGCTGATTTAACCCCCCGCGAGCAAGAAATTCTGTGTCATCTGGCTGAAGGTCAGAGTAATAAAGCAATTGCGCGGCAGCTTGGTATTTCTGATGGTACGGTCAAATTGCACGTTAAAGCAATTCTGCGCAAACTCGATGTTCATTCACGGGTTGAAGCAGCGGTGATTGCGGTGGAACGAGAATTATGTAATCGAAGTTTAAATCATGGAAATCATGGGCAGTAATACCAGTTGAAAGCGCATCTATACCCTTTTCATTTAGCTTTTTCGTTAATATGCTTGGTGCAATCAACTAAGTGATGTTGTGGAATTCTACCTATGATTGACTACCACCTTCCAACAGATAAACTAAACGAGTTGCGTAATTTGCATCGGCATACCCGCAATAAACGAGAGGCTGACCGAATTAAAGCTGTCGTTCTTTTAGCCACAGGCTGGACTGCCGAACAAGTCGCCGAAGTCTTGCAAGTAGACCCTAATACTGTGCGCAATCATTTTAAGCGTTATCAGCAAGGCGGCATTGAATTACTTGTGCATATTGCTTTTCGTGGCTCAGAGTGTTTGCTTGACGATATAGAACTCGCTCTTCTCAACAACCACTTACAAGAAAACCTTTATCTGACGGCAAAAGAGATAGCTCATTGGGTTGAAAATACCTTTGAAGTGACCTATACCGAAAGCGGTATGACAGCACTGTTGCATCGTCTTGGTTATGTTTACAAAAAACCGAAGTTGATTCCAGGAAAAGCTGATCCAGAAGCGCAAAAAGAATTTTTAGTTGAATACGAAAAAGTTAAAGAAAACAAAGGCGAAGAAGACCCAATATACTTTATGGATGCGGTACATCCTCAACATAATCCAGTGATCTCCAATGCTTGGATTAAGCGTGGTGATGAACAAGAAATTCGTTCTAACACTGGTCGTAAACGTATCAACATTAACGGTGCTATGAGTCTAGATAAGCTAGAACCAGTCGTGCGTTATGACGACACAATCAATTCAGAATCTACTATTGCACTATTGAAACAATTGGAGCAGTTACATCCGACCGCTGCTGTAATCTACGTCATTTGTGACAATGCTCGCTATAATCGTTCAAAAGCGGTTAGTAAGTATCTTGAAACTTCACGAATTAAACTAATGTTTCTTCCACCTTATGCGCCAAACCTTAATCTTATTGAACGACTGTGGAAATTTTTCAAAAAGAAAATTCTCTACAACCGCTATTTTGAGTCATTCGATGATTTCAAGTTTGCCTGTCAATCGTTTTTTAGTAACGCAAATCAATACCATGATGAAATACTGTCGTTAATGAGTGATAAGTTCACTATTATCGGAGATTAAGAACCGAAAATCTGATATTAACTTGGTATAATTCGTAAACAACCGAGTTTATTTTATACAAATTAATCAACATAAAAAAACCGCCAACGGCAAACCGAGGCGGTTTTTTCTAGCAATAAGAATTCTATTCTGGGCGCATGTGCGGAAATAACAACACATCCCGAATGGATGGCGCATCCGTGAATAACATCACCAGCCGATCAATGCCAATTCCTTCTCCCGCAGTGGGCGGCAAACCATGTTCCAACGCTCGAATATAATCGGCGTCAAAATACATTGCCTCTAAATCACCGGCATCTTTTTCCGCGACCTGTTGGCGAAACCGTTCCGCTTGATCTTCGGCATCATTCAATTCTGAAAAGCCATTCGCAATTTCACGTCCGCCCACAAAAAACTCAAAGCGATCAGTGACCAGCGGATTGTCATCATTGCGCCGCGCTAATGGTGAGACTTCCGTGGGATATTCAGTGATAAACGTCGGATTCATTAAGCGACTTTCCACCGTGTGCTCGAATAATTCAATCTGCACCTTGCCTAAACCCCAATTTGGTTTGACGGCAATTTTTAAGCGCGTGGCGACCGCAGTTGCTCGCGTTAAATCATCCACATCAGCTGCGTTTAATTCGGGATTGAATTGTAAAATCGCCTCACGCACCGTCAATCGCGCAAACGGTTGGGCGAAATCATAGCATTCACCTTGATAGGTGATGTCAGTACGACCGAGCACCGCAATTGCCATCTTGCGCAATAAATCCTCGGTCAAATCCATTAAATCGCGGTAATCGGCATACGCCTCATAAAATTCAACCATCGTGAATTCAGGATTATGCCGCGTGGATAACCCTTCATTGCGGAAATTGCGGTTAATTTCATAGACTTTTTCGAGTCCACCCACCACCAGCCGTTTCAAAAACAATTCTGGCGCAATGCGCAAAAACAATTGCATATCCAGCGCGTTGTGATGCGTCACAAATGGACGCGCTACTGCGCCGCCGGGAATGGTTTGCATCATCGGCGTTTCTACTTCGAGATAGCCGCGTTGATTCAAATAATCGCGCACGAATTGCACCACGGCGCTGCGAATCCGAAACGTCTCCCGCGTCGCACTATTCATAATTAAATCGAGATAACGCTGGCGATAACAGCTCTCTAAATCAGTCAAGCCGTGAAACTTTTCTGGCAGCGGACGCAGTGCTTTGGTTAATAAGCGCAGACTGTCGCAGCGAATGGATAACTCGCCAGTTTTGGTTTTGAATAACACGCCAGTTGCGCCCACGATGTCGCCCAAATCCAACTCATGTTTGAATTGTTCGTAATGCGCCTCACCAATGCCATCACGTTGCAGAAAAATCTGCATTTTTCCAGACATATCCTGCACATGCGCAAAGCTGGCTTTACCCATCACGCGCCGCGTCATTAACCGCCCGGCAATACTGACCTGATGCGCAGCGGTCGCCAATGTTTCCGCATCTAATTCAGCGTATTCATTCAGTAAATCGGCAGCCAAACTATCGCGGCGGAAATCATTCGGAAAGGCATTGCCGCGCTCGCGCAGATGCGCCAATTTATCACGCCGCTGCGCGATTAACTTATTCTCATCCTGCACCGATGCAGCGCCAGCCGTTAAATCCTGTTCATTCATTGGTTCACTCACTCCGGTCATCACAGACCACTCTTCAAACTCGCTTCAATAAAGGGATCAAGATTCCCGTCTAATACTGCCTGCGTATTCGCAGTTTCTACGCCGGTGCGCAGGTCTTTAATCCGCGATTGATCGAGCACATAAGAACGAATCTGGCTGCCCCAACCAATATCAGATTTGGTCTCTTCCAGCGCCTGTTGCGTTGCTTGGCGCTTCTGCATTTCCAATTCATACAGCTTGGCTTTGAGCTGCTTCATCGCTTGATCTTTATTCTTGTGTTGTGAGCGATCATTCTGGCATTGCGTCACAGTATTGGTCGGTAAATGGGTGATCCGCACCGCCGATTCTGTACGATTGACGTGCTGACCACCTGCGCCGCTGGCGCGATATACATCAATGCGCAAATCTGCCGGATTGATGTCAATTTCAATGCTATCGTCAATTTCCGGTGAGACGAATACGGATGCAAAAGAGGTGTGGCGACGATTGCCAGAATCAAATGGCGATTTACGCACTAAACGATGGACGCCAATTTCAGTGCGCAGCCAGCCAAAAGCGTAATCACCATCAAATTTAATGGTTGCCGATTTAATTCCCGCCACTTCGCCCGGTGAGACTTCCATCAATTCGGTTTTGAAGCCGCGCCGCTCGCCCCAGCGTAAATACATCCGCAAGAGCATTTCTGCCCAATCTTGCGCTTCGGTGCCGCCCGAACCGGATTGAATATCCACAAACGCATTATTCGGGTCCATTTCACCCGCAAACATGCGCCGGAATTCTAAATCCGCCACTCGCGCTTCATGAATTTGTAAATCGGCAACTAATGAAACAACGGTGGTTTCATCATCTTCAGCCACTGCCAGCGCCAGCAATTCATCTGCATCCGTTAATGCCGCAGTTAATTCGTCAACGGTGAGGACAATCGCTTCTAATTGCGCCCGTTCTTTGCCCAGCGCCTGCGCTCGCGGCGGATCATTCCAAATGCTGGGGTCTTCGAGTTCGCGCAGGACTTCGACGAGACGTTCTTGGCGGTTGACGTAGTCAAAGATACCCCCTGAGGGCAGTCACGCGACCCTGCAAATCATTGATTTGAGAAGTAATTGGGTTGAGATCAAGCATGTTGCGGCTCCAGTGCGGAAAAGTTGCGCATTATAGACGCTGCGCTCCAGCGGCGAGCGCGGCACTGCACAGAGCGCAATCTGGTTTTGCGTTATTCTTACGCATCAATTTTGGCTGCCGGTCACGCCATCACCCGTTTGTGGATTGCAGATTCCATGCACGATTTTCTCGTCGCTTTTGCGCTGCTGTTAATTTTTGAAGGCATCTGGCCATTTCTCAATCCTGCGAGTTTTCAACGGGCGCTGGCTGCCATTGCAACCGAACCCGCAGCGGCGTTGCGCCTCGGCGGACTGCTGACGATGGCGTCCGGTCTCGTCCTTCTTTATCTGGTGAATTGAATGACTGCACGCAACGAAGAACGCTGGCTGCTGCCGGCTGGCATTGAGGAAGTGCTGCCCGCTGAGGCGCACATCGTTGAGGCGCTGCGGCGCGAATTACTCGATCTGTACGCCAGTTGGGGCTATGAGCTGGTGTTTCCGCCGTTCATTGATTATTTGGAATCGCTGCTGACCGGCACCGGGCAAGACCTTGATTTACAAACCTTCAAACTCACCGATCACCTCACCGGACGCTTGCTCGGCATTCGCGCCGACATGACGCCGCAAGTAGCGCGGATTGATGCCCATCATCTGCGCCGCGACACGCCGACCCGCCTTTGTTATCTCGGCACCGTGCTCCACACCCAAGCCGATGGTTTTGCCAGCACCCGCAGCCCGCTACAAATTGGTGCAGAGATTTACGGTCACGGCGGCATCGCCAGCGAGCTGGAAATTTTGCGGCTGATCGTGTTGACGCTGCGCACCGCTGGCATCGCCGACAGCTATCTTGATCTTGGGCATGTCGGCATTTATCGCGGGCTGGCGCGGCAGGCAGAATTAGACGCAGTGCAGGAACACGCGCTGTTTGACGCGCTGCAACGCAAAGCGATTCCCGAAATTACCCAGTTAATCAACACGTTTGGCGTGACCGGCGCAGTGGCGGACATGCTGCTGGCGCTGGCGGAATTGAACGGCGCAGCCGCGTTGACCGAAGCCGCAACGGTACTACGCGCAGCAGCCGCGCCAGTCCGCGCTGCCGTCGATGAACTGCGCCAGCTCGCCGCTGAACTCAACCGCTGGCATCCTGAAATCTCAGTTCACTACGATCTCGCCGAGCTGCGCGGCTACCATTACAAAACCGGCGCAGTCTTTGCGGCTTTCGTGCCCGGCTGGGGCTTGGAAGTGGTGCGCGGCGGGCGCTATGACGACATCGGGCAAGTCTTCGGACGCGCACGACCGGCAGTCGGCTTTAGCACCGATTTGAAAAGTTTGCTGCAACACGGGCACGGACTCGCCGCCCGTTATCAACTGCTGCCGCCAATCACCGCGCCTTGGTCAACCGATCCGGCGCTCCACGCAGCGATTGACCAGTTACGCGCCAGCGGACGGCGCGTCATTCAGGCGCTGCCGGGCGCAGTGCCCGAGACGGCGCAGCACGAGATGCAGCAGTTGGTGCTGCGCGATGGGCGCTGGGAAATACAAGCAGTTTCAACGCTTTAATCATTCAACCGACATTTTAGGAAGGCGCAAGCGATGGGCAATAACGTGGTAGTCATTGGTGCTCAGTGGGGCGACGAGGGCAAGGGCAAGGTCGTTGACTTGCTCACAGATCGGGCAGCGGCGGTGGTGCGGTTTCAAGGCGGCCACAACGCCGGGCACACGCTGGTCATCAACGGCGTTAAAACTGTGCTGCATCTGGTGCCTTCCGGCGTGCTGCGCGAGAACGTGCGCTGCTTGATCGGCAACGGCGTGGTGCTCTCACCGGCGGCGCTGTTTGAAGAATTGGCGATGTTGGAACAAGCCGGAGTGCCAGCGCGAGAACGGCTCGGCATCAGTGCCGCCTGCGCCTTGATTTTGCCGTATCACATCGCGCTCGATCAGGCCCGCGAGCTGGCGCGGGGAGCCAAAGCGATTGGCACGACTGGACGCGGCATTGGGCCGGCGTATGAAGACAAAATCTCGCGGCGCGGCATTCGGTTGGGCGAATTGCTCAACGCAGCGCATTTTGCCGAGCGGCTGCGCGAAGTGCTTGATTATCATAACTTTGCGCTGGAGCATTATTTCAAAGTCGCGCCGGTGGATTATCAAGCCGTGCTGGATGAAGCGCTCGGACACGCCGAGGCGCTGCGCCCGTTGATCGTCGACGTGCCCGGCTTGCTGCACGAGCTGCGCCAGCAGGGTCACGATATTTTGTTTGAAGGCGCACAGGGCGCACTGCTCGATATTGATCATGGCACTTATCCGTATGTCACCTCGTCCACCACGACCGCTGGTGGCGCAGCGAGCGGCAGCGGCGTCGGGCCGCGTGATTTGGATTACGTCCTCGGCATCGTCAAGGCCTACACCACTCGCGTCGGCGCGGGGCCGTTTCCGACCGAATTATTCGACGCAGTTGGCGACCGGCTCGGCGAGCGCGGCAACGAGTTTGGCGCGACCACCGGACGCAAACGGCGCTGCGGCTGGCTGGATATGGTGGCGCTGCGCCGCTCGTTTGTGCTCAACAGCGTGACCGGAATTTGCATCACCAAATTGGACGTATTGGACGGTTTAGACACGGTGAAAATCTGCACCAGCTACGTCATGGACGACGGCACTGAATTGGCTGCGCCGCCGGTCGGTGCCGATGATTTTGCCCAGTGCCAGCCGCGTTATTTGGAATGCCCGGGCTGGTCAGAATCGACCTTCGGCGTGACGACGTGGGCAGAGTTGCCAGCAAATGCGCGGGCATATTTGGACAAGATTGAAGAATTAAGCGGCGTCCCAATTGATATTATTTCAACCGGGCCTGACCGTAATGAGACGCTCATTCGGCGCAATCCGTTTGATGTGTAATTGGCGAATGGAATAAGTATCAGTGTTTAATTCAAGCGGCGGGGTTTCAAATGAAATGGTTTCATAATCTTGCGTTCCGTTATCAATTGATCCTGCCGCTGGCGCTGTTGGCAGTGTTATTCGCGCTGTTTGCGTGGAGCACTTGGCGGCAAGTGAATACGCTCGGCGCAGAGATTGCCGATTTAACAAAAACCGATATGCCGGTGATTGTCGATTTATTAGAAGCGGATCGGGATTTATATCAGGCGCTGGTGGCAGAACGGACGCTGCTATTTGCCGAGGCGAATTCGCCGCTGGCGAGCAAATTGGTCGCGCAAAATGATGAAAACATCGGGCAAGCGCGAGAACGCACCGGACGCGCTGCGGCAAAAATTGCTGCCAGTCATCTCGCTCAAGTGGAAGGAATTAACAGCAAAATCAGCGCCTTTAATGACAATTTCCGGCGCTGGGAAACGTTGAGCCGTCAGGCGGTGGCGGCGCGAAATACGGGCAATCAGGCTGCGATCACGCTCACTTTGGGGCAGGCGCGAGAGGCGTTTGACCAAACGCGAGACGTGTTGGATCAGCTTGAAGGCATCGTGATTGAGATCGCGCAGACTGCTGCCGAGCGCACCGAGGCGGCGGTGAGCGCCAGCCGGATGCAAACGTTGACGCTGCTGGGCGTGGGCTTGGCGGTGCTGGTGTTGATGATGTTGATTGTGCCGCCGTTGATTGTGCAGCCGCTGCGCCAGATTGTGTTGCGGATTCAAGATATTACCGAGGGCGATGGTGATTTGACGGCGCGGCTGCCAGAAGAGCGCACCAACGAAATCGGACAATTGGCGCGGGTGTTTAATCGGTTTCTGGCGCATTTGCAGGAATCGGTCGTGCAAACGGTGCAGGCCGCCGAACAGGTCGATGCCGCTGCCGAACATCTGGCGCACATTGCGACCGATAGCGATCAGGCGGTCATGCAGCAAGTCGATCAAATTCAGTTGGTTGCAACGGCGATGCACGAAATGACGGCGACTGCCAACGAGGTCGCCAATAACACTGCGCAAGCGGCTGACAGTGCGCAGGCGGCGGATGAGGGTGTGCGCAGCGGGGCGCGAGTGGTGAGCGAAGCGGCGGCTGCAATTCAACAACTCGCTGACATTGTTGAAAAAGCAGTGACGGCAATTGCGGCGCTGGAATCCGACACGACGCGCATCGGCGCAGTGTTGGAGGTGATTAAAAGCATCGCCGAGCAAACCAGTTTGCTGGCGCTCAATGCGGCGATTGAAGCGGCGCGAGCGGGTGAAAGTGGACGCGGTTTTGCGGTGGTGGCGGCGGAAGTGCGCAATCTGGCGTCGCGGACGCAGCAATCGACCGGCGAAATTGAGGCGATGATTGCGGCGTTGCAGGCGAGCACGCGCACAGTGGTTGGCGTGATGCAGCACGGGCGCGGCATGGTGGACACGACGTTGGAAAAATCCGCGCAAGCCAGCCAATCGTTGACGGAAATCACGCAGGCGGTGGGACGGATTAACGCAATGACGACGCAAATTGCCACTGCGACCGATGAACAAATTGCGGTGACTGAGGAAATCAGTCGCAATACCTCGCGCATTCAAACGCTTGCCGATCATGCGTCCGCTGCCAATCGTAAAACTGCGCACGCACGGGCGGATTTGGTGTCGTTTGCGCAGGCGTTGCGTCATGGTTTGGCACATTTCAAGGTGTAACTGATGAAATTTCCGCACTTTCCCGCGTTGGCATTGCTGGCAAAACGTTTCGGTTGGCGTCGTGCTGAGTGGACAATCACCGATCTCATTGATTTTGAATACTATCTTGAGAGCGATGAGCAGATTTTGCGTGAGCAACCGGCTGCTCGCAAAGTGCTGGCGCAACGGGATCGTGCACTGTATTTAGAAAATTTCCCTGATGATAAATCCACCCCAGCCCCCCTTTTCCAAAGGGGGGAGGAAGAAGCAAAGCCTTCCGTTGATAAATCCACCCCACCCCTTTTGGGAAAGGGAGAGGAAAAGCCCCCCTTTGAAAAAGGGGGGTTGGGGGGATTTAAGCCACACACGCCCGCGCATCGCCGCAGCAGTTTGCGGCGCTGGCTGACGGCGCGGCGCAACACGGAAGACCCGCGCCTCGCACCGCTGCTGCCCGGCGGTGTGTTTGCTAGTGCGCAACAATTGGGAACGCTGGCGCTGGCAGCGACTGGTTTTCTCATTGGCATCGGCGTCGCATCGGCGTTGCTGAATTACGACGGGCATCGTCCGATTGATGTGTCTTCTTATGTGCTTCTGCTGGTGCTGGTGCAATTTCTCTTTGCAGGTTTCGCAGCTTGGGCGTGGACGCTGCGCTCATTGCGCCGCGATGACGACATGCAGGGCAAAGCATGGCTGTTAATGCAAGTCATTCGCCCGTTGTTGACGCGAGCAGCGCAGTGGTTGCAGCGCCAGCGCCTCGGTCATTCCAGTGCCGACATCCGCGATCGCGCACTGGCGACGCAGGGTTTGCTCAAATCACAATTCACTATTTACGAACCAGTGGCTTATTTTCCGCTGTTGATTCCGGCGCAGATGTTTGGCGTGGCATTCAACGTCGGCGCAATTGTGACCACGATTTTTCTGGAATGGTTTACCGATTTAGCGTTTGGCTGGGGCAGCGCCAATTTCCATCCCGAGACGATTCACGATTTGGCGCAGATGATTGCGATCCCGTGGAGCGGATTGTTTGGCGAAGGCGTGGGTTATCCGACGTTGGAGCAGATCACTGGATCGCAGATTCATCTGGAACAATGGGCGAGTGCAGCGGCAACCTTTCATCCTGATCCTGAGCATCTGCGCTCGTGGCGGTGGTTTTTGGTGCTGGCGGTGGTGACGTATGGATTGCTGCCGCGTTTGATTTTATTGGGTTTATCGGTGCTGATGCAGCGGTTGGCGCTGGCGCGCTGACCTTCACGCACGGGCGCAGTCAGGCGTTGTATGCGCGAATGTTGACGCCGATTTTGGACACGAGCGCCACGGTGATGACGCCGGCGCGGAAATGCCGATCCCAGCGCCGCTGTTGCCACATTCGCGGCGGTCGGGTTTGGTCGGGCCGCTGCCGACAAAAGCTGGCGAGCAACCATTGTGAGTGTGCGACCTTGGCGGGAAAAACCGCTTGAAAAATCCCCCCAACCCCCCTTTTCCAAAGGGGGCTTGATGCGCCGCCCGTTGCAGAAGTGAAACCGATCGTCGAACCAGAGCCGGTGCGCGAACCGGAAGCACCGCCAATTGTTGCGCCAGTGCGTCCGCAGAATTGGTGATTGAACCTGCGCCAGTGGTTGAATTAAAACCGCTGCCGCCGGTGATTGAACCTGAGCCAGCAGTGGAAATTGTGCCGGAGCCAATCGTCGAATTGGTGATTGAAGCCAGAGCCAGAACCAATAGTTGAATTAAAACCGCTGCCGCCGGTAATTGAACCTGAGCCAGTGGTAGAAATTGCATCGGAGCCAATCGTCGAATTGGCGATTGAGCCGGAGCCAGCACCAATCGTCGAATTGGTGATTGACCGGAGCCAGCCAATTGTTGAAATTGCGCCGTGATTGACCTGAGCCGCCGGAGCCAATAATTGAATTAGCGATTGAACCTGAACCAATTGTTGAAATTGAACCAGAACCTATTGCAATTCCGCCGACCATTGAAAGCGCAACCACTTTTGCGCCGGATGCCTGTTTATTGCTGCTGCATGTCGATGTCGATGACGTGCTGGAACCGGAAGATCGCCCGCGTTTGGCGCAACTGCTGCTGCAACTGACCGGCTGGCAAGTTGCTGCGTCTGCGACTTTTGGTGCAGGCAGTACGATGACAGCGCGAGCATTGGATATTTTGGAACGCGGACAATGGCAAGCACCGCCGCCGCGCATCGCCGTCATTCAAGACGGCTCGCAACCGCCAATCACCGAAAATCTATTGTTTTTGCGTGAGTTACGCGCTGCGGCGGGCGCACAGGCGCAGATGCTGCTGGCGCTGATTGGCGATCCAGAAGATGAAGATCGGCTGCCTCCGCTGCGGGCGTTCGATTACACCGATTGGCAGCGCAAACTCGATCAGATGGCCGATCCCTATTTGCGGTTGGAAATGCTGGCTCCGCCCAGCGACGACGGAGAAGATTAATGGCGGCGAAGATTCCACGTTTGGCAATCATGGGACACCCGAACGCGGGAAAGTCCTCGGTAGTAGCGACCCTGACCGAAAACGATCAGGTTGCCATTGATAAACGCGCAGGCACGACGACTGAATCGGATGTGTATCCGGTGGTGATCGACGGCGTGACCGTGATTGAGTTTATTGACACGCCCGGCTTTCAAAATCCCAACGCAATTCTCGAATGGTTTCAAGCCAATCTCGACACCCGCGATCTGGCTCGCGCCTTTGTCGCCGCGCATCGCGCCGATCCGCTGTTTTCCCACGATTGCGCATTATTGGAACCCGTCGCCGAGGGCGCTGGCATCATTTTGGTGGTTGATGGCTCCAAACGCATTAAAGAAAAAGATCGAGTAGAAATTGAATTACTGCGTTTAACAGCGCGTCCACGGATGGCGATTTTGAATAATTTAACCAATCAAAATCGTTATATGAGCCAATGGCAAGATGCGCTCGGAAAAGCCTTTAATTCGGTGCGCGAATTCAATGCACATCGAGCGACCTATTCCGAACGCATTAAATTGTTGGAGGCATTAAAAAGTATTGATCAACGCTGGGAAGCACTGCTTGAAAATGCGATTGATGCGTTTAAAAAAGATTGGGAACGGCGCACCGATCAAGCAGTTGGCGCTATTCTTGATTTATTAAAAGAGGCGCTTTCGTATCGCGTTTCAAAAACCGTCAAAGACAATAAAATCGTCTTCAAAAGCGGGCGTGATCGCGTTAAAGCGGAAATCATGGACGAATTTGAAGATGGATTGCGGCGCATGGAAATTGCCGCACAAGCGCAAATTCGCGCTCATTTTCGCCATAACGTGTGGAATGTCGCCTCCGATTCAATTCTCAATCAAGATTTACTCTCGGATGAAGTCGGGCAGGCGCTGGGATTATCACGGCGGCAATTGGCATTGGTCGGCATGGCGGCTGGCGCAGCATCGGGCGTCACCATTGATTTAGCCACTGCCGGACATTCACTCGGTACGGGCGCATTTTTTGGCGCAGCAGCCGGTGGCGTCCTCGGCATGGTCGGCGGCAAGGTGCTGGCAAAATTGGATATTGAACGCGCCCCTGGAACGCACCGTTTTACGATGGGACCGGTCACTAACCCACGGTTTCCCTTCGTGTTATTGGATCGCAGCATTTTGTACAGCGCCCGCGCCATGAACTGGGCGCACGGTCGCCAAGCTGCCGAAGAGGATGCGCCCGACCGCGTGCCTGAAAAAGTCATTGATAAACGAGGATTTACCGAAGAATTGAGCAGCGCCCAGCAGCGTGAATTGGCGCGTTTTTTCAGTGCGGCGCGGCGCGGGCGCGATTTGGAACGCGAAGATGTGTGCCGCACGATTATTAAAAACGTCCTGCGCGGAGTCGCATTGAGCGAAATCGACAGTCGTGGTGATCTATGATGAATTTTCAACTTGTAATCACCATCGTTTCTTTTGCAATGATTAACGTTGCTCATGCTGCGAAATGCCAAGGACCCGATGGCAATTGGTATCCATACAACAGCCCGCAGTGCGATATTGTTTCTCAGGATGAAATTGATCCGAGAATTGAATTAGAACGTGCTGCCCAAGTTCGAGAAGATAAGCGATTAGAATATGATGCTAATTTTCAACAGCAACGCATTGATTTATTACGCTTAGAACAGCAGCGAAAAATGATGGAGCTGCAGTATTCGAGTCACGCACAAAATCGAGCATTGCGTATGGATGAGCGCAAAGTTGATCTATTGGAAAATGAAGTGAATGCGGATCGCCAATACACAAAAGAAATACAGAATGATGAGCGTATTCAACGCAATATCAGTAACATTCAACAAACAATTGACATCAGAAAAGATGCGGAGGCTGCGCGTTTAGGTGTGACTCGCCAGCAATATGATGTGATTAGAAATAAGTATTAAACCGTAGGTTGGGTTGCCGCTATTGGCAACCCAACAATTGACGCTACAGCGAACGCTATTTATTTGAACAACGACCACACGTCGCGGAATTGGGCATCACTCGAATCGCCCAGCCATTCAAATCCCACTGATTCGGTGCACAGCACTTGAATTCCGCCCTGACGCATCCGCGCCAGTACATTTTCTTTATGTGCTGAATTGCGCGAAATAATTCCATCCGCAGGCACAAATACTTGATAACCCCAGCGTTGCAGACCGGAAACGGTTTGCGCAATACAGATGTGCGCTTCCATTCCGACCACAATTAATTGCCGCCGCGCTGGATGCAGTGAAATGTTGCGTTCAAAGCCGGGCGCAGTGCAGCAGGAAAACGCCGTTTTTTCTGTAGGATCAGCGGTTTGCGGTAAATTGGCATGAATCGATTCAATGATTGGTCCCAACCCTTTGGAATAGTGCTGCGTGGCAATGACCGGAATGCCGAGCATCTTCGCTGCCGAAACTAAACGATTGATATTGTTGACGACTTGCGTCAATTCATCGGGCTGCATCGCAGCAGCTAACCGCTCCTGCGCGTCAATAATTAACAGTTGCGAGAGTGTGCGCTGACACAGTGGCATCTGGGCTTGGGGCGTCGTCATTCAAAAGTCCTCTTGTTTGTTGATTTAATGCGATGTCCGAACGTTAACGCGCTGTGAGTTTGCGCTATGCGGTCGCAAGGGATCAAGAATCGACGCAGTGAATGCCAAAATGCGGGCAAAAAAAACGCCCAGCGGGGGTGCTGGGCAAAGAACGTCTCATTGATGAAAGAGACGAGGAGGACACGGAAATGAAATTGTGGCGACCGATTCACAAGCCGGTCGCGCCAGTGTTCGTTAGTGCATAAACAAGCCGCCGTTGACAGGCAGATTTGCGCCGGTGATGTAGGCACTGTCATCGCTCGCTAAAAATGCAATTGCTGCTGCAATTTCAGACGGTTGCGCCATGCGCCGCATCGGAATTCCGTTGATGATGCTGCTGCGTACTGCGTCATCAATCGCCAAAGTCATCGCCGTTTCGGTGTAGCCGGGCGATACGGTGTTAACGGTCACGCCCTTGGCTGCGCCTTCCTGCGCCAGCGCCATCGTGAAGCCGTGCATTCCAGCTTTGGCTGCTGAATAATTCGCTTGACCAAACTGTCCGCGCTGACCATTGACGGATGAGATATTGATAATCCGCCCAAAACCGCGCTCTAACATGCCTTCCCAAACTGGGCGGGTCACGTTGAAAATACTGTTTAAATTCACATCAATCACTGCGTTCCAGTGCGCTGCCTCCATCTTTCTGAAGGTCTTATCGCGGGTAATGCCAGCGCAATTGACCAAAATGTCAATCGGGCCGTGTGCAGCAGTGATTTCGTTCACCATGCGGGTGCTGTCTTCAAACGACGACACATCAGCAGCGATGGTGGCGATGTTCAAACCTTCTGCGGTACGCGCCTGTTGCCAAGCAATGGCAGCGTCTGCCTCAGACGGATGATGATTCGCAATAACGGTGTAACCGTCGGTCGCTAAACGGGTACAGATTGCTGTGCCAAGACCGCCAATTCCGCCAGTCACCAATGCGATACGTGCCATGTTTGTTCCTCCAAAATCTTGTTTATTATAAAATTGTGCATCCGCTGCTGGTTCAAAATGATCCATCCGTGGATCATCGACTTGCAATCAAGCCGTCGTAGTGTGCTGGCGCAGATCAGCCGTCATTTCTGCCGTGTTCTTTTCCAGCCACACGCGATAATCATCACGCGCTTCGTTGACCAGTTGCAGCGTGGTTTTGCTTTCCGTCATCACCCGCTCGCTGAGTTCTTTGGTCGCTTCGATCTGACCTTGAAAAAACTCGTTGTAGCCCTTGGCTTCAGTGGCGAGCTTGGTCAGGCGCAGGGTGTGATCCATGTACAGCGTCAGAGCATCCATCTGACGGGTCGCCATCTTCTCGAAGATGCGCATATTCAGTTCGCCGAGGCTGGTCAGGCGCTCAACGTTCTTGTTGGTCAGTTCGTTTACGGTGTTCAAAGTCTCGGTTGTTGTCATCGTCAGTCTCCAAGAGAGATTGTGCAGTGCAGCAATGTTGCGGTGCACAATAAACGTCTCGGCGTTTCAGGTCAACACCCAATTTGCAAATTTTTTGCCGTGCTCGCGGTCATGCGGAATCGTCCTCTTTTTTGGGACGTTTCGCGCCAAAGTTAAACCCCGCTGCTCGCATGAAATCCTGTTGTAAATCAGCCCAAATCTCGACATTTTTCTGAGTCATGCGCGTCATCGCCTCAAACGGATTTTCCGTCCACGACTGCGTCATTTCCTGCTGCTGCTTGGCAAATAGATCAAGTGATGTCTCCAAATAACGGGTAAACATTCCCTGCAATGTACCGCCGTAAAAACGAATGATCTGCGCCAGCATATTGGCAGTAAAAAGTGGTTCACCACCGCTTTCTTCCTCCAGCATGATTTGCAGCAAAATCGCCCGAGTAATATCGGCGTCATTTGCCGTATCTAATACACGAATCGGAATACCCGTCATCACTAAATTGCGGACATCCGCTACCGTGATATAGCGACTAACTTGCGTATCGTAGAGCCGCCGATTGGGATATTTTTTAATGAGGCGTTCGCGTTGCAATTCCATTGGTTTTGTCCAGCTAATACCAAACAGTTGAAAATGTGCTGCATCATTGCCATGCGTCGTTGATGCAGCAAATGTTTAATGTCAAGCAATTGGTACAGGCGGTGCGTCATCCGCAGTCGGCGGGCGATGATGTTGAATGCGCACATAAACACTCGCCACCAATAATAAAATGTTGACGAAGCCAATCACCACGAAAGGTGCTCGCGGATCAACGTGATCGAAAAGCTGCCCACCAATTGCGGTCATCAATAGAATACCAATCGCGCCAGCGACATTAAATGCGCCTAATACTGCGCCGCGTTGTGCGAGTGGCGCTTCTTGTCCAATGAGCGATTGACCGCCAAGAAAAACGCTAATTTGCCCAATGCCCAGCAGAATGAAAAAGATCATGCCGTGTTTTGCTAAAGGGTCATCGAGCAGCAGTAAAGCTAAATTGCCAATGGCGGAAAGTCCCATACACACCGCCAAGGCGCTCACGCGGTCAATGCGATCGAGCAGCGGACCTAAAATTGGTGCCCACACCAGCGCAGCAATTTGTGCGATCACGAAAATAAAAGTTCCGCCCATCACTGCTGCGGCCGGCTCTAAACCAGCTGCTTTGCCGGCCAGTGTGCCCCATAAAATCAAAAATACTGCGTTGACCGATTGATCGCCACGCGCAATGAACGCTGCTGAATAAGCTAATAAAATGCGCGGATTGCGGGCTTGCGCAAAGCCACTGAGGAGCAATTCGCGTACAGTCGGGCGCTCGTCGTGACATATCGGGACACCGGGTTTCAAACCCCACCATGTCATCACTGCGACCGCAATTGCCAGCCCAGCCACGATGAGGTGCGTCATGCGTCCGGCAGTGATGCCATCAAATCCTGCGTTGATGAACATTTTTGGAACGCTGCCAAAGCCTTGGCTGATGATGACCACGCCCAAACCACTCAATACGCCGACTGCGGCGACCAATTTGCCGCGTGAACATTCGGCAGGGTAATCCGCCATGACGGTGGAGAGTCCGCCAGCGACGGTGACTACGGCGAGTGCATAAATGATGCGATCTAAGTACAGCGCCGTGACTGATTCAGCGAACGGATACAGCACATAAGTCAGCGCCAGCAGCAAAAATCCTGCGGCATACACTGGTCGGCGTCCGATGCGATCCATCAGCACTCCGGCAGGTAAAAAGAGCAGCAGCGTCAGAATCTCAGTGAAAAACACCAAGTTGCCGCTGATCGCGCCCTGTTCGTTGGCGGGAATGTGCAAATGTTCATTCAGGATGTAGGTTTGACCGATTGAAATGAAGATCATCAAACCAATCGAAAAAAAGGCTGCCGCGAGAAATGTCCAGCCGTGACGGGCGTGAATGCCGGGCGCAAGTTGCAGGTGTCCGATGCGGACAGAAAGATGTTGATTGTGCATTGATTTCAAAAGTTAAATCCTAGGCGTAGATCGCAAGTCATCGCAACCTAACGAGATTTCGCATGACTTGCAATGAAAATGCACATCACAATGCGCTGACACTGACGCACAAAAAACCCCGCCGCAGCGGGGTTTTTTATCTCATGCAATCAACGCATTACATTCGCTCAACCGCCAGCGCCACGCCCTGACCACCACCGATGCACAGCGTCGCCAAACCTTTTTTCGCATCGCGGCGCTGCATCTCATACAGCAGCGTCACCAAAATCCGCGCACCGGATGCACCAATCGGATGACCGAGCGCAATCGCGCCGCCGTTGACGTTGACCTTCGATAAATCCCAGCCCATCTCTTGATTGACCGACATCGCCTGCGCTGCAAAGGCTTCATTCGCTTCGATTAAATCTAAATCGGCGGGCGTCCAACCGGCTTTTTCCAAACATTTGGTGGAGGCGGGAATTGGTCCCGTGCCCATGATTGCCGGATCAACCCCGGCGCTGGCGAAGGCGACCAGACGCGCCAGCGGTGTCAAACCCAGCGCCTTGGCTTTGGTTTCGGTCATCACGATCACCATTGCTGCGCCGTCGTTAATGCCCGACGCATTGCCCGCCGTCACCGTGCCATTTTTATCAAACGCTGGGCGCAGTTTGCCGAGCGTTTCTGCCGTTGTCCCTGCGCGTGGGAATTCGTCAGTGGCGAAAACCAACGGATCGCCTTTGCGCTGCGGAATGCTCACCGGAATGATTTCATCAGCGAAACGCCCAGCTTGAATCGCTGCTTCGGCTTTCTGTTGCGAGGCAGCGGCAAATTGATCTTGCGCGGCGCGATCAAAGCCATATTGCGTGGCGATGTTCTCGGCGGTGACGCCCATGTGATAGTTATTGAACGCATCCCAGAGACCATCAACGATCATGGTGTCTTTCAGTTGCCAATCGCCCATCCGCTGGCCGTCGCGGGAATGCGGCAGAACGTGCGCAGATTGGCTCATGTTTTCCTGACCGCCCGCAATCACAATGTCTGCATCGCCACAAGCCACTGCCTGCATCGCCAAATGCACCGCTTTCAATCCGCTGCCACAAACCTTATTGATGGTCATTGCTGGCACTTGCTGCGGTAAACCCGCGTTGAGCGTGGTTTGGCGAGCGGGATTTTGACCAACGCCAGCAGTCAAGACTTGACCGAGAATGACTTCATCAATCTGCTCCGGCGCAATGCCGGTACGCGCCAGCAATGCTTTCAAAACCGTTGCGCCAAGTTCGGTTGCAGGCAATGCGGCCAGACTGCCGCCAAAGGTGCCAACGGCGGTGCGTCCGGCGGCAACGATTACGATGTTTTCGCTCATGGGAATGGGAAGTCCTCTGAAATCTAATTGTGAAATTGATACGCGGTGCTGAATTCTACGCATCTTTGTTGCAGTGCACAAATCAGCATGTTAAGTTTCATCGAAAATAACCACGGAAAACAACCTCATGTCAAATGACAGCTTTTTTAACGACGATTGGCTGGCGCTACAGCGCAAGTATTGGGACAACTGGACGGCGATGAGTCAAAAAGCCATGGGCATGGGCGGCACTGCGCCATTGACCATGCCGTGGGAAAACGGGCTCGATCATTGGTGGAAGGCGCTGTCTCCAGCCGCACCGGATGCGTCCAAAGCATTCATGGAGCGGATGATGGAGCAAGGCAAGGTGTTTTTTCGGCTCGCCGAAACGCTGTCCGCCCAGCCGACTGATGCCAATACCAACACTGGCATGACGTGGTGGACACAAGCCCTTGAAGACATGCAGAAACGGTTCACCGTTTCGCTTGACGATGAAGGTAACGCCGCGCAGCGCATGATGTCGTTTTGGGAAATGCCGCTTGATAACTGGCAGCGGATGATGTCTTCGATGTCGCCCATGCCCGGCGATATGCTGCGCAACGTGCCGCACGATCATCTAAAAGATCATCTCCATCGCGCATTGGCTGCCCCTGGTCTCGGTTATACCCGTGAAGAGCAGGGTCAATATCAGGATTTAATTCGGCGCTCAATGGATTATCAGGCAGCATTGCAGGAATACATTGGCTTTTATAATCAATTGGGCATGAAATCTGTTCAACGCATGGCGCAGCGTTTACAGGAAGTTAGCTCCACTGAAAAACCAATTGATTCCGCTCGCGCTTTATATGATGACTGGGTGACATGCTGCGAAGCAGTCTATGCGGAAGAAGTAGCAACGCCAGAATACGCCAAGATTCACGGTCATTTGATTAACGCGCAGATGGCAATGAAAAAGCGCATGGCGATTATCGTCGATGAAAATCTCGGCACCATGAATATGCCCAGCCGCAGCGAATTACGCACTGTGCAGGATCGTTTACAGGAAACGCGCCGCGAAAATAAGCAATTGCGTCATCGGTTACACACTTTAGAAAAACAGGTTGCTGCATTGGTTGGTGATTCTGCATCTACATTGCCAACCGCAATTAAAACCACTGCGTCGGTTGCTAAAACGCCAGTGCGTCGCAAGCCAGCCCAGCCGGAATAAGGAGCAATACCGATGATGACGCCGATTAATATTCGCCCCGATCAACTTGCGCAAGAAATGCTGGATTACAGCCGCAAGCTGGGTCAGAGCATGGAAAACCTACTCAATGCCGAAGCCATTGATGAAGGTGTGAGTTCAAAGCAGATTGTGTATCAAGAAGATAAATTGACGCTTTATCGTTATGACACGCCAGAAGGTGTCACGCCGAGCGCCACGCCGCTTTTAATTGTATATGCGCTGGTCAATCGCCCATACATGACCGATATTCAGGAAGATCGTTCGACAATCAAAGGCTTGCTGGCAACTGGTCAGGATGTTTATTTAATTGATTGGGGTTATCCCGATCAAGCAGATCGCGCCATTACGCTTGACGATTATATCAATGGTTATATTGATAGCTGCGTCGAACATCTGCGTGAAGAACTCGGTGTCGATAAGGTGAATCTACTGGGGATTTGTCAGGGCGGTGCATTCAGTTTGATGTATGCGGCGCTGCATCCTGAAAAGGTGAATAATCTAGTGACGATGGTCACGCCAGTCGATTTCAAAACGCCGGACAATCTATTGTCTGCGTGGGTACAGCACGTCGATATTGATTTGGCAGTGGATACGATGGGCAATATCCCCGGTGAATTGCTCAATTGGAGTTTTCTCACGCTCAAGCCGTATAGTTTGATGGGGCAAAAATACGTCAACATGGTTGATATGCTTGATGATCCGAAGAAAGTGAAGAACTTTCTGCGCATGGAAAAATGGATTTTTGACAGCCCCGATCAAGCGGGTGAGACCTTCCGGCAGTTCATTAAAGATTTTTATCAACACAACGGTTTTATTAACGGCGGTGTGTGGTTAGGTCAGCATGAAGTTGATTTAAAAAACATCACCTGTCCGGTACTCAACATTTATGCGCTGCAAGATCATCTTGTGCCACCAGATGCGTCGAAGGCATTGAATGGACGCACTAGCAGCAACGATTACACCGAATTGGCATTTCCCGGTGGTCACATTGGGATTTATGTGAGTGGCAAGGCGCAGAAAGAAGTCACGCCAGCAATTGGCAAATGGCTGAATGCGCGACCCTAAGATGTAGTGAAAATTGAATGACGTTTAATAAAAACCCCGATCATTTGATCGGGGTTTTTTATGATTCAGCGAAACGCTTTATTTCGCTCGTGAATTCAGTTCTTCAATGACATCGGCAGTAATATCCAGCGTTGAATCAAGATACAGCATTCCCGCTAATCCGCGTTCAACCACCATCGACAGCTTTTTCTTTTTCGCTACGGTATTCACTGCTTCACGCGCCGGCGCGACGATTTCACGTCCTTTAATTTGTTGCGCCTTCGCTAATTCCTGCTGCAATGGTTGCACCTTTTTTTGATACGCTTCAATACGCCCAACCAGCTCCTTTTCTTGTTTCGCCGCCTGATCTTTACTCATCAACGCTTTATCGCGCTCAAACGCCTGTTGCAGTGCATGAATTTCTTTTTCTTCCTCTGCAAATTTACGTGCTTGTGGTTCAAACTCCTGCCGCAATTGTTCCTGCAACCGCTTTCCCAACTTGCTTTGTTCCAACACCTGCTGCATATCGACCGCACCAATACCGATATTATTGGCAGCCAGCACGGGGAACGTTGCGAATAGTGACAACGTCAGCGCAAATAGAATCGAACGAGACATGCAAAACGCTCCGAAATGATGAATCAGTGCAAGATTGTAACCATATGCAACAGTTGATGCAGCGCAATTGTGGCATATTGTTGACGATGTGCACACGGTTAACCGTGATTATCTTACAAAAAATCAATAAAACAATCCATACTTTATAACCGTATTTCATAAAAGGTATTTATGACAAGGTCAATACAAAAATCCGCAATTAGCTTGCAAAAATTGATTCATCGTAATTATTTGCGCAGTGCCTTACTGCAGATGTTTGTTATTGAAATTGTTCTGCTATTGCTCTACTTCGGCATCAATCAATATATTTCAACACGCAATCAAGAATTTTTATTAAAAGAGGTGACAACTAATTTACTCACTGTTGTTTCAAAAGAAGCCAGCAATATCAATTTACAATTACAAGAAATCACACGTCTTGCTCAACTCCTCCAACAAGAGCATCAAACTTTTTTTGCCCACAAGAACCATTGTTTTTTACCCAATGGTGAACCGAAATTCCGTCTTCACGACAACGGCGCGTATTATAAAACGGTAGATAATGGTGGTAGCAGTGTTTATTACGCTGCAACGACACCCATTGGAAAAGAAGAGCAACGCAAAGCGCGATGTAGCGAAAGCATGGATGTCTTATTTAAGTCCATCGTCAACACCAATTCGATTGTGAATCAAATCTATCTTAACACTTGGGACGAAATGAATCGCATTTATCCATTTATGCAGGATGCAGCCGAACGCTTTGGTCCAAGCTGGGATGTTAATGATCTTGCATTCTATTTTAGTGCAGATGCAGCGCATAATCCGCCACGCTCTCCTGTTTGGACAAATGCGTATCTTGATCCCGTTGGTCAGGGTTGGGTGATTTCAAACATTGTGCCGATTTATCGCGGGGATTTTTTAGAAGGAGTGACAGGCATGGATGTCACCATTGATCACTTTATTCAGAGCGTTCTGAACTTAAATCTATCTTGGGATGCGGCAGCATTTTTGGTCGATAAAACCGGCGCAATTTTAGCAATGCCGAAACAGATCGAGCAGATTTTTGGATTTCAAGAAACGCAACAACATAGTTATCAGGAACCAATTGTAACGACGATTGGAAAACCAATTGAATACAATATGTTAAAAATAAAAGACCAAAAAATTCGTGATCAAATGAAAGGCTTTTTGAATTCACAAAATACCATTTTAGAATTGCTATTTCTGATAAAACCTATTTTTTGATTCAAACAAAAGTTTCTGAAACGGGATGGAACATTTTGGTATTAGTCCATCAAGATGATGTGTTTGCGCCGATCGAAAAATTGCGCAGCATGAGTAATCACATCGGCTATGTTGCAATTGGCGTGATGATTATTTTTTATGTGTTCTTTTTTATGTTGTTGCTGTTTAATGTGCGCAAATTAGCCAACAAAATTGTGACACCAATTCACACGCTTTCCGAGGCAACGACCGATCTCAATCGTTGGAAACCACACGAGCAGACATTCCCAACTGTTGGCATTTTAGAACTCGATCAATTGAATCATAATTTTAATAACATGGTTAACGAGCTGGATGCACGTACAGATCAATTAGCCTCTGCGAAACAACGCGAACGGTTAAAAGATCAACAGGCAGAAGTATTAGAGCAACTTGCAACGACTGATCTCTTAACGGAAATTTATAATCGGCGCAAAATAGAAGAAATCTTAACTCACGAATTGATGCGTTCAGATCGTTATCAGGAATCGTTTGGAATAATTCTATGTGACATTGATCATTTCAAAGCGGTTAATGATCAATATGGTCATCTCACTGGTGACAAGGTACTTTTTACCACCGCACAGTTATTAAAAACGCATTTGCGTAAAACGGATGCAGTGGGACGTTGGGGCGGTGAAGAATTCCTTGCTATTTGCCCCGTCGCTACGCGTATTGAGATTCAACAGATTGCGGAAAAACTACGCCAAGCGATTGCCGATCATCAATTCCCAGTGATTGGGTCTAAAACCGCCAGCTTTGGTGTCGCTATTTATCAACAGGATGAATCAATGTTGGAATTAATGAACCGCGCAGATGAGGCACTGTATTGCGCCAAAGCTGCCGGACGTAATCGCGTTGAAATTGCGTCCTAATGCGCGAGTATTTCATTGCACTGTTGATGCTTTACACAGCAATTGCTGCGCCCGAAACGCGCATCACTGCGCCGATTTACGGTGTGCGTGTGGTCGCCACTTTTCCACACGATCCAGCGGCATTCACGCAGGGCTTGGTCATGGTTAATGGGCAATTATTTGAAAGTATTGGACTTTATGGAAAATCGGCGCTGCGGCGCGTGGATTTGCGCAGCGGTCGCGTGGCGCAGGAAACGCGATTGGCGGCGAATGTGTTTTGCAGAAGGGCTCACCGCGTGGCGCGGGCAACTGGTGCAACTGACTTGGCGCGAAAACATCGGGCTGATTTACGACCGCGAGCAGCTTCAACCGATTGATTATTTTGAATATAGCGGCGAGGGCTGGGGCATCACCAGCGATGGAACCCAGTGGATTATCAGCAACGGCAGCGCGGAATTGCAGTGGTTTGATCCAGCAACGCGGCGGTGGTGCGGCGGGTGACGGTGCACGATGGTGAGCGCCCGATTACGGCGCTGAACGAATTGGAATGGATTGACGGCGAAATTTGGGCGAATGTCTGGCAGCAAGACGTGATTGCGCGGATTGATCCCGCCAGCGGCGCAGTCAACAGTTGGCTGAATTTGCGATTTATTGCCAGCCGCTGCGCGATCTAGCCGCGATGCCGTACTCAACGGCATCGCTTACGACAAGACCAATCAACGGATATTTGTCACTGGCAAAAATTGGTCAACGTTGTATCAGATTGAGCCAACACCTTGAAAACGCGCAATTAAATCGCGTAATTTACTGGCCAACACGCCAACCCTTCCACGCGCTCCTGCGCCAGCAAAATATCTTCATCGTTACGCTGTGCCAGCTTGCCCATGTTGTCCACGTTATTCGCCAGCGCCTGATTGATTCCAGACTGTTGATTTGTTTGCTGATTGACTTCAGACACGCGTCCGAGAATGTCCTCGGCATGGCTGCGAATGGTTTCAATCGCGCTCGCAGCCTCCCGCGACAGCGCCACGCCGCGATTCACCTGCTCGGAAGTCATGCCGACCGTTTTCACTGCCAGCGCACTTTCCTGTTGAATGGTGTTAATCGTCGCCGTGACTCACTGGTGGCCTGCGCGTGCGATTCGCCAGTTTGCGCACTTCATCGGCGACGACTGCAAACCCGCGTCCTTGTTCACCAGCGCGAGCAGCTTCAATCGCTGCGTTGAGCGCCAGCAAATTGGTTTGATCGGCAATTTCGCGGATGACATTGATAATGGTGCTGATTTCGCGGGAACGCTCATCCAGCCGCCGCACTCCTTCCGCCACTGCCTGCATCGTGTGGTCAATTTGACCAATTTCTTGTGCAGTTTGATTGACGGTCGTAGATGCCGCCGCAGTCACGCGCCCGGTGTTTTGCGCCAGCTCTTGCAACTGCACGGCTTGCCGCGCCACGCCAGTAATGGCGTTGGTGCTCTCGCTCATATCGTGGCGCATATCCGTTGCAGCGTTGAGTTGTTGCCGCGAATTACTAACCACGCCATCGGTTGCGGCGCTCAATTCCTGCGTCGTCGCGTTGAGATGCCGACTTTCCTCGGCGATGGCGACGACCAAATCCGCACCGTCCCATAAACGCATTAAACGCTGCGCCAATCACGCCGATTTCATCGTGACGTTCCACTTGCACTTGCTGGCTGACATCGCCATTCCAATCCGACAGCGTTTGTGCGAGCACTTGCAGCGGACGAATCAAGCGCGTTAACAGCGGCCAAATCAGCGCCGCCAAAATCAATAATCCGACTGCGCCAATTAACGCAGTGAACAGCATCATCTGTCGCGCATCTGCCAGCGCTGCTTCCAATGGAAAAGTCAGTAATAACGCCCAAGTGTTCATCGCCTTGCCCGGGGTGATTGGGCGTATCAGCGACATCAAGCCGGTGTCAGTGACGAATTGATACGGCTTGCCAGCTTTGATTGCGGCGAGTGCTTCGGCGGGTAAATCGTTGGCGGGTTGTCCCAAACGGCTGCTGTCTGGATGACTGGCGTAGAGACCTGCATTTGACAGCAGGCTGGCGCTGCCAGAACCAAAGGGGCGCACATCCTCCAAGATATTTTGCAATCCCAGCAGCGGATAATCTGCGCCCACTGAACCGAGAAAACGTCCTTCGCTGAGAATTGGCACCATCAGCGACACCATCAGCACCGGGCGTCCACCGATGGAAAATGAATAGGGTTCGCTTGCCCATGGCTGCTAGTTTGCTTGGGAATGTTGTACCAATCTGCGGTTTCGTACTCGGTCACAGCTCGACTTTGACCATGCCGCCAGCCCGATTCCAATAGGGAATGTAACGTCCAGTAGCGTCGTTTTCCGGCGCAACATTCACAAACTCCGCATCGCGTCCATCAAACGCATTCGGCTCCCAATACGATCCCAAACCGACCAACTGCGGATTCGCTTCTAACACTGCAGCGTTGACTGCCGAGGCAACGCACGTTCTGGGCGCTGCTGATGAATCGCAAACACCGCCAGCGCCAGCGATTCTGCCACTGCGTAGGAATGCGTAAATTCCGCCCCAATACGATTGGCGTAGGTGTCGCCCATATCGCGGATGGTTGCCAACGCTGCTCACGGCGGAGCTTTGCATTAACACGGCGACAGTGCTAAATGCCAATAAAAACAAAAGTCCACTGCCGCCCAGCATCCAGAAAAACAGTCGTGCTCGAAGTGATTTCATTGGAATAACTACCGTTTGAAAGTTGTGATCGTGTTGTCCTGCGCCGTGCCAGCCTTATGTTAACAAGATCGTCATAAACGGCAGCAGCAACGTATTTAATGATGGATATTTCAAAATGAACACAATCAACCAATTGAGCTTAGGAGTCGTGATGATGGTCGTATCAGGAATGGCAACTGCGAGTGTGGATTCAATCACGCTGGGCATGGGCTGCTTTTGGGGCGCAGAAAAACGCATGGCGGCGCTGCCCGGCATCGTCGATGTCGAATCTGGTTATGCCAATGGCGATGCGGAAATAACCAATTATCACGACGTGCTGGCGCTGGAGCAGCAACTCAAGCGTGGGAAAACCACCGCTCGCAATCACGCCGAAGTGATTCAGGTGCGCTTTAATCCCGCGCAGACCAGTTTGCGTAACATTTTGATTACATTCTGGGAAAATCATAATCCAACGCAGGGCGATCAACAGGGCAATGATCGCGGCAGCAATTATCGCAGCGCGATTTACACCAGCAGCGCCGCGCAACTGGCTGAGGCGTTGGCCACCCGTGATGAATATCAAGCGGCGTTGACTGCGGCGAGTTTGGGCAAAATCACGACGGAAATTGAACCGTTGCGTCATTACAACCGCGCTGAAGAAGATCATCAGGATTATTTACAAAAACATCCCAACGGCTACTGCGGACTCGGTGGCACGGGCGTTGCCTTTCCACGCACCGCTGCCGCGCCAGCCGCTGTTGCGCCCGCGCCGTTAGCTGCTGCTGAACTGCATTTTGATCGGCAATTGATCGCGTTTGAGTCAGCAGATTGTGGATTTTGTCGGCAATTCGATGCCGATATTCTGAACCAGTGGACGGCAGCGACGCCGATCCGCGCTACGCCGGTTGCGCAACCGCCAATCGGGTGGACGCTGGCGCAGCCGCTGTTTGCCACACCGACGATTGTCTTGTTTGAACAGGGAAAAGAGGTGTCGCGCTTCACCGGTTATCAAGGCGATCAAGCGCGATTTTGGCATTGGCTGGGATTGCAACTGTTGACGCCAGAGCAGCAGAAAATCGCGTTTGAACAGGGCACGGAGCGCCCGTTTACCGGCTCGTATTTGGACGAAAAGCGCCCCGGCGTGTTTGTCGATCCGGTCAGTGGCGCAGCGTTGTTTCGCAGCAATGCCAAGTTTGAAAGCGGCAGCGGTTGGCCGAGTTTTTTTGATCCGCTGCCCGGCGCAATCACGCTGCACGAGGACACTGCGCACGGAATGCACCGCGTGGAAGTGCGCAGCGCCAGCTCCGGCATTCATCTGGGACATGTGTTTGAGGATGGTCCGCTGCCGTCCGGTAAACGTTACTGCATCAATGGGAAGGTGTTGCGGTTTGTGCCGGATTAAAAAAACTGGTAATGATTTTTTCCAGTCAATTTAACGCGATACATCGCTTGATCGGCTTGGCGCAGCAGTTGATCGCCATCCACGATTTCTGCCTGCGGGTAAAAGGTGACGCCGATGCTGGCCGACACCTGAAGTACTGCGTCGCCAAGCAGCACGGGCTGCGAAGCTGCGGCCAGCAGCCGCGACAGCATCGGCACACAATCTTTTTCCATTGTTAAATCAACGAGTACTGCGACAAATTCATCTCCGCCAATTCGCGCCAGCGTGTCGCCTTGCCGCAGCATTTGTTTCATCCGCGCCGCAATCGCAATTAAAAACTGATCGCCAACGTTGTGACCGTGAGTGTCGTTAATCGCCTTAAAACCGTCGAGATCGAGATAGGCCAAAGCTAAACGTTGACCGTGTCGCTCGGTCTGCGCCATGTCTTGCACCAGCCGATCCGCCAGCAAAACGCGATTCGGTAAAGTAGTCAGTAAATCGTAATAAGCGATGTGTTCGAGTTGATGTTGATATTCTTTGAGCATACTAATATCGCTGAATACGATACGGTGAACGAATGCACCGGGATTTAACCATGGATTGAGCAATGGATATTGATCGACGCTGGCTTCTAAACACACCCAGAAAAGAGTGCCATCGACTTTCACCATACGCAGTTCACATCTTTGCGGCGTTTCACTCAAACCCCGCTTAAATAAATCGGATTGAATGGTTGCTGCGTTATTGGCTAATTGTTTACGGTATAGATAAAAGCGATCTTGATCTTCTTTACACACAAAGCGAGTAAATGACTGTTCCACCAGCGCACCTTTGGATACGCCGAGCATTAATGCGGCAGTCTGATTAATTTCTAAAATAATCCCCGTTTCGGAAAGTGTGCAATAGCCAATTGGTGCGCGATCATAAAGATCAAAATAACGGGCGCGAACAAGGTCTAATTCTTCGTGTGCATGACGCAAATTGTCATTTTGCATCATGAGTTCGATTTGATGCACCCGCAATTCGTGAATGACTTGCAAAATCTCCGCAGGCGTGAGCGCAGCGATATTTGCATCTGTGGCGCTGGCTGCGAGTAAACCAATTGGCTTATTCCGAATGTCCATTTCCGCTTGCTGGCGCAGCGTCTGTTCCGCGTTCGATGATGGAATTAACATAATTCCGGTGCGCTCTGACCGGTTAAATTTTGATTAAATAGAATGTTAGCCACCAGTTGGCAGTTGGCAGTTGGCAGTTGGCAGTTGGCAGTTGGCAGTTGGCAGTTGGCAGTTGGCAGAAAATTGTTGTCGGGATCGCCGTAAATGCAAGCGAAATTGACTGATATTTTGAGATAAAGCATCTTGCAAATTGCTGATTGTTTTCAACATGTTGAAGCTCCATCACGACGATTTACTAAGAGTCTCGCGCCCATTCCGTCGTTGCCAGTGCGTACACCAGCCGTTACTTACTATGCACTAGCCTCGCTTCGTGTTTGTTAATTAAAAATAGTCCGCCGCCCGGCGGAAAACGTTACTGCATCAATGGGAAGGTGTTGCAATTTGTGCCGGATTAAAAAAACTGGTAATGATTTTTTCCAGTCAATTTAACGCGATACATCGCTTGATCTGCTTGGCGCAGCAGTTGATCGCCGTCCACAGCTTCCGCCTGCGGATAAAAAGTGACGCCGATGCTGGCTGATACTTGCAGCACGGCATCGCCAATCCGCACAACTTGGGAAGCTGCCGCCAGCAGCCGTGAAAGCATTGGCACACAATCATTTTTTGTTGTTAAATCAACGAGTACAGCAACAAATTCATCACCGCCCAGCCGAGCGAGCGTGTCGCCTTGTCGCAGCATTTGTTTCATCCGCGCTGCGATCGCAATTAAAAACTGATCGCCAACGTCATGTCCATGCGTGTCGTTAATCGCTTTGAAACCATCGAGATCGAGATAAGCGACCGCCAACTGTTGTTCATGCCGCTCGGTCTGCGCCATATCTTGAAGCAGACGATCCGTCAGCAATAAGCGATTCGGCAAGGTGGTTAGCGGATCGTAGTACGCGATGTGTTCAAGCTGGCTTTGATATTCCTTGAGCGCGGTGATGTCACTCAACACGATGCGGTTCACCAGTGCTCCAGCGGGAGCCACCCACAGATTGGTTGATGGATGCAGATCGGTGGTCGCTTCCAGCCGCACCCAAAACACCGAGCCATCCACTTTCACCATTCGTAATTCACAGCTTTGTGGTGTGCCTGCCAAGCCGCGACTGAATAAATTTGCACGGGGTATTGCAGCAGTTTTTGCCAACTGTTTGCGGTACAAATAAAAACGGTCTTGGTCATCTTTGAGAATAAACCGCGTGAATGACTGTCCGACCAGCGCACCTTTTGACACGCTTAACATCACGGCTGCCGTTAAGTTGATTTCTAAAATCAATCCCTTTTCAGAAAGTGTGCAATAGCCGACTGGGGCGCGATCGTAAAGATCGAAATAACGCTCTCGTGCAATTTCAGCGTTCCGCAATTCCTCGTTTTGCAGCGTCAATTCAACTTGATGCACTTGCAGTTCATAGATGATTTGTTGAGTGTGATTGGATGCAAGCGGTGGATTTTCCAATCTACCGTCAATTTGTTCTTCGGCCTGTTGACGCAGACCTGCTTTCATTGATGGATCTAACACCATTCCGGTGCGCTCTGGCCGGTTAAATTATTTGTGTTAAACATGATGTTAACCACCAGTTGCCAGTTGCCAGTTGCCAGTTGCCAGTTGCCAGTTGCCAGTTGCCAGTTGCCAGTTGCCAGTTGCCAGTTGCCAGTTGCCAGAAAATTGTTGTCGGGATCGCCGTAAATGCAAGCGAAATTGACTGATATTTTGAGTTAAAGCATTTTGCAAATTGCTTTTATTTTTCAACATTTTGAACCTCCACATCATGACGATTTACTGAGATTACCGCGTCCATTCCGTCGTTGCCAGTGCGTACACCAGCCCCGCCTCGTTAATCAGCGCACTAACCGTAATCCACACCTCTAAAATAGACCGTTTTTTAGTTAAACGTTGGCTGCAAAACGGTTTTTAATTTGTTAACCGAACGCCGCGGCGGCAACCGCGCCAAATCATCCGCTCGCCGCTCAACTGGAATGCGCTCGCAGGTATTCAGCCGCACCGCATCGTGATCGCATCGTGGGCATCGCGCACAATCACCGCCAGCCGCAGCATGTCGTTGGATTGGCGCAACGATTCTCGCGCCTGCACGATTTCGGTGAGATTGACAAAGGTAATCACTGCGCCCTCAATCACATTTTCCAACGTGCGATACGGATGAATCCGCAGCGCGTACCACACGCCAGTCGTCGTTTGCACTTCCAACTCGCGGGGAATTAGCGTGTCCGTCACCAGCCGGTCATAACCAACCAGATTAGATAAAATGTGCCCAATTGGTCGTCCAATATCATATGGTAAAGAAATTGCTCGATCTTTCCGCGTATTCATTTATCATTTCACCATCCTCACGGCGAGCCACTGGAATTCTTTATCGACTGGTGTCAGCAGTGTTGCAGGCGCTCAATCTTGAAATGAATTAATAGGATCAATGAAATGTCAACGCAATGTGAAACGACAGCAAAACGTGCTGCTGGTGCACCAATGAATCTATTTGAACGCTGGCTCACGCTGTGGGTGGCGCTTTGCATCATTGCGGGAATTGGGCTAGGTCAGATATTTCCTGCACCATTTCAATGGTTAGGACAATTGGAAATTGCACAGGTCAATCTGCCGGTCGGCGTATTGATTTGGGTGATGATTATTCCGATGCTGATGAAAATTGATTTTGGCGCATTGCATCAAGTGCGTTCGCATTGGAAAGGCATTGGCGTCACGCTATTTGTTAATTGGGCGGTTAAACCGTTTTCAATGGCACTATTGGCGTGGTTATTTATTCGTGTTTTATTCGCTGACTGGCTGCCAGCAGAACAAATAGACAGCTACATTGCAGGCTTGATTTTGCTGGCGGCTGCGCCCTGCACCGCAATGGTATTTGTCTGGAGTCGCTTGACTGGTGGCGATCCTTATTTCACGCTGTCGCAAGTGGCATTGAATGACGCCATTATGATTGTAGCTTTTGCACCGATTGTTGGTTTATTACTCGGCTTATCATCCATTATTGTGCCTTGGAATACGCTGTTAATCTCAGTGCTATTATACATCATCATTCCGGTCATCATTGCGCAACTCTGGCGGCGTTATTTGCTCACTGATGAGCAAGCACGTTTTGATGCCACTTTAGACCTGCTGGGTCACGCTTCAATGATCGCGCTGTTAATGACTTTGGTGTTGCTGTTTGCTTTTCAAGGTGCGGTGATTCTCAAACACCCATTGATTATTTTACTGCTGGCAGTGCCGATTTTAATTCAAGTATTTTTTAATTCGGCGCTGGCGTATTGGTTAAATCGCCAAATTGGAGAAAAACACAGCATTGCTTGTCCCTCAGCATTGATTGGCGCTTCCAATTTTTTTGAATTAGCAGTGGCAGCGGCAATCTCACTCTTTGGCTTTGAATCGGGCGCAGCACTGGCAACGGTCGTGGGCGTATTGATTGAAGTGCCAGTGATGTTATTGGTGGTGCGAGTCGTCAATCGCACCAAAAATTGGTACGAAATTGAGCGTTAAATTCATTCACTCCGATCAGTTAATTTGTCTCGCGTTGTGTTCGTTAATTAAAAATAGTCCGCCGCCCAGCGGTAAACGTTACTGCATCAATGGGAAGGTGTTGCGGTTTGTGCCGGATTAAAAAATCGGTAATGATTTTTTCCAGTCAATTTAACGCGATACATCGCTTGATCGGCTTGGCGCAGCAGTTGATCGCCATCGACGCGTTTCGCTTGTGGATAAAAGGTGACACCGATGCTGGCCGACACCTGAAGTACTGCGTCGCCAAGCAGCACGGGCTGCGAAGCTGCGGCCAGCAGCCGCGACAGCATCGGCACACAATCTTTTTCCATTGTTAAATCAACGAGTACTGCGACAAATTCATCTCCGCCAATTCGCGCCAGCGTGTCGCCTTGCCGCAGCATTTGTTTCATCCGCGCCGCAATCGCAATTAAAAACTGATCGCCAACGTTGTGACCGTGAGTGTCGTTAATCGCCTTAAAACCGTCGAGATCGAGATAGGCCAAAGCTAAACGTTGACCGTGTCGCTCGGTCTGCGCCATGTCTTGCACCAGCCGATCCGCCAGCAAAACGCGATTCGGTAAAGTAGTCAGTAAATCGTAATAAGCGATGTGTTCGAGTTGATGTTGATATTCTTTGAGCATACTAATATCGCTGAATACGATACGGTGAACGAATGCACCGGGATTTAACCATGGATTGAGCAATGGATATTGATCGACGCTGGCTTCTAAACACACCCAGAAAAGAGTGCCATCGACTTTCACCATACGCAGTTCACATCTTTGCGGCGTTTCACTCAAACCCCGCTTAAATAAATCGGATTGAATGGTTGCTGCGTTATTGGCTAATTGTTTACGGTATAGATAAAAGCGATCTTGATCTTCTTTACACACAAAGCGAGTAAATGACTGTTCCACCAGCGCACCTTTGGATACGCCGAGCATTAATGCGGCAGTCTGATTAATTTCTAAAATAATCCCCGTTTCGGAAAGTGTGCAATAGCCAATTGGTGCGCGATCATAAAGATCAAAATAACGGGCGCGAACAAGGTCTAATTCTTCGTGTGCATGACGCAAATTGTCATTTTGCATCATGAGTTCGATTTGATGCACCCGCAATTCGTGAATGACTTGCAAAATCTCCGCAGGCGTGAGCGCAGCGATATTTGCATCTGTGGCGCTGGCTGCGAGTAAACCAATTGGCTTATTCCGAATGTCCATTTCCGCTTGCTGGCGCAGCGTCTGTTCCGCGTTCGATGATGGAATTAACATAATTCCGGTGCGCTCTGACCGGTTAAATTTTGATTAAATAGAATGTTAGCCACCAGTTGGCAGTTGGCAGTTGGCAGTTGGCAGTTGGCAGTTGGCAGTTGGCAGTTGGCAGAAAATTGTTGTCGGGATCGCCGTAAATGCAAGCGAAATTGACTGATATTTTGAGATAAAGCATCTTGCAAATTGCTGATTGTTTTCAACATGTTGAAGCTCCATCACGATGATTTACTAAGATTCTCGCGTCCATTCCGTCGTTGCCAGTGCGTACACTTGACCCGTTTCGTTAATTAGCGCACTCACCGTAATCCACACTTCCAGAATAGACCCTTCTTTCGTTAAACGTTGGCTGCAAAACGGTTCTAATTTGTTTACCGAACGCAGCGGCGGCAACCGCGCCAAATCATCCGCTCGCCGTGCAACTGGAATGCGCTCGCGGGCATTCATCCGCAGCGCCTCAGCTTCGCTCCAGCCGTACAGCCGCACCGCGCCGGGATTCCACGCCAAAATCTGCCCCTCTAAATCCTGCATCGTGATGGCATCGTGGGCATCGCGCACAATCACCGCCAGCCGCAGCATGTCGTTGGATTGGCGCAACGATTCTCGCGCCTGCACGATTTCAGTGAGATCGACAAAGGTAATCACCGCGCCCTCAATCACATTTTCCAACGTGCGATACGGATGAATCCGCAGCGCGTACCACACGCCAGTCGTGGTCTGCACTTCCAGCTCACGGGGAATCAGCGTGTCCAGCACCGCCTGCGTGTCCGTCACCAGCCGGTCATAGCCGACCAGATTGGACAAAATGTGCCCAACTGGTCGCCCAATATCACTCAGAATTAAATTGATGATCTGCGTCGCCGCTGGCGTAAAACGCAAAATGCGCAATTGATGATCGACATAAATTGTGCCGATGCCCGTACCCGCCAATAAATTATTCATATCGTTATTGGCGCGTGATAAATCCGCCACGCGGTTTTGCAATTCAGCATTGACCGTCGCCAATTCTTCATTGACCGATTGCAATTCCTCTTTGGACGTTTCCAACTCTTCGTTGGTGGATTGCAATTCCTCGTTAACCGATTGCATTTCCTCATTAGAGGATTTCAATTCTTCATTGATGGTTTCCAACTCTTCATTGGAAGTCTGGAGAAATTCCTCTTTAGAGCGTAATTCTTGTTTTAGCGCCACAATTCGCGCATCAACGTTCGTATTTAATTCGGTATTTGCAGTGGTATCTTCAGATGCCATCGCCAGCGTAACGGCTGGCGTTGGTGTTAACGTCACCAAATACAACACAACGTCATTGCTAAAAGTCGCGGCGGTCATCACTTGGCGAATACTCAAATCAACGCGAGTGAAATCGCCATTGGTTTTCACCTGTAATCCGTTGCGCTGTACCGTTTCTCGCGTTTCCACTGCCTGATGCAGCGCCAGCGTCAATTCATGTCGCAACCCTTCTCGCGCCATTTTGAGCAGATTGTTGACGCCGATTTCGCCCGGTGCGGGTTCCAAATACTGACCGCTGCGTCCATGCAAATAGAGAATGTCGCCCTGCGCATTGATCAATGCGGCAGCAACGGTCATCGCTTGCAGCAGCGCCTGTTCGGTCATTTCGCGCAGTGACGGCAGCGTGGATGCGATGTGTTTGGCTGGCGGCAGTGGTGGCAACGCGGTCGCGCCGACGGGCAGCATTGGCGGTAAAAATCGCTCCAGCGACGGGCGCAGTGCGCCGTAGTGATCGTTTTGCCGCCGATAAATTTTCTGTTTGCGATTCGTCACGGTAAACAAGTCATTGAATTCGCCCACTGTTTCTGAAGTGCCCAGCACCAGCGTTCCGCCGGGCTTGAGCGCGTAGTGAAACAGCGGCATCAGCTTTTTTTGCAACTCTGCGCCGAGATAAATCAACAAGTTGCGGCAGCTAATCAGGTCAAGTTTGGAAAACGGCGGGTCTTTAATCAGGCTGTGCGGCGAAAAGATCAGCAGATCGCGGACGGTTTTGTGAATCCGATACGCATCGCCGCCCGGCTCCAGCGTGAAAAATCGCGCCATGCGTTCCGGCGACAAATCAACCGCGATGCTGGCGGGATAAATGCCGGCGCGAGCAAACGCGATGGCTTGGCTGTCGATGTCGGTTGCAAAAATCTGTACCCGAAACCGCTGCCGCAGCGTTTGCTGCTGTTCGGCCAGCAACATGGCGAGCGAATAGGCTTCTTCACCAGTGGAGCAACCTGCGACCCAAATGCGGATCGGCGTATCGACTGAACGGTTGACAAAGAGCGTCGGAATCACCGTTTCTTGAATGTAATTGAACGCAGCAGGATCGCGGAAAAAGTTGGTCACGCCGATTAGCAGGTCACGAAATAGCGCCTCTACTTCACCGGGAATCTGTTGTAACTGCGTGACGTAGCTGTAGAGGTTATCGACCTGATGCACCGCCATTCGCCGCTCAATGCGGCGATGAATGGTGCTGGGTTTGTACTGCGAAAAGTCGTGACCGGTTTGGGCGCGGAGCAGCGCAAAGATTTTTTGCAGCGCGTGATCCGTCTGCGGAGCCAAAAGCGTGCCGGAATGATGTGGGCGACTGAAGGCGTGAACCACATACGCGATGAGCTGGGCGGGCATTTCCGCTGGCGGCAGCTCGTAATCCACCAAGCCAGTCGCAATCGCGCTGCGTGGCATCCCGTCGTATTCGGTGGAATCTGGTGTCTGCGCCATGACCAAACCGCCCTCGCCTTTGATCGCCCGCACGCCTAACGTGCCATCGCTACCGGTGCCAGACAGCACGATGCCGATGGCTTTGCTGTGTTGATCAAGCGCCAGCGAGCGGAAAAAGTAATCAATCGGCAGCCGCTGCCCACGCGGAGCGATGGGTTCAATTAATTGCAGTGCGCCGTTGATAAATAGCATGTCGCGGTTAGGCGGAATGATGTAAGCGCAATTGGGCTGCACTACCATTCCATCCTCAACTTCAAACACCTGCATTCGCGTATAGCGCCGAATTAAATCGGTGAGAATGCTTTTGTGATCGGGCGCTAAATGTTGCACCAATACAAAGGCCATGTTGGGATCGGTATCGGCGGGCATTCCCGAAAAGAACGCTTCAAACGCGCCTAATCCTCCAGCGGATGCGCCAATGCCAACAATCGGAAAGTCTTCTTGAGGTGATGTAGATGTTTCTGCTGGCGCGGTGGGCGCAGCATCATCTGGTGTGAACACGACATCTTCGTTATCTGTATTCATCTGATTTTCGCCAGTAAGCTGCGTTTAAGTGATTTTCGGGTTTTCAGTATTCAGTTATCGGTTGTCAGTAAAAAGCACGTTGTCGCCGATAATTGACAATTGACAACTGACAACTGTTTATTGGTGTGCTTTCTCTATTCTGGACGAAAAAACATGCGCGTGTTGGGAATTGAAACATCCTGTGACGAAACAGGAATTGCAATTTATGACGGCGAACGCGGATTGCTGGCGGATGCGGTGTACAGTCAAACCGCAATTCATGCGCAATACGGCGGCGTTGTGCCGGAGCTGGCATCCCGCGATCACATTCGCAAAACGCTGCCATTGATTCGGCAAGTGCTTGATGAAGCTGGACTTGCTGCCAGCGCAATTGATGGCGTGGCGTTTACGGCCGGTCCCGGCTTGATTGGCGCGTTATTAGTCGGCGCAGCGCTGGGGCGCAGTCTCGCGTGGGGCTGGAATGTGCCAGCCATCGGCATTCATCACATGGAAGGACATTTACTCGCACCGCTGCTCGAAACGCCCGCGCCAGAATTTCCGTTTGTCGCGCTGCTCGTGTCCGGCGGACACACGCAACTAATTGATGTGCAAGCAATTGGGCGCTATCGGCTGCTCGGCGAATCGCTTGATGATGCAGCGGGCGAAGCGTTCGATAAAACCGCCAAAATCCTCGGTTTGCCATATCCGGGCGGGCCAGAGTTAGCCAAGCTCGCCGCACTGGGGATTCGACACGATTCCGCTTTCCGCGTCCGATGACCGACCGTCCGGGTTTAGATTTCAGTTTCAGCGGCTTAAAAACTTTTGCCCTCAACACTTTACATCAGGAATTGCCCAACGCCAGCAATCCGGCGCAAACCCGCGCTGATATTGCACGAGCGTTTGAAGACGCAGTCGTCGAAACATTGGTGATCAAATGTCGGCGGGCGCTGCGCGAAACCGGACATCGGCGGCTGATTGTTGCTGGCGGCGTTAGCGCCAATCAGCGGCTGCGCGAACGGTTGACGGCGGCTATTGCTGCGGAACGTGGCAAGGTGTTTTATCCGCGTCCGCTGTTTTGCACCGATAATGGCGCGATGATTGCGTTTGCGGGCTGGCAGCGTTTAATGGCTGGGCAAATGGAACCGCTCACTTTTAAGCCAAAAGCACGTTGGGCGCTGACCGAATTGCCGCCGCTGTAATGCTTGAAATGCCGTTTTTTGTGGCACACTTTCAACATAATTAACAACTGATTAAGACGAATTACGCATGAGTAAACGCTACGGAATTGAGGTAATGGTCGGCATCTTTATGGTGCTCGGTGTGCTGGCGCTGTTTTTTCTGGCAATGCGGGTCAGCAATTTCAATGTGAACACCAGCGCCGAGGGTTATCGCGTCACAGCGCGGTTTAGCAACATCGGCAGTATTAAAGTGCGTTCGCCGGTCACGATGGCAGGAGTGCGCATTGGGCAAGTGGAAGCAGTGCAGTTTGACAAAGCCAGTTATGAAGCGATTGTGACATTGCGCATTGATGCTGGGATCGACACTATTCCCGCTGATACCTTCGCCAATATCTTCACCTCCGGCTTGCTGGGTGAACAATATCTGGCATTAGCGCCGGGCGGCAGTCCCGATTATCTGCGCGACGGCGATGAAATCTCCAACACCCAATCGGCGCTGGTGTTAGAACAAATGATCGGACAACTCCTTTTCAAAAAAGCTCAAGAAGGCGGTTAAGTTAATGATTTTCCAACAACATCGTTCGTTTTTATGGATTTTAGTGGTGCTGCCGTTGCTGGTGAGCGCCAATTTATTTGCGGCTTCCGCCACAGATGATGCGACTGCGCTCGTTCAGCGCACCGCCGAGAAAATCCTCAAAACGTTGGAAGCACGCCGCGCCGAGGTTGAACGCAAACCGGCGCTGATTTACGGAATGGTTGAAGACATCGTCGCGCCGCATTTTGATTTTGAGCGGATTACGCAGGGCGCATTGGGACAAGCGTGGCGACAGGCATCGCCCGATCAACAGCGCCAGCTCGTCACCGGTTTCAAACAGGTGTTAATTCGCACTTACGCCCGTTCATTGCTGAGTTATTCGGGTGAAGAAATTCGCTATTTACCATCAAAACCGGGCGGTCGTTCGGGCACTGTCACCGTTTCGACCGAAGTACAGCAATCGGGTACTGCGCCAATTACAGTGGATTATCGAATGCACAACGGCAGCGGTGCATGGCGGGTTTACGATGTTGTCATCAGTGACGCCAGTTTAGTCAGCAATTACCGCAACAGTTTTGCCAACGAAATTCGTCAGAGCGGCATTGATGGGCTGATTAGCAAGTTGAACGAGATGAATCAGCAAGGACGAGATTGAGCGCAGTGGCAGCATCTTCATCATCATTTGTATCTGTAAGTCCCGGATATTTCCGGCTGGTGGGGACAATTGAACTCAATGAAATTAAGCGGTTGAGCGCCGAAGCAGTGCTGCTGTGGCGTGAGCTGGCGCGAAATGGTTTGGATCAAGTCGAGATTGATTTGTCTGGCGTGGAATCGGCGAATAGCGCAACGCTGGCGCTGCTGTTGGAATGTGCGGAACTCGCCCGCGAGCGCAGCATTCGCCTGACTTATCGTGAATTGCCGGAGGCGCTGACCCGCCTCGCCACCGTTTCTAACTTGTTGCCGCTGTTAGAAAATTGACCGTCAACTGGCGACTTTTTGACATTGCGGGCAGAAAAAGCTCATCCGTTGTGCGATGGGCATCTGCTGCACCGGATGTCCGCAGTTGCAACAAGGTTCGCCCGTCCGCCCGTAAATCCGCAATGACGCAGTGAAATAACCGGGCTGACCATCTTCCCGCACAAAATTCCGCAACGTGGTTCCGCCTTGTTCAATCGCCGCAGTCAGCACGTTGCGAATTGCCCGCGCCAGCAACCGATAACCCGCCAAAGTGATGCGGTTGCACGGATAAGCGGGATGAATGCCGGCAATAAACAACGCTTCATTGGCGTAGATATTGCCGACGCCAACCACTACCGAACCATCCATGATGAACGCCTTCACTGCGACGCGCCGTTTCTGACTAAGTGCATGTAAATGCTCGCCACTGAACGCAGCATCGAACGGTTCTGGACCGAGCTTTTTGAGCAACGGATGCGTGGTTAATGCCACTTCCGGCGTTGCTTCCAACCACAGAAATAATCCGAACCGGCGTGGATCGTGAAAGCGCAGCAGATAGCCAGCGTGCAACGTTAAATCCAGATGATCGTGACGCTCCGGCGGTGTGTTGGCGTTGGCGATGCGCAAACTGCCAGTCATTCCCAAATGCACCAGCAAACAACCACGCTCCAGTGCAATCAAAATGTATTTCGCACGGCGACTGAGTACGCCGATTTTTTGACCGCTGACCTGCGCCGCAAAATCCGGCGGAATCGGCTGGCGCAACCGCGTTTCGCGCACTGCAACGTGCGTAATGCGCTGATCTTGCAAATGCGGACGAATGCCGCGCAACGCAGTTTCCACTTCGGGTAATTCAGGCATCAGCGTGATCGCTATGGTGGTGTTAACGGAAAGTCGCTGCATCTGGCGCCGCAGCAGGTTCAGGTGCAAACGGATCATCGCCAAAACCGCTGGGCGCATCCTTATCTGGTTCGCCATAAAGTTTGCGTGTCGGTGCTGGCGCTGCGTCTTCATCGAGCGGCTGCTCACCGTCTGGCGTTAAGCGCACCGCTGGCGGTTCAAACGCAGCATCACTTGGTATCAGCGCATCGGGATCGGAGGGCAGCGTATTCTCCGCCGCCGCGTTTGGCGCTGCTGCCGTCGTTGAATCTCCAGTAGGATCAATCGCTTCTGGGTCTGGCGTCAGTACTGGCGCAGTTGTTAACACATACAGCAGCGACGGTTTGGCATGTGGCGTTGCTGGATTGGTCGGCAAATTCAAGCGCCAGCGCCGCCGATCTTCCGATACCGCAAATTGCCACTGCGCACCATCCGCTGCGCTCAATTCCACCAGCGTTGCCGCAGCATCACGCGGCGTATCCGCCACCAATTCCAACCGTTCCGCAGTCATCGTTGCCAGCGTCGCCAACGTATCTGCCGCCAGCGCTACTCCGTTAACTCGCCCAAACACTGGCGTAAATCCACGCGGCAACAATTGGCGCGACAGATACGCCAGCGGTGGCGCAATCAACGCCGGATAAATCCGATCTTCAATGAGATGCACCAGCCCCGCGCTTTCGACATAACGATGATATGCGACTGGATCAATGCCACCGAACGCAAACTCCAGCGTATTCAAGCGCAAACGCAGTTTCGGCGGCGTTAAACTAAGTTGCTCGCGGTCAGCCGATTGCGCCGGAAAGCTGCGCTGAACGGGCGTGTCCAAAATCGCCAGCAACCGATTGATTTGATTTGGATCAGCATCAAGCTGCAAGGGCGCTTCCATACGCCAGCCGGTCGGCGCTCGTCCCAGCGTGATCGTCGGCTCGCCGTCGCGGACAATTTCAATCACCAGCAAATCCGCTGCGTTTAATTCGGTTAGCAGCGGCGGTGTTCGCGCTGTGGTTAAATCGCGCTGAATCAACAGGATCAAGCCGATCACCAGCGCCAGCAACGCGATGTTCATCAACCAACGTCCACTCATCGATACCGCCCGCGCCGCCAGCGCACGATCAAGCCCATTCCGAAAAATAGCCCCGGCACTCCCACCAACGCGCCCAAACCAATCAACGTGCGTTGCAGATCATTGAGCGTCAACGGCACTGCTGCGGGCGGAATGGGTGGCAATTCCAATAGCGCATCTTCCCGACTGAGCCAGCGCAGTAGCCGCAAACCCAGAGCGCGATTGCCGTTGCGACTGAGAAACGCATTGCTCAAAAAATCGCCGTCACCGACGATTAAACCCGCTGTTCGCGTTCCGCTGCGGCGCTGCCGTCATTCGGTAAAGTTCGCGTCAATGCCAGCACAACGGGAATAGGTCCCGGCATTTCGCCAATCAATTCATCGCGGTCAACACGATTGCTAATTTTCCGATTTCATTCCAACTTTGTTTGCTCGTGCGAGATATGAAGACAGCGTCCAGCCGGGCGCTACTGTCGGCTCAAAACCAATACAACCGGGCAATACGGCTGGCGCAGTTAAATCGCTGCCGAGCGCATCATTTGGATAATCAGTAATGACTGCCGCTGCGGATTATCTGCGCCCACACTTGCCGCTGCTGCATCGACTACCACGCCCGGCAATACCGTTAAACCCAATTGCGCCAATAGCGGTTCCAATCCATTTAATGTGCCGGGATCAAGTAACCACAGCAAATTACCACCGCGATCTAAATAGCGCGTCAGGCTTTCTACTTCATTCGGAAAAAAAGCTGATTTGCGGTGTTGATAATATGACCAAACGCGTATTATCTGGAATCGTTTTTAAGCGCGTTAAATCGAGTGAACGGGCTAAATAACCCTGCGCTTTTAATTCGCGCCCAAAACGTCCTAAATCAATTGGCGTATTGCTGTTAATTGCCCGTTCACCGTGACCTTCAATCACGCTACCCATGGTGTGCGCGTTTCTGTCAACCGCGAAATTGCCGCACTAATCGCCCGTTCACTAATATCACTGAGCGTTTCCCGCCGTCCGCGATATTCCAATAAAAGCTGTCCAATCAACGATACTTCAGCATCGCGTGCCTGTTCTGGGAAACGTTGCGGATCGACATAATTGATTTCTAACGTCGGCAACGCCCGCTGATACCGAGCGAGAAAACGTTTAATGCGCAGACCAAGTGGATTATCAGCCGCTGCAAAAACGGTAATACGCAGCGGCGCATCTAATCGTTTAATAATCGCTAAACTTTCATGCGTGAGGCTATTGCTGGCGGTTTGCGTCCAATCCCAAGCGCGATCATGTCGCGCTGCCAGCCAGCCTGCGCAAATTACCGTTGCCAATAGCAAAGTAACAAAGATTGCATCTGCTAATGGTCGTTCTAAACGATGGAATTGTTTCCACACTTGCGGAATGATGCGGCTCATTACAAACGCCGATTGACCAAGCGACGCTGGGTCAATAATAAAAAGAAGAGAGTAAATAATAGAAAATATGCAAGATCGCTCATGCGCACCGTGCCGAGTAGAAACCAAAAAAGATGTTCATTCCATGACAGCCAGCCGAATAAAGATAGCGTTTTTATGGTCAGGATTTCAGCGCGACCAATAATTGAAAAAATTAGCAAAATCGCAAAGGCTATCAATACGGCAGCGCCGGGTTGCGCAGTCAAACTAGAAGCATACAATCCAATGGCAGCAAATAATAATGTTGCTAAACATAATCCCAACGTTGCTGCGGCAATTTGCCATAAATCCAATTCTGCGCTGCCGATTAACATCAGTGCATTTATTGCAGGTAATAAACACAGCGGCAGAATTAACAGCATTAAGCCGATAAATTTGCCAATCACGACCGATCCGAATCGTACGGCGCAGCGGCAATTAAATCAAAGCTGCCATCGCGGAATTCACTGCTGAACATGCGCATTGCCAATATCGGCGCAGTGAGCATGGTAATAACGGCGGCAAATCCAAATAGATTGAGCGTCAATTCTTGCGTCAAACTCACTTGCCGAGCCGCAGCGTCTAAACCGCTAAAACGTTCAATCACTTGCAAAAAAATCCACGCCAGCACAAGTTGTCCCGTGCCGAATAGAATCCACGGTAACGGGGTGACTAATCCGCTGCGAATTTCGCGCCCAGCGAATACGCCGATCATCGTCCTTCCTCTACGCCAATCAGATCAAAAAAGGCGCGTTCTAAATCGGTGCGTTCTGGAATTAATTCGCGCAAGTGCAATCCTGCATTCATAATTTGCTGCGCTAATTGTGCGGAATCTGTGCCATCTTCAAGTAATACGCGATAGCGATCTTCACCAATAGCAACTGCGCCAGTAATGCACGGTAAGGCAGTTAATTTGAGTAATGTTGAACCAGTACCCAATTGCACACGCCAGCCATAAATAGGTTTGTCGTCATTCAGATAATCATTAAAACAAATGCGTCCTTGATGCAGAATAACGACGCGATCACAGACGGCTTGCACTTCGGGTAATAAATGGCTGGCTAAAATGATTCCGCTATCGCGTGCTAATTCACGAATCAATCCGCGCAGTGCTCGCATTTGCACGGGATCAAGTCCTTCAGTTGGTTCATCGAGAATTAATAAACGGGGCTGGTGCAAAATGGCTTGCGCAATACCGAGCCGTTGCCGAAAGCCTTTTGATAGTGCAGAAATCAAGCGTTTTCCGCTGTCTTCCAGTCCACAGCGTTGTTTTGCATCATCAATTGCAATGGTGATGCGCCGACGTGGCAGGCGATGCAGTCGAGCGCAAAAGCGCAGATATTCATCAACGCGCAATTCGGGAAGCAGCGGTGGGCGTTCGGGTAAATAACCGAGATGGCGTTTGGCTCGCAGCGGATGTTTCGCAAGATTAATGCCTTGGATTTCAATTTGTCCGTAATTCGGCGTCAATAGTCCGCTCATCAGGCGCAGACAGGTGGTTTTGCCTGCGCCGTTGGGACCGAGCAAACCTAAGACTTCGCCGCGTTCCAGCGACAAGTTGACCTCCGATAACACCGGATGGTTGCCAAATGAGTGGCTGAGATTGGTAACGCGCAGGAGTGTTTGCATAATCCGAAAAGATAACCTGTCAACGCTTGCTTGCCAACGCAGCGGCGTGGTCATTCAATTGAAGCACTTTAGACAATAAAAAAGGGTTAGCTCGTAAAGCTAACCCTTTCTTAAATTTGGCTCCCTGGGACGGGCTCGAACCGCCGACCTAGTGATTAACAGTCACCCGCTCTACCGACTGAGCTACCAGGGAATGTTGCGAGGCGCGAATACTAAAGATTGTGACGGGCAGCGTCAAGGCGCTTTGCTCGCATCGCTTGCAATCTTCGTTCTCGCCGCTGATCGTTAACGCCAATTCAAAGCAAACCCGGAACGAAAAACCATGACCAACAACATCATTATCGGCTGCGGCGAAGTGGGCTCGCGCTTGGCACAACAACTGCGCGAGCGCGGCGAACCCGTGCAAGGCGTGGTGCGCAGCGCGGCAAGTGTGGCGCGACTGGCGGCAGCGGAAATTCCCAGTATTCAACATGATTTGCTGACTGATGACGCGCCAGCACCAGCGTTGATCACGACCGGAACGCATCTTTTTCACTTCGCGCCGCCGCCAGAATCGGGCGTGATTGATTTGCACACGCAAAATTTGCTGCAACTGTTCACTCGCACCGGCCAGCCGCAGCGCATCGTTTACATCAGCACCACCGGCGTTTACGGTGATTGTCAGGGCGCGTGGATCGACGAAACCCATCCGGTGCAGCCGCAAGCTGATCGGTCGCGCCGCCGCTGGGATGCCGAACAACGGTTGCAGCAGTGGCGCGAAACTACTGGCGGCGAAGTGGTCATTTTGCGCGTGGCGGGAATTTACGATCCACAACGATTGCCGCTGGCGCGGTTGCAGCAAAGCATTCCGCTAGTGCGAGCGGAAGAAGCGCCCTACACCAATCGGATTCATGTTGATGATTTGGTGACTGTTTGTCTTGCCGCCATGGAGCGCGGCGTGAATGGCGCGGTGTACAACGTTTGCGACGGTCATCCCAGCACCATGACCGATTATTTTCTCGCGGTTGCCGATGCAGCGGGTTTGCCGCACCCGCCGCTGTTGCCGTTGAGCGAGGCAATGGAACAACTTTCGGCGGGGATGCGTTCGTACATGGCGGAATCGCGGCGGCTGTCCAATCGCAAACTGCGCGAAGAACTCGGCGTTGAATTGCGTTATCCCAATCTCGCCGCCGGATTGCGCGAGATTTCAGTCGGTTGACGATTGAAATTGCAGCGTCGCCAGCCGCGCATACAACCCGCCTTCCGCCATCAATTCCTCGTGACGACCGGCAGCGACAATTCGCCCTTGATCGAGCACCAGAATCCGGTCGGCGTTGCGCACCGTTGCCAGCCGATGCGCAATCACGATGCTGGTGCGCCCCTGCATCAACGTTTCCAACGCTTCCTGCACCAGCCGCTCACTTTCGGCGTCCAGCGCACTGGTCGCCTCGTCCAGCAGCAGCAAACGCGGATTGCGCAAAATGGTTCGCGCAATCGCAATGCGCTGGCGCTCGCCGCCGGACAACCGCACGCCGCGCTCGCCGAGATAGGTGTCAAAGCCCTGCGGCAGCCGTTCAATAAATTCCAACGCATGAGCAGCTTCGGCAGCTCGCCGCACATCGGCATCGCTGGCGGATTCCATGCCGTAACGAATGTTTTCCCACGCATTCGCTCCGAAAATCACCGGGTCTTGTGGCACCAGCGACAATTGCTGCCGCAATTCGTGTGGATCAAGTTGGCGAATATCGACGCCATCAAACCGAATCGCGCCCGCGCTCGGATCGTAAAACCGCAGCAGCAGTTGAAATAACGTGGTTTTTCCTGCGCCGGACGGCCCGACCAGCGCCAGCCGTTCGCCCGGCGCAACGGTCAACGTTAAATCGCTCAACGCCAGCGCATCGGGTCGCGCCGGATAAATGAACCGCACTGCATCAAACGCAATTTGTCCGCGTGGCGGTGACGGCAGCGTTAACGGCTGGGACGGCGGCAGAATAGCCGGTTGAATTTCGAGCAGCTCCATCAGGCGCTCGCTCGCGCCAGCGCCGCGCAGCAATTGCCCAATCAATTCGCTCAATGAACCAACTGCGCCAGCGACCACGACCGCATAAAATAGAAACGCGGAAAGTTCGCCGCCGCTCAACGCGCCGGTGAGCACCTGATGCCCGCCGATCCACAGCACCACGCCAATTGCGCCAAACGTCAGCATCGTCGCTGCGCCTGACAGCACGGCGCTGGTGAGCGACCGACTGAGCGCCACGTCAAATGCCGATTCAACTTGATCGCTGTAATGCGCCCGATCCACTGGCTCGTGACAAAACGCTTGCACGGTGCGAATGCCGTGAATCACCTCGTCCACATACGCGCCCACATCAGCGATCCGGTCTTGACTGGAACGCGACAATTTGCGCACTCGTCGCCCCAGCAACCACGTCGGCCCAATCACAAACGGAATGCCAATCAACACCAAACCGGTTAAGCCCGGACTGGTGAACGCCAGCATGACCAATCCGCCGAGCACCAACATCGACGTGCGCAATGCCATCGCCAGCGTCGAACCGACCACGACTTGCAGCAGCGCGGTATCGCTGGTCAACCGCGAAATCACTTCACCAGCGCGAGTGACCTCGAAAAAACCGACATCCAGCGCCAACACCTGATTAAACACGGCTTTACGAATGTCAGCGACGACGCGCTCGCCGATCCAATTGAGCAAATATGAGCGCACCGTCACTGCGCCCGCCATCAGCACCACGACGGTTAAAAATAGCAGCAGCGAATGGTTGAGCGCCGTCGCCGAACCCGTGCTCAAACCCGAATCGACCACGACGCGAATCACTTGCCCGAACGCGAGCACTGCGCCAGCCGCGATGAGCAACGCCACCACCGCCACCGCCATTTGTCGAAAATAAGGTCGCGTAAACCGCAACAGGTGCATGAGTGGGCCGAGTTTGCGGGTCGCAGGGCGGTTAATCGCATCGGTGGAATTTTGGCGCATTAGTCAATCTCGTGATAAATGATAGATGCTGAGATTCCGCGATTGCGCGGAAACACGCAACATAAGGGCAGCGAGATTCATCGGCAATTGCTTGAATCTTGTTGATGCAGACCATCGTGGTAACGGATTGAAATTAAAAACGATGGACGTGAATTAAAACTATGGCGAGGCAGAAAAAGATGTGTGATTGTCTTGTCGTTCATAGGCAGGTATTGAATCGCAATATAAAAGCGATCAATCCGAACAAAATAGCGCCATAATCAATAAAATAAACACCTCATCACTGTTTGTAAAAAGCATAAACACTGATGAATAAATTATTGATTGTGGCGCTGTCAAAAGTGTATTGCTAATTTATCAATCGCGCCTGTACTGTTTCCCATAATTGCCGCACTGCGCTTGTCACTGCGCCGCAATCAATATCAATCACGCTGCGCCGCGCTACCAATGCCCGATTGACTGCTTGATCAAATGGAATTTGTCCAACTACAGTAATCGCGTTATTTGTGCACCATTCGTGCAATTGCGCGGTATTGTCAGAATTAATATCATATTTATTGATGCACACCATCAGCGGAATACGAAAGTGAGTGCATAATCCCGCCACGCGCTGCAAATCGTGAATGCCCGATAACGTTGGCTCCGTCACTGCAAGTACTTGATTAACACCAGTAATTGCTGCCGTCACCGGACAACCAATTCCCGGTGGTCCATCATTAATGATTAACGCAGCGCCTTCTTCAGTCGCCAATTGTCGCGCCTCGCGTCGCACCAGCGTCACCAGTTTTCCACTGTTATCTTCGCCAATTCCCAGCCGCGCATGAACCAACGTTCCGTGTGCAGTGTCAGAAATAAACCACTCTCCGCTCACTGTATCTTTTAGTTGAATTGCTCCGCTCGGACAGACGCGAGCGCACAAGGCGCAGTGCTCACACGCCAGCGCATCAATCACATAAGTGCTCGCATCATGGCTGATTGCATCAAATCGACACCATGTTTCACATTCACCACAGTTAATACAGCGTTCAGGATCAATGCGCGGTGTGCGCATTGCAGTAAAATCTTCGCGCTGGCGGATTTGTGGATTTAACAACAGATGTAAATTTGCCGCATCCACGTCGCAATCGGTGACGATCTTATTGTTGGCGAGTGCCGCAAATGCCGCACTGACCGTCGTTTTGCCAGTGCCGCCTTTACCGCTGATGATAGTGAGCTCTTTCAAAATCATGCGCTTATCACCTGTTTTTCAATCGCTTGCCATAAAGTTTGAAACCGCTCGCGCCACGCTGGTTGTGCCGTCACCCAGGGTATTCCACGTGAATACGCCTCTGCTAATGCCCGTTCATACGGAATCGACAGCAGCACTGGAATTCCTTGCTCGTGGCAATAATCCAACACTGTATGATCGCCGACATCACAGCGATTGAGCACCAATCCACAGGGAACGCCTAATGCTCGCGTCACACCAACAGCCAGCTCTAAGTCATTGAGACCAAAGGGGGTTGGCTCTGTTACCAGCAAACAATAATCTGCACCTCGCACGGTTTCCACCATCGCACAGGCTGTCCCCGGCGGTGCATCAAGGATACGATGTTGGAGAGGAAGTGCTTGTTCACGCACAGCTTTAATGACAGGAACTGCGCTGCTTTCGCCGATATTCAGCAGCCCTTGCACTGTTGGTAGCTTTTCTGCAACACCAATACTTACCGTACCGATGTCGCGCTCGATTTCAGTAATCGCGCCACTGATTGGACAGACATAACTACACGCGCCGCAGGAATGACACAGATCAGCAAAAACTAAAACGCGCTGTTTAGTGACAGCTAAAGCGTTGAATTCACAAGCTTTAGCGCAATCACCGCAGACTGTGCACAACTCGTCGTCAATCTGTGGCAGCAACACCCGCACCGCAACGGTAGTCAGTGTTTTTGGGTGCAAAAACAAGTGTCCATTGGGTGCTTCCACGTCGCAGTCGAGATATTGAACATTTGGCACCGCCAGCGCCAAATTGACTGCAATCGTGGTTTTACCAGTGCCGCCCTTGCCGCTGGCGATGGCGATGGTGAGCGGTTTCATCCGTGTTCTCCGTTATAAATCAATGAGCAAGCTGCGCCAGCACTTCGCGCACAGTCCCAGTTATCCCTTCAACGATGCGAATGTTTTCAGTGTTGAGCACTGCCGAGGCTTTTGGACCACAGTGTCCAGTTAACAACACTGTGGCGTTTTGATTGAGTACCCATTGCGCCGTTTGAGTCCCTGCGCCGCCGCGTGCATCCTGAAATGGATTAGCGGTTGCATTAAAAGTGTTGGAGTCAGTATCAAATAATGCCAAATAAGCGCAGCGTCCAAACTTGGGATCAATTGCGGAATCTAAATCCAAACCGCTCGAAGTGATGACAACTTTCATTGGAAATTCTCAATAGTAAAGAATGAAAAAATTAGCACGAGCGTGATCATCTCGTGCTAAAAAGTGATTTAGCAATGATGCCCATGATCATGATTGCATTCCACTACGCCAGATAATTGCCCGGCGAGATATGCGTTCAACGCATCGCCAACTTTAGGATGTGCTGCGCTGGCAACTTCAATTCCAAGTTGTTGAAAAAACTCAATTGCTCGCCCGCCCATACCGCCTGCAAGCACCACATCCGCACCCAGCGTTTTTACGAATTGCGGAATCTGCCCTGGCTGATGGTTTTCAGCATAGGGATTGGGTTCTACGGTTACAGAAATCACCTGATGATTAGCATCAATTTCTGCTACTGCAAAAAAAGGGCAGTGTCCAAAATGTTGCGCCAATTGACCATTTAAACCCTGGTTATCATTAGCGGTAATTACGATTTTCATCATCTCACTCCGATTTTTAATGTGCGTGTAAATAAGGTGTTTTTAATCAACAGCTGTCGTTAATTCGGTCTTAATAAGCACCAATCGCTTACCATTCAGCAACGCATCGACCACTTTATGCCGCGCTGTCACTAAAGTCCGCGATAATGTGGTGCGTGAAATCCCCATCCGCTGGGCGCTCTCTTCCTGATATAACCCCTCAAAATCCATTAACCGGAGTGCCTCCAATTCGTCATTGCGCAGCGCCACTGTTTCCAGTGTTTGTCCTCGCTGTCCACACGGCTTAAAACACAAAACGCCCGGATCAAATCCGATACAGCGAGTGCGCCGTTGTTTGCTTAACACGGGAATGACCTACAAAGTTTGTGTAGAGAATAGAACGAATTAAAGCGCACATATGTGCGCTTGTGCATTGTGAAATGTCAATCGAGGGAAAATTAAATTACGCCAAACTTTAGTGTATTGTCGTTTCAAACAGTTTAGTATATTCGTTACGTAACGTTTTGTAGTTACGATTTAAGCGTGTAACTAAACGATTATTACTTTCTTGCTGTTCAAGCAATAATCTATTTTCCTCCACTAAACTACTTTCTTTAATTAATAATTTTTGAATTGATTTGCGATAATTAGTAACTGTTACTTGTAAATTGTGAATATACACCTCCAGCATTTCGTGTTCTTTAACAAGAGATTTATAATTACGTTCTTTAACTGCAATTGTTCGCATAAATACCGCATTCATTTGCTCATAAGCATCAAACTTTTCTAATAGTTCGCTGGTTTTTTCTGATTGAATGATGGAGCGGAGCTCTTGATTAACAAGTTGCAAATTTTGAAACTTTACTTTCATTTCATCTGTTGCTTCCTGATTGTTCAAAATCGCAGAATTTGCAGCTTGATAATGTGACATCAAATCAGTGATAGCCGAGTCTAGGCTTTCTGCTGATAATTCATCCTCCACTACTTCTTTTTCAGGTGCATAGACATCAGTATCGGTATTTTTTAGTGTGATAGAGTTTGATTGGCTATTTGCCTGAGTTGTTTGTGTCAAATTCTCAAAATAGCGCTCCATCTGATGAATAATTTCATTCCATGAATCTATCTGGTTAACTTGATGTTTTTTGAACGGCATTCCAATTGCCTTTAACAACAAAACATGTACATCATTTAGTTCAGGTCGTGTTGCAGGCAATTCGTGAATTCTAATAATTTCTGCCTTAAACTGTTCTACGATGCTGTTATCGATTTGTACTTGTCGTTTTTGCAAACGATACATTTTCCACCAATTGAAACCAAAAAACATAGTTGCAAGTAGACTAACAATCAGTGCCTCAAGGAGACCGTAGATTGAAAAGTAGTAGATTAGGCTCATAGTGAGAATATGATACGTTGTTGAATATGCTGTGAACGTCAAATTAGCTTGCTATAAATCGTTAAAATTATCATCAACTTTAACCTGTCGATGCTTTCGCCACCACCAAATACCTGCCACAATACCGATGATAGAAAAAATCACTAAATTCGTAAGTGCTAATACCAATAGAGCTGAACGTTTAGTCGCCTGTTCTTTAATAGGATCCAAAGTTGGCGGTGTTTCTATCACTGCTGGCTCAGAAGTATAACCGTTCATTGCTGGTGGAGGCACTGCAAAATGTGCATGATTGGCATCAATTAACGTGATGAATCGAGTCTTTTGGCGTTGAAAATCAGAACCATTTGCAATAACCTGAACTTCAAATGCGCCAGGATGAGGTGCTTTAAGAATGCCACGTTGATCCTGAGCTAATAAGTCAACAGAACTTGGCTTTAAAATCAAGCTGTTGTATGGTAGTCTCTGTGTTATCAAAGACTATCGCAGAAAAACTTATGTTTTTAATAACTTCAGGATTAATTGGCAACCCGTGATATGTTAGCTTTGCAGCAATAATTACTTCATCACTGAATCGCGCTAGCGTTGGTAATTTAATTTGTAAATCAAGATCACTGTCAATATAAGCTCTTTTATTATCATTGTCTGTTTTAACTTTCCAAGTGCCGATTTCTGGCTTTTGAATTGTAACATGATCAAAATAAGGTGTTCTTTTCCACTCTACTCCGAGTTCTTTATCAGCAGCACCAAAACGATGACCACTTGGGTTTGTCAGTTCTACCAAGCCGTTATTAGCGTCACGTTTGACTAAGAGTTTTAATGCGTCAACCTTTGCGTCAACTTTAACTTCATTGTTAACAATTGGTGCACTCAGTGATTGATCGGTTTGCTCAAATAATCGTACAAAAGCATCATAAATATCAGAGGGTTTTTCAGCACGAAATGCCAGACCACCTGTTGCATCAGCAATTTGGCTTAAAAAATTAAGATCGGCTTCAGGTGAAAAAGCAACACCAAGAATACGAATACCGGCAGACTGAAATTTAGGCACTACTTCATTAAAAATAGCCTGCTGCGCAGCTTGATTTGCTTCTTCACTACCGAGGTTGAGTTGTCCATCGGAAAATAGCACCATCACACGTTTCTTGGGCGTTGTTTGTGGCGATTGATCTTGATACATCTGATAAGCTACGCGCAGCGCCGATTCAAAGTTGGTACGAATACCGCTCATTTGCAACGCTTCAAGCGAAGAACTAAGCTGTTGTCGTGTGTTTGGAACGGTTAGCGGCGTTAATGGCAACAGGCATTCACTGCTTTGAGCGAAGGTTGTCAATGCGAGTTGATCGTTACTGTCAAGAAGTTCAGTAAATAGTTCTGCACCCTTGATACTTTCGCGGTCTGGATCATTACCTTTCATGCTGAGGGAGCGATCCATCGTTAAAACTACATCTACTGCACTCACTGAAAGGCTTGTCAAGCTAACAAGCGTTATAAAAACAAAGATTAATATGCGATTCATCGTTAAAATCCTGAGATGTTATTAGAGACGTAACAGCATGAAAGTTTTATTTTCAATTTAATCAATGCGATATTTAAGCAAAAATAACTATAGCTGCTAACCATAACAAACGCTGCGTACTGTAGCAAAATAGCACGATGATTAAATCACACCTAAGGAGTTATCAATGCCAAGAGTTAATAATGAAGCATTTTACCGTAGTGCGCTAGATCAATATGGTGAAACTGCTGAGGGCGTACACTGGAATTCAGCGGAAACACAAGAATTGCGATTTGAGATTATGCGTCAATTGTTGCCAACTGATCTTTCTCGGTTAACATTGGTTGATGCTGGCTGTGGTTTTGGTGATCTCTACTGTTATCTGAAGCAACGCAGCGAATTACCGCAGCGTTATATTGGTCTTGATGTGATGGAGCCAATGGCTGCAACAGCGCGAATTCGTACTGGTTGCGAGATTTTAATCTGTGATGTATTACATGATTCGATACCAGAAGCAGATTATTATATTTGCAGTGGCGCAATGAATACCTTTACCCGTGATGAAACTGTACAGTTTATTAAAAATTGTTTTGCGGCGTCGCGTTGTGGTTTTATCTTTAATCTACTTAAAGGTAAAAATACCTCTTTCACCTACAACTTTTATTTGCCGCAAGATATTATTAGAATTGCGCAGACGCTTGATGCCAAGTGTCATATTCAAGAAGATTATATGATTGATGATTTTACCGCGATCTTTACAAAAAACCTGAATAAAGAATAGGAATTGGTATGTTGGATCCAAAATGGTTGCGCAATGATTTAAATCAGGTCGCAGCACAATTAGCGCGGCGTGGTTTGGTATTAGATCAAACGCGATTTATTGCTCTCGAAACGGAGCGAAAGGGTTTACAAATTGCAGTGCAGGAACTGCAAAATCAACGCAATACCCGCTCGAAGATAATTGGTCAAGCTAAAGCCTCTGGTATGGATATTGCCGCTTTGCTGGCAGAAGTGGCGGAGTTTAGCGAGCAACTCAAAGCGGCGGATACACGATTAAATGAGATTCAACAAGAAGTTAACGCGATTAGTCTGAATTTGCCCAATCTGCCAGATGCTAGTGTACCAGACGGTCGCAGCGAGGCAGATAACCGTGAAGAGCGGCGCTGGGGCGAAATTCCAACATTTGCTTTTTCACCACTTGATCACGTTGATCTCGGTGTAGGCAATGGAAGTATGGATTTTGATGCTGCTGCAAAGGTTACGGGGTCGCGTTTTGTGGTGTTAACCGGAACACTGGCACGGCTACATCGGGCGTTGATTCAGTTCATGCTCGACATTCATACCACTGAACATGGTTATACTGAGACATATGTACCTTATTTGGTCAATGCCGACAGTCTACAAGGTACTGGGCAATTACCCAAATTTGAGGCGGAATTGTTTCGAGTTTCCGGCGATAAGCCTTTGTATTTGATACCAACGGCTGAAGTGCCAGTGACAAATTTGGCACGAGATACGATTGTTGACGCCGCGCTGTTGCCGCGCAAATGGGTTGCGCATACGCCCTGTTTTCGCAGCGAGGCGGGGTCTTATGGCAAAGATACTCGCGGGATGATTCGCCAGCATCAGTTTGAAAAGGTTGAATTAGTGCAACTGGTGCGCCCAGAAGAATCAATGGCGGCACTGGAAACGCTGACCGGTCATGCTGAGGCAATTTTACAACGGTTGGGTTTGGCCTATCGCGTGGTGACGCTGTGCGCTGGTGATCTGGGATTTTCTTCGCGCAAAACCTATGATTTGGAAGTCTGGCTACCTGGTCAGCAGGCATACCGTGAGATTTCTTCGTGCAGCAACTTCGGCGATTTTCAGGCTCGGCGTTTGCAAGCTCGCTGGCGCAATCCTGAAAGTGGTAAACCGGAACTTCTCCACACACTTAATGGCTCCGGCTTGGCGGTTGGTCGCACTTTAGTTGCAGTGTTGGAAAATTACCAACAAGCCGACGGCGATGTCTTGATTCCCGAAGCCTTGCGCCCGTACATGGGCGGACGTGAGCGACTCTGGTCCGCCTAATGACACACAAAAACTTGCCTGTCTTGATCCGCATGACAGAGCACTTAAACTTCTCAAGTGGCTATTTTATTTGGAGTTATTGCTTATGCCAACTTACGATTATCGCTGTGAAATCAATGATCGCGTGGTCGAAGTCTCGCACCGAATGCGCGACACGCTGACGACTTGGGGCGAATTGTGCGCCTGCGCGGGTTTAGAGCCTGGTGACACCTCTGTGGATGCGCCAGTGCATCGTTTAGCCACTGGCGGCAATGTGATTTCTAGTCATCACCTTGGTAGCGGCAATGCACCAAGTTGCGCAACGGGTTCCTGTTGTGCTGGCGGAATGTGCGGTTTGAATTAACACGAATAACGTTTGAAACATCATCGTTTTAATTGCTAAATTAAATTATTCAATAGAATTTAGAAGATTAAAACGGTGATGTGCTGGTTAGCATTATCGCGCTTATAATGATTAAAAACTGATGTTTTTAGAGGAATTTTGTGATGATGCAAGATCGGCGTAGCAACTGTGGATTCACCAGCAAACTATCAACTTTGAAAATTGTCGATTCGCTTGCAGAAATCACCCGTTATAAAGACCGTGAACTATTAGAACGCAGCCTTGCTGTCACCTTATCAGAATTATTTTTGAGTGATGAATTTCGTTTTTATCGCATTACTACAGTTGATGTTGATGGCATAATAGAATTAAGACTTTCGCTATTGACTTATGCAAATCAAGGCGTTGTCATCTCTGAGCATCAAATACACGAGCATGAGCTGCCACCGTGGTTACTTGAATTAGTCACTCAAGCCGTCGAAACTCAAGCGTTAGTTGAAAGACATGATCCAGAAAATGCTGCAACCCATATTCTTTACCCTGTTTATACAAAACATGATGATATTTATGGGATGCTCCTGCATAAAAGTAAACAAGCGAGTTTTGAATCTCGTCGTTTGATTTATGGTCTATTGCGGATTTATTCTAACTATCTTTCTTTACTTGAGGAAAGCCACCGCGACACGCTTACCAATCTCTTAAATCGTGAAATTCTCGATAGTGAAATCACTAAAATCATTGTGAGTAATGCGCAATATCACGATTATGCAGCAGCAAAACGTCGTCGCACTCTTGACGGTTCTCATGCGTGGTTGTGTTTGCTTGATGTGGATCATTTCAAGCGAATCAATGACGAATGGGGACATCTTTACGGCGATGAAGTTTTGATTTTACTGGCTCGCCAGCTTGAAAACATTTTCCGTAAAGAAGATTTATTATTTCGTTATGGTGGTGAAGAATTTGTCGCGTTATTTCGCACTTTTTCGTGTGAGGATGCGCAAATGGTTTGTGAACGCACCCGCAATACCATTGCTCAGTATTCTTTTCCGGGTGTTGGGCGAGTCACAATTAGCATAGGCGTTGCAGAAATTACCCGCCAACCCGGTTCATCTATAGTGCTTGGTCAAGCCGATAAGGCGCTTTATTACGCCAAGGAACACGGACGTAATCAAAGTTGCTTTTACGATAACTTATTAGCGCAGGGTTTAATTGAACCACAAACCATAAACCAATCAAAAAGTTCGATTGATTTCTTTTAGTTAGCATCCTGATTAAAAGCCTCGCAATAAATCTGATAATGCCGCGCAAAAAGTGTTTCTAATTCATCTATGAAATTTCGTTCACAGCAACAAAGAGAAATAACATGACGCAATTACTTAAACAGGCATTTCAAGAGGCTTCTAAGCTCCCTGATATTCAGCAAAATATGATTGCAAGATGGCTATTGGATGAATTGTCAGTTGAAAAAAGTGGGATTTTTTGTTTGCTGAATCTGAAGATTTTTTATCAGGTTTCGCGGGTGAAGCTTTGAAAAAATATCAACCTTTGAATTTGAGTGATCTGTGATTTCACACACGACAAAATTATTGTAGGGCATCAGAATATAGAAAAATTATGCCTCGTAAAATTAGATCATTGTTACGCGATCTTGAAAAAGCAAGATTTAAAAATCGTGGTGGAAAAGGAAGCCACCGGAATTTTGAGCATGATTCTGGGTCTCGAATCACGATTTCCGGCAAGCTCAGTGACGATGCAAAACCTTATCAAGAGCGTGAAGTTAAACAAAAAATCGAAGAGACAACGCGATGAAAGATAGTACTAGATATTTAAAAATTGTCGAATGGTCGGATGAAGATCAATGCTTTGTTGGTCAATGCCCTGGTGTTATTGGTCCATGCTGTCACGGGAATGATGAAATAACTGTTTATACCGAACTTTGTACAATTGTTGATGAATGGTTAGCGTTATGGAAACAAGAGGGTAAACCATTGCCGCCACCAACGTGTGGTAAAGGTATTGCGCAAAAACTGACAGATGTTGCCTGACAAGTTGCTTGCGCTAAAAACAGTGGATAATTTGGTTCTCACAGTTTTTAGATTCCGAATAAAATACCACTAAAATCACAGCGGTTTAACTAGGTAACACTTGATGAACATACATGCTGAATATATTGTCGATGAAAACTTGAACAAGAAATCTGTCGTTATACCGTATTCTGAATGGCAAGAAATTATTGAAGAGATGGAAGAACTAGATGAAATCCGTGCTTATGACCGATCCAAACAAGAAGATGATAGCTTTATAGATTTTGATCAAGCGGTTGCGGAAATAAAAGCAGGAAAATTTGAGTGATTTACTCCATTCAAATAAAGAAATCAGCGCAAAAATCGTTGGCAAAAATATCTTGTTTAGATCAAGAAAAAATCATCATAGCAATACATGATTTAGGGAACGATCCCAGACCACTGGGATGTAAAAAACTATCTGGGAGAGATGCTTGGCGCATTAGAGTAGGCGATTATCGAGTAATTTATGAGATCAAAAATAGTGAACTGTTTATCGTCGTCATTCTTGTCGGACATCATAGTGATATCTATAAAAAGCACTGAAATATATTGTTTTGGATTGGTTCTCACAAAGAATACGAGAACATTCTTAAAAAGTTGTAGTTTGTCTGCAAAAAGTACTTGACATGATTCTTAGAAAGCGAAATTCTGTTGCAGTAATCATTTTACTAGGTGTTGTTAGCAAAAACAAAGGGGTATCTATGTTACCGATTACTAAAGTTATGTTTTTTGTGTTATGCCTGTTGTTTGGTCTAAGTGTTCCTGCTGCTGATCTTAATTTGATTGTTGAGCACGAACTTATTGATGGAAAAGTGTTCATAAAAGGTATTACAAATCTTCCTCCTAGAACAAAATTAGGGGTTACACTATCATCTAAAATAGGAGGGTATTCAGCCCAAGATTATGATATTTTTGTAGAAAGCGATGGATCATTTATTAGTAAGGATTTTACTAATAAAACGCTGCCTTTATTTGGTAACTACACGGCAGAGATAGTTACATATCTAAATGGTGCTTGGCATAATAAATCTACTCTGGCAGAACTTGGCAAATACTCTGGAAAAGGGATTGAATCAGGAAAAATGTTAGTTATTTACGACTTTTCAGTCGGGACAGATTCAAACGGCAACGCCAAGAATTTGAGTCAAGAAAAAAATCTTAGATACGAGGATTTAGTAAAAGATTTTTGCTATGCGTTGCAAGCGACAATGGTTTGTAAAGACCTGAATATGAGAATCGATACAGAAACAAAAATTGAATATAAAGTTGGAATGAAAATCAGAGGACCTGAATCGCCATATAATCAAGCATGTGTGAAAGGCTTGTCTTTAGCCTTTGATGATGAAAAACGCGGAATATGTTCTAAAGCGTGGAAAAAATTTGGTTGTTATGGAACTACAATCCCTCGATTAATTCAGGAAAACCCTTTTCGTAAAAGTGATGGTATTTTTTGTAAATTTTAATCACATTTAACAAGGATGGTTTGAGCTGGAGTCTATCAACAGGTAAATAGATATTGAGCGCCATCAACCGCATCACCCCAGCATGATGCGGTTATCAAACTTCACCCCATCAGCCCCCGCATCTTTTCAGTTGTCGGATTCAAAACCACCCCGCGCTCAGTGACGATGGCATCCACCAGCGCCGCCGGCGTCACATCAAACACCGGATTTCGCGCCACGCAGCCCACCGGCGCTAATTGTTGCCCGCCACAGCCCAGCAATTCCGCTGGATCGCGCTCTTCAATTGGAATTTCCGCGCCGCTGGCGATGCTCATATCCACCGTCGACGTCGGCGCAGCGACCATCACCTTGATTCCGTGATGCCTCGCCAGCACCGCTAAACCATAAGTGCCGATTTTGTTCGCCACATCGCCATTCGCCGCGATCCGATCCGAGCCGACAATCACCCAGCCCACCGTTCCCGTCGCCATCAAACTCGCTGCCGCGCAGTCCGCCTGCAACGTGACCGGAATCCCGTCGTGCATCAATTCCCACGCCGTCAGCCGCGCACCTTGCAGCCATGGGCGGGTTTCATCCGCAAACACGCGCCCGATCTTACCCGCCGCAAACGCGCTGCGTACCACGCCCAGCGCCGTGCCATAACCGCCAGTCGCCAATGCGCCAGCGTTGCAATGTGTAATGATGTCAGTCGGTTGCGTTATCAGCGCCGCGCCCAACTCACCGATGCGCCGATTCGCATCCCGATCTTCTTGATGAATCGCCAACGCCTCGTTTAACAACGCGCCAGTCGGATCGCCGTCAGCGAGCTGCGCGATCAACGCCTCCATCCGCCGCAGCGCCCAAAATAGATTGACCGCCGTCGGGCGCGATGCCGCGAGCCGGGCTAAATCCGCCGTGATTGCCGTTTTCCAGCCCGCGCCAGCAGCGGTAAACGCAGCGCGTCCGGCTAACACCACGCCATAGGCAGCAGCAATCCCAATCGCTGGCGCACCGCGCACGACCATTGCGCGAATCGCGTCGGCGACGGCAGCGGCTTGATCGTAAACGAGAAATTCTGCCCGCTGCGGCAAAATCCGCTGATCGGCTAAATACAAATGCCCGTCGTGCCACAGCGCGGCATCGTCAGGCGTGGGAATGGTTGGTGCAGTGGTTTTCATCATTCGCTCCATGTGGCATGTTGCCGCGCATTCTCGCTGATTCCCCGTTATAACCAAAGGACGCACCGATGCAGGCTGAACTCGTCATCTATCCGCAGTGGATACTTCCCGTTGATCGGGACAATCGCCAATTGACCAACCACGCGCTCGCCATCGCCGACGGGCGGATTGTGGCGATTGTGCCGGCAGCGGAAGCGCGGCAGTCAATTCACGCGCAGCAAGTGCTTGAATTGCCAGAACATGTGCTGATTCCCGGCTTGGTCAATGCGCACACCCACGCGGCGATGACGCTGCTGCGCGGATTGGCGGACGATTTGCCGCTGATGACGTGGCTGCACGATTACATCTGGCCGACCGAGCAACGCTGGGTGGATGCGGAGTTTGTGCGCGACGGGACGCGGCTGGCGGTGCTGGAGATGTTGTGCGGCGGCGTCACCTGTTATCACGACATGTATTTTCATCCCGAAGTCACCGCGCAGGTGACGGCAGATGCGGGAATGCGAGCGGTGATTGGCATGATTGTGGTGGATTTTCCGACCGGTTATGCCGCCAACGCCGACGAGTATTTGAGCAAAGGGCTGGCGCTTCACGCTGCGTATCGTGACCACCCGCTGATTCGCGTCGCCTTTGCGCCACATTCGCCCTATGCCGTATCGGATGCGCCGTTGCAGCGGATCAACGCGCTGGCCGCGCAGCTTGACGTGCCGATTCATCTGCATCTGCATGAAACGCATGATGAAATTGTGCAATCAGAACGCGATCACGGGCAGCGCCCGTTCCAGCGCCTCGATCAGCTCGGGCTAATCAACTCGCGGCTGCTCGCCATTCACATGACGCAGCTTAACGATGCGGAAATTGCGCGGCTGGCGGAGACTGGTGCGCACGTCGTGCATTGCCCAGAATCCAATCTCAAGTTGGCGAGCGGGTTTTGTCCGGTGGAGAAATTGCTGGCAGCGGGCGTGAATGTCGCGCTCGGCACCGATGGCGCAGCGAGCAATAACGATTTGAATATATTGGGAGAAATGCGCACGGCGGCGCTGCTCGGCAAAGGCGTTGCCGGTTCTGCGACTGCTGTGTCTGCCACTGCCGCGCTGCGGATGGCGACGATCAATGGAGCGCTGGCGCTGGGTTTGGCAGATGAAATTGGTTCGCTGGAAGTGGGCAAGTCGGCGGATATTGTTGCGTTGGATTTCAACGATTTACACACGCAGCCGGTCTATCATCCCGGCTCGCAATTGGTTTATGCGGCGAGTCGGCAGCAGGTGCGACAAGTGTGGATTCGTGGGCATCAGGTGGTGCGCGATGGTGTGCCGACTTCGCTTGATTCCGCTGAAGTGATTGCGGCAGCGCGGGCGTGGGGTAAACGAATTATTGATAGCGCGGTTTAAGCCATTAAAAAAGCCGCCATTTTAATTCAAAAAACGCGGCTTTTTTGGTGAATCACGCAGCGTTTAGGTCGCTAAAAAACGATTGATTTTTAATAAATGCGTGGGTGGTTGATGATTGCGATCTGCCAGCGCCTCACGCAAGGGCACGAGTTGATTGGCTTGTCCTAATTTGCCCGCCAGCATTTGCGTTTCGCCAGCCAGCAATGATTGCACTGCAAAAACGCCTAATTCAGTAGCGAGATAACGATCTAATGCCACTGGAGAACCGCCGCGTTGCACGTGACCGAGAACGCAGGTGCGCGTTTCAAAACCATGACCTTCAATATCTACAGCGACTTGCTGCACTCCGCCGTTACAAGCACCTTCTGCGACGACGACAACCAAACTCTTTTTACCGCGAGCGCGATATTCTTTAATGCGCGTAATAATGGTTTCAGGATCATAAGCCTGTTCGGGAATTAAAATCTCTTCAGCGCCGCCGCCAATACCAGTAAATAATGCAATCCACCCAGCATGACGCCCCATCACTTCTAATAAAAAAATACGGTCGAACGCATCGGCAGTGTCACGCAGTCGATCCACTGCATCTAATGCGGTATCCAACGCAGTGAAAAAACCAATTGTCCAATCGGTGCCACCGAGATCATTATCAATTGTGCCCGGCAAACCAATGATTTGCCCAGACCAATGTTCTGATAATGACACTGCACCTTGCATTGAACCATTGCCACCAATCACCAGCAGCGCATCAATTCCCAATCCTTTTAAGTTTTTAGCGGCTCGTTCTACACCTTCTGCGTGGTGCATTTCCGGGCAACGGGCGCTGCCGAGAATCGTTCCGCCGCGTTGAATAATGTTGGCAACTGACCGCGCATCAAGCACTTGATATTCGCCCAGTAATACGCCGCGATAACCGTGTTGAAAACCAATCACTTCTAAATTGTGATACACCGCTGTGCGCACAATGGCGCGTAAACAAGCATTCATACCGGGCGCATCACCACCGCTGGTTAATACGCCAATTCGATGCAAACGTTGATTATTCAATTCGTGTTCTCCATTGCGATTCAGCTATCTAAATTCGGATGCAGAAGATCAATCAGACGCCAAAACCCATCGCTGCGCCAATAACCTGCCTCCACCGCTGCGACCAATGCGATTGAACATCCATCCTCATCGCGTTCGGCGATCCAGTATGCGGGCAACGCATCGAATAGGTGTTGATTCGCCAACTGCCCATCAGCGCCTCGGCATAACCGCACTTCACCGCTGTCCCGATGCCGAAAAGCTGGCATGAATCCCAAAATCAGCGCAGGAGAAAATCGCCTGATGGACGTCGGCGTTTGGGTGCTGGGTGAAGCAACCACTTCCTGTTTGAACATCATCGGTTCCTCCGGTTGTTATCAGCCGTCGTAACGGCGACCGGGCTGGGAACTTGAGCGTATGGCTGCTGGCGCGAGCGTTGATGTTTAAGCGAACTGATTGAAATTGCCAAATGCTGCACCAGTGAAAAAAGCAGAAATACGCTGCGTCAGTTGGTCACGCGCAGTCAAATCAGCATTCGGCGCAGTCGTTGATGCAGCGTCACGTTCGGTTGACATTTGCGCCCGCGATTGTGCCAATTCCGTTTCCTGCTTTTTCTGCTGCAACTGCGTCAAGGTGCGCAAATCCTGTGCAGCGTTGGTTTCCATCGTGGTTGCGGCAGCGGCGACCTGCAAATCCTGCCCTGACGGTTCAGCCGGAGCCAGCGCCGCTTGCCGCACGATTCGCGCTTTATCAAGTGTCGCTGCCGGATCGCCATCCACCGGCGAGGTGTCAATGCCGACTTCACCGCCAATCGCGTAACGCACTCCATCTGCGCCAGTTTGATAACTGTAATTCGCGCCGCTGGTGATGTAGCGTCCGCCCACTGCCATGTGTGCCTGCTCATGGGCGCGAACTTCGGTATCGCGTTGTTTTAAAAATTGCAGCGCCGCCAGCTCATCCGGCGTTAGGGTTTTCACTGCCGCAGTTGCAGTGGTGCGAGCCGCAGCACGAGCTTCCGTTGTGGTTGAAGGCGCAGAAGTTGAGGACGCTGCTGCATCGTTTGCCGTTGGTTTTACAGGCGCAGTGCTGGTCGTCGTCTGCGGCACAAAACGGCTTGGAATTGAAGGGATTGCAGAATGAATGTCCATGCGCCAAATCCTCGCGGTGCTTAGTCAAGCATAGCTTATTGCAGCAAATTAACGCTGTGACTCCAACACCGAGCCAATGGTACGCACCCACGGACCACCTGCTCGCACTGCGGCAGGCAAGGCGCGAATAGCATTTTCCGCTGTCGCCCGATTTGGATAGCTGCCGACGATCACCACCAAAAATGCCCGCGTTTTAACGACATGAAAGCCTTCTAATTGATTTGTCTCAATAAAATCAGTGGCAATCGCTTGGGTACGCGCTGCGATGACTTGCACGGTAAAACGCCCAAGGTCTTGTCTTTTCAACCAATCTTGATCGGCAGCCACATCAATTTTAACCGGCACAGTTGGCGCGGCAACCGGTAGTGGCTGGCGCGGTTCCTCAGCGCCGAGCGTTCCAAATTGACGTGGAGGCTCTTCCGGCGTGGTCGCAGGCAGCGGTTGCTGATTCACTGCAACAGGATTCGTTTGATCGTCAGCATTGAGCGGCACGGGATGCAGCGGCGCAGCATCGGTCGTGCGCGGCGGCAACCGTGGCGGTATTGGCATCACCGGCGTCACCGGAGCAACCGGCGCTGGCGCAGTCGGTTTGGCGCTGTGAAGCTGCCATACCACTGGCACCACGATCATCACGATCACCACGCCCAGCACTGCCGGAATAAACCACGAGCGATTAATCATCTGCGCCGCAGTGGTGAGCGACGGTTTGGGCGTGGGTTTAGGCGTTGATGAAGTGGGCAGCGGCGGTAATTGGCTGTTGCGAATTTGGCTGAGAACGCGATCAAAATCAGAGAGTTCACTGAGTTTTTCTTCCTGCACCAAAAACCGTGACAATTCAGGATTTTGTGGCGGAGCTTGTGACAACGTCACCCGTTCTTCCAAATCTAGCATTCCTGCCAAATGGGGTGGCGGCTGGCGCGGCGCAAACGTTTCTGGTGCAAATGATGGTGGTGGCGCAAGCGGTGGCGCAGGTGGCGGTTCGGGTGCTGCGGGCGAGTCCGCAGTCGCTAAACGACTTGGCGTTAATGCTACTTCGGCTGGTGCCGCCGCTGCACTGGTTGGCATCATCAGATGACTAATTTTGCCCACGATGGATTGACGTACTCCGTGCGCACTGCGGCAACGGCGCAACAGCCACGCATTCGCCTGAGCATTCAACGCCGCTGGAATACCCTGACCGCTTGATTGCAGCGCAGCAATATCACCCGAACTGAGAAAAGTCATCGGATCATCAGCGCCAGCAACCCGCAGCCGATGTCGCAAATACGCGCCAGCTTGTTCGAGATTAAATGGGCGCAGATTCAAGCGCACCACTTGATTGGCATCTGCGACATCCGGCAGCGGCAAGCGGTTGCGATTGAGCGTAGGATCGCCAACCAACACCAGCCGCAAACCCTGTCCGCTCGTTTCTAAAACTTCACTGCGCAGACGCAGCAAACGATCAATGCTTTCCGTGCCCAGTAAATGTGCATCATCGACCGCCAGCACCACCGCCACGCCACTGCGCCCGCGCTCTGTCAACAGTTCCCGCACTGTTCGTTCAGGATGATCCAAACCGAGCGTGTCAAAGTGATGACGAATCGTCGCTTCCACTGCCGCAAAAGGAATGCTGGCGCGTCCGCGAAACGCAATGATTTCAAACTGCTCACCCAACCCGCCGAGCAAACGCATCAATTGAATGCTGCGCCCCGCACCGTCTGCGCCCGCCAAAATGACAATTGCACCCGATACCGCCAACGCTCGAATTGCCGTTTCGACCAGACTCTCCAGCAACGGGTCTGTATACAAAAAGGTTTCGTCGGGCATTGCCTCGAACGGCGCCTGCCGCAATTTAAGTTGAGCGAGACAATCAGGCGTTAATGACATGATTTCACTTTTATATTCAAGCATCTCGGATGCTCTTTTCAGGTGATGCTACAAACGTGCCGAGCGTCATCAAGTCTGGTCAGTTGGGAGAAAGTGAAGTGGGCAACTGCCGCCGCAACGCGCCAGTGCTTATGATAACCCGCACTGCGGGCTGTAGCAGTGTAAATTCATACACAGTGTATCAAAACAACAACTTTTGTCTGATTAGTGATGACTTTACAAGAGATAGCACATACAAACCTTTGAGATATTCATTGGCTTTTAATAGCGATATAGTCAGATTGTCACAATAATCGGTACATTTTTAATGGCGACCATACACGAGAACGGCGATGCGACGGATTAATGACCTGCCAATCTGGGTGCGCTTGATTGGGGCAATGTGGCTGATTTTGCTGCCAGCATGGACGGGTTTGATTTTTTGGGCGGCACAGGAACAACGACAAACCGCCATCGATCAGGCTGAAGCCTTCACCAATACCCTGCACGAAATGACCCTTGCCGGACTCACCACCATGATGATCACCGGCACGATTTCGCAACGTGCCGCGTTTCTTGACCAGATTATCGAATTACAAAACGTCAAGGATTTGCGGGTCGTGCGCGGCGAAAATGTGATTAAGCAATTCGGTTCCGGCAAAGACAGCGAAAAACCCCGTGATGATATTGAACGCGCCGTACTCGAAACCGGTCAGCCCTATTTGGCATTAACCGAAAACGGCAATGTGTTACGCGCAGTCGCGCCAGCTTTTGCCCGTAAAAATTACCTCGGCAAAGATTGCACTTCCTGCCACGCGCTCGCGCCGGTCGATGGCGTACTCGGTCTCGTAAGCATGGAAATCAATCTGGATCAAGTGAACGCCGATGTGCAGGCGTTCGCGCTAAAAATCTTCATTTTTGCCGCAGCGTTGAGTTTGCCGGTGTTGTTGTTTTTATATTTCTTTACCTCGCGTTTCGTGACGCGTCCGCTGCAACAGATGACGCTGGGTTTGGAAGGCATTGCGCATGGTGACGGCGATTTAACCCACCGATTGCCAATTACCGGCAATGATGAAATCGGTCGCGCTTCCATCGCCTTCAATTCGATGATGGACAATTTCCGTGATCTGATTCAGCGCATTCTCGCTTCTACTTCCAACTCGCGCAGGCAGCGGGTGATTTAGCCAAGATCACTGAGCGCACCAATGCTGGCGTGAGTCGTCAGCGCAATGAAGTCGATCAACTCGCTTCTGCCATGCACGAAATGAGCGCCACTGCGCAAGAAGTCGCGCATAACGCCCAGCAAGGTGCGGATGCCACCAGTGCTGCGCAACGCGCTGCGCAATCTGGTAAACAGGTCGTTTCTGGAACCATGACGCGGATTGAACAACTGGTGTTGGAAGTACAAAAAGCCGCTGAAGTGATTCGTGATTTAGGTAAAGACAGTCAGGAAATTGGCAAGGTGCTGGATGTGATTCGCAGCATCGCCGAACAAACCAATTTGCTGGCGCTCAATGCGGCGATTGAAGCCGCTCGCGCTGGTGAAGCTGGACGTGGATTTGCGGTGGTTGCCGATGAAGTACGGTCGCTGGCCAATCGCACCCAAAGCTCCACGCAGGAAATTCACGCGATGATTGAGCGTTTACAAAATGCCAGCCGTCGCGCCGTCACGGTGATGGAAGACAGTCGGCAGTATGCGGAATCGAGTCGCGTCAGCGCGATTGAAGCAGAACATTCATTGAATGACATCACTATTGCCGTGACTACCATCAACGATGTTAATACCCAAGTGGCCAGTGCTGCCGAGGAGCAAAGCGCAGTCGCTGAAGAAATGAATCGCAATGTCACCAGTATTTCTGATGCTGCTGAGGACAACGCGCACGGCGCACGACAAACCACAGATGCCTCTGAACAACTCGCTCGTCTCGCCACTGAACTTCAAGATTTAGTGGGTCATTTCCGCGTTTAGTCCACTCATTTGATTAAAACATCACGACGGCACTCGCGGTCGTCGTTGTGCTTTACGTCGCCACTGCTCCAACGAATCGTTTAGCATTCCATCCATCACACTCAATGCTTCATTCGCGCCATTTTCGGCGCATCGAGATTTTTCCCCCATGAACGAAACGATTGAAATTACCGTGCCGAATATCGGCGACTTCAAAGATTTAGAAGTGATTGCCGTGTTGGTCGCGCCCGGCACTGCCGTCATTGAAGAGGAACCTCTCATCACGCTGGAGAGCGACAAAACCACGCTGGATATTCCTGCGCCGAGTTTGGGCGTGGTCAAAAGCGTGCGCGTCAAAGTCGGCGACAAAGTGGCGCAGGATGACGTGATTTTGACGTTGGAAGTCGACAGCGCCTCGGCAGCGCGGATGCGTGCTCGCAGCGCCAGCGCCGATAAAATCAAAGCCGATCAAGAACCTGCCGATTTCATTACAGAAGTAGTGGTGCTCGGCGGCGGTCCCGGTGGTTATACCGCTGCGTTTCGCGCTGCCGATCTCGGTAAACAGGTCACGCTGATTGAGCGGTACGAAACGCTCGGCGGCGTCTGTCTCAACGTCGGCTGCATTCCGTCAAAAGCGTTGCTGCATACCGCGCTGATCATGGAAGAAGTGAAAACGCTCAACGTGATGGGCGTGACTTACGCTGCGCCGGAAGTTGATCTCGACCAGATGCGCAAAGGTAAAGAGGAAGTTGTCGCCAAACTTACCGGCGGGCTGGCGGCGATGGCGAAGCAGCGTAAAGTGAAGGTTATTCATGGTGTTGGACAGTTTGAATCACCCAATCGCATCGGCGTTGATACGAACACCGAAGGGCACGTCCGCATTCAGTTTGACCACGCAATCATTGCCTGCGGTTCGGCGTCGATCAAAATCCCCAGCTTTCCGCACGACGATCCGCGAGTGATGGATTCCACCGACGCGCTGGCGCTGGCGGATGTCCAGCGCGAATGTTGATTGTCGGCGGCGGCATCATCGGCTTGGAAATGGCGAGCGTTTATAGCGCCTTGGGAACGCGGATTGACGTGGTGGAATTCAAAGATCAATTGATGCCCGGCTGCGATCCCGATCTGGTGCGCTGCGTCGAGAAGATCATCAAGAAACGCTACGAGACGATCCGCTTGGAAACCAAGGTCGCCAGTTTGACGACGAGTGAAGCGGGCATTACCGCTGTGTTTGAAGGCAAACATCCCGGCGAAGAGCTGTACGACAAGGTGCTGGTGGCGGTCGGGCGGCTGCCAAATGGCAAGCTGATTAACGCGAAGCAGCAGGCGTCAACGTCGATCAACACGGTTTCATCAAGGTCGATCAACACCAGCGCACCAACATTCCCAACATTTTCGCCATTGGCGATGTCGTCGGCGGCCGATGCTGGCGCATAAAGCGACCCACGAGGCGAAAGTAGCTGCCGAAGTGATCGCTGGATTGCCCGCGCTGTTTGATCCGCTGACGATTCCGTCGGTCGCCTACACCGATCCCGAAGTAGCGTGGATGGGTTTGACCGAAACCAAGGCGAAGGCCGACGGCATTCCCTATGAAAAGGGCGTGTTTCCGTGGGCAGCCAGGGCGGGCGCTCGGCATTCACCGCGACGAAGGCATGACCAAATTGCTGTTTGATCCTGAAACCAAACGCATTTTAGGCGCGGGCATTGCCGGCCCGAATGCGGGCGAATTGATTGGTGAAGCGGTGCTGGCGCTCGAAATGGGCGCGGATATGGAAGACCTCGGTTTGACCATTCATCCGCATCCGACGCTGTGCGAAACCATTGGTTTAGCAGCAGAAATGGCGCACGGCTCATCACCGATTTGTTGCCGCCGAAAAAGCGTTAGCACTGATTTAGGCGGAGTTTTTACACCAGCATCCACTGCAAATTTTATGGCGCGGCAGTTTCCGTCTGCGGACGGAAATTGCCGTTTACTTGATGCTGGAGCCGGCGTATTGGCTCATTGGTCGCCATAGGCTTTGCGCATTCGGCCGGGCTTTTTGGGATGTTGCGGATCGGCAGCGAGCGCCTCACGCAATGCTTGATGATGCGCTCCAGCGCGAGCCGCAATTGCTGCTTCTTGCTCATGCACGGCGCGTAATTCCGCTATTTCTGCGCATTCAATACGGTTGAATTGCCAGCGATTTGATCAAGTAATCGTCCTCGGCGTTTTTGAATTCTTTCGACCATGATCCAATCATCAGTAAGTGCTGCTTGTTTCATTTGCCCGGTGGCAATCGTTAATTCGTGAATTAAATCGGTAAGTGCGGACATGAATAGTGCTCCAAAGCCGTGGGCAATTGTATTGATGGGACCAACTGCTGCTGGAAAAACTGCGCTGGCGCTGGAATTGGTGCGCCGGTTGCCGTGCGACATCATTAGCGTCGATTCAGCAATGGTCTATCGTGGCATGGATATTGGCACTGCGAAACCAAATCTTGAGCAATTAGCGACTGCGCCACATCGCTTAATTGATATTGTTGAGCCAATTGATGCGTATTCGACTGCGCGGTTTCGTCACGATGCGCTGGCGGAGATGGCGAACATCACGGCAGCGGGACGAATTCCGTTGTTGGTGGGCGGTACAATGCTGTATTTCCGCGCCTTGCAGCAAGGTTTGGCGGTGTTGCCGAGCGCCGATCCTGAATTGCGCCAAACGTTGGCTGAAGAAGCAGCGGTCAATGGCTGGGCGGCACTTCATGCCCGTTTAACTACGCTTGATCCCGTCACTGCCGCGCACATTCATCCCAATGATCCGCAACGTATTCAACGGGCATTAGAAGTTCAGGCGCTGACGGGCGTCCGATGAGCGAATTGATTTGCTGCGGCTGCCGAACCGCTGCCGTATCGTCTATTGAAATTTGCCCGCGCTCCGCGAGATCGCGCGAATTACATGCGCGGATTGAACAACGGTTTGCTGCCATGTTGGAGCAGGGGTTAATTGATGAAGTGCAGCAATTGCTGGCGCGGGGCGATTTAACTGCGGAATTGCCAGCGATGCGCTGCGTGGGTTATCGACAAGTGCTTGAATATCTGCGTGGTGATTACGACCGCAATGAATTGCTGCAACGCGGTATTTTTGCATCGCGCCAATTGGCAAAACGCCAGCTCACTTGGTTACGCGCTGAATTGAATTGTGAATGGTTATTTGATGATGCCGATCCATTGGAATCGGCATTGCGGATAATTGCGCAGACGCTTGATTCAAAAGTATAGTGATGTTTATCGTAGCGAATAAGACTGAATCAATTACCAACAAAAAAGCCAGCATTACGCTGGCTTTTTTCATTCAATCGCGCCAGCGGTTAATAACCGCCTTTGCGCATCACGGCAGGTAAACCGGCGATTTTCGTGCCCTGTTTGGTCGGTGCCAGCGGGAATAGCGTATACAAATCTTTGCTGGTTGGTTTCGTGCCCCACAGCTTGCCCATGTCTTTAAGCACTGCCCGTTCCATTGGCTGATTCTGACCATTATCAATGTATTCGCTGCGCAGATACTTGATGACATCCCAATGTTTTTCAGTCAGTTCGATGCTCTCAATTGCTGCCAATGCCTGCGCGACATCTTCATCCCAATCGGCGTAGTTTTCCAAATACCCAGCCGCAGTAGTAGCAATGGTTTTACCGTTCACTTCAATAGCCATCTGTTTTATTTCCTCGTCGTTATTATCCGTTACAGCCCGGTTGGGCGGAATTAAAGCGCGTTAATTCTATGGTTTTATCGCAGTGTGGTCAGCCATTTTTCACGGAGTCGATGCCCTTGTGCGGATGAAAATGCCGCAGCCCAGCAGCCGATGTGCCGAGACCATGCTGTTGCAGTTGAATTGATTCCTCAGCCGTGAGCGCCGCCAGCACAAACTGCGCGTGTGCAATAAACCTTGGCGTTGCCAATGCGGTCGCTTTACCGCACAGCGCCTTGCGAATGTGAATTCCCATCGCTGCCAAACTGCGCAGCAGTAGCGAGAAATTCCTGCTCATCAGCGTTATCCGCCGTGTTGCGTCACGACATAACGAGAAAACAACGTCGCATCTTTGGTTAACAGCCTGATTTTGCCTGCGCCAATCGTCAACGCATGACCAGCGAGATCAAGCGTCACGCCGGGCAATTGCTGCAACAAATCGGCAACCCGCCATTTGGGAGCGCGAATAATCAGCTTGGTGCGGCGCGACAGCAGCAGCTCGGTTTCGCGCCATGCGCCGGACGCTGCCAGCCGTTTTGCGAGCCAGCAACGTGAATCGTATGCAGACCGATCTGCGATTCCGTCGCTAACCACGGCAGCGCAGCTTGCAATGCGGTTGATAACAGATGCGCGTGATCGACGGAATGCTTTTGCAATCAATGGTAAATAGCAGATCAACGATGTCATCAGGAATCTGCACCTCGTCGGGATTTTTATCTTCGTGCCAAAACATGCGTTATCTCGCCGATTGGGAAAACTGCCACTTTAGAAAGGTAGCCGCTCTTGCAGCGCCTCCCGCTCAAACCACCAGTCATCCTGCACCAATACATCAACGACGTTGCGCAGGCGGATTAAAAACTTCTCCGGTTCTTTTAATTCCAACCGCTCCATCCACGCATCGAGTTGCGCTTGACTGTCAACTCCGCTGTGACGGCGAGCGACATTGCCCAGCAACTGCGTCGCAAAAAACATCAAATCCTCGCGCTGCCGTCCCTGCGCTCGCACATCCGCAATAAACAGCGCAGTAGTTGCCGCGACGCCGCTCCATCCGCATCGTCGGGCGTATCGTCGATCACGTGACTGAGCAATTCAATCGTCAATTCTGGGTCAATCGGACAGGTTACTGCCAGCCAAATGCCCTGACCGAGTGCTGCCAGCGACTGCGGTTGTTCTGCCTGAAACAGCACATCACACACATCCGCCGCCAACTCGAATTGATCGCCGTCGATAAAAGTATCAAACGCAGCGCGACCGAGTGGCCAGGCTTCTGCGCCGCGCTCCAAATTAACCAACGTCGCGCAATTTGTAATTGCAAATCAGCACGGCGCTCTGCTGGCGCAGCGATTCGTTTGAGATGCGCCATCTGCTCAGTCAACGTCTGCAAATGTGCTTCAAGTGCCGCAGTCGCTAATCCAGAATTACCCACTGAATTAGCAGCTTGATCGACAAAACGGGTTGCCAACTGTTCAAATTGATTCATCAGGCGGTGCTCACTGACGTTAGCGAATGCGTCCACTGAAGGCTGCCTCCAATTGATCTTCCCAGTTGTCCGGCGTGTCTGGATAAGGCGGTTTGACGTCCATGCGGAAAAACCGCTCGCCAGATCGCGCCACGTCCTGAATCAGCGGAAAAAGTTCCTCAAAAGACTCAAGTTCTGATTAGCAATTAAAATATCACTGAGTTTTAACATGATGTCACGCACCCGCTCCGCCGCATGGAATTGATCTGGTGGCATCCATATCTGCTTGTAAGATCGGATGTTGTGGGCAAGGTGGTTGTCGTTTTAGTAAAAGCAAGAATGCTGGCGCGAGGACGGTTTTTTGCAAAGTAGGAGCAGAAGACCCTGTGGTAGGATTTGAACATGTAAAGACAACGGGGATCGAAATGGATGTATTCCGTCTAAGCGGATTGGGTGTGTTGAGTGCGGCATTACTGATAGGCGGTTGCGCCAGCACTGCGGTGCAGACGAAAGACCCACGTGATCCCTTAGAGCCATTTAATCGGCCGTATTTCGTTTAATTCCGATTTTGACAGGGCTTTTCTAAAGCCGCTGGCGAAAGGTTATCGGCGATTACGCCTGAACCGGTTGATCGCAGCATTAGTAACTTTTTTATAATTTTGCGGATGTACTTCAGCAGTGAATAATTATTGCAATTCAAAATGTCCCGCGCTGGCAGCGATGTTGGGCGTGTCCTCATTAATTCTACCGTTGGTGTGCTGGGTTTCTTGATGTTGCGACCAATGTCGGTTTGCCCAGTTATAAAGAAGATTTTGGACAGACGCTCGGTTATTGGGGAATAGAATCGGGCGCTTATGTGATGTTGCCGCTGTTAGGTCCCAGCAGTATGCGCGACACCTTTGGCTGGGCTGGCGACATTATGACTGACCCGCTTACGCGCATTGATGACACGACAGCGCATGTTAGTTTGCTGGCGTTGCAAACAACTGACCGTCGTGCGGACTATCTCGCCGCAGGTGACATCATGGATGACGCCGCGATCGACACCTACAGTTTCCTCCGTGATGCTTATCTCCAACGTCGCCTCAGTCTGGTGCATGACGGCAATCCACCGCTGACAGAAAACAAGGATGATGTTTGGAAAGATATTGATTTTGAAGATAAAAAACCAGATAAACCGACGCCTGCGGCAACGCAACATTAAACTGTCAGTTGTGAAAAGCAGTGATTCCTGATCGGCGTTGCCAATAGACGGCGCACAATGTTTGGTATTTCCATCGCTCGCTCCGTATCCTGTCCACATGAAACGTGAACCACAGATTCCAGAAGGTATTGCACAACGCTTCCGCGGCTTTTTGCCGGTTGTCGTTGATGTCGAAACTGCAGGCTTTGACGCACAACGTCACGCGCTGCTTGAAATTGCGGCAGTAGTCATTCGCATGACACCAGATGGGCATTTAGAACCAGCCGCGCCGTTGGCTTGCCATGTGCTGCCCTTTGTCGGTTCGGAAATCGACCCGCGAGCGTTGGCATTTAATCGCATCGACCCGGATCATCCGCTGCGAGATGCGATTTCCGAGCAAGACGCGCTTCAGCGCATTCTGACGCCAATTCGTAAAGCGGTGAAATCGACCGGTTGCAACCGCGCCATTTTGGTGGGACACAATGCGCATTTTGATCTTGGTTTTGTGAAGGCAGCGGTGGAACGCACCGGCTTTAAACATAATCCTTTTCATGCCTTTAGCGTGTTTGATACCGTCACGCTCGGCGGCTTGATGTTTGGGCAAACGGTGCTGGCGCAAACTGCTATGGCGGCCGGTTTGTATTGGCAACACAGCGAAGCGCATTCGGCGCTATATGACGCAGAACAAACGGCGCGACTGTTTTGTACCATCGTTAACCGCTGGCACACGCTTGATCCGGTACATTTTTGGAAACAGCAAAACGACGCAGTATCATCGGCAGATGCGGATTGAACTTTAGTAACCACAATGCGTTACGCCAATGGGCGGCATCTCATCAGCGAGAATGCCGCCTATTTTTTACGCTGCTGCGTTGGCGACCGCTTTTTCCATCATCGACTTGAGTTCACCGCTGGCGTGTAATTCCAACACGATGTCACAGCCGCCCACCAGTTCGCCACTGATGTAAATCTGCGGAAACGTTGGCCAATCGGCAAAACGCGGTAAATTTTCAAAAATATCAGGGTCTTGTAGGACGTTGATATAGGAAAAAGGTACGCCGGTATCCTGAAGCGCTGCCGCAGCCCGCGACGAAAATCCGCACTGGGGAAATTGCGGAGTGCCCTTCATATAAATCACAACCGGATTGCCTGTAACCTGCGCTCGAATTCGCTCTAATACATCCACTTTGCGACCTCATTCTGTTGATGAAAGCGTTATTTTACTGCTACTGCTGACACAAATGGCGGTTTGTTGCAGTGTGATCCTGCACCGCATTCTGGTAAGAAAAATAGAGCAACGATTATTTTTTAATGACTTGACTTTTAATGAGGCCGAATAATGAAGTTGTATTTCTATCGAAGTCTTACCTTATTTTGGTTGGCGCTGTTGCCTCAATTGGGGCATTCATCAACATTATTGAATAGCACCTTAGAATCACTGCGCGAAACTAAAACGGTCGCATTCGATGGAGTGCCGCTGTTATCGGGACGGCTGTTGGCAGAATTCTATGCCCGTCGAGGCAATGCTTTGGTGTGGACAACGCCAGCGCGAGTTGCAGAATTGCTGCACTTGACACACGAAAGTCAGACGGAAGGCTTCGCTCCGGAGGATTTTCATGTCGCCACATTACGCGCTTTGAGTGCGCCTGATGCGCTGAACAGTCTAGCGGAGCCAGCACGCATCGCCGCTGATCTGAAACTCAGCGACGCGCTGTTGCGTTATGTCCACCACACCCGCTTCGGCAAACTCGATCCGCTAGAGGTCGATCCCCAATACAACGACCGCGATCCAGTGCCAGCAAGCCTGTTGCTCAAAGATATGCTTGGTGCAGTCGATGCTGTTGATATGCAAGGTTTTCTGGCAACGCGCCAGCAGCATCCATTTTGGTACAACGCACTGAAAGAGGCGCTAACCCAGTTTATTCCGCAGGCAGACATCGCTGATTTACCGCCGCTGGCTTCTGGCGCGAATCTGGTTAAAGGCAGCCGTGACCCGCGTATTCCTTTGTTGCGCGAGCGGTTACGCATTCTCAACGGTCACAAATCCACTGCGTTTACGTTGCCGGATGCCGATCTGTTTGATGCGCAGCTTTACGCTGAAGTGGTGGCGTTTCAGCGGCGGTTTGGTTTATTTCCCGATGGTGTGATTGGTCCGACCACCATCGCCACGCTTAATCAGCCAGTGGATGTTGAAAAAGCTGACCGCATTCGCATCAATTTGGAACGAATGCGCTGGCTATTCAATGATTTAGCGTCTGATTACGTGTTTGTCGATGTCGCTAATTATCAAGCGCACGTGGTGCGCGATGGTGCGATTGCGTGGAGTACTCGTGTCATTGTTGGTCAAACCGATTCGCAAACGCCGATGTTCCGCGACACCATGAATCATCTGGTGCTCAATCCAACGTGGACCGTGCCGATTTCGATTCAGAAAACGATGGGGCAGGTGTCTGCAAATTACATGGTGGTTGATCGCCAAACCGGCCGGAAATCCAACGGCGGTAATGTGAGTAATTACCGCCGTTATAGTGTGATTCAGCCGCCGGGACCTAAAAATGCGCTGGGGCGCGTGAAGTTCATGTTTCCGAATCGGCATTCGGTTTATTTGCACGACACACCGAATAAGAGCCTGTTTGCGCGATCCAGTCGGGCGCTCAGTCATGGCTGTGTGCGGGTAGAAAATCCAGTGAAGCTCGCCGAGATTTTGCTGCACGAATCGGACTGGGATCGGGCGCGAATCGATCAAGTACTCGACGGCAGCAAAACACGCTACGTCAATTTACAGCAGGGTTTGCCGGTGTTGCTGTATTACCTCACTGCCTATGCCAATGCGCCGGGAAAAGTGAGTTTTAGACCTGACATGTATCAGCGCGATCAGCGGGTTAAAGAATTATTTGCTGCGCCCGTTTTGAGTGCTCGCATCGCATTTCCAGATGCCAAAATGTTGCCGTTGGTTGCGCCACCAGCACCAGTAATCATGCCAGCAGAAGACGATGGAACGGATGACGCAGCGGATGAAGAACAATTGCAAGAAGTGAATAAAAAACCGCCATCGCCGCTGCCAGCTCCGCAAGAGCCGGTGCGTTTAACGCAAATGGAAAATTAAACGCCTCTGGTTGTAAAACGGATAAAGCGCGTGGTTTCAATCTGCGCGGTGAGCGTGGTTAAGGAATGTGCACTGCGGGGTAAATGCGGATCAAAGGCGTGGGTGGTATCGCAGGCTTGCAGGCTGTAGTTGATGACGCCGAGGTCTGCAAGATGGTGTGCCAGCGTCGCAATCTGCTCTGGTGTCCAGTGAGGCATCAGCGTCGTGCGCACTTCTAACGCCACATTGCTGTTGAGCAATACCGACAGGCTTTGCCATGCAGCGCGACCTGAATCGGTGACAGCGGTAATGTCTGGATAATCGGTCGGGAATGCTTTGATGTCTAAACCAACCCAATCGAGCAGCGGCAACAAGCGTTGCAGCCGTTCGGGATAAGCGCCGTTCGTATGCAATCCAATTTTGAAACCGAGGCTGCGCACTTCAGACATGGCGGCAGCGAGTGCTTGTTGGGTGGTTGGCTCACCACCGCTGAACACGACGGCATCCAGCAACTCCCCGCGCTGACTCAAAAAATCCATGATTTCCGTCCACGAAATCATCGACTCGGCATCAGGATCGAGCAAATCTTGGTTATGACAATAACGACAACGCCACGCGCAGCCCTGACAAAAAATCACGGCAGCAAGTTCGCCCGGATAATCAATTGAAGTAGTCGCGTCAACCCGCCGATCCGCAGCAATGCGGCGGCGGTCATTGGTGTGGTTAAACCCAGCAGTGCGTGAGCGGTGGTGGCGTGCATGACATGATGTAGCGCGATCCGATGAAACGCAGTCGCGTCAAGCGGCTAACTGTTCAATGTTTTGCCGAGCGCGTTGTGGTTGCTCAGAAAAGTAGCAACGCTCGGCATGTTCAGCGCGTTTACCGTTGTTAAATGCGGAAACCGGACGGTGATAGCCCATGACTCGCGTCCAAACTTCGCAGGCAGTACGCTCTTCGTTTTTAATTTCCATGTTGATTTTATTCATTTTTTATCTCCATGAGATGTTGAATGTGATTCGATGCTGCTTGGCATCGTATGGTCAAACCGCGTGACAACGCGATTGTGTTCTGCCTGTTTGCGAGCGAGCAGTTCTTGATCGCAAATCGGGCAAAAAGGATGTTCACCAGCGAGATAGCCGTGTTTCGGACAAATCGAAAATACGGGCGTCACGTGACGTAAGGCAAACGAAAATTCTCCAATGACCGCCGCACCAGTCGTTTGCACGCATCCGCCGAAGACAATTGCTCGCTCATATAAAGATGCAGCACCGTGCCGCCGGTGTACTTACTCTGTAACACTTCCTGCATGGCGAGCGCCTCAAACGGATCATCCGTGTAGCCCACTGGTAACTGAGAACTATTTGTATAATAAGGAGTTTCTTTGGTTCCGGCTTGCAGTATCGCCGGAAAACGCTTTTGATCCTCACGCGCAAAACGATAGGTCGTGCCCTCCGCTGGCGTCGCCTCAAGGTTGTACATGCGACCGGTTGTTTCCTGAAATTCAATCATCCGCATCCGCACATGATCGAGCAGCCGACATGCCAATTGATGACCTCGCGTGTCGTAATGTCTTCTGCATCCTGCGTGAAATTGCGAATCATTTCGTTGACGCCATTCACACCAATCGTCGAGAAATGATTGCGCAGCGTTCCGAGATAGCGTTTGGTATACGGAAATAGTCCAGAATCCATGTGACGCTGAATAATCTTCCGCTTAATTTCTAGGCTATTGCGAGCGAGATTTAATAATTCATCCAGCCGTGCTATCAATCCCTTTTCATCGCCACGATGCGTATAACCCAATCGAGCGCAGTTAATTGTCACCACGCCAAGCGATCCAGTTTGTTCTGCCGAACCGAATAAGCCGTTACCGCGTTTAAGAAGTTCACGCAAATCTAATTGCAACCGGCAGCACATCGAACGCACCATATTCGGTGACAGTTCGGAGTTAATAAAATTTTGGAAATACGGCAATCCATATTTTGCAGTCATTTCAAAGAGATGTGACGCATTATCACTATCCCAAGGAAAATCTGTAGTGATGTTATAAGTCGGAATAGGAAAGGTAAAAATACGACCTTTTGCATCGCCTTCGGTCATCACTTCAATATAGGCGCGATTGATTAAATCCATTTCGGTTTGAAGATCGCCATAAGTAAATGGCTGCTCTACGCCAGCAATTGTTGGTATCTGCTCGCGCAAATCTTCGGGGCACACCCAATCAAACGTTAAATTAGTAAAGGGGGTATTGCCTGTAATAAAGGTTTTACCGTGCCGCCGCGCTACAAAAGTGCCATTGCGCGTTGTTGGACACCATACTTTTCCTTGATAAGAACGCCGCTCAATTAACTGAATATAAGTTTCATGGTTGCGAATGATATTAAGCACATGTACGCCGGAGTCTTTGCGCGTATACACTGTACTGCCATAACCTGCAAGAACGCATAATTCTTGTAATACATCGAGATTTTCTTGATCGTTGGTATAAATACGAACACGACCATTTTCTTCGATATGACCATCGCCCTTGATATAAGTATCTAAGAACAACCGAATCTGCCGTGCAGACAAAGTACGAATGATTGCAGGAACGCATTTGCGTTCCAGATAACCAAGAATAAAATCGCTGGCATCTTTATTTAAGCGGTAACGGCAGACTGGGTAATTCGCATAGGTTCCGGTGTGCTCGTATTCATGCCAACTTAAATTAAGTGCCTGTAACAACCATTCAATTTCGGCAGTATTTTCTTTATTTCCCGTTGATTGATAAAGACTAACGCGACGCCGACCTGCGCTAAAATCAAAGTCGCCCTCAGCAACAATCCAAGCGATGAGCATCACAAGATTATCGTCAATCTCATGTGTCGCCGCAGTTTCCCAAGCATTCGGAATAATGACTGGCGATTTTAATTGCGCGACAGTTTCAATGTCTTCTAAAATCCAACGATTTTCCGAATTAAAAACTTTGCGCAATACTTGTGACCCGGCGTAATCCATTGCTCTTGTGTGCGATTGCGTAGCACATACATCTCACCATCGAAATCATAAGCATTTAATGCAAGTGGTTCGAGATATTCCAAACAATTGTTATGCCAATTAAAGGTTGCAATACGCTCACCTGCTATGATCTGGTCATAGCGTTTCCAACCATTTTCAGTTAAACATTCAGTCTCTTCATCAACGCATTGACACCCCCAGCGCGAGGGAACATTCAAATTATAAATTAATTCCTGAATTGCCTGTTTAACCTGTAAATAATCCAATCCATCAACACGTACAAAAGGCGCCATATACGTATCAAAACTGGAAAATGCCTGCGCCCCAGCCCATTCATTTTGCAATGTGCCGAGAAAATTAACGATTTGTCCAATCGCTGAAGACATGTGTTTTGGTGGTCCGGCTTCGACTTTGCCGGGTACTCCATTGAGACCTTCATTTAATAACGTGCGTAATGACCAACCTGCGCAATTATGAACGAACACCCCATCCGCTAAAGCAAAGTTTTCGTAGTCATCAACAGTCAAACAATACACATCTTCTTGCCCAACGAATTGCGGAGCGCAGCGGACGGTATGATTATAAAAACGTCCGTCAGAATCTCTTTCGCGGGTTTTAGCAAACTGAGAAATCGTTTCTCTTTTACTATCGCTGCGGTTGTATTCATTGAGTCGAGCGGTTTGCGCCTCACGCCAAACCTGACCGCTTGTTGTTGCGCACAGTTCCATACGCCGATGATCAGCGTCATCCATTACACGCAAATTTTCAGGACGATTATCTGTTTTATTGCCATTGATATGATGAATAGATTTTCCAGTTAAATCGCCGTAATAACTGGATGCAATAATGCGATGAACGTACTCGCGTAACTTTAGTTTTGCATCTGACAGTCGTAAATAACCAGAACCAATCTGGCTAACATAAAGCGGAGAGAGTGAATCATCCTGACGCAAAGCACTGGCTTTTTTATAAGTGCCATCGCGCAACATAAACTCGTGATCAGGAGTGCATTTAATAGTATGCCCACCCGAAATCATAACAGCGACTACATCAACATTTTTACGCGTCAAGCGCGGACTATGCGCCTTGCCGGGAACAACATTTCCTTGATTATCTCGGCTGTAAACCCAAAAAGATTCATTTACTTTAGTTAAAGCAAGTTCTTTGAGCGTTGGCGTTGTGCCATCAAGCAAGGCAATGCGAGTATCGCCGGTGAAACAATAGCCCGCCAGCATATCCAAATCGTGGATATGAAAATCACCTTCACGATGCGCTTCACCAATTTCAGGTGGATACACATGATTGAGCCAATAATTGGCAATCATTTTGCCGGAAGTATTGAGAATTAAACCGCCAAGTGAATAACCTTGATTTGCATTCGCAGCAACACGCCAATCAGAACGATCAAGATATTCATCAATAGAGCTGCTGACATCAACGAGAGTGCGTTGATCGACGCGAAGTTTATGGCGCTGTTCCCGATACACAATATAAGCACGTGCAGTATTAAAGTAATTGGCGCTAATTAATGTTTGCTCAACAACATCTTGAATGTTTTCTACATCAGGCAGTCGCTCATCAATAAAACGATGAATAAGTACTTTAATGACTTGAGCGGTCAGTGCGGTTGCTTCCACTGCGCCAAATTCACCAGTGACCTGACCAGCGCGGAGAATAGCGGACTCAATTCGAGCAGCGTCAAAGGGCACTTCGGCTCCATCGCGTTTGAGAACACGCGCAGGTAACGCCGAAAAGTGAGTTTGGGTTCCCATCGTGAGTCCTATAAAGCATTTTGATCGTGGTGAGTGGGCGGATTTTTGCGGTCAGTCAGGTCGATTTCAGATAGCGGGCAATATGCGCAAAATCGACCTCAACCACTACATATTGGGGTTTAAGAGTTTAGCTCTAACTAGATAGTGTGGATAGACGCAAACGGCGGCGCTAAATTTCCCGTGTAAAAGCAAACTGAGAGCAGAAAATTTCAAAGACTTGATCGTGACCTGCGCCGCAACCGTTAGGATGCAGAAAAACCTTAAACGGCTGATTTGATTTATTTAGCGCAAATTGCACTATTGCAGTGCGAGACACGAAACGCATTTTTATTGATCGAAGTCAGTTCATCCGCAAAAAGAAGTTGCTTTTTGTGATTTTGACTTTTTAGGGCTAGGATCGTGTGATGCGGACGATGCGGGTAATGAGTGGAATTTGGCGCAGGCGACGCATGATACGCGCCAGATGCTGACGACTTTTCACCAATAACTGAAACTCAAGATCAGTGGTCATTCCGTCTTTTTCGCGGGAAACCACGTTTTCAATGTTCGACCCCTGCTCTGCAATCGCACCAGCAACCACCGCCAGCGCCCCGCGCCGATTGCCGATTTCAACGCGGATTTCCGTCGGATATTCGCCCTGCGCGTCCTCCGACCAGCGCACATCCAACTGTTTTCCTTGCTTATTATCACGCCCGTTGAGATTACGGCACTCGGCACGGTGCACCACGATTCCACGTCCGGGGTTGAACAACGCGGTAATGTCATCGCCGGGAATGGGACGACAGCAGCGGGCAAAATTAACCACCATGCCCTCAGTACCTTGAATCGCTAATTGATGCGGATGATGGTTTTGTGCCGAATGGACAACTTCTTCGCCTTCAATTGTCAGTAGTCGCCGTACCACCAACGCCGCCAACCGATTACCTAAACCGATTTCATTGAATAGATCATTAATACTCGTTAATTGCGTTTCTTCTAAGTAAGTTGCAATGCGGAGTGGATTAAGATGTTCAATGTCAGTCTTAAATGCAGTGAGTTCTGCATTCAATAGACGCTGCCCAAAAGTCTGCGCTTCACGCTGGCGAATGTTTTTAAGATAACCGCGAATGTTCATTCGTGCTTTTGCGGTCACCACGAAATTGAGCCAGCCGGGATTAGGGCGCGTCCCCGGCGCAGTAATGATTTCTATAGTCTGTCCATTGCGTAATACGGTATTGAGATTGACCATGCGTCGATCAATAAGCGCATGAACGCAGCGATTGCCTACGTCAGAATGAATGGCATACGCAAAATCAACCACGGTTGCGCCGCGTTTCAAACTGAGAATCTTTCCTTTCGGCGTAAAGACGTAAACCTCGCCCGGAAATAAATCGACTTTGACATGTTCCAGAAATTCGACCGAATTGCCCGCTTCGCGCTGCATCTCCAGCAGATTTTGCAGCCAATCTGCTGCCAGTGCGGTGGGATTAGTCGCTGCCTGACCGCCAGTTTTATACAGCCAATGCGCAGCAATACCGGATTCAGCGATGCGCTGCATGTCTTCGGTGCGGATTTGAATTTCAATCTGAATACCTTGCGGGCCGACGAGCACGGTGTGCAGCGCCTGATAACCGTTCGCTTTGGGAATGGCGATGTAATCCTTAAAGCGTCCGGGAACGGGCTTGTAGAGGTTATGCACCAGTCCCAGCACCCGATAACAGGTATCGACTCGATCCACCGTCACGCGAAATCCAAACACATCGACAACATCGGCAAAATGGCAGGTTTTATTGCGCATTTTGTTGTAAATGCCGTAGAGATGTTTACGTCGTCCTTCCACGCGCCCAGCAATATCTTCCTGTTGCAACGCCCGTTTCAGCGCGGTTTCCACCGTGCCAATCATCTCGCTGCGTACTCCAACTGCCTTGTGCAGCGCATGACGCAATACCCGTTGCCGCCACGGCCAATAATGCGCAAAACCCAGCTCTTCCAGCTCCACCCGCACCCAATTAATGCCTAACCGATTGGCAATCGGCGCAAAAATATCCAGCGTCTCGCGGGAAATGCGCCGACAGGCTTCGGGACTCATCGCATCCAACGTGCGCATGTTGTGCAAACGGTCGGCGAGTTTGATGAGAATGACGCGAATATCCCGCGTCATTGCCAGCAGCATTTTGCGCAAACTCGCTGCCTGCGCCTCAGCGCGGGATTGAAAATCAATGCGATTGAGCTTGCTCACGCCATCAACTAATTCCGCAACATCTTCTCCGAATAGTGCTGCCATTTGCTCTTTTGCAATCGCCGTGTCTTCTAATACATCATGCAAAAAAGCGGCAATTAAACAGCGATAATCCATGCGCATTTCTGCCAAGATACGCGCAACTGCAAGCGGATGATAAATATACGGTTCACCCGATTTACGCTTTTGACCGAGATGCGCTTCTGCACCAAATAGATAAGCGCGATAACACTCGCGCACCTGCTCTGATGGCAAATAAGTATCGAGATAACTACAGAAATCGCTGATGAGATAACGTTGCGCCAACGCTGGCGCAGTGAGACCGGACACGCTCTCTGATATCAGCGTCGAAGTGGTATCGGTAGTAGACCCTGTAACCGCTGACATCGGTGATAAAACCTATTCTAAAAGTTTAGCAAATCAACAGCTTAACTGGTTGCATCATCGTTTGCGCGATTGACAAATCCCGCTGCGATGGCTTGTTGTAATGCTGCGGCGGTTTCATCAATTTCACGCTGCGCTGCCGTTACCATCGCATCAGAAATGTAACCCGCTGCAATTTCCCGCAGTGCCATCACCGTCGGTTTATCATTCGCCCACGGCAATAGCGGTTCCACACGATGCGACAATTGCCGCGCTCGTTTCGTCGCTAATAACACCAAATTAAAGCGGTTATCGACATGCTTCAAACAGTCTTCAACGGTAATACGTGCCATCTCAAATACTCCTAAAAACTCAATTCAAATGACTGAATAACTCGGTTAAAGAGGATTGCTGCCGCGCCAGCCGCAACCGTTCGGCGCTAATAATTGCTGCCAGCGCATTTAATGCTGCATCGAAATCATCATTGATGACGACATAATCGTATTCTGTGTAATGCGTCAAATCGGAATGCGCCTGCGCCATGCGTCGAGCAATCACGTCCGCATTGTCAGTGCCACGCCCATTCAATCGCCGTTCTAATTCGGCAATGCTCGGCGGCGCGACGAAAATGCTGATCGCTGCCGGAAATCGCGCCCGCACCTGCTGCGCACCTTGCCAATCAATTTCCAAAATCAGCTCGCGCCCAGCCGCTAAACAGGCGCGAACATCCGCTTCCCGAGTGCCGTAATGGTTGCCGAACACCTCGGCGTGTTCCAAAAATGCGCCAGCGGTGACTGCCTGCGCAAAGCCAGTGTGATCGAGAAAGTGATAATGCACGCCGTCGATTTCACCTTCGCGCTGCGTTCGCGTGGTGCACGAAATCGACAGCGACAAGCTCGCGTCACGAGTGATTAACGCTTTGATTAAACTGGTTTTGCCTGCGCCAGATGGCGCAGAAATGATGAAAAGTAGACCGTCGTTCATGGGAATTTATTCCAGATTTTGAATCTGCTCGCGCATCTGTTCGATCAACACTTTCATTTCCACTGCTTCCCGCGTCACGGCGACATCAGCGGATTTCGAGCCGAGCGTATTGGCCTCGCGGTTGAGTTCCTGCATCAGAAAATCCAAACGGCGACCGACCGGTTCATTGCGCGTCAACACTTCGCGGACTTCGGCAGCGTGGGCTTCCAACCGATCCATTTCTTCATCGACATCGAGCTTGGCTGCCAGCAGCGACATTTCCAACTCCAGCCGTTGCGGATCAAGTTCTGCCCGCAATTCCGCCAGCCGCTCCGCCAGCCGCTGCCGGACGTTGCCCAGCACGTTGGGCATCTGCGCCCGCACTCGCGTCACACTTTCCTCCAAGCGGTCGCAGCGGTCACGCAGCAGCACTTCCAATCGCGCACCTTCGCGCTCGCGGGTTGCCAGCAGCGTGTCAATGGCAACTTCCAGCAGTTCCAGTGCTGCCGTCATCAGTTGATTGGGGTCAGTATCTTTTTCTTGCAACACGCCCGGCCAGCGCAGCAGTTCAAACGGCGACGGCTCCACGCCGCGCCCGATCATCTGCCCGATTTCGTGTCCGGCGAGCAGCAGTTGTTCCACAAATGGGCGGTTAATTCGCAAACTGCCGACCGTGCCGATTGCGGGAACATAGCGCAAATTGCAATCCACTTTGCCGCGTTGCAAACGCGCAGCAAGACGGGTGCGCACTGCAACATCCAGTGAACGCAGCTCTTCGGGCAGGCGCAGATGCGGCTCCAAATACCGATGGTTGACGGTGCGCAATTCCCAAGTCAGTTCGCCAAACTCGTCACTGCGGGACTCACGGGCGAAGGCAGTCATGCTTTTAATCATGGTGAATAAACTTCTCTTAAAGCCGTGTAAACGGCGTGAATACAGCGTGGTTATCTAAGCGCACGATCGCGTTATTATACGGGGCGAATTGAATCAGCGTTTATCGGAAAACCACGCCCTTCATTATGGCCAATGCCCGCGAGACCCTTCCCCCGGCACTCCCGTCGGCGCTTATCGCGTCATCAAGTCCATTGCGAAAGGCGGTTTTAGTTTGATTTATCTGGCAGCCGATGAAGAAAGCGGCGAGGAAGTGGTCATCAAAGAATACATGCCGAATCGTATCGCTCGCCGCGATCATTTGTTGCGGGTGGTGCCGATTCGGTTTGACTATACCGAAAGCCTCTATTATGGCAAAAAGCTATTTTTTCAAGAGGTTAAAGCGTTGGCGATGTTGCGGCATCCCAATATCGTGCGGGTGTTGTCGTTCATTCTGGCGTATGACACCGGCTATTTGGTCATGCCCAACGAGCGCGGGCGCAATCTCGGAACCTATTTGCAGGAACGCAAAGGCGGATTAAGCACCACCTTTATTTTAGAAGTGTTTATTCCGATTCTGGACGCGCTGGCGCTGCTGCATCGCAACGCAATGGTGCATCTCGATGTGAAACCCGGAAACATTCATCTGCGTCACGGACATCAGCCGCTGCTGCTCGATCTCGGCGCGGTGCATCCGCTCAATCGAGAACGACCACGCGGCGGTCAGGTCATCACCGCCGGGTTTTCACCGGTAGAACAGTATTTTCAAGCGGGGCGCATTGGCCCGTGGACCGATGTTTACGCAGTCGGCGCGAGCATTCGTGCCTGCATGGAAGGACGCACTCCGATTCCTGCGACCGAGCGCCAAAAGCTCGACATGCTTGTTCCTACTGTCGTTGCGCTCAAAGGACGTTATCCAACATTTTTACTGGAGGCAGTGGATTGGGCGCTAAAAATGGAACCCGATCAGCGTCCGCAAGATGCCGCCGAATTATTGAACGTGCTAACGCAACATGCCGCCGATTTATACCGTCCGCGTCCAAACGATTCGTCGTCGCAACGCCACGAACCCTAATTCTCAACCGATTGATTAGAAAATAAAAACCCATGCGACCTTCCCAACGCCGTCCTGATGAATTACGCCCATTGCGTTTCACCCGCAGTTTCACTCGCCATGCCGAAGGTTCGGTATTGATCGAATGCGGCGACACTCGCGTTCTGTGCACCGCCAGCGTCGAAAATCAAGTCCCGCCGTTTTTGCGCGGTCAGGGGAAAGGCTGGATCACGGCGGAATATGGCATGTTGCCCCGCGCCACCAATCAACGCACCGCCCGCGAAGCAGCAAAAGGGAAACAAAGCGGACGCACACTAGAAATTCAACGCTTGATCGGACGCTCGCTGCGGGCAGCCGTGGATTTGCGGGCGCTTGGCGAACGGACAATTACCTTGGATTGCGACGTGTTGCAGGCCGACGGCGGCACACGCACCGCGTCGATTACCGGCGCATGGCTGGCGCTGCGCGATGCGATTGACCAATTGCTGGCGCGGGGCGAGCTGGCGTTTGATCCGATCCAAACGCAAATCGCGGCAGTCTCCGTCGGAATTGTTCAAGGAATTCCAGTGCTTGATCTCGATTACACCGAAGACAGCACTGCCGAAACGGACATGAATTTGGTCATGGACGGCAACGGGCGTTTTATCGAAGTTCAGGGCACTGCCGAGGGCGTGGCCTTTAGCCGCGAGGAATTGGACGCGCTGCTGGCGCTGGGCACGGCGGGCATTGCGCAACTTCAGACCGCGCAACGTGCGGCGCTGGCTGCTGAATAACTGACAGGTTTATTGCGATGAAACAAACACATAACGGCGAAGTGATCGTGTTAGCCAGCAACAACGCCGGCAAGGTGCGCGAAATCGGGCAACTGCTCGCCGGAGCGCGAATTCAGGTCGTGCCGCAGCGTGAATACGGCGTTGGCGAAGTGGAAGAAACCGGTTTGAGTTTCGTCGAAAACGCGATCATCAAAGCCCGTCACGCCGCGCAAATCAGCGGTTTAGCCGCCATCGCCGACGATTCGGGCATTGAAGTAGACGCGCTGCGCGGAGCGCCGGGCATTTATTCGGCGCGTTACGCGGGTGCTGGCGCATCTGATGAAGCCAACTTAATCAAGCTGTTGGCGGATTTAGACGGACTGCCCGACGCCGAACGCTCGGCGCGGTTTCAATGTGTGCTGGTGTATTTGCGTCACGCTGCCGATCCGATGCCGTTGATTTGTCAGGGAACTTGGGAAGGGCAAATTCTCACTGCGCCGCGTGGCGCTCACGGGTTTGGCTACGATCCAATTTTCTTTGTGCCGACCACGGTTGCAGCTCGCCGAATTGGATCCAGCGATCAAAAATGAACTCAGTCATCGTGGACAGGCGTTGCGGCAATTACGCGCCGCGTTGGAATAATTCAAATGAATCAGCACCCTACGGGCTTCAATCTCTCCGCGCTGGCGGTACGCGAGCGGTCAGTGACGCTGTTTTTTATTCTTGTCACGGCGGTTGCCGGAACGCTGGCGTTTCTCAATTTGGGGCGAGCCGAAGACCCAGCATTTGTCATGCGGGTGCTGGTGGTGACGGCGCACTGGCCGGGCGCGAGCGCGGCGCAGATGCAGGAATTGGTCGCCGAGCCGTTGGAAAAACGCATTTCTGAAGTCGATTATTTTTACCGCGTGGAAACGACGGCGCGACCCGGGCGCGTTGATTTATTGGTGGAATTTCAGGATTACACGCCAGCAGCGCGAGTGCCGGATTTGTTTTATCAGGTGCGTAAACGCATGAGCGACGAGGCGGGCAATTTGCCCAGCGGAGTGCGCGGCCCTTTTGTGAATGATGAATTTTCTGATGTGTATTTCGCGCTGTATGCGCTGTCTGCGCCGAAATTGCCGCCGCGTTTGCTGGTGCGCGAGGCCGAGCAGATTCGTGATCGGCTGGCGCGAGTGGAAGGAGTGCAAAAAGTGCGGGTGCTGGGCGAACGTCCGCAGCGGTTTTTTGTGGAACTTGATCCAGCGCGGCTGGCGACGCTCGGCATCACGCCGGAAGCAGTGCGCGATGCGTTGGATGCCCAAAATCGGTTGCTGCCAGCGGGCGTGATTGAGACTGCTGCGCCTCGGCTGTATTTGCGCCCGGATAACACGTTGACCGATGTCGAAGCGATCAAACGAGTGCCGCTGCGCGTTGGCGAGCAGCTTGTTTTACTTGGGGAAATCGCCGAAGTGAAACGCGGTTATGAAGACCCGCCCGGCTACATCGTGCGTTCCGGCGGTCAGGATGCAGTGCTGCTCGGCGTGGTGATGCGGCTCGGCGAAAACGGCTTGAATCTCGGCCAACGCTTGACCGCATTCATCAGCCAGCTGGAAACCGATTTGCCGCTGGGATTTGAATTGGTGCAGTTGACCAATCAAGCCGACGCGATTGTCCACGCCGTGAATCTGTTTCAAATCAAATTCATGGTTGCAGTCGGCGTGGTGATGCTGGTGAGTTTTCTCGCGCTGGGTTGGCGAGCTGGGCTGGTCGTCGGCATTGCGATTCCACTGACGTTGGGGCTGACCTTTTTGCTGATGCTGATTCGCGGCGTCAATTTGGATCGCGTGTCACTCGGCGCGTTGATTATCGCGCTGGGCCTGCTGGTCGATGACGCGATCATTGCGATTGAAATGATGCTGGTCAAAATGGAAGAAGGCTGGGATCGGCTCCGCGCTGCTGCTCATGCGTGGACGGTGACGGCAGCGCCGATGTTGAGCGGAACGCTGATTACGGTGGTGGGTTTTGTGCCGATTGGCTTTGCGCAGTCTGGCGTCGGCGAATATGCCGGCAACATCTTTTGGGTGTTGGCATTTGCGCTGCTGATTTCGTGGGTGGTGGCGGTGACATTTACGCCGTATTTGGGAACGCTGCTGCTGCGTCCGCATCAAATTCCCCCCGCCCCCCTTTTCCAAAGGGGGGAGAATCAGAAAGCCCCCCTTTGAAAAAGGGGGGTGGGGGGGATTTATCAAAACCGGGCTGGGGCGATTTATACGACACGCCCATGTATCGCCGCCTGCGCCAACTGATTCGCGGCTGTGTGCGGCACAAAGTGCTGGTCGTCGCAGCGACTTTTGGCGTGCTGGCGCTGGCAATTACCGGACTCGCCGGCCCAGTGGAAAAACAGTTTTTTCCCAGCTCCGACCGCCCAGAAGTGCTCGTTGACATCTATCTGCCGGAAGGCAGCAGCATTCGCCTGACGACCACGGTCGCGGATCGTGTCGAAGCGATTTTGCAACACGCGCCCGGAGTGCGTTCGTTGTCAACCTACATCGGCGCAGGTGCACCGCGCTTTTTCCTCGCGCTCAATCCTGAATTGCCCAATCCCGCTTTTGCCAAATTGATCGCCGTTGCCGACAACCCAGCGGCGCGAGATGCGCTGATGGCACGGCTGCAAACGCACATTGACGCTGGTGAATTTCCCGAAGCGCGAGTCCGAGTGCAAAAGTTGCTGTATGGCCCGCCGGTGATTTGGCCGGTGAGTTTTCGTGTGATCGGCACTGATCCCGTCAAGCTGCGCGATATTGCCGAGCAGGTGCGCCAGCAAGTTGCCGCACATCCCAATACGCTGGATGCGCATCTGGAATGGAGCGAGCGTGTCGCAGTAGCGCGGCTGGCGCTTGATCCAGAGCGATTGCGTTTGATCGGCTTGACGCCGCGAGAATTGGCGGCGCAGTTGCAACATCAGTTGTCGGGCGTGGTCGCCACCGAAATTCGTGAGGATATTCGCGCCGTGCAATTGGTGGTGCGCGGACTGCCCGGGCAGGCAGATCGTGCGGGCAATCTCGCTGATTTAACAGTGAAAACGCCGGATGGACGCACCTTGACGCTGGCGCAGGCAGGATTACTGACCGTCGCGTTTGAAGACCCTGTGTTGAAACGCTACAACCGTGAGCCGTTCATCGGCGTCAATGCCGAGGTGCAACACGCGCAACCGCCGGATGTGACCGCCGCAATTTGGGCGCAACTGGAAACCTTGCGGGCGCAATTGCCGCCCGGGTATCGGATCGACATCGGCGGCGCAGTGGAGCAATCGGGCAAGGCCGATGTGTCGATTCAGCGGGTGCAACCGATCATGCTGGCGCTGATGTTGACGCTCATCATGCTGCAAATGCGCAGTTTTGCTGGCACGGTGATGGTCGTCGCCACAGCGCCGCTGGGCGTGATTGGCGCAGTGCTGGCGCTGCTCATTGGTCATCAACCGTTTGGCTTTGTGGCGCTGCTCGGCTTGATTGGATTGGCGGGAATTTTAATGCGCAATACGCTGATTTTAACGCAGCAAATTATTGAAAATCGGCGTCAAGGAATGGAAATCTCCGCCGCAGTGGTGGAAGCAACAGTCGCCCGCGCACGTCCAGTTATTTTAACCGCAGCGGCTGCGGTATTCGCGTTTATGCCATTAGCAACTGATACTTTTTGGGGACCATTGGCGTATGTGTTAATTGGCGGAATTATTGTAGGAACCGCAATTACCTTGCTATTTCTGCCTGCGTTATATTCACTATGGTTTCGCGTAAAGTTGCTTGAAACCTGAAAAAGCGAAACGCAATTGGTCTTATAAAATTCACACATCCGATTTTGTGTTGGTGTTAGATTAAATTACTCATGTAATTGCAGCAGCACAAATCCCGTGTCAACAACAGAACATCCGCATTTTGAATTAAAAGCCCGCGCACTATTATTAGGTCGCTATCTTGATCCCCGTCGCCTTGACCAATTCGAGCCATTAGCCATCAACCCATTGGTGGTTGCAGTAGCAAATGGTGGTCATGCCGTATTATTGCGTTCTGGCGCAGTAGTTTTATTTGGCGTCGCGCCAGCTGATGAAATCACTTTTGTTGCACAACTTCGCGCTTTTGTGAAAGAACCACTGGAACGCACTGAACACGAAGACCTGCTACTCACCATTGATCCTAAACGCACTGAAGGCGTTGAACGCGATCGCGTCGTATTATTAAATACCGAAATTGCACGGTTACAAGTGATTGCCGATATTCTTGGTAAAAGCGTATTGCTTGCCGAACAAGAATCCCGCGTTGCAAGTGCGTTTGATCGTATTGAACCACTCGCCAATCGCCTGCGCCGTCATGGGCGCGGCAATAGCGATGCGAAAACCCTCATTCGACAAATTGGCGAAGCCTTAGCTATTCAACAAGAAATGGTCGGGCGCGGAGAAGTGGGTGATAAACCAGAGGTGATTTGGGAACGCAGCGACTTAGAGCGGCTTTATCTCAATTTAGAAGCTGAATACGAAATTCGTGAACGTCAGGTTGCATTAGAACGCAAATTAGCCTTAATTAACGATACTGCGGGCACCTTACTTGATTTATTGCAAAGCAAACGCAGTATTCGTGTCGAGTGGTATATCGTGGTTTTAATTGTGGTTGAAATTGCATTAACGCTTTACGATATGTTTTTTCATGCCCGCATTTCGCATTAAAAAATACTGCTGCGCTCAATAACCATAATGGCGCAGCGTATCAATTAAAATCTCGCGGTTGCGATAACGCACATCTTGACCCAACGCAACATAAATCACTTGTTCAGCAATGGTGCTGGCATGATTACCAATGCGTTCAAGCGCATGAGCTGTCGTTAATAAACAGACGACCTGACGCGGCGTTAAACTCTCTTGATTCGATTCGCCTAGAATTTTACGCACTTCATTAGAAGCATGATATAAATTCGGTTCATCTTCAAAAATACCGAGCGCCAACTTCACATCAAAAGTTGCAACTGCACGAATACTGCGCTCAAACATGCAGCACGCTTTATCATTCAATTGCTGTAATTGCTCTTTTAAATCATCAGAAGGCAATTCAGCACCCGGATTTAATAAAGTCAGTGTTTCTAAAGCCTGCCGCGCAATTCGCGCCGCTTTATCACCAGCACGTTCTACTTCACCCGCAATTTTTGATAACGCTAATACAATCCGCAAATCAATTGCTGCTGGTTGTCGCCGCGCAATCATACAAAAGACTTCTTCATCTGCATCCAGCGATAAATAATCAATGAGCGGCTCACGATCCAACACCCGATAGGCTTGGCATTCTATTCGCTCAACCAACGCAACCACCGCTGATTGCGTTTGCTCAACCACGCGCTCACCCATTTCCAAAATAATGCCCCGCAATTTAGCGAGTTCTTCATCATAGCGGCGCACGGTGTGACCGCTGGCGATGTCAACAGGAGATTTGGAAAGTTTAGGGTCTAGCATTTGAATTTACAGCCTAATGAAATGCGCATGAAGTAATCATGTGGATTGGCAAAAACTAACCAAACGACCGGTAATATAATCTTCGGTGAGTTTATGCTGCGGGTTAGTGAAAATATGATTGGTTTCACCAACTTCAATCAGATCGCCGAGATGAAAATAAGCCGTGCGTTGGGATACACGAGCAGCTTGCTGCATCGAATGTGTGACAATTGCAATGCTGTAGTTTTGGCGCAATTCATCAATCAATTCTTCAATAATTGCCGTAGCGATTGGATCGAGTGCCGAGCAAGGCTCATCCATTAAAATAACTTCAGGAGAAACGGCAATCGTTCGCGCAATACACAACCGTTGCTGTTGACCACCAGACAATCCTGTGCCGGGTTGATCTAAACGATCCTTGACTTCATTCCAAAGTCCGGCTTTTTGCAAACTCGATTCAATCAATTCATCAAGTTCTGCTTTGTTATTGGTTAAGCCATGAATACGCGGACCATAGGCGACGTTTTCATAAATGGATTTGGGAAAAGGATTGGGTTTTTGAAACACCATACCAACGCGAGCACGTAACGGCACAGGATCAAGCCCTTTATCGTAGATTTCTTCACCATCCAATTTAATTGAACCGCTGACACGACAGCCCGGAATGGTGTCATTCATACGATTAAGACTGCGTAAAAAAGTAGATTTGCCGCAGCCAGATGGTCCAATCATTGATACGACTTCATTTTTGCCGATATCTAAATTGACACCCTTAATTGCCTGTTTGCTGCCATACCAAACATCGACATTGCGGCAGGTCATACGCGGATCATCGGCAGTAAAATCGCCAACTGTTTCCCGTGAATGCTGCGCACTGGCTAATTCAACGGAACTCATGACGCTCATTGCTTTATCCATTGTTTCCACTGTGCTATTCATTGTGATTTAAGCCTCAATTGCGCTACCAGCGCCGCTCGAATTTGCGCCGTAATAACACAGCGGCGAGATTCATTAAAAAGAGAAAGGCTAATAAAACGATAATTGCCGCTGAAGTGCGTTCTACAAATCCACGCTCTGGACTATCCGCCCATAAAAAAATCTGCACCGGCAATACCGTCGCGGAATCCATAAAACCGCTGGGAATATCGACAATAAACGCAATCATGCCGATCATTAGTAGCGGCGCAGTTTCGCCCAGTGCCCGCGCCATACCAATAATGGCTCCGGTCAACATTCCGGGCAGCGCCAGCGGTAATACATGATGAAACTGGGTTTGTAATGCTGATGCACCAACGCCAAGTGCTGCTTCACGAATTGATGGCGGGACGGATTTAAGTGCAACGCGGCTGGCAATGATAATGGTGGCAGCGTCATAATGGTCATGACTAATGCTGCGACCAATGGGGTTGAACGCGGAATGCCAAAAAAGCCAATGAATACTGCCAAGCCCAATAGCCCAAAGACAATGACGGCACGGCAGCTAAATTATTGATATTCACTTCAATAAAATCTGTCCAACGATTTTTAGGCGCGAATTCTTCCAAATACAGAGCTGCGCCTACGCCAATCGGAAAAGATAAAATCAGCGTTAATAAGAGCGTATAAAAAGAACCCACTAACGCGCCAGCAATTCCGCTAATTCTGGTTCCCGCGACGTGCCATGCGTGAAAAAGATCGTATTGAATTGTTTAGCAATACGCCCTTGCTGTTCCAATTGCGTGACCCAGCCAATAGTTTCATCACTGACCCGGCGCTCTTCCTGCGCTCCTTCGCGGTCGATGTGACCTTTCACGAGCATGTCGATGTCGTCATCAGCCAGCACCCAAATTTCTGGCGTGGAGCCAATCAGTGCGGGATCGCTCATTACCTGCTCGCGCAGCAGATCGGGTGCACCAACACTCAGCAGCGCGTTGAGCTGGCGCTGGGTGCTGCGGTCAGTGACTCGGGAAATTGCTGATGCAGTGCGTCGCGGATCAGTTTGTTGTAATTCGCGTTGGCAATGGTGGCGAGGTCGCGGGTTCCAGTGGGATCAATGACTTCCGCGCTCAATGCGATGGGTAGCCGAATGTAGGTTTGTGCAAAAGCGGTGTAACCCTTGCTCACGATGTCGGCGAATAGCAACACGACAAACGCCAGTCCCAGCGTGACGGCGAATGCGCCGATGCGTCGAAACCGGCGCTCCTGCGCGTGGCGACGCTTCAGCGAGGCGTTAACGATGTCGATGGTGCGGCGAGGAATGTCGGACGACGGCGATTTTTCAGTTAACTTATTCATATTGCTCACGATATTTGCGCACGATGGTCAGCGCGATGATGTTGAGCGCCAGCGTGACCAAAAACAGCGTTAGTCCCAAGGCGAAGGCAGCGAGGGTTTTGGCGCTATCAAATTCTTGGTCGCCAGTCAGTAAGGTGACAATTTGCACCGTGACCGTCGTCACGCTGTCGAGCGGATTTGCCGTCAAATTGGCGGCCATTCCCGCAGCCATGACCACAATCATGGTTTCACCAATCGCCCGCGATACCGCCAGCAAAATGCCACCGACAATGCCGGGCAACGCAGCGGGCACAATCACGCGGCGAATCGTTTCGGATTGGGTCGCGCCCAGCGCGTAAGAACCGTCGCGCATTGCTTGTGGTACGGCGTTAATCACGTCATCTGACAGCGACGAAATAAACGGAATAATCATCACGCCCATCACCAGACCAGCTGCCAGCGCACTTTCTGATGCGACTTCCAACCCGACTGCTGCGCCCAGATCGCGGATCATCGGTGCGACCGTCAATGCCGCAAAGAAGCCGTAAACCACGGTCGGAATGCCGGCGAGCACTTCAATAATTGGTTTGGCGATGGCGCGAACATTGCGCGAAGCGTATTCAGAGAGATAAATCGCGGACATCAGACCAATTGGTACGGCCACCAGCATCGCAATCAGCGACACCATCAACGTTCCAGTAAACAGCGGAATTGCGCCAAATGCGCCAGTTGCGCCCACTTGATCGGCGCGTAACGCAATCTGCGGACTCCAATTGATGCCTAAGAAGAATTCAAGCGGTGAAACCAGATCGAAAAAACGCAGCGATTCAAATAACACTGACAGCACGATGCCCAGCGTGGTCAAAATTGCCAGCGAAGAACAAATCACCATGACGATTAAAAAGATAGATTCGACGCGATTACGCGCTCGCATCTGCGGCGTGGTTTTCCGCCACGCGTAAGCGGTGCCACCGAGCGCCAGCGTCAGCGCCACCAACCACATTGCCCAAGTTGATAGCTGTTGTAAGCGAAAATTGATCGGCGGCAGCTTGCACCTGCGGCGTGACCGTCGCGGAAACGATATTGCCAGTCGCAAGATTTTTGATGTCATTGAGCAGCAAGCCAATTTGCCCAGCGGATTTGTCAGCGAGCATGTCTGCGGATAGATGCGCCGTGACTAAACTGGTGACGATTTGATCCTGAAAGCCAATCCACAAACCCATCAGCAGCAGTGCAGGAATGCCCGCCCACAGCGCAGCATAAAGACCGTAATACGCTGGCAGCGAATGCAGTTCGTTAATTTTGGTGAAACCGCCCGCGCTGCGAATGGCGCGTTTGATGCCGAGCTGATAGGCGAAGACCATGAGCGCGAGCAACAGAAGAATAAGCATCCAAGCGTGCATCGAAAATTCCACTGGTTTTTAGACAATTGAAAACCGCCGATCTGTTATCAGGCGGCGGTTTGCAGACATTCCTTGTCTTGCATGATTCCGATGTTATTCGGGTTTAGACATTGGTGTCAGTGCTTGCGCCGATTTTGCCACGTTGGCGCGTTCAGCATCTGGCAAGGAAATCAAGCCTTTATCTGCGAGATAACCTTCTGGTCCCCACGCTTTCTCGCTGGTGAATTCGGTCACAAACTGCTTGATGCCGGGAATCGTGCCGACGTGCCCATTCTTCACATAGAAGTAAATCGAGCGCGAAATCGGATAAGAACCATCGGAAATAGTGTCGTAAGTCGGCGCGACACCAGCGATTTTAGAACCCTGCACCTTGTCCGTGTTCTGCTCGAGGAAGCTGTAACCGAAAATGCCGAGCGCATTTTTATTCGTCGAGAGCTTCTGCACGATCAAATTGTCATTCTCACCTGCTTCGATATACGCGCCATCCTCACGAATGCCACCGCACACTGCCTTGTGCATCTTCTCGTCAGTCTTCTTCAACTCTTTGATTTCAGGAATGCTGTTGCAGCCGCCGTCCATCGCCAGTTCGACAAAAGCGTCACGCGTACCAGACGTTGGCGGCGGACCGAGCACCTCAATTTTGCTATTCGGCAATTTGGAGTTCACGTCCTTCCACGTCTTATTCGGGTTCGGAATGAACTTACCGCTGGCATCAGGAACGTCTTTTGCCAGTGCTAAAAAGAGGTCTTTCAACGACAAATCCAGATGCTTCGCGGACTTCGCATTGGCGATGGCGATGCCATCAAAACCAATCTTGACCTCGGTAATTTCCTTCGCGCCAGCCTTCTGACAGTTCTCAAACTCAGACGCTTTCATCCGTCGTGACGCATTGGTGATGTCGGGATGATCGACGCCAACGCCAGCGCAAAATAATTTCATCCCGCCGCCAGTGCCGGTCGATTCAACTTTGGGCGTATTAAAGCCGGCAGTGCGACCAAAGGTTTCCGCAACGGCAGTGGAGAACGGAAACACCGTTGAGGAACCCACGATGTTAATCGTGTCACGCGCAGCCAGCGCCTGCGTGGAAAGAGAAGTCATTGCCAGCACGATGGCCGAAGTCAGCAGAGTCTTATTCATAAAACGGGAATCTCCGAATTAGAGCGCGTTGAAATACTGAAACAATCTGATCGCATCACATCCTATGCTGGCTTGATGACCATTGTGTGACCTGACCGCGCTACTTCGCTGCGGGCGCTTGACGTGCTGGCGCTGCATCCAACTGACCGAGCGAACGAATTAACCGCAAGCTGGCATTGAAAAAATCATCATCAGGACGCGCTGCACACAGCGCCCGAATGCGAATCATCGCCGCATCCAATTCTGCGTCACGCAACACATCGCGCCCCGTTGTCAAATTTAATCCCGTACCAAACCCGCCAGCCATTCGCGGTAACGCCGATAATCTTCATCCGCCAGCGGAATTGACAACGCATCCGCTGGCTGCGGCGAGAAAATCCGCGCAGGGTTTCATGCCGTAACCCCACAGCGCCGGAATCGTCGCAGGTTTATCCGCTGCCAACGCACTGCTCGCCAGCAGCATTCCGACCAAATACCGCGTCCAACTTTTCATCTTCGCTCTATTCATCACCACGATTCCTAATCTCACTGCAAACAAGTCGTTATTGCGGGTAACATCGCCAATTTTGTCAATAACCAGCGATTTCTTATGCGCATTTTGATGATCTCGGACGTGTATTTCCCCGCGTCAACGGCGTGTCACGTCGATTCAAACCTTCGCCCGTGAATTCATCCGCAGCGGGCATGAGGTCACGCTGCTTGCGCCTGATTACGGTGAACATTTACCGGAACCATTTGAAATTATTCGCATTCCTTCGCGTTATCTGCCGTTTGATCCCGAAGACCGCATTCTCAAACTGCGCCAGCTTCGTCGCCATGATGCCGATCTGGCCCAGCGCGGTTTTGATTTGGTGCACATTCACACGCCATTTCTCGCGCACTACAGCGGTTTGCGGTTAGCGCGGCAGCTCGGCGTGCCAGTGGTCGAAACCTATCACACTTATTTTGAACAGTATTTGCATCATTACGTGCCCTTTGTGCCAGCGGCGTGGTTGCAATGGGCAGCGCGTTCTTTTGCCGTCTCGCAGTGCCGCGATATCAACGCGCTCATTGTTCCATCGCAGCCGATGCGTGAAGTGCTACAACGTTATGGCGTCAACACGCTCACCACCGTGATTCCGACCGGCATTGCGTTAAATGAATTTAAACGGGCGACGGAATGCGTTTTCGCGCCCGTTACCAGATTCCGGCGGAACGTCCGCTGCTCGTGCACGTCAGCCGACTCGCGTTTGAGAAAAACATTGATTTCATTCTGCGCACACTTGTGCACATTAAATGCGCCGTGCCTGACGTGCTGCTCGTGATCGTCGGTGAAGGTCCAGCGCGGCGCAGCTTGGCGCAAATTCAAGCGTTAGGACTGGTAGAAAACACCTTGTTAACCGGCTATCTCAACCGCGACGGCAGTTTGGAGGATTGTTATAGCGCCGGCACAGCGTTCGTATTTGCGTCGCGCACTGAAACGCAGGGATTAGTTTTTGGAGGCGATGGCGCTCGGAGTGCCCGTCGTATCAACGGCAGTCATGGGCACGAAAGAGGTGCTCGGCGATGGACATGGATCATTGATTGCAGAAGAGAATGAAGCAGAGTTTGCGGCGAAAGCGGTGCGGTTGCTGACGGATTCGGCGCTGCGCGAACGGTTCGCGAGCAATCGAACATGCGCAATCTTGGTCTGCGCCGGTGCAAGCGGAACGCCTGTTACAGCTTTATGCACAGATGTTAAAACCGCGCTAGTATTTTGTTTCGTTGGAGATTTTGATGTGCTGATAGCTTCTTAAACACGAGGAAAATCAGATGCAAAACACACCACGCAACTTCACCAAATTAGTATTGCTGCTGGCGCTCGGCAGCGGCAGCGCAGCGGTAGCCGCTGAGGAATATATGAAACGCGGTGCCAGCGTGACGATTATGAGCAGGCGCTCAATCGTGTGATGGAGCGCAAGCGCGGTTTGGTGACGGGGCGGGAGTTGCAAACTCCGGCAGAAAAACCAGCGGCTGCGCCAGCGCGGAAAACGACCGCTGCGCCCGCTCCGCGCCACAAAGCAGATGCGCCAGCCCCGGCACCGCGTCCGCGCAAAGTTGTTGATCCTGATGAAAACGTGCGACCTGCTGCGCCCAAACCGCGCCGCCAGCCGTGCCGGATGTTTACGCGCCCCGCGCCAGCGACGGGCGGATACTGCCGATGGCGTGTCGATTTATTTCGGCTACAACTCGGCGCGACTGACCAAAGATGCGATGACCGAGCTGGGAAACTCGGTAAAGCGTTGACTTCACCGCAATTTGAGGGAATTTCGTGGCTGGTTGAAGGCACACCGATGATGCCGGTTCTGCTGCCTACAATCAGGAATTGTCAGAACAGCGGGCGCAGCAGCGCACGTTATCTCGTTGAATCCACTGGCATTGCGCCGGAGCGGTTGCACGCCGTTGGCAAGGGCGAGAGCGAGCCGTTTGATCGTGACAATCCCCGCGCCAGCGTCAATCGCCGCGTGCGGCTGCGCCCCAGCGGTGGCTAATGCGCTGTATTACAACCAATTGCCGACCAGAATAAATGCCGCCCAATCATTCGGTTGGCGGTACTGGTCGCTGGCAAGCAACGCTTTTGCGCCGCTTGCAACGCCCGTCCTTTCGTCATACCCGGCTGCTTGAGCTGCTCATAAAACTGCTGCATTAACAACTGCGTCGCCGCATCGCCGACCGGCCACAGCGAACCCAGCGCACTCCGCGCTCCCGATTGCAGCGCGACGCCGCTCAACCCCAGCGGCGTGCGATCATCGCCTTCCGCCGTTTGGCAAGCACTCAACACCAACAATTCAATCGGACGCTGCGCGAATTCCTTGGGTTTCAAGATCGTTGCCAGCGTTTTCATGTCGAGCTTGCGGTCGTAAGTGACGATGAAATTGTCCTCCGGCGGTCCCTGAAATAGCCCATGCGACGCGATATGCACCACGCGGTATGGCTGCCCGCCAACCTCCGCGACAAAACGTTTCAGCAAAAACTCCTGATCGCGCAGCGTGCGCCCCGGCAGTCGCGCCGATAACTGTTTGATTTCTTCCGCAACGCCGGGCAGCGCCAGCGCCTCAATTTTCTCCACTTGTGCCGCTCGCAACGGTTCGGCGGTCAACTGCTGCGCGGAGGCTGAAACGCCACGAGTGCCGCTTTTTGTCCCCGCGTCCGCGATTTTGTTGCACCAGCGCATTCACCCACCACGCCGGCAATTCATCCACCACCGGGCCCGGTCGGCTCAATCCCGCCAGCAACGTCGTCAAATCGGCGTGAGCGGTGTCATCTGGTGGCAGCAATTTCAAGCCCGGCACAGTCGCAACCGCATAACTTTCAACGAGATAGCGCCCATCGCTGGCGCGTAACGCTGCGAGTGGCACCGCCCGCAGCGGGCCATCCGGCACAAACACCAACGTCTCAACCCGCTGTTCCGTCAGCCACGGCACAATTGGCGCAATCAGCCAGTCGTAGAGTTGCGCGGATTCCGCTTCCGCCGGTTTGTCGTAACGCAATTTGAGCGCCAAAATTTCGGCAACCATTTGAATTTGCTCACGAGATACCGGCGCAGTCGTGCGATAAAACCGCTCGCCGATGCTCACCAGCAATTCCACCCGCTCCGCAAAGATGACCGGATAAAACACGGCAGAGCGCGATGCCAACGCGCCGATGTCCTCACGCAGCGGCAAGATGCAGGCGTCGCGGAAATAGTCCCGCAATTCATCGAGTTTGACCTGTTCCACCGTGTCGCGGGCTTCGCGCAGCAGCGGTTGTGCCGCGTCGCTGCGCTGCGCTGCTTCCTGAAATAGCAAATCGGCGAGACCGAGATAGAGCGGCGCGAGCGTCTCGCGGAATGATGAGCGCCCTTCGGCGTATTCGACCGGAATATCCAAACGAATGTGCTGCAAATGCGCGACGGCGCGGCGATATGCGGCAATCGCTCGCGGACGCTCACCGGCATCGCGCAACCATTGCCCCAATTGCCATTCCCATTGATAGCGCAGGTCATACGCCTCCAGCGGTGCAAACCGCAGCGCCTGCGCCAGCAAATGCTGCGCTTCACCAGATTGACCCGACGCGGCAGCCAAGCTGCTCAACTGCGCGAGTGCCTGCGCGTGAAGTCGCGCCAAACCAGCGCCAGCCGCGATCTGTTCTGCCTCCAGCAAGCTGTCACGCGCCAAACCGCTGCCGGATTCTCGCGCCCGTGCTGCCAGCGCCAGCAACAATTCCGCTCGTTCTGCCGCAACAGTGATCTGCTGCGTCGCAGCGTGAGCGGTCTGCAATTCACGCTGCGCCTGCGCAGAATTGCTCGCCACTCGTGCCAGATTGAGGGAAATGCTGGCGATCAATCCGGGATCGTTGGCAGCGCGAGCTTGGGCGAGCGCCTCCCGATACACGGCGCTGGCTGCGGGTTTATGTTGTTGTTCTAACAAGACATTGCCCAAGCTGTTGGCGGCAGTGGCGATCAACGTCGGATCAGCGAGTTCACGGGCTTGATTGAGTGCGTCGCGCAATTGGGTTTCAGCGCGAGCGAATTGGCGTTGCTGGGCATAAAGCAAACCGAGTGCGGTTGTGGCGGTGGCGTGTAATCGTGCATTGCTGGTGGTTAGCGCCTGCATCAAATCTGCTTCCGCGTCGGCATAACGCCCCAGCGTCCGATAGGTTTCAGCGCGACGAATCCGCGCCTCAATGACGGCAGCGGCTGGCGCAGAATGCTGCGCGATGGTGGCGCTCCACGCGGCAAGTGCAGTCGCTTGTTCACGGCTGGCTGGCGCAGCGGCTGGGCGTTGACAGGTCGTTACCGCTGGCGCGAGTGGTGCGGTTAGCAAAGTTGCTGCCAAGATGATTGCTTGCAGGATTCGGATGTGCATCTTGTCGCCTCGCTCAGAAATCGACCTGAACCATGAAATGAACGCCTTCATCCTGCCAGTCGTGTTCTTTTTCCGGTGGCGGATCATTGAGCGCGTGACCAAAATACAGCTCCGCTTGCAGCCGTTTCTCAATCGTCCACACCGCGCCCACGCCGATTGACCACAGATCGCCGTCGCGTTCCGAATAATGACCGTGATCCCACGCATTGCCGACATCGGTAAAGACTGCGAGTTGCAGCAGTTGTTTGGCAGCAAAAAACTTGACACCTTCCCAAATGGGATGCCGCACTTCTGCTGAGGCGGTGTAACCGTTATCGCCAACCAGTTGATTTTCCCGATAACCGCGCACCGAGCCGGCACCGCCAATCGAAAATTGTTCCAGCGCCAGCAGCCGTTCACCCGCCAATTGCAGACTGCCGCGCACGATCATTTGCGTTCCGTGCTGGGTCAATTGCCGGACGTATTGCCCTTGACCGAGCCAAGCGAGAAAGCGGCTGTCGGGCGTGTTGCCAGCGTGAATCGTGGCATCCAGCGCGTCCATCCCGTAGCTGAACACCGAGCGCAGCGCAAACGCCTGTTGCGTCAATCGCCGCGAATACTCCTGAGATAGCCGCAGCGCGGTGACTTGGCTTGCGCCGTTGACCACGCCTTCCGAAAACGAAAAGGGCTCGCCGAGCAGATGCGTGGTGTTCTCGGCGTGACTGAGTTGCGCACCGAGCCGCAAAGTGCTTTGCAACGTGTGCCAGAGTGGATGCGACACGTCCACCATCAGCCGTTCGGTGGCGCTGTCAATCGCCAAATCCGCCAGCGGTTCCTCAATCAACGACGCATCGTTGCGTTCATAACGCAGCGCCAGCCGCGTGTCTCGCGCCGTCAATGGCAATGACCAACTGATGCTGCCCTCGCGCCCGTCGCCCTCGTAACCGTGACCAAGATTGAGATCAAGCGCGTCGCCGAAGCCGGTCAAATTGCGCACCGTGCCGGTCAGATAAGCGCGTTCTGCGCCGGTGCTGGGCGGGCGATGGTTATCGGTGCGCAGCGCCACATCCCACGCTCGGGCGCGAGTGACGGCGAGATCAAGCACGGCGCTGGCTGGCGCGGCACCCGGCAGCAGCGTCCCTTTCAATTGGGCAATGAGCGGGTCTTGCAGCAGCAGTTGGAAATGGTCTTGTAATTTCAAGCGGTTAAACGGCGCAGTCGGATCGGGCTGGAGGCGTTTGGTGAGATAAGACGGGCGCAATCGCTCCTGTCCGCTGACGCGAATCTCGGTGAGTTGTCCGGGGATGATCTGGAAAATGAGCACGCCGTCAGCGAGAGTTTGATTGGGTTTGATCACAACGCCGCTGTTGATAAAGCCTTGATCGACATAGTGTTTCGTTAAGCGATACCGCAGCTCCTCGACATCCGCCAGCGTCACCCGTTGACCGATGGCTGGCGCGACGATGGCGTTCAGTTCGGTTTGCGGCAGCGCTGCGCCGCCCTCGAATTGAACTTGGTTGAGGAGAAATCCCCCCTGCCCCCCTTTTTCTAAGGGGGGAGTTGAAAAGCCCCCCTTTAGCAAAGGGGGGTTGGGGGATTTAGATTTTCCACTGCCCCGCTGGTCGCCAGTGGCAACCACAGCAGCGCCAGCCAGATAACGCATAACTGTTTGTTCATTAAAGTGATCCTCGCGGCAAAGGGCGGATTATTCGGGCGCGTGATTCAAAATCCGATCCAATCGTGCTCCGCCCAGCGAGACGGCGACCGGGGCGCTGGAATCGACGGGGACGCCGCCGTTGCCGCGATCAATCAGCGAGCTGGCGAGTGAGCCGTTCACCATGCGGCAAATATCGGCAAGCAAATCATTGGGATCGCCAAACGGCGCAGACGGCGGCACGACACTGGCGCTGATGTCGAGATTGAGCGCGAGGATGTTGATATTGCCCTGCTCGCCGCCGGGCGCGGCAGCTTGAATGATGTTGCGATTGTTGCCAGCGATAAAGGTTTGGCGTTCATTGCCACCGACGGCGAGCAGCCGCTGGCTGGCAATTAGCGTGTCGGAATTGACGCGAATATCGCCGCCTTTTGCGCCAGTGCCGCCGGTATTGGCTTGGATAAAACCGCCTTCGAGAATGAGATATTTGGGGTTCAAAAGAATATCACCACCATTGCCAGTATTCGCAGAAGTGGTGATTTGACTATTGCGAAGCCACAAATAACCGCTATCAATTTGAATGGCGCTGGCAGGAACATTGCTGCTGCTTTCAGAAGTGATGAAGCTGTTATTTAATTTGAGTTGGTTGGCGGTGACGTGAATGAAACCGTCGGCGCGAGCAGTAGATGGATCGGGTAGGGTTTGCAATGCAGCAATACTAATTTGTGCGCTGTTGTTAATAGTTAATTCATCAGCAATAACGTTGATATTACCGACATTGCCGGTTGCTGATTCGAGAGCGCGACTAGAAATTAGGCTATTCGTGCCATCAAGCAGCAAATCACCAACATGAAGAGTAACGGTTCCGGCATCACCAACCGCCCAAGCATTGGTTGAAATCGCCGCGCCATTGCGCACCTCTAATAGACCGTCAATGTTCAACGTGACGGTTCCCGCATTACCAATTGAGGTGGAATACGCATCGCTATAAATGGTGGTGATCGAGTCAGTCGCACCGCCACCATCTAATTGCGCTTCTTTTGCGATAATTAAGACATCTCCGGCTTCACCAGTGCTCCAAGTACTGGTTGAAATTTTTGCACCGTTGAATACTTTCAATAAACCGTTAACGTTTAAATTCACGGCTCCGGCATTGCCGGCTGAACCGATATTAGCGCTGCTCATCACTGCACTGAATTGACCATCAAGGCGCAATTCGTCGGCTTGTACCGTCACCGTTCCTGCATTACCTGTTCCACCAAAAATACTACTACTGATTTCTGCTCCATTCAGTATTTCTAATAAACCATCAATGTCTAAACTGACTGTTCCGGCGTTTCCATTTGAACCAAATTCCGCAGTACTACCAATACCGATTAAATGACTTAAGTTACCATCAGCATCAAGTCGCATTGACTTGGATTTTACAACAATAGAGCCAGCGTTACCAACAGAATAAGTACTGGTGCCAATTGCTGCGCCGTTAAGCACTTCAATTGATCTGTTAATCGTCAAATTAATTGACCCGGCTTGACCTGTTGATCCGGGGTAAGCCGCACTGTTCATTCCGGTAAACCAGTCAGGTTTTTCAGTACCATCAACCCGCAAATTTTCAACCATTACGTTAATGGTTCCAGCGTTACCTGCGCCCATTGAGAAGGTTGTGATTGCTGCACCATCAAATACTTCGAGCAATCCAGACAGCGTTAAATTAATAGTGCCCGCATTACCATTGGAACCGGGATAAGCGTTGCTTGTAATACCAGAACAATAGCCAAATGAATGACAACCCCCAATTCGTGCATTTTTAGCGGATATAAATAAAGAACCAGAATTGCTATCTGAAAAAGTGCCACTTAAAATTAACGCACCATTGAGCACTTCTAATAAACCATCAACTGCCACGATCATGTCTCCAGCTTGACCGGTGGAGCCGATTCCGGCGGCAGTTCCTAAAAAAGCCTGAACGCCATCTAATGATAAATTACCAGCCCGTACAGTAAATACACCAGCATTACCTGATCCAACTGTTGAACTTGATAGACTGCCGCTATTTAGCACAGACAACGTATTAGTAACAGTCACACTGAGATTTCCGGCGTTACCGCTTGCATTAGGTGTGACTTCAGTAGCAATTCCGGCGATGAACTCTGCACCACGATAAAAGATATTCACTCCTTCACCATCCATTAAAAGTTCATTCGCATTTACAACGACCATACCGCCATTGCCAGCACCAAAAGTTGAGCTTTCAATTCCAACAGCTCCGCGCATTTCAAGCATTCCATCAACCGTAATTGATACTCCGCCCGCCGCGCCGGTTGCCTCCGGTTCAACTTCACTCATTACTCCAGTTAGCGTTTCTGCGCCATCTTGACGAATCGTTAAATCGCCAGCGTGTACGCGCACACCGCCAGATGCTCCATTTGCAAAACTATTACCTTGAACACGAGTAGCGGACAGTGTGAGCGCGTTAGCAATTGATAAATCAACACCGCCAATTGGATTTGCAGCGCCTTGATTATCTGCTGCGAGCGTGGATTCAATTAAATCCGCACTTCCCGCCCGTACCACCACCGCTCCGCCACCATCGCCGCTCGTTTCAATCCGCGCATTTTTTACCGTCACCTTGCCGCTGCCCGGCGTCGCCGAAGGTTGATTAACGGCAACTGCTTTGCCCGTTTTGCCAACAGATTCAATGCGAATTGTTCCGCCCGGCGCAGTCATTTTTGCTGGTTTATCAACGCTGCCAGTGATCGTGACATCGCCACCGCTCAACGTCATTTGCTTGCCAGCTTTAACGCTCAACTGGCTGCCGTTGACGGTCAGCTTCGCCGGTTGCGGCGACAGAAAACCGAACGATTCGGGCGCAGCAACCGTCAACGAACTACTCGCCGAATCGCGGGCGCTGTAACGGCTGCCGTCAGAAAAGCGCACCTCGTCGGCAGTGCTGAGATGCAGCGCAGCGGGCACGTCAACGCTGGCATTTGCGCCCATCACCACGCCGGACGGATTGATGAGATAGACATCCGCCTTGCCGACTTTCGAGCGCAACTGCCCGTCAATGTTGGAAGTTTTGCCGCCGGTGACACGGCTGATGACGTTTTGGATTTTATCGGGGCCGGTAAAGGTCGCGCTGTGACCGGTTGGAATATCAAACTGCTGAAAACTATGAAATAAATTGCTGCCGCGAGTGCTGCCGAGTTCTGCACCGATTTGCATGTCTGCACCGGTGAGCGTTTGACGCGGCCCGACGGAGCCGTCGGTGGTGATTTGAGCGAGACAAATTGAAGTGCTGAACAACGCGATACCGAATGAAACAACGCATAACTGTTTGTTCATTAACGTGATCCTCGCGGCAAAGGGCGGATTATTCGGGCGCGTGATTCAAAATCCGATCCAGTCGTGCCCCGCCCAGCGAGACGGCGACCGGGGCGCTGGGATCGGCAGGAACGCCGCCGTTACCGCGATCAATCAGCGAGCTGGCGAGCGGCCCATTCAAAGTCTGGCAAATATCGGCAAATAAATCATCAAGATCGCCAAACGGCGCAGCCGGCGGCACCACGCTTGCGCTGATGTCGAGATTGAGCGCGAGGATGTTGATATTGCCCTGCTCACCGCCGGGCGCGGCGGCTTGAATGATGTTGCGTCCGCCAGCAGTGAAGGTTTGGCGTTCATTGCCACCGACGGCGAGCAAGCGTTGGCTGGCAATTAGCGTGTCGGAATTGATGCGAATATCGCCGCCGCGAGCGCCGCTGGCAGCAGTGTTGGCTTGAATAAATCCGTTCTGCAAAATGAGATTGTTTGGCGTGAGCACGATGTCGCCGCCGTCGCCGTTTTGACCTTCGGCGGAGGTGGTGATTTGACTATCGCGCAGCCAGAGAATGTCGCCGTTGATGGTGATTAAGCCGGCGTTGGCGGCGAGAGATTCGGTGGTAATGCGGCTGGCGGCATTCAAACGCAGGTCGGCTGCGTTGATTTGAATCGCAGCAGCAGGGACGTTGCCGGTGCTTTGGGCGGTGATGGTACTGGCGTTGAGTGCGAGCGAGTCGGCGTTAATTTGAATGCGCCGATCCAGCGGTAATGTCGGATCGGCGACGGTTTGCAGCGCGGCGATGCTAATTAGTGCGTTGTCGGTGAGAGTGATGGTATTGGCGGCGATGTTGAGATTGCCAACTCGTCCGCGAGCGGATTCGAGAGCGCGGCTGGAAATCAAGCTGTTAGCGCCTTCAACTCGCAGGTCGCCAGCTTTTACGGTGACAGTTCCGGCATCGCCAATTGCCCACGCATTGGTTGAAATCGCAGCGGCATTGCGCACTTCTAACGACCCGTCTGTGAAAATCGCCTGATTCTGATCCAAGTAGTATTCTGTCGCAGGGCGTCTACCTTGGTCGCCGAAATTTTTCGTAGCGACTTTAAGAACACTGAATTCACTGAGTTTTTCTTTGTTGCTCTTAATGAGCTTACGGATCATGCGCGGATCAGCGAACCCAAGTCGTTTGGCTAGGTCGATGTCACGAATGCGGAGTTCGCCGTTGATTGGCGTGAGGGTGAGAGTGTTGTTAGTTTCCATGACGGATAACCTCTTAGATGTCAAGACCCGAGAGATTGTAGACCTGTTTTTTGAAGCGTTCAGGTTCCTTCTGTTGCCAGTTTTTCAACGCTTGCACCGGTGACACATGTCCAAGGGCTTTTTGGGGTATCTGATGGTTATACATCTGCACATAATGGTGCAGCGTTTTTTCTAAATTCTTTGCAGAATCAAAGCGCGTCGTCGCCACCACCTCGGCAATCCGTCCGTTAAATCGCTCGACCATTCCGTTCGTTTGCGGATGCGAGGGCGGAATTAGGCGATGCTCAATCTGGTGTTCTTTACAAACTAAATCAAAGCGATGGCGACCAGTCGGTTCGCGTTCGCCGGTAGCGCAGAAACGATCCGTAAACTCCTTGCCGTTATCGGTCAATACCTTTTCCATCTTAAACGCGGCAGCAGCGATCACTTGCTGGAGAAACGCACTGGCGTTGGCAGCAGTTTTCTGAGCAAAAACCTTGGCATAGACCCAGCGCGTTGCCCGATCAATGGCGACAAAAAGATAGCGATGGGCTTGTTCATCCGGCATCTTAGGGAGGTATTTAATATCAATGTGGATAAAACCGGGCGCGTAATCTTTGAACTTTTTAGGTGGTTTTTTCGCACCTTCTTCTTTTGGAATCAATTCCTTAAGGTTAGAGACGTGGTGGCGACGTAAACAACGCTGTAGCCCTGAGCGCGACACCTCAGGGTTAAAACAGGTGCGCAGCACGACCAGCAAGTCATCGATGGGTAGCAACAACGTCGTGCGTAACTCCACTGCGATCAATTCTTCCAATGGTTTCAAAGTGGTATGCAGATGATGTGGACAATGAGACGCATCGTCAGTGGTCTGGCGGTAACGCCATTTGCGCACCGTCGCTCGATTCAGATGATATTCGCGGGCGAGTTCACGCTCAGATTTAGTGGAATGTTGCAGTTCACGCCGGATCGCGGGAGTTGTGCGAGCATTTTTGTGTAAATTCAAGTTCATAGCATCAATTCTCCTCTGAGTGCCCAACCGATTGGGGATGTAGGGCGCGGTGGTGAATGTCCGTGATGACGCCTTGCAAAGCCTCTCGTGCTAAAAACAGAGGGTAGCTGCGTTGCGGAATATAATCATACGGTTCCTGACACTTAGATTTGTTTCGACGCAATAGTTTGTCCAGATCGACTCGGACGGCAGGGAGGATCGAAACGGCTCTAAGTTACCGCGTGGCTATTACTGATAGCTCAGATATTTACCACACTCCCAGCGATTAAAAAATCTTGAAACCGTTGGGTATAAAAAACCGCATGTCTGACGAGTGCGGAATCCGCTTAGAGAGGTTTCGATTCCTCTTGCAAAAAATAAAAACACAGATAGAGCAGTGGCGTCAAGCAATTATTATTAACCGTGATTTAAATGCCGCTTGTGAATATAGCGCAATTCAAAACAATGCTTTTTGTGAATCATTCTTTGATGCCAACGCTGCCTTTTTGAAATTCAAACCGCCAGCAGCAAGATCGGGATAACGTGGGCGTTCGCTGCCATTCAATAATCCTTCAATCGTGAGGATTTGCAAGCGAGGATAACGTTGATCTGAGAATGCTGGCGTTTCATAAAAACCCGTTCCAGTCGCTTCAATTAACATCGGTTTTGTGGGCGGAGCGAGCGTGATAAATAAACCAATTGCTGCCTGTTCGCGGGTGACGACATGCGCCAAATCACGAATCATGGCAACACTGACATTTTCGCCACCTTTTACGGATACAACAATTTTATTCACGCTTTGCTTGTCATCCTGAAAAAAGATCAACCCGTCAATACCACCATCAGCACCTTTTTTCTTACCTTGAAATGGCTGCGCATTTACCAATGAACACGCCCACCATTGGAATTGATATTTATCGCGGGCAGCAAGATTACGCGCTCCCTCAAGGTCTTTTGGTGTGCCCTGAACATCAAAAGTAATGCTGGGAAAACTGTCACGCAATCGCTTTTCAATCAACGTGATTGCTAAATGCGTGATGTCAATTCCAATCCATTGCCGATTGAGACCATGCGCAGCATGAATTGCCGTACCGCAACCACAAAACGGATCAAGAATGACATCGCCTTCATTGCTGCTGGCGCGAATGATCCGCTCCAATAATGCCAGCGGTTTTTGTGTTGGATAACCCAACCGTTCTCCACCAGCAGGATTGATGTCATCCCAATTATTTTGTAATGGAACGCCGGGCATTTCATCAAGATAACGCTTATAAGCCGGCACTGTATTTGGTTTTGTTTGCACAATGCGTCCTTGTGCAATCAGTTGATCCATATTTTCTTTTGAATAGCGCCAACAACGTATTACACCCATCACCTCATAACTGGGATGACCTGTTGCTGCGCCACCGGGACCGGTTAAATTATCCAAGCGATAAACGCGCCCTGTTTCTGCTTCAATGTGACGATATGAGCGTTTAAGATAGTCTTCGCTATACGGCGTAAACAGCCAGTTCCATGTCCATTCGTTGGATTTTGTATAAAAATAAATCACATCACGAATGTTGCCATATTGTTTGCGTCCTTGTTTCGCGTCGCTATGCGCACTGGAGCGTTTCCAACTAATTTCGGTGCGGAAATTACCTTTTCCAAAGACTGCATCCAATAAGATTTTCAAATAGTGCGACGCAGTCGGATCACAATGTAAATAAAGCGAGCCAGTGGGTTTTAAGACGCGATGCAGTTCTAATAAACGGCTTGCCATCATAATGAGATATGCCATCATGTCATTGCTGCCGAGAAGTTTGCGCATTGCACCTAATAACTCAGTGACATTGGCATTCGATTGGAGAAGAATATCCGCCATTTCATGCTCGGCTTGTTCGCCCCAATGCCAAGTGTCTGTAAAGGCTTCAATCTGCGCGTGGCTATCGTGACTTTTTGGCGATTTGAATAACACATTATAATTAGCATTGGAATTAAACGGCGGATCAAGATAAATGAGATCAACCGATTCAGTTTCCAAATGCTCACGCAAAATGTTGAGATTATCGCCAAAATAAAGGGTATTCATTATTAATAGGCTCAGAGTTCAAAACGGCAATTGAAAGGCGTTCAATTTGTCCACCACAGCCCAGCGCCACAGCCCGGCGTTTCCTCAATTTCAATTCCATCGAGCGCAGGCAAAACGCTGGCAATTTCTCGCCGAATCCAGTGCGCCAATTCAATAGGATCGGCATTTGTTAATTGCGGCAATTGATCGGCCGATGATGATCGAGCTGGCGATAAACCGGCGTAAACAAGGTTTTAACGTCGCCATAATCGACCGTCCAACCCAGCACTGCATCCAACGGCGCACTGAGCAACAGCCGCAACAAATAACTGTGACCGTGCAACCGTCGCCGACCGTCGCCAGCCGGCGCATCGGGAAATTGCACTGCACTTTCAAAGCGTTGCTCTTTCCAAATGCGGAATTGTTGCCCGTCATAATGACAACCGGCGGTCGCGGTTTCGCACACCGTCACGCGGCGCAGCGTCGGCAATTGCGGCGCGAATCGTTGCCACAGCCACTGCGCCAGCAATTCGCTGGTCGGATTTTCTAAACCGGAAATGTCGTTGAGACAGGCGTGATGCAGTTCGGCGTGAAGCGGCTGCCACAGCGCATCAAGGTTATTGAACAAATCCCCCCAACCCCCTTTGCTAAAGGGGGGCTTTTCAATCTCTTTGCGAAAAGGGGGCTTTTCTCTTCCTCCCCCCTTTGAAAAAGGGGGTGCGGGGGGATTTCTCAACATGCACAATCACTTCAAAACCATGACCGTGCATTCGTCCGCATTGATGCCCAGCCGGAACGTTTGGCAACGATGCGCTGCTTCAAAGCGCCAGCGTCGCCACAATTCAATTTCCCCGCGCTCGCTCACCACCGCGCCTTGATCGGCAGTGCTGTCCACGCCGAGCTGCACCAGACCGGGCAGCGCCAGCCGCTCGCGCAGCCACATCGCCAACGCTGCATCATTCGGCAATGGCATGATTTCATTCAAATCGCAGTAATTCAGTGCGGCGACCTGCTCGGTCAACGCGGCGCTTAATTGCCCAGTCGCTGCGCCCGCAAATTGCGCCCAATCGGCTGGCAACTGCGCCCGCAGTCGCGCTGTAAAACTGTGACCATGCCGCCGTCGCGCCGGATGTCCGTCGGGCAAATTCGGCAATTGCCGCGCAGCGTGAAAAGTGGCATTCGCAAAATAAAATAGCTTGTCAGTCATCAACTTATCTCAAAAAGCAGCGGTTAACAGTGGATCGGAAACACCGGCTTCGGCAAATCCGCGAGCGCGGAGTAAACAGGAATCGCACTGTCCGCACGGGCGACCAGCGGGATCGGGATCGTAGCAACTGCACGTCAATCCATAATCAACGCCCAGCGCCATGCCTCGGCGAATGATGTCGGCTTTGCTCAACTCGAGCAGCGGCGCATGAACGCGAAAATGTGCTCGCCCTTCCACTGCCGCTGCCGTGGCTAAATTGGCCATTTGCTCAAACGCAGCGAGATACGCCGGGCGACAGTCGGGATAACCGGAATAATCCAGCGCGTTCACGCCGATAAAAATCGCCTCTGCGCCAAGCACTTCCGCCCACGCCAGCGCGAACGATAGAAAGACCGTATTCCGCGCTGGAACATAAGTGATGGGAATTCCGCTGCTCATCGCTGCCGTGTCGCGTCCTTTCGGCACGGTTAAATCAGCAGTCAATGCCGAACCGCCAAACCGCCGCAAATCAATTTCGGCGATGACATGTTCCGCCACGCCCTGCGCCGCAGCGACGCGACTCGCCGCAGCGAGTTCAATCACGTGCCGCTGCCCGTAGCGAAACGACAACGCATAAGGTGTGAAACCTTCCGTTTTAGCGATTGCCAGCGTCGTCGCTGAATCCAAGCCACCGCTCAAGAGCACGACTGCGCTCGTCTGTTTTCCGCGTGGTGTTTGCGCCACAATTAAATCCTTCCTAACCAAGTTATTCATGCTAAAAAATCAATGACTATCAAAACGATTCGCGTTTGGGATCTGCCCACGCGCCTCACCCACTGGCTGCTGTTTTTACTGGTGACGGCAGCGATGGTGACCGGATTATCCGGCGGCAATCTGATGGAATGGCACGGGCGCATTGGGCTGGGCATTTTAGGACTGCTGACTTCCGCCTGATCTGGGGCGTCATCGGTTCGACTTACGCCCGATTCCACCAATTCGTGCGCGGCCCGCAGCCATTCGCGCCTATCTGCGCGGCGACTGGCGCGGCGTTGGTCACAATCCACTCGGCGCATTATCGGTGCTGGCGCTGCTCGGTGCGCTGCTGCTGCAAACTGCCAGCGGCTTAATTGCCAACGACGACATCGCATTTAATGGACCGTTATATCCGCTCGTGACCTCGGCACTCAGTGGACAAGCCAGCGCCCTGCATCGAGAATTTTTCTGGTTGATCAGCGGCTTGGTTGGATTGCATCTCGGCGCGGTGCTGTTTTATACGCTGGGACGCGGCACATCGCTGATTCGTCCGATGTTGACTGGCTGCGTTGTGGTTGACGATTCGGCAGTACCAGCAGCGACTGGTGGCGGATGGTTGGCGTTGATTATCGCCATTGCTGGCGCGGCGCTGGTGGTGTGGCTGGCGAGTGGCGGAATGTTGACTGCTGCGCCGGTGCACAGCGTACCGAGCTGGTAAACACACAACAAAAAGGCCGCCCGCGTGGGCGACCTTCACAAGCAAAATCAAGCACTTTTTCGATCAATCGTCATCGTTGGCGCGAAACTTCTCGTGACAGTTTTTGCACGTTTTGCCGAGATCACCGAATGCGGTTTGCACTGCATCCTTGTCGCCTTCCGCCGCCACTTCAGCGAGGTTTTCTGCTGCATCGACGAACTCACGAGCAAGGCGTACTACTTCTTCGCCATTCTCTGGTTTGAATAGTTCTGGCTTGGCAAGAGTTTTATGTCCACCGACAGCTTGATCTGTGCCGGGTCCAAATAATGCGCTCATGCCGGAATTGGCAATGGCAGCAATTACATTGGCAGCATTGGCAACCTGATCTTGGTTGAATTCACCTTGCAGATTGCCTTTGATTTTGATCATGTTCCACGCCATGAAGCTGTAACCAGCCTGACGAAATTCAATCTGATCTTCGGGTTTGAGATCAGCAAATGCGGGAGTCACGAGCATGTAAGTCAAAACGCCGATAGCGGTACTGGCAAGCACTCGATTCATGGAAAAAACTCTCTGGTGATGATTTGATAAGGAGCCACAAGATTAGGGCAATCTGCGAGCGCATCAAAGGACTATCGCTTGAAAATTCCCACAACCACTGGGCGGGCTGCCGATGAATAAGGCTTTAGCACTCGTCGTCGATGACGAGGTCGATATTCTTGATCTGCTCAAGATCACGCTCAAAAGAATGGAAGTGCAGGCGTTGACTGCATCGACGCTGCCGAAGCGCGGCAGCAATTGGAGCGTAATCGGTTTGATTTATGTTTAACCGATATGAACCTGAGCGACGGTTCGGGGCTGGAACTGATTCGTACATCAGCGAGCACCATCCGCAGCTTCCGGTGGCGATGATTACCGCGCACGGCAACATGGAATCGGCAGTGCTGGCGATGAAAGCGGGCGCGTTCGATTTCGTCGCCAAACCCGTTGATTTGCATTGTTGCGGCGATTAGTCGGCTCGGCGCTCAAATTGCGCGGACGCAGCGGCGCGAGTGATGGCGAAGTGCAACTGCTCGGCGATTCTCCGCGATGGAGCAAATTCGGCGGTTAATCAACAAGCTGGCGCGGCATCAAGCGCCAGTGTTCATCACCGGCGAAAGCGGCACCGGTAAAGAATTGGCGGCGCGACTCATTCACGCGCAAGGTCCGCGCAGTGAAGGGCGTTTTGTCGCAGTCAATTGCGGCGCGATTCCGTCGGAATTGGTGGAAAGCGAATTGTTCGGGCATAAAAAAGGCAGCTTCACCGGCGCGATTGGCGACAAAGAAGGCTTGTTTCAGGCTGCCGAGGGCGGAACGCTGTTTCTCGACGAAGTAGCGGATTTACCGCTGCTGGCGCAGGTCAAACTGCTGCGGGCGATTCAGGAAAAGCGGGTGCGTCCGATTGGAACCCAGCGCGAAGTGCCGGTTGATGTGCGGATTATCAGCGCCAGCCACCGCGATCTGAACGTTGAAGTGGAGCAAGGGCGATTTCGGCAAGATTTGTTTTATCGCATCAATGTCATCGAGTTACGAATGCCGGCGCTGCGCGAACGTCCGCAAGATATTCCGCTGCTCGCCGCACAGATTCTGCGCCGACTCGCGCCCGCACCGGATGGCGAAACAGCAGCATTGACATTGACATCCGCTGCGATTGCCGCGCTGCAACAGCAATCGTTTCACGGCAACGTGCGCGAATTGGAAAATATCTTGGAGCGAGCAATTGCGCTCGGTGACGGCGATCTGATTGATATTGATGATCTTTATTTGAAAACTGCGCCGATTGAAGAAATCCCCCCCGGCCCCCCTTTCAAAGGGGGGAGTTAAATCCCCCCGGCCCCCCTTTTTCAAAGGGGGGAGGAAGAAACGCCCCCGTTTGGAAAAGGGCACGAAAAGCCCCCCTTTAGCAAAGGGGGGTTGGGGGATTTGATGAAACCGGGCGGTTAGAAGGATTTAAAAATTTCAATCACGCCGCCGCTGCCCAAGCTCTCGGCATCAGCGAACGTTCATTACATTGGCGTTTGATCGCGCTGGGTCTCGAACCACGCCCAGCGCCAGCAGCATCAACTCCTCAAATAAAAGGAAATAACCTTGTCTGACCGTGATCCTTTTGTGGACTGGATGCGCCATGCCACGCCGTATATTCACGCGCATCGTGGTCGCACTTTCGTCATCGCGTTCGGTGGCGAAGCAGTGGCAGATGCGCAATTTCCCAGCCTCGTGCACGACATCGCGCTGCTGCACGGCTGCGGCATTCGACTGGTGCTGGTGCACGGAACGCGCCCACAAATTGAGGAGCGGCTGGCGCAGCACGGCGCACAACTGCGTTATATCAATGGCTTGCGCATCACTGACGCCACGCATTGCGCTGCGTAAAAGAAGCAGCGGGCATGGTGCGCGTGGAATTGAGGCACTGCTGTCGCTCGGTCTCGCCAATTCGCCGATGGCTGGTGTGCATATTCCGGTCGTGTCCGGCAACGTCATCACCGCCCGTCCGCTCGGCGTGATTGATGGCGTGGATTACGGTCACACCGGCGCAGTGCGGCGCGTCGATCACGGCATGTTGCGGGCGTGCTCGATCAAGGCGCAGTGGCGCTGATGCCACCGCTGGGTTATTCGCCGACCGGCGAGGTGTTCAATCTCAGCGCAGCAGATGTTGCTCGCAGCACTGCCGTTGCGCTCAACGCCGATAAGCTGATTTTTTATTGGAAAATAGTGCTGAAACCGGCACGTCGCGTTTATTGCCGAATTTGCTGGCGCGAGAAGTAGACGCGCTGTTAACCAACGCCCGATCTGCATTCAGAAATTGCTGCCTGTTTACGCGCTGGCGCGGATGCGTGTCGTCACGGCGTGCGGCGCGTGCATTTGGTAGCGCGGCGACAAAATGGGGCGCTGCTGCGCGAACTGTTCACCCGCGACGGCAGCGGAACGCTCATTTCCGCTGAACCTTACGAAACGCTGCGCCCGGCGCATATCAACGATGTCGCCAGCATTTTGGAGCTGTTGCAGCCGCTGGAAGAACGTGGCGTGTTGGTGCGCCGCTCGCGGGAACGGCTCGAAACCGAAATTGACCGTTTCGTGTTGACCGAGCGTGATGGTTTGGTCACGGCCTGCGCAGCGTTATACGACTATCCGCAAGAAGGCATGGCGGAGCTGGCGTGTTTAGCGGTGCATTCCAATTATCGCGGAGCGCGACGTGGTGAACGGCTACTGGAACATTTGGAACATCAAGCGCGTACCCGTGAAATCAAACGATTATTCGTGCTGACGACGCAGACTGCGCATTGGTTTCAAGAACGCGGTTTTCAACCCGCTGGTTTGGATGCGCTGCCGATGGTCAAACAGGCGCTGTATAACTTTCAACGTCAATCTAAAGTGTTTATTAAATCACTGTGAATTGATGTGGCTTTTTTGTGCTAAAGTCTATATCTGAATTGTTGATATTTATTTTTTAATCAGCAATAGGTGCATTAGAAATCAATTTACTGGAGTTTTAAAATGGTACGTTTCCGTTTTTATGAGCAAATTGCAACAAACAACGATGATTTTCTTCCTGCGGCAGCACGTCAAACAACATTTGCTTTAGGTGGCAATGACACCATTATCGCGTCCAGCTTCACAGCAACTGATTTTAGTGATGGTCAATTTGTCGCTGGCGGTTTAGGAAATGACACCTATATCTCCGTTAAAAACTCAACTCTTGCTGTGATTGATACTGGAGGATTTGATAAGCTAGTCATCAACGACTATTGGTTGAACAATCCGAACGTTTATCTTGCAACGGTTGAGAATCAACATCTTTTTGCATATAACCTTGCTTCTGGACAAGAAGTTTTGATTGCTAACTGGCTTAGTGAAGCAGGACGAATTGAAGAGATACAACTTGCTGATGGCGTGTACTCATATTCACAAATACTTGACGCAATCACAAAAAGTTCAAATTTTGTAGAGAATTTGACGACTGCCGATCTCGTCGAAGCGAAGATATTACCAGCAGGCACCACTGCCGATGATCTTGCTGAGTTTTTTAATTACGTTATTGCGCGTGAATCGGAGCTTTCTGGAACGACCACGCCTGTTGTGACTGCGATCCCAATTGCTGTAGTTTTATCTCCAGCTCCAATCATTGAAATCGCTGGCCTTGATGATAATTTTTACTTGGTAAAATATCCTGATATTGCTGCAAGTGGTATGGATCCAGATTTACATTTTGCGACGTTTGGCTGGCAAGAAGGTCGTGATCCGAATGCGTGGTTTGATACCGATTGGTATTTAATGCAGAACCTTGATGTTGCAGCAGCCGGATTAAATCCACTCGAACATTATTGGGACTATGGCTGGAAAGAAGGGCGCAATCCTTCACCAACATTTAATACCAATGCGTATCTAACGGTTAATCCTGATGTAGCTGTAGCAGGCGTAAATCCTTTGGAACATTGGTTGTTTTATGGAGAATCTGAGGGGCGTCCATTAGGGTTTTAACATGATTATTTCAGTGCATTATTTGTGGTATCCGTTTGTATCACGTATTGCAGTTTTTTTTTGTGTGCTTTTGCTCGCCGCGCCCGTGCTGGCTGATGCGCCCGCCGCAAGCGCCACCACGCTGCCGACAACGGCTCAACTCACCGCCAAACTCACCGAAGTGCAGGCCGCCACCGGCTTGGATGAAACGGTCAAAGCGAGTCTGATTGAGCAATACCGGCGGGCGCAGTCAAATTTGGAAGACATCAATAATTTCAATGCGAAAGCAGCGGATTTCACCGAATCGCTGAAAACCGCACCACCAGCCACTGCGCTGCTGCTCAAACAACTGAAAAACGCGCCAGCGCCGACTGCCGTTGATCCCACGCTGGCGCAGTTGACGGCAGCGGACATCAATCAGCGATTAAGTCAGGTGCTGGCTGACGTGGCGCAGCAGGAAACAAATCTCAGCGAGTTTGAAAAACAGATTAATTCCAGTGTCGAACGTCCGGCGCAGTGCGGCTGCGTTTGACGAATTAAAACAACAGCTTGATCAGCTTGACGTGAAGCTGCATCAACCGACCGCCGCAGGTGAAGCGCCGGAATTGGCGCAAGCTCTGCGCTGGGCACTGGAAACTCAGCGCGAGGCGTGGTGGGCGGAAAGTCGAATGCTGGAGCAGGAATTGCTCAGTCAGGCAGTGCGTGAGGCGCTGTATAAAGCGCAGCGCGATCAAACGCACTGACGTTGCAGGGTTTGAAACTGCGGCAACAGGCACTGGAAGCGCAGCAAAATCAACGCCGTACCGCTGAAGCTGAAGCTGCGCAACGTGCTTCCGAGCAGGCGCAGCGTAAAGCGGAAAATAAAGACCCGCTGGTGCAGAAATTGACCCAGCAAAATGTGGACATCACTGATTCCATCGGGAAATTAGCGCAGCAGCTTGACGGGTTAAATCAAGAACTCAACGGCATGACCGCCGAGCGCAAACGGATTGAGCAAGGTTTTCGGAGTGCGAAACAGCGTCTTGATGCTGCCGGATTGAGTAAGGCGCTGGGACAAATTCTGCTGGATGATCGCCAGCAACTGCCAGATTTGCGCCAACTGCGTAAAACCATCAATGAGCGCGAAAACGACATTGCTGAGGCGACGCTGCGGCAGATTCATTACCGCGAGCAGGAGCGCCAGCTCCGCGATGAAGATGGTTATCTCACAACATTACTCGCTGCTGCATTGGGCGAATCGATAGACCCAAATGTTGACAGCCCCAACGCAGTACTGCGTAAACAACTCAGCTTGACTTTGGCACAACGTAAACCGTTGTTGGCGCAGGCACTGAAAGTTGAAGACGACTACATCCGTCAACTCAGCGAACTGAATTACGCTGCCGAGCAGGTGGTGCAAATTGCCACTGCTTACGATGCGTTCCTCGCCGAGCGGTTGCTGTGGGTGCGCAGTGCGCCAGCGGTCAGTTTGGACACGTTAACGGGATTACCGACGGCGCTGCTGTGGCTGGGATCGTGGAACGGCTGGCGCGATGTGGCGACCGTTCTGGTCACGCAAATTCCGCGCAATCTGTTATTTTGGTTGGAATTATTCGGCGTAATCCTGCTGTTTTGGAAACGCAGCGCGTTGCAACGGGCGATCCAAACCAGCGCCGTGCCGCTGCGTCAGGTGCACAGCGACCGCGTGTCATTCACGTTACACGCTCTGGGTTTGACGCTGCTCGTGGCGCTGCCGTTGCCGCTGTTGATCTGGCTCATCGGACAACAATTGCAAACGGCAGTGGAGGCGACAACCTTTGCCCGAGCGTTCGGCATGGCGCTGGTTGAGATTGCCTTTGGGCTGTATTACCTGCGGGCATTTCGCACGCTGTGCCTTCCCAATGGTGTAGCGGATCGACATTTCCGCTGGCGCAGCGACACGGTCAAACGGCTGCGGCGCGATTTCGACGGCTTTACTTGGTATGTCATTCCGGTGGCGCTGCTCACGGTGATGATTTTTCGTCACAACGATCCGTTTACACCAACAGCCTCGGTCGTCTGATGCTGGTGGCGAACATGATCGGATTTGCAGTGCTGTTTGCGCGACTGCTCAATCCTCAGCACGGAGTTTTGACGCCGCTACTGCTCGCCGCACCCACTGGCTGGCTCAACCGCCTGCGTTATCTGTGGTTTTTCGGCATCGTGGGCTTGCCGCTGGTGCTCGCAGGGCTGGCGTTGGTGGGCTACGTCTACACGGCCGGCGTGCTGTTTCAATCGCTGGTGTACCAAACATGGCTGGCGCTGGCGCTGGTCGTCATTCACCAATTGATTGTGCGCTGGCTCATGGTGGCGCGGCGACGGCTGGCGCTACAGGCGGCGCTTGATCGGCAAGCAGCACGGCGAGCACCGGCAGAAGTAGAAGAATTGCTGGAAACTCCCGAACCTGATTTAGCGGCACTCGATGAACAAACCCGTCATCTGATTAACGCAGCGATTTTTTTCAGCGCAGTTGGCGGCTTTTGGTTGACCTGGTCGGAAGTATTACCGGCGTTCACTTTATTTGAGCAATTCGCGCTCTGGCATTACAGCGGTGTAGTGGATGGGCAAATCCAGTTAATTCCCGTCACCGTCGCTGATGTTGGATTAGTGCTCGTAATTCTATTGATTGCGGTCATTGCCGCAAAAAATTTACCGGCGCTATTGGAAATCGTGCTATTGCAAAGTGATTCAGTCTCGGCGGGTGGACGCTATGCAATTAAAACACTGGTGCGTTATTTCATCATTGCCACTGCTTTTTTATTAGCGTTTAACGCCATGGGATTTAATTGGTCGCAAGTGCAATGGCTCGTCGCAGCATTGAGCGTTGGCATTGGTTTTGGGTTACAAGAAATCGTCGCCAACTTTGTGAGTGGTTTGATTATTCTATTCGAGCGCCCAGTGCGCGTCGGTGACATCGTAACCATTGGCGAAACTTCCGGCATCGTGACCAACATTCAAATCCGTGCTACCACCATTCGCAACTGGGACAAGCAGGAGCTGTTAGTTCCAAATAAGGAATTCATCACTGAACGGTTATTGAATTGGACGCTTACCGACCAGCAAAACCGAATTAGCATTCCGATTGGGCTTGAATATGGCAGCGACACACAATTGGCGCTAAGGGTATTAAAACAAATTGCCCAGAACAATGAGCGCGTACTTGATGATCCTGAACCCTTAGTCAGTTTTGATGGTTTTGCGGATAATGCCTTGACGATCACGCTGCGCTGTTATTTAGGAACTGTTGATGGACGTATTGACGTGATTACCGAATTACATCAAACGATTTATGAGACCTTTGCTGAACAGGGTTTAGTCATGGCATTCCCGCAACGCGAGGTGCATTTATCTGCTCGCCAACCGCTAGAAATCCATCTCCAGCGTTCACCGCTACCGCCCGCGGCAGCCTGAGTTATTCATTCAATTCATCGAATTCTGGGTCATCAAGCAGCTCGCGCAAGCGTTTGATTTCGCGCATGTGTTCAATGCGACGACGAATATCAAGGCTGGCTGCTTGTTGACTGCGTGATTCTTGATGGGTCAGCGGTGGAATACGCTCCACAACCTCCTGTCCATAGCTGTTTTCAGTATCTAACATGGTTTATACCTCAGTGGATAACGGAATCAAGATAGGCGGCGTATAACAGAAATTGCCGTCCATTAAAAGTAGTTTTTTGCGATTTAGTGAAGCGCAAAAGCCTCATTACAGTGAATTGTTTTGGAATGATTGCAGCGTGTTGTTGCAACATTAAGACGCAAAAACGCCGCCCGCAGGCGGCGTTTTCAACAGCATTTTCGAGCGCCGTTTTAGATATAAAGGCAGATATCGCTCTCGCCAGCGAATTCAAAAAAAGCTGCCGCACCAGCGTATTCTATGCCATCAATAAAGTTGTCTTTATCCATATCGAATAGATCAACAGTCATCTGGCACGCGACCATTTTCACTTCCGCTTCTTGACACAGTTCACGCAGTACTTCAAGACTGGCAACCCTTATCTTTCATCTTCTTTTTCATCATGGCCGTCATCATGGCCTGCATTCCCGGCAGCGCCAAACCGAGCACTGGAAACCATTTATCCATTCCCAGCGGCATGGGCATTCCTGGATTGCCCAGCGGCGTTACTTCTAATGCCAAATCCTTCTTCAGTAATTGCAGACCATAGAACGTGAAGAAGATTTGAACTTCATAGCCCAGCGCAGAAGCGGTAGAAGCTAAAATGAATGGCGGATACGCCCAATCTAATGAGCCTTTGGTGGCGATAATCGCTAGTTTTTTGGGTTCCATTGCGTCCTCCTCGCAAGTCGCAATTGCCTTGCGAGTTTATTATTAAAGGTTGATTCGGAATGCGCCGCAATAGAACGCGCTCAGGACTTTTTAATCAGGAAATGGAACTTGCCGCCTTCTTCTTTGGATTCCATCAATTCATTGCCGGTCTGCTTGGCGAAGGCATCAAAATCCTTCACTGAACCGGGATCGGTTGCCACGATGTGCAGCACCTGACCGCTCGCCATGGCGTTCAGGGTTTTTTAGCACGCAGAATCGGTAAAGGACAATTCAGCCACTTGCATCGAGTTCTTGATCAAAATCTGCCATTCGTTTTCTCCGGTTTGTGATTGATACGTTTTGTTAAACACCAAGACGCAGTTTTATAAATGAAATCAGCAAAGAAGGCAACTGAAATCAATTGCCTGCAATGCGTATTTCAAGCATCCACTGCGTCTTTGAAATCGCTCAGTCGTCAGCGCGTTGATAGGCATCCGCCATCTGCTTTTGAATGTTGGCGGGCACCGGATCGTAATGGCTCAATTCAATGCTGTAAGTGCCCTCGCCGCCCGTCAGCGCCTTGAGCCGCGCATCGTAGCCAGACAATTCCGCCAGCGGCACTTCGCCTTCAATCAGAATCCGCCCGCGACTTTGGGTTTCGCTGCCGTTGATGCGCCCGCGCCGTCCCGACAAATCGCCGGCCAAATCGCCCATCGCCGTGTCCTGCGCAGTGATGCGAATTTTAACAATCGGCTCCAAAATCACCGGCTGCGCTTTCAACACCGCGTCAACAAACGCCTTGCGCCCCGCAGTTGCAAAAGCGATGTCTTTAGAATCAACGGGATGGAATTTACCATCGTACACCGTGACCTTCACATCTTGCAGCGGATAACCAGCAATCGCGCCCTCATCAAGCACTTGGCGCACGCCTTTTTCAATCGACGGAATGAAATTGCCGGGAATCACGCCGCCGACCACTGCGTCGATAAATTCAAAACCCGCGCCCCGCGCATTCGGCTCCACCCGCAAAAACACCTCGCCGAATTGCCCGCGCCGCCGGTTTGCTTTTTGTGGCGATGATGCCCTTCCGCCTTGCCGACGATTGTCTCGCGGTACGGCACACTCGGCGGATGGGTTTCCACCTCAACGTGGAAATTCTCAGACAACCGCCGCAGCAACACGCGCAGATGTAGCTCGCCCAACCCGCGAATGATGGTCTCGTTCGCCGCTGCGTTGTGTTCAATGTGAAAACAAGGGTCTTCAGATTCCAATTTGTGCAGCGCGTCAGTCAATTTCTGCTCATCGCCGCGCTTGGTCGTGTTAATCGCCAGCCCAAACAGCGGTAACGGACATTCCAAACTGGCAAGGTGGAAATGATCCTCGTCGTGCGAATCGTGCAGCACTGCGTCAAAGTGAATGTCATCGACTCGCGCCACTGCGAGAATATCGCCGGGCACACCCTCGGCAACTTCAATCAATTCTGTTCCGTGCAACCGATACAAGTGATTGACTTTGAATGGCTTTCGCGCATTGCCGACGAACAGTTGCGCACCAGTGACGATGCGCCCCTGATGAATTCGAAATATGCCGAGCTTGCCGCGAAACGGATCGTTGATGACTTTGAACACATGCGCGACGACGTGTTGCTTGGGATCGGGCGTGACCGTCACCGGCTCCACCGCTGCGCCCTCGCCTTTCAAAAACGGCGGCGGATTGCCTTCGGACGGATTCGGCATCAGCCGCGCCAGAATCTCCAGCAATTCAGGAATGCCCGCGCCGGTCTGCGCCGAGACAAAACAGATCGGAATTAAATGCGTCTCGCGCAGCGCCTTCTCGAACGGATCGTGGAGCTGTTCGGGCGCAAGGTCTTGACCCTGCTCCAAATAAATCTCCATCAGCGCCTCGTCCACCTCAACGACTTGGTCAATGATGTGGCTGTGCGCATCCTCAACCGAGGTGAAATCCGCGCCAGCGCCGGTCGGCTGAAAAAAGCAATCGACCACGCGCTTGCCGCCATCGCTGGCAAATTGATCGGCAAACATTCCGCGCCAAAAGTCTCGCGGATTTGCTCGGTGAGCGCAGCGAGATCGACATCTGGCGCATCAATCTGGTTGACGATAATCAGCCGACACAAATTGCGCTTATCCGCCGCTTTCATCATGCGGATGCTCATCGGCTCAATGCCGGACTGCGCATTGATGACCAGTGCTGCTGTTTCCACTGCCGCCAGCACCGAAATGCTGCGGCCGAGAAAATCTGCTGCGCCGGGCGTGTCAATCACATTGATGTGCTTGCCAGCCGTATTAAAGCTAGTGATTGCGGCATCGAGCGAGTGTTGCAGCTCCTTTTCGAGTGGATCGAAATCGCACACCGTCGAGCCGCGAGCGATGCTGCCAGGCGCGGCGATGACGCCAGTCGCTGCCAGCAACGCCTCAACCAAGGTGGTTTTACCAGCGCCAGCGTGACCGACGAGGGCGATATTGCGGACATCCTCAGCGTTGTAATCAGACATCAGTAATCCTGTGCATGGTGCGATGAGTGAAACACAGGGCAAGCAGATTGCCCTGTAACCTGAAATGTGACCAAACGAAGTATACGGAATTGGTCGGGATTAAGGACGCACTCGGTCAATGGTGACGGCCACTGCTGCGGTGGTATTCGCTGCCAACGGCGCAGTTTCGCCTTCCAAATCGCCTGTTTGCGGCATCGCTTCGCCGCTGGCTGAAATCCGCGCTCCGACAATTACTTCCGAAAATGCTGATAAACGCAGTGCGGGCATCAGCGCCGAGCTGTCATCCAAAGTCACGGTTTGCGGCAAATCCTTCACGGTCAAGCGCACTGCGGCCAGCGGCATTGGCGGACCATTCGCAGCGCGAGCAAACACAAATACTGCTTGATCGGGCGAGGTTTGTGCTACCAGCGCCGGATCGAGTGTGACCGTGACCTGCAACGCTGGAGTGTTGTCGGCAGCGATGGGTTGTGCCACTGGCGTTTCCTGAGTGGCGCTGGCGCTGGTTTCCGTAACGGGCGCAGTCTCAGCGACGGTTGCAGTCGAAACCGGCGCAGTTGCCGCAGTGACTGGCGCATCTGCTGGCGCAACGGGCGCATCAGTGGTGGATTGCACGTCAGTGATTGGCGCGGGCGCAGGTTGTTCACTGAGGCGCTGTTTGGCCGCCGCGATCAATTCACCGAGATTTTTTGCTTCCTCTCCGCCCGGTTCTAATTCCGCCGCAATGCTCTGCCACATTTCCAATGCGCTTGATAATTGCCTTGCCGATACGCCACCACGCCGCGCAACCAACGCGCCGTCGCATTCGTCGGTTCGCGCTGCAACACCGCGTTAATCAATTCAGTTGGCGACCGCCAAATTGCTGCTGTCGCTGGTGACGACGAGCGATTCGGCATAAGCCAGCATCACTTCAATCTGCGTGGGCGCGAGCGCAAACGCTTTGGCAACTGCGACCAATCCACGCTCGCGGTTTTCCAACGCAAAATAGGTGCGACCGAGCATCAGCCAGCCGTCAACGCTGGCGGGATCGGCTTTCAACCGCTCTTCCAGCCGCTGCGCCAAGACATCCAATGACGGCGCATCCTGATCGTTTGTTGCTGCCGGAGTGCTTGCTGCCAGTTGCAATTGCGTGATGAGCGCCGGATTGCCGAGTAACCAATACAACCCCAGCGCCAGTGCCGGAATGCCGATACCCAAAATGGTCGCCAACACCGTTTCTCGCAAAATCCCCCCCTGCCCCCCTTTTTCTAAGAGGGGAGTTTCAAGCCCCCCTTCAGCAAAGGACTCAGAAAGCCCCCCTTTGGAAAAGGGGGGTTGGGGGGATTGATCCAAATCATGCAGCAGATCGCGTTCCAGATCGCGGCGAGCAGCAACATATTGATCTTGATCGAGAAATCCCGCGCTGAGATCAGCGTCCAATTCACTGATTCGCTGCTGAAACACTTCGAGATTAAGCGCGTCTTGTGCTGGCGCAGTCGCTAGCGGCGCAGGTCGCAGTAACGGCGGCAGAATGAATGCGAGCGCCAGCACGATCAGCGCAACAATAAGAATCCAGAACATTATCATTGAGTTAATCGCCGGTTTTGGTGAGAAGTTGCCGCAAACGCGCCTGTTCCGCGTCCGTTAAATCCTGTTCAGGCGCAGCTTTTTTGCGTTGCAGAGCGCGGAAAAGCAATACACCGCAAATTCCAATGAATACAAAAGGACCAAACCACAGCACATAAGTCGCAGGTTTTAATGGCGGTTCATACAATACGAAATCGCCATAACGAGCGACCAGAAAATCAATAACTTCAGTGCGACTTTTACCTTCACGCATCATTCGATAAATCTCTTTGCGCAAATCCTGCGCCACGCCAGCTTGCGAGCCAGCGAGTGATTCGTTTTGACACACTAAACAACGCAATTCGCCAATGAGATTATGAAATGCTTCCGTTTGCGCAGGGTCATCGAATGTGAATTGCTCCAACGTATAAGCCTGAACGTTGCCAATTGCCAGCGCAGCAGTCAATAATGCCGTTGCCAAAACGAATTTGAAATCACAGATGTTCATTTATTGATTCCGATACTGTTTAATAATCGGCAGAATTTCTTTTTCCCATACATCTCGATCAATTGGTCCAATCCGTTTGTGACGAATAATGCCCTGCGTATCCACCACAAAAGTTTCCGGTGCACCATAAACGCCCCAATTGATGCCAGCCTGATTGTCGGGATCAAATAGAATAGCAGAGTAGGGATCGCCAAATTGTTCGAGCATTTGCAACGCTTGGGGGCGCGTGTCTTTCCAATTAAACCCAATGACTTGAATATCATTCTCGCGGGCAATTTGCATTAATTCGCTGTGCTCCTGCCGACACGATGGACACCATGACGCCCATACATTCACCAGCGACATCTTGCCGCGCAAAATGTCCTGCGTCAGCATTTCATTTGCATCTTTTAATGATTGCAGCGTGAATGTCGGCGCAGGTTTATCAATCAATGGTGACGGCACTTTGCGCGGATCAAGTTGCAAACCGTAAAACAATAGCGCAGCTAACACGAGAAAAATCACTAATGGAATTAAAGCACGAGATGTAGTTGACATGAGTGGAAATCCTTCAATTCAAACAGTTGCTGGACAATTGGAACGATAACGGCGATCTGTCACGGTTAATACGCCACCGAGCGCCATTAAAATGCAGCCGAGCCAAATCCATCGCACAAAAGGTTTGTAATAAAGTCGCAATGCCCAATCACCGCTCATACCAATTGGTTCGCCGAGTGAAATATAAATGTCGCGCAGAAACCCTGCATCAATTCCCGCTTCAGTCATCGGCATTCCACCGGAAATATATTTGCGCTTTTCAGGATACAACCGCGTGATTTCATTTTCACCCTGATAAACGACGAATTCTCCACGAAAAGCAGTGTAATTCGGCCCTTTAACAACGTTAACGCCATTGAATTGAAAACGATGCCCAGCCGTTTCATACACGCCACCCGTTGCAAGCCGAATATCGGTTTCAGTGCCGCGATTAGAAACCAATGTCACACCGATAATAAACACTGCAATTCCGAAATGCGCTAACCACATACCGTAATAGCTAAGACTAGTATTCATCATGCTCGCAGTGAATCCACTGCCTTGTTTTAATCGAGCAATGAAACTAATGAGATGCGTCGCTACTAACCACGCAGCCAAACCCAAACCTAATCCAATGGCAAAATGGTTCAATTGCAAGGCAGCAACCAATACTCCAAATGCCAATGCGCCACCGATTGCGGGTAATAATCGCCGCAAATTGTCATGTTTCCAGCGCGTGAGCGGTCCGATCCCCATGGCTAAAATCAGCAATGGTGAGATGTAAATAAACATCGTATTAAACCAAGGGAAACCAACAGAAATTTTGCCCCAACCGGCTGCATCATAAATCAATGGCGCGAGCGTTCCAAATAATACCAATACTGCCAGCGTTGCCAGCAATAGGTTGTTTATCAAAAGAAAGGTTTCGCGTGATAGCAAATCAAAGCGTCCACCATCTGCAATGCGCGGTGCTCGCCATGCGTAAAGCGTTAATGAACCGCCGATAACGATGCAGAGAAAAATCAGAATGAATGCACCACGTGTTGGATCAGTTGCAAAGGCATGAACTGAAGTCAGTACACCAGAACGAACTAGAAAAGTGCCGAGCAATGACAATGAAAAAGCTGAGATCGCTAATAATACCGTCCAATTCTTAAATGCAGCGCGTTTTTCAGTCACTGCGAGCGAATGAATCAATGCGGTGCCAACCAACCAAGGCATAAATGACGCATTTTCAACTGGGTCCCAAAACCACCAACCGCCCCAGCCTAATTCGTAATATGCCCACCATGAACCGAGTGCAATGCCGAGGGTGAGAAATATCCATGCAACCATCGTCCAAGGGCGTGACCACCGCGCCCAAGCGGAATCGAGTTTGCCGCCAATCAACGCAGCAATTGCAAAGGCAAATGCGACTGAAAAACCAACGTAGCCCATATAGAGCATTGGCGGATGAAATGCTAAACCGGGTCTTGTAATAACGGATTAAGATCGCGCCCTTCAACCGGTATTGGAAAGATGCGATCAAAGGGATTAGAAGTCAGTAACATGAATAACAAAAAGCCAATAGCAACCATGCCTTGAACGGCAATGACACGAGAAATCATCGGTAATGGCAATTTACGACTAAACAGCGCCAACGCTGCGCCCCAGCCAGCTAGCATGAATACCCATAACAATAGAGAGCCTTCATGTGCGCCCCAAATTGCGGATATTTTGTATAGATCCGGCATCAGTGAGTTGGAATTGGTTGCGACATAAATAACCGAAAAGTCGTCGATTAAAAATGCTTGCAACAGTGCAAGAAAAGCAATGCCAATAAAGGTTAATTGCCCCCACGCCAACGGACGGGCAAAATTCATCCAAGTTACATTGCCGGTGAAAGAACCAATCAGCGGCACTGTTGCTTGCGTCACTGCAAATAATAGCGCGAAAATTAGCGCGAAATGACCGAGTTCAGGCATCATTATTTGCTTGCTCCATTGGACGGGGTTGCAGCATTCGTGACGCCTTCAACATGAGCAGTTTTCAACGTGCTGGCAACCTCTGGCGGAATGTATTCTTCATCGTGTTTTGCTAGTACTTCTTCAGCATAAAACACACCATCAGCACCCAATTTTCCTTTTGTCACCACACCTTTTCCTTCACTAAATAAATCGGGCAGGATGCCGGTATAAATAACCTTGACCGTTTTGGCATTATCAGTCACATCAAAATGAATCGTTAGGCTATCGGGTTGCCGAATTAAACTACCCTTTGTGACCAGTCCACCAAGTCGAAAAACATGATTCGGTGGCGCTTCATTTGCCAACACCTGAGACGGACTAAAGAAATAGGAAATGTTGCTTTTAAGCGCAGTAATTGCCAGTGTTGAAGCTGCACCAATACCGAGAATTGCTAAACCTACAAATACCAAGCGTTTCTGTCGTGCTTTCATTAATTTATTCGCTCCGAAATCACTGATTTGGATCAAGTTCACGCATTCTGTTTAAGCGGTTAAGCCGAATGAATAGCGCATGGCGTTGGGCGCGTAACTGCATCACTTCAATCACTAATAATAGTACCGCCATACCGTATGCGCCCCAAATAAAAAAGGCGTAACCACCCTGCGCAAAAAACTCACTCATTTTTGATCTCCACCCTGTGTTAAAAGCTCTCGAACCCAAATGCTATCTGCTTCACGGGTTAAAATGAGACTGCGCAACCGCATAAATGTGGTGGCAAATGAATACATCCAAAACGCCAAGCTCATCGTCAACATTGCGAATAAAATATTGCCGTCGATTTTAGTGAGATTAGATCGCTGATGCAGTGCCGCGCATTGATTGGGATCGGGACAATTGATTGACCAGAAAATTACCGGAACCATGACTAAACCAACGATGGCTAATAATGCAGAGGCGCGATCTGCGCGACGGATGTCATCAATCGCTGAATGCAGCGCCATGTATCCGATATACATGAAAAATAGCACCAATTCTGAGGTTAAACGCGGATCCCAATCCCAATAGGTTCCCCAACTGGGTCGCCCCCAGAATGCGCCCGTCCACAGTGCTAAAAAGGTGAATAATGCGCCCGTTGGTGCAATTGCTTTTGCCATCATAAATGACAGTCGGGTATTAAATATCAAACCAATCGCTGCCCATGCAACCATCACGAAATAAAGCCACATTGACATCCATGCTGAGGACACATGAATAAAGATGATACGGTAATACTCTTTTTGCGGATTGCTACCGCCGAGTTGATCGGTTGTTTGGAAAAATCCCCAATACAAACCGATCGCTAAAAGAATAAGCGTCAAGCCCCAAAATATCGGAATTAAGCGTCCGGCTAGGGAATAAAACGCGGGAGGAGATGCGAATTTGAACCAGTTAAGCGTCATGGAATTATTCTGCGTCGTGGTAATGAAAACCGAGCTTGCTGTAGTTTAGAACCGGATAGGTTGTAAGTTGTCGATGGCGTGATAAACGTGTGACCATCGGCAAGATGTTTTGTTTCTGATTTTTTTAAATCCTCAAAAATTGCTCGCAAATCGAAATTAAATTGCGCAGCATGTTTTTCTCTAATTGTTCTAATTTCATCAACAATTTCATCATTCAGCATCGCCTTCCTCTCCTAAAAGTTCTTCTGGTGTACAGATAAACGGTAAAGGTAATCCAATGCTTTCAAGGTAGATAGCAATGTTTCGTTGTATCTCTGGATTTGCGATATGTCGACAATTCCATGTTATCAAGTAATCAATGTGATACGCAGTTGCAAGCGCAATGTGAAGAGCATCTTCTGCTGCTTTAAGTGGAATAATTTGTTGTTCTAAAAGTGCTTCTGCTATTTGTAAAATATCTTCCGTAATCAATAGCAACGGAAAATCAGCAATACTTGCCAAACGTTTTTCTGCGGCAGAAGTATCACCAGCTTCGCATTCGCGCAAGACCAATTCAGAAACAAAAAGATTGTATTCAGATCGCCGTTCCCACCAAGCACAAGTAATCTGTTGATGTGCTGCGCCAAGAATTGTTTTGCTTGGACGCGCAGTGAGATAGCTGATGACAGATGTTTCGATATAAACCGAACGTTTTATGTGATTGATCATGTTTAGTTAGAGTTCCAACTTACTCAACCGAAATCCGCAATGCTGCTGCTGATGCGACCGGTGCAAAAATCAATGCCACCACCAGAAAAGCGCCCAGCAACGTAAGATACGGCTGCGTATCTGACAAATCGATAACACTCACTTCAATTGCGCCTGCGCCGTAGATCAAAACCGGAATATACAGCGGTAAAATGAGCAGTGATAATAAAATTCCGCCACCGCGCAGACCGAGCGTGAGCGCCGCACCAATAGCCCCAATTAAACTTAAAATTGGCGTACCAATGAGTAGCGCAAGCATCATCACGCCAATTGCGGTGTCGGTTAGGTGATATTGCATTCCAACCAGCGGCGCAATCAATACTAAGGGCAATCCTGTTAATAACCAATGCGCGGTAATTTTCCCCAGCACCAATAGCGCCAATGGTTGACCAGTTAATAATAATTGCTCCAAGGTGCCATCGTCATAATCTGCTGCAAATAATCGCTCTAGCGCCAGCATTGAAGCCAATAACGCGGCAACCCAGACCACGCCGGGACCGAGAATCTGCAAAATCTGCCGTTCAGTGCTGATGCCGAGCGGGAATAAACTGACGACAATCACGAAGAAAAACAAGGTCGTGAGAACATCAGTGCGGCGACGCAGCGCCAGTGTGAGGTCGCGGTGGAGGATGCACCAGAAACTGCGCAACATGTTGGTTTAATCCCCTAAATCCAGATGCGCGACCTGCCCAGAAGTCAGAGGCACGGCTTGGTGTGTGGTTAAAATCGCTAATCCGCCAGCGGCAATGTGGTCAGAAATCAACGTTTGTAGCAGTGCTACTGCGTCAACATCCAGCGCGGTGAAGGGTTCATCCAGTATCCACAGCGGCGCGGTGGACAACATCAGCCGCGCCAGCGCGACCCGTTTCTTTTGTCCTTGCGACAACATTCGCGTGGGTAAATCCTCAAATCCGGTCAAGCCAATGCGGGCGAGTGCTGCCCAAACGCTTGATTGTGAAATGGTATTTCCAGCCAGCGTAGCGGCGATGCTGAGATTTTCGATGCCGGTGAGATCGCCTTTGATGCCGTTGAGATGACCGAAATACAGCACTTCGCGCCGATAATCATCGCCGAGTTGCCGAATCGATTCGCCGCGCCATAACAATTCGCCGTGCTCGGGTGTGAACAAGCCGCAGAGTGTGCGCAACAGTGTTGTTTTTCCGCTACCGTTGCGTCCGCGCACATGCAGCAGCGTTCCGGCGCTGAGACTGAAATTCAGGTCGGTAAACAGTCGCCGATCACCGCGTCGGCATTCCAGTTGCGTCACCTTGAGCATGATGATTGAAAAGAACCTGATGAATTCACGAAAGAAAAGTTGATTGCGGACGCTGCCGAATCGTCCAACAATGATGAATGCGCGGATTGCGGGCGAAATCACGCGGCAGACTCGCTGCGCTGATGTCCTCAACTTCCAGTTCGGCGAGTGCGTCCACATCAATACGGAAGCGCCGGAGATTGTTGGAAAAAATCAACACGCCGTTCGGTTCCAACAGCCGCAACACCGAACGAATCAAGGTCACATGATCGCGCTGAATATCGAGCGTTCCAAACATGCGTTTGGAGGTGGAAAAGCTCGGTGGATCAAGAAAAATCAGGTCGTAACTGCGGCGACCGACGTGACTGTCAAGCCAGCGCAAACAGTCGGCTTGCACCAGTTCGTGCGCATCCAAATCAATGTCGTTTAACAGCAGATTATTTTGTGCCCAGTCCAAATAGGTGTTTGATAAATCGACGGTTGTGCTGGCGCTGGCTCCGCCGCGAGCGGCATAAACCGTTGCCGTGCCGGTGTAGCCGAACAGATTGAGAAAGCGTTTTCCTGCCGCGAGCCGACCGATTAACCCGCGCACGTCGCGGTGATCGAGAAACAAACCAGTGTCGAGATAATCCTCGAAATTGACGAGAAACCGATGTCCGCCTTCAGCAACTTCGTGAAACCGGCGCGTTTCCGCCAGCCGTTCGTATTGATTTGTGCCTTTTTGTGGCTGGCGCACTTTGAAAAACACCCGTTCGCTCGGAATATCAAGCACTTCCGGCATCAAACCCAGCGCTTCACGCAACCGATGCCGCGCTTTTTTCGGATCAACCGTTGCTGGCGCGGCGTATTCCTGCACCTGCACCCAGCGTTCACCGTCGCCCGCGTAAACATCCACCGCCAGCGCATATTCCGGCAAATCTGCGTCATAAATCCGCAAGCATTCAATCTGTGATTCGCGCTGCCATTTGCGCAGCGTTTTGAGATTTTTGGTGATGCGATTGGCGAGCATTTCCGCGCCAGCACTGCGTTCTTGCGCCGGCAGCGGACGCGGCTGATGACTGACGAAATAGCGCGGTTCGACTTGAAAATGCAGCAATTTGCATTCAATCGGGCCGTTGTAGAGCGTGTGCCGTTTGATCGCCCGCAAGCCCATGTGTTTACCCAAATCAGGGCTGCCGGTAAACACTGCTGCTCGCCAACCGATAAACCGTTCTTTCAACACTGCGCCGAGGCGGGCGTACAGCTCTGGCAATTCGTCCTCGCTGCCGAGCCGCTCGCCATACGGCGGATTGACCATCACCAGCCCTTCGTCTTCCTCGCGTCCGGGGAAACAATCGGCGAGTTCGCGCCGTTCAAAATGCGCCAGCCCCGCCAACCCAGCGCGTTCCAAATGATGCAGCGAAGTGCGAATCGCGTTGGGATTTTGATCATAACCACGCAGTGCGCCGAGGCGTTGCAGTCCGGCAGCGCGGCGAATGTGCGCCTCCGCCAGCAGCCGTTGCCACAGCGTTTCATCGTGTTGCAGCCAGCCGTGAAAACCGAACTGCTCGCGCAGCAATCCGGGCGCGATGTCGGCAGCGATCAACGCGCCTTCAATAATCAGCGTGCCGGAGCCGCACATCGGGTCAAGTAACGCTCCGCCCTGCGCGGCAATTTCTGCCCAGCCAGCGCGGAGCAGCAGCGCAGCGGCGAGATTTTCTTTCAACGGCGCGGCTGATCCGCTGTCACGATAGCCGCGCAAATGCAGCGATTCGCCTGATAAATCAAGGCTGATACTGACGTTGTCCTGATGCGCGTAAACATGAATCCGCAGATCGGGATCGTCCGCATCGACGCTGGGACGTTGTCCGCAGCGGCGCGTAAACCGGTCAGCCAGCGCATCTTTCACGCGCAGCACGGCGAAATGTGGATTGGTAATCCCCGGCAAATCGCCGTCAAACTGAATGGCGAAACGGTGCTCTGGCGTCAAATGTTCTTCCCACGCAATGTCGGCAGCAGCGGTATACAAATCATCCGGGCTGCTGGCGGGAAATTGACCGAGCGGAAGCAGAATGCGGTTGGCGATGCGCGACCATAAACAGGCGCGATAACCGTCTTCAATGCTGCCGGAAAAACGCGCTCCGCCACGAGTTTCCGTGGCATCACGCATTCCCAGCCGAATGAGTTCCTCGGCAAGCAAACTGCCCATGTGTTTCGGTGCGGAGGCAAAAAAGAGCTGCGAGGTCATGTGTTTAGGTATCAATTTTCAGTGGTCGGAATGGCATCAATCGTCTTTTTTGAGCAGAGCGGCGAGTGCCTCAAACGGATTATGCGTCGTGGTTTTAGTCGTGCTGCCCGGCGTTTTTCCACGTCCGGCACTCAACGCCGCGAGATGTTCTTCATATTTTTGGTGCTCGTTATCATGGCAGTAAATGCACAACAATTCCCAATTGCTGCCGTCAGCGGGATTGTTGTCGTGATCCATGTCCTTATGATGCACCGTCAGTTCCCGTAAATTCTCACGGGTGAAACTGCGAGCGCAGCGCCCACACACCCAAGCGTAAAGTTTCAGCGCCTGCTCGCGATAGCCCGCAGCGCGTTCCTCGCTGGCTTTGCGGGCATCAGCGACCACGCGGTCGAGTTTGGCATTGTTGATCGGTTTACCCGTTTTGCCGTGACGCGGAGAAGTGCTCATATAAATTCCTTGTAGTAGTCAATTTTCAGTGATTAGCCAGCAATATCCTCTATTCTATCCGTCTACTTCAACCTAACAAATGCCCCACTGCTGCCAAATGGCGTTATTTTATTCAGTGATTAAATCATTCAAAACGTGGATGCTTGTGAGCCGAATGCGTTTCACCCAATTGTTGCCTTTAGCATTATTGATAGCTGCCATTGTGACGCTAACGGCAGGTGGCATTGCCATCAATTTTAATCACCAGAAAGAAAGCGAGGCAGCGCGACTCAATAGCATTGTTGAATCCAAAGCGCGGCAAATTGCTGATTGGCTCAACGAACGGCGTGGAGATGCGCGTTTTATTCAAGAAAGCTATTTAGCAACTGAAATTGGTAGCAACATCGCTAAAACGCCAGTATTGAATAGCAATCTCATTGCACTTCTGAAAGCATTTGCGCGTGATAATGCGTTTCAAAGCATCAGATTATTAACCGCACAAGGCGAATCTATTTGGAGCTCTGTCAACTTACCAGTTGATACGCAATTGCTGACAGCGATACAGGAATGTATAGAAGAGCAACGCATTCGTATTTACGGACCTTATCGTGATGCACAAGGCAATTTACATTTAGATTTTATCACTCCGTTGCCAATTCGTGAGCAACAGCCTAATTTAGTCATCGTGCTGCATAGCAATCCAGTCGCTTATTTATATCCAACACTCCAAAATTGGCCAGTACCCAGCGCCACCGGCGAAATATTACTTGTGCGCCGCGAAGGAAATGAATTCATTGCACTGAATAATTTGCATCATCAACCTGATAGCGCATTAACATTAAACCTGTCATCCACCTTATTAAATTTCGTTGCAGCGCAAATTCCTATAGCTGCGCAATTGCCCAGTAATGCTATCGAAGGTATTGATTATCGTGGAAAATCGGTAATGAGCGTGGGGTTGATGGTTCCCGATACCGATTGGCTGCTCATTGCCAAACGCGATTTAAGTGAAATTGATAGCGAAGTCATTAGTAATGTAATTTGGATTAGTTTAGTCGGTTTGCTGGCGCTGTTAATGACCGTGACGGGAGCTTTTTTACTGCGTCAACGCGAGCAATTAGAAATTGCCGAATCAGTGCATGATGCGCAATTAGCGCGGTTAAAAGTACTCAATTTACTCGCTGATGAAATCGCACAACGGCGGGCGCTGATTGAGCAATCCCGCGATGGCATTCTGGTATTTGATATGGATCATCGCGTCATTGAAGGTAATCAGCGTATGGCGGATATGCTCGGCTGCACCACGCAAGAATTAATTGGAATGCGCAGTTGGGAGATGGACGCAGTCATGTCGGAGGAAATGATCCGTGAAAACTTTAATCCTTTTCCCCATCATGGTTTTGTATTTGAAACTCGTCATCGTCGCTGCGACGGTTCGGAATACCCAGTTGAAGTGAGCGCCAGCAGTGTCTTGTGGGGTGAGCAAAATTTTGTGCTGTGTATTTGCCGCGATATTACCGAACGTAAACAGATTGAATTGCAATTAGCGCAGGAGCGGGCGCATTTAGAAGATCGCGTGAATGAACGCACTGCGGAATTGCATCAGCAAAGTCAAGAATTGCGGGCAATCATCGACAATATCCCGCACATGATTTGGCTTAAAGATGTGAAAGGGCGTTTTCTCGTCGTCAATCAAACAATGGCAAATGTGGTTGGTGGCGCTGTTCAGGATTTACTCGGTCAAACCGATTTTGATCTCTGGCCAATGGAACTCGCCAAACGCTATCGCGCAGATGATCGCGCAGTCATCGCAATTCGGCAGCAGATGACGTTGGATGAACCCATTTTGCATGGAACCGAGATCGTCATTAGCGAAACTTTTAAGGCTCCAGTGCTTGATGCTGCCGGTAACGTATTGGGTACGGTCGGATTTTCGCGTGATGTGAGTGCGGCAAAAGAATTGGAGCGCGTCCGCGAGCAGGCGCGAGAAGCCGCAGAATCGGCCAATCGCGCCAAAAGCGCTTTCTCGCCAATATGAGCCACGAAATCCGCACGCCAATGAACGCGATTGTTGGCTTAACTTATTTGTTGCAACGCAGCAACATGATGCCAGAGCAAGTCGCACGTTTAGATAAAATTGCCGTTGCTGCCCAGCATTTACTGTTAATTATCAACGACATTCTTGATTTATCGAAAATGAAGCCGAGCGTTTGGAATTGGAACAAACCGATTTTGCGCTCACCGATATTCTCGATCACACCCGCTCGCTCATTTGACCAAGCGCAATTAAAAGGTCTGACGGTGACTGCCGACGCAGGCGACGTGCCGAATTGGTTACATGGCGATCCGACGCGCCTGCGCCAGAGTTTGCTGAATTTCGCCAGCAACGCAGTCAAATTCACCACCAGCGGCGGCGTGCATCTGCGCTGTTATCTCATTAAAGATGAAACACTTACTGCGCAGCAGCTCAAAGTGCGTTTTGAAGTCAATGACACGGGCATCGGTATTGCGCCGGAAGAATTGCCGCGACTGTTTACGCCTTTTGGTCAAGCCGACGTGTCCACGACGCGCAAACACGGTGGCACCGGTTTGGGACTGGCGATCACGCGGCGTTTGGCGCAATTGATGGGCGGAGATGCGGGCGTGGAAACTGCGCTCGGCTACGGCAGCACTTTTTGGTTTACCGCAACGTTGCAGCGCGGAAAGTCTGGCGCAATGCCAACACCAGCGGCAACGTCACAATTGACGAGCGAATTAGAACTGCGTCAATCCTGCGCCGGAGCGCGAGTGCTGTTGGCAGAAGACAACGCCGTGAACCGCGAAGTTGCGCTTGAACTGCTCGATGCAGTGGCGTTGGTGGCGGAAGTTGCAGAAAACGGACGCGAAGCAGTGGCGCTGGCGACCAGTCGGCGTTACGACCTCGTGCTGATGGACGTGCAAATGCCGGAAATGGACGGATTGGAAGCGACGCGCCGCATTCGGGCGCAAACGTTGCAGTCGGAATTGCCGATTTTGGCGATGACCGCCAATGCGTTTGAAGAAGATCGTCGCGCCTGTTTAGCCGCCGGAATGAATGATTTTGTCACCAAACCCGTTGATCCTGATGGATTATATCAAGCGTTGCTGCGGTGGTTGCCGCATCACGCAATCCCCGTTGGCGCAGTGATTGGAGCGGTCATTGGCTCGCCCATCAAACGCCCCTGCTCGGTCGCAATTGCGGGTTTAGACAGTCAACGCGGATTGCGAGCAGTGCGCGGTCAACGCCCGTTATATCTGCGGTTATTGCGGCTATTTGCGCAGGGACATGGCGAAGATTTAGAGCTATTAGACAGCAGCTTAACGGCTGGCGATCGATCTGGTGCGCAGCAATTGGTGCATTGTTTGAAAGGCGCAGCCGCAACGCTCGGCGCGGATCAGGTCGCGGCAACTGCAACCGCATTGGAAGCAGAATTAATACACAACACTGCGCTGGAATCGGCACAAATCGCTGCGTTAATTGAGCAATTGCGCAATGAATTGGACGCACTGATTAGCGCAATTACTGCGCTGCCGGATGTCGATGATTTATTGATTGACGATTTATTGACCAGCGAAGCGTGGAACGATTCTGCTGCGCTCGGTGCAATTAACATTGCGCATCCGTTAATTGCTGAATTAGACGCGCTGTTAGCGGAAGACAACACTCGCGCCGTGCAATTGGCGCGAGAATCTGCTGCGTTATTGCGAGCAACTTTGGGTGAAGCATTTAATCCAGTGATGTACGAAATTGAACATTTTAATTTTGAAGCAGCGCGAGCAGCATTGCGCATCAATACCTGTAACACACGCAGCTAATTTAATTGGCAGTGAAACAGTATTTTCTACTGACAACGAATAACTTTTACAACCGAGACCATTGTTTATGCACAATCCACTTCCTTTTCAAAGCGCAGTCATGCCCGAAGCGTTGCAGTTGAATAGTCCGCTGCAATTTCATTGTCACCCCGGCATCAGTTGTTTTAATGCCTGCTGCAAACGCGCTGACATTACGTTGGCACCTTATGACGTGCTGCGCTTAAAACGGCGTTTAGGTTTAACATCTACCGAGTTTATTCGGCAATTCACCGTTCCTTTTCAAATGGACGGCGATGGTTTGCCGGGCATTAAATTGAAAACGGATGACAATGGAACCTGTTTGCAATTGGCTGGCGATGCCGGTTGCGGCGTTTACAGCGACCGCCCGACGGTGTGTCGTTATTACCCGCTGGCGCTATTGACGCTGCGCGAAAAAGATTCCGCAATTGCTGAAGAACGCTATTCACTGGTGAAAGAAGATCATTGTCAAGGTCACAATGAACAGCGCGAACTTTCAATTGCGGAATATCGCGCCGAGCAGCATTGCGATGAATTCGATGCAAAAAACCGCGACTGGTATCAATTGGTCTTAAAAAAGAAATCGGCGGGGCCAGCCGTCGGGCGACCACCGCAATTGAGTTTGCAATTCTTTTTCATGGCATCTTATGACGGCGATACTTTTCGCCGTTTTGTCTTGAGTGACAATTTCCGCAATACCTACACCTTGCCCGCAGAGTTTTATACCGAAATTGAGCAAGACGACGAGGCGCTATTGGAATTTAGTTATCGCTTTTTGCGGCAAGTTTTATTTGGCGAGCGCACCATTCAAGAAATGGCAGATGCTTGGGAACAGCGCGTCACCGAGCGGCAGGAAGTGTGGGAAGCGCGGCGGCAAATTGAAATTGAACGCCGCGCTGCCGCTGAAGATGAGAAATATCGCGCCGATGGAAATGATGATTGTGGCTGCGCTGGTTAATTGCCATGACTGATATTGCCGCATTCACTGCGCATCTTCGCGTTCAATTAGATGCCACTGCTGCATTGATTGCCGCTGTTCAAAGCGACGCTGAGGTATTGGCGGCAACGGTTGCAGCAGCAACGCGCACTGCGGCAGCCATTCAACACGGCGGCACCTTATTTATTTGCGGCAATGGTGGCAGCGCGGGTGAAGCAACGCATCTCAGCGGCGAATTAATTGGGCCATTTCTGAATAAAACGCGGCGACCTTTACCTGCAATTGCGTTGGGATTTGATCCGAGCGCCAGCACCGCCATTGCCAATGATTTCACGTTTGATGCCATTTTTGCACGGCAATTAAATGCGCTGGCACGTCCCGGCGATGTGCTTTGGGCGCTATCAACGAGTGGACGTTCTGCCAACATTGTAAATGCGTTAAATGCGGCCACGGAGCGCGGTTTATTGACGGTGTTATTTACCGGCGCGGCGCATTCTGATTTGCCTGCCGCCGATATTGTTTTAGCGGTTCCATCCCGCGATACGCCGCGCATTCAAGAGCTGCATTTGGTGCTCGGTCATTTTATGTGCGAAATGATTGAGCGGTTGAGTGTATAAAACGGAGATGAAAAACTAACTATGGCAATTTGCAAGTATTTTTCTTTTAACTCTGTGGGGCATTGCGATGTTAATGCGATTTTCTGGATTGAAACGCTGGACAATGCTGACCGGTTTATTGGTCAGTACGCTGTTTTTTATCAATGCTGTTCATGCTGCTGGTTTGAATGACACCGGCATTACCACTTGCTCTAATGCCGACACCAACGGCTTGCCGTGTCCGGTCGCCGACTTCCCCGGACAAGACGCCGAATTCGGCAGCAACGGTTTTGATTTCACTAAATTGGATGCTGCTGGAAATGATTTGCCCGCCAGCGCGACAGATCACACTTGCGTCCGCGATAATGTGACCGGTTTGATTTGGCAAGTGAACATCAGTGATTCAACTTACACCTTCGACGAAACCGCTGGTTATGTAAACAACGTTAATGCAACTGGCTTGTGCGGATTTAATGACTGGCGAATGCCAAACCCAAAAGAATTATTAGGAATTGCCGATCAAAGTATTGTTTATCCCGATCCAACAATTGATACCAACTATTTCCCCAATACGGCAAGTGATTGGTTTTGGTCCGGTTTTCCGTATGCTGATAACTCGTACAGCGCGTGGTACGTGCATTTCGGCATTGGCAGCGCCAATTTCAACAATCGGGACAACGGCTACCACGTCCGGCTCGTGCGCGGCGGACAGTCTTTTGATTCTTTTGTTAATAACGAGGATGGCATCGTAACGCAGTCGAGCACTGGGCTGATGTGGGCTAAATGCAGTGAGGGTCAAACCGGCACGAATTGCACTGGTGATGCAATAACGATGAATTGGAGCACCGCTTTAACCGCCGCCAATAATTCTAATCGGGGTGGTTATGACGATTGGCGGTTGCCCAATACCAAAGAGTTGCAAGCCTTGGTCGATTACAGCCGCTATTTACCGGCAATTGATACTAACTATTTTCCGAATACGCCGAGTTCGTGGTTTTGGTCGAGTTCTCCGTTTCCCTACGTTTCGAACTACGCGTTAGGCGTGAATTTCGACGATGGCGACACCAACAACGCCAATCGGCACGACAGCAACAACCCCGTTCGTCTCGTCCGTGGCGGACAGTCTTTTGATTCTTTTGCCTTAACCGTCAACAAAACCGGAAGTGGTGCCGGTGTGGTAAAGAGCGGCGACGGTAAAATCAATTGCGGTTCCAATTGCAGCAGTGATTTTGAAAGTGGCAGCAGTATTATTCTTACTGCTACACCTGATACCAGTTCCGGTTCGACTTTTAGCGGTTGGAGCGGCGCATGTACTAATAAAACTGGCACTTGCACAGTGACTATGAGCGCAGCGCAAACCGTCACTGCGACGTTTACCGCCACCCACGCCGCCGGTCTCAACGACACCGGCATCACTACTTGCTCTAATGCCGACACCAACGGCTTGCCGTGTCCGGTCGCCGATTTCCCCGGGCAAGATGCTGAATTCGGCAGCAACGGTTTTGATTTCACTAAATTGGATGCTGCTGGAAATGATTTGCCCGCCAGCGCGACAGATCACACTTGCGTCCGCGATAATGTGACCGGTTTGATTTGGCAAGTGAAAATCAGTGATTCAACTTTCACTTTTGACCAAGCCACTGGTTACGTAAATAACGTCAATGCAACTGGTTTATGTGGCTTCAAAGACTGGCGAATGCCGGATATAAAAGAATTGATGGGAATTGCGGATCACGGAGAAATTTTGCCAGCAATTGATACCAACTATTTTCCGAATACGCCAGGTGATCTTTTTTGGTCGGGTTCTCCGGATGCCCGCGACTCGGACTACGCGTGGAGCGTGTATTTCGGTCATGTCGACGCCAACAACGGCGTCATTCGGGACGAATGCCACTTCGTCCGGCTCGTGCGCGGGGGACAGTCTTTTAATTCTTTTGTTGATAACGAGGATGGTACCGTAACGCAGTCAAACACCGGGCTAATGTGGGCTAAATGCAGCGAGGGTCAAACCGGTATTGGGTGCGTGGGTGATGCAACGGCGATGGATTGGAGCTCCGCTTTAACCGCTGCAAATAATTCGCGTCTGGGCGACCATAACGACTGGCGACTGCCCAACGCCAAAGAGCTGCAAGCTCTAGCGGATTACAGCCGCTACAGCCCCGCAATCGATACCAGCTATTTCCCAAATACGCCAAATTTGTGGTTTTGGTCGGGTTCTCCCGATGCCGACTACTCGGTCAACGTGTTTCCGTGGTACGTGGATTTCTATTATGGCTACGCCAGCAACGACGATCGGAGCAATGGCAACCACGTCCGGCTCGTTCGCGGAGCACTGCCTAATTTTTTTGATTTGAGCGTCAATAAAACCGGAAGTGGTGCCGGTGTGGTAAAGAGCAGCGACGGCAAAATCAATTGCGGTTCCAATTGCAGCAGCGATTTTGAAAGTGGCAGCAGCATTATTCTCACTGCTACACCTGATACCAGTTCTGGTTCGATTTTTAGCGGTTGGAGCGGCGCATGTACCAATAAAACTGGCACTTGCACCGTGAATATGAGCGCAGCGCAAACCGTCACTGCTAATTTCAATCTATTGCCCAGTTATAAACTGTCAATTAGCAAAAATGGCAATGGTGCTGTCACCAGTTCACCGGCAGGAATTAATTGCGGCACCGCTTGCAGTAAACAATTCACCAGCGGCACTGCCGTCACGCTTACCGCCAAAGCAGATACCGGCGGGACTTTTAGCAAATGGACGGGCTGCACTCCAATTGCCACCAATCCACTGCAATGCACATTTACGCTCACCAGCAATAAAACTGTGACCGCTGCATTTAATAATGGCGCATTGGGTGATCTTAAAATCACTGCTATTGCACTCACGCCAGCGTCACCGGCTGCAAATAGTATTTTTACCGCCAAGATCACGGTAAAAAATCAAGGCACTGTGACAGCAACCGGCGGTTATTTGGATGTGTGGGCGCATCAAACAGCGGTGCAAACGTGCGGCGCTCAAGCCGAATGGATTGAAATCGGTTCATTAGCTGCCGGCGCGAGCAAAACCTTAACGGTGAGTTTGCGGTCAAAAGGTACTGGCACTAAAACGCTCCGCGCTTTTGTTGATAGTTGGTGTCAAACGCCAGAAGCGGATGAAACCAATAACCAACTCACTAAAACTTATACGGTGAAGTGAGTTAAATCCTTAACCCCCTTTTTCCAAAGGGGGGCTTTTAACGCAAAGAGGTATAAAACCTAACGATAGAAATTTGCAAGTATTTTTCTTTTAACTCTGTGGGGCATTGCGATGTTAATGCGATTTTCTGGATTGAAACGCTGGACAATGCTGATCGGTTTATTGGTCAGTACGCTGTTTTTTATCAATGCTGTTTATGCTGCTGGTTTGAATGATACGGGCATTACCACTTGCTCAAATGCCGACACCAACGGCTTGCCGTGTCCGGTCGCCGGTTTTCCCGGTCAAGATGCTGAATTTGGAACCAATGGTTTTGATTTCACGAAATTAGATGCAGCGGGAAATGATTTGCCAACAACCGCCACCGATCACACTTGCGTCCGCGATAATGTGAGCGGCTTGATCTGGCAAGTAAAACTCAGTGATTCAGCTTACACCTTCGACCAAGCCGCTGGTTATGTGAATAACGTTAATGCAACTGGCTTGTGTGGATTTAATGACTGGCGGATGCCGGATATAAAAGAATTATTAAGCATTGCCGATCACAGCCGCCATTCACCAGCAATTGATACTAACTATTTCCCAAATACGCCAAGTGATGAATTTTGGTCAGGTTCTCCCTATGCCTTTTATTCGATCTACGTGTGGGACGTGGGTTTCTACGATGCTCATGTCGGTAACTACGGCAGTCAGTACGATAGTAGCCGCGTTCGTCTCGTTCGCGGCGGACAGTCTTTTTATTATTTTGTTGATAATAATGATGGAACTGTAACGCAGTCGAATACAGGGCTGATGTGGGCAAAATGCAGTGAAGGGCAAAGCGGCACGAATTGTACTGGCACAGCAAAAACAATGAATTGGAAAGCTGCATTAACTGCCGCCAATAATTTTAATCTGGGGGTTATAACGATTGGCGCTTGCCCAATGTCAAAGAGCTGCAAGTCTTAGTAGATTACAGCCGTTATAGCCCCGCTATTGATCCCAGTTATTTTCCGAATACACCGAGTTCAGGGTTTTGGTCAGGCTCGTCCACGTCTTACGCTGACGGCGCGAGCTACACGTGGCACGTGAATTTCGGCAATGGCAACGCCTACGGCGACAGTCGGGACGACATCAACTACATTCGGTTCGTGCGCGGTGGACAGTCTTTTGATTTAAGCGTGAATAAAACCGGCACAGGCAGCGGTATCGTCACTAGCAAAGACGGTCAAATCAATTGCGGTTCCAATTGCAGCAGCGATTTTGAAAGTGGCAGCAGCATTATTCTCACTGCTACACCTGATACCAGTTCCGGTTCGACTTTTAGCGGTTGGAGCGGCGCATGTACCAATAAAACTGGCGATTGCACCGTGACTATGAGCGCAGCGCAAACCGTCACTGCTAATTTCAATCTATTGCCCAGTTATAAACTGTCAATTACCAAAAGTGGCAATGGTACTGTCACCAGTTCACCGGCAGGAATTAATTGCGGCACCGCTTGCAGTAAACAATTCACCAGCGGCACTGCCGTCACGCTTACCGCCAAAGCGGATACCGGCGGGACTTTTAGCAAATGGACGGGCTGCACTCCAATTGCCACCAATCCACTACAATGCACGGTCACGCTCACCAGCAATAAAACTGTGACCGCTGCATTTAATAATAGCGCAGTGGGTGATCTTAAAATCACTGCTATTGCACTCACGCCAGCGTCACCGACTGCAAATAGTATTTTTACCGCCAAGATCACGGTAAAAAATCAAGGCACTGTGACAGCAACCGGCGGTTATTTGGATGTGTGGGCGCATCAAACAGCAGTGCAAACGTGTGGCGCTCAATCCGAATGGATTGAAGTCGGTTCATTAGCTGCCGGAGCGAGTAAAACCTTAACGGTGAGTTTGCGGTCAAAAGGTACTGGCACTAAAACGCTCCGCGCTTTTGTTGATAGCTGGTGTCAAACGCCGGAAGCGGATGAAGCGAATAACCAACTCACCAAAACTTATACGGTGAAGTGAGTTAAATCCTTAGCCGTTTTTAAATCCACACAACCCCCCTTTTTCAAAGGGGGCTTTTGATAGAGACATTTTTAGTGAGGTTGATACGATGCGTTTTTTGAATCCTAAAACCGATTACACGTTTAAGAAAATCTTTGGTTCTGAAACCAGCCATGAGATTTTAATCAGTTTTCTCAACGCAATTCTCAATTTGAGCGGTGCTGAGGAAATTATTGAAGTGACAATTATTGATCCCTATCAAGCACCCAAAATTCAGGGGCTAAAGAATACCTTTTTAGATGTCAAGGTGCGCGATCAAAGCGGGCATTTTTATATTGTAGAAATGCAGGTGCTAAATGTCGAAGGCTTCGAGAAGCGCGTGCTATACAACACCTGTAAAGCCTACGTAAATCAATTGGGAAAGGGTGAGGCTTATCGGCTATTAACCAGTGTCGTTGCGATTACCATTGCTGATTTCATCATGTTTTCAGAATTACAACAGGTAGTCAGTCAATTCCGTTTATCTGCCACTGAAAACCCAGCAATTTATCAGCGCGATTTAGAACTGGTATTTGCAGAATTGCCCAAGTTTGATTTAACCGAGGCAGAATTAAAAACTCCATTGGATCGCTGGTTTTACTTTTTGAAAACGGCAGAGAATTTAACCGCAGTACCGGAATCATTAGCTGTAGAACCCGCAATTGCACAGGCACTAGAATTAGCTAATCGCGCTGGCTGGAGTGAAGAAGAATTAGATGATGTTGAAAAGCGTGAGATGTGGTTAGAAGATCAACGCTATTTGCAGGAACAGGCGCATATTGCGGAACAACGCGGATTGAAAAAAGGATTGGAGCAAGGATTAGAAAAAGGGCGGATTGAAGGTGTGGCAACTGGAGCAACGCAGGCGAAAGCAGAAATGCTTTTACTATTATTACGCCAACGATTTGGTGCACTTCCTGCGGCACTGGAGACGCAAATTCAATCGGCACCAAGTGCGGCATTGGATGCGTGGATTGTACGAATATTAACTGCGACTGATTTAGCAGCAGTTTTCACTGATGAAGTGGCAGAATGAAATATAAAGACCTCCGCGATTTTATTACCCAACTGGAACAACGTGGCGAATTAAAACGCATTCGCGTTCCCGTTGATCCTTATCTCGAAATCACCGAAATCTGCGACCGCACTTTACGCGCTGGCGGTCCAGCATTGCTATTTGAGCGCCCAAAAGGTTCCGCTATTCCATTATTGGGCAATTTATTTGGTACGCCGCAGCGTGTCGCGCTTGGAATGGGTGAAGAATCGGTTAGTGCATTGCGCGAAGTGGGTAAATTATTAGCTTTTCTAAAGGAGCCCGATCCACCAAAGGGATTAAAAGCAGCGTGGGAAACACTGCCGATTTTCAAAAAGGTGTTGGATATGGCGCCGAAAATCCGCCGCAATGCGCCTTGTCAAGAAGTGAATTGGACTGGCGATGCCATCAATTTAGATCAATTGCCCATTCAACATTGTTGGCCTGGCGATGTTGGGCGCTTGATTACTTGGGGTTTAGTGATTACACGCGGACCAGAAAAAGCGCGGCAAAATCTCGGCATTTATCGAATGCAAGTGCTTGGTAAAAATCGCGTCATTATGCGCTGGTTATCGCATCGCGGTGGTGCGCTTGATTACCGTGATTTTCAACGGGCGCACCCCGGACAACCCTTTCCAGTTGCAGTGGCGCTCGGCGCTGATCCGGCGACTATTTTAGGCGCAGTCACACCAATTCCCGATACGCTGTCAGAATACGCATTTGCTGGATTATTGCGCGGCAGTCGCACCGAATTGGCGAATTGTCAAAACTCCGATTTGCAAGTGCCAGCCAGTGCAGAAATCGTATTAGAAGGACACATTTATCCGCATGATATGGCAGCAGAAGGGCCATTTGGCGATCACACGGGTTATTACAATGAAGTCGATCAATTTCCAGTATTTACTATTGAACGCATGACCACGCGCCGCGAGCCAATTTATCATAGCACCTATACCGGAAGACCACCGGATGAACCAGCAATTTTAGGTGTGGCATTGAATGAAGTTTTTGTGCCAATTTTACAAAAACAATTCCCAGAAATTACGGATTTTTATTTGCCACCAGAAGGCTGTTCGTATCGGCTAGCGGTGGTCAGTATTAAGAAACAATATCCAGGTCATGCCAAACGAGTGATGATGGGCGTATGGTCATTTTTGCGGCAATTCATGTATACCAAATTCGTGATTGTGGTCGATGATGATATTTGCACCCGCAATTGGAATGATGTGATTTGGGCAATGACCACGCGAATGGACCCGGTGCGCGATACGGTAATGATTGAAAACACGCCAATTGATTATTTAGATTTCGCTTCACCAGTATCTGGGCTAGGTTCTAAAATTGGTTTTGATGCAACAAATAAATGGGCTGGTGAAACGAATCGTGAATGGGGGCAACCGATTCAAATGGATACAGCAGTGCGTGAGCGCGTGGATCAAATCTGGAATACGTTAGGAATTAAATTGTGACGCCAAATAGTGCCTCACCATCTACTGTTAATCCGTAAGTTGTACATCAATGAGCCGGTGTTCACCAATTGCAGTAAGAGGTTTAATCCGCACCGGCAAATAATTTGGTGTATAACCAAAACGCACAGATGTTGGTGCTGCGTCTGCGCCTTCAATTAATACCGTCACCTGTTGTCCAATTTGCGCTGTTAATACTTGCTGTTTTAATTTTTGTGCCAGCATCTTTAACTCTTCGCTGCGCTGTTTTTTAATTGCTGCATCAATTTGATGTGGCAAAGTTGCGGCAATAGTTCCAGTGCGGGGCGAATAGTTGAAAATATGGACATGTCCAAACTGCGCCGACTCCACCAACTGCAATGTTTGTTGCCAATCAGCAACAGTTTCACCCGGAAATCCGACGATGATGTCGGTGGTCAGATTTAACCCTGGCACTTGCGCTCGCCCAATTTCAACTAACTTCATGAATTCATACGCTTTACAACGCCGACCCATGCGGCGCAGCACCGCATCTGAACCACTTTGCAGCGGCAAATGCAGATGTGGCAGCAAGCGCGAATTTGCAAATAATGCCCAAAAATCAATAGGTAAATCCCACGGCTCCAGCGAGCCAAGACGCAGGCGCGGAATCGTCGTGACTGCGAGCAGATGGGCGACCAGTGCCGTCAGATTATCGCCACAATCGCTGCCATAACCGCAGAGTTGCACGCCAGTTAATACTACTTCCCAAATTCCTACTTTTTGCAAGCGATTGATCAAATTAACGATTTCGGCGCGAGGACGGCTGCGTTCTACGCCGCGAGCCTGAGTTGTGATGCAAAAGGTACACTGATACCGGCAGCCGTCTTGTGCTTTGATAAAAGCGCGTTGTCGGTTGCGAGCAAACAACGGAGTGGCGAAATCGTCCCTAATTTCTTTTTTAGTGAGGAAAAAATGCGACATCACGAGATCAACCAGTTGATCTTTATCGCTATTTTTGATCAACAAAGTCACACCGCGCTCCTGCGCTAACGCAGTAGCTTCTAGCGTTGCCAAACAACCACTGACGATTAATTGCGCATTTGGGTTATTGCGCTGTTGTTGCCGCAATAATTGGCGTGATTTACGCACGGCTTGCGCCGTTACTGCGCAAGTGTTAATCACGATTAAATCTGCAGGTGCATTCTCGTTAACGATCTCAAAACCGTATTGATAAAAATCGTCTGCCCAATTTTCTAATTCGGCTTCATTAAGACGACAGCCAAGAGTTAACAATTTAATTTGTTTAAACATTAGGGTTTATTTGGAAGGCGGTCATGCAGTTTGAGTGGATGTATTTTACTATTAGCGTCAATTTTTACCTAAATTTTTAGGCAACACAACAAAAAACGCCTTCGGTTTCCCAATGGCGTTTGCTGATTAAACGTTGATACGTTGCAGAACAGGTTTCACAATTGATGATGCAGTACCGATAGCACTGAGGGATTTGTTTCAATGATCTTTAATAGCGCTCGCGCTGATCCGGCTGGACGTATACGACATTGTTCCCAGTGTTGCAGGGTTTCGCTTTGATGCCAATGAGATGAGCGAATTGATCTTGAGATAATCCAGTGCGCTCACGAATTGCTTTAACATCTGGCTCAGGGAATTCGTGCAGTCGTATTCCTGCCACCGTCTTGCATGTAACAACCCATATCTCGAACACTTTCTAGCAATTCATTAAATTGTGTGTTATTCATTTACGAGTTTCAATTTTGAGCGTGCGTTTTACCGCTGCAAAAATTACTGAAATGTGATTCATGTTTGGATTGCCGGAACTAAATAGTATTCGGTGTAAACTTTTGATTGGTTTGTGAATTTTTTGAGATAAAGATTCAAATCCAATCGTCGCATTTATTAGATCGCGCAAAACGAGTTTGGCGGTGTCGGATTCACCATTAAGAAATAGGTTAATAGCTTCATCGAATAACGCTTGCGCAAACGCCGGATCACTTTGCACACGAGCAACAACGGTTTCTTTGAAATGACGAGTGAGTGCCATAATTATTTTTTTTACGCATTTGCGACTTACACTGTTGGTAGTTTTCCCAAAGCATTACCGCTTGATCGATGTCCGGCTAATCGCTCCATGCTCCATGCTTCATCCTCATCTGGTTTCAGCCAATCTTCAGATAATGCGGCTTCTGCTAATAGCGTTGTCTCCATCGGCTCATTTAACAGCGTGAGCAAAGCGCGACCCATTGGAAGACGGTCACGCAGTTCGAGTGGATGCACTTGACCATTAGCGTCAATCTCTACCTCAATTGTTTGCAACATCACTTTAATTGACCTCGTAAATGAACAATGAAGTTGGCTGCTGTGATGCTTATCCTACCTAAATTTTTAGGCAACACAACAAAAAACGCCCCGGTTTCCCAAGGGCGTTTGATGGTTAAATGTTGGTATTATGGAAACAGCAGCAACCCAATTTACACGCCATATCAATCATTTTCTTTTGAATCTGTCTTACTTTTGAACTTTTGTCTTACTTTATACGCCAAGCCAGCAGCGCCACCAACGAACACCCCTATTCCAGTCCCAAGACCAGGTACGACACTGCCGACAGCAGCTCCAGCTATAGCTCCATTAGCAATAGATTTACCTGTTGGTGGCAACTTGTTATAGAGTTCTTTGAATACTTTCAGCACTTCTTCCTGTTTTTGCTTATCAACCATATAGATACCTATATTTAACACCTACAATCAAAAATGCTCTGATCAATAGGACAATCTGTTCTACAATCAGAGCACTACCTAGCGTTGGTAATCAGCTCACTTTATCTTGATAGGATAGTTTGTGATGACTGTATACCAATGCGCGTTGCTACTTATTGATTTCTTTATAGCAATCGTAAACTGCAGAATCCAAACTCTTGCCTTCCTTAACTTTTACACTGGTGCAAGCAATAAGGGTAGCCAACTTCATCCAACTTTCTGGATCATCAACCAATCGCTGTTTCTTCAAGGATGCCACAACTTCTGACTTACTGGCCATTTCAAATTCTCCCAATTACTATTTGTCTTGTGACGGATGCTAGGATAGAATCATCCCACTGAAGATAAAACCCACAAACACTCTACTTTTCCACTACTTTTAGGGGTATTTCATGCACATTCACGAAAAGCTCAAGGTGATGCGTCAATATAAAGGTTGGTCACAGGAAGAGATGGCGGAAAAGCTGGGTTATTCATTAAATGGCTACGCTAAAATTGAGCGCGGTGAAACAGATGTTAAAGTCGATCAACTCGGAAAAATCGCAAAAGCAATGGGTATGGATTTGCAGCAATTATTAAATTTGAACGACAAAAATGTATTTAATCTGGTAGAAAGTTGTAATCACAGCAATATCTCACATGGAAACATCGTTTTAACTGAGACTCAATGCGGTAATGAATTAGAAAAGGCGCTTTTATTATTGCAAGAGCGCGATAAAGAAATTGACAACTTAAAACAGCAAATCAGCCAGCTTAAACAGATCAATGTGCTGTTAGAAAAACACAATGCTAGCGGTTAAGCGTGTGGAATGCAGATTGCACTCCACACCATCTCTATTATTTCTCGCGGGAATACGGCCAAGCAGCAATGCCGCCTTCCATGACCTTCACATTATTCCAACCGTGCCCTTGTAAAATCGCCGCTACTTCATAACCACGCAAAGAAACACGACAGTACACAATAATTTCTTTGCTTTTATCCTGCGGCAATTCATGTAAACGGCTGCGCAATGCGCCCTGCGGAATTAACACCTCACCAATTCCTAACCGCAATTCTTCAAATTCGGCAGGTGTGCGCGTATCAATAATGAAACAATCCGCGCCGTGATCCACGCGCTGTTTCACTTCCGCAACTGAAATTCCCTGCATTCTTCCCAGCAGTTTATTTTCTAATGCCTGCGCTGCGGTAATCACATGATCCAGCGCCATTGAATACGGCGGCGCATACGGCAAATCGGCATTGACTAAATCCGTCACCGTCAATTGACCGCGCAGCGCCATTGCCACCGTTGCCACCCGTTTGCTTGCGTCGCCTGGTCCGATACACTGAAAACCCAGCACTCGCCCGCTTTTTCGATCCGCAATCATTTTACTAATCAGCAACTTGCCCTGCATATACGGCGGAATGTCCAAGCCCGCAATCATCACGGTTTCGATGTCCAATCCCAGCGCCAGCGCCCGTGTTGCACTTAAACCAGTGAAACCAACGGTGTAATCGAAAATTTTGCAAATGCCGGTGTGCGTGATGCCGGGGAATTTGGCGCTGCCTTCCGCGATCAGGTTTTGTCCAATCACGCGCCCTTGTAAATTGGCGATGTCGCCATAAGGAGCGCGGACTTTTTCGCCGGTAATCAACGAGGTGCATTCCACGCAGTCACCCGCTGCGTAAATGTCCGGGTCGGAAGTCTGCATGAATTCGTTGACTGCGATTCCGCCCGCTGCGCCGATGTCCAATCCCGCTGCCTGCGCCAGCGCGATGTTCGGACGCACACCGACCGCAACCACTGCCAATTGGCATGGCAGCTCGGTTCCGTTGTCGAGCTTAACGCCGGTGATTGCGCCGTTATCGCCGAGAAACGCCGCAACGCCATTACCAGTGATAATGTCGGCATCAAAACTGCGCACATGATTGGCGACCAGTAACGCCAAATCGTGGTCGAGAAACGGCAGAATCGACGGCATTTTTTCAATCACGGTCGTGTGAATGCCGGCCAAATGCAGCGCCTCGCACACTTCAAATCCAATTAAACCGCCACCGACAACCACTGCTCGCGTCGCCTGCTTTTGGTCACGAATCGCGCGAATTGCATCGGCATCACCGAGTGAATGCAGCGTATAAATTCCACTCAAATCTGCGCCAGCAATTGGCGGATATAACGCAGATGCGCCGGTTGCAATCACCAATTTGTCATACGCCAGCGTGGTTAATTCACCGGTCGGTACATGTTTACAAGTGACGGTTTTTGTATTGCGATCAATTGCCACTGCCTCAGTTAAAACTTTGGCTTCAATTCGTTTGGCGGCATTAAAAAAATTCGGATCGCGGACAATTCCTGCGGAGGTACAAATCAATTGATTGCGGTCATCAAACACGCCGCCGACGTAATACGGATAGCCGCAGGATGCCATTGATAAATCGGCTTCTTTTTGAATGATGGTGATGTTGGCGTGTTCATCCATTCGCCGCGCTTTGGCGGCAGCTTTTGGTCCGGCGGCGGAGCCACCAATGACGACGATATTGAGCGGTGGTGTAGACATGCAAAAACTCCAAAGACGTGATTGAGTGAAACACGCGCCGCATGGTGACGGCGCAGTGGCGGTCATTATGCGGCGGGTGTGACTGTGGAAGATTTGAAGATACGCAGTGAAGCACGAGTTTTTGCGGTGAGCGCGGCGTTATTCCGCAAGCGGTTCGGCATAACGCTCGGCGATGGAGCGAAATTCCTCGAATACCGTCAGAAACGCATCGACTACATCGGGATCAAAATGCTTGCCGCGCCCAGCAACGATGATTTCCAGCGCATCGGCAAATGGCATCGGCGGTTTATACACACGCGGCGAAATCAACGCGTCGAACACATCCGCCAGCGCCATCAACCGCGCAGCAATCGGAATATCGCTGCCAGAACGTCCTTCGGGATAACCGCTGCCGTCCCATTTTTCGTGGTGATAATGGGCGATGTCTTTGGCCAGCACGAGAAATTCGACTACGCGATCCGCGTCACGCTCGGCCTGTTCAATCGCATCGCTGCCGAGTTTGGCGTGGGTTTTCATCACTTCCCATTCGGCTGGCGTGAGTTTGCCGGGCTTGAGCAAAATCGAATCGGGAATGCCGACTTTGCCGATGTCATGCAGCGGTGCGGATTTGGTCAATTGGTCAATCACGCGGTCGGTGAGAAAGTCAGCGAATTGCGTATGACGTTGTAACTGCTGCGCCAGCGCCCGCACATACCGCTGCGTTCGCCGCAGATGGTTCCCCGTTTCGGGATCGCGGATTTCGGCGAGATGGGCGAGCGCATGAATACTCACATCCTGCACCACCAGATTTTCCTGCATCCGTCGCGCCAGCTCGGTTTCGAGATAAGCATTTTGATTTTTCAGCCAATCTCGCGCTTGTTTTAATTCCAACTGAGTGCGCACTCGCGCCAGCAAAATCGGCGGCACAATGGGTTTGGCGATGTAATCCACTGCGCCGACATCTAATCCCCGCAATTCGGCATCTGCGCTGTCCATCGCCGTCACGAAAATTACCGGAATTTCACGGGTCAACGGCTCGCGGCGCAGGCGCGTGAATACTTCATAACCGTCCATTCCCGGCATCATCACGTCGAGCAAAATTAAATCCGGCCACGGCGGAGTGGTGGCAATACGCAATGCCTTTTCGCCAGAGGTGGCGGCACGAACCCGATAATTGAGCTGCAACAATTCACTCAATACCGTGAGATTTTCCGGTGAGTCGTCAACAATCAGGATTGTCGGTAATGCCCCAACCAACATAGAGCCTCCATCAAATAGCGCGTTAATCGGCGATCTTGGTGCAATTGTATAGGTGTGAGGCAACCGTAATGTTGTCAATGACAATCCCGCTGCTGCTGCGTACCCTAGTTGCTAATTTACTTAACTTGGTTCAGGAATTATCAACACCGATGAAAATTATTCTCATTATTGGCGCTGCGCTATTGGCGCTCGCAGTCACTGCGCTGGCGGTTTTTGTGTTTATCGTGCAAAACGTTGAAACGCCGGTTTATCAAATCGTTATACAAGAGGAGCGTTTGAATTCGTGATTATCCACCGCTGGTGGTGCGGAAGTGACGCGAGAAGGAACACGCAAAGCGGCGTTACGAGCGGGGTTTTCTCCGCTGGCGGGTTACATTTTTGCCAAAGAACGGACGGGCGAGCGTGTGGCAATGACTGCGCCGGTGATTCAGCAACGCGATGAATCCATTGCGATGACTGTGCCGGTGACGCAAACGCAGAACGAAAATGGCGCATGGACGGTGCGTTTTATCATGCCGGCAGGTTATCGCCGCGACACGCTGCCTGCGCCAGCCAATGCGGAAGTGCAATTGCGCGATCTGCCGCCGCGTCATTGTGCAGTGGTGCGTTTCAGCGGTCGGGCAACGGATGAATTGATTGAAACGCAAGAGCTGGCGCTACGTGAGTGGCTCAAAGCGCGAGGTTTGAACGCGGTCGCAGCACCGATTTACGCTTATTACAACGATCCGTGGACGCCCGGTTTTTTGCGGCGCAACGAGATCATGGTTGATGTTGCATTGCCGACGCAGGAGAATCGCTAATGCCTTATTCTGAAAAGCCTTTTTCAACATCGAGTGTCGAAAACCGCGAGCCGATTTTGGCGGTGATTCAACCGCTGTTTCAACACGCGCATCGCGTGCTTGAAATTGGCAGCGGTACGGGTCAACACGCAGTGTTTTTCGCTGCAGCCATGCCGCATCTGATTTGGCAAACCAGTGAAATGGAAGACAATTTGCCGGGAATGCGGCTGTGGTTGGATGAAGCAGCGTTGCCTAATTTGCCACCACCACTGCTGCTCGATGTCGGTGGTCACTGGCCGCACGAAGTATTTGATGCAGTGTTTAGCGCCAATACTGCGCACATCATGTCCGCAGTTGATGTCGCCATTATGTTTTGCGGGATCGGTACGATTTTGACGCCCGGCGGGTTGTTTGCGCTGTACGGACCATTTAACGAAGGCGGACGTTTTACCAGTGAAAGCAATCAACAGTTTGATATGCGGCTACGCGCTCAAGACCCGCGCATGGGACTGCGCGATATTGACGATTTGCAAGCACTTGGCAATCAACACGGTTTACGGTTGGTCGCAAATCACACCATGCCGGTAAATAACCGTACTTTGGTATGGCAGCGCGATAGTTAATAAAATCAGTAGGATGTAGCAATTAAACTTGGCTACATCCTATTTCATCACCGCTTTTTTATAAATAACGCAATTGCGCTGCATTAAACGGCGTAGGCGTTAAACCAAGACGCGCAAAACCGTCGTTTTCATTGCACACATTCCCTTCCAACAGCATTTGCAATTGGTCGCGAGAAATCGGAAACCACGCATAACGATCCAGCAATCCCGCCATCGTTTGAATGGCAAATGCTGGCGCAGGAACCATCCATTTTGATTTGCCGGACGCAGCAGCGATGGTTTGTAAAATCGCTTTCCAACTGTATCGCTGCGCTCCGCATAGGCTGTAAGTCTGTGATTCAGTGCGGGTTTCGGTCAATGCCAGCGTAAACGCCGCTGCGACATCTTCGACACTGACCGGTGCCAATTCAAAACTACCGGCATTCAACGGCGATAAACCCTGATAAAACAATGGCGCAGGCAGCGGGCTGTCGATGATGTCCTGTTTGAGCTGGGAGCAAAATTCCATGCGTCCCTGCGGATCGCCAAAAATCACGGATGGGCGAAAAATCGTCCACCGCAATCCTGAGGCTTTAAGCGCCTGTTCTGCCTGATATTTCGTGCGCTGATACGCTGTTCCGTCAGCATGAATCCCGTTGGCGCTCATCAACACAAAGCGGTTGACACCAGTTGCCTGCGCAGCAGCGATGGTGTCCACCACGCCTTGATATTGCAGCGCCTCGAAGGTGATTCCTTGCGCTGGAAACTCACGCAGAATGCCGATGAGATAAATCACTGCATCTGCGCCAGTTAAGCATTCGTTTAATGCCGACGAATCAGCAACTTGTCCGTAAACCAATTCACATTCGCTGCGCAGCGCAATTTTACTGTCGCTGCCCGCTCGCACCAGCAGCCGGGGTGTGTGTCCGGCAGCGACGAGATGACGCACGAGATGAACACCGACAAAGCCAGTACCACCGATGATGGCTACTTTCATGGGATTGATCCTGAAGAGAGCTGAACTGAGGCAAACGTGGGGGTTGATGCGCGTCAGTCAATACAATGTTGGTATTGAAACGCAATGCGAGCATTTTAGGAGTTACGCAGTTATAGATGCAAGCTATTGATTTGATTGTCAGTAATAACGCTATTTTTACTGACGACTGACAACTTTTTTCAACTGCGTAACTCCTACATTTAATAACGGGCGAGTTGCGCTGATGCAGCGCAGGTGATTGGTGGTGCGGTGGCGGGGAGATTTTGACGCCGAGAACGGCGGATATTGCGGCGAGCGGTGGTGAACACTTCGAGAATTGCTTCGCTGGCAGTTTTGCGAGCATCTCGCACTACAATTTGGCAACCCGGACTGACTCGGGCACTGAGTTCGCAACGGACGCGATGACCGTGCAGCGGATCAAATTCTTCTTGGATGGTGATTTGAGCATCGATTTGTCCAGTAGGAAATCGAGCAGCAAATTTTTCGGCTTCGCTTTCAATCTGACGACGGATGTTGACATCCAATGCGAGCGTATCCCCGCCGATCTTCATTTGCATAACGTGAAATTCTCTAATAAGGCTCGGTGCCACAAACTGCGCAAAAACTGGGAGTGGCGACCGAATAAAACTGAGTGAGGAAGTGGAAAGCAGAAATTAGCGATGAATGAATCGCTGAGGATGCGCAACGACATCGCATCGAGCGCGGCGCAGATGATGGTGATATGCGGCTGGAAAAGCAAGAATAGAACTTGCGTTGCGGCATTTACTCGAATAACTCATTGAGTGCGCGTGTAAATTTTTTGTACGCATCCCAGCCATCACGATCCATCACTTGATCAATGACCCAACGATTTTCTGGCGCAGCGCCCATCAGCGTTTGAATTTCAAAGCCGAGATGACGCAGCAGCGCGTAGCTCGGTCCCTGTTCATCCCATTGAAATGCCGCATATTCGTCCGAACGAAGATTGAGGTACTCAATAAATGGCGTTCCGTAATCGCCTGCGCCGAGTAAATCCAGACTGTTGTCTTGAACGTGCTCGACTACTTTTTTTGCCAGCGCAATCATCAACATGCGGCGATCTTCGTCTGACAGCCGATCGTGAGACAGTCGATCAGCCGTTTGTAGCAAAAACACCAGATATTCTTGAATCACCAACAGGCGCTGCGCATCGCTGGCATAAGTAAAACGTTCGCAGTGCAAATTGATCGCCTGATCGAGCGCCAGCCGCCATGCAATAAACGCGAGCGCACTCGCAATTTCCGGCAGCGACCGTTCTCGCGCTTCATTTTGCCAATGGCTTTTGATCCGCAACGCCATGAGTGATTTCTATCCCAATTCGTGGTGATTAACGCGCATCTCGCGGCACGTGGTTGGTGATGCCAGCGCCAGTGTAAATTTGACGCGGACGAGCGATTTTGTTGCCAGTGCTGCTCGCCTGTTCCCACCAATGCGCAATCCAGCCCGGCAGCCGTCCAATTGAAAACATCACCGTGAACATGTTGGTGGGAATTCCCACTGCCCGCATGATGATTCCGCTATAAAAATCAACATTCGGATACAACTGACGGTCGATGAAATACGGGTCTTTGAGTGCGATTTCTTCCAGTTTGCGAGCGATATCGAGCAGCGGGTCTTGTACGCCGAGCGTGGTCAACAGTCGATCTGCGACATTGGCCAGCATTCGGGCACGAGGATCAAAGTTTTTATACACCCGATGCCCAAAACCCATCAGTCGTACCTTGCTATCCTTATCTTTTGCCATCCGCACGTAATCCTCCGGGCTGATGTGTCCCTGATAGATTTGCTCCAGCATTTCTAAAACTGCGACATTGGCGCCACCATGCAGCGGTCCCCACAATGCACACACCCCCGCTGCGCAGGACGCAAACAGATTTGCCTGACTGGAACCGACCATGCGCACTGTAGATGTTGAGCAGTTTTGCTCGTGATCGGCATGAAGTAGCAATACAAGATTGATCGCATCGCGTACCACTGGCTCACAAAAATGCTCGGCATAGGGTTGCGAGAACATCATGTGTAAAAAATTGGGTACATAACGCAATGCCGGATCGGGATAAATATAGGGCTGACCAATTGAATGCCGATAAGCGTAAGCAGCAATGGTGCGCACCTTACTAATTAAACCGGCAGCAGCAACGCGAAAATGATCTTCATTTTCTAATTCAAAAAATTCCGGGTGAAAACAAGATAATGCGTTAATCATGGCAGAAAGAATTGCCATTGGTGGAGCTGTGCGTGGAAAACCCTCGAAATGATGTTTCATGCTTTCATCGAGGTTAGCGCAGGTCGTTAAATCGGTTGAAAAAGTCTGATATTCTGCGTCATTTGGTAAATGACCGAAAATCAATAACCACGCGACTTCAACAAAATTCGGCGCTTGTTCAAATTGTTCGATGGGAATACCGCGATAACGCAGAATGCCTTTTTCACCATCAATAAATGTAATCGCACTCTGACAACTGCCGGTATTGCCGTAACCAGGATCGAGCGTGATATATCCAGTACGATTGCGCAGTTCTTGAATATCAATAGCGCGTTCGCCTTCTGAACCTTTGCAAATAGGGAATTGATAGGATTGATTCTCAATAATCAGAGTTGCTTCATCTGTCATCACTCAAACCTCCGAAACCACTTTATCGTAAAAACTCAAGAAATCATCAGGAGTTGCACCTTCACGCCATTCGATGGCGCTGCGTGGATGCTGATTCAATTGGCCGGTAATGTGATACGGAATTGATGGACCCCAATCGAGTTCTTTGCGCAGCGGCAATAAATGATTCTGAATCATCTCAATCACCGGGCGTAGATTGAATTTGGGATTGCGCAGGAAGCCGAGCAGAATTTCCGTGTTGCAATTGCCAGCGCCGCGTCCAAAACCATATAAAGTGGAATCAACGCGATTACAGCCGAGAATGATTGCCTCAATGGTATTCGCAAAAGCGAGTTGCAGATTGTTATGCGCGTGAATACCGATTTCTTTACCAGTACCCGCCAAGGCTTCTGAATACTTGTGATACAGCCGATCAACCTGTTCCCGATAGAGATAACCGAAACTATCCACAATGACCATCGTACTCGCTGGCGTCGGGGCAATGGCTTCCAAAACGGTATCAATTTCTTCTTCGGTAATACTGGAAACCGCCATTAAATTGGATGTTGCTTCATAACCCAATTCAGTGGCGTGATAAATCATATCCACTGCTTCCGAGACTTGATGGGCGTAATAGGCGACGCGAATTGTTGAGAGTACGCTATCAGCAGCAGGAATTAATTGGGTTTGCCAATCGCTTTTACCTGCATCAGCCATCACTGCCAATTTCAATCCAGTTTTCACTGGGTCGTGATCGCCGACGACACGCCGAATATCGTCTTCATCGCAATGACGCCACGCGCCGAATTTGTCTTTTGGAAATACCCGTGGCGAGTTTTTGTAGCCGATTTCCATGTAGTCGATGCCCGCTGCAACGCAGGTGCAATAGGCGGCTCGCACAAACTGGTCGCTGAATTGGTGAGCGTTGACGAGTCCGCCGTCGCGGATGGTGCAATCAAGCACTTTGAGTTCAGGGCGGAAGGTAATCCAAGGAGCTTTGTCGGACATTGCGCGGTTCTCTGAGTCAATGACGTGTTGAGTCATTTTGACCGCAAGGCGCAGTCTGAGCAAACATCCTGAGACGGCGCACTCAAAACGATGCAAATGCTGGGGTTTTTATGGTCAGCTCCATAGTTCAAATATAGAAACCACACTGCGCCAGCGTCAGCCACTTATAATGGTGTCAGCGTGTGCTCGCTAATTTGTAAACGCTTTTCATTTCATAAACTTAATAAGGAATTACCATGGCTATCCATGTTCCCACGTTCGTCAATTCCTCCGTGTTACTGCGGGGATTGCGACTGACTGTTGCAGCGTTACTCACCATGATGGTGAGTTTGCCCGTCGCATTTGCTGACGATACTGGCTTTTACTTTGAGACCATCAATCGCGGCACTGGCATGACTGGTGAAGCGCCACAAGATGAATTGAGCAAGACCTATTTGGCGAACGGCAAGATGAAGGTGACAAGTTCTGATCCGCAGGGTACGGACATGATTGTCGATCCAGCATCCGGCAACATGACCTTTCTGAATCACGCTGCCAAACAGTATTACCAGATCAATATCCAACGGGTTAAAGAAAGCATGTCGCAGCCCGGCATGGAGCAAATGCGGGCAATGGTCGCTAATACGAAAATCACCGTGACGGATACTGGCGAAACCAAAAAGATTGGCGACTGGGATTGCAAAAAGTATCTCGTTTCCAAAACCGGCATGATGAATATTGAGCAAGAAGTCTGGGCGACCGAGGCAGTGGATGTTGATGTCAGTCGCTTCACCGACATGATGAGTTTGTCTGGCGCTGATGGTTTGCTGGCCGGTTCGGCGGAAGGCAAGGCGCAGCAGGAAGAAATGGCTAAAATCAAAGGCTATCCCATTCTGACTAAAACGAAGATGCAGATGATGGGAACCGAAATGGAAACCGAAAGCGAAGTTAAGGTCATTCGCAAAGAAGTTATTCTCGCTGCAACATTTGACATTCCCGCTGATTACACTGAAAAACAAATGGAACCTGAATCGTCAGCAGATAGCGAAACGCCAGATGTTATTGAACCAGACGCAGTTGAAATGGGCAGCGAGCCAACGTCAGGCAGTGAAGTGATGAAAGATCAATGAGTAAACAACCGACACTTTTTTCTTGAGCATGATTGAGTAATGCTCAACTGCCAATCCGCAGACTAGCGATATCTATCAAAGCGCGTAATTAAGATATTACGCGCACCAACTCAGTACGGAACATGGTAAACCCGTATTCCTGCCCTAAGCATTTAATAAGGCAAAGGCTTAAAGTTGCTTTAGCCGTTCTCGAACATCAGCGGGTATTTGATTAACAAACCAATTTGCCCCATTCAATAAGTAACTGATAAAAGTAGATTCTTGCCACCAAGCAGCTGTTGGTAATGGTGTAAGCGCGGCAAGAAAAACCAGCATCGCAACAATAATCAATCCGCGCAGCATTCCAAATAGCAATCCAATAATATGATTGACGCGAGTTAAACCGACTTTGCTAATAACTTTGGTTGTAACTGTCGTCAAAATTGTACCGATAATTAAACCAAAAAACATTAGCCCAGTAAAAGCAATTGCAATGCGCAATGATGGCTGTGCAAGTTGTGTGCTGAGTAACTGGGCAACATCGCGGTGGAATAGCCAAGCTAATACTAGCGACATCATCCATGTAACAAATGATAATAACTCCCGCACGATGCCCGCATCCATCCGACTAGCGCAGAAATCATCACTAAAAGAATAATAGCATTATCAATCCAGTGCATTTCAATCCTCAAAATATCAAATGCGATGATTTATGGTTGTCGTTGAATAAACGTTTCCAGTTTCTGTTGATTTCGCAATTTAGATGCTGCGCGTTCAGCACTGGCACGACTTTTACTTGGACCAACCCGCACTCGATAATACTGTTTACCGCGTACTTCGGCTTTTTCAATAAAGGCAGCAAATCCAGCTTTACGCAGCTTATTTTGTAAATCTGCGGCAGTTTGTTCATTACCAAGACTTGCAACCTGAATTACCCAAGTTCCTTTTTGATCTGACTTTTTAGGTTTGGGTGTTGCAATAACTTCTTCAGGTTCCGGCGCTGGTTTTGTTTTTTTCGGTTTATTGGCAGTACGCGCCGGTGGCGATTTTGGAAAATCATCGCTGGTTGCCCGCGATGAAGTAGCACGTGATGGCTGCGGCGTCATATTTAATTCTGGAACAGCACCACCTGAATCAAAATCATCTGCTGCAATAGGCGCAGACCGAGTTTGAGTATCTGTTTCAACCGGTGGAGTGTTTTCAGTGTACTGATTATCAATAATTGGGTTATTATTTTCTGGTGGCGTGTCATTAACGAGAATATCATCAAGACTGGTATTGAATCGGGGTTCAGCCGGTGGCGTATTAACAACGACTGGCGGTGCAATTGATTTTTCTTCAAATAGCATGGGAACAAAAATCGCCGCTAATGCCACAATAGCGACCGATCCGGCTAAACGTTTTTTGGCACCTTCGCGCATCGTTTTGTCACCTAATTTGCGAGCGCATTCCCAATGAATGACGCAATAACATTCGTAGCTTAATCGTTGGTTTTATTCGCGCTGTCTATCGCTTAACTCATACCACGCAGCAATGAAGAAGCCAGCCAGATGCCGAGTGCAGTCATTGCTAATGAGCCACTTAAATGTGCCATAATTGCACCTAATCCCCACCAGTATTCACTCCGCGCCAGCAAATTGACTACTTCCGCCGAAAAGGTGGAAAAGGTGGTTAATCCACCGAGAAAGCCGGTAATGATGAATAGGCGAATTTCTGGTATCCAATTGGGATTTCGCGCAAAGCAGACAAGTGCAAATCCAATCAGTAAACCACCCAATAAATTGGCAGTGAGTGTCCCTAGTGGAATCGTTGGAAATAGCGGATTAAGACGGCTGCCGAGAAACCAGCGTAATAATGCGCCACAGCCTGCGCCAATAAACACTGAAATTGCTGAAAATGCGGTCATACCGTTATTCAGTGCGCTGGGCTTTTTCTTCTAAACCCGATAAGCCAAAACGCCGATCTAATTCAGCAAGCACTTGCTCTGGTTGTAAATTCTGCTGCGCCAGCAGAATTAAGGTGTGAAACCACAAATCAGCAACCTCATAAATAATTTTATCGGGGATGCCGTCTTTGGCTGCCATGACAGTTTCGGTCGCTTCTTCACCGATCTTTTTTAGAATTGCATCCAAACCTTTGGCATAAAGTTTGGCGACATAAGATGATGCAGGATCGGCAGTTTTACGTTCTTCGAGAATTGCTGCAAGACGTGTGAGAATGTCATTCATGGCATTTAATTCAAATAGAGTAAATAGTGGCGGGGTCTTTTAATACCGGTACGGTTTCAACCCAAACGCCGTTATCATCAAGTTGGCGATAAAAGCAATGATGACGCCCGGTGTGGCAGGCAATTCCGCCTTTTTGCTCCACTTCTAATAGAACGGCGTCGCCGTCGCAATCCAAACGAATTGCGTGCACAATTTGTTGATGAGCGGATTCTTCGCCTTTATGCCACAGTCGCTGGCGCGAGCGCGACCAATAGACGGCGTGACCGGTGCTGCGCGTGAGCTGCAACGCTTCTCGATTCATCCACGCCAGCATTAATACCGTACCACTGCCGCTTTCCTGCGCAATTGCTGCAATCAGCCCATCTTCATTCCAGCGCACTGCATTTAACCAAGTATCTGTTGTCATTTACTTTACCTGCTGCGGATTTAATTGATCAGCAAGTCGTTGTCCTTCAGCAAAATCTAACGTTCCTTCGTAAATCGCCCGCCCAGTAATTGCGGCAATGATGCCGCTGTCGGCTACTTCCGCCAGTGCTCGCACATCGTCAATGGTGGTAATGCCGCCGGAGGCGATGATCGGAATGCGTACTGCGGCGGCCAAGGCGCGAGTCGCTTCAACGTTGGGACCAGTCATCATGCCGTCGCGCCCGATATCGGTATAAATAATCGCGGCAACGCCATCATTTTCAAAGCGTTGCGCTAAATCGACGACCCGATGCGCGGTGATTTCTGCCCAGCCTTTAATCGCCACCAAACCGTTTTTCGCATCCAATCCAACCATGATTTGCCCGGGAAAACTGCGGCAAGCGCGAGTGACAAATTCCGGTTCGGTTACGGCTTGCGTGCCGATGATGCAATAACTGACGCCTGCGTCGAGATACGCGGCAATGGTGCGCTCGTCGCGGATGCCGCCGCCGACTTGCAACGGCAGCGTGGGATACGCAGCGGCAATCTCACGAATCGCTGCGCCATTTACCGGCTCGCCAGCAAATGCGCCATTGAGATCAACGAGATGCAATCGCCGCGCACCTTCGTTGACCCAGCGCCCAGCCATATCGACCGGCTGATCAGAAAAAATCGTTTCGTCGTCCATTCGCCCTTGGCGTAAACGGACGCAGCGCCCGTCTTTCAAATCAATTGCGGGAATTAACAGCATGACTTTAAGTGCTCGCAGGAATGAAAAATGGTGAGCACATCGCTCACAAACTGCCTTTAGTGGACGGCATGATGCCGGTCATACGCGGGTCTGGTTCAACTGCCATCCGCAACGCCCGCCCGAAGGCTTTAAATATGGTTTCTGCCTGATGATGGGCATTGTTGCCGCGCAGATTGTCGATGTGCAGCGTCATTCCGGCGTGATTGACCACACCCTGAAAAAACTCACGGAACAGTTCCACATCGAAATTGCCAATCATTTCGCGGGTAAAATCAACTTGATAGATTAAACCCGGTCGTCCTGACAAGTCGATCACCACCCGCGACAGCGCCTCATCCAATGGCACATAAGCGTGACCGTAACGGCGAATTCCGCGCTTATCGCCGAGCGCCGCAGCCAGCGCCAAACCGAGTGTAATTCCGAGGTCTTCGACCGTGTGATGCGCGTCAATGTGTAAATCGCCGACGGCGGTGATGTCCAGATCAAGCAGACCGTGACGGGCGATTTGGTCGAGCATGTGCTCTAAAAACGGAACGCCAGTTTGAAAATGTGCTTGCCCATTCCCATCGAGATCAAGGCGCAGATGGATTTGGGTTTCAAGCGTATTGCGCTCGATATGAGCGCAGCGGTGCGGTGTTTCGACGGTCATCGGCGCAGTGGTGAGTGGTCTGAAAAAAGGTTGTCGCATAGTATCCAATAAACTGCACTTTACTTAACATTGTAGGAGTTACGCAGCAATCGTAGGTTGGGTTGACGCAATCAAACCAACTGCAACATATGAAAAAACGACCTCGCTGGTGCAATGACAGTGCAATTCAATCACCGTGATATCGGTGTCAGTTGTTGGGTTGCCAACAGCGGCAACCCAACCTACGGTTACTCTTAGCTTTATTGCGCAATGTTCAAGAAAAAAGTATCGGATCAACATCCATTGACCAATGTAAATCTTTGCCGCGTTTTAGCTTTTGTAATACTCCACCCCACTGATTCAAAAACCGCTGTAGCCGCATTCGGTCAGCGCATTGCACCAATAACTGCGCGTGATAGCGCCCGACTCGTCGCACCAGCGGAGATGGCGCTGGACCGAGAATAAAAATGTGCTCGGTCTCAGGAAGCGCAAGCGCCAATCGTTTTGCCTCGCTTAAAAATTCCATTGGGATTAACGCATCAGTCGCATCCGCCCGCAGCAGCGCCAAATGTGTGAACGGTGGTAATTCCGTGTCTTCGCGCTCGCGCAACGCTTCGGCGACAAAACCGCGATAACCCGAACGCAGCAGCGATTGCAGCAGCGCATGTTCGGGATGACGGGTTTGCAAAATCACCCGCCCCGGACGCTCGGCACGACCAGCGCGTCCCGCTACTTGCATGATCAACTGCGCGGCGCGTTCGGGAGCACGAAAATCGCTGGCATACAGCACTCCATCAAGATCGAGAATGCCCACCAGCGTCACACGAGGAAAATCGTGACCTTTTGCCAGCATTTGCGTTCCCAACACAATTTGCACTTCGCCACGCGCCACCGCACTCAACAGCCGTTTCAATTCACCGCGCCGCTGCGTGCTGTCACTGTCGATGCGAGCGATGGTGGCATCTGGAAACAGCGGTTGCAGTTCTTCCTCCAACCGCTCGGTGCCGCGCCCGATCATGCGCAAATCAGCACTTTTGCAACTGGGGCAATGTTGCGGCACTGGCTGCACGCGTCCGCAGTGATGACACCAAAATTTACGCGGCGACAAATGCAGCGTCAGTCGTACATCGCACTGCGGACAATTGCCAATCCAGCCGCAGGCATGACAAATCAGCACTGGCGCATAACCACGCCGATTGAGAAACAGCAAAATCTGATTGCCTGCCGCCAGTTCCGTCTGCATTCGTTCGCGCAGCACCATCGACAATCCAGCCCGCAGCGGTTGTTGCCGAATATCGAGCAGACTGATTTTCGGCGGCTGCGCCACGCCAGCACGACGCGGTAATTGCAGCCAGTCATACCGCTGGCGCTGGGCGTTATGCAGCGTTTCCAACGCAGGCGTGGCGCTGCCAAGAATGATCGGACAACCGACCAACTGCGCCCGGCGCACTGCGACATCTCGCGCTGAATAACGAAAACCATCTTGTTGTTTCAATGACATATCGTGTTCTTCATCGACCACAATCAGCGCCAAACGCGGCAGCGGCACGAAGATCGCCGAGCGGGTTCCCAGCACCAGCGTCGCCGTGCCGAGCGCGGCTTGTTCCCAATTCCGAGCGCGGTCGCTGGCTTTGAGCGCCGAATGCAGCACCACCGTCACACCCGGCAAGCGCGAGGTAAAACGGGTTTGCAACTGCGGTGTCAATCCGATTTCTGGCACGATTACCAGCGCCTGCTGTCCGCTGGCAATCACCTGTGCAATCAACTGGATATACACTTCGGTCTTGCCGCTGCCGGTCACGCCGTCAAGTAAAAATGGTTGAAACCGACCGAGCGCAGCTTGAATCGCGTTGATCGCAGTAATTTGATCGGCGTTGAGTTCAAATCCCGCCTTTTTTTGATCAAATCCCCCCAACCCCCCTTTTTCTAAGGGGGGCTTTTCTTTCTCCCCCCTTTGGAAAAGGGGGGCGGGGGGATTGATCAATGGGCTTTTCCTCCCCCTTTGGAAAAGGGGGCTGGGGGGATTTAAGGGATTTTTTCCGCAAATGCGGCGGCAGCGCGGTAAACAGCGCCTCACCAATTGGATGTTGGTAATACGCAGCCGCCCAGCCAATCAACGTCAAATCCACTGCCGCGAGCAGTGGTTTTGCATCCAGCACTGCATCGACGCGCTTGAGTCGCGCCAGCGCGTGATCGCTATCCGCCGCAATTCCCATCAATATGCCCACGCGCTGGCGCGAACCAAAAGGCACGAGTAAACGCATTCCCGGCGTCCATTCCACCGACGCAACGTCAAGCGGTGGTAAATAATCAAACAGCGTCATCAGCGGAACATCAATCGCCACCTGTAAAATCACCATCGGTTCAATAGAAGCTGTCGCCGCAGCAGAGAGCTGAATAGCTGAATTATTATTTTCTTCAATCATTTGGGTTTCCGTATGACGCAATGGAACACGATTACTGATCACATTCGCAGTGCCACTGGCGCTCCATTTCAATTGCGCCATGAACGCGCCATCGGCGGCGGCTGCATCAATCGTGCGCACCGGATCAGCGATGGGCAGCGCACGTTTTTCGTCAAGCTGAATGCGGCAGCGCGATTGGCGATGTTTGAGGCGGAAGCAGCGGGATTGCGGGAATTGGCAGCCGCGCACGCGGTGCGGGTGCCGCAGCCGATTTGTGTTGGGGTGGCGGGTGAACAGGCGTTTGTGGTGTTGGAATGGTTGGAATTGAGCGGTCACGTTAACGGGGCGCAAGTCGGTCGGCAACTGGCGCAATTGCACCGCGCCAGCGCCGCGCAGTTCGGCTGGCAGCGCGACAACACCATCGGCGCAACGCCGCAGTTGAATACGCAAACGGTTGATTGGGTTGCATTTTGGGGCGAGCAGCGGCTGGGTTATCAACTCCAGTTGGCGGCTGCGCATGGCTACGGTGGGCAATTGCAAACCAGCGGCGAACAGTTGCGGCTGGCGCTGCCTGCGCTGCTGGATCATCAACCGCAGCCATCGCTGCTGCACGGCGATTTATGGGGCGGCAATCTCGGTGCGTTGGCGGATGGGCAGCCGGTGATTTTTGATCCGGCGGTGTATTACGGCGACCGCGAGGCGGATGTGGCGATGACGGAATTATTCGGCGGCTTTGATGGCGCTTTTTATGCGGCATATCGGGAAGCGTGGCCGCTGGCTGCTGGCTATGCAACGCGCAAAATGCTTTACAACCTGTATCACGTTCTCAATCACTTCAATCTGTTTGGCGGCGGCTATTTGCGACAAGCGCAGCAGATGATGGGGCAATTATTGGCGACCGTGCGCTAAGGTGACGCTGAAATGACGGATATGTTAAAACCTCTTCAAATTTGCGTGATTACGCTTAAAGTCGCCGTTTTAATGTCATTTTGAACTACGTTACCCCCTTTTTTACGATGCCCCGCGAACTTCTCATCCTCCGCCATGCGAAATCAGACTGGAGCAGCGATGCGACGGTTGATTTTCAGCGCCCGCTCGCCAAACGCGGCAAACACGATGCGCCCAAAGTCGGCGCGTGGCTGTACCGCGAAGGTTTGGTGCCCGATTACGTCATCAGCTCGCCAGCAAAACGGGCGCAGCAAACAGCAGAAATCGTCTGTAAACGACTGGATTATAAAAAGAAAAAGATCACGTTTGATGCGACGATTTACGCCGCCGAGCTGCCCGCATTGTTGGCGGTGTTGGCGCGTTGCCCCAGCACAGCCGGCACGGTGTTGCTCGTGGGGCACAATCCCGGTCTCGAAGAATTGCTGACATATTTGATCGGCGATGATCTTGATCTGCCCGCCGACGGCAAGCTCCTACCGACTGCGACCGTTGCCCGTTTAGAAATGCCCGCCACTTGGTGCGATCTCCGCGCCGCCAGCGCCCAACTCGTGTCGATTACCCGCCCGCGCCAGCTCTAAACCGCTGCTCCCAACGCAGCGGTTTTTCAGCATTATCGTTGTGTGATATTTGACATAGCGCGGGAGAAATGTCTGATAACTGACCACTAAAAACCACGCCATGCCCAGACAATTCTGCATATAACCTGCTTAAATGATAGCAATTTTATCACTTGGCGCAGCGTTTGCTGTTTAGATTTACAATGCTGTTTAGCGATCACACTCGTTATAACAACAATCACATTACCAACGATGGATCATTTCCATATGAACCTTCCTTATTTGCAGCAGCTCGCCGCCCAATCCGGCGGCATTCTGTATTTGATGCTCGCGCTGTTGACCTTGACTTTAACGGTGAGCGTCGAACGGGCGTGGGCGCTGCGCAGCATCACGCGGCACGGCGACCGCCTGATTGCTGCGTTGACGACGCTGCGCGATCACGATCATCTGCATTTGACACAACTGCGCGATCAGCAGCGCCGCTGCATCAAACCTTGCTGGCAACCACGCTGGCGCTGGAGCCAGAACAGGTGTTGGCAGATCGGCTGGATGAGGTGATTTTTCTGCACGTTCCGCTGCTGGATCGGCGGCTGTGGGTGCTGGATACGACGGTCACGCTCGCGCCGTTGCTGGGTTTGCTCGGCACCATCATTGGCATGTTTCACGCCTTTCAAGTGCTCGCAGCACCCGGCGCAGCACCTCATGCCGTGACCGGCGGCGTGGCGGAGGCGCTGGTGGCGACCGCTGCCGGTTTGCTGATTGCGGTGATCGGGCTGGTGGTGTTCAACGGCTTAAATGAGCGGGTGCGGCTGGCGGTGCATCAGTTGGAAACGCTCAAAATGATGTTGGTCAATCGCTTTGCAAAATCCCCCCAGCCCCCCTTTTCCAAAGGGGGGGAAGCGTGATGCGCTATTTCCAACGCCGCAAAGCGCGGATCGAAATCGTGCCGATGATTGACATCATGTTCTTTTTATTGGTGTTTTTTATCATGGTCACGCTCAACATGATTCCGGCGACCGGCATCGACAGTCGGCTGCCGGTCAGCACCAGCGCCGAGCGACTGGAGTCGCCGCAGGTGGTCATCAGTTTGGACGCGGCGGGCATCATCAGCGTGGAGCAGCAACCGCTGGCGCTGCCGCAATTGACGGCGTTGCTGCGCGAGCGCGGCGCGGAAACTCGCGTCGTGATTGCTGGCGCGGAGGCAGCAGCGGTCGGTGATTTGATCGCAGTGATGGATGCGTGTCGCGCTGCCGGAGTAACGCGGATCGGGATGGCGACGCGGACGCTGCCGCCGTGAATCGCGCCGCTGCAACATTGCCGAGCCTGCCGCTGTGGTTAGCGGCAATGATCGCGTTGGCGACCGAAGCCGCGCTGGTGACAGGGCTGGCGCAGTTGCCGTCGCTGCAAGTCGTCGCTCCGCCGCAAATTCCGATTGAAATCAGTTTCGTCGCTGCTCCCGCGTTGACCGAATCCGCTGCGGTTGAGGCGGTGAGTGGCATTTCTTCTGCGCCGCAAATCCCCCCGACCCCCCTTTTTCAAAGGGGGGAGATGAGATGGTTCCTGTTTCAAAGGGGGGAGATGAGGTTGCTCCTGCGCCAGCGCCGTTGCCCATTCCAATTCCAGAACTGACGCCGCCGCGAGTGCCGGTGGCGCTGGCTGCGGTGAAGCCAAAACCGAAGCCAAAGCTCAAACCCAAACCGAAGTTGAAACCGCTGCCGCAAGTGCAGCCGAAGCTGGCGCAGCAACCAAAGCCTGCGCCGCAGATCAAGCGTCCAGTGCGCCCGGCAGCGGTGGCGAAACCATTGATAAATCCCCCCAGCCCCCTTTTCAAAGGGGGAGAAATCCCCCCTGCCCCCCTTTTTCAAAGGGGGGAGAAGGAAAAGCCTCCGGTTGAAAAAAGCGCAGCAACTAAGCCCCCCTTTGAAAAAGGGGGGTTGGGGGGATTTAACGCTGCCGCTTATCTCAGCAATCCAGCGCCCGCTTATCCCGATGGCGCTCGCCGGTTGCGGCAGGAGGGCACGGTGCAATTGCGGGTGCTGGTCAGTCCGAGCGGCAGCGCCAGCGCGGTCAGCATTGCCAGCTCGTCTGGTGTCGCCAGTCTCGATCAAGCGGCGCTGCGAGCGGTGCAACGCTGGCGCTTCAAACCGCGCAGCGCGATGGGCTGGCAGTCGCAGCGACGGTGCAGGTGCCGATTCGTTCAAACTCAATTAACCCACAACCAGAGAAAATGTCATGCTAAACCTTGTTTTTCAACGCATAACGCAGCACTGGCAGCGGCGCTGCTGCTGACCGGCGCAGCGAGTCAAGCCGCTGAAGTGGTCGATATGGCGGGGCGGCACGTTCAACTCCCCGCGCAGATTGACCGCGTGTTTGCTGCTGCGCCGCCGGTCGTGCTGCTGATTTACGCGCTCAATCCCAACAAGTTGATTACGGTGAGTTTTCCGTTCAAACCGGAGGATGCGGCGTATATCACGCCCGCAGTGCTGGCGCTGCCACCGGTCGGGCGCTATCTCGGCGAAGGTTCGGTGCCGAATCCTGAGCTGCTCGCCCGCGCTGCGCCGCAACTGACGGTTGCGTGGGAGATGCCTTTTATTGATCGCAGCAAAGTTGAGCAGACTTTTCAAACACTTGGCACGCCGGGGCTGTTCGTGCATCTCGAACATCTGGCGGATTATCCCGCTGCGCTGGAATTGGTCGGCGCGGCAATTGGCGAGGAGGCGCGAGCTGCGGAATTGGCGGGCGTGATCCGCTCGGCGTTACAACGAGTGGCGGCAGCGGTGGGCGCGATTCCGGCGAGCGAGCGCAAACGGGTTTATTTCGCCGAGGGCGCGAGCGGTTTGTTGACGGAATGCGGCGATTCATTTCATGCCGAAGTCATCGCGCTGGCTGGCGCAGAAAACGTGATGACCTGTGAAAACAAGATGATGTGCGGGCGCGAGCCGACGACGTTGGCGCAAATCAAGGCGCTTGATCCAGATGTGATTGTGACGGATGACGCCAAATTTTTTGCCAGCGTGACGGCTGAAAATCCCCCCAACCCCCCTTTGGCAAAGGGGGGCTTTGATCCAACTTGGGCGGAATTGCGAGCCGTGCGCGAAGGGCGGGTTTATCGCGCCCCGACTGCGCCGTTTGATTGGATGGGGCGGCCGCCGTCATTTATGCGCGTGTTGGCGATGCAGTGGCTGGCTAACTTGTTGTATCCAGAACGGTTTGCGTGGGATGCCGCAGTCGAAATTCCGGCGTTTTATGCGCAATTTCTCGGTGTCAATCCGGCCAGCGTCAAGGTGGACGCGTTGCTGGGGCGCGACTGATTTTTGCGGCCATCCGTTATACCCATTTTGAGATCACGAACATGCCCAACTCAATACATAACAGGCGACTTTCCCTGCTCATCGCACTGCTGCTTGCCAATAGCGCGACGCTGGCCGAGCCGACAACGGCATTGCCGCTGGTGACGGTGGAGGCGGATGACGCGACCGCCGCCGCCGATCTCAGCGCGACGGCGACCGTGACGCGGCTCAACGCAACAACGGTGCGCGAAATGGCTGGCGCGGCGGCGTCATCGCCGTTCAAAGCGATTGCCAACACGCCGTCGGTGAATTTTCAAAGCGCCGATCCGCACGGCCTGACCGAGGTCGGTTTTCACGAAACGCTGAAAATTCGCGGCGTCGGGCAAACCGGCCCAGCGTCGTCGCGCAACATTGACGATCTGCCGCTGACCATCAATCCCGGCGGCAGCAAAGGCATTCTCGATTTGGAAAATGTGTCTGAAATCAGCGTGTATCGCGGCGCAGTGCCGGTTGGTCAGGCGCTCGGATTCAGCAATTTACCCGGCAAATTAAACTTGACGACTCGCGCTCCGCTGGCGACGGCGGCGACGCAATTCCGTTTGGAAGGCGGCAGCGATGATTTTAAGCGCCTATTTTTGCGGCAAGACAGCGGACAACACGGCATCTTTTCTGGTTTCGTATCGGCGAGTGAAAACCAAGGCGATCATTGGAAAGGGAATGGTGAATTCGAGCGACGTAATTTATTTAGTGGCATCGCTTTAGATGGCGGTGAAGCGTGGCGTATTGAATTATATGCTGGTGATAATCAAGATGAGCGGCACACTTATCGCTTTTTTGATTACGCAACCGCCAGCAATTTTGCCAATTTTGAGCGCGAGTGGTCGAATAATCCAGCGAGCGTTGATTATTACGATTATAACCGCCAACAATTCGAGGATCGGTTTATTTACGCCAATCTGCGTGGGCGCGTGGCTAATGAGATGCAGCTCTCTATTAAACCCTATTATCTCAATGAATCGGGCGATTATTGGTTTAGTTCCGTTAATGCGACTGACACCACAAAAAGCCGGGTGATTGATTGGCAAATTGACCACGATAACGCGGGCGTCGTCACGCAATTGGATTGGCAATTCACGCCAACGCAATTATTACAACCGGGCTTCTGGATACAACGACAACAGCCACCCGGTCCGCCATCTACGCAACAAAAATATCGCGCCACTGCCAGCGGATTAGTGTTTGATGGTTGGCAGGTATTAGCGGATAACGATCAACATCAATTGTTGTCGCCATTTTTAAGTTATTTGGGACAATTCAATGCGCTGAATGTGGAAGCCGGTTTGCGCTTTGTTAATCTGCGTTTAGGAGCACTCACTGCGTATAACGCGACGGGCGCAGCAGCAAAATTAACTGATGCTGATGCCGCTCGCGCAGCGGGTGGAATTGATGCAATGGCATCAGCGGCAGAAAAGAGCTTTGATGAATGGCTGCCGTATTTAGGTTTAACGTGGGCATTTAATCCAAACACCAGCGTTTTTACACGGCTGGGGCGCAGTTACGGTTTAGATGTGAATTTATTTCCCTATTACTACGCGCAGAAAACGTTATTTGCCAGCAAGGCGTCAGTTTTCAATCGCTGTGGGATCGTTTGGAATTGGAAACTGCAAATAACCTTGATCTTGGTTTGCGTCACGCACAAGGCAATTGGGATGTCGGTTTAACCACGTTTTATGCGCAGCATCAAAACAAACAATCGACAATTTATGATCCAACAATTGGCGTGCGTTACCCTTGGAATGTTGCCGATGCCGAGCGTTATGGAATTGAATTGGAAGGCAATTGGCGAATGACTCCAGCATGGCAATTCAACGGCAACTACACTTGGAATCGGTTTCGCTACAGTCAAGACCTTGCGCTATCTGCCGCTGCGGTGATTCCCAGCGAAGGAAAACAAGTGGTAGATACTCCAGAACACATGGCGAAATTAGGCATTCGTTATCAGCATGAACAATGGAATGTTGGTTTAGATGCGCGATATATTGGCGAACGCTACGGCGACGTATTAAATGCCGAGCGCGTTGATGCGGTAACGTTATTTGATATGACGGGACAATATCGGTTGCATCGTTCATTGGCGCTCACCTTAAATGTATTAAATCTGTTTGATAAGCAATACATTGGCCCAATTAGTGCTGCGGATGATGCGATAGCCAATTTTACTGCGGCACTCAATGGCGTTACCGGCAATGGTTCAACATATCAATACGGCGCACCGCGCACCTTTTTTGTTGGCTTATCAGCAGATTTTTGAGGCACTAATGCCATCTGCATTCTGTGTTTATGGTCATCACCGCCAATTGGCGCAACGCCATTGTTGCCCGAATTGGCGGGCACAATTGCCACTTGAATGGCGCGAGCAAGTCATCGCGCCCACTTCTTTTCGCGTGTTCCGTGAATACGAAATCCCAGCGCGACGCATTATTGGTTATGACAGCAACAATCAACCTTGCTATTGCGCCTATGATTACCGTTTAATTGATTTGCGCTCGGATGATGATGAAGAATTCTATACAGCATTGGCTTATGATGAATCGCTCGTGGCATGGCGACTGCACAATCAGCACTGGTTAATTTATCGCTGCGTTGGCGCATTTGATGAAAACGATCACGGTGAACAGCAATTGAGTGTTGCAGCGCAAATGCCGCGCTGAAATCGGGTTAAATATCGGTTAAACTCGTGCGCTCACTAACCTGCATAAGCGTTTCCCATGCCATCTCTTGGAATGAAATCAAAGATCGTGCCCTACAATTCTCGCGGGAATGGGCGGATGAGTGCTCAGAAGATGCTGAAGCCAAATCCTTTTGGGATGGGTTTTTTAATATCTTTGGCGTGAGTCGGCGGCGCATTGCCAGTTTTGAGCAGCGCGTTAAACAGATTGACGGACGCGCTGGTTATATTGATTTGCTGTGGAAAGGCAAGTTATTGGTTGAACACAAATCACGCGGCAAAAGTTTAGATCGTGCTCACGCGCAAGCGACCGATTATTTTCACGGCTTGAAAGAACGTGAATTGCCGCGTTATGTCTTGGTGTGCGATTTTGCCCGGTTTCGGTTGTATGATTTAGAAGAAAACGAACAGCATGATTTTTTATTGTCGGAATTAGTCAATCACGTTCATTTATTCGGTTTTATGGCAGGTTATCAAACTGTTGCCTATAAAGAACAAGACCCGATCAATATCAAAGCTGCCGAGCGCATGGGTTTATTGCATGACAAATTAAAAACAATCGGTTATGACGGTCATGCGTTGGAAGTGTATTTGGTGCGGCTGGTGTTTTGTTTATTTGCCGAACATACCGGCATTTTTGAAGTCAATCAGTTTCAAGATTTAATTGAACAACGCACCGCTGAAGATGGACAAGATTTAGCGCAATGGCTGGCACATTGTTTTGAAGTATTGAATACAGCGCACGAAAAACGTTTCACTCTTCTTGATCCGCAGCTTGCCGCGTTTCGTTATATTAACGGTCAATTGTTTGCCGAGCATTTACCCACTGCTGCCTTTGATCGGAAATGCGCGAGCTTTTATTGGAAGGGTGCGCTTTGGATTGGGGGCGGATTTCACCTGCAATCTTTGGCGCGTTATTTCAATCAGTCATGGACGCTAAAAATCGCCGTCATCTGGGCGCACATTACACCTCAGAAACGAATATCTTAAAACTGATTAAACCGTTATTTTTAGATGAACTGCGGGCTGAATTTGAGCGTGTGAAACGGCAGAGCAAAACCAATTTATTTGCGTTTCAAGAAAAGCTCGCCAGCTTAAAATTCCTTGATCCAGCTTGCGGTTGCGGCAATTTTCTGGTCATCGTTTATCGAGAATTGCGCTTGCTTGAATTGGAAGTGTTGCGGGCGCTATTTTGGGCGTCTAAAAATTTGTCAATTGGCGTTGAGCTTAACATTCGCTGCAATGTCAATCAGTTTTATGGCATTGAAATTGAGGAATTTCCAGCGCAAATTGCCCAAACGGCGCTGTGGCTTACCGATCATCAAATGAATCAAGTGGCTTCTCAGGAATTCGGGCAATACTATTTACGTATTCCGCTCACGCATTCCGCGACAATTCGTCATGGTAATGCGCTACAAATTGATTGGCGTGAGGTGGTGCCGCCAACGGAATTAAATTATATTTTAGGGAATCCGCCGTTTATTGGTAAAGCCTATCAAACACCTGCGCAAAAACAGGATTTAGCGCAGGTTTTCCATGATATTAAAGGCGCGGGCGTTTTAGATTTTGTTGCCGCGTGGTTTCGCAAAGCCGTTGATTATATGGCGGACAACAGCGCCGTAAAAACCGCATTTGTTGCAACAAATTCAATAAGTCAAGGTGAACAAGTCGGGCTGTTGTGGTCTGATTTATTAAAGCGCGGCGTTAAAATTAATTTTGCCCATCGCACGTTTCATTGGTCAAATGAAGCAAAAAGCAATGCAACGGTGGAATGCGTGATCGTTGGTTTTGCATTGTGTGATATAAAAGAAAAACAACTATTTGATTATAAAACAGTGCGATCTGCGCCATACAAAGTTGCTGTCAATCGTATCAATCCTTATTTAGTTGATGCGCCAGATGTTGTTTTAACTCATCGGCGCACTCCATTATCTGCTGCGCCGCGCATTGTTTTTGGATCAATGCCCAACGATGGTGGGCATCTGCTGTTTTCTGAAGATGAAAAGGAGCAGTTTTTAACGCTGGAACCACAAGCGGCAGCATGGATACGTCATTTTTCAATGGGCGATGATTTGATTAACGCAATTCCGCGTTATTGTTTATGGTTAGTTGATTGTCCATTAAGCGAAATCAAACAGATGTCTGCGGTGATGGCGCGAATTGAAAAAGTACGCCAGCATCGTTGCAATAGTCAGCGGGTAACGACCAATGCGTTGGCGAATTCTTCACATTTATTTGGCGAAATACGCCAGCCTACAACGCGCTATCTTGCGATTCCTTGCGTGTCATCCGAGCGCCGCGTGTATATTCCAATTCAATTTCTTCCAGCACATCATATCGCGGGGAATAAACTTGAGATGATTCCCAATGCGTCGAATTATCACTTTGGCATTTTAACCTCAATGATGCACATGGCTTGGGTGCGCACTGTTTGCGGTCGCCTTGGTAGCAGTTACAATTATTCAATCAATATCGTTTACAATAACTTTCCGTGGCCAGCATCAATCACTCATCAACAGCAACAGCGCATTGAAACCGCAGCGCAAACAGTGCTGGACATTCGCAATCAATTCCCAAACACGTCACTTGCTACACTATACGATCCAAATATCATGTCGCTGGAATTAGTCACAGCGCATCGCCAAGTGGATGCTGCCGTTGATGCGGTCTATTCTAAACAGAAGTTTAATGGCGACACCGAGCGCGTGGCTTTTCTATTCGAGCGGTATCAACAACTCACCGCACCCGTTGCTTCGTAAAAGCGACAACGCCGGAAACGGGTTTAATCCGATTTTTGTTGATTGCAGTTGACATTGATGCTGAAGGGAATGCGGCAATTTAAGGAAAAATAAACCATAGGCTTGACGCAATTAGCTTTCAGATATAACCTAATTTTACCGTTACACAACGGTCGGGATTAGAACACCGGAACTCCGGCGCATCAGCGCCACATTACGAATAGGCGCTATTTTTATGCCCATTCGTTTTGCGGGCTAAGTGAGGGAGCCGCAAGGCTCGCCGGTTCCCGGATACGGCAGTTCTAACCTCATTTAGCCCGCCTCATCATTTAGAACTGGTGACGGCGGTTTCCCATCTATCCGGAGACTGTTTATGCACAATCTCACCACACCTGCCATCACCATCGGCGAGATCACGATCCGCCAAGACGCCGATGGGCGCTATAGTCTCAACGATCTACACAAGGCTTCAGGTGGCGAACTGCGCTATCGCCCGAATTACTGGCTAGAAAATCAGCAGACACAAGACTGAATTGTCTAAGTCATTGATTTCAGTCACTGCCGGAATTCCGGCACTGGAACAAAATCAACCAGTTAAGGTTATCAACGGCGGCAACAAACCTGGCACTTACGTTATGCGTGAGTTGGTCTATGCCTACGCGATGTGGATCAGCGCCGCATTTCACTTGCAGGTCATTCGCACCTTTGATGCGGTTGTTACAGGTGTATTGCAACCCATTATTTCCGCATTACCCTATCAGCCAGCAATTGAGATTCAGATTGCTGAATTGGCGATGCGGACATTAAAAATGTCAGAGACCAGCAAGATTCGCCTGCTCGCGTCACTGTATGAAACGAAAGGCGTCGGATCGAGTTTTCTACCGGATTATGTCGATGAACCACTGGTCAGAGCAATTACTCCGCTATTGAAAGAGATCGGACATCCACTCGGCAGTCAAGTTGCCAAGAAGGTCAATCCCGCATTGGAAGCAATGGGTATTCTTCAACACCTGTCGCGCAAGGGTCGCAATAATGAGATTAAGTGGTTCTGGAACCTGACTGACGAGGGTTTGCAATACGGGCGCAATGAAACTAGCCCGAATAATCCCCGCGAGACTCAGCCGCTCTTTTTCGTGGAGCGTTTCCCTGAGTTATTAAAACGGTTGGAGGCATATATTGACTCCAACGCATTACCGGGAACCAACTCTCAATAATCGCCAACGCTGCATAAAACCCGCTCGCTATTGATGTAGTGAGCGGGTTTTTTATTTGAGTGATATAACAATTTGTTACGCTGTGTATTGATTCTGTCGTCGATGTTAAATTCACGCGTATGTGCCATTGGATGAAGCGTTATCATGGGACAATTCCACTATTGGAACGCTCACTGTTATTGGATTTTTACAAATTGATTCAACCTGTTGCGAGGTTTTTCCATGTCTCAAGATTCCTTTTTTACTTGGCCTAAACATTTTGCTTGGTCTGAGCATTTCGACACCTTGCAGCGCGTTTTGCTCACGCCGCAGCTTGAAACCGCACAACTTCAGCAAGTGCTGACCAGCGCCCGCCGTGAGGAGACTTTGCCGGTGGTGTGGCTGGTGGGCAAAACCCAAGCCGGTAAAAGCTCCATCGTGCGGGCGCTCACCGGTAGCGAACAGGCATTGATTGGCAACGGTTTTCAGCCCTGCACCCGCACTCTGGCTTATTTTGATTTTCCGGCAATCGCGCCGGTGGTGCGTTTTCTCGATACACGCGGGCTGAGTGAGGTGGCTTACGATCCGACTGAAGACCTGCGCTGGTGCGAATCGCAAGCGCATCTCCTGCTCGGCGTGATTCGTGCCAGCGATCCCAATCCCCAGCCGATTTTTGCCGCGCTGCGCGAGGTGCGCCAGCGCCATCCCGACTGGCCGTTGGTCATTGCGCAAACCACTTTGCACGATCTGTATCCCGATGACATGGAACATCTGCAACCCTATCTTTTTACGCAGGAACCTTGGCCAAACACGCTGCCGGCGGATTTGGGGCGGGCATTGCTGCAACAACGGCAAACCGCTGGAACCTTTGCGGGAGCTGCGCCGCATTGGGTGCCGGTCGATTTCACCTTGCCAGAAGACGGCTAGTGCATAGTAAATAAAAAGTTTACAAATACTAACAATTATCGATAATTGTATTCCATGAAATATGAATCTAGCAGAAAAGCAGCGTTAATACTGGGAGTGCACCCAAACACGCTTAGGAGAATGGCGAATGATGGAGAGATTGAAACCATCAAAATATCAGGACAACGAAAATACAACGTTGAATCCTATTTGGGCGCAATTGAGTCTGCTGTCATCTGTTACTGTCGCGTGTCTAGCGATAAACAAAAAGATGACCTTGACCGCCAAGTTCAATTCATGCGCAATCAATATCCACACGCAGAAATAATTAAGGACATTGGTAGTGGACTCAACTTCAAAAGAAAAGGACTTAACACCATTTTGGAACGCGCAATGCGCGGAACTCACATCACGCTTGTGGTTGCCCACCGAGACCGACTTGCGCGATTTGGACATGAACTCATTCGATTTATTATCGAGTCAAATGGTGGAAAACTCGTGGTTTTATCAGAAGACACACTCAACCACGAAGTCGAACTTAATCAAGACTTGCTCAATATCCTACACGTCTTCAGTTGTAGAATGCCTGGACTTAGAAATTACAAAAAGCAAGTTGCTCAAGCTATATCCAACCGCGCAGAACAGAGCGCAATTCAAGCAATGGATGAAAGTGAGCCGCTACGTTTATAACGCCACGATTGCCTTGTTACGCGATTATGAGGGAGCAAAGCCATCATGGATGGACATTAAAAAGATGTTCACCCGTTTATTGCCTGCATGGACAAAAGACACGCCTTTTCAAATTAAAGGCACTGCTATTAAAGATGCACACAACGCTTTTTGGAAAACGTGCAAAGCCAATAAAGGCAGTGGCAAACGGACGACCTTTCGCTTTCGTAGCCGCAAAGACCCGATACAATCCTGCTTTATTCCCAAAACCGCTATTAGCAATAAAGGTATTTACCCACAAGTCTCTGGCAAAGGTTTGGGTTATGCCGAATCTTTACCAGAGTCTTTTCGTGACTCGCGGCTGGTATGGAAAGCTGGCAAATTTTACTTAGCCGTCCCCACAAAACACCTTGTACCTTATGGCGAGAACCAAGCCCTTGGTGTGGTAGCGATTGACCCCGGCGTAAGAACGTTTGCGACTTTCTATTCAACTGATTCATGTGGCTTGATTGGCAGTGGCGATTTTTCACGCATTCAACGCATGGCGCATTACCTTGATGATTTGCTTTCCCGTGCAGCGAAAGCAGGGAAACAAAAAAAGAAAAGAATGTTGTTAGCGGGTTTACGAATGCGTCAAAAGGTGCAGAATCTAATTAATGAACTGCACCACAAAGCCGCGTTGTTTTTTGTAAAAAACTTTGATTGTATTCTGCTGCCCACTTTTGAAACTTCGCAAATGGTCGGTAGAGCAGGTAGAAAAATCAGAAGTAAAACCGTCCGCAATCTGTTGACCTTTGCCCATTATCGCTTTAAGCAGTTCTTGAAAAATAAAGCATTTGAGTATGGAAAAACAGTGTTAGATGTGTGTGAAGCGTATACCAGTAAGACTCACCCCGAAACAGGTGAAATAAAACAAGTTGGCGGGGCAAAAAGAATCCGATTACTCTCTGGAGAGTGGGTCAATAGAGATGTTGTCGGAGCGCGTAATATCCTGTTACGCGCCTTGGTAGATATACCCCACGTTTTTAACGTGGCAGTTAACGAAAGTTAAGAAAAATGTATCGGATATGATTCTCTGGGTCACGGCGGCACATTGCCCAGATCGCCAAACTGAACGGCAGATTCTCGACACTTTGCGGACGGCGCAAGTCCAGCATTTGAAACGAGCAGCGCCGCCGCTGCTGGTGGTCGTCAGCCACATCGACCGCCTGCGTCCGCTGCGCGAATGGCAACCGCCTTACGATCTCACCGCCGCTGCCGACGACCTGAAAACCATGAGTATTCAAACCGCTGTGAGCGCCTTGGCGACCGATTTAGAAGTGCCGATTGCTAACGTGATTCCGGTTTGTCTCGCCGAAGGGCGCACTTATAACGTTGACGATACCTTGTGGGTAACGGTGCTCAATCATTTAGATCGGGCGCAACGCTTGCGTTTATTGCGCTGTCAGGAAGCGCGTCATCCTGCGGAAAATTGGCAGCTACTGCGTCGCCAATTGGCTAATACCGGGCGCTTTTTGCTGGCGCTGCCCAAATAAATTAGACTGCAACACTGTTAAAAAAAGCCCCGTTATTACGGAGCTTTTTTAATTGCATAGTTGGATTTTGATTACACTATCGCGCTGCGGTTTTTTGCGAACGATTTAACAGCCAGTTCCGAATCCGAATCGCATCATTCGTTGTCGTTGAGCGCCCAGTGGCATCGAGCAAAACAATATGAAACCGCCGATCCCCAATGCGCGTTTGCATGACTAAACAATGACCCGCTTCATTGATAAAACCAGTTTTACTAATTTCGATATTCCATTCGGGATTTCTCACCAACGCATTGGTGTTGCGATATAACAACGATTGCCCATTTGCAAAAGGTCGCAATGTCGTTTCACCGGTAGATGTCGTTTTACGAATAAAAGGATAATTACCCGCTGCGCGTACCATTTTCACCAAGTCTTCAGCCGAAGAGCGATTCCGCGCATCCAATCCCGTTGAATCTGCAAAATAAGTGTCATACATTCCTAATGATTTCGCTTTACGATTCATAGCGCGAACAAATGCCGACGTTCCGCCTTGAAAAGTAGTGCGCCCTAGCGCATGAGCAGCGCGATTATCGGATGACATTAACGCTGCTGTGAGCATTTCACGCCGCGTTAATACTGCATCGCCAATGCGCAAGCGCGAGCTGCTATTCCGCAACCGATCACGATCATCTTCAATAATGCCAATTTGCGGATCAAGCGGTACTTTTGCATCGAGCACGACCATTGCGGTCATCAATTTAGTGACGGAAGCAATTGGTTTAATGAGTTTGGAATTTTTGGAATACAAACGATTGCCGTATTCATCCATTACCAATGCACTTACTGATTGTAAACGTAAATCAGCCCGATTCACTGGTGGCGGCGCGTTGTTACGCGATAGAGATGAAAGATCATCTGCTGGCATCATTTCTTCAGATGGCGAAAAGTCGTCCGTTTGCGCCAAATTCGCATTTTCGCGTTGCTGCGGCGCAGCGCAGGCGGCGCTACTGAGCACCAACGGACTTACCAACAACATGACAAGGAGCATTCGACCCTGCTCGCGTGGTCGAGATTTCAATAGGAAACGGGGCAGGGAACGCAGTATTTGCAACCTTGGCATGACAACAGCCTCTATGTTTTCGCTCATTAAAGGAGAATGTGTGATTATCGCATAGCCATACAAACGCGGCTCAAGGAGCGTTTGGCGTCGCAAAATGCACCATGCTTTGCACTTTGTTTCAACCTGAGAACTCCATCCGATGCGCACCAATTTACCCGTTACCAACATCGAACACCTGATGCGCGACGATCAATTGATCGTTTCCAGCACTGATCTGCAAGGTGTGATCACCCAGTGCAATCGTGATTTCGTTGAAATCAGCGGCTTCACTGAGGAAGAGCTGCTCGGCGCTCCGCACAATTTAATTCGCCATCCTGATATGCCCGCTGTTGCGTTTGAAGACTTGTGGAAAACGATTGAGGCGGGACATCCGTGGACGGGCATTGTCAAAAATCGCTGTAAAAACGGCGACTTCTACTGGGTTGAAGCAAACATTTCGGCGCTGCGCCAGCACGAAAAAATCACCGGCTACATCTCAGTGCGGCGCAAACCTAGCCGCGAGCAAATCGCCGCCGCTGAAGCGTTGTACGCTCGATTGCGGGCGGGCAAACCAGCGCAGCCGCTGCTGGCGCGAATCAAAACTTGGATCAACGAAATCTACATTACGCGGGCGCTGCCGGGCGGTCTCGCCTTTATTTCCGTGCTGTTCGTGGTTGCCATTGCGCTGTCGTTGTCGAGCTTGCAGCAGGCAACTGCGCAAATGCGGCGGATTTCGGAACAAACGCAGGTGCTGGAACAGGCTTATCACGATATGTACAACCATGGTCTGCAAATGACCGCCGCGATGCGTTATCTCCTGCTTGAACCCAAGGATCAACAGGCGCGGAACAATCTCACGCAATCGGGACAAATTTTTGCCGATGCACAGGAACAAGCACGGCGTGTTGCTGTGGATAATGCGTTGTTGATTAAGAACTTAGATGACATTGCTGCCGGGCGGCAACAGCATATCGCAGCGCAAACCCGCGTTTTGGAGCGAATAGACTCTGGGGATTTATTCGCCGCTAAAGTGATTTATAATCAAGAAGATAACACCATTTGGCGCACTTATCGGCGTTTCATTATTGATGCGTTCAATCAGGTGAGAAATGATGCGCAAAACGAACGTGACACGCTGATGGCTGCCGCCACTCGCGCCGAGCGTAATGCCATTGTTTTTTCGGTGCTGGCGATACTGACTGCGCTGCTGCTCAGTCTGTGGTTGGTGCGCAAAATTACGCGCCCGTTGAAAATGACGCTTGGTCATCTGGCCGCCATTTCTGATGGCAATTACCACAATCACATTGAAACCATTGATAAAGATGAACTCGGTTTGATGCTATTAGCGGTCAAATCGGTGCAAGCGCGATTGGACTACGATATTCAACATGCCAAGCGCGTCGCCCGCGAAAATCTGTGCATTCGTGTCGGTCTTGATCATGTGACGATGCCGGTCACGATCTCAAATGATCGCCATCAGTTGGTTTATCTCAACGCAGCGGCGCAGACCTTTTGGCGCAAGCTGTCAAATGACCTCGCCCGCCATCACCCTGATTTCAACGCTGAAAAAATGCTGGGCGCAAACCTTGCTGATTACTTTGAAGATGAGGAAACCCGCACGCTGTATCGCACCAGTTTGTCGGCTTCGCTCACCCTCAATACAAGTATCGGCGGACGGGATTTGCGGGTAACACCCAGCCCAGTGTTGGATGAATTCGGCGCTTATAGCGGGCGCGTGACGCTGTGGACAGATCGCACCACTGAGGTGATCGCTGAAAACGAGATTGCTGCCACGATCAAAGCAGCTGCGAGCGGTGATTTCACGCATCGCATTGAAATTGATGGTAAAGAAGGGTTCTTTTTGCAGCTGGCGCTGGGACTGAATCAGCTCATGGAAATCGTCGCCCATGGACTAACCGATGTGGCGAGCATTCTCAACGCCATTGCTCGCGGCGATCTGACGCAGACGATGAACGCCAATTACACCGGTACTTTTGGTCAGCTCCAACACGATACCAACGACACGGTGACGCGCCTGCGCGAAGTCATCGGCAATATCCTTGATGCGTCCACAATGATCAGCAACGCCGCTAAGGAAATCGCTGCGGGCAATACCGATCTGTCCAATCGCACTGAAGAGCAGGCCGCCAGCTTGGAACACACTGCCGGTTCGATGGAGCAAATTAATGCGACGGTCAAATTGAATGCGCAAAACGCGGGGCAGGCGAATCAACTCTCTCAAGATGCCAATACGCTCGCCATGCGCGGCGGCGAAATGGTGCAGCGCGTAGTGCAGACGATGGGTGCAATTCAAACGTCCAGTAAAAAAATCGCTGACATCATCAGCGTGATTGACGGCATTGCGTTTCAAACCAATATCTTGGCGCTTAACGCAGCAGTGGAAGCAGCTCGCGCTGGCGAACAAGGACGCGGTTTCGCAGTGGTCGCTGCTGAGGTGCGCAATCTTGCCCAGCGCAGTGCGCAGGCTGCTAAAGAAATCAAAGGCTTGATTGCGGATTCAGTCGCGCACGTTGAAAGTGGAGCGCAATTGGCAGGTCAAGCCGGCGGAACTATGAATGAAGTTGTGACCAGTTTTCGGCAAGTGGCAGTATTGATTGATGAAATTACTCGTGCATCGCGGGAACAAAGCGTCGGGATTGAACAGGTCACTTACGCAGTCGCCAAAATGGACGAGGTCACGCAGCAGAATGCGGCGCTGGTGGAACAGGCAGCGGCGGCGGCCGAAAGTTTGGAAGAGCAAACCGATGCTCTGTCTCAGGCGGTGGGAAGATTCAAAATTAAGGCGATCGAAGCATCGGCGCAGTCGTCTGCGGGAAAGATGCTGGAGTCAAAACCAATCATTCACGAGGATTGCGAGCGATTGGCGGGTTGTCCGTTTTTCAACGATAAAATGAGTGGTAGCGCAGCAACGGCGGCATTGTTCAAACAAAAATACTGTCATGGCGATAAAAATACTTGTGCGCGTTATTCCGTATTAATGGCGCTGGGAAAAGACAAAGTGCCCGCCGATCTTTATCCGCATCAAACCGAACGTCTGTCTGTATTGCTTGGAAACACGCATCACGCTGCGCGGTAAAGCGGATTCACACAATGAAGATTACGCAGTTGCAGATATAAACTATTGATGGTTGTCAGTAACCACGTTGTTTTTATTGATAACCGTCAATTGAAACCTTTTTTAACCGCGTAAATCTTACCGTCTAAAAAAGTGAGAAAACGCGTTATTTAATTCATCAACTGCGTTGCGCGTTACTCGTGAATTGAATTGCTGGCTTGATTGAAATAAACCTGTTGTTCTAATCGGTCGCAATTCAATTTAGTGCGTGATCGCACTCGGCAAGCTGGCGTCTATCAAGGAATAATCCACTTGCCGCATTACTGTAAGTGGCAGATAATGCCCCGTTTATTTGCGAAATCAACCCTGAATGACCATTCGGTCTTCCCTTCAGGTCGCACCCTTCCTTCTTGAGGCTCCAGCATGGACACCCCCGACACGAGCACCGGTTTCGGCGAACTCGGTCTTGCTCCAATCATTGCACAAACCGTCCGCGATCTTGGCTACGAAACCCCTACTGCGATTCAAAGCGAATGTATTCCGCACCTGCTCGCCGGCCGCGATTTGCTCGGTCAAGCGCAGACCGGAACTGGTAAAACGGCCGCTTTTGCGCTCCCACTTCTCAGCCGCATCGACTTTGAACTGCAACGCCCGCAAGTTCTGGTATTAACGCCAACCCGCGAGCTGGCGCTGCAAGTCGCCGAAGCATTTCAGGGTTATGCCAAAAACATCAAAGGTTTCAATGTTATACCGATTTACGGCGGTCAGGCTTACGGCTTGCAGCTCAGTCAACTGCGCCGCAATCCGCAGGTGATTGTTGGAACGCCGGGGCGCGTGATGGATCACATTCGGCGCGGCACGCTGGTGTTGGACGGCATCAAAACGCTGGTGCTCGACGAAGCCGACGAAATGCTCAACATGGGCTTTGCGGAAGATATTGACTGGATTTTCGATCAAGCCCCGAAGGAGCGTCAGGTCGCGTTGTTTTCCGCCACCATGCCGCCGGCGATTCGTCGCGTCGCCCAAGATCGACTGGTCAATCCAGTGGAAGTGCGTATTGCCTCCGCCTCGGCGACGGTCGATACCATCGACCAGCATCACTGCATCGTCACGCGCTTTCATAAACTCGACGTGCTCACGCGCATTCTGGAACTGGAACCCTTTGACGGAATGCTGATTTTTGTGCGCACCAAAAATGCCACGACCGAACTTTCCGACAAGTTGAAAGCACACGGTTTCGCTGCCGAGCCGCTCAACGGCGATATGAATCAGGACATGCGCGAGCGCACGGTAGAGCGCCTGAAACAGGGTCAATTGGATATTCTGGTCGCCACCGATGTTGCTGCTCGCGGACTGGATGTCGAACGCATCAGCCACGTTGTCAACTACGACATTCCGACCGATCCTTCTGCGTATGTGCACCGCATCGGACGCACCGGTCGCGCTGGCCGTGCCGGTCGCGCCATTTTGCTCGTTGAACCCCGCGAGCGCGGACTGCTGCGAGCGATTGAGCGGACGATTCGCCGCGATGTGCCAGCGATGGATCCGCCATCTGCGGCTGCGCTGAGTGAGTCACGGATTGATCGCTTCATCGCTGAAGTGCGCAAAACCATGACCGAGCAGGATTTAGATTTCTTCTATCGACTGCTGGCGCGAATTGGTCAAGAGCAGGAAATTGAGATGAATGACATCGCTGCGGCGCTGGCTTTTCTCAATCAGCGCGAACGTCCGCTCAACGTCAAGGAAGATTTACCGCGTCCAGCAGCGCCGCGTCGTGAATGGACAGAACGCCCGCCTCGCGCCGAAGGTCGTGACGAGCCGCGCCGTTCACCACGCCCGGAACGTGATGCTGCCGCTGGACGCGATGCTGGCGCTGCGCCGCGCCCTGAGCGCAGTCATGGACGCCGCGAGCAAGGCGATTTGGTGAGTTATCGGATTGAAGTTGGTCATCAGCACGGCGCAACGCCGCGTGAAATCGTCGGCGCGATTGCCAATGAAGCTGGTTTAGAAGGGCGTTATATCGGACGGATTGATATTCAAGAAGATCACTCCATTGTTGATTTACCGAAAGAAATGTCGCGGGAGGTCGTCAATCACCTCAAACGCGTATTTGTGCGCGGTCAGGCGCTGCGTATTGCACCCGTCGCCAGTGCTCATCGCCCTGCGACTGGGACGCCTTCAGAACGTCCACCGCGTGCCGCAAGTGAGACACGCCGTCCGCACCGTGAGAGCGATCACGACGCCAAGGGTGAGCCCGGATCACGCCGCAAACCGCGTGATTGAGTGAATTCACAACCGGCTGCCAAGCCGGTTTTTTTATGAGAAAAATCAATGAAGGTCGCAATTTTTTCTGATGTGCAGGCGAATCTTCCGGCGATGCAGATGGCCGCCACGCAAATGCTGGCGTGGCGTCCCGATCTGGTCATCATGGCTGGCGATCTGGTCAATCGTGGACCGAGCAGCTTGGCGTGTGTTGAATACTTTGACGAATTGCGCCGGTATCACGGCTGGCTGCCGGTCATGGGCAATCACGAATCGTGGATGCTGCGCTGCGCCAACAGTCCACCGAAAACCGGAATGGAAGAAGTGTTGCAGCGTTTCGCGGCATGGACCTATCAGCAGATTCAGCCACGCATGAGCGCATTGGAAAACTGGCCGGATCATCTGTGTTTTCACGGCGATCACGAACAAAGCTGGGTGCACGTCACGCACGCCAGCATGATCAGCAACCGTTTTGGGATCACCGCCAACATCACCGAAGAGCAAATTCACGACGCGCTGCCGCCAGACATCGCGCTGTTCGTTACTGCGCACACGCATCGCCCGATGCACAGCATTCTCAACGGCGTTCCCATTCTCAACGTCGGTTCAGTCGGCTCGCCATTTGATGGCGATGTGCGCGGCAGCTACGCCCGTTTGGAATGGCGCAGCGGGTGCTGGCATTCGGAAATCGTGCGGTTTGACTATGACCGAGTGCAGGCCGAGCGTGATTTTTGGGAGCTGGGATTTATCGACGGTGGCGGACCGGTTGCCCGCATTTTGTTTGAGGAATGGCGGCAAGCGCGACCGTTGATGTCACGCTGGCGCAATAATTACGAGCCAGCCGTGCTCGCTGGCGAACGCGATGCAAATGCAGCAGTCACTGCCTTTCTCGCGGAACACGGCTGAGGCGATTTAATCCAACACCAGCGACACCAAACCATCCGCCAATTTCGGCTCAAACCACGTCGATTTTGGCGGCATCACTTCACCTGCATCTGCCACCGCCATTTCACCGGAATCAACCCGCTTCACCAGCGCGTCTAAACCGCGAATTCCGCCAATAAAATCAATGCGATCATCGCGGCGCGGATCGTGAATGCCAAACAATGGCGCAATCACGTTATCTTGCAGCAAACTGACATCAAGCCGCGCTACCGGATCGTCGTGCGGAATTCGCGCTGGGTCGAGCGTCAACCGATACCAATGCCCAGCCAGATACATGCCAAATTCGGTCGGGCGGGAAAATCACTGCCAGAAAACCCTGATACGCAGTCGCTTCAACCGGATTCGCAGCGCGTCGCGCTGCTGCAACCCGTGATGCAGCAGCAGAACGATGATGACCGTCAGCAACGTAAAGTGCTGCGAGCGCGTCAAATGCGCCGGTTAATTGCGCGATCTGCGCGGCATTGCTGATCGTCCACAATTCATGGCGCACTCCGTCAGCAGCTGCAAATGTTCTATTCTGGCAATTTTTAACACTTGGCTGTGATTCAGATCACGCTTTTTTAGCAGACAAAAAAACAGCGCGTCGCCGCGCTGTATATTGCTAAAAGTGAATAACGGTTATTTGGCGCGGCGGGAAAAGCTAAAGCCCAATAAACCCAAACCTAATAATGCAAAAATACTTGGCTCTGGAACAGAAGTGCTCACATTACTAAATACAAACACATGGTCATTATAATCGCCTTGCAATACGTTATGCAGATCCTCAAAACCTACCAAGGTTCCAGCCGGAATAATGCCCTCACCAGCGAAGCTGGTTGAATAGATGTGATTCAAACTGTCAACATTCATTGACGCGTCAGAAAACCATGCTCCTACACCTTCCCAAGCATAATTTAGTTTGAAAACCAGATTATCTCCAGCAGTGACGTTACCAAAAAGGATGGAATCACCGAAACTGCTACCGTGGTTAGGTAAACCAGTTGCACCAAGTTGAACTCCGTTCACTAATAGACTAATAGTGCTTGTTGCCGCAGCTTCACTAAAATAAAAATAGGCGGAGATAGCGCCAGTAGTGGTTGCTGTGAAATTGTAATCTACGTCGTTATATGTGCCCGGAGTGGGATAGGAAATACTCGCAGCCACGCTACCGCTTGCAACAATACCCGCACAAAGAACTAATGCAGAAAAAATCTTGTTCATGATTCAAATACCTTAAATTGGAAAGTGAGTGATACAAATGATTCGTGCGAAAACACAACAGCAATTTGTTTGCCAAAAATAAAATATCTACTTTATCAACTGGTTATGCTGACTTGCTATGTGCGTGATATATTTCTGTAAATAATTCTAACACTTGGCTGAAGCAGTTTACAGTTAAATTCAATATAAACAGTTAATTAGCACTAAGAAGCAGTTGTAAAGCTAAAACGCTTCGATGTACAAAAATTGCGAATTTTTGACTGTATTATCACTATTTTAGTTGTTAAATGAGTTAGTTAAGGCACAATAGCTTATTACGAATACTTGTAAAAAAACCTGACACCGCCACGCTATCACCTAAACAATCATCCCATTACCTGCATCAGCCGCCGCCGAAAAATCACATCGTGCACGGGATGACCGCGCCGCTCGCCGTGTTGCTCAAAACTGGTCAACGGACGCGGTGCAAAATGCTCCGCGCCAGCTCAAACCACAGCGCTGCCGCTTTTTTGCGATCAGTCGCGTATTGAAATACGGTATCTGCAAGCGTTTTTGCAGAACATCAATTGATTCAAAACTCAATTTATTTTCCTGATAAAAAACTGCGCAGAATACGCCCCCGCGTATTCTGCGCCATTTAATTCAAGCCTGCGCTGCGACCAATCCCCGCAATTCTTCCAATGAATCAATCACTGCATCCGGTTGCGCTTCTCGAATATCCACGCCGTGATTGTAGCCATAGCTCATACAAATAATGCCAAACCCAGCCGCTCGCGCCGCTTTCACGTCCGTACCCGAATCACCAATCATCAACGCATCGGTTGGCGCGACGCCGAAATGCCGCGCCGCGTGGAGCAGCGGCATCGGGTCTGGCTTTTTGCGCGGCAGGCTGTCGCCGCTGACCACCAACCCGAAATAATCCCGAATGCCGACCTGCCGCAGCAGCGGTTCCGTGAACTGCGCGGCTTTGTTGGTGACGCAGCCGAGCGGATAACCGGCACTGCGCAGAAATTCCAGCCCCTCGCGCACGCCCGGATACAGCACCGAGCGGGTTGAGGTGTTCGCTGCGTACAGCGCCACAAAAATCGGATACGCCAGCGCGTAATCCGCCGGGTCTGGCTCGCCGTCAAGCTGACCGATGAGCGCCCGACACACCAGCCGCTCGACGCCGTTGCCGACCCACGTCCGCACCGCCGCTTCACCCCACGCCGGACGCCCCAATTGCTCCATCATCGCGTCCACGCAAAACGTCAGATCGGGAACGCTATCGACCAGCGTCCCGTCCAAATCACACAGCACCATTTTAGGTTGCAGCATCGTCAGCAATCCGACTCAACGACTCACCGTCGCCATTGCCGCTCGCATCTCTTTGATAATGCTGTCATAACGATGCGCATCGCTGGCGCTCGGCTTGCTGAAAATCCCCGAACCGGACACGAAAGTATCCGCGCCAGCCGCTTTCACCTCCGCGATGTTGTCGGCTTTGACGCCGCCGTCGATCTCCAGCCGAATATCAAACCCAGAGTTATCAATGATTTGCCGCGCTTGACGCAGCTTTTCAAAGGTCGCAGGAATGAAACTCTGGCCGCCAAAACCGGGGTTGACCGACATCAGCAAAATCATGTCCACCTTGTCCAGCACATAATCGAGATAACTCAATGGGGTAGCGGGATTGAACACCAGCCCAGATTTGCAGCCTTCCGCACGAATCAGTTGCAAGGTGCGGTCGATGTGCTCGCTGGCTTCGGGATGAAACGTAATGTAAGTCGCGCCCGCCGCCGCGAAATCGGGAATGATCCGATCCACCGGCTTGACCATTAAATGCACGTCAATCGGCGCGGTGACGCCGTGTTTGCGCAGCGCCTCGCACACCAGCGGACCGATGGTCAGATTCGGCACATAATGATTGTCCATCACGTCGAAATGCACGATGTCCGCGCCCGCAGCGAGAACATTGTCCACTTCTTCGCCGAGCTTGGCGAAATTTGCCGACAAAATGGAAGGTGCAATTAGGTCAGTTGTCATCGTGAAAATTCCTTATGAAATGGATGAGCTGCGGCGCTCAACTAACGCGACAGATCAATTGTTGGCTGGGTTTAAGAAAGCACGAAACTCTAACTGAATGGGCTGATATTTTCACCGCACCGCAGTCGTTACTGACAATGGCGCAGATGTTGCTGTTTATCGCAAATACGCATTTATTGAGGAAATACCGCACAGATGTCCACCATTCTCAACCGACTCGTGCAAGAAGTCGCCGCCGGCACGCTCGTGCCCTATCTCGGCGCTGGCGCATTAACCGGCGCAGTCGATCCCGTCACCGCTGCGCCGATTCCCGCCGACAGCGACAGCCTCATCATCGCCATGAATGACGGCAAACCAATGGCTCCGCGCCTGATGTGGGAATTTCCCCGCGCTGCGATGAATGTCGAACTCAAACGCGGACGCTCTGCCGTGCATCGTTTTTTGGAAACCACTTACAACCAGCGCACTTGGACGCGAGCGCCGCTGCACGATTGGCTGCAACACATCCGCCCGCCGTATGTCATCGACATCAACCGCGACACGCAACTGCAAGATTCTTATGCAGATATTCCGCACACCTTGATTCGCGGCATCGCTCGCACCGGCGGCACGGATTATCGTTTTCGGCTGCATCATTACGATGGCGAGCGTTATCACGAAATCAATCAACAAGCGATTGATTCGACGCTGCCAATTCTATTCAAACCAATGGGAAGTCCGCGTCCTGATCCGACTTATATTGCCTCAGATGCCGATTATGTGGATTACATCACCGAATTGATGGGCGGATTTGCAATTCCCGATGTGGTCAAAACGCTGCGGATTGGTAAACGCTATTTGTTTATTGGTTTGCGCTTTCAACGCGATACCGAGCGGATGATTATGTCCGACATGATTTATAACGCTGCAGCGTCACCAGCGGGCTGGGCGCTCATTCCAGAACCAACGGATAAAGAACGGCGCTTTTGTCAGAAAAAAGATGTTGTGATTATTGAAGCGGATGTCGCGGATTTGCTGACAATTTAAATCTTCCTACCCCCCTTTGAAAAAGGGGGGTTAGGGGGATTTAAAGCGGCAATGATTGTGGATTGATATACGCATCCAATCGCGCTAATAACTCAGGAAAACGCTCCACGAAAAACAGTGGCTGCGTCTCGCGGGGATTATTCGGGCTGGTTTCATTGCGCCCGTATTTCAAACCCTCCTCGGTCAAACTCCAGAACTTTTTAATCGTGTTGCCGGTGCTCTTGCGGGAAAGATGTTCCAGAATGCCCATTGCTTCCAATGCGGGATTGACCGTCTTGGCAACGTGATGAAAAAGCGGACTCCTCATCTCTTTCAATAGCGGAGTGATCGCTCTGACCAATGGTTCATCGACATAATCGGGAAGAAACGCGGAATTGATTTCCTTGCTTTTACAAACCACAGCATACATCCGAATCACGCTGGTATCTGATATGCGCAATGTGCGAGCAGCAGATTCAATAATCTGAATCTCAATAATTGGCTGATAGGGTAATGTATAAGCGTCAGGTTGAATGAATGGTTGTTGCAGAGTTGATGCAGCCGCAGCTTCAAGTTCCTGCCAGCGTCGTATCACCTTGAACCGTGCTTTGGCATCGTAGCCGGTCAACAGCGTGAGAGTGTGATCCTTATCAAGCCGGATGGTTGATAGGCGTTTTGTATGATCATCGAACTCAAACGTAACACACTGAATTTCCTGATAACGCAAATCTGCGTTATCAATTAAATCATATATTTGCGAAAGCATGACACGAATGTCGCGCAGAACATCAGCATGGCGCTTTCCGGTCAGTTCTGCGATCTCGCGGGAGGTCATCGTGATTGATGAGAGGATGTTTAGGTCTGACATGATGGTGTTTACCTTGAATTGCTTCTACACAAATTACCCAAAAATTTGGGCGGTCAGGAGGGTAGAAACGGCTCAAGGACACCGCTTGCAGTTTTTCAGGATTTACCCGTATAGCATGGCTGCAAACTCCCGACCAAAATCGGTTGAGTAAAATACCGCATGTCTAACAGGTACGGGTTCCGCCTTGAACGAGGTTTCTACGCCTTCCGCAATAAATAAAAACACGCCAACAAACCAATGTCAACCACTAAATCAATTCGCTTTTTCCCGCGCCAAATTCAACGTCAATAATCGCTGCAAAATCTCTGCTTCATTCAATTCTGCTGCGTTATTTTCCCAGCCATACGCTGCTGCAACAGCACAATCTAATTTCAAATGCGCATTCGCCAACCACGCTGGGCGCTCATTATAAAGATTCGTCAACGTGCGCTGTTTTAATTGCGCCGCGTATTCAGGTTTGGGAATGATCCGCTCAGGATAACCAGCGACAATTTCCGGCTGGCGTTCAATCCATTCTGGCGGATTTAACCAGTTCTCGCGCAGTTGATTAAGTTGAAATGCTGCCTCTGCAACGGCTTTCGCGTGAGATTGATATTCCGCCGCAACTATCGGAATGATTGCGCCACTATTCAATGTTTCAATTGCGCCGCCAGTATTTGCTGGCGTTAATCCAATTGGAAAAGGAAACGTTTCAAATGTGGTGCTCGGCGTATAACGCGGCGTCGCGCCTAAACTGGTTCCCATTCGCAACGACCATATTTCATGGAAACGCGAATGTAAAATACCGAATGTAGTGTCATCAGCGCGAGCAATAGCAACGGTTGCGCTATCCGGCAAAATGATCGTCGAAAAACAAACAAATAGTCGATATTTAGAGACTCGCGGAGTGCAAATATAGCGCGGCAAATCAATTAATGCTTCACGCATATCGGGACGTGGTCTTGTATACAGCCACCATTTCGCAGCAACAGTTTCACGACTGCTGCTGCGTTTGAATTTGACATGATTGCGCAGATACAAAAAAGGTTGCTCATAACCACAAGCCATCTGCTCTTTCATTTCAATGCCAAAATCAATAATCCATGTATCAGATGGACGGCGCGTGATGTCCATTCCGTTTACCCAAGGACGCATAACATCGCTATTCGGTTTACCGTGTAAATTTGATTCTTTTAACCATTGCCGCGCTAATTCACCGGCAATATCAAAACTGCCGCTTTTCTGTGTACCAATAAAACAGGTTCCACAATTACTTTTTAATGGTTTTGCCTGCGTCACATCCGATGCAGAATCAATTGAACCAGACGTTAAATCTGCATAAATTGCTGCAACTATTTCGCCATTCAAAACTGGCTTTAGTTCTGTTTTACCGAAACAAATTAAACTGACGCGCACTGCTGCGCCGCTGTTAATCCAAGGTTCATCTGACCATGCGTTAAAAATGCGCGTTGTCTTACAAATGCGTTCTAATACCTGACGATTTGCGCCGCCACGAATCGAATTGGTTGCCACCAAACCAACGGCTGTTGCTTTACTGAATTCAATTTGTGCTCGCGCCTTTTCAAACCAATACGTCACCAAATCTGCACCGCCGGGAATGCGCCCCTGATAACAACTGCGCAAGCGTTTAACGTATTCATCACCCATTGCACCGAGCATTCGTTTATCGCCTAAAAACGGCGGATTACCAACAATCACATCAGCGTCCGGCCAATTCGGTTCCAAACCATCCGCATTCACCACTGCATCACGTTGTTCAATAACATGAATCGTTTTCAAAATTGGATTTTTTGCCAGTGAAAAACCGTGATTCAACATCCATTGAATTTCACCAATCCACACCGTCACTCGCGCCAATTCTGCTGCATAAATGTTTAATTCAATTCCCAGCACATTTTCCGGTCCAACCTTGGGAAAACTAGCTGGCAAACCCAATCGCTCTGCATCTAAAATCACCTCGTGTTCTAAATCCTTCAAACCACGCAATGCCAATAATAAAAAGTTCCCTGAACCACAGGCAGGATCAAGCACTCGAAACTTTTGCAACCGAATGAGAAAATCACGGCAGTGTTTTTCAATTTTCCTTTTTGCCGCTGTCTCGGCGTTTCTAGCCTTTTTTCTTACAATTCTAATTTCTTCTGCCGACTCAGTGGTTAATGTCGTTGTACTCGCCGCTGCAATTGCCTTATTAACTTTGCTTTTTAACGCAGCAATTTTATCAACCAATTTTGCAATCGCTAGCTGTTGAGCACGCCACTCTTCGCGCAATGGATCAAGTACCACTGGATTGACCAAACGCATAATAGATGCAGCGTCCGTATAATGCGCACCGAGTTGTTCACGTTGATTTGGATCCAATCCGCGCTCAAATAACGTACCGAAAATACTGGGTTCAATGGCTGACCAATTTAACTCTGCCAATTTCCGCAATGTTTGCACATCAGTTCCGGTTAATGGCAACGGCGCAGCGGCATCAAATAACCCGCCATTAAACCAATCAATTTCTTCAGTACCGAATAAACCACCAGTTTCCATCGTATTAAATAAACTGGTGAGTGTTTGCGGCAAATTATCCGGGCGTTTTTGCGCTGCATCTAATAAGTTACTGAATAAATGATTGGTTAATAACCCAATATCATCAGCAAAAAAACAAAACAGTATTTGCTGGCAAAAATGCGCGACCTGCTGGGTATTATGACCACGTTCGCATAATGTTTGCGCCAATTCACCAAATTGTCGCGCTGCCGTTTCCGTTAATGCCGCAGTGGTGAGCGTGGGGCGCAACCGTTCTGGTTCACTAAATGCCCATTTTAATAACCGCAAATTGTCGGGATTGCGTAAATCATCCAACTGCAACACATATTCTTTAGAAACCGTTCCATTAAATGCGGTGCGTATAATAATCTGCTCCATATCGGAAACAATTAACAACGGCGGATTTTCTAATGCGGGAGCGTAGCGATGCAGTTGGACAAAGGCTTCATTCAAGTTGTTGCGTTTGCCTTTGTATTCCCAGCCAAAGCAATTGCGTTTCCACACATCCGCCCAGCCATCGCTGCCGGTGGTTTTTTTTGCGCCGCGTTCAAAGCAATAAAACGCGCCAACTGGATCAATTTCCGCTGGCGTTGGCTCATTTAATAATCGACACAAATCAATAAAATGCTCCTGTGAACCAGAGCGTTCTTTCAGGGTGGAGATTTGCCATTTAGCAATAAATTGTTCGGGTGTCATCAATATAATACTCTGGAATAAAACAATTGCTGCGCTGAATCAATACGCGATTTGCGCAGTGCAATACGACATTTTTCGCGGCAGTCGCAATCTGTGTTAGTACTCTTTGCAGGTCAAAGAGTATCTTTATCTGCTCGAAAAACCTTCACGCCATTATTAAACCATGACCATTAAACGCTTTAATACGCTCGCTGCTTGGCTGGATTGGCAAATCACGCTGCATCCGCAGACGATTGAATTGGGATTGGCGCGAGTCGCTGCCGTGTGGGCGCGGTTGTGTCCAACGCCGCTGTCATTTCCGGTGATCACGGTCGGTGGGACGAACGGCAAGGGTTCGTGCGTGGCGATGCTCGAAGCGATTGCGCAAGCTGCTGATTATCGAACGGTTTGTTACACATCGCCGCACCTGCTGCGGTACAACGAGCGCATTCGCTGCAACGGCGAACCGGCCAGCGACGACGCGCTGTGTGCTGCGTTTGCGCAGATTGATGCAGCGCGAGGCGAGATTGCGCTGACGTATTTCGAGTTCGGGACGCTGGCGGCGCTGGTGCTGGCACTGACCGAGCAGCCGGATTTATTGGTGTTGGAAGTTGGACTCGGTGGGCGATTGGATGCCGTCAACGTGATTGATGCGGATGTCGCAGTGGTGACGTCCATCGGGCGCGATCACACCGAATGGCTGGGCGAAACGCTCGATGAAATTGCCGTTGAAAAAGCTGGCATTTTTCGCGCTGGGTGTCCGGCAATTATTGGTCAACGTGACGCGCCAGCGGCGTTACGCGATACGGCGCTGCTGCAAGGCGCAATCGTGCAACAACTTGGCTACGAATTCGATTACGCGCCCGGCGATAACGGCTGGTGCTGGCGCGGGATTGGTGGCGAACGGCTGTCGTTGCCCTTGCCGGCGCTGCGTGGCGGATTTCAACGCAATAACGCTGCTGCCGCACTGGTAGCGTTGCGCAATCTGCACGAGCAGCGGCCGATTTCGCTCAACGCGATACGGCTCGGTTTGCAGCGAGCGCAGTTGCCGGGGCGATTTCAGGTGTTTCCGGGTGCGCCAACGTGGATTTTCGACGTGGCGCACAACGGCGCAGCAGCAGTCGCGCTGGCGAGCAATTTGCGGGATTTTGCGTGTCGTGGGCGCGTGTTGGCGGTCTTCGCAGTGCTGGCGGACAAGGAACCGGAAGCGATTGTCGAGTCGTTATTACCCTTTGTGGATCAATGGTTTCTCGCGCAGAGCGACGATGCGCGAGCGCTGCCGGTGAACGAATTGGCAAGCCGAGTGGAAGGGATATTGCGGGAACCGGCAGCGGGTTGTTTTTCGACGGTGGATGCTGCGTTGGATGCCGCAGAAACCGCCAGTGGTGTCGCAGATTGTGTGCTGGTGCTCGGTTCGTTTACGACCGTGAGTCGGGCGCTGGCGCGACACGCAGCGATTAACGGATAACACAAAACTGCGGGCTGGCGGGTGAACAGGCAGCGCGATCACGCACCAGCCGCACAAACCCAACATCCGATTCAGTACCGAAGCTAATTGCGCTGTGACCAAAATGCAGCATCCACGCGCTGTTTTCGTAATACGGCGCTGGCGTGGATGTCCAAAACCGCTCGGCTGGCGTGTTCGGAAAACTGACTGCGTCCAATTCGATGCCATAACAACGCGCTTCCACCAGTGAGGCTAATTCGGTTTGATCGGGCAGTCGCCAATCGGCATATCCGGCAAAAACCGTATGACGACCCTGCTGCATCGCGCTTTTCCACGTTAACAATCTTGGTTTACCGCGTTCGCAGCCCATGCCAGATAAACCTTCAACGCAGCGTTTCCACATCAAACCCGTATTCAAATCGCGCACTGTTCCATCTCGGTCGGTGATGAACCGGCTATCCGGGCGCGTGGCTGGCACTGCATCGCGGCAGGTTTGCGCAGTGACGGCTGGCGCAGCGAGCGCCAGCGTCATCGCAACAATCAACGCGATTGTTCGCGTCAATTGCGCCTGACGACTACTTTTTCCGCGCAGGATCATCGACTTCCCGTTTCGTTGCGCCCGCTCCTGACATGTTGGTCAACATGTTTTGGAACATATCCCACGACGCCAAACTGCCGCTCACATACGGCTGAAACAGTTTGATCGGATCGTAGCCTTCCACGCCGCCGGTCATCCGCTCCCGAATATCGTCCATGAGCTGACGCTGGAACGCTTCCACGTCCGGCAAGCCAAAGACTTTGCGGAATTCTTCGGGCGTAATGTCAAAATCAACGGTGACTTTCATCGGTTTCTCCGTGAAACGTGGTCAGAAAAAAAGTTGTTAATGATTAACAACCACTTGCCGCACTGCCGCGCACAATTGATCGAGTTGCGCATCGCTGATGATGTACGGCGGCATCAAATAAACCAAGCGTCCAAACGGTCGCACCCACACGCCCAGCTCCACGAAACGCGGTTGCAGCTCGCGCAACACCACCGGCTCGGTCAATTCCACCACGCCAATCGCGCCCAATACCCGCACATCAACCACATTCGGCTGGCTGCGACACGCCGCCAAACCGTTGCGCAATCGCTGTTCAATGCGGCGGATATTGGCTTGCCAATCATCAGCCAGCAGCAGCGCGATGCTGGCGTTGGCGACCGCGCAGGCCAACGGATTGCCCATGAATGTTGGTCCGTGCATGAACACGCCGGGATCACCGGCAGCGATGGTGTGCGCCACGCGCTCCGTCGCCAAAGTTGCCGCCAGCGTTAAATAACCGCCAGTCAACGCCTTGCCGACGGTCATCAGATCGGGCGCAATCCCCGAGTGTTCACAGGCAAATAAACGCCCGGTGCGCCCAAATCCGGTGGCAATTTCATCGGCGATCAACAGCACATCAAACTGATCGCACAGCGCCCGCACCTGCGCCAAATAGTCGGCGCTATAAAACCGCATTCCGCCTGCGCCCTGCACAATCGGTTCTAAAATCACGGCGGCTAATTCGTGCTGATGCTGCGCCAGCAATTCCGCAAATGGCGCGATGTCTTCCGGTGGACAGGATTCGCCAAATCGGCAGCGCGGCGCTGGCACAAAAATCTGTGGCGGCAGCACTCGCGCAAACAAGCGGTGCATTCCAGTGATCGGATCGCAGACCGACATCGCATTGAGCGTGTCGCCGTGATAACCGCTGCGAATGGTCAACAGCCGACATTTTTCCGCCCGCTGCTGCGCGACCCAAAATTGCAGCGCCATTTTGATCGCCACTTCCACCGCCACTGAGCCGGTGTCACACAGAAACACGTGTTGCAGCGGTTCGGGCGTTAATGCCACCAACGTTTGTACGAGCTGCAGCGCTGGCGCGTGAGTCAGTCCGCCAAACATGATGTGCGCCATTTGATCGAGCTGCGCGTGGGCAGCCTGATTGAGCACCGGATGGTTGTAGCCGTGAATCGCGCACCACCACGATGACATGCCGTCAATGAGCTGCCGCCCGTCCATCAACTCCAAACAGCAGCCATGCGCGGCGCGGATTGGATACACCGGATCGGTTGAAGACGGCGAGCTGTATGGATGCCAAGCGTGAGCGCGATCAATGGCGAGCAGAGCGGATTCAGTAAATGGCGGTTGCATTCAAATTTTCTCTGGTTGAAATCCCTGTTTCCTCTTTTACCAAGGAGATGGAAAACAAAAAGCCTGCTTTGATAAATCCCCCCCAACCCCCCTTTTCCAAAGGGGGGAGGAAGAAGAAAAGCCCCCCTTAGAAAAAGGGGGGTTGGGGGGATTTTGCTTTAACCGGTGTTGCGCATTCCGGCAGCAATCGCGTTGATTGAACGGAGCAGCGGATCAAGCCATTCTTCGCGCTTTTCCGCTTCTGCCTCTCCACGATAACGCCCCAGCGCTGCAACTTGCAGATAACTGAGCGGATCAAGATAACGATTGCGCCGCGCCAGCGAATACCGCAATTCTGGCGTTTCTTCCATCAATTCGCGCAGCCCAGCAACGTTGAGCACCTGCGTCAATGTGCGTTGATATTCCTCAGCAATTTTGCTGTAAATCATTTCGGCTTGGGCGCGATTTTCTGCCAGCCGCACGTATTCATGCGCAATGTGCAACTCGGCTTTGAACAACGACATCTGCGTATTCGACAACAGCGCCCGAAAATACGGCCATTCTTGATACATCCGCTGCAACTTCGCCAGCCGTTCCACGTCATTATTGCGATAACGTTCAATGGCATAGCCGATGCTAAACCACGCCGGCAGCGTGTGGCGCGATTGTCCCCAGCCGAACACCCACGGAATCGCTCGAATCGACGCCAGCGAACGATCCGCTTTGTTGCGGTGCGACGGACGCGAGCCGATGTTGAGCAACGCAATCGCGTCCAGCGGCGTGCATTCGTAGAAATAATCGAGAAAACCCGGCGTTTCGCGCACCAGTTGCCGATATGCCGCCTCACCGTATCGCGCCAGCTCGTCCATGATGCCGAGATAATCGTTGCGCTCGGCGACTGGCGGTTCAATCAGGCAGCGGCTGGCTTTCATTAAACCGCTGATTCCCATCGTTAATTCATAACGCGCCGTTTCTGGATTGGCGTAGCGATACGACAGCACTTCGCCCTGCTCGGTGAATTTGATTTGCCCGTGCACGGTATCGACCGGCTGGGCAAGGATCGCTTCGTGCGTTGGGCCGCCGCCGCGTCCGACCGTGCCGCCGCGCCCGTGAAATAACCGGCAGGCAATGCCGCAATCGTCCGCCAGCGCGATGATTTTTTTCTGCGCGGCAAACAGACTCCAACCCGACGCGAGAATGCCGCCGTCTTTGCACGAATCCGAATAACCCAGCATCACTTCCTGTTGATTGCCGGACGCTTTGAGCAGCGCCTGATAGGTCGGATGACGAAACAACGTGCCCATCACTTCATCAATCCGCGCTAAATCGTCAATGGTTTCAAACAGCGGTGAGATTTGAATCTGACAAAACCAGCCCTTTTGATCTTTACCGGCTAATCCCGCCAGCCGCGCCAGCAGCATGACTTCCATGACGTGACTGGCAGTGTGCGTCATCGAAATCACGTATTGCCCAAACACCTGTTCGCTGATCTCCGCCCGCATTCGCGCAATCACTTCAAACACTTCCAGCGTTTCGCGGGTTTCAGCGGTTAACGTGCTCTTTTCGATGACAAACGGATGCGGATGCGCAATCGCTTCTGCCAGCGCCAGCAGCCGCTGTTCTTCGGTAAAGGCTTGATAAAACGGTGCGCCTGCTTGCCGCGCAAACAGTTCGGTCACGGCTGCCGTGTGGCGAATGGATTCCTGCCGCAAATCGAGATGCACGAGATGAAAGCCGAAGGTCTCCGCCAGCCGAATCAGCGTTTGCAATAAACCGCCCGCAGCGTTGGCATCGCCGTGCTGCATCAGCGAATCGCGGATCAAATACAAATCGGCGAGAAAAGCGCGGTCGCTGGCGTAGCCTTTAGGCAAGGTGCTGGAATCGCGCCCATCCATCCGCGCCCGCAGCCGCGCCAGATTGGCGTTGAGGCGATGGCTCATCATGGCTAATTTACGGCGATACGGTTCGTGCAAAAAGCGCCGCTGGCTCTGCCCCATGATTTCGACCCAGTAATCTTCATCGGCATCGAGGCTGTCGAGAAATGCGGGTGAAACCTGACATAACGCACTGGAATGACTCAACATTCGCCGCAATACGCGAATGCGCTCCAGATACGCAGTCAACACCAATTCGCCGTGCATTCGCACCGCCAGCTCTGTGGTTTCCGGCGTGACCAATGGATTGCCGTCGCGGTCGCCACCGATCCACGAACCAAACCGAATGAAGCTGGGAACGCGAATCCCGTGCTTGCGCCATACGTCCGGCGCACGCTTTTTCCAAAAAGCGATACACCAGCGGCACGGCTTCAAACAGCGATTCCCGAAAGAAATACAGCCCTTGCCGCACTTCGTCGATCACCTGCGGCTTGTGAATCCGCACCTCGTCGGTTTTCCACAGGATTTGAATTTGCGTGAGAATTTCCTGCAACTTCTCTTCGATTTCCTCATCGTTGAGTTTGCGGCAGCGCAAATCCTGACCGACGAGAAAAATGCGGCGGAAGTTTTCGGAAATGGTGCGGCGTTTCGCTTCGGTCGGGTGCGCGGTAAACACCGGCACATAACGCAGATGCTCCAGCAGACTTTGCATCTGCCCGACGCTCACGCCATCGGTGGCAAGCTGGCGCACCGTGTCATCAAAGGAACCGACCCACGCCGTTCACCGTCAGCGATGCGCTCCATGCGCACCAGATGCGCATTGAGTTCCTCTGCGGTGTTGACCAATCCGAAATAAATCGTAAAAGCGCGAATCACTTCTGACAGGGTTTGCGCATCTAATCCTTCGATGCGTTTCATCAATTTATCGCGCAGTTCAGCATCTTCCTGCTCGCGCAATTGCATAAACCGTCGCGCAATCGCTCAACAATCACCAAGACGCGCTTGCGGCTGTGCTCGCGCAATACCTCGCCGAGCAGCGCAGTAAACAACTGCACATCGCGCTCCAGCGCCTGATCCTGTGGAATTTCATTCATTGGGACAACGCTCAATGCCAGCAGAGGCAGAAAATGGGCTGATGTACGCGGATACTAACGCGCTTGCGGCGGGGCGACCAAACGGCGGTGAAATTTAGAAAGAATAAACGTTAATTCAAAACGCTGTGAATTGCGTCAATAACCAGTTTTATCACTAATAAATTTGCTATTTTAAAGTGAATGAAAAACGATTAATGGCGGCGAATGTCATCCTTAATCGTTTTTCAACTTAACGCAATTCTTATTCAGTGCTATAAAATTTTATTTAATGATGGATGCAGACGATCTTAATCCGGTGTTTCGGCTGAATGGTATTCAAGGAGTTGAATAATCTGTTTTTCTTGTTGACCATCAGGATTAGTGCTGGTGATTAAAGATTTAACGGAGCGTCCAACATCAGGCGAATACCAAGAAATATCTTTCCCGATGATTGGTTTTCCTGTTTCAAGATCAATCACATTAGTTTGCGCAGTTATTTTTATTGCCCTAAAGGTTCCGGCGGGCACTGCCACTTGCTCCCAATCGCCAACTGTTGTACTGATACTGTGCTTTCTTTTCTTACCCGTTTTGATATTCGTTTCGATGCTGTCTTGACTCCAAGAATCACCTGTCGTTAGCGGAAATTCAAAGTATTTTAGAGGCGGGTTATACGTTAATCCCGATCCGTCTTTGCTTTTACTGCTTAAGAAATTCCATTCTGGCGTGTATTCCAGTTGACGGACGAAATCACTGGTGAGATTTTTTGAGTACAGAAGAATTTTTTTATTGGTGACAGATGCAACGATTCTTTCTGTTTTGTTGTTGATTTTGGAATTATTTGGATAAATAGATTCGTAAATATAGCGATCGCCAGATGTAACACTCGGCGCGTTGGCAACACTTTCATCTAGAGAATCAACTTTATTTTCGTCTTTCTTCCCTTTTTGATATGAATGATGGTCAGCAACTGGTGGTTCAATTGTATTTGATACCTGCTGTAATTTAGTGAGAGTAATAATTTTCCATTGATGATCAAGCCATTGTAATGGAATGCTGCCAGTGTATTCTCGAACAGAGGAATCCTTCGATTTTCCTTGAAAACGCACATTGACAATTGCCTGCTCGTTATCTGCATTGACCAAAGCAATATCGTTAAGGCGAACCCATTCGGTATTTTCCAATACTTTGCGTGTTTTATCAGTAGGATTTGCCAAAATGTGCATGACTTGAGTAATTTGATGACGATTCACGAATTCAAAATAAGATTGCACCGTTTCCAGTACTTGGGTTTTACGTTCCAATACCCGTTGGGTTTCCTGTTGTTGCGCTTCGGCTTGACGCGCTTCTTCGGAACGGCGTTGAGCTTCTTGTTGTTGTGCCTGCATTTGTAACAATGCTTGTTGAGCATTCTGTTCAATGAGTCGTTGCGCTTCGGTTTGACGTGCTTCTTCGGTACGACGTTCAGCTTCTTGTTGTTGCACCTGCATTTGTAACAATGCTTGTTGTGCATTCTGTTCAATGAGTCGTTGCGCTTCAGCTTGACGCGCTTCTTCGGTACGACGTTGAGTTTCTTGTTGTTGTGCCTGCATTTGTAACAATGCTTGTTGTGCACCGTAATTAATCAATCGTTGCGCTTCAGCTTGACGCTCATCTTCAGAACGGCGTTGAGCTTCTTGTTGTTGCGCTTGCCTTTGTAACAATGCTTGTTGTGCATTGTAATCAATCAATCGTTGCGTATCGTTGGTTTGCTGTGGATTAAATTTTTGAACTACATCTAAGACACCACCAATTACTCCAATAGTGCTAAACAAACCGCTTAAAATGATTAAACTTTTTCTAAAAAAACTCGTTTCGGTGGTCATTTTATTCGTCTCGTGCGTGATTAAAGAGGGAAATTGAATTTATCTGATCTAAGGGAACACTAATTTATTCTGCTGCATTATAGATACTATACTTAGAAAAAATTAAGAGTTCACAACAATGAAAGTTTGACGAAGACCAATTTTTTAAATTATTAGGACGTGAAGAAGATATTTCGATTAAGTATAGACTTCCTTTTCTGATTTGTCTTATTATTTAGAAAGCGTGCATTATTTTTGCAGTTGTAGAATCGACTGCTTATACCTAGATTCGGATATGGAACGAACATGGTTATGAAAGAATTATATCTCCATCCTACAAATCTGACAGACCTTCTGGGCGTTCTCCTAAACTAAACGACAAGGATTTATAAAAACTATGCTTTCAAAAAAGCCTAACTGGTTGGCGGAAGTAGTATCTAATCTAATTGATGTTTTTTAATTTCGCCTCAATCCAATCAACACCCTTACAGCCGAGTTCATATTCCGCCATATACGCCTTTTCAGCGTTTTTGACATCCGCACCAAACGGCGGATTTGTCGCAATCAAATCAAAACGCTCGGCTTGAAAACCATGATGTTTCGTGCCCGCCTCAATCACCGGCGGCAACGCTAAACCATCAAACGCCACGACATTCGTATGCCCGTCATCGTGAATAATCATATTCATCTTGGCGGTGCGAGCAATTGCCTCCGAGATTTCAATCCCGAATAGTTTGTGCTCTGCGAAATTATGCCAATGTTTATAATGATCTTGTGAGTCTTGTGAATAATGCGCATCAGCTTCACGGCGCACAGCATCGAGAAAATGCAATAAAAAACCACCGCTGCCGCAAGCCGGATCAAGCACCAATTGGTCATGGTGCAATGGCAAACTGTTGACAATAAACTGCACAATAGGGCGCGGCGTAAAATACTGTCCGAATTCACCGCGAAAGAAATCACCCATAAAGGTTTCAAGCGCCCGACCTTTACTGTCTAAATCGGTTTTATTGAAATGAATCGGCGCGAGATAGCCCACCACCGTTTGCAACTCAGCCGCCGTCAACCGAATGTCATCCTTAAACACTTCGGCATCTTTCAAGCGCCCTTTTTCATATAAGGCTTTAACTCGCGCCAATAACGCTTCTTTCGGTTCACCGGCACAGATTTGGAACTGATACGGTTCACCAATTTTGCGTAATTCCCGCTCGTCGCTAATTTTGCAAAAAATCAGCTTGCTTAATTCATCAAACGCTTCTGCTGGATTGCGTTTACCGCCCGCCCATAATGCGTCATGCGCTTTGCGGAAAATCTGCGTTAAGGTGTTCTGCTCGACAACTTCTAACTCAATGCCATCTACACCACCGCGTGTGAATTTCCAACTGTTCGCTTTATCCTTTCCAAAATGCGGAATATCTGCAATCCGATTAGCTTCTCGCTCCATTGAAGGAGAATTAGCCACATCAAAGAAATCTTCTTTTAATTCTGAAGTCACCCATAAAAACTGCGCTTTGATCGAGTTCGCATTCCCAAAACCCTGCTCAATCGCCTGCTTAAATTCTGCCTCAGAAATATCGGGCTGTTTGCATTCAACCACGATATGCGGCGTTTTCAGACCGTCATCGCTAAAAACGACAATATCTGCGATATTATTCGGCGTGCGATGTGGCACCTTCACTTCCAAATCAATTCTTTCTGGCGCATATCCATAATGCAGAATCAATTTGAGATACACCTGAGCGCGGACTTTTTCCTCTGGTTCGGAATAGCGATAATTTTTATTACAACTGCGATAATTGATATTCTTTTGCTTGGCATCGAATTGAATTAATCCCGGCGCTAAACCCGTTTGTAAACGCTGTTGAGATGTCACAGATTCAGTTATCCTAATTAACAAGTTGCGCGTTGAATGCACTGCCGCAGCAACACACAAAACCCCTATTTTTTCAATCTCTTGCGGACGCCCGCTCCCCGCGCCAGCGCCGCTACACGAAGCCCCCGCGCATGAAATCAGCGATTCACGACTTACTCCGTGCCGCCGTCGCCACGCTCGTTGCTGACGGTCAATTTGACGCCTCCACTTTACCGCTGCCGCAGCTTGACCGCACCCGCGACCCCGCGCACGGCGACCTTGCCACCAATCTCGCGCTGGTACTCGCCAAACAATTCGGCACCAAACCGCGTGAGCTCGCGCAGCAATTGGTCAACGCGCTGCCCACTTCGCCGGTGCTGGCGCGGGTGGAAATCGCCGGCCCCGGCTTTATCAACTTTTTTCTGACCGACACCGCTTATCACGCAGTCATCCCGCAGATTTTGACCACCGGCTGCAACTTTGGGCGCAGTCAGCACGGCGCAGGAAAACGGGTGCAGGTCGAATTTGTCTCCGCCAATCCGACCGGTCCGCTGCATGTCGGACACGGACGCGGCGCGGCGTATGGCGCAGTGGTCGCCGATTTGCTAGCAGCCATCGGGTTTGATGTCCACCGCGAGTATTACGTCAACGACGCCGGTCGCCAGATGGACATTCTCGGCACCTCGGTGTGGCTGCGTTATTTGGAGCTGTGCGGCGAAGATGTGCGGTTTCCCAGCAACGGCTACAAAGGCGATTACGTTTGGGACATCGCCGCCACGCTGCATCGTGAACACGGCGATGTGTATCGCGTTGAAACGGCTGAAGTATTCGCGGGAGTGCCGCTGGATGCGGCGAATGCTGACGAGCCAGCGCGTGAGGATGGCGACAAGGAAGCGCACATTGACGGCTTGATTGCGGCAGCGAAACGGCTGCTCGGCGACAACCGTTATCGCTATGTCTTTGAATTAGGTTTGAATGTCATTTTGGATGACATCCGCGCCGATCTCGCCAGCTTCGGCGTGGAATATCAGGAATGGTTTTCCGAGCGGTCGCTCACCGAGCGCGGCGCGGTCAATCGGGCGATTGAGCGGCTGCGCAGCGGCGGTCATTTATATGAACAAGACGGGGCGCTGTGGTTTCGCTCGACTGCGTTCGGCGATGAAAAAGATCGCGTCGTCGTGCGCGAGAACGGGCAGATGACCTATTTTGCCTCCGACATCGCCTATCACATGGACAAGCTGGAGCGCGGTTTTGAGCGCGTGATCGACATCTGGGGCGCAGATCATCACGGCTACATTCCGCGAGTGAAGGCGGCATTAACGGCGCTCGGCGATGACGTGACGCGGCTGGAAGTGTTGCTGGTGCAGTTTGCGATTTTGTATCGCGGCGGCGAAAAGGCGCAGATGTCCACGCGCTCCGGCGAATTCGTGACGCTGCGGCAATTGCGCAACGAAGTCGGTTGTGATGCAGCGCGGTTCTTTTATGTGATGCGGCGCTGCGAGCAGCATCTTGATTTTGATCTGGATTTAGCCAAATCGCAGTCGGCGGATAATCCGGTCTATTACGTCCAATATGCTCATGCGCGAGTCAGCAGCGTGTTGCGGCAGGCGGTTGAAAAAGGGCTGGCGCTGGAGCCGAGCGCGGGTGTGACCAACTTGGAATTGCTGACGACGGCGCACGAGCTGGCGCTGGTGCAGACGTTGAGCCGCTACCCGGAGCTGGTGGAAACCGCCGCGCTGCGAGCCGAACCGCACCAGTTGACGCAATATCTGCGCGAGCTGGCGAACGAATTTCACACCTATTACAACGCCCAGCAATTTTTGGTACCCGACGCGGCGCTGCGCGATGCGCGGCTGAAGTTGATTTTAGCAACGCGGCAAGTGCTGCGTAACGGCTTGAGTTTATTGGGCGTTTCCGCGCCGGAGTCGATGTAAATGGCAAAACCCGCAAGACCTGCAAAAAGTGCAGCGCCAAAACCTGCGCCGCCGTTGAAACGCAATCGGCAGCCGCGCTCCTGCGTGTGGTGGTTTCTGATGGGAATCACCGTTGGCGCAGTCGGCGGCAATATCATTTCCACGCGCCGCGCTGATCCTGCGGAGACCACGCCGGGCGCAGCGGTAGCGCGAGAATCAACGCCTGCGCCGGTGCAACCGACGTTTCAGTTTCCGCAATTGTTGAATGACACCAAAGTGGAAACGATTGATCGTCCACCGCCGCCATCTGCGCCACGTCCGCAACTGCCGCCGCCAGTGGAGGAACCGCCACCGGAAGATGTGGCCGCCGATATGCCAGATGAACCGCCGCCACAATCACGCAGTGGCGGCAGTGGTTTTATGGTGCAAGCCGGTTCATTCAAAAACACCGTGGATGCCGAGCGTCGCCGAGCGGAACTGGCGCGTTTGGGCGTGTCGAGCAATGTCCAAAAAGGAACGCTGCCGAATGGTCAGACCGCGTATCGCGTGCGTACTGGCGTTTACAGCACCCGTAAAGCCGCAGAACAGGCGCGAGATTTGCTCAAGCGCAACGGCAAGGATGCGGTCGCGTATCCGGTAAAATAAACCGCAATAACAGGTTGAAATAATGGACGAATTACTGCTGTTGAAGGCACTGATTTTGGGCGTGGTGGAAGGACTGACTGAGTTTCTGCCGATTTCCTCGACCGGACATCTCATCATCGTTGGCGATCTGCTCGGTTACACCGACGCGCAAAGCAAGGTGTTTAAGATCGTGATTCAGCTCGCAGCGATTCTGGCAGTGTGTTGGTTTTATCGCGTCCGCTTACTGGAAGTCGTGATCGGACTGTGGCAGCCGGGGCGCGAGCGGCGTTTTGTGGTCAACATTTTGATTGCATTTTTACCGGCGCTGGTGCTGGGCGTGTTATTTCATCACGCCATTAAAACCTATCTATTCAATCCGTTAACCGTTGCAGCGGCGTTGATCGGCGGCGGATTGGTGATTTTGTATCTGGAACATCGCCCACAAACACCGCGCTTTACGACGGTCGATGACATCAGCTGGCGCGAGGCATTCAAGGTTGGTTTGGCGCAAACGCTGGCGATGTTCCCCGGCGTTTCTCGTGCTGGCGCAACAATTATGGGCGGTCTCGTGTTCGGTTTATCCCGCCGCGCTGCAACTGAACTGTCGTTTTTTCTCGCTATTCCGACGATGCTCGCTGCGACGGTGTATGACGTGTATCAAGCACGAGCGATGTTGGTATTCGATGATGTATCGGTGTTTGCGGTCGGTTTCATTGCCGCATTTATTACCGCTATGCTCACTGTCAAAACACTGCTGCGTTATGTGTCTAATCACAATTTCATTGTGTTTGCGTGGTATCGCATTGGCTTTGGTTTGCTGGTGTTAATTACCGCTTATACCGGATTGGTGAATTGGAGTTGATATTTTTACCCGTGCTGTAGCGAGCAGCGCGGGCTGAAAAGTTTGCTTGAAATATCATTTTGCTGTTTACAAATGATGATGGCTTGCTGCAAAGCAATTTTTAATGGCAAAAGTAGTGCTGGAAATGCAATGAATAACTGCTGCATGGCGCGATGAGCAATTTTTGCGCGGAGTAGGTGCTTGATTAGTGATGTTGGGTTGGCAAAAGCAGTAAATCAAGCTACGCCGCTGCTTTTATTATACGTAGCTACCATATCCTGACATATTCAGAACCTTCCTTTTCTATAACAAAACCACGACTCCAATCTTGAGTTATTTCATCTCCAGATAAATGATAGCCGCCAGCTTGTTTTTCTGTGAGATTCCACATCTCACCGCTATCTGACCAAGAATATTTTGAGGTATCACCATCTGGCCACTTAATTATGAGCACCTGTTCTCTTTCAGCTTTTCCTTTAAAGTTAACGACATCTGGATGAGTAACTAATTCTTGTTTAACGATTACCTTACAGGGCTTGCTCGCTTTTTTCCCTTTATAAGCGCAATTAAAATAACCTGAACCGCCATTTCTAGTTATGTCTCTCAGATGAAAGTATGAGTCTTGTTGCGACCATGCGTTACTACCCAATAACGTACCAAATACAAAAAATAGTATCTTTGCTTTCATAAGGCACTAATTATTTATCCAGTTATAAAAAACTCTTACCCACTCGACTACCCTTACATTAAGTTGTTAAAACTCCGCTAAATTCATGTTCCAGTTGACTGAGTTTCTCCAAAATACGGGCAGCGTTCTGTTTCTGAAGACTGCGTAAATCTTTAATCGCTTGAGGTTTTAATTCGATCTTCATGCGCGATGTGTTTGATTTTGGATGTTACTGCTTTTAGCTAATGTCTTTGCGCATCGAGGTTGCTCCTTGCGGTACTTTAATTGCCGACAACGGTATCAGGTGCAGAAGCTATTTAGGTTCAGATTGATTAAATGTTGGGTTGCTAAAAGCAGTAAACCAACCTAAAAATTCACCTGCAAAGTCGCTGGCTTTGTGGTTTGCAGGTGCAACGGAAAATTACACCTCATTTACATCTACAAGTTTTCCTGTAACGTACTTATGTAGAACGCTTGCAATTAGTGTTTGATAAGGTATACCTTCTTCTAAAGCTCTGACTTGAATGTCTTTCAAATCGCCTAAGGAAAGTCTAATGTTTACACGTTGATCTTTAATTGCAGTTGCGCGTGCTGCTGCTTTAAATTTTTCTAATTTTATTTTGCTGACAACTGATTGAAACTCTCCTTTTTCAAAGGATTTTAGAATTTCTGCTTCAAAAATATCAATGTTTTCCATGTCAGTCACCTTTACTGAGATAATTTCTTGTTGCTTTCCTGCTTGGTATCACTGTTTTTAAAAAGTAAAATTCATCTTCCTCAACGAAAGGAACCAAATAAACGTAGTCATTATGTTCAACAACTAAAATTTTTTAGTTTGGATATTTTTCTGTATTTGGGTGTTTGAGAATATCCAGTAAACCGTCATTTTCTATTGATATTATTACATGTTCAAAGGTAATTCCTCTTTCTTCCTTGAGTAATTTGTTTTTTTCTGTGTTCCAGCGAAATGGCTTCATATATCAACTTCATATTATTGTGTGCCTTTTTTCAGCACATCAAATCTGATGCTGTGTTTTATATCGTTGGTTTTAGTTCGGAAATGATAGGTATAACGAAAAAGTTAAGAGGTGCCGTTGGTACGATGTTGCAGAATGAGCGCGGGGTTCAATGTTGCTAGTTGTCGGGTTGTTAAAAGCAACAACCCAACCTACGCTGCTAGATCAGGAGCAAGTTACGCATGAGTTAAAAATCTTTCCAAACCCACACGTGGTTTCGTCAATGCCATCTAGCGAATTATGTTCGGCAAAATACCCTGCAGGGCAAGGCTCACAAAAATCATATGACGAGCAAGACTTGCATTCGTCCTTAACCAGACTTCCTTTTTCTCTCCAATAAAGCATGTTCATGTTTTCTGCCCACAACGTGGAGAGGTTATCTTCGGTGATATTTCCGCACCCAAGCCTAAGTGCTGTGCATGGAATAATGTCACCTTCTGGCGAGATGGTTATGCTTCTGAACCCTGCATCGCAAGACCTTACGCGATCCTTGGTGATGGTTTGTCCGGCTTTTTTAAGCTCGATCAATTCTGAATAAAGAGCCACCGTTGGATCGCTTATATTCTTCATAAGCTCCTGTTTAGAAAAAACATTTATATTTTTTGTCTGGATCAACTTATTGTATGATGGTGTTATTTTGTATGCAAATTTAACATCCAAGCCAATTTCATCAGCAAGCTTCTTGATCCCTGCAGTCGAATCTTTGTTTGCAGCCATAATCGGAGCGTTTATAAAAACTGGAATATTGTTTTTAGCTAGTTTCTTTAGTGTCGATAAGGTATTGTCGAAGCTGCCTGGAAGTCTTGTGATGGCATCATGTACATCTGCAGTGTCAGAATACAGAGATACATAGATGGTTCTGACTTTTATATTCTTCAGAACCTGTATTGCATCATCATCAATCAGCGTTGCATTAGTCAGAATTGAAACAATAAACCCGTGACTGTCGGCTATCTTGAGATAGTCAATAAAGCCTTTCTTTAGGAAAGGTTCTCCACCAGTAAAATCTATTTGTAAGCAACCAAGCTGGCTTAGCTCAACACAAGTTCTTGTAAATAGGTCAATGCTCCAAGCCTCTCGCTTAGGGGATGGGCGGTAGCAATGAATGCAATCTTCATTGCAAGCTTCAGTCACCTCTATTGTTGCAGAGAGGGGTATCTTTTTTTCTGTAAAGTAGCTAAAAAATGACTCGTCGTTATGGCATTCTCTAATCGGGTCGTTTGGGCTGTTATTGTCGATAAACTGCCGCAAAAATAGTGCTATATCTTCTGAAACTATCGATTCTTTAACACCGTAAGTTGATGCAATGTTGGCTATATCAACAAACCCTTTACAGATAATGTCATTAACTGCAAGAGAGCCAATTTCGTCAAGAAAGAAATATTTATTGAGTTTGTAATCAATCCCATAGCCGACATCTCCTCTAAATCTAAAGGCTGATGTTTTTATACAGTTACGGACTCTGGTCGCAAGATTTTCGAGTTCCATATCTCTAGCTATATGGCAGATTGTTGATAATTCTGCATCCAAATGCTCAGTCCTTGGGAACGTAGCGCATTTGGTTGGGCGTACTTCATAGATAGAACAGCCGTCATTTGTCAGGAAAACACAGCCACTACTGTTTAAGTCAGACCTTATCGCAATGACACCATGCGCCAACTTGATATCAGTATCGACATACTGATCAATGAAGGATGCCGTAGAGAGATGCAGGTGGTTGCTGATGCTCTCAATGTCATCGTCTGACAAAACAGCATGTCCCCATTTGCAGCAACGTTGGCACTCTATGCAGTTCATAGAAAAAAGCCCGCAGTTGCGGGCTTTTTTTTACTGGGTTTTATACGTATTCACAAAACAGCATGAACCCATCTTGTGGGGGTTGGCACGGATGATTACCAAGGTAGGACGAGCATAGGTCTTCATTGGTGAACTCCAGAGGTTGGTTGTCGCATCAGTTATCCTGATGAAAATTAATTTTAGCTACACAACCCGTAAGAGTCAATAGTGGTCTAGGTTTATGGGGCGTGGTGAGATTAATTGATCCTCGGCGGCAAGCCTGTACGGTCGGCTACCAACCATTAGGCGGTAAAGCTAAAAGACATCTGCAGAGCGTAGACTGCACAAAAGAAAACCCCCGCCTCAATGAAGAAGCGGGGGTTTCAGATTAAGACCCTGGCAGTAACCTACATTCACATGGGGAGACCCCACACTAGCATCGGCGAGTCACCGTTTCACGACTGAGTTCGGGATGGGATCAGGTGGTTCCAGTGATCTATGGCCGCCAGGGAAAGCGGTTGATAGCGGATTAAAAGCTATCGAAATTTGGCGTAATCGTTTAATTAAACAGACAAGAAACAACGCACTTGGGTGTTATATGGTCAAGCCGCACGGTCAATTAGTATCGGTTAGCTGCATCCATTACTGGACTTCCACACCCGACCTATCAACGTTGTAGTCTTCAACGAACCTTCAGGGGCATCAAGTGCCCAGGGAGACCTCATCTTGGGAGGGGCTTCCCGCTTAGATGCTTTCAGCGGTTATCCCGTCCGTACATAGCTACCCGGCAATGCTTCTGGCGAAACAACCGGAACACCAGGGGTACGTCCACTCCGGTCCTCTCGTACTAGGAGCAGCTTCCCTCAAGTCTCCAACGCCCACGGCAGATAGGGACCGAACTGTCTCACGACGTTCTAAACCCAGCTCGCGTACCACTTTAAATGGCGAACAGCCATACCCTTGGGACCGACTTCAGCCCCAGGATGTGATGAGCCGACATCGAGGTGCCAAACACCGCCGTCGATATGAACTCTTGGGCGGTATCAGCCTGTTATCCCCGGAGTACCTTTTATCCGTTGAGCGATGGCCCTTCCATACAGAACCACCGGATCACTAAGACCTACTTTCGTACCTGCTCGACGTGTCTGTCTCGCAGTCAAGCACCCTTATGCCTTTGCACTCAATGCGCGATTTCCGACCGCGCTGAGGGTACCTTCGTGCTCCTCCGTTACGCTTTGGGAGGAGACCGCCCCAGTCAA
>NZ_PPGH01000037.1:0-755000 GCF_002958735.1 Chromatium okenii | reverse complement strand
TCAACCAGTAAGATCACTGCCTGTCGTTGTTCTGCAACTGCTTTGTGCACTGCCGCATCGAAACTCGCTGGAGAATCAACGGGCTCTGCACCAACCATTGAAATCACACAGCCCGGCGCAACCCCCGCCCGCGCCGCTAAACTGCCTGATGCCACCTGCGTGACCAACACTCCCTGACGATCAGGATCAAGCCCTTGTTGATGCGCCAGCACTGGCGTCAATCCAACAACGCTAGTCCCAGCGGCGACTGATGACCACCCGCTGCACCGACATCAGATGCACTCGCGGTTTGCGGATTATCCGGCAACACGCCCACCGTCAACGCCACTTGCCATGGCTTGCCTTGTCGCCACACTTCTAAATTAATTCGCGTTCCCGCTGGCGTTGCAGCTACACGTTTTGGCAAATCTTTTGCATTTTCAATTGGTTGACCGTTAACGCTTAAAATCACATCGCCAGCCCGCAGCCCACTTTTGCTCGCTGGACCATTGGGCATAATTTCTGCGACCAACACGCCACTCGGTTTGCAAACCCATGCCCGTTGCCAATTCCGGCGTAATTGCTTGAATTTGAACCCAGCCACCGCGTTCAACCCGCCCATTTTTGCGCAGCTGCGCCACTACCTGCTTGACTGTTTCGGCCGGAATCGCAAACCCAATGCCGACATTCCCGCCAGTTGGCGAAAAAATCGCCGTGTTGACGCCAATCACTCGCCCAGTCGTGTCAAACAACGGTCCGCCGGAATTCCCGCGATTGATCGCCGCGTCAATTTGGAGATAGTCGTCATAAGGTCCGGCGTGAATATCGCGCCCCGCGCCGAAATAATCCTGCGTTAACCGAACCGCCCAACCCAAACGGATTGCCCACCGCCAGCACCCAATCGCCCACTCGCGCCCGCGTCGAATCGCCTAACTCCACTGACGCCAGCGGTTTACCGGCATCAATTTTGAGCAGCGCCAAATCACTTTTGTCATCAAAACCAACAATGTCTGCCCGATAACTTGAACCATCATTGAGCACCACCGACACTTCGGTTGCGTCCTCAATTACATGATTATTGGTCACAATCAGTCCGCTAGCGTCGATGATGAAACCCGAACCCTGACCTTGCGTTTGATGCGGCGTCACATTTCCACGCTCTTCAAAAAAGCGTCGGAAAAATTCGGGCACGGGCAAATTTTCTGGCATTCCTTGATGACCGCGCCGCTGTAGCGGTTGCCCAGCACCGGCGCTGACCGTCACGTTCACCACTGCCGGAGCAACGCGCTCGGCAACATCCGCAAAACTGGGCAAGGCAGCGGTTGCCGGAACCGACTGCGCCATCGCGCTGCGCACTTCGGTCAACAACGCGCCACTGCCAATGAGCGCCAGCACTACCACAAGCGGTTTAATCTGCTTGGCATTAACACGAAATAATTCAACTGGTTTCATGCGTTACCTCATCAATCGAATTCAGAAAATCGCCGCTGAATGCAGCCACTGCGTCCGAAATCAACCAATCTGCTGGATGACCGAATCGCCAGCATTTAGACCATCTTTCGCGCTTGAGATTTCAGTCTGTCGCTAATTCTGGCGGCAGCGTAAACACAATTTGTTCACGAATGCCGTCTTGTTCTTCAGCGCCGCTGATGCCCCATTCTTCAAGTTTGGCAATGACTTGTGTGACCAAAATCTCCGGTGCGGATGCGCCAGCGGATGCCGATGCGCGGTGAACCGTCAAGCCATGCGCGGCAAATATCATCTGCGCCATCTATAAGGTATGCAGCGCAGCCCTGTCGCTCGGCAATTCCCGCAGCCGATTGGAATTGGAACTATTGGGCGAACCGACGACGAGCAGCAAATCGCAGCTCGCCGCCAGCGTTCTGACTGCATCTTGACGTTTTGCGTGGCGTAGCAGATGTCGCTTTTTTTCGGTCCTTGAATTGTCGGGAATCGCTCGCGCAGCGCCGCAATAATCGCGCTGCTGTCATCAACCGATAACGTGGTTTGCGTGACGTAAGCCAATTGCGCTGTTTCGGGAATCGCCAGCGCAGCGACATCAGCAACATTTTCAACGAGATGAATTGCGCCAGCCGTGCCTTGATATTGACCGAGCGTGCCTTCCACTTCGGGATGTCCGCGATGACCGATCAAAATCACGGTCACGCCATGATTGCAGTGGCGCGTCACTTCCATGTGTACCTTCGTCACCAGCGGACAGGTCGCATCAAATACTCGCAATCCTCGCGTTTCCGCTTCCTGCCGCACCGCTTGCGGAACGCGCCAGCGGGCACTTGCGCCAAATCTTCAATGAAAATCGCGCCCGTTGCCGCAAATTCTCCACCACATAACGGTTGTGCACGACTTCGTGACGGACATAAATCGGCGCTCCGTAACGTTCCAGAACGCGCTCAACGATGGCAATGGCGCGATCGACGCCAGCACAGAAACCACGCGGATTGGCAAGCAAAATAGTCACGGTTGAAAAAGCTCCTGCGTAATAAACAAATAAATCACCGAAATCACGACCACAGCAATTGCAATATAAGGCAATAAAATACAAATCATCGGCAAATCGTTGCAGACTTTGCTGTATTTACAGAGTTTACAGTTTTTCAATTCAAGCCTCCGCAGTTGCTAAAAAATGGTTACGGCGCAACTTATTACAGACGTTCGCACAAATCGCGCACTGAAAATCCACTCCATCTTCCTTTAATGTTTTTATTTAAACCCAGCACCTTAAAACGTTCACCCATTGCGGTTGGCAACAGTAATTGTTTTGCTGCCTGCATCTGTTCGATTGTGATCGTGTCGGCAGTCAATAACGCATCAATTCCGCAGCCGAGTAAAAAATGCGCTTGCGTGGTAAAACCGGCCAATTCAAAACCAGCGGCAATTCCCGCCTCGGCAACGGCAGTAAAATCAACATGCGCAGTCATGTCCTGCAACCCCGGCTGGCGATAAGGATCATCGTAAGTTTGATGACGCTGATGACACAGCAAGGTGCCTTGCGTCCGATCCGCTTGGTAATAACCGGAGCGCGGATAACCGTAATCAATCAATAGCACCACACCGGCATCCATCGCTGCGCCGAGTGCCGCCAGCCATGGCGTTAAACGCAAATTGATTTCTGAAGTGTAGCCGGGCGTTTGCGCAAAACCTGCGGTTTGTATTGCTGCAACCGCTTCGAGCAGTGCGGATGAATGCGGCGGCGCAGTCGTTTCTATCAGCGCACCTGCTTGATCAATCACGACAATTTCATCAATACCGCCATCGTCGCGGACTCGAAACCGTGATACCGGCATCGCATCCAGCACTTCGTTCGCCAGCATCACGCCACGAAACTGCTGCGGCAACGCTGTTAACCATGCGCAGCGCGGCGCTAAATGCGGGATTTCTGCTTGAATGCGCTGGCGCTGGCGCTCCATCAATTCGGGGCTAAGTTCCAGAATCCAATAGTGTTCTGGCAAGCAATCGCGCTGCGCTAATTCCCGCAACACCGCAACTGCGAGTGCGCCGCTGCCTGCGCCGAATTCGAGCACTGCGCCACCGCCGAGTTGCGCCAAAACTTCCGCAGTTTGTGCGGCGACGCATTGACCAAACAGCGGCGACAATTCCGGCGCAGTCACAAAATCGCCGTCTGCGCCAAATTTGTGTGCGCCAGCGACGTAATAACCCAAACCCGGCGCGTATAACGCCAGCTCCATAAACGCATCAAAGGGCAATTGTCCGCCTGCGGCAGCGATTTCCGCGCAAATGTGCGCCTGCAATTGGGCGCTGGTTTGCAGGGCAAAATCGGTTGCTGAGGCAGTTTGAAATGGCGAAATCATGCGTGGCAAGTCGTCTTTTTAATTGCGAATAATTAAGCGGTTAACGAATCCAGTCGATGAGATTCATCAGCGGATCAACGCCAGCTTTGGGCGCAAACACGCGCCCGCGCACACTCTGTCCGGCGTCAATCACCGACTGCGCATCACCAGTTAATAGTGGATGCCAGCGTGGCAGCGGTTTTCCTTCGGCGAGCCGCCGATATGCGCAGGTTTCGGCAGCCATGCCGGTTTTTGCAGCACATCGAGCGTGAGCGTGATGCAATCGGGCATTTGCTGCGCCCGTCCTGCGTAATCAGCGCAGCGGCAAGTATTAAATCAAGCAGCGCACAAGCAATGCGCGAATAAATAATTTGCCCGGTATCTTCGTCTTCAAACTTTTCCAAACAGCATTTAGCGCAGCCATCGCACAGTATTTCCCATTGTGCTGGCGTCAGTGCCGTCAGCGGCGTGGTTTCCCAAAAACGTTCAGACATTACAATTCCAATTTAGTCAATTAAAAAATGGCGTTTATTCATCAAAAAAGCTGGCGCTAGAAAACCTTCTTGATTGAGAATATCGCGCAGGCGTTTGATCGCGTCGATTTGAATTTGTCGCACACGCTCGCGAGTGATGCCCAATTCCAGCGCGACTTTTCAAGCGTTGCATCATTATATCACGCAGCCCAAAACGGCGTTCAATCACCTCACGCTGTTTAGTTGTGAGTTGATTCAGCCAATCTTCTAAATAATTTTGAATTTCGGTATACTGCAGCTGATTTACTGGATAGAAGCAGCATCATCTTCAATTAAATCTAATAAGGACTTATCTGCATCTTTACCAATTGGAATATCTAACGAGCCAATTTGCACATTGAGCGCCAGCCGCTGCGCTACTTCATTAACGGATTTATCAAGCAAATGAGCGATGTCTTCAGGAGTGGGTTCGTGATCAAGATATTGCGCAAGATGTCGTGCCGCCCGCAGATAAACATTAATTTCTTTAGTAATGTGTACCGGAATTCGGACGGTGCGCGATTGATTCATTAATGAGCGTTCAATGGTTTGACGAATCCACCATGTCGCATAAGTTGAAAAGCGAAAACCACGTTCTGGATCAAACTTTTCAACAGCACGAATTAACCCTAAATTGCCTTCTTCAATTAAATCAAGAAAGGATAACCCGTGATTAACGTAATGCCGAGCAATTTTTACCACCAACCGTAAATTACACACAATCATACGAGCACGCGCAGCAAGATTACCACTTTGTGCTTGCCGTGCTATTGGACTTCTTCGGCAGCTGTTAATAATTTAGAAATACCAATATCATTAAGATAAAGCCGCGTTATATCAAGCTGATTGACTTGGGAATAGGTCTCATCATCTACTTCGTATGAATGATTGATTATTGTTATATCTTCATTTTCAAACGTCAGTTCTTCAGATGCAAACGCAGAGAGCGCATTTACATTAAACTGTGCAGACGCTTCATCATCGAGCGTAGGCGCATTTTCAGTGGCGTCTTGATCCTCAATTAGCGTCATCTCGGTACGGAAACAGTAGATTATTTGATTAGTGCAACATTGCCTGAGAAAATAAACCACACATTCAATTTATTTGAGAGGCAATTATGTTTCGTTTGCACCGTATTTTGAGTTATCTTGCGATGATCTGTTGCGTTACTTTTTCGGCATCGGTTTTTGCAGCAGATTCTGCGGAAAATCTGTATCAAACCAATTGTCTACAGTGTCATTCCACTGAAATTTACACTCGCGCAATGCACAGAATCAATGCTTTTGATATGCTTGAACGTCAAGTCAAACGTTGCGAACTGTCGTTAGGATTACAGTGGTTTGATAAAGATATTCATGCAGTTGCAGTTTATCTTAACGAACATTTTTATCACTTTTTACGCTAATGTTGATAACGGTATTCAATACTGCGCAGCGATGATTATGGTGTCAGCAGTTTAATTTGATTATTGGTATCATCAATGGTCATTTGAAACTGCCCTAATACTGCCATTCCCAATAATGCTTGACCACCGAGACGTTGATCGTCAATAAAAGCGACTGGAACATCCGCAAGCCGTTGGGAATCAAGCCACAGTCCAGAAAGATTAGCGGCTTGTGCATTCACGACACCATTGGCAGTTTGCACTGGTCGTTGCCGCAGCGTATTGGGATTTAAACCAAGTTTGGTAATGAGTGAAGTTGGCAGTACGACGTGATCGGCTCCGGTGTCAATCAATAAAGATTGGCGGATTTTTTGATGATTAACGCCTTCCAAAGTGACAGTGACGAGATGAGAAGTGCCTTGGCGCTGGGTCGGCAAAATAATCTCGGTGGCTGACGATGAAGTATTTGGCTGCGAGTGATTAGAATTTTGCGTCACTGCTGGCGGTGGTGCAGAAGCTGTTTTTTCCCCCAGAATTAAAATGCGTTCCACCTTTCGATCTGGTGTTTGCACCAGTACATAATTAAAATTTTCTAATAATATGTGTAGTCGAGAAAGTAATTCATCTCCTTCTACATGTGCTGTTGCATCAGCGGTTTGTTCAATACCAGTCACTTCAAAACCGTGTATTGACATCAACCGCTCTAATTCGGTAGTCACTGCAACCATTGTGGATGGCGCAGCAGCATTGCTGAGGTGATAAGTGAATAATAATGCTGCGATTACCCAATAATACTTTGATTTCATGGCAATCATCCGACGAATTGATATGTTGATAACCGTGCAGGCGAATACAACACATCAGCCGCTTCATTGCGGCTTTTTAATGCGCTGCTTTTTAGGTATGAAAATATAGCGCAGTATCATTTTGAGAATTGCACACTGCATCGGAAAGAATGTTCGAGGAGCATCAATTAAAAAACCGATTTTGGTAAGCGATGCCGAGTTGATAGCTATCAATCATCCGCTACCATTTGTGTTTAAGAGGCAGCGAATGATTGTGAATTAAAATCGCGTTAAACTCTTCGCGCTTCCATCATCCGTTCAATAATTGGTTGCAAAATCACTTCCATTGCAAAACCCATTTTACCACCCGGCACAACCATGCTATTACGACGCGACATGAAAGAATCGTGAATCATCGCCAGTAAATACGGAAAATCAACATGCAGCTTTTCCGGGTTCTTAAAACGAATAATGACAAAACTTTCGTCTGGCGTCGGAATATCCCGTGCAATAAACGGGTTAGAAGTATCAACCGTAGGGACGCGTTGGAAGTTAATGTCGGTTAACGAGAACTGCGGCGTGATATGGCGAATGTAATCGGGCATTCGGCGCATAATTGTATCGACAATCGCTTCAGCAGAATAACCGCGCTCCATGTTGTCGCGTTGAATCTTTTGAATCCACTCCAAATTGACAATAGGAACTACGCCGACACCGAGATCAACATGTTGGGCGACATTGTCTTCTTCAGTCACCACTAATCCATGCAGACCTTCATAAAATAACAGGTCAGTATTCGCAGGCAGCGTTTCCCATGGCGTGAATTCACCGGGCGCAAGGTCAGTGCCAAGACGCGCATTTAATTCTGCTGCTTCATCGCTGCTATGAATGTAATAACGCTTTTGCCCAGTGCCAGTTTCACCGTAGTCTTGAAACAGTTTTGCGAGTGAATCAAAACGATTGGCTTCAGGACCAAAATGGCTGAGATTGTATGATTTTCAGCGGCTTTGGCCATTTCCGCTTTCATTTCAACGCGACCATAGCGATGAAAACTATCGCCTTCGATGACTGCCGCACTGATGCCATCACGATAAAAAATGTGCTCAAAGGCGCGTTTGACAGTGGTCGTACCCGCGCCGGAAGAACCGGTGACGGCAACAATCGGATGTTTTTTTGACATAAATCGGTCTCTCCTCGTTGATTTTCAGTGTGTTTCGCATTCGGTTCAATCCGCAAACCAATGCGAAATGACGCGCTAATGTACCACGAGACCAGACGACGATTGCAGTTGGCGTTCTGTGCGCCTACTGCACGGCGTTTTAGCCGCTGCTCGCACCGCGATCTAAACGGCGATAACCAATTGCTTCGCTGAGATGCGTCACCGTGATCGCCGATGTAGCGTGTAAATCAGCAATCGTCCGCGCAACTTTCAAAATGCGGTGATAAGCGCGAGCAGAAAGCGCCAGCCGCGTTAACGCCTGCTCCATCAACCGCCGTCCTGCGTCATCCAGCACACAATCACGGTCAATTTCGCTCGGACCCAGCACGTTATTGGGTTTATTAGCGCGGTCGCGTTGGCGAGCACGCGCAGCAATCACGCGATCACGCACCATTGCTGTCGTTTCGGTATCGGTCGGGCGAGCGCCAGCCAGCCGCGAACATCGAGCCGAGGCACTTCGATGTGCATGTCGATTCGATCCAGCACGGTCCAGAAATGCGGGCGCGATAACGCCCAATTTGATCGGCAGAGCAATGACAGCGTCCGCTGTTGTCGCCCAAATAACCGCATGGGCACGGATTCATCGCAGCAATCAATTGAAATCGCGCTGGAAATCGCGCTTGGCGGGCAGCGCGAGAAATGTCGATATGACCGGATTCCAGCGGCTCACGCAGCACTTCCAACACTTTGCGGTCGTATTCCGGCAGCTCGTCCAGAAACAGCACGCCTTGATGCGCCAGCGAAATTTCACCGGGACGCGGATTGCTGCCGCCGCCAACCAGTGCTGCGCCGGAAGCAGTGTGGTGCGGAGAACGAAACGGGCGCTCGCGCCAGCGCGAGGGTTCAAACAAATCGCGGTCGCTCACCGAACGAATCGCCGCTGCTTCCAGTGCTTCGTCATCAGTCAGCGGAGGCAGCAAACCGGGTAAACGATTGGCTAACATCGATTTTCCCGTGCCGGGTGGTCCAATCAGCAGCAGGCTGTGCGCACCCGCAGCGGCAATTTCTAATGCGCGTTTCGCGTGTTCCTGACCGCGCACTTCGGCCAATTCGGGATACTGCGGTTGCCCATGATCGGGCGTGACTGGCGCGGTAAAAACCGGCAAGGCGCGAACGCCGCTGAGGTGATCGCAGACTTCGCGCAAATGTGCTGCCGGACGCAGCACCAATCCGTTGACCAATGCTGCTTCAGCGGCGTTGTCATGCGGCAAAATCAATTCTCGCCCAGCGCGATGGGCAGCCAGCGCCACCGGTAACACGCCGTTGACTGGACGCAGTGCACCGGATAACGCAAGTTCACCAATGAATTCATAACGATCTAGCGCGTTAATCGGGATTTGATCCGAAGCACCGAGAATACCCAGCGCAATTGGTAAATCAAATCGTCCACCTTCTTTCGGTAAATCCGCTGGCGCGAGATTGATGGTGACGCGCCCATCGGGAAACCGAAAGCGCCCGTTCAGCAGTGCACCGCGCACCCGATCTTTGCTTTCTTTCACTGCCATTTCTGGCAAACCAACCATGGATAACGACGGCAGTCCGTTGGCTAAATGCACTTCGACGGTGACTGCTGGCGCGTGAATGCCGACGCGGGCGCGGCTGTAAAGGGTACACAGTGCCATGAGATGCGCTGGTGCTCAGTTGGCGGACGATTGATTGACGGCGAGGGCGCGTTCCAACGCATTCACCTGCTTCTCCAGCGCGGAAAGTTTGGTGCGGTTCGTGCCAGCACTGCGGATTGCACATCGAATTCTTCGCGGGTGACTAAATCCATTCGCGCCAGCCCAGATTCCAATGAAGCGCGGAGATTGCGATTCACATCTTCCTGCAACACCTGAAAACCTTCGGTAACGCTGAAGACATCCGTTGCAATAAATCATCGAATTGTTTGGGGTCTAACATTTTGATATTCCTGTATGAATTGTCGCGTGTGCGACCTGAAATCAGAAAGATGATGGCGATTGATTATAAAGAAAGTCGCTCATCACCGCCGTTATCAATCATCGCCCTATCGCAGTGCGGTGCAAAATCAACCGGCGGCATGAGCGGTTTAACTTGGTGCACCACTTACCGACAGCTGTTGCATTTATCGCACAGATGTTTTGTTTTTGCCGCGATCACTGACTGGCATGTAATATGCTGTTGACTTTATGTCAACGCGGCTAACCGGTTTTATCTAGGCTCCGGTTGGTTCTCGTTTTATACCCCGTGCTGCCTAGATTGAATTGAGGAATACACGAATGAAAGTAACACCTTTTCGCGCCGCGTTGACGATTGGCGTATTCGCAGCTGGCGCATCGCAAATCACTTTTGCCGAAGACGGTGGTCCACACACCATCACTGCTAATTTTGGCGCAGTGAGCAATTACATTTGGCGCGGGCTAACCCAGACCGATAATCAATCCGCAGTGCAGGGTGGAATTGATTACAACCATTCCAGTGGTCTCTATGCGAAAACATGGGTTTCCAATGTTGATTTCGGTGCTGGAGATCAAACCAATTATGAATTTGATGTCGCAGCAGGCTTTGGTAATTCAATCAATGATGATCTGAGCTACGACATCAACTTGACTTACATTAGTTATCCCGATGTCGATGATATTGATTTCGCCGAACTCGGTGGCAGTGTCACTTTCAAATGGATCACTGCTGGAATGAATTATACCGTCTACGGGCAGGTCGATAATTCTTCTGCTTATGATGTCGGTGACATCTATTACCACGCTGCACTTGATTTCGAGTTGCTCTATAACTTGGGATTAAATCTACATGTTGGCTATTACGATTTTGATGCTCCCAATGTGACAGACTATACCAATTGGGGCATTTCTATTAGTCGCTCCGCTGGTGACTTTGGTACGGTCAGTTTGAATTACGATCAACTCGACAGTGATACCGAAGGCGCTTACGACGAAGATCCAAAAATCTGGATCGGTTGGAATAAAACGTTCTAATCCGACGTTTTATCACGACTTCAACCCTTAACTGGGGTATTCATACCCCAGTTTTTTTACTGGAGAATGTTAGGATGAAATTGGTTGCAGCCGTCATTAAACCTTTCAAGCTCGATGATGTGCGCGAGGCACTCGGTGATATTGGCGTATCGGGAATTACGGTGATTGAAGTTAAAGGCTTTGGTCGCCAGAAAGGCCATACCGAACTGTATCGTGGCGCTGAATACGTTGTTGATTTCTTGCCAAAAATTAAGGTCGAAATTGCGGTTGATGATGAGATGGTAGATAAGGTCATCGAAGCAATTAGCAATGCTGCGCATACCGGAAAAATTGGCGACGGCAAAATTTTTGTATTTGAACTCAGCCAAGTCATGCGTATTCGTACCGGCGAGACTGGTTCTGATGCACTGTAACTACGATTTAGGAGAAAATCGGATGATAAAACATGATAACTGGCTGAATGCTGCGGCATTGACTGGTGTATTAACATTAATACCGACAATTGCATTTGCGCAGGAAGAAACGCCGGTGTTAAATAGCGGTGATACCGCGTGGATGCTGACTGCGACGGCATTGGTTTTGTTTATGACCATTCCGGGGCTGGCGCTGTTTTACGGCGGCATGGTTCGAGCAAAAAACGTGCTGTCGATTTTAATGCAGTGTTTTGCGATTACGGCGCTAATCACGGTATTGTGGGTGCTTTACGGTTACAGTGTCGCCTTCTCGACTGCGGGAATGGAACAGGGTGTGATTAACCTTAATTCATTCATTGGTGGTTTCGATAAGATGTTATTGGCTGGTGTGACCCGCGAGAGTTTAACTTTAGCCATTCCTGAAACGGTCTTTGCAACCTTTCAAATGACGTTTGCGATTATCACGCCAGCGTTAATTGTTGGTGCCTTTGCGGAGCGCATGAAGTTTTCGGCATTATTAGTATTTATGGCGATTTGGTTCACGCTGGTTTATTTGCCCATTGCACACATGGTTTGGGGCGGTAACGGCGCATTAATGTGGGATTGGGGCGTAATTGATTTTGCTGGCGGAACCGTGGTGCATATTAACGCCGGAATTGCGGGTTTAGTTGCCGCATTAGTATTGGGAAAACGCAAAGGTTTTCCGACAACCGCCATGCCGCCACATAATTTAAGCTATACCGTAATTGGCGCATCAATGTTATGGGTAGGTTGGTTTGGATTTAATGCAGGCAGCGCAGTTGCTGCAAATGAAAGTGCGGGCATGGCAATGTTAGTCACGCATTCGCAACGGCAATGGCGGCTGGCGTGGATGTTTGCGGAATGGTTAAGTCACGGAAAAGCGAGTGTATTGGGTATTGCTTCTGGCGCGGTCGCTGGTTTAGTTGCAATTACGCCAGCATCGGGCACTGCTGGGCCATTGGGCGCATTAGCGATTGGCGCTGCTTCGGGCATCATTTGTTTTCTCGCTTCAACGAAACTCAAACGCAAACTTGGTTATGACGACGCATTAGATGTATTCGGTGTTCATGCGGTTGGCGGTATCATCGGTGCGTTATTAACCGGCGTATTCGCTGCTGCAAGTTTGGGTGGCGCAGGTTTAGTGGAAGGAATGACAATTCCCGGTCAACTGTGGATTCAAACGAAAGCCGTTCTGGTCACGCTGATTTATACGGCAATTCTGAGTTATATCATTCTTAAATTGATTGATTTAACGATGGGCTTGCGTGTGAATGAAGAGCAGGAAACCGAAGGGCTTGATCTTTCGCAGCACGATGAGCGCGGTTATATTCTTTAAGAATGTAATGTTCGCTTAACAAAAAACCCGTCTTTTGGCGGGTTTTTTTATGCAATCATACTGGTGTCGCAGTCACAGTGAATTGAATTGAAACTGTCAATCCAAACGATGCTGACAACACTAGAATGCGGTGGCGAGTGTTGCAGACAAGCATCAACGTTAAAACGATGCAGCTCTATTGCGCTGGACACTATCCAATCTTCATTGATCTGTTTATGATGTTTCGTAGATGTCAATAATAATTGGAGTTTGAAATGAAACGAGTTTTTGCAAAAAGTATCGTGATGCTGACGACCGTTGCTGTGGTGCTTTCCGGCTGCGCTACGACGGGGACTTCTGGCGGCAGCGGCATGTCCGATACCGGACAAGGTGCGGTGATGGGTACGGTCATCGGTGCGGCAGCCGGGGCGCTCATTGGTTCTAAAAGTGCCAATGCTGGACGCGGCGCGTTGATTGGGGCGATTGGTGGCGCATTGGCTGGCACTGCGGTTGGCGCGTATATGGAAAAGCAACGGCAGGATTTTGAAAAGGTGCTCGCCGATGAAATTGCCAGTGGCATGATTCGCGTGCAGAAATTGCCGAATGATGAATTGCTAGTGGGAATGACCGGCGAAACTACGTTTGAAGTAGATTCGGATCGCATTAAACCCGGCTTTTACAGCACGATGGATAAAATTGCTGCCATCGTGAATAAATACGGCAAAACTGCGCTGGCAATTGCCGGTCATACCGATAGCACCGGCTCGGCAACCTAACCAAACGCTATCGGAACGCCGCGCTGGTTCGGTTGAGCAGTATTTGAGCCGCGCTGGTGTAGCATCCGGTCGTCTCACCTCCGCCGGATTCGGTAAAGATCAACCCATTGCCAGCAATGCCAGCGAATCTGGACGGCGACTCAATCGTCGCGTGGACATCACCATCGTGCCGATTACTGATGCTAATCAAGGCTAACGTTGCCGAACGACTGCGGTCGTGAGCGCATCGGCGAGCCGTGCCAGTTGTAGCCACGGATCGCCGGGTGCTCGTCCTTTGATCGCCAAATCAATCTGTAAACACTGTTGCAGCATTCGTTGCAGATAGCCGGGCGACAGTTTTTGCAACGCTTTCACAATTCCCTCCTGACGCGGACGCGGAACCCGATGCGTCGTTAACACGGTTTCCAATGACCCACGCCGCGCCAGCACTCCCGCTGCTTCTGCCAACATCCGCAACTCCCGCGCCAGCACCCATAACACCAGCACTTCAGAGGTGCCTTCATCACGCAGCCCAAACACGATGCGCTGCACTCGCGCCCGTTCGCCCGCCAACGCCGCAGTGGTCAATGCGTACACATCAAAGCGGGCGCTATCGGCTAAATTGCCTAGCAAATCATCGAGTTTCAGCGCACCGGGGCGGTGCAGCAGCCGCAATTTTTCGATTTCCTGCACTGCCGCCAGCAGATTGCCTTCAGCGCGTTCTGCCAGCAGCGCGCCACGCCCGGCTCGGGTTGAAATCCCGCAGTTTCCAGCCGCTGATTGACCCAAGGCTCCAGCTCCTTTTCCTTCAATGGCCACACTTGCACCACTGCGCCGAGCGCATCACGCTTGACCCACTGCGCTTGCAAATCCTTCCATTCCAATCCCGGTGCGAGGATTAACAACAGGTTATCGGCGCAGGGTTGCGTGCAATACGCCCGCAGCGCCGCGCTGCCATCTTTACCGAGTTTCCCATTATTGATGCGCAATTCAATCAATTTGCGGGTTGCAAACAGCGACATCGCCTCGGCGGATGCAGCCAGCAAATTCCAGTCAAAATGAGTTTCAACATCAAGCACTTCGCGTTCAGTAAAACCTTCACGCTGCGCCCGTTTACGCACCAACCGCGCTGCCTCGCCGAGTTGATACGGCTCATCGCCGCACAGCAGATAAACCGGCGCGAGATTGCGATTGAGTTGGCTATTCAATTGGTTAAAACGCAGTTGCATGAGTTAAATCAACACGGCGCGTAAGCGCATTAGAATACGGTCAGCAGTATCAGTTGCAAAGTCTTGATAAATCAGCTCTTCTTCTAGTTTTTTACCAAGCACTTCAACCTCTGGATTATCAAAATTACGGGTTAAATCTAGTGTTTGTGGCGGCACTTTCTGCGTTCCATCTGGCGCAATAGCATCGAAATGCACCACCGAATGCAATTCAAACGCCAGCGTTTTGCCATTGGCATCCACTGCGGCAACCCGTGATGAGCGCATTTCCGACAAAATCCGCAACGTTAATTTCGCCGCAGCAGGAGTAGTTGTGAGATGAATGGCGCTGCCGGTTAATAAATCTTCAATTGCCCGTCGTACTGGTGAACCGACTGGCGCTTGAATAAATAACGGATTAAGTGACACCGGAATTTCAATTCGCCCGCGCAAATGAAAACCGCAGCCGGTGAATAGTGCAAACGTGAATAAGATGAGAAATCCTTGCCCCCAATTTTTCAAAGGGGAGAGAAAAAAGCCCCCCTTTAGCAAAGGAGGGTTGGGGGGATTTATCAATAGCCAATTATTCATCACGCAACGACATTAACCAATTTGCCCGGCACGACAATCACCTTGCGCACCGGGTTATTGCCAATGAATTTTTGCACCACTTCACAAGCCAGCACTGCTGCTTCAATGTGCTCGCGTTCGGCATTCACCGCCATGCGTATACTGCCGCGCATCTTGCCATTGACCTGAATCACATAATCAATGCTGTCTTGTTTCAATGCAGCATCATCTACTTGCAGCAATGGCGCATTCAAAATATCCACACCAAAATTCAATTCACGCCACAAATAATGCGTGACATGTGGCGCAATGGGAGCCAATAAACGCAGCACCATTCCAATGCCTTCGCGCAACAATGCTGCTCGCAGTGGTGATGCTTCCAATTTATACAACACATTCACCATCGTCATGCAGCCCGAAACCACCGTGTTAAATTGCTGGCGCTCATAATCAAACAACGCCTTTTTTAATGCCGTGTGCAATTCGCGGCGAGCGTTTTGTTCTGCATCGCTTAATGCAGAAAGATTCAATGTTGAATCTGCCGCTTGAATTGCTTCGGCTTCATTCATTGCCAGCGCCCACAATCGTTTGATAAAACGAAATGCGCCCTCAACACCTTCGTCATTCCATTCTAATGATTGATCCGGTGGCGAAGTGAACATCGTATACAATCGCACCGTATCTGCGCCATAACGTTCAGTGAGATATTGCGGATCAACGCCATTGTTTTTTGATTTCGACATCTTTTCGATGCCACCAAAATGAACTGGTTGACTATCAGCAGCGAGCACTGCGCGAATTAATCGCCCTTTTTCATCGCGTTCCACCATCACTTCTGCCGGATTAAACCACTGTTTGCGTCCATCGCTATCTTCGCGGAACCAAGTTTCCGCAACGACCATGCCCTGCGTGAGTAATTTTTGAAATGGTTCATCGCAATGCACCAAACCTTCATCACGCATCAATTTATGAAAAAACCGCGCATATAATAGATGCAAAACTGCATGTTCAATCCCGCCAACATATTGATCAACCGGCAACCAATAATTCGCCCGTTCATCCAGCATTGCCGTATTACAATCAGATGAACAATAGCGGGCATAATACCAACTGGATTCAAAAAACGTATCAAACGTATCGGTTTCGCGGGTTGCGCCATTGGGTAATTCAAAGAATGCGGGCATTCGTTTTAATGGCGATCCTGCGCCGTCAACAATTACATCTTCAGGCAATTGCACTGGTAATTCGGTTTCCGCTCGTACTTCGCCATTTGCATCGCGCACCATTGGAATTGGACAACCCCAATAACGTTGACGCGATACGCCCCAATCACGCAAACGAAAATTAACGGTTTTTTGTCCACGTCCATGTTCAGTTAACCAATTCGCAATCGCATCAAAAGCCTGCGCCGAAGTAAGACCATCAAATGGTGCGGAATTAAATAACACCCCTTTTTCAGTAAACGCAGCAGTTTCAATTCCGCACGGACTGCCATCAATAGAATGAATCACTGCTTGTTTCGGAATTCCGTAGCGTTCAGCAAATTCCCAATCGCGTTGATCGTGCGCAGGTACGGCCATCACTGCGCCCGTGCCGTAACCCATCAACACAAAATTGGCAGCAAAAATAGGCACTTGTGCGCCAGTAATTGGATGAATCGCGTCGAGACCGAGCGGATGACCGCGCTTTTCCATCGTCTCGATTTCCGCCTCCGAGGTGCCGCCTTGCCGACAACTTTCCACAAATGCGGTAATCGCGGGATTGTTCGCCGCTGCTCGCTGCGCCAGCGGATGTTCGGCAGCCACGGCAACGTAGGTCACGCCCATCAGCGTATCGGGGCGCGTGGTGTAAATTCCCAATGTTTCCGTAGTGTTAGCGATGCTAAAATCCATGTGCACACCTTCGGAGCGCCCAATCCAATTGCGCTGCATGATGCGCACCCGCTCCGGCCAACCGTCGAGTCCGTCGAGTGCGTCGAGCAATTCCTGAGCATAATCAGTGATCCTCACCGACCATTGCACGATTTCACGCTTTTCCACCAACGCGCCGGAGCGCCAGCCACGTCCATCAATGACTTGTTCATTCGCTAAAACCGTTTGATCAATTGGATCCCAATTGACAATTGCTTTGGCGCGATAGGCTAATCCCTTCTCAATTAACCGCGTAAATAACCATTGTTCCCAGCGGTAATAATCAGGATCGCAAGTGGCTAATTCACGCTCCCAATCATAACCAAAACCGAGTGATTTAAGTTGATTTTTCATATACGCAATGTTGGCGCGTGTCCATTGCGATGGCGGAATACCATGTGCAATAGCGGCGTTTTCTGCTGGCAGCCCAAACGCATCCCAACCCATTGGTTGTAAAACATTTTTACCGAGCATTCGCTGATAACGTGCAATGACATCGCCAATGGTATAATTGCGCACATGTCCCATGTGCAACCGCCCAGATGGATACGGAAACATGGCTAAACAATAAAACTTTTCGCGGGCTGGGTCTTCAATAGCTTTGAATGACTGTTGCTCTTCCCAATAGGTTTGGGCAGCGGCTTCGATGGTGCGTGGATCGTAATCGGTCAGCATGAGAATGGTCTGAATTGAAAGACGGAAGTGATAATGAATTGCGTCAACAAGGATGCCGTCGTTACCCTGCGCAATTGTTAAAGAGCATACAGTTTAGAGTTCAATAACATCTGCGATGATTTTATAAAAGTATTCAAGCCAATGTTCGCCGTTTGGAAAATCCATTGATAAAGGACGTTGTCCAGCAGTATCACGAATACACCGAAAAACCGGCAATTCATCAATTTGCAACGTCACTTCAAAACTTAAAAACCCGTTGGGCATGGCTATTTTTAATCCATAGGGTGCGGTTTCTGGACCCAATTTAGCAACCAATAAGCCAGCAACACGATCATCACGCTGGTCGAAATCACTTGGCCAAATTTGCCGCAAAACAGCGACCCGCACGAATTCACGTTCTACATCGGTAAATGCTCGCAATAACGGTGCGGCAAATTTAGCACGTAAGGCAATGTTGCGTTGTTCTTTTGATTCAGAATCCTGAATACTCATCACGCTTTCTTGTGCCAGTTCGCGCAATTTTTTAATTGTCTGATTCATTGTGCTAAAACCCTCAATAGTGAAAATAATGTTGAATTGAAAGGTTTAGTTAATCGCGAGCATTTAACTCAAACATGGGTTTACCCGTTGGATCAGCATCATGTAATGCTGGATTTAAATAACGTGTATTCAGCGTTGGCTCAACATTCAGTGATAGCAGTGACAAATCAAGATATTTTTTGAGTAAACGCCGCGCTTGTTTCGGATTTTTAACTTCGCGCAAAGTTTGCACCTGCGTTAATGCGGTTTGGGTGGGTGCTGTACCGCCTTGACGCTGATAGTTACTAATAACTGCCTCGGTATAATTCAATGTTTCCCGATAAGTGACTTGGCTATTGGTGCGATCAACAACACCTTCGCCAGCGTTATAAGCCATAATAGCTCGTCCGTAATCGTTTTTATATTTGTTTAATAGGCGTTTCAAATGGCGTGTTCCAGTGCGAAGATTAGTCAATGGATCAAATAGTTTATCGACTGATGACACGCCATAATCATTGGCAGTTGGGGGCATTAACTGCATCAATCCAACTGCACCTGCCGGAGATACTGCGTGTGCATTAAAATTGGATTCAGCAGTAATCACTGCGCGAATAAGTGCTTCTTCTACGCCGTAATGATTCGCCACTGCGGGAATCATTGCCATGATTTGAGCACGGCTGGGACGCGGACAATTCGGTGGCGTGGGTAATGCCGGTTTAATTGGTGGCGGAATTGCTTCAGTAGGCGGCGCAGATTCCGCAGGATCAGGCGTTGTCATTGCCACGAGAGGCGCATCAGGTGCGCTCCAGCCCAGCGCCGGAATAATTAAAAATACCAGAATTAACCAAGAATACGAGTGCAAATGAACCATTGCAGGTTATAAACCTCTAAAGCTGGGCGGAAACATCACGGCATGATTTAATCATGCACCGCAAGCGTCGTCATCGCAATACCAATCAACAGTGGATTTTTATAATGAACGAACAACAACGCCAGCAATTCTTTCTTCGTTTACAATCTGCAAATCCTGCGCCAATTACTGAATTGAGTTATCAAACGCCATTTGAATTGCTCATTGCGGTGATGCTGTCGGCGCAAGCAACCGATAAAAGTGTGAATAAAGCCACCACCAGTTTGTTTGTCATTGCGAATACACCTGCGGCAATACTTGCGCTCGGTGAAGAGCAATTGAAAGCGCATATTCGCACCATCGGTTTATTCAATACTAAAGCGCGTAACATTCTCAAAACTTGTGCGCTGCTGATTGCCGAACACAATGGCGCAGTACCGAACAATCGTCAATCACTGGAAGCCTTGCCCGGCGTTGGTCGCAAAACCGCTAATGTTATGTTGAATACGGCGTTTGGCGAGCCGACGATTGCGGTGGACACGCATATTTTTCGGGTTGCTAATCGTACCGGTCTTGCGCCGGGGAAAACACCGCTGGCGGTCGAACAGGCATTATTGCAGCAGGTTCCTGTTGAATTTCAAAAAGATGCGCATCATTGGTTAATTCTGCACGGACGCTATATTTGTGTTGCTCGCCGTCCACATTGTGCTCAATGTCCAGTTGCTGATCTATGCGAATTTCCTGATAAAACGTGAATTTAAATCGAATAGCGTGACGCTTAAAACTGTCAAAGATTGCGTGGTTGAAAAAAGTTGTCAGTTTTAGACGCAGTGTTTAATTGCCATTAATGATATTCAATCACTGCGTATCGGCAAGCCTTTACCGGGATTCAAAATGTTTGCGGGATCAAAACCCAGTTTAATTGCTGCCATTAACCGCAGCGCCACTGGATCAAGTTCGCGCTCCACGAATTCGCGTTTTTCTAAACCGACGCCGTGCTCACCAGACAGCGTACCGCCGAGCCGCAGCACCAGTGTAAATATCGCGTCCAAACACACGCTGGCTTGCGCAACTTCAGTCGTATTATCAGGATTAATCAATAGATTAACGTGAATGTTGCCGTTCCCAGCGTGACCGAAATTGACAATGCGGACGCCGGTTTCGTGCGCCAGCCGCTCCAGCCCGTCGATAAATTCGCCCATCCGCGACACCGGAACGACCACGTCTTCGTTGATTTTCTTCGGTGCAATGTGCCGCAGCGTCGGTGATAACGATTTACGAATTTTCCACAGCGCCGCGACTTCCGCTGCCGATTCCGCTCGCCGCAGTTCGCGCAATCCCGTCACGGTCGCAGCCGCACTCACCGCAGCAACCGCTGCGTCAATGCAGGCATGAGCGCCGTCTACTTCAATCATTAGCAATGCGCCGACGCCATTTGGTACGTCAAGTGGCGCGAAATGGCGCACCGTCGCCAGTGCCGCTGCGTCCATAAATTCAACGCGCAGGGCGTTACTGGCTGCGCCATGATTGCGGACACTGCGGCAGCGGCAGCGTGAATATCGACATAGCTGGCGCGAAGGTGCGCCGGGTTTCCGGCAGTGGCGTTAGTTTCAACTTCGCTTCGGTCAACAGCGCCAGCGTTCCTTCCGAACCAATCAGCAGCCGCGTTAAATCGTAACCAACCACGCCTTTCGTGGTTTGAACGCCGGTATGAAAAGCCTCGCCGCGTCCATCAATTGCCCGCAAACCCAGCGTGTTATCGCGGGGAGTGCCGTATTTCACGGCTCGCGGTCCAGCGGAGTTGTAGGCGAGATTACCGCCGATGGTGCAGGTTGCAGCACTGGTTGGATCGGGTGGCCAGAAAAATCCAGCGGTTCAATTGCTTGCTGCAACTGCGCATTCACCACCCCGGGTTGTACCACTGCCAGCCGATCTGCGGGCGCGAGGCGAATAATCTGCGTCATCCGCTCAAATGACAGCACGATGCCGCCTTGATCCGGCACGGTCGCGCCCGTTGTGCCTGTGCCGCGTCCGCGAGCAATCAACGGCGTTCCCGTTTCTGCGCACAGTCGCACCAGCGCAGCAATTTGCATTTCATCCGTGGCGAAAATCACCGCTTGCGGCAGCGCGTGACGGCGGCTGTTGTCGTAACCGTAAGCCCAGCAATCCGCGGGATCAGTGCACAGGCAGCCGTCACCGGCGATTTTGGTGAGGCTGGCGCGGAAGCCAGCGGAAAATGCGGGATGAGTGGATGTTGCTGCGGAATTCATTGCGGCGAGCTGAAGATTTGAGAAGCAGACAGATTAAGTGTGATCCGTTGGTTTTCCTAGCAATTGCGTTTAGCCCGCCGCGCTGCCGTCCAAATTTCAATCTTGTGATCACAAATTGGCATCATCAATCCAACTCAAACGATTGCGCTAAAACATTTCAAAAAGCGACTGGGCTGCCTTGCAATCCTTCAATCTCTTCAGCTAATTGCTGCGCTTCAAATTCTAAAATCGCAATCTCTTGTTGAATATCTTCAATTTGCTGCGCCGCAATTTCATCCAGAAAATCTGCGTTCATGCAACTGAGCTGATACAGCTCGTAATTGCTGGTGGTGCGTAATTGCGCCAATGCTTCGAGAGTGGCAAGAATGCGCATTTGCAAACTGTCGTAAAGTTTTTGCAGTTTTTGTAAATCTTTTTCTTCAGTAAAATCAAGACTTCCTCCGCCATGTTGTGCCAGAAATTCATTGGGATCGTTGGCGATTTCACGCAGCAATTGGATGTCACCGCTACTAAATATCTAACAAAATCTATACAAAATCGTACAAATCTAGCTTTGATATATTCACACCGTCAACGCAAAAGCCATGATGAAACTATGGTCTAACTTTGCTCTGGTGTGCATTTAAGGTCAGGCTGTAACGTGTCCAGACCGTATTGATTTAGATTGAGCGCGGCGTTTAAATCTCTATCCGCGCTAAATCCACACTCACAGGTAAAAGTTCGATCTGCAAGTGATAAATTTGTTTTAACTTTTCCACAACAGGAACATGTTTTACTGCTGGGAAAAAATCGATTTGCGACAACAACGACACAATTTCTCAATTTAGCCTTATATTCAATCATCTGCCGTAAATAACCAAAACCAGCATCGCTAATTGCACGACTGAGTTTTCGATTTTTTACCATGCCTTTGACGTTTAAATCTTCAATGGTAATCACGTCAAAAGTCTCAGTTAAATAGTCCGATATTTCATGCAATAAGGCTTGTCGTTGTCTGGTAATACGAAAATGAAGTTTTTGAATCTTGAGCTTGGCTTTCGCTCGACGGTTTGAATTCTTCACTTTCTTTGCTAAGTTGCGTTGAAGTTTTGCCAACTTTTTCAAACTGGCTTTCAACTTTTGATGTGCCGGAAACACTTTACCCGTGCTTAAAATGGCAAGTGCTTTGATACCAAAATCAACACCAATTGATGGTTGGCGATCAACATCGTGGGGATTGTAATCTTCTGTTTCAATTAAAATTGAAGCAAAATACTTTCCAGCTCGTTTAGAAATCGTGACTTGTTTTGCGATGCCTTGAAAACGTAACGGTTGACGCAGTTCAATTTTAGTTTTGAGTTTTTCAATTCGCAGTTGTCGCCCACTAACCGTGAACTTTGATGGTTCACGCAACGCAAAACTATCTTTAACATCTTTCTTTTTGAAGCGAGGAAAACCTGCTTTTTGTTTCGCTTTCACGCGCCTGAAAAAGTGCTTAAACGCGGTATCCAAATCATCAATTGCATTGCGGGTGACACGACTTGAAACTTCGTTGTACCACTCAAATTCTTTGCGAAGTACGTTGATATAATACTGATATGCTTCATTTTTTGACCACTTATTTTCTGGCTTTGAAAAATGAGCCAACAACTGATTATAGCAATGGCGTTTGGAGCCACAGGCTTTATCCAAGTACACCATCTGTTCAGGTGTGGGACGCAATTCAATTTTGTGTGCCAGTAACATTTTCGTCGGTTAATTCAGTAACGGCTTCGTTGAGTTTATCTAAAAATTGTTTGTTTTTGTGGCTTCGTGAGCCATAAAGTCTCGCGCTAAAAACGGTAATAATTTCTAACACATCTTTTGCGAGTTCTTCTTCAAAGCGGGGTTGTTCGCCCTTATGAATAATAATGATTTCAATGCCTTGTGCTTCACATAATGCAAATACCAACTCTGCACCAAAACGCAATAATCGGTCTTTATGCGTAATCACCAGCCGTTTAATGCTTTTTTTAAAATCATTTCCAGCAATTTGAGCTTTTTTGCGGTAATTCATACCTGAACCTAAATCCGCTATCACTTCGGTTCGCCAACCTTTCGCCGCGCAATACGCTTCGAGCATATCTTGTTGTCGTTGCAAATCTTCTTTTTGGTCGTGACTTGAAACGCGAGCGTAACACACCGTCGGGGCATCGATTTCACCTACTTTCATCAATTCGGCAACGCTGTAGTAACGTGTTCCACCTTGCGTTTTTCGCGTTGGGACTAATTCGCCCGACGCTTCCCATCGACGCAATGTATTTACACACGTTCCCAAAATTTTTGCCGCTTCACCTATTTTTACTAATTTCTTTTCCATAAGTGTAGATTTTAGTAGATATGTATAGATTATTGCAAGCTGTTACTTACCCGCCCGCGCCACCGCCCAAATTTCAATTTCCGCCACTCCCGCCAGCGCCAGCACCCGACTCAATTCGCTCACCGTCGTGGCGGTCGTCATCACGTCATCAATCAGCGCCACCCGCGACCACTGCGGCGGCCGCGTCAGCGCAAAGGCTCCGCGCAAATTATGCCGCCGTGCTCGCGCCGACAATTCCGTTTGCGGCGTGGTCGCCAGCACCCGCGCACAGCTTTGATAATCCACCGAAATCTGCAACTCGCGCCCCACCACGCGGGCGATTTCGAGCGATTGGTTATAACCGCGCTCGCGCAATCGCTGCGGATGCAGCGGCACCGGAATCAACACCTCCGGCAGCGGCGGCGCTGCGGCAATAACGCGCTCGGCGAGGCATTGACCGAGCAGGCGAGCAACATTCAGTTTTCCTTCAAATTTCGCACTGATCATCAAAAACGGCACTGCGCCCTGATAACGAAATGTAGTGATGGTGCGCGTGAATGGCGGCGGCTGGCGCTGGCAGCGACGGCACAGCGTGTCCGGTGGTTTCGTGGTGCTAAACGGTTGGGCGCAGCGCCAGCAAGCGTGGCGATTGTGCGGTAATTCGGCGGCGCAGCCTGCGCACAGATCGCGGTCGCCAACTCCCGCTGCGCCGCACAAAATGCAGGTGGCGGGAAATAATGTGGATTTCAGCGCAGAAATGCCGATTAAACGCATTGCGAAAATTCAGTTAACAGTGGACAAGTGCTTGCCAAAGTGTAGATTTCACTAACAAATGACAACTGATAACTTCATCCTATGACCGCTGTTATTCGCCACGATTGGATCCTCGACGAAATCACCGCTTTATTGGATTTGCCCTTGACCGATGTCTTGTTTCGCGCTCAGACCATTCATCGCGCCAATTTTGACCCGAATCAAATCAAAATCAGCACCTTGCTGAGTATTAAAACCGGCGCTTGCGCAGAAGATTGCAGCTATTGCGCCCAAAGTGCCAAGCACCAAACCACGTTGGAAGCGAACGGTTGCTGGCGCTAGAGGCAGTGCTGACTGCGGCCGTGCTGCCCGCGAACAGGGTGCAACGCGGTTTTGCATGGGCGCAGCGTGGCGTAATCCAACCGACACCAATTTGGAACAAGTGATTGCGATGATTGAAGGCGTGCACGCGCTGGGCATGGAAACCTGCGTCACGCTGGGAATGCTCACCACCGCGCAGGCGCAGCGGTTGAAGGACGCAGGGCTGGATTATTACAACCACAATCTCGACACCTCGCCGGAGTTTTACGGTCAGATCATCACCACCCGCACTTTTCAAGATCGGCTCGATACGCTGGAGCGACTGCGCAAAGTCGGTTTGAAAACGTGCAGCGGCGGCATTCTCGGCATGGGCGAATCCCGCCGCGACCGCGCTTCAATGCTGCGCCAACTCACCAATTTGCCCGCGCATCCAGAATCAGTGCCAATCAATTTATTGGTGCAAATTGAAGGAACGCCACTATTTGGACAGATGCCGCTTGATCCATTTGAATTGGTGCGCGTAGTCGCAGCAACGCGCATTTTAATGCCGCTATCGGATATTCGTTTATCTGCCGGGCGCAGTGAAATGAGTGATGAATTGCAGGCACTGTGTTTTCTGGCAGGAGCCAATTCCATTTTCTATGGAGAAAATCTATTAACTGCGCCGAATGCTGCGGCGAATCGTGACCGCGAATTATTTACGCGGTTGGGTTTAACATTTGAAACAGTCGCTGCGGAACGCGAAGAACCGGGCGGCTGTCATCGGAGTAAACACGTCCATGATTAAACGGATCGCCATTGAACAGCTTAAGATCGGTATGTATATCCATGATCTGAATTGTGATTGGCTTGATCATAGTTTTATGCGCACGCGTTTTTTAGTGAAAAACGCGAAGCATTTAGAAAAGATTCAACAGCTCGGAATGCACGATCTTTACATTGATACCGAAAAAGGTCTCGATGTGTCCTCTGCGCCGACTGCCGCCCAAGTGGAAAGTGAAATTGAACAAGATTTAACGCATATTGCAGCGACACCAGATATTCCTCATCCGGTGGTATTAACCGCAGAACGCGGACAAGCACGGCGTATTCATCAAGAAGCCATTGGCGTAGTGAAAACATTGATGGAAGATGTGCGGCTCGGACAACAAATTGATTTAGAACATGTCAATCCGGTTGTCACCAAAATGGTTGGTTCCATTTTCCGCAATCAAGATGCGTTATTGGCGCTCACGCGCATTCGCCAAGTGGGACGCTATACATTTGAGCATTCAGTGAATGTCGCAGTGCTCATGGTGTCTTTTGCACGAACAATGGGATTAGAGCAAACATTAATTCACAACATCGGTCTCGGCGCATTATTACATGACATTGGAAAAACGCTGGTTCCACCGGAAATTCTGAATAAACCCGGCGCATTAACGGATGATGAATTTGTCGTCATGCGCGGTCATGTCGTGCACACCCAGAATCTGCTCACGGTTGTTCCCGGTATTCCGCATATTGCACTATCAGTCGCTGCCGAACATCACGAACGTATTGATGGTAATGGTTATCCTTATCACAAAGCTGGCGACGATATTTCATTATACGGGCAAATGGCATCAATCGCTGATGTGTATGACGCGCTGACGACCGATCGGGTCTATCACAAAGCAATGGAACCGCATCAGGCGCTGCGCAAGTTATTGGAATGGAGTAATCATCATTTTGATTCTGCGCTGGTGCAGCATTTCATTCGTTGCGTGGGCATTTATCCGATTGGAACGCTGGTGCGTTTGAATAGCGGACGGCTGGGCGTGGTGGTCGAAAATGGTCGTCAAGGCTTGCGCCAGCCAGTGGTGCGTGTGGTGATGGATGTCAAACGCCGCATCTTTTTAACTGCAAAAGATGTGGATTTATCTTGTTTACCGATTGATTCCGATGAACGCATTATCGGCACTGAATCACCAGCGCAATGGGATATAGATCCAATAAAAGTAATGATGCTGGCTTAATAAAGTTGGCAGTAACAGCACTGTTTTTGCTGACAACTGCCAACTGACAACTTTTTACACATTCAACGCCGCAAGCAATGCGGCATTTTCTTTTGGTGAACCCACAGTTAAACGCAAACAATCTTGTAGCAGCGGATGTGCGCCATGCAGATTTTTAATCAAAATGCCTCGCGCTTTTAATTCAGCAAAAATGCGTTCAGCTTGTTCGGGTGGCGTTCGCACCAAAATAAAATTGGCTTCACTGGGATAAACGTGTAACGCAGTCAAACTGCTTAATGCGCTAAATAAATGACTGCGTTCTAGCCGAATCGCTTGGGTTTGCGCATCAAATACCGTTTTATGCTGTAACGCAAAGGTCGCAGAAAGCTGCGTTAATACGTTGATGTTATACGGTAAGCGCACCTTGTCGATTTCATTTAACCATTCCGGCGCTCCGATTAAATAACCCAGCCGCAAGCCCGCTAATCCCATTTTCGATACAGTGCGCATCACCAATAAATTCGGCCATTTACCGAGTAAACCGAGAAAGCTCGCATCAGTAAATGGCGAATAGGCTTCATCGACGATGACCAAGCCCGGCGCTGCTTCAATAATCCGCACCATATCTTCTGCATTAAAAAGATTGCCGGTCGGATTATTCGGATAAGCGAGATAAATCAATGCTGGCTGAGTGCGTTCAATTGCTTCTAATACGGCGAGAACATCAATTGAAAAATCTTCGGCATGGAGCGGAACGCCGACGTAATTTATGCCAGCAAATAATCCGATCATGCGATACATCACGAAACTCGGTTCAACCGATAAAATCGTCCGCCCCGGTGCGGAAACCGCCAGCGCCAGCATTTGAATCAATTCATCCGAGCCATTGCCCAGCAATAACGCCATGTCATGCGGAATGCCCATTGCTTCGCGCAATTGATGTTGCAATTGCGAGCAGTGGGATCGGGATAACGATTTAATTCTGCGCTGCGCAATTGTTCGCGCCATTCTGCTGCCAGCGTTTCTGGCAATGAATACGGATTTTCCATTGCGTCCAATTTAATCAATCCGCTGGCTTCGGGAATGTGATAAGCATTCAGAGCGCGGATTTCGGGGCGAATTAACCGTTCAATTAAATTGTTCACGCGGCATCTCCGCGATATTCAGCCGAACGCGCATGGCAGTTAAACCTTCGCCTCGCGCCAGCACCGATGCCGTTTTAGACAATTCAGCCGCGCCAGCAGCAGACGCCATGATCAAACTGGAGCGTTTTTGGAAATCGTAGACGCCGAGCGGTGAGGAAAATCGCGCCGTTCGTGAAGTCGGTAAAACGTGATTCGGTCCAGCGCAATAATCGCCGAGCGCCTCGGCGGTATAACGTCCCATGAAGATCGCGCCGGCGTGACGCAGTCGCGTGACCACTGTTTCTGGGTCGGCAATCGACAGTTCCAGATGTTCCGGCGCGATTTGGTTGGCGACGGCAATCGCGTCGTCAAGATCGCGCACCTGAATCAGTGCGCCGCGCAATCGCAACGCATTGGCGATGATTGGCTGGCGCTCCATGGTCGGCAGCAGGCGTTCAATACTCGCGGCGACCTGCGTCAAAAAGTCGTCGTTCCAACTCACCAAAATCGCCTGCGCGTCCTCGTCGTGCTCGGCCTGCGAAAACAAATCCATCGCAATCCAATCGGGATCGGTCGCGCCGTCACAAATCACCAGAATTTCCGAAGGTCCGGCGATCATGTCGATGCCAACTTGCCCGTAAACAGCGCGTTTCGCCGTGGCGACGTAGATATTGCCGGGACCGACAATTTTATCTACGCCGGGAATGGTCGCCGTGCCATACGCCAGCGCCGCCACTGCCTGCGCTCCACCAATCGCAAAAGCACGATCAACGCCCGCGATGTGCGCGGCAGCCAGCACCAATTCGTTCAATTCGCCATCCGGCGTGGGCACAACCATGATGAGTTCACCCACGCCAGCAACTTTGGCGGGAATCGCATTCATCAGCACCGACGACGGATAAGCCGCTTTGCCGCCGGGCACATACAACCCAGCACGATCTAACGGCGTGATCTGTTGCCCGAGCAGCGTTCCGTCTGCTTCGCAGTAGCTCCAACTTTCCAATTTTTGGCGCTCGGCATAGGCGCGAATGCGCTCGGCGGACAGTTCCAACGCAGCACGTTGCGCAGCCGGCAGTGTGTTCCATGCCTGTTCCAGTCGGGCGCGAGGTAATTCCAAATCAGCCGCGCTGGCTGGTGTCCAGCGATCAAAACGGGCGGTGAATTCCAATAGTGCTGCGTCACCACGAGCGCGAATGTCACGAATGATCTCAGCAACGGTGCTTTGCACGCGATCATCAGAAACCGAATCCCATGCCAGTAACGCATTGAGCTGGGGCTGAAAATCGGCGTCGGAAGTAGATAAACAATGGATATCAATCACGGTGAATGACTCGAAAAATGAGGAGAGAAAGTAAGTTGTCGGTTGCCAGTTTTCAGTTGTCAATCACCATCTTGTTTGCTGCCAACAACTCAACGTTGATTGTTTATTCTCAACGATATTGCAGTATTTGCGCAGTTAAATAGACAAATAATTGATTTATTTGGCAATAACCGTCGCATTTCTTGCTGACAACTGCCAACTGACAACCGATCACTTGTTTCAGCTACGCAACGCCTAATCGCTTATAAACATCTGATTTTATAATTTTTTATTGGCGCGTTTTTCGCTTTAGATTTCCTGATAAATGCCGTTAGAGAAATCAACGGCACCACCTCTTCGCCTTTGCGGGCGCTCGTTTTCATCAGGATGCTGACATGGCTTCTTCCATTATTTCCACCATGAGTCTTACCAAAATCGCTGCGTTGACGACCAAGCAAATCGCTGGTTTTCAAACCGCAGATGTCGCGGCGTTATCGACAGCGCAGATCGTGGCAATGAGTCCCGAACAACTGGCTGCGATCAGCACCAAAAACGTCGCAGTGCTCACTTCGGTGCAATTGGGCGCAATGCTCACTGAAGACATCGCGGCGTTGACCACGTTGCAAATCGGGGCGTTTTCCTCGGCAGCGATGGCAGGTTTAACGCCTGAACAAGTTATTGCGTTGAGCACCGCGCAGGTGACATCGCTCACCTCGAAACAGATTCCGGGTTTAAGCACGGTTGCGGTTCAATCTCTGACGCCAGATCAAGTTGTGGCGCTGACGACGGCTGCTGTCACAGGGTTGAGTGGCTCTCAGGTTGGCGCACTAGAAGTAGCTGATATTGCCGTGTTGTCTACCGCGCAATTTGCCGCGTTGTCATCAAAGGCATTGTTAGGGTTGCAAGTCGATGACGTTCCCGTCTTAACCTCGGCGCAATTGATCGGATTAAGCGTCAAACAGATTCCCGGTTTAAGTGCGGAAATCATCACGGCGATGAGTCCTGAGCAAATTGGGGTGTTCAGCACTGCGGCGCTGGGCGGCATTAACGCTACCCAATTACTCGCCCTCGAAACAGCAGATATTGCGGTACTCACGCCCGATCAATTTGCCGCGCTGCCGTCTAAGGCGCTGCCGGGATTGCAAACGGAAGACACCGCGGCATTGACGGTCGAACAGATTGCCGTGCTGTCCGCAAAACAAATTCCAGGTTTGATGCCAGCCAGTATTGGCGCATTAACACCTGAACAAACCGCAGCGTTGTCTACTGCCGCATTGGCGGCGCTCAGTTCTACCAATTAGCCGCATTTGATAGCACTGACATTGCTGCGTTGACACCAGAGCAATTTGCGGCGTTATCGGCAAAAGCGTTACTGGGACTGGAAACTGCTGATGTGTCGGCGCTCACGGTTGAGCAACTGGCTGCGTTGAGCGTCAAACAGGTGACGGGTTTGCCAACTGCTGACATTGCATTGCTGACTTCAGCGCAGATTGCTGCCTTGCCAGCCGCAACTTTCGCGGCGCTGACTTCGGCGCAGATTCCGGCGATTGCGCTTGACGTAATCCCGACACTGGCAACGGCGCAGATTGCGGCAATTACTGCCAAACAGGTTCCGGGGCTGATGTTTGTGGCGTTACAAGCCATGACTCCAGAGCAGATTGCGGCGTTGTCTACGGCAGCGATGTCGGCGTTCAATTTGACGCAACTCGGCGCTTTGGAAACGACAGACATCGCGGCGCTAACTTCGGCGCAATTTGCGGCGCTGCCATCAAAGGCGTTGCCCGGCTTGACGATTGACGACGTTCCGGCGCTAACGACCGAACAATTGGCTGCGTTTACTGCCAAACAGGTGCCCGGGCTGGCTACCGAAACCATTGCGGCGTTATCTGTCGAGCAGGCTGGCGCATTTACTGATGCAGCAGTTGCGGCAATGAGTGCGGCACAGCTCACAGCATTGGAATTGACCAATGTACAAACAATGAGCGTGGAGCATTTTGCGGCGCTGTCATCGAAGGCATTGGTGGGTTTAGAAACTGAAGACATCGCGGTGTTATCCGCAGCGCAAATCGCGGTGTTATCGGCGAAGCAAGTGCCGGGTTTGGAAACGGCAGACATCGCGGTGCTGAGTTCGGCGCAATTCCCCGCGTTGAGCAGTGCTGCCTTTGCTGCGTTGAGCACCGCACAGATTGCGGCGATTGCCGTCGAAGTCATTCCGAGTATCACCACTGCGCAAATTGCCGCGTTGACCGCCAAGCAAGTGCCCGGAATGACTACCATCGAAATCAACGCGCTGACCGCAGATCAGCTTGTGGCGCTATCGACTGGCGCATTGAGTGGATTGAGTTCGTTGCAAATTGCGGCATTTGATACTGCCGACATCAGCACGTTAACGCCGGTGCAAATTGCGGCGTTGTCATCGAAAGCTCTGCCGGGCTTGGAATTGGATGATATGGCGGTGTTAACGCCCGCGCAGATTGCGGCGTTGACGGCAAAGCAAGTGGTGGGGCTGGCAACTGACGATTTGGCGGCACTGCTGTCAACGCAGATCAATGCGTTAACGACCGATGCGTTTCCGGCGTTGACCAGCGCCCAGATTGCGGCGCTGCCGGTTGACATCGTGACGACGCTCGGTTCTGAGCAAATCTCGGCGCTGACCGCGAAACAGGTCGCCGGATTGACGACGGCTCAAGTGATTGCGTTGTTGCCCGAACAAATCACCGCATTGTCCACCGCTGCGATTGCGGCGTTGAATTCGGCACAAGTTGCCGCACTCGAAACCACTGATTTTCCCGCACTGTCCGCCCTGCAAATTGCGGCGCTGTCATCAAAAGCATTGCCGGGGCTGGCGCTCGAAGATATTCCCATCATCAGCCCGCTACAGATTGCCGCACTCACGGCGAAACAAATTCCGGGACTCACCACTGCGAATACGGAAGCTCTGAGCGCCGAGCAAGTTGGATCGTTGTCTATTGCTGCGCTGGCAGTGCTGAGTTCGGCGCAATTAGCCACGCTTGACACCGCCGACATCGCTGCGTTGTCGCCAACCCAGTTTGCGGTGTTGACGTCAAAGGCGTTGCCGGGGCTGGCGCTTGATGGTGTTGCAGCGTTAAGCGTTGAGCAATTAACGGCGATGACTGCGAAACAACTCCCCGGATTATCGACTGAGGCGCTGACGGCGATGACGCCAGAACAGGTTGCGGCTTTGTCGTCAGATGCACTGACTGCGTTGACCTCTGCGCAATTAACCGCGTTGGAGCCAGCAGATGTCATTGCGTTGAGTACGGCACAGATTGCCGCGCTGTCCGCAAAAACGCTGCCGGGCTTTGAAGTTGCTGATATTGCGGTATTAACTGGCGAGCAATTGGCGGCGCTGTCTGCCAAACAGATTGTTGGGCTGGCAACCGATGACCTCGCGGCGTTGAGTTCAGCGCAAATCACCAGCTTGACCAGTACTGCGTTTGCGGCGTTGACCACGGCGCAGATTCCCGCAATTGCCCTCGACGCGCTGCCCGGCTTAACCGCGCTACAACTTGCAGCGATGACCTGTGCCGCGACGCAAAGTTTTCTGCCAACGCAGGTTGACGTGCTCTCTGACGAACAGTTTGCATCGTTGAATTTCGCCACACCGCTGGCGTTAGATTTAGGTGGCGACGGACTACAAACCACGCCAGCAAATCACGGTGTCATCTTTGATTTATATGGCATTGGTCATCCGGCGCAGGTCGGCTGGATTGCGCCGAGCGATGCGCTGTTAGTCATGGATCGCAACGGCAACGGCTTGATTGATGACGGGCGCGAATTGTTCGGCAGCGGCACTCAGCTAGAAAATGGTTCACGCGCCGCTAATGGTTTTGTCGCGCTGGCCGAAACAGACTCCAACGGCGATGGTTTTGTGGATGCGCTGGATGCTGCGTTTGCGGAATTGCAGATTTGGCGCGACTTGAATCAAGACGGAATCAGCGATGTCGGTGAATTGACGTTTGCGTCATTAACAATTGCGCAGTTTGATTTAAATGCCAGCGCAGTTGAGATTATTGATCACGGCAATGTCATTGGATTGACTTCAGTATATGACACGCTTGATGGCAATACGCATTTATTAGCGGATGTGTGGCTGGCGGGAATTGTGACTACCAGCAATTTAGATGCGGGAATTGGTTGAGACTGCGTTGGTTGAGTTGGCGTGGGTCAACTCAACTGACAAAAATAAAGGATTGAAAATGCCAGTCATTTCCTAATTTTTTGGAATATATGTGCGTATGTATTTTGACGAGCACAATCCGCCACATTTTCATGTTGAATACCAAGGTCAATAAGCACTTGTGGCGATTGAAACCGGAGAGCTCATCAACGGACGATTGCCGCGTAAAGCGATACGATTGATTCGTGAATGGACGCTAGAACACCAGACGGAACTCAGTACAAATTGGGAAAGGGCGATTGCACTACTGCCACTTGAACAAATTTCTGGAGCAGACAATGATTAAAATTCGGTGCGCAACGGTACTCAATGACCATTGTATTCGTCTTGAATTTTCAGATGGAAGTCTGGGAGATTTTGATTGTCGTGAATTGATTGCGCGTGATACCGAGATGGTGCGACCGTTATCTGATCCAACTTTTTTTAGCCAGTGCTTTTTAGAACTGGGTGCGTTGTGTTGGCGAAATGGATTTGCGCTGAGTGCAGGTAGTTTGCAACAAAAATTGGCGCAGCAAGGTCAATTGCAATATACAGAAGCGGCGTAAATATGAGACTGCTATGTTGATTGATGTCATTGCCGTTTGTCCGCGTCCTAATTTCCAACTTGATTTGGAATTTAAGAATGGTGAACAGCGCCGTTTTGATATGCGCCCGCTGTTAAAAATAACACCTTGGAATCGTATCGCTTCGCCAGCTATTTTCGAGCGCGTATCTATTGATTATGGCATCGTTGTTTGACCTGGAAACATTGATATTGCACCTGAAACCATTTATGACAATTCAGTGCTTATCGAGGAGCAAATAAAATTAACGCTTTGATTAAACAGCAAGATGTGTTGACAGTTTTAGAAGAAACGGCGCAAGCCCTAAAAGCATCTGCTGAAGCTGTTAATGGCTCAACTGAATATGATAACGGGCGGTTGCTGGGCTATTACGAAGCATTATCAACCTTGTTATCACAGTGTGCGGTGATGGGAATAACGCCTGCTGATTTACATTTGGGAGAGGACTTTTTTCCAGAATCGTTGCTTAACGCGCACCACCCAATTTAGATAACATACTTGTAGTTGACAAAACTCAAATACTTCCGACAGGATTAAGCATATTTTGCCAACGTGACCTAAACGATTATTGTATTTTTTATCAGGCTTGCGCGTTGCCCGTAGTTTGCGCCAACAATTAGCGTAACAGAGGGCAAGTTTCAGTAGGTAAAAGTAGCTTAAAAATGCGTTATCTGTCACAAAACTAATCTGATTTAATTGTTAGACTTCGTCTAAATTAAATGTAGATCGTACTTCACCCGCGAGATTATTTTAATCAACACGGGATTTCAAACCGCTCGACCTTTGGAGAATTAAGATGGCATCTACCATTTCCAAAATGACAACCGCGCAGGTTGCGGCACTGACCACCACGCAGATCGCTGGTCTCCAATCCACGGACGTTGCCGCACTAACTGCCGCGATGATCGACGCGATGGATTTGAATCCCACTGACGGTCAGTTTGAGGCCTTCAAACCAACGCAAATCACCAGTTTGAGCAATCTCGCGGTTGCGGCGTTGAGTTCGACCCAGCTTAACCAGTTGACCACCGCGACCTTTGCGGCGCTGTCGAAAACGCAGGTTGCCGCCATTTCCACCGCAGCGATTTCTGGAATCGACGTGGCGCACATCAAGGCGTTGTCTTCCGTCCAGATCACGGGTTTGAGCATCAGCGAAATCGCGAATCTCACCACCGCCCAAGTCAGCCAACTGTCTACTGCTGCCGTTGGCGCATTAAGTACAGCGCAACTCGGCGCGTTTTTGGATCCACTCAATAAAAGCTCCGGTGCTGATGTCACCGGTGGCATTGCGGCATTGACACCAACCCAGTTTGCGGCGTTGTCATCCACGGCGCTGCCGGGCCTGGAGACTAATGACATCAATATCAAGGGTGATGCGGCTAACAGTTGGCTGGGTGTGACTACGGCGCAGTTGGCAGCATTGACCTCGAAACAGGCACCGGGTTTGGCGAGTGATGACCTCGGTGAATTCGCTGCGGCGCAAATTAACGCGCTCAACACCGCTGCTTTTTCGCAGTTGACCAAGACGCAGATCGCTGCCATCGACACGGCGCAGATTTCTGGTCTCGATGCCAGCCATCTCGGAGCGTTGACGACGGCGCAGGCTTCCGGGCTGTCAGTGGGGGCGATGGGAAAATTGTCGGCGGCGCAGCTTGCTAGTTTGCCCAGCGATGTGGTGGGCGTGCTGACTGCAGCGCAATTGGGCGGACTGGCAAACGGCGTGATTAAGGGCTTTACAGCAGATCAGTTTGCGTCATTGGCATCCAGCGCATTGCCGGGTTTAGACGCAGCGGACATCACCAGTCTGAATGACAACTCGGTGGTCAGTAATACATTGCTGGGGGCGCTGACTTCTAAGCAAACACCGGGGCTGGCAACCGCTGACATCGCGTTATTCAGTGCGGCGCAGATCAATTTGCTTGATCCTGATGCGTTTGCAGCGCTGTCCAAAACCCAAGTTGCGGCGATTGCGATCGATCAAATTGAGAGTATCGACGCTAATCACATCGCAGCTCTGACTTCGGCGCAGGTTTCAGGTTTATCAACTGCGGCGATTTCGGCGCTCAACGATGGAACAGTCACCGGACAAATTGCGGCGCTGTCTACGGCGGCAGTTGCGGCGCTGAGTGCAGCGCAAGTGGATGCACTCGGTGCAGATGGAGTTGCGGCACTTACGTCGGATCAGTTTGCAGCGTTGCCGTCGAAGGCGTTGGCGGGATTGACGGCGGGGGACATCACGAGCTTCTCTGACAATAGTTTTACCCCAACAGCGTATACAACCAATGCTCCCACGCTGGTCAGCAGCACCCCAATAAATGGCGCAACTGCTTTTGCAGCAGGCGATAACATCACTTTGACCTTTAGCGAAGACGTTGAATTTGGCACTGGCAATATTAATGTTAAGACCGGCGCCACAGACATGAAGTTTGCTGTTGCTACGGGAACATCTGCAACTGGCACAGTGACCGTTGAGGGCAACACCGTCACCATCAACCCACTCAACACCCTAGTTGGCAGTAGCACTTACAACGTCATCATTGATGACACTGCCATCCTCGATATGTCAGGCACTGCTTTCGACGGATCGGCTACGGGTGATGTCACTTTCGACGTTGCGCCGATGGTGTCGAGTGCTAAATGGACTGGTAATCCTGCAAACAATGTGGATGACAGCACCACCTTCCCTGTTAACGACAGTATCACCTTGACCTTCGCTGAGAACATGAAAGCAGGCGTCGGTAACATCATCATCAGCAGCACTGATGGTTCTGATGTCCGTACCATTCCGGTGAGCGATACCAGTCAGGTGACAGCAGGAACGATTGCGGTTCCTGCTGCGACCGTCATCATCAATCCGACGGCTAATTTAAACGCCGGCACTGGCTATTTCGTACAGATGGCAAGTGGCACGTTGGTTGATGCAGCCGTTGGTGCGCCCTACGCCGGAATAAGTGACCAGACCACGCTGAACTTCACAACTGCTACTGATGCCGTCATTCCTGCGCCTACTCTTATCGTAAACACGGCTGCTTCGACCGATACCAATCTGGTGCTGCAGTTTGGGGAAGATGTCACTCCTGTTGCGGGCAAGACGATTCAGATCATCAGAACTACTGGAGCTGTCCAAGTCGGCTCGTCGATTGATGTTGCGACAGATCCGCAGGTTTCGATTACAGGCAGATACGTCACAATTAATCCTACAGATGCCCTGCCTGCCGCAGATACCTACTATCTATTGATGGACGCTGGCGCTTTTAAGGATAGTTCTGGCAATGTTTCGGCTGCAGTTACTTTACCGGCGACTCTCAGCACTGGGGCGCTCACTGCCATAACTGACACAACCTTCGCATCACAGACACCCACCCTTACACCACTGGACGATGAAGCTGTTGATGCAACACCTATAGCATCGATCAATCTCGATCTGCTTTTTACAGAGAAGGTCATGCCCGGTGCTGGCAATATCACCATCAGAAGTGACGATGGTTCTGATATTCGTGTCATTAATATTCACGACAGTACCCAAGTGGATTTCACGACGACGCCCATGAAAGTCACCATCAATCCGCTTGCCGATCTGCGCACCAACACGCTCTATTCCGTGCAGGTCGATGGCGGTGCTATTACAGACTTTGCCAACAACAGCTACAACGGGATCAGCAATACAACTGGTTGGAACTTCACCACGATAGACGCCCTTCCCTCTATCGTCAGCAGCTCGCCAGCAGACAACGCAACCGCGACGACCGCAACACCAGTTGCGCTAGATAGCAACATCGTTCTGGTTTTTAACGAACCGGTTAAAGCGAACCCGGTAGCAAAAAATATCACATTGGAAGCAACTGTTAATGGTGCTGCAACCAATACCACTATTGCGACCAACAGCTCGCAAGTGTCTATCGATGGCAATGTCGTTACCATCAATCCAACGACTGATTTAACGTCTAATGCGATTTATGAGTTGTATATGGAAGCAGATACATTCATAGATGTTGATGGTGCTGCAAATAATACCGCCGCTATTGCTAACGGTTCTGGTATCGATTTCTTTACCACCGATACCATCGCGCCGCAATTAGGATTTGTTAACGGTGCGCCGGTACGTGTAGGTTTCACACCTGGAGGTGCAGATACATTCATCGGTATGGTCTTTGATGAAGTCGTCGCGAAAGGCAGCGGCAACATCATTATCAATGGAGTAGTAACCTTCACTGGCGCTCCCGTTGCTACGCAAATAGTGCCGGTATCTACTGTGACAGTTGACGCAGCCAATAAAGCGATCGCTATTCCCGTTACCGCTTTAGCAGGTACTAATAAGTACTCGATCACCATGGACAGCGGTGTGATTGTTGACGTAGATGGCAACTCTTACATCCCTGGCGCTTCAATGAGTGGTGCGCCAGCACTGACCAAGATAGGTGGTGATACAACGGCACCCCTTTCTATCTCTACGGCATTGGCAGCGGATATTACTGCTGGATTCTCTGGCACTGCTGAAGGCAATAACTTCACATTGCAATTCAATGAAGCGGTCAAGGCCGGTAACGGTGACATCATCATCAGTGACGGTGCTGGCGATACTCGCGTCATTTCGGCGGCTGATACCAGTCAGGTGTATTTCAACGCGACGGCAAAAACGGCGATCATCAACCCGACATTCGATCTTGCGCCCAATGTCGCCTACTCCGTCACCATCGGTAGCGGAGCCATCACCGACCTTCAGGGCAATGCCTACAATGCACCGACCGCAGTCACTCAAGGCTTGAGCGTAGATCGAATTGCCTTACTGACTTCCGCTCAGATTCCTGGGTTATCGGTCGATGCAATCACGGCGATGAGCTCCACGCAGGTCTTGGCGCTGACACCCGAAGCTGTAGGGGCAATGAGTTCAGCACAAATCGCTGCCCTTGATCCAAATGACGTTGCCAACATGACGGTTGAACAATTTGCAGCGATTGGTTCAGCTGCGATTGCGGGCTTGGAAGCCTCTGACATCACTGCATTGGCATCGATACCCGGTGCAACCGACCGCATCGCCGCCCTGACTGCAACGCAGGCACCGAAATTGTCCGAAGCGGTGATGACGGCACTGAATACGGTACAAGCTCCGGCGTTGAGCGTTGACGCGGTAGGTGCGCTGACTTCGGTACAACTGAACGCGATGACGCCGAGTGCAATCGGCTCCATGACCTTTGCGCAGTTTGCGGCGCTCAATTCTGCGGCGCTCGCCAGTCTGGATGCCACTGACATTGATGCGCTGGATGCGAGTAACACTGGACAGATCGCCGCCATCACGGTGGATCAGATCGCCAAAATCTCCACCGATGCCATCGCCTCATTCAACAGCACCCAAATCTCGGCGTTGGCCACAGAGACCTTTGCGGCGTTGTCTACCGCGCAGATTGAAGCGATTGATATTGGTGCGGTGGCGGGAATCACCGCCGCTCAAATCGAGGCGTTGACTTGTGCGCATCAAAACCTGACCCAAGCGCAAGTCTTGTTATTGAACGCCGCGCAACTTCAGGCGATGAACTTCGCAACGCCGTTGGTGCTTGATCTCAATGGCGATAACGTCATCGACACCACTGCCGCTAAAGACGGCGTTGTGTTTGATTTGGCGGGCGACGGCTCGGCAACGCAAGTGGGCTGGGTTGCACCAAGTGACGGTTTGCTGGTGTTGGATGTCAACGGCGACGGCGTGATCAATGACGGTACTGAACTGTTTGGTAGCGGCACACGCTTGGCAGATGGCAGCACGGCAGCGGATGGTTTCATCGCATTGGCCGCGCTCAACAGCAACAATAAAGACGCGAGTGAGGGCGTGATTGATGCGCAAGATGCAGCGTTTGCGCAGTTGCAAGTGTGGCAAGACGCGAATCAGGACGGCGTGACCGATGCGGGTGAATTGCTGTCACTTGCTGAATTGAACATCGCCAGCCTTTCGCTCGATGCAAACCGTGACACGCGAGAGATGAACAACGGCAACATTCTGGATATGTATGCCGAATACACCACGACCGACGGCGCTACGCATCAACTCGTTGACGTGTTGCTCGCCGGCGTGATCGACGCGCCTTAAATCCCCCCAACCCCCCTTTTTCTAAGGGGGGCTTTTGAATGAACCGAAACCCCCTTTTGTAAAAAAGGGGGTTTTTTGTATCTTCTTTTCAAAAAAGAGATAGAAAAATGCCTGAAATTTGCCGTTTTTTGGAACAACACTATGAACGACAATTTTGATTTAGAAAGCATCAAGGAATTACAACAACTTGCGCATCTAAAAGATGAAGATATTGACACCAGCGATATTCCCGAACACATTGATTGGACTGCAGCGAAACGCGGATATTTTTATCGCCCGCAGAGACAGAAGGTAACAATTAGCATTGATAGAAAACGCACCAAGATAATGACCGAACATTACACCCGCTGGGACAGCGCAGAGTGTTTGGAAACCGAAGAAGATATTAGGCTGTATTTAGATGCCTGCATCGCCGAAGACCCCGGCGATGGAACGCTCTGATTTGCCAAGTGTTGTCCGCGATTGCACGAAGACGTAATCTCAGTTCTTTGGCTGGCGACGGTATAAATCACGAAGGATTGAACAAGGCGCTATCTGCGAATGGAAACCCGTCATTTGCGCTGATTTTGAAGATTGCACATGCACTGAATTTAGAATTGCAATTAGTGACAATGCGCTAGTGAATATCTCAAGTTGGTAGTGGTCTCATCAATAGAGCTGTAATAACTTTTATCCTTTATTTAAAAAGAATTAATAAATTCTCAACCTGCTGATAAGATCACTACCCATCATTATAATGCGTCGTTATCAACCAGCAAAAATAGATAAAGTTTGCAATTCTATTCTATTGATTATGGCACTACCTCGGAATTTAGGACATGTTGATTGATCGGATGCGTATTGCATCACCACTCACACCGCCGCGCATCATGGGCATTCTCAACTGCACTCCCGACAGCTTTTCCGACGGTGGGCGCTATCTCGCCATCGAAGCGGCGCTCACGCAGGGATTGCTGATGTGCACACAGGGCGCAGATGTGCTTGATATTGGTGGCGAATCACTCGCCCCGGCGCATTGCCGGTTGCCGCAGAAGAACAGGAACGGCGCGTGCTCGATGTCATTCGCCTGCTGCGTCCCGTGTTCCGCCGCAGATGTTAATGAGCATTGACACGACTTCGGCGCAGGTCGCGGCGGCCGCACTCACGCTGGCGTTAATTGGATCAACGACACCTCGGCGGGTTGGACGATCCGCGCATGTTGCCGCTGGCAGCAGACTGGGCAGTGCCGATTATTTTAATGCACCGTCAAGGCAACCCGTTGATATGCAAACGAATCCGCATTACACCAACGTCGTGCGCGAGGTGTGCGAGCAACTGAGCGTCCGCGTCGATGCAGCACTTGCAGCGGGCATTCACGCCGACAACATCCTGCTGATCCCGGCATCGGTTTTGGTAAACGTATCGAAGACAACTGGCGCTGTTGGCGGGATTGCCTGAAGTCGTGGCGCTGGGTTTTCCGGTCGTGCTCGGCACCAGCCGCAAACGGTTTTTAGCGATGCAGTGCGGCAATTGCGCTCCAACTGCGCTGCTGCCTGCGACCTGCGCACGACAGCGATTGGCGTGCTTGCGGGAGTGCAGATATTTCGGTGCACGATGTTCTTGGCAATCGCCACGCCGCTGATGTGGCTTGGGCAGTGCGTCATGCCGATTAAACTGCTGCGCTGGGTCGCCAATAAACTGTTGATTGTTTTAATCATCATGCTGCTGCTGTCGGTTGTGATGGTCGTGTTATTCCGCTGGGTCAATCCGCCAACTTCCGCAATCATGCTGCAACACTGGATCAGCGCCGCTACTAAATATCTAACAAAATCTATACAAAAGCGTACAAATCTAGCTTTGATATATTCACACCGTCAACGCAAAAGCCATGATGAAACTATGGTCTAACTTTGCTCTGGTGTGCATTTAAGGTCAGGCTGTAACGTGTCCAGACCGTATTGATTTAGATTGAGCGCGGCGTTCAAATCTCTATCCGCGCTAAATCCACACTCACAGGTAAAAGTTCGATCTGCAAGTGATAAATTTGTTTTAACTTTTCCACAACAGGAACATGTTTTACTGCTGGGAAAAAATCGATTGGCGACAACAACGACACAATTTCTCAATTGAGCCTTGTATTCAATCATCTGCCGTAAATAACCAAAACCAGCATCGCTGATAGCGCGACTGAGTTTTCGATTTTTTAACATGCCTTTAACGTTTAAATCTTCAATCGTAATCACGTCAAAGTTTTTAGTCAGATAATCCGACAATTCATGCAACAAGGCCTGTCGTTGTCGTGCAATACGAAAATGAAGTTTTACAATTGCCAGCTTGGCTTTCGCTCGACGGTTTGACCACTTCACTTTCTTGGTTAAATTGCGTTGAAGTTTTGCCAACTTTTTCAAACTGGCTTTCAACTTTTGATTGGCAGAAAACATTTTACCCATGCTTAAAACGGCAAGTGATTTGATACCAAAATCAACACCAACTGAGTGTTGGCGATCAACATCGTTGGGATTGTAGTCTTCTGTTTCAACTAAAATTGAAGCAAAATACTTTCCAGCGCGTTTAGAAATCGTGACTTGTTTTGCGATGCCTTGAAAACGTAACGGTTGACGCAGTTCAATTTTAGTTTTGAGTTTTTCAATCCGCAATTCACGACCGATAACATCAAATTTAGCCGATTCACGCAACGCAAAACTATCACGCAAATCTTTCTTTTTGAAGCGTGGAAAACCTGCTTTTTGTTTTGCTTTGACGCGCCTAAAAAAGTGCTTAAAGGCGGTATCTAAGTCATCAATTGCATTGCGGGTGACACGGCTTGAAACTTCGTTGTACCAGTCAAATTCTTTACGAAGTACGTTAATGTAATGCTGATATGCTTCATTTTTTGACCACTTATTTTCTGGTTTTAAAAAATGCGCCAATAATTGATTATAGCAATGGCGTTTGGAGCCACAGGCTTTATCCAAATACACCATCTGTTCAGGTGTGGGGCGCAATTCAATTTTGTGTGCCAGTAACATGGTTTCTAATCTCAATCAACACATCTAAAATGTTATTCAACGTAGCCTGCAAATCTTCTTTTTGGTCGTGACTTGAAACACGAGCGTAACACACCGTATTTCACCTACGTTCATCAATTTGGCAACGCTGTAGTAACGTGTTCCACCTTGCGTTTTTCGCGTTGGGACTCATTCGCCCGACGCTCACATCGACGCAATGTATTTACATACGTTCCCAAAATTTTTGCCGCTTCACCTACCTTTACTCATTTCTTTTCCATAAGTATAGATTATTGCAAGCTGTTGCTTACCCGCGTCGGTTGCGCTGGCGGTGATTGCGGCGGAAGATCAACGTTTTCCCACGCATAATGGCTTTGATTTAATTGAAATTCAGAACGCGATGACTGCGTTTCAACACGGAAAACGACTGCGCGGCGCCAGCACCATTAGCCAGCAAACGGCGAAAAATCTGTTTTTGTGGTCGGGGCGCGATTATTTGCGCAAAGGGCTGGAGGCGTGGTTGACGGTGCTGATTGAAACGCTGTGGTCGAAGCAGCGCATTTTGGAAATTTATCTCAATATCGCGCAATTCAGCCCAGATACTTACGGCGTTGCAGCGACGAGCTGGCGCTATTTCAACCGCCCGATTTTCGCGCTGGAAACCCAGCAAGCTGCGTTGTTAGCCGCCGTGCTGCCGAATCCTGAGCATTTCAAATTGCAATCGCCATCAGCAATTGTTCGCCAACGCGCCAGCCGGATTAAACGGCAGATGCAGCAACTCGGCGGAGCACGCTATCTCCAACAGCTTTAACGCTAGACTACGCGCCATTCGCACCCACTCAGGACCGCATCGCTGTGGAACCTCGTTTTATTCATCTGCATCTGCATTCCGAATACTCACTGGTTGACGGTCTGATTCCAATCAAGCCGTTAGTCAAAGCTGTTGCTGCTGCCAACATGCCTGCCGTCGCCGTCACCGATCAAGTGAATCTGTTTGGACTGGTGCGGTTTTATCAGGCAGCGATGAGCGCCGGCATCAAACCCATCGCGGGCGCAGATTTATGGGTGCGCAATGCCGATGACGCCCAGCAACCACATCGGCTCGTGCTGCTGGTGCAGAACCAACTGGGCTACGGCAATCTGACGCGCCTGATTTCTCGCGCCTATGTCGAAGGGCAGCACAGCGGCGACGTTCCGCAAGTCGAACCGGAATGGATCACTGCCGCTGCCGACGGACTGATTGCACTGTCTGGCGGAGTGCACGGCGATGTAGCGCGGGCGCTGCTCAACGGACGACCCGAAATTGCCGAGCGACTGCTCGACCGCTGGCTTGCTGCATTTGGCGACCGCTTTTATTTGGAATTGACGCGCACCGGACGCGAAGCTGAAAACGAATGGATTGAAGCGAGCGTGGCGCTGGCGCTGCGCCGCAATGTGCCAATTGTTGCTACGAATGACGTGCGCTTTCTCGCCGCAATAGATTTTGAAGCGCATGAAGCGCGAGTCTGTATTCACGACAGCGTATTATTAGACGATCAAAATCGCCCAAAACGCTATAGCGCAGAGCAGTATTTGCGCACTCCAGCGGAAATGATTGAACTCTTCGCTGATTTACCCGAAGCATTACAAAATACGGTGGAAATTGCCAAACGCTGTAATATCGAATTAACGCTCGGCAAGAATTATTTACCCGCATTTCCAATACCGCCAGAAATGACGACTGATGCGTTTTTTACTATACAAGCGCAGCAGGGATTAGAAGCGCGACTAAAACGCATTCTCGATCACACTGCAGTAAATTATGCTGCGCAGCGCCGCATTTATGATGAACGGCTGGCGCTGGAATTAACCGTCATTACCCAGATGGGTTTTCCCGGCTATTTTTTAATCGTCGCTGATTTCATTCAATGGGCAAAAGACAATGATATTCCCGTCGGCCCCGGACGCGGCTCCGGCGCAGGTTCATTAGTCGCGTATGCACTGAAAATTACCGATCTTGATCCAATTGAACATGAATTATTGTTTGAACGCTTTTTGAATCCAGAGCGGGTGTCCATGCCCGATTTCGACATTGATTTCTGCATGGAAGGGCGCGACCGTGTGATTGATTATGTCGCCAATAAATACGGACGCGAAGCAGTCTCACAAATCATTACTTTTGGCACGATGGCCGCAAAAGCGGTATTGCGCGATGTCGGTCGTGTCATGGGTCATCCCTATGGATTTGTAGATCGAATTGCCAAAATGGTGCCCTTTGAAGTGGGCATGACGTTAGAAAAAGCCCTTGCCGAAAGCGATGAATTAAAACAAGCCTATCAACGCGATGAAGAAGTACGAACCCTGATTGATCTTGCCCGAAAATTAGAAGGTTTAGCGCGAAATGCGGGCACTCATGCTGGCGGCGTGGTCATTGCACCAACGAAATTAACTGATTTTGCCCCACTGTATTGCGAACAAGGCGGCGTTAATCTCGTCACCCAATTCGATAAAGACGATGTTGAAAAAGTTGGTTTAGTCAAATTCGACTTTCTCGGTTTGCGCACCTTAACCATTATTGATTGGGCATTAAAAACCGTGAATGCGATTCGCGCCAAACAGGGTGAATTACCGATTGAAATTGATCGGATTGATTCCCGCGATCAAAAAGCCTTTAACTTGCTCAAACAGTGCCAAACAACAGCGGTATTTCAGCTTGAATCGCGCGGAATGAAAGAGCTGATTAAAAAGCTCCAACCCGATAGCTTTGATGATATGACCGCATTGGTGGCGCTGTTTCGTCCCGGTCCGCTGCAATCGGGAATGGTGGATGATTTCATTAACCGCAAACACGGACGCGCTGATGTTGCGTATCCGCACCCGGATTTAGAGCCGGTATTAAAACCCACTTACGGCATCATTCTGTATCAAGAACAAGTCATGCAGATTGCGCAAGTCTTGGCTGGCTATTCGCTCGGCGGCGCTGATTTACTGCGTCGTGCAATGGGTAAAAAGAAAGCCTCAGAAATGGATAAACAGCGGGCAATTTTTGAACAGGGCGCAGTGAAACGTGGTGTTGATGGTAAGGTTGCCACCTATATTTTCGATTTAATGGATAAGTTCGCAGGTTATGGATTTAATCGTAGCCATTCAGCCGCTTATGCGCTGGTGAGTTATCAAACGCTGTGGTTAAAAGCGCATTATCCGGCGGCATTTATGGCCGCAGTGTTATCGGCAGATATGGATAACACCGATAAAGTTGTCATGCTGATTGAAGAATGCCGTTCGATGCAGTTGCGGGTTGATCCGCCAAAAGTCAATCGCTCTGTATATCAATTCACCATTGCCGATGATTCCACTGTCATTTATGGCATGGGCGCAATTAAAGGCGCGGGTGAAAGTGCCATTAAATCATTATTGAAGTGCGCGATGTTGGCGGTGTATTCACTGATTTGTGGGATTTTTGCTGTCGGATTGATTCCCATAAAGTCAATCGCCGAGTTTTAGAAGCGTTAATTCGTGCTGGTGCGCTTGATGACTCGGTGCAAATCGGGCGACGTTAATGATGCAATTGCCGCTTGCGCTCAAAGCGGCCGAGCAGCGCAATAGCACTAAAACTGCGGGTTGGTGGATTTATTCGGTTCTATAGAAACAAAAACAACAAGCACATCTGATCCGCAATTAGCGAATACATGCTGCGCCGAATGGGATGATGAACAGCGATTACAAGGCGAAAAAGACACGCTGGGTTTGTATCTCACTGGACATCCGATTGATCGTTATACAGCAGAATTTAATGCGCTGCGTTGTACGCGCATTGCCCAAATACTTGAGAGCGAGCACGAATTAGGTCGCCGTGATCGGCGTGAGCGTGAAAAGCGCACGGTGATGGGTTTGGTTGTCGCAGTGCGCAATAATAAAACTGCACGCGGATCAATGTGTTCAGTTACCCTTGATGATCGCAGTGGGCGAATTGAAATAACCGCTTTTTCTGAAGTTTATGAGCAACATCGAGAGCTATTGGTTGTTGATCAATTGCTGCGTGTCACGGGCGGTCTCAGTTTTGACGAATTCGTGATAATTGGTCATTACGCGCCGAGGAAATACAAACATTTGAACAGGCGCGAACTGCGGCGGCAGATCATTTAGCATTGTTATTCGATTTGTCTGCTCCGGCGGATTATGCACAAGCCAATATGCGTATTGCCGCATTGCGTGAAGCATTGGCAGCGTATCGTCCGGGAAAATTACAAGTGCGCTTGCGTTATCAGCGAGAAGGCGCAGTGGGAGAATTGGTTTTTGGTAAAACGTGGCGTGTTCAATTAAATGATGCGTTATTAAAACAATTGCGGCAAATCTTGGGTGCAGAGGCAGTTAAAGTGTCGTATCAACAGCCCTCTTATTTACAAATGTGATTTTTCGTTTAATGTGAATGAACTTCTTTTTTGTTTAACGGTCTATGTCAACTGAATAGCGTGACATTGGCGTCATGGAATTATGTTATGTCTGAGCCTCAGGCTGACTGTGAACTGGTAAAACGTGCCAAGGCTGGCGATTCTCGTGCTTTCGATTTGTTGGTATTAAAGTATCAACAAAAAATCGCCCAACTCGTTTCTCGTTATACCCGCGATTCTAATGACATTCTGGATATTACTCAGGATGCGTTTATTAAAGCCTATCGCGCTTTACCGGGGTTTCGTGGTGAGAGTGCGTTTTATACATGGCTCTATCGTATTGCCATCAATACGGTAAAAATCATTTAGTCGCTAAAGGACGGCGACCACCCAATGATGATATGGATACGTTATTGGCGGAACAAATGGATATGGCGGACGTTTGCGCGATTTTGCAACACCAGAACGGCGCGTATTAGCTGATGAAATTGCGCAAACGGTGCAGCGTGCACTGGATGATTTACCCGATGATTTACGTACTGCATTATGTTGCGTGAATTTGAAGGAATGCGTTATGAGGAAATTGCTACGGCAATGAATTGTCCAATTGGTACGGTGCGGTCGCGGATTTTTCGTGCCCGTGAAGCAATTGATCAGCAATTGCGACCGCTGCTTGACGATTAAATACACCGCCTTGATCTGATTTTTAATGACTCCCAGCGCAGGCGCAAAGCAATGAACCAAGCGCAACATTTTACTGATAAACAACGCTTTTTACTTTCAACTCTTCAGGATGGGGCATTGGATGTGCCGAATTACCGCAATTGCTTGACGCAGTCGCTGAGGATGCAGAACTGCGCGGCACTTGGGAACGTTATCAATTAATTGGTCAATTGATTCGCGGTGAATCTTACGCTCCGCTGGCACGACAGGTTTCGCCACAAGTGCACTTGGAATTGGCAATTGCGCCGGTGTTGCCATTGCCGCAGCGCATTCGTGCAGTGGCAATGCACACGCAGTTGCGGTTCGCCATCGCTGCGAGCGTGGTTGGCGTGGCGGTGTTCGTTGCGCCAGCATGGTTAGAACACAGCGCATCACCTGATCATGTTGAAATTGCGCAGGAATTTGTGCCCGCAGAGGCAGCGTCCGGCGGGCGCTGGCATCTCGATCAACCACATTTGGCCAATAAGCTCGACCGCTTTCTGGTGACACATCAAGAAACTGCGCCCATCGGCGAAACCAAAGGAATGCTGCGTTATGCGACCTTCGTGCGTGATGACCTTGATCGTTAATTGCCGCTGGGCATGGCGTTGGGCACTGCTGCTGAGTTGTGGCCTGATGAGTCCGTTGATGCTGGCGCAAACTGCTCCTGCGCCAGCATTAACGCAGCAGGTCAGCGTGCTGTTGGAGCGCATGACCAACGCGCTGCACGCGCTGAATTACGAGGGCGTTTTGGTCTATCTGCATGATAATCGGCTAGAAACACTCAATTTGCTGCATCGTGTCACTCAAGGACAGGTGCAAGAACGGCTGGTGTCGTTGAGCGGACCGGTACGCACGGTGGCGCGGGAACGCGACCGTATTTTGTCTGCGCAGCCTGAAGGTCAACCATTTGCTGTTGATCCGCCCAGCGGCGGTGGGCACATTCTCGCCACCGAAGGCATCGATCCCGCAGCACTGGACGCGCATTATCGAATTGCAATTCTGGGTACGGCGCGGATTGCCGGACGCGATACCGAAGTCATTGGCATCATTCCCCGCGATGCGCTGCGCTACGGCTATCGGTTTTATATCGACCACGCTACGGCGCTGCCGCTGAAATCCGATCTGATTGATCAACAGGAAGAACCGCTGGAGCAATTGATGTTTACCACCATCAGCATCTCGCCTGCTGATGGCGCGACACTGGCTCGCAGCGGGCAACCGATGCGCAATGCACCAGCAACGGAAGCGAGCAGTCGCTGGCGCTTCGGAACCACACCTGCTGGGTTTCAATTGGTGTTACACCGCAAAATTCGCCAGCCGGATGGCGCATTAACGGAGCATTTTTTATTTACGGATCGGCTGTGCGCCTATTCGATTTATATCGAAGACGAAAGCCAAGAAGGTTTAAACGGTGTGACCAATACCGGCGCAGTTCATGCTGCTGGGCGCACCATTGACGGGTATCGGGTGACGGCGCTGGGCGAAGTGCCAGCAGCAACCGTTGCCGCAGCGATTGCCGGAGCGCAGCGGAATTAAAGCGATCACGACAATTGCGGTGTTCTATCAAATTGAATTGGGCAACCGACGCGGCTACAGTGTCGCACCGTGCGCGATGTCGTGAGACAGCGACCTATGTATCAACCGTCTTCCATTTCCATCGCTGCGACCTAAACGATCGAGCGATGACTTCCACGTAGCCATTCACTTTTTATGACGAGATTTCTCATGCGGCGTCTATCCGCCCCATCGCTTGCCTTGACCGCATTTTTGGTCGCCGCGTTTCTTTCTCCATTGGCTATTGCCCGCGAACTGCCTGATTTTACTGTACTGGTGCGCGAAAACGGCGCGGCAGTGGTCAACATCAGCACCAAGCAAGCCGCAGCAACGGTCGCGCAAACGCCGCATAGCGGAATGACCATTCCTGATTTGCCACCAGACAGCCCGCTGCGGGAATTATTCCAGCATTTTTTGGGTGAAGACGGCGGCACTGACGAAGCGCCAGACGATGCTGCGCAATCGCGTTCACTCGGTTCTGGCTTCATTATTTCAGCAGACGGTTATGTATTAACCAACGCACATGTCGTTGAAAGTGCGGAAGAAATCGTAGTAAGAACCAATGATTTCCGCGAATTTGTCGCAACTTTAATTGGCGCAGATAAACGCAGTGATATTGCGCTATTAAAAGTCGATGGCGAAGGATTACCAACAGTACGCATTGGCGCTTCTAAAAACTTGCAAGTCGGCGAATGGGTGCTCGCAATTGGTTCACCTTTTGGTTTTGATTCTTCTGCGACAGCGGGCATCGTCAGCGCAATGGGACGCAGTTTGCCAACAGAAAATTACGTGCCGTTTATTCAAACCGATGTCGCAATTAATCCCGGCAATTCTGGCGGACCATTGTTTAATTTGGATGGCGCAGTCGTTGGCGTGAATAGCCAAATCTATAGCCGCACTGGTGGCTTTATGGGTTTGTCATTTGCAATTCCCATTGATGTAGTGATGGATGTCGTCAATCAATTAAAAACGAATGGGCGCGTCAGTCGCGGTTGGCTGGGCGTACTAATTCAAGATGTAACCCGCGAGCTGGCGGAAACTTTTGGCATGACGCAACCACGCGGTGCACTGGTGGCGCAGGTGTTGCCCAACAGCCCGGCGCTTGCTGCCGATTTGCGCCCCGGCGATGTGATTTTGAGTTTCAATAGTCAGGACGTGCTGATTTCTAGCGCATTACCGCCGTTGGTTGGCGCTACGCCAGTGGGCAAAAGCGCCACGCTGCAAGTGTTGCGGCAAGGCAAACAGCAAGCTATCACCGTTAAAATTGAAGAACTTCCTGATGATAATCAAGCATCAACCGATGAGGAGCCTGCCGTTGATCATCTCGCCAATCGCTTGGGATTGGTCGTGCGCGATCTCACGACAGACCAACGCGAACAGCTTGATGACGATGCGAATGGCGTATTAGTGGAAAGCGTCGTTTCGGGTTCTGCGGAACAAGCTGGGTTGCGAGCTGGCGATTTGATTTTAATGCTAAATAATCAGCAAGTGCCTAATTTAACGAGTTTTAATAAAATTCTCGATACGCTCCCCTCCGGTCATCCGGTCGCGGTGCTCATTCAACGTGCCAATAGCCGCATGTTTTACGCATTCAGATACCAAAAAAATGACCGACATCAGCCACATTCGTAACTTTTCAATCATTGCGCATATTGATCACGGCAAATCAACGATTGCTGACCGTTTTATTCAAATTAGCGGAGCATTGACCGAGCGCGAAATGTCCAGCCAAGTGCTGGATTCAATGGATATTGAACGCGAGCGCGGTATTACCATTAAAGCGCAAAGCGTCACGCTGGATTACATTGCTCGTGATGGTCAAACCTATCAATTAAATTTCATTGATACGCCCGGACACGTGGATTTTTCATACGAAGTATCGCGTTCGCTGGCAGCCTGTGAAGGCGCATTATTAGTGGTTGATGCAGCGCAGGGCGTAGAAGCGCAAAGCGTGGCTAATTGCTATACCGCTATTGACAGGGTTTGGAAGTATTGCCGGTATTAAATAAAATTGATTTACCGTCTGCCGAACCAGAGCGCGTCATTAAAGAAATCGAGGAAATTATCGGTTTAGATGCGCAAGATGCGCTGCGCGTGAGTGCGAAAACGGGTGAGGCATTCCAGATTTATTAGAAGCACTGGTGGCGCATATTCCTGCACCAAAAGGCGATCCGGCTGCGCCATTGCAAGCGTTAATTATTGATTCATGGTTTGATCCGTATGTTGGAGTGGTGTCATTAGTACGGGTGATGAATGGTCAAATGCGCCGCCGCGATAAGATTCTCATCATGTCTACTGGGCGCACGCAACAAATTGATGTCGTCGGCGTGTTTACTCCGAAAAAAACCGAGCGCGAAGTATTAAGCGCAGGTGAAGTGGGCTATATGGTTGCCGGAATTAAAGAGATTGACGGCGCACCCGTTGGCGATACGATTACGCGCCCCGATCAACCTGCACCAAAATTACCAGGATTCAAAGAAATGCGCCCGCGTGTATTCGCCGGGCTGTATACCGTCATCACTGATGATTATGAAGATTTGCGCGAAGCACTCGGCAAATTGCGTTTGAATGATGCTGCGCTGCATTATGAGCCAGAAGTTTCGCAAGCCTTAGGTTTTGGTTTTCGCTGCGGCTTTCTCGGAATGCTGCACATGGAGATCATTCAAGAGCGATTGGAACGCGAATACGATCTTGATTTGATTACCACAGCGCCGACAGTTGTTTATGAAGTAGTGCGCAGCGATGGCGAACTCATTAAGATTGATAATCCCGCCAATTTGCCAGAGCCGGGTCAGTTCAGCGAAGTGCGCGAACCTATTATTGAAGCGCATATTTTAGTGCCGCAAAATTATTGGGCGCAGTGATTAACCTGTGTATTGAAAAGCGCGGAATTCAAAAGCAATTGCAATATCTCGGCGGTCAGGTGCAAGCAACCTACGAACTGCCATTGAGCGAAGTAGTGCTGGATTTCTTTGATCGCTTAAAATCATGCAGCCGAGGTTTTGCTTCGTTTGAATACGAATTCAAACGCTTTCAATCTGCTGATTTAATCAAACTTGACGTGTTGATCAATGGCGATAAAGTCGATTCACTCTCAACTATTGTTCACCGTTCGCTGTCACAAACACGTGGTCGTGATATTACTGAACGCATGAAAGATTTAATTCCACGCCAAATGTTTGAAGTGGCGATTCAGGCTGCGATTGGTGCAAAAGTGATTGCCCGCACTACCGTCAAACCATTACGCAAAAATGTCACTGCAAAATGCTACGGCGGTGACGCGACCCGCAAACGTAAATTGTTAGAAAAACAAAAGGCGGGTAAAAAACGCATGAAACAGGTCGGCAAAGTCGATATTCCACAAGAAGCATTTTTGGCAGTCTTACAGGTCAATAAAGAGAATTGAATTCTGGGTAATACTCAGGATTAAAAAACCCATGAGGATTCAAAAATGACCATTGATTTTCCGGCTTTTTTAGTATTAGCTTCGGCGCTGACTGGTGGCATTTGGTTAATTGATGCGTTGCTGTTTGCTCCACGTCGCCATCGTGCAAATGATGCAGCACTCTTGAAAGGCGTAACCGATAAACTACTGTGCGTGAGCCAACAATTGTTGAGTACGCTCGCTCCTTTTTCCCTGTGATTTTTGCGGTATTGATTTTGCGTTCATTCTTGGTCGAGCCATTTCGGATTCCATCGAATTCAATGATGCCAACGCTTTTGACTGGCGATTTATTCTAGTCAATAAATTTTCGTATGGATTGCGGCTGCCAATGCTCAATTATAAAATGGTTGAAATTGGCAATCCACAACGCGGAGATGTTGTGGTTTTCAAATATCCAGAGAATCCGAGAATTGATTACATCAAACGTGTTGTTGGCTTGCCGGCGATGAAATTAATTATCGAGATAAAACGATTTTTGTGAATGGCGAAGCAGTGAGTCAATTGCCAGTTGGTAGCTTTAGCGGTGAAGGTTCGGGTATTGAAATGACTGGAGCAATAGAATCGCTAGAGCATCTTGGTGACATCAATCATGCAATTCTCACACGATTTGATGCACCTAATTTGCCTTTTGGCTGTCAAAAATTGGCGCTAGGATCGCTAATGGTTCCACCAAACCAGTATTTTGTTATGGGCGATAACCGTGATAATAGCAATGATAGTCGTTGCTGGGGTTTGTACCGGAAGATCATTTCGTTGGTAAAGCATTTGCAATCTGGATGCACTGGGATATGGCGCGAAATGGTTTTCCAATTCTGTGGTCACGTCTAGGCAATGGTATTCAATAAATAATTAAGGGGCGCAACAGTGAGAATGATAACAGGAATGAAAAAATCCCAGCGCGGAATGGGAATGCTGGGTATTTTATTTACCATAGGCTTGCTGGCATTCTTTATGACGGTATTGCTTAAACTTGGTCCATTGTATGCCGACTTTTGGACACTGCGTTCAATAATGGTTGAGGTATCGCAGCAGTCTGCAACTGAAGGTGGTGCTCGCGGTATTTCTGATATGCTTGGAAAGCGTATGGATGTTAATAATATCCGTTCGATAACGATCAATGATTTTGAAATTGAAAAGCAGGATCAAAATAAATTTAAAGTGACGCTGAATTATGCTCAACAAGCGCATCTTTTCTTTAATGTTGATGCAATTGTGAAGTTTGAATATCAGGTGGAAGTTAAAACCCAGTGAATGCTGAACCACGCCGATTGGCGCTTATACTTGGTTACTCTTTTCAGAGTATTGAATTGTTTGAACAAGCACTAACACACCGTAGCGCAGGCACGTTAAATAACGAACGATTGGAGTTTTTGGGCGATGCGTTAATTGGCTTTTTAATTGCTGAAGTCTTATCAGAAAAGTTTCCTGATGCGAATGAAGGCACATTGAGTCGAATGCGTGCATCGTTAGTAAAACGCGAATCATTGGCAGAATTAGCGCGGAAATTAAAACTTGGTGACTATTTGCGTTTAGGCGCAGGTGAATTGCGCACTGGAGGTCATGCCCGTGATTCAATTCTAGCCGATGCGTTGGAAGCAGTGCTTGGTGCAATCTATTTAGATGGTGGTTTTACGGCAGCGCGTCAGGTGGTTTTGGCGCTATTTGCTGATCGATTAAATGCAACCAGTGCAACGCAATCGGGAAAAGACCCGAAAACGCAATTACAAGAATGGCTGCAATCGCGGCGACGCGCATTACCGGAATATGTCGTGGTTACAGTAGCTGGAGATCAACATAATCAATCGTTTACTGTGCGCTGCCAATTATCAGACGCGCTTATTTATTCCCTTGGTACGGGCAGCAGTCGTCGCCGTGCTGAACAATCTGCGGCTGAATTGATGTTGGAGCAAATTAAAATATGACCGAGCACACAATTAGCCAGTCACCCAGACGTTGCGGTTATGTTGCGATTGTCGGTCGTCCCAATGTCGGTAAATCGACGTTATTAAACCGTATTCTTGGGCAAAAAATAGCGATTACCTCGCATAAAGCGCAGACCACGCGCCATGCCATTTTGGGGATTAAAACCAGTGCTGAAGGGCAAATCCTATTTGTCGATACGCCGGGCATTCATCAGCGCGGAGCGAATGCGTTAAATCGCTATTTGAATCGCGCAGCATTGGCGACATTGACTGATACAAATCTGGCGTTATTTGTGGTAGAAGCACTGCGTTGGACAGCAGAAGACGGCAAAGCATTGGCGGCAATTGCCACTGCTGGAGTGCCGGTAATTGCAGTGATTAACAAAGTCGATCGAGTGGCAAATAAACAAGCATTGTTGCCGTATTTGCAAATGTTAGCACAGCGTCATGCGTTTGTTGCGTTAATTCCAGTTTCAGCGACCAATGGCGAACAAATAACCGTATTGGAACAGGCAGTGATTGCGGCATTGCCAGAAAGTGAACCGCTATTTCCAGAAGATCAATTAACGGATCGTTCGGAGCGATTTTTTGCAGCGGAATTGGTGCGTGACAATTGATGCAGCGTTATGGCGAAGAATTGCCGTATTGCACTTCAGTGAGATTGAACGTTTTGAACAATGAATGGGCGTTATCAGATTCATGCGCTGATTTGGGTGGAGCGTTCTAGTCAAAAGGCTATTATTATCGGCAAGCAAGGCGAGGCATTAAAAGCGACAGCGAGCCAAGCGCGTCAGGAAATGCAGAAGCTATTTGATTGCCCAGTGCATTTGGAAGTTTGGGTCAAGATTAAAAAGAGTTGGTCAAGCGATGAAGCGGCAATTGCGGGTCTTGGTTACAGCGAAGATTGAACGTCCCTTTTTAATAAAGCGTTAATAAATTGACGCCAATAAAAAAGGCTTACAACGTTGTTGTAAGCCTTGATTGATTTGGTAGCGGGGGCAGGATTTGAACCTACGACCTTCGGGTTATGAGCCCGACGAGCTGCCTGACTGCTCCACCCCGCAACTGAGCTGTGAATAATAGAGACCTCGCTATTCGATAGCAAGCATTTTTTTAATTATTTTGATCCCGCTGCATCAATCCCGTGAATAATCAAAAGCTAACCAGTTTGCGGCTGGCGGCAAATCAGCGCGAGCAACCGCCGCAATAAAACCAGTTTGCGGAATGCAATGCGCAATCTGCGGCGGGTTTTCATCCGCAGCGCGAGTGCGAAATAGCCCGCGTCCATCGCATTTCACCTCCGCCTCCAGCGCCGTCCACGCCTGATAAAACAGCGCCAGCCGCTCGGTTTCCGCAGCCGCTTCCAGTGCCGCGACGGTTGCGGCGCAAACATCCGCTGCGCAATTGCCAGCCAGCGCCGCTGCGGTCGCAGCATTTCACAATCGACGCCAACCGCCGTCGTGCTAATCGCCACCAGCGCCAGCTCGCCGCTCGTCGTGAGATTGAACTCCAGCGCCGCGTCCGCCAGCGCCGGTTTGCCGTTGATTCCATAGATAAAATTGAGCGCGGCTGGCGCGACTGCCAGATAACGCGCCAGAATCAACCGCAGCCCGGCGTGAGCGCGAAGATATTGCGCTCGGCGCTCGGTCAAGCGCATTCGGCAGCGCGTTGGCGTTGCGCGTCACCAGCAGCGCCCAGCACTCGCGCAGATTCATGCCCAGCGCTGCGGTGTGCAGCCGCCACAGATGCAGATCATGCGGCGCGAGTGGCGGCAGGTTTGGCAATGCGGCTGCCGGTTGCCAGCACAACGCAATTGGAGAAAAAAAACGATGTCCACGCTCGATCATCTGCGTCTCGAATCCGTTTAGAATCAATCTGTCAGCACGGTTGCCAGCAGGTGCGGCGCATCATCGCTGCGCTTGAAAATGGCGATGAAGTGCCGGAAACGCACGGCTTAAATCAAGCCGAACGCGCCGCGCTGCTCGCTGAATTACAGCAAATCATGGCGGTTTATGGTGACGTGTGCCGGTTTGAGTTGTCAGTTGTCGGTTCGCAGTTGTCAGTAAACTGAATGCCAACTGCAAACTGAAAACCACCCATGTCTCAAATCATCACCATCATCAGTCACGACATCGCCGCTCGCCCTGAGCAAGTTGAAGCCGCATCCGCCTGTTGGACGAAGGCGCGACCGTCCCGTTCATCGCCCGTTATCGCAAAGAAGTCACCGGCGGACTTGATGACAACCAGTTGCGCCTGTTGGAGGAGCGGCTCGGTTATCTGCGCGAGTTGGGCGACCGCCGCGCTGCCGTGCTCAAAAGCATCGCCGAGCAGGGCAAATTGACTGCCGAATTGGAAGCTGCGATTGGCGCTGCCGATACCAAACAACGGCTTGAAGACCTCTATTTGCCTTATAAACAAAAGCGGCGCACCAAGGCGCTGATTGCGCGTGAAGCCGGTTTAGAACCGCTGGCCGATGCGTTGCTCGCGATCCGACGCAGTCGCCGGAGCACTGCGCCGCCGCCTTTATTGATCCGACCAAAGGCGTTGCCGACGCTGCGGCAGCGTTGGAAGGAGCGCGGCAGATTTTGATGGAGCGTTTCGCGGAAGACCCCGAATTGACCGGACAACTTCGCGCTGCGTTGTGGGCAAATGGAGTGCTGGTGGCGCGAGTGGTTGACGGTAAGGAATTGGAAGGCAACAAGTTTTCCGATTATTTCGATTATCGTGAAACCATCGCCACCATTCCCTCGCATCGGGCGCTGGCGCTGCTGCGCGGACGCAATCTCGGCATTCTCAACCTCGAATTGTTGGCGGATGCCAGCGCCGATCCCGATGCCGCCAGCCTCGGTCTGATCGCCGCGCAGTTTGGGATTCGGGCGCAGCAGCGGGCTGCCGATGCGTGGTTATTGGAAACGGTGCGCAAAACGTGGCGCGTGAAACTGCTGGCGCGGCTGGATTTGGAATTGAAAAACCGGCTGCTCGAAGCCGCTGAAGCTGAGGCGATCCGCGTTTTTGGTTTGAATCTCAAAGCGTTACTGCTCGCGCGCCAGCCGGTCGCCTGCCCACGCTGGGGCTTGATCCGGGCTGCGCACCGGCGTCAAGGTCGCAGTGGTGGACGCGACTGGACGCGTCGCGGCGACCGATACGATTTACCCGCATGTACCCAAAAATCAATGGGATGCCTCATTAGCGCGGCTGGCGCAGTTGGCGCAAACCCACGCCGTCAAACTCATCAGCATCGGCAATGGCACCGCCTCGCGGGAAACCGACCGCCTCGCCCGTGAATTGATCGCCGTCATCCGAATTGGAATTGCGCTCGCTGGTGGTCAGCGAAGCCGGCGCGTCGGTCTATTCGGCATCCGAATTGCCTCAAAAGAATTGCCGGAATTGGACGTGTCGCTGCGCGGCGCAGTGTCGATTGCGCGACGCTTGCAAGACCCGTTGGCGGAATTGGTCAAAATTGATCCGAAGGCAATTGGCGTCGGTCAATATCAACACGATGTCAATCAAAGTCGGCTGGCGCGGACGCTGGAGGCGGTGGTGGAGGATTGCGTGAACGCAGTCGGCGTCGATCTCAACACGGCATCCGTGCCGCTGCTGGCGCAGGTGTCTGGTTCAGTCGCTGGCGGAAAACATCGTGCAATTCCGCGAGGCGAACGGCGCATTTCGTAACCGTAAGAAATTGTTGGCAGTTCCGCGTTTTGGCGACAAAGCCTTTCAATTGAGCGCCGGTTTTTTGCGCGTGCCCGACAGCGACGAGCCGCTGGATGCTTCGGCGGTGCATCCAGAGCGTATCCGCTGGTGCGGCGGATCGTCGCGCACTGCGGCAAACCGATTCAGGCGCTGATTGGCGACCGTGCGACGCTGCGCCAGCTTGATCCGCGCCAATTCACCGATGAACGTTTTGGGCTGCCGACGGTGCAGGACATCGTGGCGGAACTCGAAAAGCCCGGCCGCGATCCGCGCCCCGAATTCAAAACCGCGCACTTTCAGGACGGCGTGGAAACGCTGGCCGATCTCAAGCCGGACATGATTTTGGAAGGCACCGTGACCAACGTCACCAACTTCGGCGCATTTGTGGACATCGGCGTCCATCAGGACGGTTTGGTGCATATTTCGCTGTTGGCGGATCGCTTCGTGAAAGACCCGCACGAGGTGGTCAAATCTGGCGATCTGGTGAAGGTCAAAGTGATGGAGATTGATCTGGTGCGCAAACGGGTGGCGCTGAGTATGCGGCTGGGCGATACGGCGGCGACGCAGGCGGGAGTTGAATCTGGGCGGCAGGCAGCGCGACCGAGCAAGCCGGTGGTGACTGCGCCCGCTCCGGCTGGTGGCAGCATGGCAGCGGCGTTTGCGAAAGCGAAAAAGTGAATTGAAATTCCGCCGCTTTTTGTCAAAGGGCGGAGAAGAAAAGCCCCCCTTTGAAAAAGGGGGGTTGGGGGATTAGTCAATAAGGCTTTTTATTTTGTCATTCGACAAATTGAGCGAAAAACACAAATGAACATGAGTCTTTCAGGAAAACTGTATTCGATGGCCGCAATCATGGCAGCGCTGGTGATTGTGGGAGCGGTTTCTGGATATTTCGGTATCATGCACTCGATTGACAGCTTTTCTAATCTGATGGTCGAGGAAGAGGAGCAGGTGAGAGTTGCGCTCAAAGCGCAAGTTTATTATGGAATGGCAGTGAGAGCTTTCAAAAATTATCTTATTCGCAAAGATGCCAAATATACACAAGAGTTCAATCAAGCTGCGGCTGCTATGAAAGGCGAACTGGAAACGTATTCACGGCTGGCAGATTCTCAAGAAGAAAAAGATGCGATCAATAACGCAAGCAAAACCCTTGCAGTGTTTGAACAGGCATTTTCAGAAATGTCGAAGCAACGCGAAATTAATAACGATATTCCTGCTATTGATAAGTTATTTGGTCGTCCCGCAGCGCCGGTTTATGATGCGATTCTCGTTTTGGACGGAATTGCAAAGAAAGATTATGAACTGGAATATAAGCGCGTGGAAGCGCTGGCGCTGCAAACTGGCGTTATTTTAATTGTAGGCGGGCTGCTTGGAATTGTGTTGATTGTAGTCAGCAGTCATTTAATTATCCGGCGCATTTTGCTGGCGGTTCAATCGGTGACGGCAGCAGCAAGGCGGGCAGCGGAACGTGATCTCACAATGAAAGCAACGGTTTTTGGAGCTGACGCAATTGCGATGATGGCACTTGACATCAATAAAATGATGGCAAATCTTGGCATCATTCTCGGAAAAATGAATACCACTTCGGTTGCCGTGACGCAACGTTCTCAAGCCTTTTCTGCAACTGTTACCAATATCAGATTGAAAATGAGTGAGCAGGCAGCAAAGACTGCGCATGTTGCCACTTCGGCAACTGAAATGTCTAAATCTATATTAGATATAGCAAGGAATACATCGGACATCGCTATTTCTGCAACCGCGACACTGAAAACCGCTGATGAAGGTAAAAATGCAGTTGGTAAAACAGTTGCCGAAGTGAGTGAGATTGCAAAAACAGTAACGGGTTTGGCAGCATTGGTGCATTCTCTTGGTGATCGCTCTAAACAAATTGGCGACATTGTCAATGTGATTAAAAACATCGCCGCGCAAACGAATTTATTGGCATTGAATGCCGCTATTGAAGCAGCGAGAGCCGGAGAACAAGGGCGTGGTTTTGCAGTGGTGGCTGATGAAGTAAGAGAATTAGCGGAAAAAACTGCGCATTCAACGGCGCAGATTAGCGCAATGATTGGTGCCATCCAAAGCGAAACTGCTGAAGCAGTTAAAACAATGGAAGATGGCTCGAAAAAAGTCGCTTCTGGGGTTGAATTGGCTTCATTGGCTGGCGTCGCGCTGGATCATATACATGAAAAAGTTGCAACCTTGCAGGGCATGGTTCAAGAAATCGCTTCAGCAACTGAAGAAATGTCGGTGGTTTCTAGTCAGATTAGCGATGACATCAAAGTGATTGCAGCGGCATCACAGGAAACCAGCGTGTCATCAGTTGGGATTCAGGATGCAGCACTTGAATTAAATCAGTTATCGTTGGCGATGCAGAACGAAGCAAATTTGTTTAAAATTTGAATGCGTTTTTTGGTAGTAGGGTAATGACCATATGTAGGGTGAAAATTTCTTAATCATTTTGTAAATGAAGGATAAAAATCTGTACAAACCTATTAACAAGACCACTATCCGCAAATCTACCCTACAAATTAGGATCACCACCTCTTAATTGTACGCTATTACAATCCGTCATTATTGATTAGCGCAGTACCGTTGAGCGTTGTCAGCAAATGGTCAGGACGGTTTAACGTAGACTCAACCACATGTTCATCACGCGCCGTTTCCTCATCTTCTTCATTGCCGCCATGTTCAGCACCAGCGGCAATGCCGATCATCGCGCCCAACGCAGCGCCGCCGCGCACGATCACGCTCGGCAGGCGTTGGAACGCGGCGAGGTGCGCCCGCTGGCGGAGATTTTGGCGCGAGTCGCCGATGCCGTGCCCGGTGAGGTGATTCACGTTGAATTTGAGCGCCAGCATCAGCGTGATCACCCGGTGTGGATGTATGAAATCAAGGTGTTGGCTGCCGATGGGCGGCTGCGTGAGGTGGAAGTTGACGCCGCCACTGGGCGCATTTTGAGCGTGGAGGACGATTGACGATGCGCATTTTGTTGGTGGAAGACGATGAGCGCGTGGCAGCGGGCGTCACGGCGGCGCTCACCGCTGCCGGTTTTGTGGTGGATCACGCCCGCGATGGCGATACGGCGTGGTTTCAGGGCGAAACCGAAAATTATGCGGCGGCGATTCTCGATCTGGGGCTGCCGGGTTTGGATGGTTTGTCGGTGCTGCGCAAATGGCGCACGGCGGGAGTGCGGCTGCCGGTGTTGATTCTGACGGCTCGCGGCGATTGGAGCGAGCGGGTTGAGGGCATTGATGCTGGCGCGGATGATTATTTGCCCAAACCGTTTCGCGTGGAGGAATTGCTGGCGCGACTGCGGGCGCTGGTGCGGCGAGCGGCGGGACAGGCGACGGCAGTGCTGGTGAATGGTCAGTTGACGCTCGACACGCGGCGGATGACGGTCAGCGTGGACGGTGCGCCGGTACATCTCGCGCCGCAGGAATATCGGTTGGTGAATTATCTGATGCAACACGCGGGGCGGGTGATTTCGCAGCTTGAATTAACCGAACAGCTTTATGCGCAGGATTTCGAGCGCGATTCTAATGCCGTTGAAGTGCTGGTGGGGCGCGTGCGGCGCAAACTCGGCAGCAATTTGATTCAAACGCGACGCGGGTTTGGTTATTTGATTGAAACGGATAATTAAATTCGCCAACCTTTTTTTCAGAATGGTTAAAGTGATGTTTTAAGCGATCAAGTGGAGAACAAAATGCTTACAGCAGAAGCCGTACAACAAGCGATAAAACAATTACCGCCACCAGAATTGATTAAATTCCGCTGCTGGTATGCTCAATTTGATGCTGACGCTTGGGATATTCAAATCGAAACCGATGCTGCGGCTGGTAAACTAGATGCGCTGGCAGCAGAAGCACTGGCTGAATATCACAACGGTCAGGCACTAGAATTGTGAGACATTTTGCTTCGCGCAAATTCTGGCATCGTTTTCAAGCGTTGCCAGAGGATGTAAAAAAATTGCACGGGACAATTATGAATTACTCAAAAAAAATCCGGCACATCCATCGCTTCAATTCAAGTTTGTTTATTCAGGACGCTTCAGAAGCGTTCGAGTAGGTTTGCATTATCGAGCACTAGGCGTCCCTGTGCCAGAAGGTATCCAATGGTTTTGGATTGGAAGCCATTCGGAATACGACCAGATCATTGGGTGATGCGCTTTTTTCACCTTTATGCCTCCCTTTAAATAAAGAAGGGAAAAATCTAATGCAGCACCGTTCACTACGCCTCCGCCTCTGGCTCGGCGCGATTCTCTCCATCAGCGTTGCGCTTACCGTTGCCGCATTTGGACTGATCAGCCTGTTTGAACATCACGTTGAACGGCGCATTGATGCCGAACTTCGGCTGCATCTCAACCACCTCGCTGCCGCGCTCGTTGTCGCCGCTGACGGCAGCGTCAGTCTCAATGATGAACCAGCAGATCCGCGTTTTTCCCAACCGTTGAGCGGGCTGTATTGGCAAATTGACGACATCACAACGCCGGGGTTATTGCGCTCGCGCTCGCTGTGGGACGCGCTGATGGTGCTGCCCGCCGATCCGCTCGAACCCGGCGGCATTCACGCCCACCTTCTCGCTGGTCCCAGTCAACAACAATTGCTGGTGCGCGAGCGCCAAATCCGCTTGCAAACCGCCAGCGGTCAACCGCTGCTGCGCCTCGCGGTGGGAATAGATCGTGCCGAACTGCTTGCTGCTCGCGCTGACTTCGCTGCCGATATGCAACCTTATCTTGCGTTGATTGTGGTCGTGCTGCTGCTGGCAACGTTGGTACAGATTCAAACTGGACTCGCGCCATTGGAAGCGGTGCGGCGCGGCGTTGGCGCGATTCGTTCCGGGCAATCGCCGTTGTTGCCCGATCACTATCCTCTGGAGGTGATGCCGCTGGTGAGCGAAGTAAACGCGCTGCTCGCCGCTCGCGCCGAAGCGATTGAACGCGCTCGCATCTGGACTGCCGATCTCGCGCACGGATTGAAAACGCCGCTCACGGCGCTGGCGGCAGATGCGCAGCGGCTGCGTGAGCAGGGACATCCGGCGCTGGCAGATGATTTGGAGCAATTGGCAACGGCGATGCGCCGCCGCGTTGACAGGGAATTGATCCGGGTGCGAGTGCGTTCTGGCACCGCTCGCCATGAAGCGCGGGTGGAAGTGGGCAGCGCGATTGCCCGTCTGCTGCGGGTGTTGCAGCGCACTCCAGAAGGCGAACGTTTGAATTGGCAAGTGGAGATGCCGCTGGAAGTACAGGTGGCGCTGATGCCGGATGATTTGCTGGATTTGCTGGGCAATCTGCTGGAAAACGCGGCGAAATGGGCGCGATCAAGTGTGACGATAACGGTGACGACGGCGCAGATTGGGTAGAAATTACGGTCGGTGATGACGGCGCTGGCGTCGCTGCCGCACAGTTGCCGCGTCTCGGTGAACGCGGGCTGCGCCTCGATCAACAAAAAGAAGGGTCGGGCTTGGGATTGGCGATTGTGCGCGACATCGTGGATGCCTACGGCGGCGCGGTGACTTTTGAAACCGCAGATGCGGGTGGTTTGCTGGCGCGGGTGCGATTGCCGGTGGCAAGCAAACGCTGATTTTGAATCAATCAGCGTTTGCTTAATGCGGCAGCAGTCTCGAATTAAATTCAACGCATCGAATAACTCGCCAGCGTATTTGCGCCACTCCGCCATACCACATTGCTATTCAAGTAAGGCACAGGATTAAGCGGGCGGTCATTATTCAGCACTTCAAAATGCAGATGCGGACCTGTTGCCGTCCCGTCGCGCCGACTGTGGCGATCTTGTCGCCTTGGAAAACCCGTTGACCTTCTCAACCACATTCTTCGTGTATTGTGGGCATAGCGCGTCACCAGCCCGTTGTCGTGACGAATATCGACCACGCGCCCATAACCACGCCGCGTTCCGCTATAAATCACCACGCCATCAGCAACGCTGGTAATTGGCGTTCCCCGCGCACTGGCAATATCGACACCTTCGTGAAACATGCGCACATGTTTGGTGGGATGCACTCGATAACCAAAAGGCGAAGAAATGTAGCCGGAGCGCACTGGCCAACTTGACGGCGTCGCCGCTGCGCTCAGTTCCTTGTCTACCAGCAATTCGTCGAGCACATCGAGCTTGCGCTGCCGATCCACCAGCGCATCAACCACGCCGCCGAGTTCGGCAGCCAGCTCTTTAATCGTGTAATCGCGCACTCGTCCTCGTTCAGCGCCGCCCTGCGGTGGCGGATTCACGAAATCAAACTCAGTCGGATCAAGATTTGCCATCTTGACCAAGCGTTCGCCCAGCGCGTTGAGCCGCAATAATTCGGCCTGCATGTCCGCCAGCCGCACGGCCATCGCATTCACATCTTCATTTTCAACGGCATCTGCCGCCATATTTCACCAGCATCTGCATCGGCGTAATAACCGAGCCAAAAACCCAAACCCGCACCGCTAACGGTGAGGCACAGCACGGCCAAAAGCACGACAAAGGCCGATCCGCGAGCGTGTGTATTGCGATCGTGGTGGTACATTTGTTTTTCTCTCTTGGTCAGTCATGGAATAGAAGTGATTGTAGGCACAATCAATGAACACCAAAGCATCGCCAATTGGCGATTTATTACAAAAAAATCCTTTAGTTCAACAGCTTATTCATCAGCGCCAGCAGGATATTGCACTGTTGGCAATAGTACGCGAACAGTTGCCATCTGCGATGCAAATCCACTGCGTCGATGTCAAACGGAATGGAACACATTTAACGCTGTATCTCGATTCGCCAGCATGGTTAACCCGACTGCGGTTTATGGCGATTGATCTTGCCGCTGCATTGACGGCACACGAGATTCGGATGGTAACCGGTCGGATTTGCCTGAATACACATTTGGCAACAGGAACTCGCTCGGTAACGCGATCTGCTCCGCGCATTACGGCAACCGCCGCTGCCCATTTACGGGAAGCGGCGGCAGCAGAGACTGATCCAGAATTAAGTGCGTTATTCATGCGCTTGGCGAGTCGTCATGTAGCTGACTCCACCACCTCTGCGGATTGATTCAGAGCGCAGGAATCGGCTGGGCGTAACAAATCGGCGCAGCAGCGGAGTCTTCAAACGACACTGCTTCCCATGCTGATTCTTCCGCGACCAGCGCCCGCAGCAGTGCGTTGTTCAGTGCATGACCGGATTTGTGCGCAGTGAACGCGCCAATCAGCGTGTGACCGAGCAAATACAGATCGCCAATCGCATCAAGAATTTTGTGCTTCACAAACTCGTCTTCATAACGCAGCCCTTCGTCATTGAGAATGCGGTATTCGTCAACGACGACGGCGTTATCCAAACTGCCGCCGAGTGCGAGCTGATGCTGGCGCAGGTGTTCGATGTCACGCAAAAAACCGAAAGGTTCGTGCTCGACTCACTTCGCGGACAAAAGACGCAGTGGAAAAATCAACGGTGGCGCGATTGGCGCGAGCAGTAAACGCGGGATGATCGAAATCAATCGAGAAATCAACGCGAAAGCCGTTGTATGGCGTGAACCGCGCAAACTTATCGCCATCGCGCACTTCAATCGGCTGCTTGATGCGATAAAGCGTTTGGCGCGATTTTGTTCTTCAATTCCAGCGGATTGGAGCAAAAACACGAACGGCGCAGCACTGCCGTCCATGATCGGCACTTCTGCCGCACCAACATCCACGCAAGCGTTATCAATGCCCAGCCCAGCAAAAGCGGATAAAAGATGTTCCACCGTGGAGATGCGCACTGCATCGCGGGAGAGCGTGGTGGAGAGACGGGTATCAGCGACATTAAACGGCGTCGCTTTAATTTCGACCGGCGTATCTAAATCAACACGCCGAAAAATGATGCCGGTATCGGGAGCTGCGGGGCGCAGCGTGAGTTCGATTTTCGCGCCGGTATGCAGTCCAATGCCGGTCGTTCCAACCACAGTTTTCAAGGTACGTTGCCTAAGCATCGTTCGGGTCTCCACAGCGGCTAACGACATCCTGTGCTTGCTGATCGACAGTGCCGCGTGATTCAGCCATCCCTGCTAAATCACGCTTATTGTCTGGTCGTCATAGCGTTTTGCGCTCACAAATCGGCGCGTTTGAGGATTAGCCTAGGGTTTTCCCGAACTTTTTTCAAGTTCAATATCGAAAAAGCGCAAATCTCCTTGTTTTTAATGGAGATTCAAATTAAACAACCATTGCGCCGAGTTAATCGGCCTGACGCCGCAAAAACGCCGGAATATCCAGATAATCGTCATCAATCGTTTCCGAAGCGATGGCATTGCCGCCGCGCCGGTAAATCGCTGGACGACGCTCCATTTCACGGTAATCCGGCTGTCCGTCGTTAGAATCAACCGACACTAAACGGATGCCCGGTTCAGCGTGGCCGCCGCGTTTGTGGACGCTGGCGGCGCGGCGCTCCCCCAAACCAGTCGCCACGACAGTCACGCGCAGTTCGTCCTCCAACTCCATGTCAAACACCGTACCAACCACCACCGTCGCTTCATCATCCGCAAAGTCGCGCACCGTGCTGCCGACTTCATCAAACTCGCCGATGGTCAGATTTAACCCAGCGGTGATGTTGACCAAAATCCCTTTTGCGCCTGCTAAATCAATATCTTCCAACAGCGGACTCTTAATCGCTGCCTCCGCTGCTTCCCGCGCCCGATTCGCGCCACGTGCCGAGCCCGTGCCCATCATCGCCACACCCATGTTCGACATGACGGTTTTGACATCCGCGAAATCGACGTTAATCAAGCCTTGGCGCGTAATCAGTTCGGCAATCCCCTGCGTGGCATTGAGCAACACATCATTCGCCGCTTTGAACGCATCGAGCAGGCTCATGTCCTTGCCGAGCACTGCGAGCAGTTTTTCATTCGGAATGGTAATCAGCGAATCCACTGATTTTGCCAATTCAGCGATGCCTTCTTCCGCCACGCGCCGCCGTTTTGCACCTTCAAACGGAAACGGTTTGGTAACGACTGCGACCGTCAAAATGCCGAGTTCCTTCGCCACCTGCGCGACCACTGGTGCCGCACCAGTGCCGGTGCCGCCGCCCATGCCCGCAGTAATAAACACCATATCTGCGCCTTGCAGCGCCTCTTGAATGCGATCCCGATCCTCAATTGCCGAATGGCGACCAACTTCGGGGTCTGCGCCAGCACCCAGCCCTTTCGTGATTCCAGCGCCCAATTGCAGAATGGTTTTTACATTCGAGCTTTTAAGTGCCTGCGCGTCCGTATTCGCGCAGATGAAATCCACGCCTTGAATGGTTGAATTCACCATGTGATTGACAGCGTTATTGCCACCGCCGCCCACTCCGATGACTTTAATCACCGCATTTGGCGTTTGATTGTCGATAATTTCAAACATGAAGCTCATCTCCTAATTGTGTACTTTTTTATCGCAGTACACGAAAACCTTATTTAGACCGTACACTATTCGTGCATGACCGCCATTTGACACTTCATCACCACAGATTTGGCGCGAAATCAATACGCTAAAAATTACCTTGAAACCAACTGCGCATTCGCGTCCACGTTCCTTTCAAACCCTGTTGCTCATTCAATTCAGGATTCGGGGTAAACCGATGTTGTCGCGCATAAATCAGCAAACCAACGCCTGTCGCATGAATTGGATTATTCACTACTTCATCCATTCCAATCACATGCTGCGGCAATCCCAAACGTACCGGCATTTTAAATACCGACTCCGCCAATTCGAGCAGCCCTTCCATTTTCGCACTGCCGCCGGTTAACACCACACCGCCAGCAATCAAATCCTCAAAGCTGCTGCGTCGCAATTCATTATGCAGCAACGTTAAAAGTTCCTCATAACGTGGCTCAACTACTTCAGCAAGCGTTTGACATGACAGCCGTCGCGGTGGACGGTCGCCAATACTCGGCACTTCAATCGTTTCGCCATTCCCCGCCAATTGCGTCAACGCGCAGGCGTGATTGACCTTAATCAATTCCGCATGTTGCGTTGGAGTACGCAGCGCCACTGCAATGTCATTAGTCACTTGATCGCCCGCAATGGGAATGACTGCCGTGTGCCGAATTGCGCCATCAGTGAATACTGCCAAATCGGTCGTACCGCCACCGATGTCAATGACACAAACACCGAGTTCTTTTTCATCTTCACTGAGCACCGCATAACTGGAACTCAATTGCGCCAGCACCAAATCATCAACTGCTAATCCACAGCGTTCAATACACTTTTTAATGTTCTGCGCTGCGCTGACTGCGCCCGTGACCATGTGCACTCGCGCTTCCAAACGCACGCCGCACATTCCAATCGGTTCGCGGATACCTTCCTGATTATCAATGATGAATTCCTGCGGCAGGATGTGCAGAATTTTCTGATCTGCCGGAATTGCCACTGCTCGCGCTGCATCAATTACCCGATCTACATCCGCCTGCGATACTTCCACTTCTTTAATGGCAGTGATGCCGTGTGAATTAAGACTACGCACATGGCTGCCTGCAATTCCGGCATACACTGAATTGATTTCGCAGCCCGCCATCAATTCTGCTTCTTCCACTGCGCGTTGAATGGATTGCACCGTGGATTCAATATCCACGACGACACCCTTTTTTAATCCGCGTGATGGATGAATACCGATACCAATGATTTCAATTTGGTCATCGTCTTTCAGTTCGCCAACCAGACAGGCAATTTTTGAGGTGCCAATATCCAGCCCGACTAATAGATTCTTATCATTACGCTTGTCGTTACGTTTATCATTACGTCGCGGCATTCAATTTATCCTCGATTGCCAGATTGCATGGGGCGATCTTTATTTGGCGTGGGAACCGCTGGTTCAACGTTGGGAGCCCATTTCACCGCAAAACCATTGCGATAGCGCAAATCTACCCGCAGTGGATGACCTGCTGCTTCCAGTTGTGGCGCACTGGCGATAAAGCGGGCGAATCGTTCTTCCACTGTATCGGTGCCGAGCCGCAACCGCGTTCCTTTCGCCAATTCAACTTGCCAGTCGCCCCGCGAATCGACTGATAACACGGTAATTGCGTGGCCAATGTGTCGCAGCGCCTCGCGCCATTCCTGATAACGCGCTACGACTTCGGGAGCGCGTGGTTCTTCGGCTTCGAGCTGCGCCAGCCCCTCGGGAACGATACCAGTGCCTTTCTTAAATACGATGCCGGTTGCCGTGACTAAACTATCCTGATTCCAACGCGCCAGCGGACGATATTCTTCTACTTCGACTTCCAAGCGATCCGGCCACACGCGCCGTAAACTCGCATGTCCAACCCAAGATAAATCCTCGGCAGCCGCTTTAAGCTCAAGCAAATCAACAGTTAAAAGACCACCGCGCAGACGCGCAGTGAGGGTTTTTTGCAATAGCTGCGATGAATAATGATGGAGTTCACCTTTGACCTCAATCACACGAATTGGCAATAGCCGAGGTTCCCAGTCATTAAATAGCCACCCAGCCACGCCAATTGCCATCACCACCAATAACGCCAACATCGCCCGCAATCCAGAAAATCCGCTTTGACCACTTTTCGCAGCGAGCGGCGCAGCAATCTCCGCTACTTCTGGTTTCGCGTCCGGTTCCTTGGCGAGAGGTGGATCAGCGTCGGCTTCGTTCTCAGCCACGGCGCAAACTCGTCGCCAAAATCCGCAGCACTAGCATTTCAAAATCAATGCCAGCCGCTCGCGCCGCCATCGGCACCAAGCTGTGATCGGTCATCCCCGGCACGGTGTTGATTTCCAACAAATACGGCTGCCCGGCGGCGTCCACCATAAAATCCACCCGTCCCCAGCCGCTCGCGCCAGCGGTCGTAAACGCAGCCAGCGCCAGCTCGCGAAGTGCTGCTCAGTCGCGGCATCCAATCCGCACGGGCAATGATAACGGGTGCTATCGGCTTGATATTTCGCTGCAAAATCATAAAACAGATGCGGCGTTTCCAACCGAATCAGCGGCAACGCCTCGCTGTCTAAAATGGCGCAGGTGTATTCCGGGCCATCAATCCACCGCTCCGCCAGCACTAAATCATCGTAATGCGCGGCAGCTTGCCACGCCTGCGCCAATGCTGGCGCATCTGCCACTCGCGCCATGCCGATGCTGGAGCCTTCGTGTACCGGCTTGATCATCAACGGAAATCCGAGCGCGGCAGCGGCGGGTAAATCAGCGGCACTGCGCAATAACACCGAGGCAGCAGTCGGCAAACCCGCGCCCGTCCACGCCAATTTGCAGCGATATTTGTCCATGCCCAGCGCCGAACCGAGCACGCCGGAACCAGTGTAGGGCAAGCCAATCGTTTCCAGTGCGCCCTGAATTTGCCCATCTTCGCCGCCGCGCCCGTGCAACATGATGAAAGCGCGGTCATAACTGCCACGGCGCAACTGCGCCAGCACCGTGTCATCAGGATCAAGCGGATGGGCGTCGATGCCCTGCCGTTGCAGCGCCGCGAGCACCGCTTGTCCACTTTTCAGAGAAATCTCGCGCTCGGCCGCACGTCCGCCGAGCAGCACTGCGACCTTGCCAAATTGTTGGGCGTCAAGCGTGGTTGTCATCAGAATATCCAGTAATTTGATGCACTTCGGGAATCAGGTGAATGCCGGTGTGCTGCGCCACCTGCTGCTGCACATAGTCAATTAAATGGCTGATGTCAGCGGCAGTGGCGCTGCCGGTGTTGATGATGAAATTAGCATGTTTTTCAGAAACTTGCGCCCCGCCAATGCGATAGCCTTTCAGCCCCAGCGCATCAATCAAGCGGGCGGCGTGATCATTGGGCGGATTGCGGAATACCGAGCCGCAGCTCGGCTGACCAATTGGCTGCGTCGCCGCTCGGCGCTCCAGCATCTCGCGCATTCGCTCCAACGCTGCCGCGCCATCGCCGGGCGTCAATTCCAATTCGGCGGCAACAAACCACTCGCCCGCTGCGCCGCTGACCTGACGATAACCGACGTTGAATTCTGCTGCCTCGCGCCAGCGCAACGTGCCGTGCCGATCCAGCGTGTGAACGCAGCGGACGTGCGGCCACGTTTCACCGCCCCACGCGCCAGCGTTGAGCGCCAGCGCCCCGCCAAAAGTGCCGGGAATGCCGGTCAGAAATTCCAGCCCACATAAATTGTGCTGCGCCGCAAATCGCGCCAGCTTGGCGCTCGGCACTCCCGCGTCAACGACAATGCCGGTCGCGCCGCGCTGTTCCAGTCCGGTCAAGCCGCCGAGCGTGTGAATCACGGTGCCAGCAAAACCGCTGTCAGCAATCAACACATTGCTGCCGAGTCCGAGCCACAGCAGCGGTTCAGCGGGCGGCAATTCTCGCAAAAATGCCGCTAAATCAGCAACATCAGTTGGGCGATACAGTTGTCGCGCTGGACCGCCCACGCGCCAAGTCGTGTAACGCGCCAGCGGTTCATCATGGCGCAGGATGCCGGAATAAGTGCTCATACAAATCCCCCCAACCCCCCTTTGAAAAAGGGGGGCTTTTCATCTCCCTCCCCCCTTTGAAAAAGGGGGGCTGGGGGGGATTCTCCCCCCTTTGGAAAAGGGGGGCTGGGGGGGATTTCAGACCACTGCTGCGGCAATCTTGCCGCCAGTGCGCCGATGTCGCCTGCGCCGGAAATCAACACGATGTCACCAGATTGGAGCAAATGCGGCAGCAGTTCTGGCACCTCGCTGACCTGCTGCGCAAATACCGGCTCCAGCGCCCCGCGCATCCGAATTGCCCGAATCAACGCCCGTCCATCTGCGCCAGCAATCGGCGCTTCGCCTGCCGGATACACCTCGCACAGCACCAGCGCGTCGGCGGTCGAAAGTACGGCAACGAAATCCTCAAATTGCTCCTGCGTGCGGCTGAAGCGGTGCGGCTGAAATACCAGCACCAGTCGGCGCTGCGGCCAACCGGCACGAATCGCGGCGATGGTGGCAGCGACCTCGCGGGGATGATGCCCATAATCATCAATCAACAGCAGCTCGCGTCCGGCAGCATCGGTGATGGCGCTGGCGACAAACCGCCGTCCGACGCCTTCAAATTGGGTTAAGGCGCGGGCAATCGCCGCCTCGCTCACGCCCAATTCCAGCGCGATGCAAATCGCCGCCAACGCATTCAACACGTTATGACGGCCGGGCAGATTGAGCGTGATCTCCAGCGGCGCTGCGAGCTGGGCGCTGTGGACGACAAAGCGCGTTTGCATTTCGTGCTGGCGCAGGTCGGTCGCCCGCACGTCTGCGTCAGGATGAGTGCCATAAGTGCGCACGGCGCGTCCGACCATCGGCACCAGCGCCCGTACTTCGTCGTCATCCAGACAGAGCACCGCCAGCCCGTAAAACGGCAGATGGTGCAGGAATTCCATAAACGTGCTGCGCAAGCGATTGAAATCATTGCCGTAAGTGCGCATGTGATCAGCGTCGATATTGGTCACGACGGAAATCATCGGCTGCAAATACAAAAATGAAGCGTCGCTTTCGTCGGCTTCGGCGACCAGATATTTGCTGGTGCCGAGCTTGGCGTTGGCTCCGGCGCTGGTGAGGCGTCCGCCGATGACGAAGGTCGGATCAAGTCCGCCTTCCGCCAAAATGCTGGCAACCAAGCTGGTGGTCGTGGTTTTGCCGTGCGTGCCGGCGACCGCGACGCCGTAATAAAACCGCATCAGCTCCGCCAACATTTCCGCCCGGCGCACAATCGGCAGCCGCGCTGCGCGAGCGGCAGCGATTTCGGGATTGGTTTCATCAATCGCGGTGGAAACGACAACCGCGTCGGTCGCGGCGACCTGTTCGGCGCGATGTCCGATAAACACGGTGACGCCGAGCGCAGTCAGGCGGCGCGTGGTGTCGCTCTCGCGCATGTCAGAACCGCTGACTTGGTAGCCGAGATTGGCCATCAATTCAGCGATGCCGCTCATGCCAGCGCCGCCGATGCCAATGAAATGTAAACGCCGAATGCGCCCCATGCGCTCGGCGGTGTGTTCAAAATGGGTGTTCATTTGAGTTGTCGGTTGTCAGTTGGCAGTTGTCAGAAAACAACTGGGAAGTGGGCGGGCTGGGAAAAAAGTTGTCAGTTATCAGCAGATTGAGCGCGTTGGGCAATGACGAGACACGCGGCAGCGATGCGAGCGGTAGCGTCGGGTTGAGCCAGTTGGCGAGCGCGGGCGCTCATCGCCGACAAAGTGCTGCGATCTGCGAACAATTCGGTCAATAACGCGCTCAGGCTGCTGGCGCTGAGATCGCGCTGCAACACCAGCCGCGCTGCGCCAGCATCGCTTAAATAACGAGCGTTGCCGACTTGATGATCGTCCACTGCGAACGGATACGGCACCAGCACGGAGGCGACGCCTGCTGCGGCGAGTTCGGCAACGGTCAACGCGCCAGCGCGACAAATCACCAGATCAGCCCAGTCATACGCTGCCGCCATGTCGTTGATAAATGGCGTGATCTCGGCGCTGACGCCAGCGGTTTGATACGCAGCCTGCGCAAGCTGCAAAGTCCGTTCACCGGCTTGATGACGCACTTGCGGGCGCTGCGCTTCTGGCAACGCGGCGAGCGCAGCGGGCACGATTTCATTTAACGCTTGTGCGCCGAGCGAGCCGCCGAGAATGAGGAGATTAAATCCCCCCAACCCCCCTTTGCTAAAGGGGGGCTCAGTTGCAGCGCCTTTTTCTAAGGGTGGCTTTTCATCTCCCCCCTTTGGAAAAGGGGGCAGGGGGGGATTGGTGAGATCGGGCTTGTTGCATCAAATCCCCCCAACCCCCCTTTGCTAAAGGGGGGCTTTTCTTCCTCCCCCCTTTGGAAAAGGGGGGGCGGGGGGGATTTAAGCGACAAGTCAAGAATCGCCTGCCGCACGGGATTCCCGACCGTGATTGCGCCTCGCGCTGGCGGAAAACTGTTCGGAAAGGCTTCAAAAACTTGCGTGGCGAGCCGCGCCAGCCAGCGATTGGTCAAGCCCGGAATTCCGTTTTGCTCGTGAATCACCAGCGGAATGCCCAACATTCGCGCCGCTAATCCGCCCGGGCCGGCGACAAATCCGCCCATGCCCAGCACCAGCGCCGGTTGCCGTCGCCGCAAAATGGTCTGCGCTTGCCAAACTGCGCCCGCCAAGGTGAACGGCAGCCGCAGCCGCGTTGCCCAGCTTTTGCCGCGCACGCCGGCGATGTCGATCCATTCCAGTTCAAAACCGTGTTCAGCGACCAGTCGCGCTTCCATGCCGCTGCGGGTGCCGATCCAAAACACCTCAACGCCGTGCTGGCGCAGCACTTCGGCGACCGCCAGCGCCGGGAAAACGTGCCCGCCCGTGCCGCCCGCCATGATGCCAATCGTTATGCGCGAACCCATCGCACCCCCTGCTGTGGTTTTGGAATTGCGGCAGCCGCGAGCTGGCGCATGGTGACATCAATGCGCAGCAGAATGGCGACTGCCATGCAGCCAACAATCAGGCTGTTACTGCCATAACTGAGAAACGGCATGGTTAAACCTTTAGTTGGCAGAAAACCGATATTAACGCCGATATTGACAAAGGCTTGCAAACTCAACCACATCGCAATGCCTTGGGCAACATGCGCTCCGAAGCGTTGATTGAGTGCCTCGGCGCGGCCGCTAATGGCAAATGCGCGTTGCGCTAAAAAAACAAATGCGCCAATTAAGGCGACAATGCCAACTAAACCAAACTCTTCACCGACAACAGAAACGAGAAAATCGGTGTGCGCTTCCGGTAGAAAGAATTGCTTTTGAATGCCATTACCCAAACCGACGCCTGTCCATTCGCCACGCCCAAATGCAATTAACGCTTGGCTGAGTTGATAGCCGCTATTAAATGGGTCTTGCCAAGGATCGAGAAATGAAATGACGCGCTTCATTCGATACGGTGAAAAAATCACCAGCGTTACTAAACCCGTCGCCACTGCACCAATTAAAACAGCAAATGGCAATAAGCTGGCGCCACCGAGAAATAATAAGCCCATGACTGTCGTGAGCATCACTGCCGTTGTGCCGAAATCCGGCTGCATTAAAATCAAAGTTGCTGCTGCGCCAATTAATAGCATCGGACGAATAAAGCCGACGATTTGATTGGCAACGGCGGTGGCATGGCGGACGAGATAGCTGGAAACGTAGATCACCGCAAAAAGTTTCACGAATTCCGACGGTTGCAAGTTGAGCGGACCGAGTGGAATCCAGCGCGTGGCGCCGTTGACGCTGCGCCCAATGCCGGGGACTAATACTAGCGCCAGCACTAAAATTCCTAATAAAAATAAAACGGTGCCTGCGCGTTCCCAGCGTTCTAATGGCACAAAATAGGTCGCTAATCCGCAGCCCAGCGCCAGCGTCATGGCGAAACCGTGACGAATAACATAAAAAAATGGATCGTTGCAGCAGCGTTCGGCAATCGACATTGAGGCGGAGGCGACCATGATGAAGCCAAATGCCAGCAGTCCGGCAGCGCAAATCAGCAGCGGATAATCAAGTTGTGGTGGGCGCACACGGCGGCGAGTGAGTGGGCGCGGAGTGCGTTTGACGATTGCCATCATGGTGATTGATTGAACCTATTTCTGACCAAAGTTTTTCACCTTATAAAGTGAATTGTCCAATTAAATACATAATGGGAAACAATCATCCAATACTTAAAGGTCTTTTTTTGATTGCTCGTCGGTGAGAGCTTGATTAACTTGCTTTTTGTAATTTTCAAGTCCGGGTATTCGGCGCGAGAAGACGTGAAGGATATTGAGCAAGTCGTTGGTAAGTTCGTGCTCTGACGAGTAAGAAGATTGGTCAAGAATCACGAGTTCTCCACCATTGTGTTCAATAACCTGTTGAATGAGTTCGCAGCCAAATCTTGCCAGTCGGTCACGGTGGGCAACCACAAGTTGAATGCAATCGCCGCGCATTGCGCGTTCCAAAATGGCTTTAAGTCCTTTGCGTTTGAAATTGAGTCCACTACCAATATCCTTAATGATCTCTGCTTGTGGATATTGATTGCGTATGAATTGAACTTGGCGGTCGAGATCATCGCGCTGTTTGAATGAAGAGACGCGGCAATAGCTAATGACTACGCGCTGGGGTTGGATGCGGAGATAAGCATCAACATCGTAGCGGCGCTGTCCGCTGCTGGTGCGAATGTGGGAATTTTGCCAGCATCTGCCCATTTTCTGAGCGTACAGGGATGGCAGCCGAGTCGTTTAGCAGCTTCTCTACTTGGAATGTACATGGGGTTTTGATGCCATAAGCAATCATTAACATTACTCAATAAAACATAGCATATCGTTTACTATGTTGTAACCTCAATGTCCCCGATCTGCGGCAATCATACGGGCATAACGTCCGCCGGCAGCAGCGAGGCTGACATGAGTGCCTTGTTCTACAATTTGTCCTTGATCTAACACCAAAATTTGATCTGCTCGGCGCACCGTTGCCAGCCGATGCGCAATCACCAACAACGTCCGTCCCTGCGCCAGCTCGTCGATACTTTCCTGCACCAGCCGTTCACTTTCGGGATCAAGATTGGCAGTTGCTTCGTCGAGAATCACCAGCGGCGCATCGCGCACAAATGCTCGCGCCAGCGCAATCCGTTGAATCTGTCCGCCAGACAAACCCGCGCCGCGTTCGCCAACCACGCTGTCATAACCATCTGGCAAACCGTCAATAAACGCATCAATCCGCGCCCGTCGCGCTGCTTCGCGCACTGCATCAAATGATGCAGCTGGCGCACCGAGCCGAATGTTGTCGGCGATGCTGCCCTGAAATAAACGCGGCTGCTGCGGAACCCACGCCAGATGTTGCCGCCAATCCGCGAGATTAATTTCTGCAAGGTCCTGATCGTTAACCACAATGCGCCCGGCGGTCGGCGTCAAAAAGCCCAGCAGCAGATTGATAATCGTGGTTTTGCCAGCGCCGCTGGTGCCGACCAGCGCGATCCGTTGCCCAGCGGGAATGTTTAAATTCAGCCCGTGCAGCGCATCGCGTCCGGCTTCATAACTGAAATGCACTGTCTCGAAACGCACGGCGAGTGAAGAAATCCCCCCCAGCCCCCCTTTTTTAAAGAGGGGAGACGAAAGAGCATCTTTTGCAAAGGGTGGAGTTGAAGAGCCCCCCTTTAGCAAAGGGGGGTTGGGGGGATTTGTTGGCGCAGGGTGGTTGGGGGGATTGGTCTCTAACACGCGAATCAGTTGTTCCGCTGCTGCCGTGGCCGCCATTCGTGCGTGATATTGCGTGCCGAGATTGCGCAGCGGCGCGTAAAACTCCGGCGCCAGCATCAGCACAAATAACCCGTGCAAAAAGTTGATGTCGGGCACTTTGAACCACGGCGGCACCGGTAACGCCATGTCGTATAAACGAAAACCGATAAATACGGCGATGATAGCGATGCCGACAGTGGCGAAAAATTCGAGCACTGCCGACGATAAAAAACGCGATCCGCAGCACCTGCATCGTGCTGATCCGGTAGTCATCGGAAATTTTGGCGATAACTGCGACTTCGCGGCGGCTGGCCCAAACAGTTTGAGCGTGGTTAAGCCTTGAATGACATCGAGAAAATGCGCACTCATTCGCGCCAACTGCTTCCACTGGCGCTGATTGCGCACTTCTGCGCCGGAGCCAATCAAAATCATAAACAGCGGAATCATCGGCGCAGTAATCAGCAGCACTGCGCCCGCCAGCCAATCCATCGGCAGCACGACGTTAATAGCGCCAGCGGCAAAATCATCGTCAAGGTCATCGTCGGCAAAAAACGGCGTAATAACCTTCCGATCATCGATGCCTTTGGTGAGTTTTCCACCAACGCGCCGCTGCGTTCGGTGGCGAGATACGCTGGACCGAGCGTTTGCAAATGCCGATACACTTGATCGCGCAAATGAATTCGCACTTTGGCTGCCGCAGTAAAGCAGCGCGTTCACCCAACCACACAATGACTGCGCGTACTGCCAGCAATCCCAATAAACTCAGCAGCCAGCGTTGTACTGCGACGAGGTCTGCGCCTTCAAACATCACCGCGTTGAGAATGACCGCCAAACACCATGCTTGCGCGATGGCCAGCAACCCGTTGAATGTGTTGAGCCAAATGGTGTGCGCGAGGGCGCGACCGGCAAGTGGGCGTTGTGATTTAAGCCAAGTGATCGCGGACATGCGCAGAGATTCCAATACCGATGGTGATAAAAAACAGTAGGAACTGCGCAGTTGAAAACGCAAATATTGATTTAATTCTCAATCGTCGGTAATGACATTTCTTACTGATAACTGACAACTTTTTTAACGCGCAGCCCTAAGCAGAATACGGAACCAGTCGGGAGCGGCAATGCAGATTTATCATTGTGAACCAATACTGAGCTTCCAACTGCAACTAAACATCGAAATGAATCAATTCTGGACCAGCGCATGACCACACCCGCACTTTCTGTTGCTGCTTTACCTTGGTTAACCGAAATTTGGACAGGTTTACAAACCGCTCGCGCCGCAGATCGGCTGGCGCATGGACTGCTCATTAGCGGTCCGTGGTGTCGGAAAACGCTTGCTTGCCGAGCAGTTAGCGCATTCGTGCTGTGTCCACTGTGACCATGACGGCGTACCCTGCGGGACTTGCGCCGACTGTCATCTGCTCGCTGCGGGCACACATCCCGATCTCACTCGTCTCGGTCCTGATCCCGAAGCCAAATCCAACTCATTACGATTGACACCATTCGCGCTTTCACTGAGCACGAATCGCTCACGCCAAGTCGCGCACCGCGCAAAATCGTGTTGATTGATCCCGCAGATCGTCTCAACACTGCGGCGGCCAATGCGCTGCTGAAAACACTGGAAGAACCTGCTGGGCGCACGATTTTATGCTTGATTGGCGAGCACATCGGGCAATTGCCGGCGACGATTCGCAGTCGCTGCCAGCACCTCAAAGTGCCGATTCCCGCCGAAACCGTCGCGCTCGCGTGGCTGCGCAGTCACACCACGCAACGCGATCAAACCTTGCGGTTGCGGCTGGCGCACGGCGCACCGCTGCGGCATTGACCGAATTCAACGATGAACTGCTTGAACAACGGCGCTTGCGACTGACGGGATTTCTCGCCATTGCCGCCAAAACCCGCGATCCGGTTGCTGAAGCAGCGATTTGGAACACGCAGGGCGCAGCGCAAATGTTGGATTGGCTCGCCGGTTGGCTGTGCGATCTGCTGCGGCTGATGGTCGCGCAGCAGCCGCCGCGATTGAATAATCCCGATCATCAGGGCGATTTTGCCGCGCTGGCTGGGCGCATTTCACCCGCTGCGGGACATCGTTTATTGCGGCGGATTTTAGAAGCGGGAAATTCAGCTTAATGCCAATATCAATTCGCTGCTTATTTTAGAATCATTAGCAATTGAATGGGCACAAATTAACGTAGTGCACAGGAAATCTTAAAGAATGAATATGCCAAATTCTCTGGGTTCATTAAGCGGTCAACAGCGTATTTTGAGCTTTGCCATCAAAGATAAAAGCGCACTGTATTTATCGTTTATGCCCTACATTAAAAACGGTGGTTTATTTATTCCGACCACCAAATCCTATCAGCTCGGCGATGAAATCTTTTTGCTGCTGCAATTGATGGATGAAACCGACCGATTGCCGGTTGGCTGGTAAAGTCATTTGGATCACGCCACCGGGCGCAGAAGGCAATCGTTCTATTGGCGTTGGAGTCCAATTCAGTGAACAAGATAAGGGCGGCGCTCGGCGCAAAATTGAAGCCTATCTCGCAGGATCAGCCGGTTCTGATCGCCCCACACACCATGTAATTTGAGTTTTGAACTGCCATGTTAATAGATTCTCACTGCCATTTGGATCGCATTGATCTCACACCGTATGACGGAGATTTTGCCGGTTTTATTGCACAATGCACTGCGGCAGAAGTAACGCAAATGCTCTGCGTTGCAATTGATCTTGAGCATTATTCAGCAATGCGCCAATTGATTGATCCATTTCCACAAATCGCAGTTTCCGTTGGCGTTCATCCCAATCATGAGCCGGCGTTTCAAGTAACAGTTGCACAATTGGTTGAATTAGCGACCGAGGCGCGTTGCGTGGCAATTGGCGAAACGGGATTAGATTATTATCGCAGCGGCGATTTAACTTGGCAGCATGAACGGTTTCGCATTCATATTGCCGCAGCGCGGCTTGCGGCAAACCGCTGATTATTCACAACCGCGATGCGGGAGCTGACATTATTCGTGTTTTAACTGAGGAACGCGCCAACGAGATTGGCGGTGTAATTCATTGTTTTACCGACAGTTGGGAGATTGCCGAGCGGGATTAGAATTAGGATTTTATATTTCATTTTCGGGCGTGGTGACATTCAAAACTGCGGACGCATTGCGCGAAGTAGCGCGGCGTGTTCCATTAGAACGCATTTTAATCGAAACCGACGCGCCGTATTTAGCGCCTGCGCCGCATCGTGGCAAACCCAATTCACCGCATTTTGTTCCGTTGATTGCGGCAGTGCTGGCGGATATTCATGGGATGACGTTGCCAGCATTTGCCGCCGTTGTGCGGGAAAATTATCAACGGTTATTTAATGTTCCATTCGCTTAACTTTGAGCAGAGTTTTTATCTTCTGAGTTGTCAGTGGAATGCGCAAATCGCAATTAAAGCCAGTATTCAGAATCCAGCAATTGCGCAATGGTAAACGGGCAATCAGTTGGAAAAGTTGCAGCCGGTAAACCGGTTTCGAGTATGAAAATGACTTGCTAGCGCATGTTTTTCACTGCGTCCCATATCTTCAATTTCCTCGGCAATACGGATCAAATCCAAACCAGCGAGATGACTCGTTCGCAATTGCTCGGCGCAGTTGATTGACCATTGATAGAAATCTTGATCGTGATTCATTCACTCACCAACTTTGCTGCGTATTCTCGCGAAATAACGCAGCGTACTTAATACTGGATTGGGCGCAGTTTGCCCCAGCCCGCATAAACTGGTGGCTTGCACCACTTCGCATAATTCTTCCAATAAGGCCAAATCGGCAGTTGTGCCCTGTCCTTTGGTGATTTTTTCTAATAGCCCGTGCATTTGCTGGGTTCCAGCGCGACATGGAATACATTTGCCGCACGATTCGGTCATGCAGAATTCCATGAAATAACGGGCGACATCGACCATACACGAAGTGTCATCCATCACGATCATGCCGCCCGATCCCATCATCGTGCCCAGTGTTTTCAGGCTGTCATAATCGACTGCGATGTCGAGATGCGCGTCTGGAATGCAGCCGCCAGAAGGACCGCCGGTTTGTACGGCTTTGAAGGTGCGCCCGTCGGGAATGCCGCCGCCGATGATTTCAATGATGTCGCGCAGACTGGTTCCCATCGGCACTTCAATCAGTCCGGTGTTCTGAATCTTGCCAGCCAGCGCAAACACTTGGTTCCTTTCGATTTTTCCGTGCCGATGCCCGCAAACCACTCGCCGCCATTGCGAATAATCGGCGCGATATTGGCGAAGGTTTCGACGTTGTTAATCAGCGTCGGGCAGCCCCATAACCCAGATTCGGCTGGGTACGGTGGACGCGGACGCGGTTGACCGCGCAAGCCTTCAATCGACGCCATGAGCGCCGTTTCCTCGCCGCAGACAAACGCGCCAGCGCCGAGGCGAATTTCCACTTCAAAATTAAATTGCGTATCGGCGACGCGATGACCGAGAAAACCTGCGCCTTTGGCAGTGCGCATGGCAGTTTGCAGTCGTTCGACAGCCAGCGGATATTCAGCACGAACATAGACATAACCTTTGCTGGCGCCAATGGCGTACCCGGCAATCATCATTCCTTCCAACACGCGATGCGGATCAGATTCGAGCACGGCACGATCCATAAATGCGCCCGGATCGCCTTCGTCGGCGTTGCAAATCACATATTTCTGCGCCGGGCGTTTTGGCGACGGTTGACCATTTCAGCCCAGTTGGATAACCACCGCCGCCGCGTCCGCGCAGTCCGCTGGTGGTCACTTCACGCAACACTTCGGCAGAAGTCATTTCACTCAGCGCCTTGACCAGTGCGGCATAACCGCCAGCAGCAACGTAACTTTTGAAACTATCGGGGTCGATGATGCCGCAATTTTCCAACACGATGCGTTGCTGGCGGGCGAAAAATGGTTGCTCAGTCGAGCAGCGCAGCCGTTCCACTGGCGCACCGCAGACGCTGTGCAAAATGTCGGACGCATCTTCGGGCGTGACATCGCGGTAAAGCACTGAATCTGCGAGATCACAATTTTTATCTGCGACTGCGACCAACGGTCCGGCGGAACACAAGCCCATGCAGCCGACGCCTTTAATGCGGCAGGTACCGCCGCCGTCACCGCAGGCTTGTGTCAGTGCCTCAAATACCGGCAGCGCACCGGAGGATTGGCAACTGGCTGCGACGCACACGCGCACTTCGCGTTTGATGGCAGCTTCTTCGGCGCGAAATTGCGCCGCTTTTTCAGCGAGGTCTTCTGGGTGCATGTCAGTCCAATGCCTCCAAGGAGTTAACGAGAGTCGCGGCGTTTTGCTTACCCAGCACGTCGCCGTTGAGCACTACTGCTGGCGCGAGTCCACAGGCGCCCACGCAGCGGGCAGTCAGCAGTGATAACCGATCATCGGCAGTGGTGTCACCGGAATTGATGTCGTAGCGGGCGTGAATGCCGTCGAGCAATGCGCCTGCGCCCTTGATATAACACGCAGTCCCGGTGCAAATCACGCAGGTGTGGCGACCTTTCGGTTTGAGCATGAAGATGTGATAGAAGGTTGCCACGCCAAAAACCTTGCTTAGGGGCAAATCGAGCGATGCAGCAACGAAACGCAGTGCAATTTCGTCCAGAAAACCAAAGGCGTTTTGTACGCTGTGCAGCGTTTCAATGAGCGCGTGATCGGCGTAACCATGTCGGCGCATCGTCGCGTTAACGAGTTTCCAGCGTTTATCGTCGTCGGGTAATGGTGGTTTGGGTTGTGGCTGTTGCATGGCAATTCCTGTGGGCAATTGATTTTAAATTATTTGATGAAGAATTTTCTTTTTCGGTATCCTACGAAGTTCACCGCACTATCAGTTGTATACGCTTATCTCTAGCAATTATAAAAAAGCGTTGCGTTAGCAGTGAGCTAGTGGCAGTATCCTGACTGCCTAAAGAATCGATATTCTGACGACTACAGCTCGATTTTATCGTTAATCAAGGCAGGTAATCATGTCACAAAAAGCCAACTATTTAAGGCTATTTTACTCCGTTAAGTTTACTCCAAACGTCATTGTAATTGGAGTGATTCTTGGTCTAACTTTTGCATTACAATTTTTTCTGGTTGCCCAAACCTTTCCACTATCTGAACTATTTGGTTCGGCAAGTTTATTATACATTGACAACCCTTTTCACGAATACAATGTTGCAATGGGAGCAGCAGTCGGTTCGGTTGGATATGATCCTTTTTTTGCTGCGGGTAGAGCCACCGGCTTTGCGCTTAACCATAGCGACAGATTGCCAGCATTTTTAGCGAATATTCTACCAAGCAGTCTGACAGCAGCAGACATTTGGAAACTGTATACCTTTGCCGTTTCTCTTATTGCCAGCATTTGTTTACCACTCACTTTAATTATTTTACGCTTTGAGCGCAATGCAATCGCAATCAGCGCGGCGCTAGGTTTGCTATTGTGGTGGACGGGTATATTTCGCTGGTTTCACACCGCTGGCATGGTCTCATTTATTTTTATTGCTTTTGCATCGCTTCCGTTTACAGCATTAGTGGTGCGGTTACTGACGCAAGCGTTTACCAAAACATTAATTGCTACAGTGGCATTAGGATTAGTTGCCGCATTTCTCTTTTTTAGTCATCCTTTGTTCCCACTGCCAATAACTGTTTTTTTAATTTTTTATCTTGCCTTAAATAGGCAAGCTGTTCATTGGCAGTTTGGGTTAACCGCGTTATTAGCGGTAGCAGCTATTGGCATCCTGTTGAATGTTGGTTGGTTATACTACTTTATGAATCCACTGGAAATACAAGAGACTTTTGATCTTTATCAACGGGCGACTGGCGGCGATTTAGTGATTAAATCTCTTCTTGGTATTTGGGATAAAGCCAACGGAGCAAGAATCAATACGCCAATTGCGCTGGCTGTTATCTTAGGATTCTTTTTAGCCTATTTCAGCAGCCAACGGCGGTTACTTTTAACCTATTCTGGCGTTGGCGTGTTCTGGCTCCTATATGCTTATACGGCAGGCGATAACGACGTATTAGGGAAACTTACCCAGCCGAATCGATTTACTACAGTTGCCTATTTATTTCTTGCCTTGCCCGCGGCAGTAAGCATTGCGGAAATTTTTTGCAACGCATTACAACACGAGAAAACATGGCGACGAGCAATCTCTCGTGCAAGTGCTGGTCTGCTTGCGATTGGACTTACAATCAGTGTCGTTGAAATGGGACGCGAGGTTTCATCTGCTAACATTGGACATTATGGTCAACATCCACCGCAGGCGCGTCATCAAGGAGAATATGCAGATCATATTCTGAGTTTTTTGAATACTAACACCGATAATTCAGCACGAGTCCTATTTGAAACCTCGCTCGGAAGAATCCATGATGGCGGTCATATTGCTGGAATACTTGCATTAAAAAGCCAACGTGAGTTTGTTGGCGGACCATATGTGCAAACTGGCTTTGCTTCTTTCTGGGATGGAAAGGCATTTACGAAGCCAATCGCAGAGATTTCACCAGAAAAAATGCACGAGTATTTTGATCGCTACAATATCGGCTGGATCATTGCCCACTCGGAAAAAAGCAAGCGTTATTTTGACCAATTAAACGGCGTCGTTTGTATTAACGAATGGAAGCAACTGAAGTTTTATCAGGTACAGCGTCTGCACAGTTTCTTTTTAGCAGGGGCGGGAGAACTTGTTGCAAGAGATGCAAATCGACTGGTTTTCAAAGCTGTTTTAGGCGACTCCATCACACTCAAATATCATTATCTTCCTGGAATGCAAGTTACGGAAGGCACAATTGATCCGGTATTTATTGGTGATGATCCTAACCCGTTTATTCAATTGCGCGGAGCATCACAAAACGTTATTTTAACGTACCGCTAAAATCATAGAACACGGATCAAAACTGAATTTAATGTTGAACAACTTGGATAGTACAGGTGTCATTGTGAACGATCAAGACATTCAGCGACCATCAAACCCGACTATCTCGGTCGTGGTTCCTGTGTATCGTTCACAAGATACGCTGCGCGAATTACATCGTCGAATTACTGCGGTATTGGAAACGATTGATCCGCATTTTGAGTTAATTTTAGTGGAAGATTGCGGTGGTGATAATTCTTGGAATATCATCGAAGAACTGGCTAAAGAAGATCGTCGGGTGCGTGGCATACAACTCAATCGAAATTTTGGTCAACATGCTGCCACAATTTGCGGTTTTGCTCATTCTAGGGGTAAGTGGATTGCAACCTTAGATGATGATTTAGAACAAGTGCCAGAATATCTGCCAAATTTATACAAAAAGGCGTTGGAAGGGTATGATTTAGTTTATGGAGTTTATCCTGAACGTACTCATAAATCTTGGCGCAATATCACATCTCACACTGCTCGCTGGTTGTTTAGTAAAGCTATTCCGTCTTTGAATCATGCTTATACAAGTTTTCGTATGATTCGTGGTGATGTTGCCCGCACACTTCCTCAGTTTGATTCTCCTTTTCCTTTTGTAGACGGATATTTATCTTGGCTTACTAATAGCTATACCACCGTCGAGGTTCCGCATGGAACACGTACCTATGGCGTTAGTAATTACACTTTCAGAAAGCTCATCACTCATACTATAAATATTTTCGTTACTTTTTCTGACCTTCCACTAAAAATGGCGACATGGATAGGTATTATAGCTTTTGCTATTGGCATGATTTGGTTCACTATCATTATCGGGCGATTTTTTATCGGTGGCATTAACGTATCTGGTTACGCATCTATCATGGCAGGAATTTTGCTGTTCGGTGGGGTACAACTATTGGTTTTAGGTATCTTTGGCGAATATCTAGGACGGATGAACTTTAAATCATCGAAGAGACCGTTATTTATGGTAGGCAGAGCCACTAGTACAATAGTTAAGGATTAATTTAACATGCGTTTATTAATTTATGGGTCAAAAGAATTTGCTGCAACAGTTGCGGAATTAGCACGGCATTGTGGGCATGATGTTGTGGGAATGGTGGATGATTATAGCATGGGTTCTAATATCTTGGGTAGTTTTGATGTTATTTCACATTCACATCCTCCTTCTCAATATGGTATTGCTGTAGCGGTAGGCTATAAAAATTTACTTGCGCGTTGGTCTGTGTGGGAAAAAATTAAATTGATAGGTTATCAATCGCCTATTCTAATTCATCCACGCGCTTATGTTGCTGATACTGCGCAGATAGGAGAAGGCGCTATGGTGATGGCTGGAGCGATTGTAGATGTTCGTGTTCAACTTGGCGCATTAACTGTTTTATGGCCTGGCACATGTATTAACCATGACACTAGAGTTGGTGCAAATACGTTTATCTCACCTAATGCCACTTTATGCGGATTCGTCAATGTTGGTTCGCATAGCTTTGTTGGTGCAGGTGCTGTAATTGCTGACCATTGCACAGTTCCAGATGAAAGTTTCATAAAAATGCTTACACGTTACACGCTAAATTTATGAAAAATGTCGTTATCCTCCAATCCAACTACATTCCTTGGAAAGGTTACTTTGATCTTATCCACGATGCCGATCTATTTATCTTTTATGACGATCTTCAGTTTACTAAAAATGATTGGCGTAATCGAAATAAAATCAAAACACCAAGAGGATTAGAATGGATTACAATTCCAGTAGGTACTGATTCAAATCGTTTGATTTGTGAAGTGCAAATAAAAGATTATTCTTGGCAAGCGAAACACTGGAAAACAATTCAACAACATTATGGAAAATCACCATATTTTGCCAGTTATCGAGATTTTTTTGAGGATATTTATCTTGGGCAAAAGTGGACTAACCTTTCTGTTCTAAACCAGACCTTGATACGCTCAATTTCAAGTGAAATTCTGAATATCAAGACAGAGTTCCGAGATTCCAGAGATTACAACCTCTCGGGTCTGAAGCTCGAAAGACTCCTAGAATTGGTTACTAAAGCTGAAGCAGATCGATATATTTCTGGTCCGGCTGCAAAAGATTATATTGATCCTTCTCGTTTCGCGGAAGCAAACATTGAATTGATTTGGAAGGATTACTCAGGTTATCCCGAATATCCACAGCGATTTCCGCCGTTTGAGCATGGAGTTTCGATTCTTGACCTTATTTTCAATGTTGGTTCCGACGCACCTTGGTACATCTGGGGATGGCGTAAAAGCGAGACTCAACCAATATGAAATGGCATGTTCAACTTTCAAGATATGCTTTAGTCGGTGTTGCAAGTAATGCTTTTGGTTATTTTCTTTATCTTTCTGCCATTTGGTTAGGTGCTGGTCCTAAAACAGCGATGACCTGGCTTTACCTGTTAGGAATTCTGCAAACTTTCTTTTTCAACAAAGATTGGTCATTTCAATTTGGCGGAGCCGCAGCGCCCGCACTCGCTCGTTATGCTGCCCTCTATGCTCTTGGTTATGCTATCAACTTTCTAGCAATTATGCTGCTAGTCGATTATATTAAGTTACCCCATCAATGGGTTATGGCGGGTCTTATTTTTTACATGGCGATCTTTTTCTTTTTAGGACAAAAATTTTGGGTTTTTAACTATTTGCGTACAAAAGATTAAATTCCGAGAAAATTATGTCGTTAAATGCGTTAAATATACATCTAAAGCGCCTACTTTTTGGCATGTATTCCTTCGCCGAAAATCTACTGCGAATCATATTAGAATTGCTTCCGCATCCATTCCGTTACTGGATATTCAAAATCATGCTTGCAAAATTAGGGTCTGATTCAATGATTGATTATCAGACTTATTTTCGCTATCCATGGAAGATCAGTATTGGCAATGGAGTTTGGATAAACAGAGGATGTGAGTTCTACGGCTCGATGCTGGCTACCAATAAAGCACAGATAACAATTGGTGATCATTGCGCCTTTGGACCTCGGGTCAGGGTGCTTAGTGCCACGCACGATTACCACAGACTTGATCTTCCTGACCAAGCTGCAAGTGTCACGGTAGGGCATCACGTTTGGATTGGTGCAGGTGCAACATTATTACCAGGGATAAGTATTGGAGATGGAGCGGTGGTTGCCGCAGGTAGCGTGGTCACTCGTGATGTTGCTCCATTTACAATAGTGGCTGGTAATCCAGCACGTTTTATAAAAAACAGGGATTTAAACGATGCAAATTCCATTTAATAAGCCCTACATGACCGGTAAAGAACTTTGGTATATCGCCCAAGCTCACGCGAATGGGCATTTGGCAGGCGATGGTCAGTTCACGAAACAATGTAATGCTTGGCTAGAAACGCGCACGGGAACCAGTAAGGCGCTGCTCACTCATTCCTGTACCGCAGCATTAGAAATGGCTGCGATCTTGGCTGACATCCAGCCGGGCGATGAAGTGATTATGCCGTCTTACACCTTTGTTTCTACAGCGAATGCGTTTGTGCTGCGTGGAGCAATACCGGTGTTTGTGGATATTCGCCCAGACACGCTAAATATCGATGAAACCCGAATTGAAGCCGCCATTACCGAAAAAACCAAGGCAATTGTCCCAGTTCATTATGCTGGAGTTGGGTGCGAAATGGACACCATTATGGACATCGCCCAACGCCATGATTTGCTGGTGATTGAAGATGCGGCGCAAGGTGTAATGGCCAGCTATAAAGGTCGGGCGCTGGGCTCAATTGGGCATTTAGGTTGTTTATCTTTTCACGAAACTAAAAATATCATTTCCGGTGAGGGTGGCGCATTATTAGTCAATGACCCGCAGCTTGCCGAGCGTGCTGAGATCATCCGTGAAAAAGGCACTAACCGCTCACTATTTTTTCGTGGTCAAGTTGATAAATATACTTGGGTTGATCTCGGCTCTTCCTATTTGCCGTCCGAGTTAGTTGCCGCCTTTTTATGGGCACAAATGGAAGAAGCAGATGTCATTACGCAGCGGCGAATTGGTTTATGGAACAGTTATCACCGCTGGTTTGCGGCATCGGAAACTGCGGGTATGTGTCGTCGCCCCATTATTCCTGCCGCATGTAGTCATAATGCTCACATGTATTATTTATTACTGGCAGATTTAGAAACCCGTAATCAATTTATTGCTCGGTTAAAATTACAGGGTATTTCACCAGTGTTTCATTATGTGCCATTACATAGCGCCCTGCTGGGCAACGTTACGGACGAACACATGGCGATCTTTCTCATACCGAACATTTGGCGGATTGTCTGGTGCGGTTGCCGTTATGGATTGGTTTAGAAGAATCACAAGCTGAAGTCGCGCGGAGTATTTCGAACGTATTGGCTGAAATTGTTTGATAACTTTGAGTATTTGATTAAAAAATGAGGTTTTTTATATGAAAGGAATTGAGACAGGCACCGTAAAAAACAGTACTTTACTGTTTTTAGGAATGGGCATAATAGCTATAACAATTTTTTTTAGAATCATTTTTTATACTGGTTTTTTAGGATCAGATGAAGTCACTTACACAGAAGCTGCATTCTCTGTTCTTCACGGTAATTGGACTGTATCTTCATATGCAGGTTCAAATCGTTACGGCATCAATCTTCCCGTTGCCGTGTTGATGTCAATTTTTGGAACGAGTGAGTATTCAGCTAATTTGTGGTCTTTCCTTTGTTCAGTTTTAGAAGTTACTGTGGTGTTAGTACTTGGAACACGTTTGCTCGGCTATAAAATCGCTTTTATTGGAGCACTGTTATTAGCACTGCTTCCAATTCATGTCCATTTTGCCGGCAGGTTAATGGCGGATTCTCCATTAGCCCTTTTTATTACTCTAAGTTTTCTTTTGTTTTGGTTGGGTGAAAAACATGATCACCTAATAAGTTTTCTTTTCGCTGGCATATCAGCGGGATTCGTTTTCTGGGTTAAGCCTATAGTCGCTATTCTGTATATTTTGGTTTTTTTGACATACCCACTGATATTTCGGCGCTGGAATTTTCGCTGGATATGGATGGTAGCGGGTTTTGCTACCTTTGTTGGAGCGAACATGATTTTTTTCTGGTGGGCTGCGGGAGATCCACTTTTTGTATTCCGCGTGATGTTCAATCAATCTTCACTCGATAAAATAGTGGGCAATGAAGATGCTTATTTTTATCCCAGTTACTATCTAGTTTATCTTTTCGGAAAAATATGGCACACATGGCTGCTTGGACCACTTTCTTTGTTTGCATTAGTACTATGGATATGGAAACGTTTTACATCTCATCATTTAACTAACGAAAATATTCCGTTCCTAATTTGGTGGAGTCTTGGTTTAATGTGCATATTTTCTCTTTTCATTATTTCTTGGGAACCGCTAACTTTTATCATGAAGCAAACGAATTACATGCTTATTTTCGTTGCACCACTATCTCTGTTAGCAGGTTATGGTCTTACGATACTTTCTAACAAATTTCTCACCCTTATGCTAACAATTTTCATTTTACCATCAATCGTGTTAGCTGGAATGGAACAACGTCTAATTCATGTACATACTGCTAACAGTTTGACAACTTATGCTTTTGCACAGACTCACAACGACACGAATGTTTTTGTTGGCACTAACGCTAAGATGTTTGCTTTATTCAAGCGAGTGACAGGTCATGCAGCTCAAAAGAACATAAGATCGTTGGATGAACTGAAAAATGGAAAAAATGACGTATTAGAACTGGGGAATTATTTAATTTTTGATACGCAGACGTTTACTAAAGAGGAGCGAACAATAGTTAAAGAATTACTTGACAAAAAATCACCTTGTTTGAGTGAAGAAGTAAGTACGAAAATCAAAGACAAGCCAGCCATACTAAATTTTTTCTCAGTAGGCATTAACAGCACTTTTGATTTATTGGCTAGTAAAACTGAAAGTTTACTCCAACCAAGCCCTGCTATTATTTACAAAGTGTCTTCTTTAGATGCGTGTTCAAACTACCAATAATCCGTTTCAATACTGTTGAGAGTAATTTTCAAACGATATCAATTGATGATCTCACGGTAACAGCACCGACGCTGAGGCAAACCCGCACCGCGCACACCTAACGCCATCCGTTGGGCTGTGCCATAATCCGCCGCCTTTCCGCGTTGTAAAAGTGGTCTTTGTCGACCCGCACCGGACACGGCAACTTTACAATTTAATTTTTAGGATCAATCGCTTAACGGAGATCAAGATGGACGAAAACCGCAAAAAAGCGTTGACTGCCGCACTTGCACAAATTGACAAGCAGTTTGGTAAGGGCACGGTGATGCGCATGGGCGACACTGGCGGAGTGCGCAATGTCGAAGCGATTTCCACCGGTTCACTCGGTCTTGATTTGGCGCTGGGCATCGGCGGCGTTCCCAAAGGACGGGTTATCGAAATCTATGGTCCTGAATCGTCAGGCAAAACTACGTTATCGCTGCACATCATCTCTGAAGCGCAGAAACTTGGTGGTACCGCAGCATTCGTCGATGCCGAGCACGCGCTTGATCCGATTTACGCCGAAAAGCTCGGCGTCAACATGAAAGACCTGCTGATTTCACAGCCCGACACTGGTGAACAGGCGCTCGAAGTCACGGATATGTTAGTGCGTTCTGGTGCGCTGGATATTGTTGTAGTTGATTCGGTCGCTGCATTAACGCCAAAAGCAGAAATTGAAGGCGAAATGGGCGATTCGCACATGGGACTTCATGCGCGATTAATGTCGCAGGCATTGCGCAAATTAACTGGCAATATCAATCGCTCCAATTGCTGCGTGATTTTCATTAACCAAATCCGTATGAAAATTGGGGTCATGTTTGGCTGTTTTGATTATCACGCTCGCGTTGTTTTAGCAGATGGCACCACTGAAAAAATCGGCAAAATTGTGAATCAACGGCTGCCGGTAGAAGTGTTATCAATGGACCCAGCAACTGGAGCATTATCGGCGCGTCCAGTGGTGAATTGGTTTCGCAATGGTGACACCGAGGAATGGCTTTATTTTGAAGTGGCAGCTGGCGGCGGTTCAGGACGGCGTAAATTGACTTGTACGGAAAATCATTTAATTTTTACACCAAATGGCGAACGTCGCGCTGGCGATCTTAATATCGGTGATGAAGTGATGGTGGCGGTGAAGCATTACGCACTCACTGAAGATCAAAACCAATTGATTTTAGGTGGTGTTCTTGGCGACGGATCGCTGCGTTTTGCATCAGAATCCAATGTTGCTTTTCGTGTGGGTCACGGTGAAAAACAACGCGAGTATTGTGATTGGAAACATGAAATGCTGGCACCGTTTGCCAATCGTATTGGCTCAACAGGTAATGGTATTGGTTTTGATACTTTACCAATGGGGCAACTGGTGGGATTGCATCGTCAAGCCTATAGCGCCCAAGGGCGACGAGTGAGTGATGGCATGTTATCTGCGCTTGATGCTCGCGCTGTCGCGGTTTGGTATTGCGATGACGGATCATTTTCGGGTTCTTATGAACATTGGGGACATGGTAAAGCCGAGATTGGGTGCATGAGTTTATCAATAGATGATAAAGAACGTTTAGCGGATCGTTTAGAACAGCTTGGAATGGGACGTCCAACAGTGCGCGAGCGTTCATTATTATTTAGTGGCGAGCGTACGCAGCAATTGCATGAAAAGATTGCGCCTTATGTGCATCCGTCGCTTGATTACAAACTCCATCCTGATTTTCGTGGACGCTTTAATTGGCATCCCGATACTTCTGACCTGCATTTGAATGGTCATCGTCTCGATGCCCGCACACAGCTTAAAACTGCTCCGATGCGTATCACACGCAAAGAAATCCGCCCCGCGACGCCGCGTCATCGCACGCGATTTGATTTAGAAGTTGCTGGCAATCATAGTTATTTGATTGATCACGTTGCCGTTCATAATTCACCAGAAACCACAACTGGCGGCAATGCGCTGAAGTTTTATGCGTCAGTACGATTGGATATTCGGCGCACCGGCAATATCAAAAAAGGCGATGAAGTGATCGGCAGTGAGACCAAAGTCAAGGTCATTAAAAACAAGGTCGCGCCGCCATTCCGTCAAGCTGAGTTTGATATTTTGTACGGACACGGTATTTCCCGCGAAGGCGAGATCATTGACATCGGCGTTGCGGAAGGTTTCGTCGAAAAATCAGGTGCTTGGTATAGTTACGACGGCACTCGTATTGGTCAAGGCAAGGATAATGTGCGCAATTACCTGTGCGAGAATCCTGCAATTGCCCAGTCGATTGAAGCTAAAATTCGCGCCAAATTATTACCCGCAGTGACCGATGAATTGCCGCCGAACAAATCAACAAAAGATGACTAAATCGTCATGCACAATTTGCTGCAATGACCGCGCTTGATTCCCCAATTGATATTGAAAACTGCGCACTGCGCTTACTGGCGCAACGCGATCACACGCAGCGCGAATTGCTGCGCAAATTGCTTCAACGCGGTTTTATTGAAAGTGCCATTGATCCAGTCCTCAATCAACTTGAAACACAGGGCTTCATCAATGAACCGCAATTTGCTGAACATTACATTGCCGAGCGTATGAAAAAAGGTTTTGGTGTGCTGCGTATTCGTGGCGAATTGCGCGAAAAAGGATTAAGCGGAACGCTAATTGAACAGGCGCTCGAACCGGTAAAAAATGAATGGGCGGAGTGTATTGCTGCTGCTCATCAACGGCGATTTGGAAATACCGCGCCGACTGACCGCGCCGATTATGGCCGCCGCGCTCGTTTTCTCGAACAGCGCGGTTTTCCGACAGACTTAATTGTGCGCATACTGCGCTGATTAGACAGGATATTTGCGAGAAGTTTTGACCATGACCACCAGTGCCGCGCTCCGCGCCAGCTTTCTCGACTATTTCGCCCAACGCCAACACGAACGTGTCGCTTCCAGTTCGCTAGTGCCCGCGCATGACCCGACGCTGCTATTTACCAACGCGGGCATGGTGCAATTCAAAGATGTGTTTTTAGGGCGTGAACGCCGCAGTTACGTCCGCGCCACGACCTCGCAACGCTGCGTCCGCGCTGGCGGCAAACACAACGATTTAGAAAACGTCGGCTACACCGCCCGCCATCACACCTTTTTTGAAATGCTGGGCAATTTCAGCTTCGGCGACTATTTCAAGCGCGAAGCCATTGGTTTTGCGTGGGATTATTTGACACGAGTGCTGGCGCTGCCGCCGGCGCGATTGTGGGTGACGGTGTTTGAGGACGACGACGACGCTGCGAATATCTGGCTCCACGAGATCGGCATTGATCCGACGCGGTTTTCGCGCTGCGGCGCGAAAGACAACTTTTGGTCGATGGGCGATACCGGACCGTGCGGACCGTGCTCGGAGATTTTTTACGATCACGGCGCGGAGATCGCTGGCGGTCCGCCCGGTTCAGCGGACGCAGATGGCGACCGCTACGTTGAGATTTGGAATCTCGTATTCATGCAGTTCAACCGCGATGCTGAAGGGCATTTGACGCCGCTGCCGCGTCCGTCGGTTGATACCGGCATGGGGCTGGAGCGGCTCGCGGCAGTGTTGCAGGGCGTCCACAGCAATTATGACATTGACCTATTTCAACGCCTGATTGCGGCGGCAGCGGCGCTGACCGACTGCGCCGATCCCGCTGACAAATCGCTGCGCGTGATTGCTGATCACATTCGTTCGACGGCGTTTTTAATTGCGGATGGCGTGACGCCCAGCAACGAAGGGCGCGGTTATGTGCTGCGGCGGATCATGCGGCGAGCGATTCGGCACGGGCATCGGCTCGGCTGCACCACGCCATTTTTTCATCAGCTCGTGCCGGCGCTGGTGGCGGAAATGGGTGGCGCGTATCCCGAACTGGTCAGGGAACAAGCGCAGATTGAGCGCGTGATTGTGCAGGAAGAACAACGCTTTGCGGAAACGCTGGAGCACGGAATGCGGATTCTTGACGAGGCGATTGCCGGACTGACGAGCCAGCAAATTCCCGGCGCGACCGTGTTCAAACTCTACGACACCTTTGGTTTTCCGACCGATCTCACTGCCGACATCGCCCGCGAGCGCGGCTTGACGCTGGATATGGCTGGCTTTGAGGCGGCGATGGCGCAGCAAAAAGAACGGGCGCGGGCGGCGAGTCAGTTCGGCGGTGGGCAGGCGCTGGAGATTCAGATTCAAGGTCAAACCGATTTCTGCGGTTATGAGCGGTTGCAGGACGAGGCGACGGTGGTGGCGCTGTATCGTGACGGGCACTCGTGCGACGCGCTCAACAGCGGCGATGACGGTTTGGTCGTGCTTGATTTAACGCCGTTTTATGGTGAATCCGGCGGGCAAGTTGGCGATTGCGGCGAGCTGACGACGGAAGCGGCGCGGTTTGAGGTGCGGGACACGCACAAAAAAGGCGCTGGCGCAGTGATTCACGTCGGGCGCGTCACCGCTGGGCAAGTGACCGTTGGCGACCGAGTAACGGCGCGGGTGGATGCCGAGCGCCGTCACGCCATCGCGCTGAATCATTCGGCAACTCATTTGCTCCACGCGGCGCTGCGGCAGGTGCTCGGTGAACATGTGCAGCAGAAAGGCTCGCAGGTTGGGCCGACGCGCTTACGCTTTGATTTTTCACACTTTGCGCCGATCAGCCGCGAGCAGTTGCGCACCATTGAGCAGTTGATTAACCGCGAAGTTCGCGCCAATCATCTGGTCGAAACGCGGATTATGAGTTTGGACGATGCCAAGGCGACCGGCGCGATGGCGCTGTTTGGCGAGAAATATGCGGCGCAGGTGCGGGTGCTGCGGATGGGCGAGTTTTCGACTGAGCTGTGCGGCGGCACGCACGTCAAGGCAGTTGGCGACATCGGGCTGGTGAAAATTCTCAGCGAAACGGGCATCGCGTCGGGTGTGCGACGGATTGAGGCGACGACCGGCGCGACTGCGCTCAATGAAATTGCGGCAGATGAGGAGCGGCTGCTGCGCGTGGCGGAATTGGTCAAGGCGGGCGCGAAGATGCTGGCGAGCGCGTGAGCAATTGCTGGAGCGCAGTCGGCGTTTGGAAAAGGAGCTGGCGCAACTGAAAGCCAAGCTCGCGGCCGCTGCTGGGCAAGATGTGGCGAGTCAGCGGTGCTGGTGAATGGAATCAAGGTGTTAGCGGTGGAGCTGGCTGGCGCGGAGCCGAAAACGCTGCGCGACACGCTCGATCAAGTGAAAGATAAACTCGGTTCAGCGGTGGTAGTGTTGGCGACGGTCGCTGACGGCAAAGTCAGTTTAGTGGCGGGCGTGACCAAAGATTTGACCAATCGCTTCAAAGCGGGCGAATTGATCGGCGTCGTCGCAGCGCAGGTTGGCGGCAAGGGCGGCGGTCGTCCCGATATGGCGCAGGCGGGCGGCACTGATCCGGCTGGATTGCCGGCGGCGCTGGCGCTGGTTGCCGACTGGGTCAACAACCATCTTTGAAAATCTTTTCCGCCCCCGCTAACAAAAGGGGGCGATAGTTTGGTTATCCCGCCCGCAGTGGCGGGTTTACTTGTGAAAAAAACCATGATGCTTTTATCAGGTTATCAAACGCAGTCACTGCTTTATGAAAGTGCGAATTCAGAAATTTATCGCGCTATTAAAGCAGCGGACGGACAGAAAGTCATTCTCAAAGTTTTGAAACAAAACTATCCAACACCTTCAGAAATTGCGCGTTATAAACAAGAATACGAGCTGACAAGCCAGTTAGATTTAGACGGCGTCATCAAAACGTATGGTCTGGAAAAACATCAAAATACTTTTATTATTATCGTAGAAGATTTTGGAGGAACTTCTTTAAGTGAGCTGCTGAGTGATCGTGACTTATCGTTAGTGGATTTTTTATTGCTTGCTATCAAAATAGCGAATAGTTTAGTTCAACTGAATGCAAATCACATCATTCACAAAGATATTAATCCAGCTAACATTGTGTTTTGTCCTGATACTGCACAACTCAAAATAATTGATTTTGGAATTTCAACTAAGTTTACAAAAGAAAACTCCATTTTTAGAAATGCAAATCTCCTAGAAGGAACGCTTGCTTACATTTCTCCAGAACAAACTGGGCGTATGAATAAAAGTTTGGATTATCGTACAGATTTTTATTCTTTAGGTGTCACTTTTTATGAACTGTTGACGAAAAAATTGCCATTTTCTGCACAAGATGAATTAGAACTTGTACATTGTCATCTTGCCAAAGAAGCAGCATATCTCACTGACCTTGATCCGCTCATTCCTGTTGCAGTTTCTAATATCGTCAGAAAACTGATGGCAAAAAATGCGGATGATCGTTATCAGAACGCTTTGGGTATTAAAGCCGATTTAGAACGCTGTTTAGCGCAGTTACAGGCAACTGGTCGTATTGAAAATTTTGAATTAGCCACGCAAGACTTTTCTGATAAGTTTCAAATTCCTCAAAAATTATACGGCAGAGAATCTGAAATAGAAACCCTGTTGACTGCTTTTGAGCGCGTCAGTCATCCTAAAGATGCTGTGCCCAGTTCTGAGTTAATGTTAATTGCTGGATATTCTGGCATTGGTAAGTCAGCATTAGTGCGGGAAATTTACAAACCAATTACTGAAAAAAGAGGTTATTTTATTTCAGGAAAGTTTGATCAATTTCAGCGCAATATCCCTTATAGTGCCGTCGTCCAGGCCTTGGGCGAGTTAATTAAAAACTTATTAACCGAATCTTTACCAGAATTAGAACAATGGCGTAAAAAGTTATTAAGTGCGTTAGGAATAAATGCGCAGGTGATTATTGATGTAATTCCTGAGTTAGAGTTGATTCTTGGCAAGCAGCCACCTGTACCAGAATTAGGTGCAAATGAAGCGCAAAATCGATTTAACTTTGTTGTTAAAAATTTTACACAAGTATTTGCGCAACCAGAACATCCATTGGTGCTGTTTTTAGATGATTTGCAATGGGCTGACAGCGCGTCACTAAAATTTATGCAGTTATTGATGAGCGGTGAAATTAGATGCCTATTTTTGATTGGCGCTTATCGTGATAACGAAGTGTTTCCAGCTCATCCTTTAGTGCTGACCATTGATGAAATTGCAAAAAATGGTTCAATTATCAATCGGGTGATACTGTCGGCATTAGATTTAGCCACTTCTTCGCAGTTAATTTGTGACGCGCTCAAAACAGGAGCGGAAGAAGTGACACAATTAACAGAAATGGTGTTATTAAAAACAGGCGGAAATCCTTTTTTTCTAAACGAGTTTTTGAACGCGCTGTATGCTGAAGATTTCCTTAGTTTTGATCGTACTTCCTTGCGTTGGGTTTGGGATTTTCAGGCAATTGAGAATAGAAATTTTACTGATAACATCGTAGAACTAATGGTTAGTAAAATTAAAAAACTACCACTAAAAACTCAAGCTATTTTAAAAATTAGTGCTGCAATTGGTAATCAGTTTGACTTGTCATTAGTCAGCGCATTTGAGGCAACAGAGTTAAGAGAGCTTGTTAATCATCTTGATGTTGCCGTATCAGAAAATTTAGTCATGCCCTTAAATACTAGGGAGTATATTGAGTTATCTTTGTTAAATACTCCTAACTATTTGTTACCTGAATATAAATTCGTTCACGATCGCATCCAACAAGCAGCTTATAGCTTTATTCCTGATGATCAGCGGCACGTTGTCCACTATCAACTTGGGCAAATTTTGTTAAAAACAATACCGCCATCTGCAAGAGAAGAAAAGATTTTCGAGCTGGTGAATCAGTTAAATCAAGGAACAGTTTTAATTACGGAACAAACAGAAAAGTATTTGTTGGCGCAACTGAATCTCATTGCAGGTCAGAAAGCCCGCAATTCATCTGCTTATCAAGCAGCGCGTGACTATGCAACGCTAGGTCTGTCGTTATTGGGAGAGCATCCTTGGCATGAACACTATGAAATAAGTTTGGCTTTTCATGAGTTACAAGCAGAGCTTGCTTTTCTGTGTACTGACTTTGACCAAATGGAGTATTTTATTGATTGTGTCATTACAGAAGCACGATCTGTATTGGATGCAGTGAAAGTGTATATTATCAGGATTCAAGCAAATGCTGCCCGTAATAGAATACAAAAAGCCTTAGATGTTGGGCAGGAGATTTTACAGCGATTTAATATCACTTTTCCTGTTTTTCCGACAACGTATGATGTGCAAAAAGCCATAGCAGAAAATCAGGCGTTGCTGGACAAAGACGTTGCAGACTTATCTAATTTGCCCGTTATGACTGACAAAGAGAAACTGGCGATTATTGAAATCGGCAATAGAATTATGCCAGCAGCATTTAATGCTGGCTCTTTGTTATTCTTTTTAATTGGTTCTTTAACGGTCAAATTGTCTATTCAATCAGGTAATGCGCCAAGCTCTTGTTTTAGCTACTCAACCTATGGAACCATACTGTGTAACTTTTCTCAAGACGTTAAGACGGCTATTAAATTCGGTCAGTTAGCCCTAAATGTGCTTTCTAAATTTAATGCAATGCCTGTAAAAGCGTCGGTATTAACTGTGGTTGCTTTATTTATTTTGCACAGAAATAATCATATCCGAGATACTGCTGCTGTTTTACAAGAAGCCTACACAACAGCGTTAGAAACAGGTGATTTAGAATATAGCGGTTATAGTGCGTATGGTTATTGTCTTGCTCGTTTTTGGAGCGGCCAACCTTTGGCAGACGTGCAGCAAGAAACGGGCGCTTATGTCACACAATTGGCAAAAATGAATCAGCTCACCACGGCAAATTATTGTCGAATTTATTTGCAAGCGATTCAAAATTTATTGGGATTCAGCAAAAGTCCTGTTCTTTTTTCTGGTGAAGTGCTCCAAGAGTCTGAAATTCTCCCGCAGTTGTTAGAACAGAAAGATTTGGTAGGCGTTTATTTCTTTTATTTATACAAGTTAGTGCTCTGCTTTTTATTTGAAGACATCGAACAAGCTCAGAATTACGCTGCGGAAGGTAGACGTAATTTAATGTCAGGAGCGGGTTTAGTGACTCAAGGCGTTTTTTATTTTTATGATTCTCTTGTCATTTTGGCGAAACTCAAACCTAACGCATCAGGAGCGGAAGAAGCATTATCTTTAGTTGAAGACAATCAAACTATTTTACAACAGCATTGGGCTAGTCATGCCCCGATGAATTATCAGCATAAAATTGATTTAGTAACAGCAGAAAAATATCGCGTGCTGGGGCGGGCTTTAGATGCGATGGAGTTTTATGATCGTGCAATTGCCTTAGCGAGGGAAAACGATTATATCAACGATGTAGCAATTGCGTATGAACTAGCAGCTAAGTTTTATTTGTCAATTGATAGAACAATGATTGCAAAAACTTACATGCAGGAAGCATACTATTTTTATGAACTCTGGGGGGCTACAGCAAAAGTCAACCATTTGCGAAACAACTATTCCGGGTTAGTTACTGCGAAAAATTATAATTATCGCTTTGAAAAAAACTCCACTCCACACACGCAGTCAGCGTTGCACACTCAGTCAGCTTTTAATAATAGTTTAGATTTAGCAAGCGTCATGAAGGCGAGTCAGGCAATTACAAGTGAAATTGTCTTAGAAAATTTGTTACAAACTTTGATGAAGATATTGTTAGAGAACGCTGGTGCAGAAAGTGGTTGCTTACTCCTACAGTTGCAGCGAGAACATCTGGAAGTTGCCATTCATGCTCAAGATGGCGTCTTTGTCGTTTTTCCAAAACAAGAACTGATACAAGTTGCACCGGTGTCAGTGCTTAACTTTGTTGTACGCACAAAAACGGGCATCATTTTAGATGAAGCAATTGCAACGAAAAATAATTTTCATCAAGATGATTACATCCAGTCAGTAAAACCACTTTCTATGCTTTGCCATCCTTTATTGAATCAAAATGAATTGGTGGGAGTGGTTTATTTAGAAAATAAGATGACTGCGGGAGTGTTTACTCAAGAACGGGTCGAATTGTTACAACTCATTTCTGGTGAAGCTGCAATTGCAATTATCAATGCCACGTTATATCAGGAAAAACAACAGTATGCTTTAACTCTTGAAGAAAAAGTCAACGAGCGCACTCTGGAGTTACAAAAAGCTAACGATGAATTATTAAAACTTGCGCATTTAGATGGATTAACGCGGATTGCAAATCGACGCAGTTTTGACAGTTATTTAGCCACAGAGTGGGAAAGACATTTTAGAAGCCAAGAACCTTTGGCGCTCATTATGATTGATATTGACTTTTTTAAACTGTATAACGATAGTTACGGGCATCAAGGTGGAGATGATTGTCTGATTCAAGTAGCCCAAACGTTGGCTAAAGTTCCGCAACGTGCTGCTGATTTTGTTGCGCGTTATGGCGGAGAAGAATTTGCAGTGGTTTTGCCCAATACGGATGCACAAGGGGCACTCGTTATTGCTGAAAACTTAAATAAGCAGATCAATTTGCTTGCCCTCCCACATAAGGCATCTAAAGTCAGCGATCATGTGACTCTAAGTTTAGGTGTAGCAAGCCTAATTCCATGTGTTAATTTTAATGCGGAGCGTTTAATTGCTGATGCCGATGAAGCACTGTATCGAGCGAAAAATCAAGGTCGGAATCAAGCGAGTTTTTAATTAAATTTTGATTTATTACTAGACTTTATTGTTAAACCATTTGATAACCGCGTTTATTCAAAATTGGAGATAAGTGAAACCAATGGCGTTGATTGTGCAGAAATATGGTGGAACCTCGGTCGGCAGCGTGGAGCGCATCAACGCAGTGGCGGATCGTGTCAAACGCTGGGTTGAACAAGGGCATCAATTGGTCGTGGTGCTGTCGGCAATGTCGGGCGAGACGGATCGGTTGCTGGGGTTGGCGAAACAGATTCAGGTGCGCCCCGAACCCCGCGAGCTAGATGTGCTGCTGTCCACTGGTGAGCAGGTGACAATTGCCTTATTAAGCATGGCGTTGACTGCGCAAGGTTGTCCAGCGCGGTCGTATACCGGCGGACAGGTGCACATTTTGACCGATAGTGCGCACAATAAAGCACGGATTCGAGATATTGATGCAGCACGAGTTCGCGCAGATTTGGATGCCGGACGAGTGGTGGTGGTCGCTGGTTTTCAGGGCATTGATGAGCACGGCGACATCACGACGCTGGGGCGCGGCGGTTCGGATACTTCGGCAGTGGCGATTGCGGCAGCGCTGAAGGCGGATGAATGCCAGATTTATACCGATGTCGATGGCGTGTACACCACCGATCCGCGAGTGGAGCCGCGAGCGCGTAAGCTCGACCGCATTACTTTTGAGGAAATGCTGGAGATGGCTAGCCTCGGCTCGAAGGTGTTGCAAATCCGCTCGGTGGAATTTGCGGGTAAATATCAGGTTCCGTTGCGGGTGCTCTCCAGTTTTATTGACGGCGAGGGCACGCTGATTACGTTTGAGGAAGAAAATGTGGAAGACGCGAAAATTTCTGGAATTGCGTTCAGTCGAGATGAAGCGAAGTTGACGGTGCTGGGTGTACCGGATCAGCCGGGCGTGGCGCATCAGATTTTGGGACCGATTGCGGCAGCCAATATCGAAGTGGACATGATTATTCAAAATGTCGGGGCGCAAGAGGCGACGACGGATTTTACGTTTACGGTGCATCGCAACGATTATGCGCGGGCGCTGGAAATTCTCGACGCGATGGCGCACACGCTGGGGGCGCGGCAGGTGTTGGGCGATGCCAAGATCGTGAAAATTTCGCTGGTGGGCGTGGGAATGCGCAGTCACGCGGGCATCGCCAGCCAGATGTTTGGCTGCCTCGCCAAAGAAGGCATCAATATCCGCATGATTTCCACCTCAGAAATCAAAATTTCGGTGGTGATTGATGAGAAATATCTGGAGCTTGGCGTGCGGACATTGCACGAGGCGTTCGGTTTAGAGCACAGCGCGACGATTTGAACAGCACCAGCTAAATTGCGAATCATCATGGCACTGACAGAAAAAACTGTGGCGCAGCAGTGACAATTGCTAGAATTGACCCGCAAATCTGTACCTCACACGGGCATCCGAGGCTGACTGGTTGCATGACTTGCATGGATCAAGCTATTGAATTGAACCGATTATTGCATCGGCATTAGGGAAGAAAAGGGAGCAAACAACGATGTTAATTTTGACTCGGCGGGTTGGTGAAACACTGATGATTGGCGATGAGGTAACGGTTACTGTTCTTGGCGTCAAAGGTAATCAAGTGCGGATTGGCGTCAACGCCCCGCGCGAGGTGTCGGTGCATCGTGAGGAAATTTACGAGCGGATCAAGCGTGAACAAGCGGATGGCGGGCAAAGCGCGAGCGTTGAAGAAGACGCAGACAACTAGCGCAAATTGAATAGAACGTGTTAGGATGCGCGTCCTAATCGCAAGGCGAATAGGCAGATTGTTTGAGGAGAGATGGCCGAGCGGCTGAAGGCGCTCCCCTGCTAAGGGAGTATAGGTTAATCCCTATCGAGGGTTCGAATCCCTCTCTCTCCGCCAACTTTTATAAAAACCCGTTGTTAATATAACGGGTTTTTATTTGTCTTCAATCAGAGCTTGAATAAACGACTGAACAGCCACATCATTAAAGACCTCGCGGTCTTTTTTTATGCGCGGGAATTATGCTTTGCTGGCAGAGTGCTGATCATCTTTTTGCCATCAATCGCCAGTATTCTTTATCGTTCCATCACGCCGCCGAGGAGCGTTGCAACTCGAATGAATTCGAGCCAGGCTCGGCGTTGTGATTTCCCTTTATTTAACGGCGCTCACTCACGATTCATCGAGAGTTGATTAACCATGAGTGAGTTTTCTGATTACAAAGTCGCCGACATTGCTTTAGCTGATTTTGGGCGCAAAGAAATGGTCATCGCGGAAACGGAAATGCCGGGGTTAATGGCGCTGCGGCGGAAATTCGGCGCTGCAAAACCGCTGACTGGTGCCCGCATTACCGGCAGTTTGCACATGACCATTCAGACCGCCGTATTGATTGAAACCCTGGTTGAATTGGGTGCGCAGGTGCGCTGGTGTTCCTGCAATATCTTTTCAACGCAAGATCATGCTGCGGCAGCAATTGCCGCTGCTGGTATTCCGGTTTATGCGTGGAAAGGCGAAACGCTAGAAGAATACTGGTGGTGTACTGAGCAGGTATTGAATTGGCCCGATGGCGCAGGCCCGAATATGATTCTTGATGACGGCGGCGATGCAACTTTAGTGTTCATAAGGGCGTTGAATACGAAAACGCGGGCGCAATTCCCGCTCCTGCTGCTGGCGATAGTGAAGAATGGACAGCAATTCTTGGTCTACTCAGTCGCACTTCGACCGCAATCCACAGCATTGGCACGGAATTGCCGCTGCCATTAAAGGCGTCACGGAAGAAACCACAACTGGCGTGCATCGGCTTTATCAAATGCACCGCGATGGGCAATTGTTATTCCCCCATGAATGTCAATGATTCGGTGACGAAATCCAAGTTTGATAATTTGTATGGCTGTCGTGAATCATTGGTTGATGCCATTAAACGTGCAACCGATGTGATGATTGCAGGTAAATTAGCATTGGTCTGCGGCTTTGGCGATGTGGGTAAAGGCTCGGCAGCTTCATTGCGTGGTTTAGGTGCAACCGTTTGGGTCACAGAAATTGATCCGATTTGCGCATTACAAGCTGCAATGGAAGGTTATCGCGTCGTGCGGCTTGATGATGTCGTATCAATGATGGACATCTTTGTCACTGCTACTGGCAATACCGACATCATTACCCATGATCACATGGTCGCAATGAAAGATCAGGCGATTGTGTGCAATATCGGTCATTTCGATAATGAGATTCAGGTGTATAGCCTGAAGCAATACGAGTGGATCAATATCAAACCGCAGGTCGATCAGATCGTATTCCCCGCTGGTCATCGCATTACATTATTGGCAGAAGGGCGGTTAGTGAATCTCGGCTGCGCGACCGGTCATCCCAGTTTTGTGATGTCCAATAGCTTTACCAATCAGGTACTGGCGCAGATTGAAATCTTCACCAAGCCGGAGGAATATCCAATTGGTGTATATGTGTTGCCGAAGCATTTGGATGAAGATGTTGCACGGCTGCATTTGGAGAAGATTGGCGTTAAATTGACGACGCTGACGCAGACTCAAGCGGATTATATTGGTGTTCCGGTTGCTGGTCCATATAAAGCGGATAACTATCGTTATTAGTTGTAATGCGTGATGGTGATGAATTGATGTTGCGGATTATTCATCACGAGATAGCGAAAAGGAATTCGCTTTCAGAGTCGTAGATTGTAGATTGATCGCAAGTTGATTAACACAGCGTTGTTTGCGCTTATTTGGCGAGCAACGCAGCCCAATGTTCATCACTATTGACGAGAGAGGATTAATTCAACCAATGGCTAATACAAAACACGTTTTTGCGTTTGAAGATGGCGATGGAAAAAACAAACATCTGCTCGGCGGCAAGGGCGCGAATCTGTGCGAAATGACGCAGATCGGCTTGAATGTGCCGCCCGGTTTTGTGATTTCCACCGCTGCCTGTTTGGACTATCTCGCTGCAACCAAGCTGCCGACTGGCTTGATGGACGACGTGCAGGCGCAGATGCGGGCGCTGGAGCAGAAGACCGGCAAAGGTTTTGGCGATTCCGACAATCCGCTGCTGGTGTCGGTGCGCTCCGGCTCGGCGATGTCGATGCCGGGCATGATGGACACCATTTTGAATCTCGGCCTCAACGCCGAGACGTTGCAAGGCGTGATCTGCGCGACTGGCGACGCTCGTTTTGGTTACGACGCGTATCGGCGCTTCATCCAACTGTTTGGCAAGGTCGCGCTCGGTGTGCCGGATGCCGCGTTTGATAAGGAATTCGACGCGATCAAGGAAGCCGCTCATGCCAAGCAAGACGTTGATTTATCAGCCAATGATCTGAAAGAAGTCAGCGAACGCTTCCTCGCCGTCGTGCAAAACGTGACCGGGCATCCGTTCCCGTCCGATCCGTATCAACAGTTGGAAATTGCGATCAAAGCGGTATTCAACAGTTGGGGCGGCAAACGCGCCGTCGATTATCGCCGCCAATTCCACATCACCCCGGACATGGCCAACGGCACGGCAGTCAACGTCGTGACGATGGTGTTTGGCAATCGCGGCGACGATTCCGCGACCGGCGTTGCCTTCACGCGCAATCCGGCGACCGGCGAAAACAAGCTCTACGGCGAATATCTGGTCAACGCGCAGGGCGAAGATGTCGTTGCTGGCATTCGCACGCCGAAGCCGCTGGATCGGCTGAAAGTGGAAATGCCGGAAATGGCGGATCAGCTTGATGCGCTGCGCGACAAGCTCGAAAGCCATTATCACGAAGTGCAGGATTTTGAGTTCACCATCGAACGCGGCCAGCTCTATTGCCTGCAAACGCGCAACGGCAAGATGAATACGGTGGCGATGGTGCGCACGTCGGTTGAAATGGAGCGCGAGGGCTTGATCACCAAAGAACAGGCGCTGCTGCGTATCGCGCCCGATTCGCTGGAGCAGATGCTGTTTCCGCGCCTTGATCCGACGATCAAAGCAGAAGCGGTCGCGCAGGGTTTGCCGGCATCGCCCGGCGCTGCATCTGGCATCGCGGTGTTTGATGCGGATCGCGCCGAGCAATACGGGCGCGAGCAGGGGCGCAAAGTCATTTTGGTGCGCGAGGAAACCAAGCCCGAAGATATTCACGGCTTTTTTGCGTCCGAAGGCATTTTGACCTCACGCGGCGGCAAAACGTCTCACGCAGCGGTCGTCGCTCGTGGCATGGGCAAGCCGTGCGTGGCTGGCGCAGAAGGCATCAGCGTTGATGTCAATCGGCGCGAGGCGCGAGTGGGGCTGACCAGTTTCAAAGAAGGTGACGTGATTACGCTCGACGGCACTTCCGGCAAGGTCTATCTCGGCGCAATTCCGACCGTTGAGCCAGATTTCACGCCGGAACTCAATGTGTTGCTGGGCTGGGCGGATGAACGGGCGCGGCTGAAAGTGATGGCGAATGCCGACACGCCAGATGATGCGCGTCGCGCTCGCAGCTACGGCGCAGTTGGAATTGGGCTGGCGCGGACGGAGCGGATGTTTAACGACGTGGAACGGCTGCCGATTGTGATTGAGATGATCGTGGCCGATACGCCGGAGCAGCGCCAAGCTGCGCTGGATAAATTGCTGCCGCTGCAACGCCGCGATTTCCGCGAGCTGTTTGAAGTGATGTCGCCGAATCCGGTGACGATTCGCCTGCTTGATCCGCCGATTCACGAGTTCCTGCCAGATGAGCATGTGCTGGAGCGGGAATTGTCCGAGCTGCGGGCGCTGGCGCAGAACGCTCGCGGCGTGACCGTGCTGGCTGGCGCGATGGGGCTGCTTCATGCCTCTGAAAGTGTGCGTCACGACATCGACATAGCGCGGCGGATGATTGATCCGGCGGTCGTTGAGGACGCGATTGGCAAAAAAGAGGCGATGCTCAAAAAGGTGCGGGCGCTGTACGAAACCAATCCGATGCTCGGTCATCGCGGGGTGCGGCTCGGCATCACCTTCCCGGAGATTTACCAGATGCAGGTGCGGGCGATTCTCGAAGCGGCGGCGGAATGCGCCAAGGCGGGGATTCAGGTCAAGCCGCAAATCAAGGTGCCGCAGGTGTGTACCGCTGAGGAACTGCGCAAGGTCAAGACCTTTGTCGATGACATTCACGCCGAAGTTGCCGAACGTTATGGCAAGCCGGTGAGCTTCAAATTCGGCACGATGATTGAGGTGGTGCGGGCGTGTATGCGGGCGGAATCGCTGGCGGAAGAAGCGGAGTTTTTCTCTTTCGGCACCAACGATTTAACGCAGGCGACGTTTTCATTCTCGCGGGAAGATGCGGAGAATAAATTCCTGCCGCTGTATAACCAATCGGGGATTTTGCAAGACAACCCGTTTGATGTCTTGGATGTGAAAGGCGTCGGTAAATTGATGCAATTGGCGGTTGAATGGGGTCGTTCAGTGAAACCCGATTTGCATGTCGGCATTTGCGGCGAGCACGGCGGACATCCAGCATCAATTGAGTTCTGTCATAAAGCCAACTTGGATTATGTCAGTTGCTCCGGGCCGCGTGTGCCGGTGGCGCGATTGGCTGCGGCTCATGCCGCATTGAAGGCAGGCAATAAATAAATTGTTGCTGGCTTGAAACTGCGGGTTGATGCTTTCAATCAACCCGCAGCGCGTTATTCAATTAAAGGGTCGCACACGATGAAATTAAAAGTGGTTATTCATCCGGCAGAAGAAGGCGGGTTTTGGGCAGAAGTGCCAGCGATTCAAGGTTGCGCAACGCAAGGCAATAGCATTGAAGAACTGTTAAAAAATGTGCAGGAAGCAATAGAAGGCTGTTTGGTAGTGCCTCGATCAATAGAACTAGTAAATGTCGGAGCACCACCTAAAAACTAACACCCTAACTTATTCAATAACGGCATAAGAAAGATAGGGTTCAAATACAAAACGTTGAATCCGTAATTTTTGAATCAGTAACGACTCCACAACTGCTTGCGTTTCTCCCGGCCATTTTGGACAGTTTAGTTCATCAAACACAATTACTGCGCCTTTGGGCATACGATTTAAAAACGTATCAATCGCTGCTTTTGTTGGCAAATAAATATCAAAATCAAGATGTAATAAAGAAACAACCGTGTGAGGATTGTCGATTAGATACTGCGGCATGGTTTCACACGCATCTCCACGAATCAGACGAACTTTTGGAACGTGACCAATAGCACGATTTTGATCGTAAATTTCAAGACATTGCGTTAAATCTTCAAATGAATTGGCTTGATAACCACCTTCTCGATGTTCTTTTCCAATTTCGGCATGTTTGGTGTCATTGGAATGAAGATCGGGAAAACCGCTGAAAGTATCGAAGCCAATGATCCTGCGCTGAAGATTAAAAGGCTCAAGTGCGGCGCTCATTTGCGCAAACCACATCAAGCCTCCGCCCCAATTAACCCCGCCTTCGATAATGTCACCCTGAATGGGAAGAACTATCTTAAAAATCTCGTATAAAGCCAGATACCGCGCAGTGGTTTGACGAGTAATATATTTAGGAAAGTTTTCAAATTTTTCGCTGGGTGTACCAACGCTATTAACCGCATAATCATCTAGTTGTTGTTGATAAGCAATTTCGCTTTTCGTGGAACGACCAACTTCACGAAAACCAAAACAATCTTGCTGATAAAATGCCGATTGAGATAAGTTATCTGACATGACGAATAACCGAGTTCGCTGTATTTTTAACGATAGAATACGGTGGAACATGAGAAGTTAGAACCACGCCAGAAGCAATAACGGATTCCGTACCAATTTCAATAAATGGTTCCACCGCAACATGCGTACCAAACTTAACGCGATCCGCTACCTTAACTCGTCCAGAAAGCGATGTACGTGGACCAAAGGTGCAATGATTTCCCACAATAGAATGGTGCTCAATATAAGTGCCAGCTGCTAAAAAATTGTTATTACCTAAAATGACTCCAGTAGCGATATAGCTGCCATGCACGACTAAATTACCAGTGCCAAGCTGGCATTTTTTACGCACATTTGCTGTGGAAGCAATAACATTCGTAAACGGAATACCGATTTGTGTAAAACGTTCAAATATGGCAGCACGATCTGCAATATCTTTAACCACGGTTGAAATGAGCGCATCAAATTTTTTCTCATGCCACAGTTTAATCGCAAGATCAAAATTTCCAATTACCGGCACTCCCATCAAATCAGTGCCAATGATTTCTGGGCTGTTATCCAAAATTCCAATTGCTTGCTGCAACACCGTGTCAGAAAGTATATCCAATACTAATGCCGCACCACCGCCACCACCTAAGATAAGAATACGTTCTGGCTGAATACCAAGTGAACTGGTAACGAGCGAATGAGTGGCAGTTGTCAAATTGGGTGCATGATCTGATTCTAATTTAACCGAATTAGCTACTCCTGTTACGAGTTCTTCACCAATTAAAACTCCAGGGTGAGCAGCGCCAAGTGCAATCAAATCAACACCTAAACGGTTAGCAAGAATCTGCGCTTTTTTTGTCCACTTCGGTAGAGATAATTCAGTAGTATCATTCGATAAAGCGGGTGTTATTTTTTCAAAATGAGTGGGTATTGACTCATCAATTGATGCTGCGATAAACCCAATAATATGACCAGTGAGATATGTTTTATCTGCTGGGGCGATTTGTCTTAAAATACCATCGACTTCAGCACAAAGATCAACGGCGCTTTTCGTTGTTTCTATCACACAAATTGGTTCGTTTTGATGGACACTAGCACCGTCTGGGTGTAACCAACGCACAAGCGTAGCTGATTCATCGTTGATATTCAGCAACGGCATTTTAATGATCATGCCCATGACAGTGCCTCTAAAATTGCATTCTCAATTTTTAAACTTGAAATTAAAACCGTGGTTTCCTGTTCGATAGCCGTTGGAATAGTACAACGATTAGAGGTCACAAGTTTAATCGGGCAATACAATTTCCCCCAGAACTTTTCGTAAAGCTGGCTTGCAATACTTGATGCCCAAGTGAATCCTTCAGTACTTTCTTCGGCGATGACAATGCGTCTCGCTTCATTTGCAAAATGCGCCAGCATTTCAATTGGTACTGGATCAATAGATTCTGGCAAAAGTGCCACAATACGTATTTCTTCTGCCGCTAATTTTTTCAATAGTTCTGGCAGAAAACGCGAAATTCCGCCGTAACCAATTAGGCAAACATCTGGTATACCAAAGCGGTAATTGCGGAGAATCGCTGTTTGATAACCCGTTTCATCAATTTCTAACGTGAATGGCAATTCATCGCTATTAGATTGCAATGTTTCCCGATACAGCAGTTTGTGTTCAATGAAGATCACTGGGTTGGTTTCCCGCACAACAATTTGCTGAATGGTTTTCCCCGGTTGATGATAATGACTCGGCGCAATGAGCTTTAATCCGGGAATGCCGAGAAACATTTTTTCTAAACTTTGGCTATGTGTTGGACCATAACCTCTTCCGCCACCCATTGGTGAGCGCACGATTAACGGGCAGGTTACACCCTGATACATATTCGGAAACTTTGTTGCATGATTGATGATTTGATCGGCGCAGAGTGTTAAAAAATCACCAAACATAATTTCTACAATTGGAACGTGTCCACGCAATGCCAACCCTATTGCTACACCAGTAATACCTGCTTCCGAGATGGGTGTAGTGAATACGCGATTGGGAAATTGCGTGGATAAACCAGCGGTTACCTTGAAAGCGCCACCATAGGGATCAAGTACATCTTCTCCGAGCAGAATGACACGCGGATCATTAGAAAAAAGATCGAAAAGGCCGTTTTGAAGGTTTTGCAGATACGTCAACATTTTAAAGTAAAGAGAAGTTTTCTAACATGTGATTGATGCGTGTTTGACAGAGAGTTTGAATGCGTGTTTTTACGTTTTCAGACAACACTGTTTCAGCACGTTTGAGTGGATCATTCGTTTGATGAAAAGAAATTTCTGTAATGCAGCGATAATCATCACCTTTACTATGTGGACCTAAACGATAAGTGTTTAATAACAGGCATCTTGGTTTGGAATCTTGACGCATGTTGTCCACAATCGTTTTTGTCGAAGCGTAAACTGCTTGCACATCATTACCATCAACGGTTTCAGTTGGTATACCAAATGAAATAGGACGACCTTCGATGGCACTGCCATGCTCGAGATTCCATGGAGTACTTTGTGCAATTTGATTGTGCTCTATCACCAGTAAAAGCGGCAACTGCCATAACGATGCTATGTTTAGTGCTTCATAAATTACTCCTTCTGACATTGCGCCGTCTCCAACAAATACGACACTAATACCATCTTTTGCTGCAAATTTTTGAGAAAGTGCAATTCCCGTAGCGATTGGAACCATACCGCCAAGAATGCCATTGGAATAAAAATTATTGACATGTAAATGTTGACTGCCGCCTTTACCGCCACAGATACCAGATGCTAATCCTAATATCTCTTTTAATAATCCATCTGTATCATCGGTAAATGCAAGAAAATGTCCATGTCCACGGTGATTTGAACATAGCGTATCCCGTTTGGGATCAATTGCACTCACAACTCCAACAGCACAGGCTTCTTGACCAATGCAAGTATGAACCGTTCCGCGCAAGTGCCCAAGAGAAAACAGATTTAAAAGTGTTTCTTCAAATAAACGAATTAAAAACATTTTTTCGTAGAGAATCACAAGATCAGAATTCATGATAAAGATCGCTTCTCCCAAAAAGTTACTGGTGTTGCGTTTTGTAATACAAGACGCAAAAATGAAAGGACAATAGCGTTTGCAATGAAAATCTAGCGTCCTCGAATCAGTGTCCCAACACCAGTATCAGTGAACAAATCCAACATCACTGCATGTTCGACCCGCCCGTCAATGATATGCGCTGATTTGACGCCAGATTGCACAGCATCAATTGCGCATTGAATTTTTGGCAACATTCCGCCGTGAATCACTCCGGTTTCAATGAGTGTTTTCACCCGACCAACATCCAACTGTTGAATTAACGCTCCATCGGCATCAAGCAATCCTGCGATATTCGTTAATAACAGCAGCTTTTCTGCTTTCAATACCTGCGCCATTTTGCCCGCAACTAAATCGGCGTTGATATTATACGAGCGCCCATCTGCGCCCACGCCAATCGGTGCAATCACTGGAATAAAGTTGCTATTCACCAACATATTCACAATGCTGGGATCAATACTTTCCACTTCACCAACATGCCCAATATCAATAATTTCCGGTTCATTCAACTCTGGCGCATCGCGGCGCAATAACAGTTTTCGTGCACGAATTAAATCACCATCTGTTCCCGTCAATCCCACTGCGGAACCGCCGTGCCGGTTAATGAAATTGACGATTTCTTTATTTACCAAACCACCGAGCACCATTTCCACCACGTCCATCGTTTCAGCATCAGTGACGCGCATTCCTTGCACGAATTCACTTACTTTACCAAGCCGCTTTAATAACGAGCCAATTTGCGGCCCCCCGCCGTGTACAATGACGGGATTGATGCCGACTAATTTCATTAACACGACATCGCGGGCGAAACCTTCTTTTAAGGCTGCATCCACCATCGCATTGCCGCCGTATTTAATCACCATTGTTTTGCCTTGAAAGCGCCGAATATACGGCAGCGCCTCAATTAAAACATCTGCAATAGTTTGTGCACGATCCTGAGGAAGTGTCATCAATTTAACTCTCTTTTATTCGATTTTTGATAATTGAAAAATAACATTAAAATCTAATGCGATTTCCAAGTGTAAACGGCAGTGACAGCATAATTCCACACTGCGCCGACTAAAATGCCAGCCAACGCCGAGAAAAACCAACCTGAATTTCCTTGCTGAAATAAGGCATTAGCAATGCCGACATTTGCCAGTGCGCCCAGTCCGCACACCAGCACGAAACTCAACCAACCCCACAACAGCTGGCGACCAATCAGCCGCTGATCACGGTAAGTGAATAAATTGTTTAGAAAGAAATTGCTCGTCATGGCAACCAGCGTTGCCGTCGCTTGACCGAGCAAAAATACGCTTTCACCGAGTAAATGCAGCATCGGCCACAATACCGCCATGTGCACGGCAACGCCCAGTCCACCAATTAATGAAAAAGCAATAAAGCGCACTGGAATACGAGTGCCAATTAATTTCTGCGCCAGCATTAATAGATATTCCCACAGCACTGCTGATTCCAATTTACTCGCGCCTGCCAGCCGTTGCCGAAATGTAAATGGCAATTCTTGAAACCGCAGCGGTGTTGGCGCAGCAAAGAAAATATCCAATAAAATCTTAAAGCCCACGCCACTTAAATGATGAACGCACTGATGAATAACGTTGGCGCGTACCATGAAAAAACCGCTCATTGGATCGTGCAATTCAGCATGAATTAAGCGTTGACCGATGCGTGTTGCCAAGCGACTCATCCATTGCCGCTGCGTATTCCATTTGCCCACGCCGCCGCCCGCGATATAACGGCTGCCAATCACAATGTCGAGCGCCGCCGTTTTCAATGTCGCCAGCATTTGCGGCAACAGCGTTTCATCGTGCTGTAAATCGCCATCCATCACCGCTAAAAAGGGCGCAGTCGTCGCTAACATGCCTTCAATACACGCCGATGACAGCCCACGTCGCCCGATGCGCTGAATCAAGCGCACCCGCGCATCCTGTCGCGCCAGCTCGCGCACGCGCTCGGCTGTAGCGTCCGGTGAATCGTCATCTACAACGATGATTTCCCACGCAATACCGTCCAATACCGTCGCTACCCGTCGCACCAATTCGGCAACTGAATCTGCTTCGTTGTAGGTCGGCACGATAATCGCCAATTCGGGTGGTGGACAGTATGAATGGGATGAAATAACGGACATGAAATCAACCTAAATAAAATGAAAAGCGGCGCTAAAGTTACTGGATTAGGGAAAGCTGTCAAGCGGTTAATGGCACATTAACCGCTTTCTCAACGGTGGCATGGTTGATAAAGTACGCAGTCTCAACAATTTATCAAATGAGTTTACTAATGAGTACAGTCCGATCCGCTGATGCAATTACGCGCATTTTTGAATTATCCACTGCTGAACGTTATGACCTTTTTTTAACTGAAGTTACTGAAAATGCTCAGGTTTGGACGCTGAAAGGTGAAGGCGGTTTCGTTTCCTTCAGCGATGATGAAGGTCTGGATTACTTTCCATTTTGGCCTGCGTCGGAGTTTGCAAACACTTTAGCAAACGACGATTGGAGCGATTGTCAACCCGAACCATTACCGCTCGCCGTATTTATGGAACGCTGGTTAATCGGTATGGCAGACGATGATCGATTGGTTGCCGTATTTCCGGCATTGGATGGCTCCTGCATGGTGAGCGATCCATTAAGTTTACGCGATGATTTAATTGCTATCACCCAGCAACTTAATCTCGATCTCGGCGCTCATAATTCAAAAGACGCCCACACCGGACAATGATCTGAAGGTTTATCCATGCCGCGAATTGCGGTATCAATACCAACCTCACGCAATTGCGCAGCCAGCGGTGCGGTCATTAAAATATGATCAATCCGCAAGCCGCGCCGAGGTTGATCTTCAAAGCCCCGCGAACGGTAATCAAACCAACTGAATTGATCGCTGACATCAGGATGAATTGCGCGATAAGCGTCAATTAAACCCCATTCCAATAACCTATTAAACCACTCGCGTTCTTCCGGTAAAAACCCGCATTTGCCAGTACGCCGCCAGCGTTTGGCATTCACATCACCAATGCCGATGTCGTTTTCCAATGGCGCAACATTCAAATCACCAACGACTGCCAGCAATTGATCGGGTGAATGATTCATTTGCAAATGCGCCAGCAGATCAGCATAAAACCGCTGTTTCGCCGGAAACTTTAACGGATGGTCGCGCTCTTCGCCTTGCGGAAAATAACCGTTAATCACCGTTAATTCACCGCCACGCGGCAATGAATAGCGCCCAATGATTAAACGCCGCTGGGCATCAATTGCGTCATGCGCAAATCCTTTAGCAATTTGCAACGGCGCAGTTTGACTCAGTAATGCCACGCCGTAATGTCCTTTTTGCCCGTGAATTGCGGTATGAAAACCGAGTTGCTGCGTCCATTCTAATGGGAATTGTTCATCGACAACTTTGCATTCTTGCAGCGCCAGCACATCGGGATAATGGGCAAGTTGAATTGCTTCGATTTGATGCAGACGAGCGCGAATTCCATTGACATTAAAACTTACAATTTTGAACATGATAGATACAACGCAGTTGAAAATTAGGATATTGACTTTGTTGCGAACTGCACAAACTTAGTTTCAATAAAATCAGGCATTCAGAAAAACTCGCACAAACTTTTTAATTGAAGCTAATTTCAATAATATAAAATGCTTGGGCATTTCGGTATACCATACCACACTCCACGCAAGCCTTTAGAGGACATCACTTTTAATGTCAAATTCTCCGTTTGATCTTCACCACGATGCGGCTTATCAACACTGGCGCGAGGATAAATTAGCCACTGCGCCAACCGATCTCGGCGCGTTGATCGTGGAAATCGGCGATCCGCGCCAGCTCACTGCCAGCGAACATGCGGCGATTTTAGAACGCTGCCGTTTGGCGAATATGGCGATTTATGTCGGCACGACCGGCGACGATCCGAGTAAAGGTATTCCCGCTGCGCTGGGTGCGCATTTTGGTCTGCATCGGCTAGATCACAATCGCGGCGCAGATGACGACGCGATCACTTCATTGACAGTGCAAACCGATGTAGCGCACCGCGAATATATTCCCTATTCCAATCGCGCAATTGATTGGCATACCGACGGTTATTACAATGCGCCAGAGCGACAGATTCACGGTTTGCTGTTGCATTGCGTTCATCCGGCGGCCGATGGTGGCGAAAATGCGCTGCTCGATCACGAAATTCTGTACATCCAAATCCGCGATCACAATCCAGAATTTATTCGGGCGCTGATGCAGCCCGATTGCATGAGCATTCCTGCGCATCATATCGACGGCGAAGAAATCCGTCCTCATCAGCCCGGTCCAGTATTTTCAGTTGGAGCGAATGGCGCGTTGCACATGCGCTACACCAATCGCGCTCGCAATATCGTATGGCGCGACGATCCGCTGACTGCGGCAGCCGTGAGCTATCTTAAAAATCTGCTGCGTACTCCTTCGCCGTGGCATTTTCTCGGCAAACTGCAAGCGGGCTGGGGTTTAATCAGTAATAACGTATTGCATACGCGCACTGGTTTTAATGACGATGCCACGCCGCGTTTGTTGTATCGCGCCCGTTATTACGATCGTATTGCCGGCTGTTAATTCACGATTCACTTTTGAGCTAAACAATGAACACCAATTCTTTATTACCTTGGCAACAACGGTTTGTACTTTTGATGTGTGCGCTACTCTCATTCGGCGCAGCGCAAGCGCAATCACTCTCACTGACGCCGCCGGAAGCGCAGACCAAGCTGCAAGCCGGTGAACTCATTCTGATTGACATACGCACTCCAGAAGAATGGCGCGATTCCGGCACTGCGCCGAATGCGCAGCGCATCAATCTACAAGACCCTAATGGCGCAACAGGTTTTGCCGTTAAGGTATTGGATGCGGTGCATGGCGATAAAACTGCGCCAATTGCCGTGATTTGTCGCACCGGCAGCCGCAGTAGTTATGCGCAGCGTTATTTGGTGAAGCAGGGTTTTAGCAATGTTTTTAATATCCCAGAAGGCATGATTGGCAGCAGCGCGGGCCCCGGCTGGATTGAGCGCGGATTGCCGATGAAAGCCTGTTCCGATTGTTAAACCGTCATCTCACCATCAGGAATTCAAATTATGTTCACACGCTCTGCACTGCTCGCCAGCATTCTGCTCGCTACTGCCGCCACGCCCGCGCTGGCAGCCAATCCGAAAGTTGCCATTGATGTGAGCATTGGCGGTCAGCCAGCCGGAACGATCACCTTTGAACTGTTTGCGGATGTCGTGCCGAAAACGGCGGAGAATTTCCGCGCCCTGTGCACCGGCGAGAAAGGTCAAGAACTGCGTTATGCCGGCAGTCCATTTCATCGCATCATTCCAGAATTCATGATTCAGGGCGGCGATTTCACCAATGGCAACGGCACGGGCGGCGCGTCGATTTACGGCAAATCTTTCGCGGATGAAAACTTTGATCTCAAGTTTGGCGACGCTGGCACTTTGGCGATGGCCAACGCTGGGCCTGATACCAACGGTTCGCAGTTTTTTATCACCGTTGCGCCGACACCGTTTCTCGACGGCAAGCACGTTGTTTTTGGCAAGTTAATTAGTGGCATGGATGTAGTGCGGGCAATGGAAGCGCAAGGCAGTCGCTCCGGTCGCACCAAAACTGCGGTGACATTTGAGGGCTGTCGGCAGCTTTGAACGCACCGCTTATCGCCGTAGCGATGATTGGCTGGCGTCCAAGAGCATAAAGAGAAAAGACGTTGAGATTTAGGCGTCCTGCTGCGTTGAGTGGCAGGATTTTTCTGTCACAACTCGCGGACTTGCGCCGCGCTTGAGGTCAACCATGCAACCCGTCACTGGAAATCGATCAATCACTGCGTTGGCACAAACCGCCACGACCAGTTCACACCACACGCTACTCACCAGCCGCTCATCTGCTGCGCCAGCAGTACAAAACCCCGGCGCTGGCGGTGATTTGGCTGCCGAAATCGCAGCTCGGTTGGAGCAAGATTTGGATTATCAGATTTTGCGCAAATCCTTTGATTTGGAATCGAAAACTTCGTTGAATGTGCACCGAGCACAAACTCAGGCTGCGGCAGCGCAAGCCGACGCAGTGACGGCGCACCAAAACGCAGTGGCGCTGAATCTGCACGTCGCCACACCACAACAATCCACCGCAAAAGTGGCGCTGGCGCAGCAGTCCAGCACCAGCTCCACGTCGAGTTTTTCGTTGGTATTTCAGGTGCGCCAGCAGCAGTCACTGGAAGTTTCAGTCAGTGTCAGCAGCAATCTCGCTTCGATTTTCACGACCGATCCGCTGGTGCTTGATTTGTCTGACGCTGGCATCGCCACGACGGGCGTTGAGAACGGCGTGGAATTCGATTTGAACGCAGATGGCATCACCGAGCAGGTCAGCATGGTGAATAGTGAAACTTGGTTGCTGGCGCTAGATCGCAATGGCAACGGACGCATTGATGACGGCGGCGAGTTATTTGGCGATCAACACGGCGCAGCCAATGGATTTGCGGAATTGGCGCGTTATGACGCGGATGCGAATGGTGTGGCGGATGGCGTGATTGATGCCAATGACGTGGCGTTTTCACAATTGCAATTGCTGCAAATTGACCGCAACGGCAAGCAAGTCACGCAGACGCTAGAAGAAGCAGGTGTGGTGGCAATTGAGCTGGCGCATCAAAATACGCGCAAAGCCTTGAATTTATACGATACCGTCGCGCAAACCGCGCAATTCCGGCGCGATGACGGCAGCACCGGAGAAGCAGCAGATGTGCTACTGGGTTATCGCAGCATTGCCTGAATGCGGGCATCTTGCGTTGATGGTGGACATGACAGCACGTCAGTTTGGATACCGATGCTGCTAGACTAGAAGCGAGAACAGGCTTGTCTATCCTAGGTATCTACCGATGCAGCAGACATCTGAAGTGCTGTCACTTTTGACGGAAATTGATCTGATTCGAGACCTTTCGGAAAGCACCCGCGAGGTGCTGTCAAAACAATGCACGATGGGCGAATTAGCACCAAAAAAGCGCATTCGGCTCACCGACATTGAAGGCTGTCGATTATTTCTGGTTGATGGCCACGCAGTGCGGCTGACAAATGGTGTCACCGAGCGTTTGGAGAGTTATCAAGGGTTGAGCGATCCGATCAATCTTTTTGCAAATGAAGGTGAATTTGCAAATGATTGCGTCATCACCGAAACGCCCTGCATCGTGCTGAAGATCCCGTTGACAGCACTGGAGTCGGCGCTCAACACCAGTCTCGAAGTCAGCGATATTGAGCTTGATCCTTCCGAAGGCATGTTTCTCGCGGAACTGTACGAGCTCATCACCAGCAATCGACTGGAACTGCCCGCCCGTCCTGAAATTGCTCTGAAAATTCAGGAGCTCACCAATGATCCCGATGCCGGAGTGCAGGAACTCACCGAGGTAATTCAGCGCGACGGCACCATCGCTGGCGCACTGCTTCATGCCACCAATAGCCCGCTCTTTCGTGGCACCAAAGAAATCCAATCGGTGCGTGACGCAGTGCTGCGCTTCGGATTTCGTAACACGCGAATGCTGACCACCAATTTGGCGTTGCGGCAATCTTTCAAAGCCAAACACAATGTCACCCGCGAGGCGATGGCGGCAGTGTGGAGCGACAGCGTGCTGTGCTCGGCTTACAGCTATTTGCTCTCGGATATTCTCGGCATTTTGAATCACGATCGGGCGCTGCTGGCGGGACTGGTGGCTGGCATCGGCGCAGTGCCGATTATTCAATTCATTGAAATGCGCGATGCTAATCCCCGCTTGGCACGCATTGAATCGTTAATTGGCAAACTGCGCAGCATTACCGGAGTGTTGGTTATCAATTATTGGGGTTTAGGCGAAGATTTGGTGGAAGTAGCGGAGCATTCGAGCCATTGGGAACATCGCGCCGAGAAACCTGATTACGCTAGCATTACGACGGTAGCGCGGTGGGCAGCGTTGCAAAGTGAAGGTCGCCCGCATCCTCCAGCGACCGAAGTTCCGGCATTTGCGACATTGGGCTTATTGCCGCCGCCACAACCGGGCGAATCCATTGCACAATTGATTGGTAGCGAAAAAGCATTGGAAACTATCAAATCAATGTTTACGGTTTGATCGGTTTTTCAAATCAGCAACGATTTACTGGAGCATGTGCGCGTGTCCTCACCCATTAACCATCAACGCTCTTATTAAACAGACTGGTCGCCTGCTGGCGATTCCACGGGTGGTGGGCGAAGTGCTCAAGCTGCTTGATGACCCGAAAAGTCGTCAATCCGCCATCGCTGAGTTGCTGGCGCAGGACCCCGCACTGGTCGCCATCGTGTTGCGACTGGCGAACAGCCCAGCATTTGCCAGCTCGCGCACGGTCGATTCGATGGAACAAGCGACCATGTTGCTGGGACGCGATCATCTGCGGCGTTTGGTGATCGCTGGCGCAGTGACGCAGGCTTCCGACCGTTTGCCCGCGCAGAATCTCTTGCCGTTGGAAGTGTTTTGGCATCATTCCGCGTACTGCGCAGTGATTGCGCGATTGCTGGCGGATGCCGAAGCGCCAGCGTTATCGGGCACGGTATTTTTGGGCGGACTGCTGCACGATTTGGGACAGTTGGTGTTGTTTTCGCAGGAACCGGAAGCTGCGCATCACGCATTTCTGCGCAGTTTGAGCGAGCCACAAGCGTTAACGCCGCAAGCTGCGGAACGGGCTGAATTAGGTTTTGATCATGCGGAATTGGGCGGAATGCTGGCGGAGCACTGGGGTTTGCCCGACAGTTTGTGCGCCTGTCTGCGCTTTCATCACGATCCGCTGCGAGCGCCAGCCACTTTTCGTGTGCCGGTGATTCTGGTGCATTTGGCGAATACCGGCGCACATTTAGCCGAACTAGATTCACGCGATTGGGACGATGCGCCGCCGATTGATCCGGCGATTTGGTCAGAGATGCGCATTCGTCCAGAGGGATTTTTAGAACTGCTGGATAAGGCGCAGTATCAGGTGCTGGCGGTGGAGGCGTTGCGCAATCCCAGTTTGAATTAAACGCTCGGCGCTGGCTGTTCCAACCGATTCACATCCACGGCAACGCGCAAATCGTGAGTGCCGCCGCCGTAAAAAATCCCCCGCAATGGCGTCACATCTTGAAAATCACGACCCACCGCGGTCGTGATGTATTGCAGATTCGGCGTTTGATTATTTGTCGGATCAAAATCCACCCAGCCCAGTTCGGGAATCAGCACCGCAAACCAAGCGTGTGACGCATCTGCGCCTTGCAATTTGATCTGACCGGGCGGCGGCAGCGTCTCCAAATAACCGCTGACATACCGCGCCGCCAATCCCAATCCGCGCAGTCCGGCAATCGCCACATGCGCAAAATCCTGACACACGCCGCGCCGCTGCTGCATCACCTCTGCCAGTGGCGTGGCGACCGTTGTTGACAGTGGATCGTATTCAAATTCGCGGAAAATTCGCCCCATTAAATCCAAGGTCGCTTCTAAAATCGGTCGCCCCGCAGTGAACGACACGGCGGCAAATTCCCGCGCCTCTGCATCAAGCGGCACCTGTGGCGATGGCAACGTAAACATGCGAGCGTTGGTCATCAGCGCATCGCCTCGGTCATACAACCGCGTCACCACGCGCTCCCACGTCGGCGTTTTATCGGCATCGGGCAGCGCCAGCACATTCACATCGACTTCGCTGGTGGCGATCACTTCCAATACGCTGTGCGCCTGTTGAATCGAAAAGTAATTGACGCGATTGCCGAAAAAATCCTCACGCTCGCGCATCACCGCTGGCCAGGGATCAACGCGCAATTGGCTGGCTAAACACCGCTGGCGGCGCGTTTGCAGCGGTTTGAGATGGGCGATGCTGTGACACAACGACACCGGTTCAGCGTATTCGTAACGGGTGAGGTGCACGACGCGAAACTTCATGGCGCAGTCGCTCCAGCACGACGCAGCAGACTGTGCGGCTGTTCTTCGTGGCGGAAATACTGCGCAGTGATCGCGTCTGAAATCGCCGCCAATTCATTGCTCAAATCACTGAGCATTTTGGCCAGCGTGACGCGGCGGTTGCTGTGCTTATGCGGTTGAATCAATTGGTCAATCTCAGTTAAACGAATCTCGGTTAAACTTTTCAGCACCAGTTTCTCCGCTGCCGTGCGCCCTATCGCTAAATCACCGCGTGGCAAATCGCTAATCAGCCGGTCAAGCATCGCCAATTGATACGCCAGCGCCCGTGGATTGCCTTCGTCTTGCAGCACCAAATCTAATAACGCGCCGACGCGAGTGCCGGCGTGATAACGCCGCCGATAGGTAATCAAACTGTCGGTAATGCCCAGCACGGCTTCAATCAGCATGTTTTCATCTGGTTCGCCAGCAATCGGCACCAGCGTTGAATGCAGTAAACACGCCAACGCAGTGCCGCGTTCCAAGCGCCGTCCGGTTTCCAGAAAATGCCAGCCCTCGTTGTGCGTCATGTTTTCCTGCGTCAACCCTGAAAATGCCACCAGCGAAGTTACTAGCGGATCAAGTTCATCCAGAGCCTGCGACAATTGACTGGGCGGATTTTGCGTCAAATTCGCCAGTCGCCCTTCGATGTCGCTGATGATGCGCCAGGTATCCGCCGACAGTCGTTCGCGCACTGAATACGCTGCTTGCCCAAGTGCCTCCAACGTGCGCGGTAATCCGCCGCTGCGCTGCGGATCGGTCATCAATGACAGCAATTCGGGAATGGGCTGGCACAGCAATCCTTCTGCGCCAGCACCGACGAAACCGGGAAAGGACTGCGTTTGATTGGTCAATGCTTCCAGCAGCGAGCGCAGACAAGAGGAGCTGGCTTTTGACAGCGGATAATCTGCCCGCTCCGCAAATTTGAAAATGGTAATCCGCAACAGCCGCACCAAGCCCTCGGCGCGTTCGGCGTAACGTCCAATCCAAAACAGGTTATCGGCGACCCGACTCGAGACGGCGCTTTCCTGCACCACCGCTGGACTTTGCGAATCAGTCGTCACGAGCAGACTTTCTTGGCGCTCTGGCTCCGATGCCAGCACCCATACATCTTTGCCCAGCCCGCCGAGTTGACCAGACACCAGCGCAGTGTCTTGGGTCAGGGCGATGCGCCCCAATCCGCCCGGCATGACTGCGTAACTGTCTTCTTCGGCAACCAAAAAAGTGCGCAATACGTTGGGACGCGGTTCGAGGCGTTGACCGATTAACGCTGGCGCAGTGGACGGCAAAATCTGTGCCTGCGCCACATAACCGCTGGGATTTGCTTGAATGGCTTTGAGCAGCGCGGCTCGCGTCGATGGCTCCAATGTTGCGGAAACATAAGCCGACAGTGGGCGCGGAATCTGCACGCCGCTGCGAGCGGCAAGGGTTGGAATGGGTTTAATAATGAGGTTGTCGAAATCTCGCAGCACCTGCGCCAGCGCCGCTGGTTCGCCACACCACCACGTCGGCACATCCGGCAGCAGCAGTGCTTCACCAAGTAAATGCTCGCAAATGTGCGGTAAAAACGCTGGCAATGCCGGATGTTCCAAAATGCCGCTGCCGAGCGCATTGGCCAACACGAGATTGCCTGCTCGCGTTGCCTGCAATAAACCGGGTACACCGAGAAAGGAATCCTCGCGCAGTTCGAGCGGATCACACCATAAATCATTGACTTGGCGCAGCACTGCGTCGATGCGCTCTAACCGTCCCAGTGTGCGCAGCCACAACGCTCCATCGCGCACCGATAAATCGCCGCCCTGCACCAGCGTGTAGCCGAGATAATTCGCTAGATAAGCGTGTTCAAAATAGGCTTCATTCGCCGGGCCGGGCGTGAGCATCACCACTCGCGCATGATCGGTGCGACGCGGTGCGAGTTGCGCCAGCGTTCGGCGCATGGAGCGGAAAAATCCGGCGAGCCGATGAACGTGTGAATCACGGAATAAACTCGGCAATACCCGCGAGAGTACGACGCGATTTTCTAACGCATAACCTGCGCCCATTGGACTTTGAGTGCGATCGCCAATTACGCGCCATTGACCATTGGGCATTCGCGTTAAATCAGTGGCGTATTGCACCAGCGGACGTCCAGCAAAAATTTCAATACCGTGACAAGGCAATAAATAATTGGCGTGACCATCAATCAATTCAGCGGGAAGAAGTCCGGTGTGCAGCAATTCGCGCTCGCCATAAAGATCGCGCAAAATTAAATTGAATAATTCTGCGCGTTGAATTAAGCCGCGCTCCAATTCCGCCCATTCGTCACTGTGAATTAAAATCGGCAATAAATCCAATTGCCATGGACGCGACATGCCTTGTGGATCGCCATTGAGGTTGTAGGTGATGCCGTTATCACGAATCAGCCGCGCTGCTTTACTGCCACGTTCGGCAATGGCTGCTGCGCCCAAAGTACGCAGTGCATCCAGCAAATAGCGCCATTGCGGACGCACTTCGCCGCTGGCGGTGCGCATTTCGTCGTAACGATTGGCGAGCGGGGAATAGGCATCAATCAGCCCGGGTTTTTCTAAAAATGGTGCTAAATCAGAAACGGACATGAGCGTCAAGGTCTGTGAAGAGCGCATGATTTGATTAGACACGCCGTGTCTAACCGACGCAAGGGTTTAAGAAATCTGCTAACTCACCTGCTTTGTTAAACCGCTCCAACTTCTTTTTTTCAAAGAGGCACGTGCAACGGTTGCGCTAGAATGCGCATTATTTTGGCTCAGTGAACAACCCAGATCAAACAAGATCAGCACACGAGGATTCAGCGATGGATTGGAAAAAAGCATCTATTATCAATGCAAAACGTCTCGAGCAGGCGCTAGATGTCGAACGTTTTGCGCGTCAATTAGCTGAATTGCCACAAGCGCGACAAGCGGGAATTACTCAAGCGCAATTAACCGCGCTTACCGAAGAACGGAACAGGCAGAACGGCAGCGTCAACGTTTAGAAAAAGGCGAGTTTCGTATTGCTGTCGTTGGTCTCGAAAAAGCCGGTAAAAGCACATTTGTTAATGCGTGGCTGGGTTGCGATCTATTACCCGCAAAATCACTGCGTTGTACCTTTACGACGACGCAAATTTTTTCAGTCAAAGAAGAGACTGAACAACGACTGGAAACCCAACCAAAAACCAATGGTGAATTCAGCAGACTCGTTGCTGAATTAAACACCGTTGCGAATGGCGCAGATGACACTCGGGCTAAAAATGCAAAAGAAGATTTAGCCACCATTCAACAGTATCAAACAACGCTTAAAGAAGTATTGGATGAAGGGGCGCGAGCCAAACATTTCACCAATTTAGAAGAAATTAAAGATGCTTTGCGCAAATACGTTGCGGATGCGCGTTTTGCTCATGCGATGCACGAAGCAAGATTGTATACCTGCCGATTAGCTGAAGCTGAAGGCATTGTGTTTTATGACGTGCCGGGATTGGATTCAGGATTAGCAAAACATATCGAAGAATCCCGCGATATGCTGCACAGTTGCGATGCAGTTATTTTAATCCAACGTTATCCAGATTTGCGCGGTGCGGAAAAGGATTTAATTAAATTTGCGCGAGAAGGTGATCGCCACATTCGTTTAGAAGATAAGATGTTTGTCTTTTTCGGACGCATGGATTCTTTTGCGACACGAGAGGCATTTCAACGCGATTTTCAACATGCGGTGCAAGCATGGCGCGAGGAGGCTAATTTGCCACCGTCGCGTATTATTGGCGGATCAGCGGGTGCGCATTTGGTATTGCATGGTATGGCCGAAAGCGAAACGCTTAAAGACCTCGGCGATCAACAAAAAATTGCTGCGGATTTGCGGCGCGTTACTGGTGAAAATACCGCAGAATTAGATGTTCTAAAAACCTCACTGGTATTGATGCGATTAAAACCACCATCAACCATTATTTGAATCACGAGCGCGTGGCTATTGTGGAACGCCGCTGCACGGCGCTATTTGAAACGATATTGCGTCACAGTGAAGATATTTATCGACAAGTGCGCGGGCATTTTCCTGAAGACCCGGATGAAGCGCGGCGGCGGCAAGATGAAGATCGCAATCTCGCTTTTAATCAATGGTGGAGTGCGCGTCAAGATCAACTCAAAGCTGAATTCAATGCTTATTACAATAAAGAAGTGAGCGCCGATTTTAATGCCAATACGTTGCGTGGCTTTAATCAGCGGTATGAGGAAATCGTGCGCGAGAATATGGCGAAATTACCCGCCCGCGCTGCTGCGCAACGGGATTACAAATTTTTCAGCAGTATGCAGCATGGATTTGATCCCGATGCAGCCAACCGCGAATGGCGCGAAGCATTGTATAAAGATGTGCGCCAAATGATTCAAGAGATTGCAGCAAAACTCGCAGTTGAATTGGATCAAGATACACAAAAGATTAGCGAATTTGTGACCGGTCAATTGTGGGGGAGTGATCGCGTTCGCCATTTGCTTGTCGGTGATACACGGCAATTTCAAGAGCGGTTGCAATACAGTCTTAAAGCCTTGTTTTTGCGGTTTGTGCGCCCGCTGGCTGAGGCATTGGTACGCGCTCCAGTGAATAGCCAAACGCGGATGAATATCGTTCGTGATAGCGGTGTTGATATTGAAATTCTTGATTACTACTACCCAGAGAGTGGCGAGATTCTTTATCGTGAACTTAAACAGTATTTACGGCATGGTTCCAAGCTATTGACTGATCCGGCAGTCGCAAAAAATATGTTTTCTAGTCATCTGATAAAATTGATAAGATTTGTGAAATCTTAAAAAACGCAGTGGCTGGCGTGAGTGAACAGGGTGTTGATCAAGAAAACCGGCGTCAGGTAGTAGAAGAAGTGGAGGCAGATTTGCTGGCATTGGAGTATTACTTGTTGCACAGTTTATTTGATGCAGCGGCTTCAAAGCATTTTGTCAACAGGAATTAGAAAACCTGCGCGACCGCTATTTAGAACGCATGAATGATGGCAGTTGGGGTGGTATTGCTGGCAATGAATGGAGAAATGGTAATTCAATTATGGTGGCGGAATTGCCGCCGGAATTGCGCCCGCAGACATTTAATACAGAAGTGAGTGATCGGTTGCGTCAACTCGGCATTGCCATCCAACAGGCACGTCATTCTGTATAGTGCAAATAAGAGGGTTAATTTATGGCTGGGTCTAATGTCTGTCCGGTTTGTAGCAAAGAACATGGAAATGTGTCACATTGCAAATTGTCATTTTGATTTGACTGAGTATGCTTTTGCAAATCTCCGTCAACAGAAAGCAATGGTAGAAGCGCACCGCACACACTGGTTATCTGCTCATTCACCAGCATTAGATTCGATTGCGGCAGATTTAATTGTAGCACCAGCACCGCTGATTGATCATGCAGCTCCGTTAATTCCTGAACCACCTTCAGCATCAGTAGATCGCGGCGCATTAGAAATTATCGTGCTGTGCTGCAAATGGCGTGGGTCGATCAATATCTCGACATGCAAGAAATTAATTTGCTTTTTAAGCAAGCGCGAGAATTGAGTTTGACTTCGGAACAAACTGAAGCGATTGATCGAGAGGTGATTGGGCGTTCAGTGCGTGAACAAGCCTATTTTACTGCCTTGCAAGCAGCACGGAATGAACATGGCGATTTTTCATTGCAAGAATTACAAAAATTACCTGCATTTATGCAGCAAATTTCGATTTCGCATGAACACGCGCAGGCAGTGGAATTAGAGGTTTTAGGAAAATCTCTGATTGAAGCATTGATTTTTGAGTTGCAGCAGCAAAAAGAAAGTATTCCAGTAGTACAGGACAATCATTGTATTGAGACGAATTTATAGATTATCCACTGATCAATGAGCGTTACTGTGATTTAGGTGATGGAACGGTATTGGATACGCAAACCAATTTGCAATGGATGCGTTGCGCATTGGGGCAAACTTGGGATGGAGAAAATTGCGTTGGTAAGGCGATCAGATTTAATTGGGATGAAGCAAACACTGCGGTCAAAGATCATCAGCAGTTAATGATAATGATTGGCGATTGCCTTCGTTAGAAGAGCTGGCAACGCTGATTGTGAAGGACAAAAACCGACAATTGACTCAAAGTTTTTCCAAATACGTTAGCTTGGTTTTGGTCTAGTTCATTGGATGCTGATAATTCAAGTTATGTTTGGGGCGTGAATTTTCACAACGGCGACATCAATAATAATTATCGAAGTGGCAATAGCTACGTTCGCCTTGTGCGCAATAGATTGTGATTTTGCAGTACATTGATATTTGGTGTAAGCGTATACATTTAGAGAATTGCTGATTTATTCGTTGAGTGAGCGCATTTTGATTAGCAAAATCAGGATATGATCGCAACCGAATTCCCGTGATAATCATCAGGTTTCCTTTAGGTTTATGCTCATGCCGTTCCCGCCACCGCGCATTCTTAGCGCCCGCGTTCACACCTTCGGACAATATCTGCTGCAACGCTACGGTCAGCGCGTCCACAAACTCGCGCTCCACGCCGGTTTCACTTGTCCAAATCGTGACGGCGCAAAAGGACACGGCGGCTGCACTTTTTGCAACAACATTTCATTTAGCCCCAACGCAGCGAATCCGCCCGCGCTGGCTATTCAATTAGAAGCTGGGCGACAGGTGCTTGCCAAACGCACTGGAGCACGGCAGTTTCTCGCGTATTTTCAAGCCTATACCAACACTTATGATCCGCTTGATGCCCTGCGCCGGCGGTATGACAGCGCTTGAGTCATGCTGACGTGATTGGGCTGTCGATTGGGACGCGCCCGGATTGTGTGCCCGATGCAGTGCTGGATTTGCTCGCCAGTTATCAGGCGCAGGGCAAGGAAATTTGGCTGGAACTGGGGTTACAGTCCGCTGATGATCGGACTTTGGAGCGCGTCAATCGCGGTCATACTTTTGCTGAATATCGCACTGCGGTCATTGCCGCGCAGCAACGCGGAATTCCGGTGTGTACCCATTTAATTCTCGGTTTGCCGGGCGAAGGGCGAGCGCAGCGTTGACCAGTTTGGAGCGGGTGTTGGAGCTCGGCGTGGAAGGCTTAAAACTGCATCCGCTGCATATTGTGCGCAACACGCAGCTGGCGTTGGAGTGGCAGCGCGGCGACTATCAACCGCTGGTGTTTGACGATTATGTCAACCTGTGCGCCGATCTGGTCGAGCGCACACCGCCTGCGGTGATTTATCATCGACTCACCGGCACTGCCGCCCGCGAGATTTTGTTAGCGCCGAGCTGGTGTCACCAAAAATGGGCGGTGCTCAACGCCATTGAAGCTGAGTTGTATCGCCGCAATACCCAGCAAGGCGCACAGCTCGCCACCGCACCCTGTCATCCACTTGTCAGCACTGCCTGACGTCACACGAGACTGAAATCATCATGGAACTCGTCTGTCCTGCCGGTAATTTGCCGATGCTCAAAGCAGCCGTCGATCATGGAGCCAATGCGGTTTACATTGGTTTCCGCGACGACACCAACGCTCGCCATTTCGCTGGCTTGAATTTCAACGACAAACAAATCCGCGAGGGGCTGAATTACGCCCACGACCGCAAAGTCAAGGTGTTTGTCGCCATTAACACTTACGCGCAGCCGAATGGCTGGGAACGTTGGACGGCAGCGGTAGATCGCGCTGTTGATCTCGGCGTGGACGCGATCATTCTCGCTGACATGGGCGTGTTGGATTACGCCGCCGAGCGTTATCCCAACGTCAATCTGCATTTGTCGGTGCAGGGTTCGGCAACCAATCCGGCAGCGATTGGCTTCATGCACCGCCATTTCGGAATTAAGCGCGTGGTGGTGCCGCGAGTGTTGTCGCTGGCGCAGGTCGCGCATTTGATTGAAGAAACGCCAGTTCCGGTGGAAATCTTCGGTTTCGGCAGTCTGTGCGTGATGGTCGAAGGGCGTTGTTTATTATCGTCTTATGCCTGCGGACAATCGCCGAACACTTACGGCGCGTGTTCACCAGCCGCGCATGTTGAATGGCGCGACACGCCCAAAGGTCAGGAAACGCGGCTCGGCGGCGTGTTGATTGAACGGCGTTCGCTCAATGAACCGGCAGGTTATCCGACGCTGTGCAAAGGGCGCTACGACGTTGCGGGCGAATTGCGCCATGCAATTGAAGAACCGACCAGTCTGAATACCTTGGATATTTTGCCGGGGATTCTCGCCGCTGGCGTCAGCGCGATTAAAATTGAAGGTCGCCAGCGCAGCACCCGTTACGTTTCGCAAGTGACGCAGGTCTGGCGCGAAGCGATTGACGCTTGCCAGCGCAATCCAGACACCTTTCGCCCGAAAGAAAGCTGGCATCAAATCCTTGCCCAAGTATCGGAAGGCGCACAAACCACCATCGGCCCCTATCATCGCCCTTGGCACTAATTCACTCACAGCGACCCGTCATGCCAACGACTTCACACTCCATTCCACGCCTCACGCTCGGTCCGATTTTGTATCACTGGACACGGGAGCAGATTTTTGATTTTTATGCAGAAATGCTTGAAACGCCGGTTGCAGTGATTTATCTCGGCGAAACCATTTGCTCGAAACGACGACTGTTGCGCCCAGAAGATTATTGGGAATTGGCGGAGCGCGTCGCTGCCGCTGGCAAAGAACCGGTCATTTCCACGCTGGCGCTCATTGAAGCAGACAGCGAATTAAAAACGCTGCAACGCATTTGTGCTGACGAACGGTTTTTAATTGAAGCCAATGATTTAGCGGGATTGGATTTTCTGGAAGGACGACCATTCGTCACGGGTCATTCGATCAATTTATACAATCAACGAACGCTGGCTTTTCTCATCCAACGCGGCTTAAAACGCTGGGTTTTACCCGTTGAATTAGGACGCGAAACGACTGCCGCTTTAATTAAAACGCGCCCCGCTGGTGTGGAATGCGAATTATTCGCGTATGGACGTTTACCGCTGGCGTATTCCGCTCGCTGCTTCACCGCGTATAACCGCAATTTAAGCAAAGATGATTGTCAATTCTGCTGCGGTGATTATCCCGACGGGTTATTGGTTTCCACCCAAGAAGGAACACCGTTTTTGGCATTGAATGGAATTCAAACGCAATCGGCAACCACGCATAATTTGTTATCGGTATTGCCGGAAGTGGCGCAACTCGGCGTTGAATTGCTGCGCATTAGTCCGCAATCAATGCACACCGCTGAGATTATTCAAGTGTTTGCGAAAACACTCGCTGGCGAACTTGATCCAATTGAAGGCACGGCGCAATTACGCAATTGGTGTCCCAGCGCCCTGAGCGATGGTTATTGGACGGGTAAAGCAGGGATTGCAACTGCTTGATTGCCAGTTAAAAAGTTGTCAGTTTTCAGTGACCATGCCGTATACCTAATTCACTTAAATTGCTTGACCGAGAATTGCGATGAGCACTAAAGACCATTTGATGATTTTCGATACCACGTTGCGCGATGGCGAACAAAGCCCCGGCGCATCCATGACCCGCGATGAAAAAATCCGCATCGCCAAAGCGTTGGAACGGCTGCGTGTCGATGTGATTGAAGCCGGATTTCCAATTGCCAGCCCCGGCGATTTCGAGGCGGTGAAAGCGGTCGCTGCGGCAGTGAAAGATAGTCGCGTGTGCGGGCTGGCGCGGGCGTTGGATGCTGATATTGACCGCGCTGGCGAGGCGCTGAAAGGTGCAAATGCTGGGCGTATTCATACGTTTATCGCCACTTCACCGATTCACATGGAAAAGAAATTGCGCATGTCGCCCGATCAGGTGCTGGCGCAGGCGGTGCACGCGGTGAAACGGGCGCGGCAATTCACCGATGACGTGGAGTTTTCGCCCGAAGATGCCGGACGTTCTGAGATTGATTTTTTGTGCCGGATATTGGAAGCGGTGATTGCGGCTGGTGCGCGTACCGTCAACATTCCCGACACGGTCGGCTACAACATTCCCGATCAATTCGGCAGCCTGATTGCGACGCTGCGCGAGCGTGTGCCGAATGCCGATCAAGCGATATTTTCGGTGCATTGCCACAACGATTTGGGGCTGGCGGTCGCCAATTCGCTGGCGGCAGTGCGCAATGGAGCGCGGCAAGTGGAGTGCACTATCAACGGCTTGGGCGAACGCGCAGGCAATGCTGCGTTGGAAGAAATCGTGATGGCGGTGCGCACTCGCGCCGATTTGTTTGACTGCGCAACGCGGTTGGATACCACGCAAATTATGACCTGCTCGCGGCTGGTTTCGACCATCACCGGCTTTCCGGTGCAACCGAATAAAGCGGTCGTCGGCATCAACGCTTTCGCGCACGAATCCGGCATTCATCAAGATGGAGTGCTGAAAAACCGCGAAACCTACGAAATCATGCGGGCGCAGGATGTTGGTTGGACGGAAAACCGAATGGTGCTGGGCAAGCATTCTGGGCGCAATGCGTTTCGGGCGCGGCTGTTGGAGCTGGGCATCACCTTGAATTCTGAGGAAGAATTGAACGCAGCGTTTGCCCGTTTCAAAGATTTGGCTGATAAAAAGCACGAGATTTTCGACGAGGATTTGCAGGCGCTGGTGACGGATGCGACGCTCGAAACCGCCAACGAGCGGGTCAAATTGGTTTCGCTGCGCGTGTGCTCCGAGACTGGCGAAACGCCTCATGCGCAATTGGTGCTCACCGTTGATGGCGTTGAGCAAACCGGCAGCGCCAGCGGTGGCGGTCCAGTCGATGCGACGTTCAAAGCGATTGAAAGCATTGTGAAAAGTGATGCAGTGCTCCGGCTGTATTCGGTCAACGCGATCACCAGCGGAACGGATGCGCAGGGCGAAGTCACGGTGCGTTTGGAAAAAGGCGGGCGCGTGGTCAACGGACAGGGCGCAGACACCGACATCGTGATTGCCTCGGCCAAAGCCTATCTCAATGCGTGCAATACGATTTTGCATCCGGCCGAGCGGGCGCATCCACAGATTGCGGATGTTTGAGGACGTAACGATGGACGAAACGCGGCGACGTGCTTATCTCGAAGCGATGGACATCAGTCTGTGGCAACCGCGTTTTGCTGCGTCGCCCACATCGTCAACGCCAGCGGTAATGCCCGCCGCAGCGCCAGCGTCGGCAGTAATCATGGAGCAATCTGTTGAATCCACAGTGATTCATCCAGCGCCAGCACCGATTGTTGAAGTCATACCGCCAGCGCCGATGATTGAAACCGCAGCGCCGGTGATTGCTGCGCCAGACTGGAACACGTTAATTGCTCGCGTGAGCGCGTGTCGTGCTTGCGGGCTGTGCGAACAGCGCACCCAAACGGTATTTGGTAGCGGCAAACGCGATGCAGCGTTGATGTTCATCGGTGAAGCGCCGGGCGCAGAGGAAGATCAAACCGGTGAGCCGTTCGTTGGGCGAGCGGGAAAATTGCTGACCGCCATCGTCAGAGCGATGGGGCTGGAGCGTGAGCAGATTTACATTGCCAATGTCGTCAAATGTCGCCCGCCGGACAATCGCAATCCGCATCCTGATGAAATCGCTGCCTGCGCAGAGTATTTGCGGGAACAGGTGGCGCTGATTCAACCGCGCATGATGCTGGCGCTGGGTGGCGTGGCGGGACAGAGTTTGCTGCACACGACCGAGACTGTTGGGGCGCTGCGCGGACGCTGGTTTACGTTTGGCGAGACCAAAATTCCGCTGCGCGTCACCTATCATCCTGCGTATTTGCTGCGGTCGCCGAACCAAAAAGTGAAGGTTTGGAATGACTTAGTTGCAGTGCTGGAGCGCATGAACGTCCAATCATAAAAATAAAACCAAGGGTATTTACTATTTAAGCATCTTCTAATATACTAATTCCCATGGTCGCAGTTCAGGCGATCAGATGAAGTGCAAATCAAAAATAATTTGGAGAATATCAATGAAAAAACTTGCTACTGCTGCCGCCATCGCTGCTCTGTTGGGTGTGTCTGCTTCTGCTTCCGCATGGTGGGGCGGTCCTTGGGGCAATAACAATGGCTGGGGCAATAATGGCTACGGCAACAACGGCTGGGGCGATGGCGCTGGCGACATGCTTGGCGACATGCTCGGCGATGGTTATGGCGACTTCAACATGAGCATGGGCGGCGGCGGTCGCGGCTATGGTCGTGGCAACGGACGCGGTTATGGTCGTGGTTATGGCTATAACGATGGTTACGGTTATGGCAATCCTTATTATGGCGGCTACGGCGCTCCTTATGGTGGTTATGGCGCACCTTATTATGGTGGCGCTTATCCATATGCGTTCCCATACGCACCGCCAGTTGCACCAGCAGCTCCTGCTCCGGCAGCGCCAGCACCAACCAAGTAAACGCTGTTTTTTAAGCGTCAAAAAAACCAGACTTCGGTCTGGTTTTTTTATGTCAATTGAAAAAAAGTTGGCAGTAACGACAGGATTTTCTACTGCCAAATTTTCTATAAAGTGGGTTGTATGCGGTGATTGTTACGGAATGATTTTGAGATTACGCAATTCGCACAGGAGCTTTTCTTTACGAATAGGCTTGACTAAATACGCATCGCATAATCCTTGAAAAGCGACACTCACTGTTTTAACATCATTCAATGCAGTGGTCATCATGATCTTCGCACCTTCTGAAGAAAAAATTCCTTTTGCTTCTTCAATTTCACGAATAGCCCGCAGTGCTTCTTGACCACTCATTTCTGGCATCATCACATCAAGACAAATTAAATCATAGGGCGCATTGATTGCATCAGCCGCTTTGACTGCGGCAATTGCTTCTTTGCCATTCACCGCAATATGTGTGGTGCCATAAAGATTGAGATATTCCTGAAGAATGGTGCGACTGACGAAATCATCTTCGACAATGAGTATTTTCAAAGTTTTATCCTCTGCGTTTAAGATACCGACATGGATTTTATCTTGTCTGCCATAATATAACCGCTAACTTTTCCTACAGGAGCTTTTCGATGTTGAGTTTTATCCGTCATTTTGCTGGAGTGAAAACCGATCAAGCGATGCAGGTTGGCATTGAGGCATTGGTACGTTGGGATCCAAAAGGTGCAACTGAAGCTGAATTGCGGGCAATGGAGCAGCGTCTGGATGAATTGGGATTGGAAGTTGCGCAAGCCCGCGCTTCTTATGAACGCGAGAAAAAAGAGGCGGATGCTATTCAAACTCTGTTGAATCAGCGGATGGCAGCGGCGGAATTGCTGCAAACGCAGGTCGCAGTTGAGTTTGACGCAGCACGGCGAGCCTCGTTGGAAAAAAGTTTGAATACCTTGCTCGATATGCTGGAGCAGATGACGCCGGACGTGGAGCGCGAAGTGAGTGAAGCGGCTGATGCGCAGAGTTTTTTGGCGATGCTGGAGACGACCTATGCGGATGCTGGCAGCAAATTGAAGGCAGCACGCAGTCAGTTGGAACGCGCCGAGCGGGATATGAAACGCGCCGAGCAGCAGCGTGAAGCTGCGGAACGTCAGGCGGAATCAGCGCGACGAGCTGCCGGTTTAAGTAGCACGACCAATAGTTTAAGTGTGGCACTGAAAGCGATGAACGATGCTGCGGCGCGTGATTTGGCGCAGGCGCAGGCAGCGACCGCCAAAGCCAAACTCCTCGCGCCAACCCGCCCAGAACAGGATGATCCCAATCTCGCAGCGGCGTTGGCAGCGGCGAGTGGAACGTTATTACCTGCGCAATCGCCAGCGACCGCTTGGCACGACTGAAAATGCGCCAGCCCTAAACATTCCATTTTCACTCCGCATCAGATGAAGCTAAACCCATGACACAATTGAATTTAGAGCATTTACAACCGCTGCGTGAGCAGTTGAATCAACATCCGATTTACGGCGCGTTAACCACGATTGAAGATTTGCGCGTGTTTATGGCGCATCACGTGTTTTCAGTGTGGGATTTCATGTCGTTAATCAAATACTTGCAGCGGTACATCGCGCCGGTGCAGGTTCCGTGGATTCCGCGCAGCGATCCGAGTTTGCGCTTTTTTATCAATCAGTTAACGCTGGAAGAGGAATCCGACACTGTGCCGCTGGCGGATGGGCAAATCGGTTACGCCAGTCATTTTGAGTCGTATTGCCGAGCGATGGAGGAAGTGGGCGCAGATGCGCAATTGCCGTGGGATTTTCTAAAACTGGTGGAAGAAAAGGGTATTGATGCGGCGTTGTATGCGCCCATCGTGCCGCTGCCTGCGCGGTATTTCAGCGAAACCACCTTTAGTTTTATCCGCGAAAACAAAGCGCATTGTGTGGCAGCGGCGCTGGCGCTGGGACGCGAGAATCTCATTCCGGCGATGTTTCGGCAGTTTCTGGGTCACATGCAGATCACCGAAGCGCAAGCGCCGGTGTTTCATTTTTATCTGCATCGGCACATTCACCTCGATGAAGATTTTCACGGACCGCTGTCATTTCGGCTGTTGGAAACGCTGTGCGGCGACGATCCTGAACGCATCAGTGAAGCAGAAGTCGCGGCTGAAGAAGCGTTATGTGCACGAATTCGCTTTTGGGATGGTGTGTTAGCCGCGATTCAAGCGCGGCGATAATCTGCGCAGAGTCAAGAGGTTATCGTGCAACCTCTTGATTCTGGTACACGCGCAAACTGTTGACGTGCGCGTTTCAGCCAAAAACTCTCCGGCAGCAGCAGTAAATGCACTGCGCCGAGAATAACGAATTGATACCACAGGCTGCCGATCCACAAGGGCGTCACGCCAGTTTCCAGCCAACTTTCCGCCAGCCGTTGCAAATTGAAAAAGCAGAAATACGCCAGCAGCGCGAGTAATAACCGCCCGGTTGCAGTTTGGCGTGGCGAAATTTCCACCAGCGGAATTGCCAATATCGACAGCGTGATAATCGCTAACGGCGCAGCGATTCGGTGTTCCAACTCCGCACGATTGCCACGTTCCGGCGTTGCCAGCAGTGCCGCTGTCGGCAAGGCGGCGCGTTTTGACGGAAACCGCTGCGGCGGAGTGTCGCTGCGAATCCGTAATAGATAATCCTCAAAATGACCGATCAAAAATGCACCTGCGCCGGGATTGCCATCAAACCGCTGTCCCTGTTTCAGTGTGACCAGATGATCGCCAGTCACGGGATCGAGGCGATGACTGCCGCCGGCGCTCATCACCAACTGCGTTGGTGCGCTGCGCCGATCGAGAATGAAGAGATTGCCCAGCGTTTTGCGTCGGTAATTTCGCCAATATAAATCACCACTTGACCGTTTTCTTCGACATAAAAGCGCCCCGGCTGTAACCCCGCAAGCTGCGCTGCCTGCTCGCGTTGCTGCAACCGAATATCCTGAATCGCGCTCGCCGCTTCGGGCTGCAACCACAGCGCAAACCACGCCGTCAGCAATGCCACCGGCAGCGCCAGTAAGAGCACAATTCGATATAAACGCGGCGGACCAATGCCACACGCATTCAGCGCAATCAGTTCGCTATCACGCGATAAACGGCTCAAAGTGACGAGCGCAGCGAGAAAAAATGCGGGTGGTAACAGGCTGGCGCTATCGCGGAGGAGTTGCAGCCGCAACACCGTAAACACCAGTTCAACATTGAGACCACCGAGGTTGACTTCTTCTAAAATGCGCAAAAACATCAAACTGGTCACAATCAACAGTAAAATGATGACAATCGCGCAAACACTTTGGCGATTTCGCGCAGCAAATAACGATCAATCACGTTTAACATAGCAATTCTGCGTTGAGTTTCACAATAATCTGACAACAGATAACACAAAAACGAATACTTTGCTTTCGCCCAAACGGGCTTTTTTCATGTGAATGTGGAGTGCATAAAATGGCGCATGGCGCAATTAAAAAAGTGGTTTTAGCCTATTCCGGCGGTTTAGATACGTCGGTGATTTTACAATGGCTGCAAGAAGAATACGGCTGCGAAGTTGTCACCTTTACCGCAGATGTTGGACAGGGCGAAGAATTAGAGCCAGCTCGTGCTAAAGCGACAGCGGCAGGCGTAAAAGAAATTTACATTGATGATTTACGCGAAGAATTCGTGCGTGATTTCGTCTTTCCCATGTTTCGCGCCAATGCGATTTATGAAGGCGAATATCTGCTCGGCACTTCAATTGCGCGTCCGTTAATTGCCAAACGCTTAATTGAAATTGCTGCTGCAACAGGCGCAGATGCCATTGCGCATGGTGCGACCGGTAAAGGCAATGATCAGGTGCGTTTTGAATTAACTGCCTATGCACTCAATCCCGACATTAAAATCATCGCCCCTTGGCGCGAATGGGATTTATTATCGCGTGAAAAATTGATGGATTACGCTGCCGCGCATGGCATTGCGGTAGAAATGAAACGCGATGGAACCAAATCGCCGTATTCAATGGATGCAATTTGCTGCATATTTCATACGAAGGCTATGATCTTGAAGACCCATGGATTGAACCCGGCGCGGATATGTGGCGCTGGAGCGTTGCACCAGAAGAAGCCCCTGATCAACCACTCACCATTGAATTAACGTTTGAACATGGCGATGCAGTAGCAATCAATGGACAACCATTCAGTCCGGCGGAATTATTAGCAGAACTCAATCGCATTGGTGGCGCACAGGGTATTGGTCGCGCCGACATCGTTGAAAACCGCTATGTCGGTATGAAATCACGCGGCTGCTATGAAACACCCGGCGGAACGATTCTATTAAAAGCGCACCGCGCCATTGAATCATTGACGCTAGATCGTGAAGCAGCGCATTTGAAAGATGAATTAATGCCGCGTTATGCCAGCTTAGTTTACAACGGCTATTGGTTTGCACCGGAACGGTACATGCTGCAAGCAGCAATTGACCAGACGCAGGCAGTGGTGAATGGCGAAGTGCGCTTGAAACTATACAAAGGCAATGTGATGGTCGTTGGACGCAAATCGGCAACAAATAGCTTATTTGACGCTTCAATTGCGACCTTTGAAGAAGATGCTGGCGCATACGATCAAAAGGATGCGACCGGTTTTATTCGTTTGAATGCGTTGCGGCTGCGGGTTGCTGGGCGCAAAGGACGTTAGTCTTTTTATTCAAACGCGGCAGCGTTACATTGCAATGCGATGTAACGCACACTGACTGTTTTATTCACATCGAGGCATTTAATGAAAGCATTTCGTTACTCTATTTTAGTGACGCTTATCTGTTTGATCGTAGCGTTTTACTGGGGAAATCAAACACCTGCTGGCGGTATGGCAGCAATGTTTTTAGCGTTAATTCTGGGCGTTATGGAAGTCAGTCTTTCATTTGACAACGCAGTTGTTAATGCCTCGGTGCTCAAGGAAATGGATGCCAAATGGCAACAGATTTTTTTAACCGTCGGTATTTTAATCGCCGTCTTTGGAATGCGGTTAGTTTTCCCGATTGTAATTGTCGCTATTGCCTCAGGTCAGGGCATGATTGATGTCACCTTGATGGCGCTGCAACAACCCGATCAATACGCAAAATATCTCACAGACAGCCATGTCGGTATTTCTGCGTTTGGCGGAATGTTTCTGCTATTGGTATTCCTTTATTTTATGATGGATGCCAACAAAGAATTACACTGGCTGGGCGCAATCGAAGAGCGTTTATCAAAACTTGGCAAGCTCGATGCAATTGAGGTGATGGTTGCGTTAGTTATTCTGTTTTTGCTACAAGCCTTATTGCCATTAGAGCCCGCAGCGCGGATGTCACTATTAGTTGCTGGCATTGGTGGTGTTATTCTCTACGTTGCAGTCAGTAGCCTTGATAGCCTATTTGAAAACGAAGAAGAAGGCGCAGCAATGGTCAATACCGCCAAGCGTTCCGGTATTGCTGGCTTTTTATATCTGGAAGTACTGGATGCGTCGTTTTCTTTTGACGGTGTAATCGGAGCGTTTGCCATTACCCGTGACGTGGTGATTATCATGTTGGGCTTGGCCATTGGTGCGATGTTTGTCCGGTCATTGACAGTATACTTAGTCAATAAGGGTACATTAGATGAATATGTGTTTTTAGAACATGGTGCGCATTGGGCAATTGGTGCATTAGCCGGAATTATGCTGACCAGCATTGTGCTACATATTCCTGAAGTGATTACTGGTTTAATTGGCGTTGCTTTTATTGTTTTTGCGCTGATTTCTTCAATGCGTTACAAACATCCTGTTATTGAAGCGACTGAATCAATAACATAGCCTGTTTAATTTTTCACTCGCCCGGAAGCAGTGAGCAACCGGGCAGTGACTTGATCTACATATCACTTTTTATGAGGTAATCTAATGAGTACAGCACAATCGACTAAACTACTTTCACCCAATCGTGAACATACCCGTACTGGAATGTCTAAAGAAGCATTAAAACAGGCTTATATTGATAATCTTTTTTATATTCAAGGACGCTTTCGAGAAGTTGCAACATCGCATGATTTGTATATGGCTGCCGCTTATACGGTACGCGATCGACTACTAGCACGCTGGGTAAAATCAGCGCAGGCATTCAAAGTCAATCGTGCGCGTACCGTATGTTATTTATCAGCAGAATTTTTACTTGGCCCACATTTAGCAAATAATTTAGTCAATCTGGGAATTACCAAAATTTCGCAAGAATCTGCTGCGGAATTGGAACTAGATTTTGCAATGATTTTAGAAGAAGAAGAGGAACCAGGATTAGGTAATGGTGGTTTGGGTCGCTTGGCTGCCTGTTTTATGGATTCATTAGCAACCCAATGTATTCCCGCAATTGGCTATGGTATTCGTTATGAATTTGGTATTTTCGATCAAACGATTGAAAATGGCTGGCAGGTAGAACGTAGTGACACTTGGTTACGCAATGGTAATCCGTGGGAAATTCCGCGTCCCAAAATCTGTTTTCCAATTGGCTTTGGTGGTTATACCGAACAATATCGTCATGCAGATGGTTCATTGCGCCATCGTTGGTTGCCGAGTTTAGAAATCAATGGCGTTGCCTACGACACGCCAATTCTCGGTTATGGCGTTGGCAATGTGAATCTGTTGCGATTATGGAAAGCGGAAGCACCGCAGTCATTTGATTTTCAGGCATTCAATGTCGGTGATTATTACGGCGCAGTTCATGCAAAAATTGAGGCTGAAACCATTTCTAAGGTGCTTTATCCAAATGATGAGCCAGAGGTAGGCAAGGAATTAAGATTAAAACAACAATTCTTTTTTGTATCCTGTTCATTACAGGACATGATTCGATTACACCTCAATACTGTTGGTTCACTCGATACTTTTGCAAATAAATTTGTTGCGCAATTGAATGACACGCATCCGGCTCTGGCTGTAGCAGAGTTAATGCGGTTATTTATTGATGAGCACGGCATGGCGTGGGAACAAGCATGGACGATTACCCGCAACACTTTTTGTTATACCAATCACACGCTATTACCAGAGGCATTAGAAACTTGGTCAGTCGCTTTATTTGAGCGATTATTGCCACGTCATTTGGAAATTATTTATTTAATTAACCAAGATTTTCTCAATCAGGTACGCGAAAAATTTCCAGATGATGAGACACGGGTCATTCGGATGTCACTGATTGCAGAGGGAGAACAACGACGTGTCCGCATGGCGAATTTGGCGGTGGTTGGCAGTCAAGCAGTGAATGGTGTTGCTGCACTACATTCAGAATTAGTGAAGACGACATTATTTAATGACTTTTATGACCTATGGCCAGAGAAATTTCATAATGTTACCAATGGCGTGTCGCCTCGGCGCTTTATGGTCGTGAGTAATCCTCGGCTGGCAGATTTAATTAGTCACACTTGCGGGCATAACGATTGGATTCGTGATTTGAGTCTGTTGCGTCATTTAGAACACCATGCCGATGATGTTGAATTGCAACAGCGGTGGCGCGAGGTAAAAATTGCTGCAAAACAAGATTTTGCGAATTGGTTGCAGCAACAAACGGGCGTCGTGCTTGATCCGCAAGCCATGTTTGATGTGCAAGCAAAACGGCTGCATGAATACAAACGCCAGCATCTGAATATCTTGCATATCATTCGGTTATATCAGCGCATTCAACAGAATCCCAATCAAGAAATTGTGTCACGAGCATTCATTTTTGGCGGTAAGGCTGCGCCCGGCTATTATCTCGCTAAACTTATTATTAAACTCATTAACGCGGTTGCAGAAGTAGTTAATCATGATCCGTTAGTCAATGGGCGAATTCGCGTTGCGTTTATGCCAGATTTCAATGTTAAAAATGGTCAACGGTTGTATCCAGCAGCCGATTTGTCAGAACAGATTTCACTCGCCGGTAAAGAAGCCTCTGGCACTGGCAATATGAAATTCTCATTGAATGGTGCATTGACGATTGGCACATTAGATGGTGCGAATGTCGAAATCCGCGAAGAAGTTGGAGCGGAGAATTTCTTTTTATTCGGTATGACAGCGGCTGAGGTGACTGCAAAACAGCGTGAAGGTTATCGACCTTGGGAGCTTTATCACGCTGACCCGGAGTTAAAAGCTGATATTGATTTAATTAACTCTGGTCATTTTTCACGCGGCGACATGGTGTTATTTCGTCCATTAACTGATCATTTAATTAACCATGACCCGTTTATGGTGTTAGCTGATTACCGTGCTTATTTAGAGTGTCAAGCGCAAGTGAGTACTGCGTGGAGCGATGCTGCAAATTGGGATCGCATGTCGATTTTGAACGTGGCGCGAATGGGTAAATTTTCATCAGATCGGGCAATTGTTGAATACGCCAAAAACATTTGGAATGTTCCGCCAGTGACTGTTGAACGGTAAAAATGCTTGATTCATTTTCAATACACGATCAACGCATTGGAACGCAAAACGTTTTGCATCCATTCACAATTGGGCGCTATCAATTTGCGAATAATCTGGTGCTCGCGCCAATGGCAGGAATTACGGATCGCCCCTTTCGTGTGTTATGTCGCCAATTCGGTGCCGGTTATACTGTAGCGGAAATGGTCGCAGCGAATACGGCATTATGGGGCAGTCGTCAATCATTGCGCCGTCTTGATTATAGCGGTGAATCCGGCATCATTGCCGCGCAAATTGTCGGCGCAAACCCAATTGAATTGGCGCAAGCTGCCCAGTTGAATGTCGATTTAGGTGCGCAGATTATTGACATCAATATGGGTTGTCCCGCGCAGAAAGTCTGCCGCGTCGCTGCCGGTTCCGCTTTGCTGCGCGATGAGCCATTGGTTGGGCGGATTTTGGCGGCGGTCGTCGCGGCAGTGCAGGTGCCGGTCACGCTGAAAATTCGCACCGGCTGGTCGCCAGAAACCCGCAACGCGCCCGCCATTGCGCACATCGCGCACGATTCTGGCATTGCGGCGTTGACCGTACACGGACGCACTCGCGCTTGTCATTACAACATTCCGGCCGAACACGACACGCTGGCTGCCGTCCGCGAGGTGTTCACTGGCACTTTAATTGCCAACGGCGACATCGCTACGGCGGAGGACGTTCGCCGCATTGTGGATGCAACCGGGGCGGATGCGATTATGATTGGACGCGCTGCGCGAGGGCGACCGTGGTTATTTCGTGATCTCGCGGCGGAATTGACCACCGGCGTTGCCCCGCCGCCACTGCCCGCGCCAGCTGGATTGCCGCGCTTGTCTGCACCCATCTTGATGAATTATATCAATTTTATGGCGCAACCATGGGCGTGCAAATTGCGCGTAAACATCTCGCGTGGTATTGCCGCAGCTTTCCTCAGGCGACGGCATTTCGGGCAACGGTCAATCAGGCGCAGACGCCAGCCCAACAAACCGCGCTGGTGCAAACATTTTTCGCCCGCTGCGCGGATATAACTTGAATTTTCAACCCTTTAACGACGTTCGGACTCAATTTGATGCAAGCCATTCATCGCGCCCTGATTAGCGTTTCTGATAAAACCGGAGTAGTCGATTTTGCCCTCGCCCTCGCCGCGCACAACGTCGAAATTCTCTCCACCGGCGGCACTGCCAAACTGCTCACCGCGCACGGCATCCCCGTCATTGAAGTCTCTGATTACACAGGTTTTCCTGAAATGATGGACGGGCGCGTCAAAACGCTCCATCCGCGCATTCACGGCGGCATTTTGGGACGACGCGGCATTGACGAGGCGGTGATGGCGGCCAACGCGATTGCGCCGATTGATTTGGTGGTCGTCAATCTGTACCCGTTCGAGCAGACCGTCGCCAATCCCGACTGCGATTTGAAAACTGCGATTGAAAACATCGACATCGGCGGCCCGACCATGCTACGCGCTGCCGCCAAAAATCACGCCGGCGTGACCGTCGTCGTCGATGCAGCGGATTACACCCGCGTCTTGTCCGAACTGGAGCGCAACGGCGGCGTTTGTGTCGCAACGCGCTTTGATTTGGCAGTCAAAGTGTTTGAACACACTGCGCGTTATGACGGCGCAATTGCCAATTATCTCGGTGCCCGCGTGGCGACTGCGGTGGGTGAAAACAGCGCCTTCCCGCGCACCTTGAGCCTGCAATTCAAGCGTCAGCAGGCGCTGCGTTATGGCGAAAATCCGCATCAACATGCCGCGTTTTATGTCGAACACGATCACAGCGAAGTTGGCATCAGCACCGCCCGCCAAATTCAAGGTAAGGAACTGTCTTATAACAACATTGGCGACACCGACGCCGCGCTCGAATGCGTCAAACAATTCAGCGGAGCGCCCGCCTGCGTGATCGTCAAACACGCCAATCCGTGCGGCGTCGCTGTCAGCACCAGCCTGCTCGACGCCTACAACCGCGCCTATCAAACCGATCCCGAATCGGCATTCGGCGGCATCATCGCGTTTAACGACGAACTCGACGCAGAAACCGCGCAAGCCATTGTGGAACGGCAATTTGTTGAGGTCATCATCGCCCCGCGCATCAGCGCCGCTGCGTGTGCCGTCGTCGCCGCGAAACAAAACGTACGGCTGCTCGAATGCGGCACTTGGAATGCAGAACCTGCGTATCGCCTTGATTTCAAACGAGTCAACGGCGGATTGCTGGTGCAAGATGCGGATTTGTGTCTCACCGAACAGGTCAAAACGGTCACCGAACGCGCTCCCACTGCACAGGAATATGCCGACTTATTATTTAGCTGGCGCGTGGCTAAATTTGTAAAATCCAATGCCATTATTTATGGCCGTGAACAAATGACCATCGGCGTTGGCGCGGGCAAATGAGCCGGGTGAATTCGGCGCGAATTGCACGCATTAAAGCCGAACACGCCGGGTTAATTGTTGCTGGCGCAGTGATGGCATCCGATGCGTTTTTTCCATTCCGCGATGGCATTGATCAAGCCGCGAAGCAGGAATTACTGCCGTGATTCAACCGGGTGGCTCCATGCGCGATGCTGAAGTCATTGCCGCTGCGAATGAACATGGCATGGCGATGATCTTCACAGAAATGCGCCATTTCCGCCATTAAATCCTCCAGCCCTTTTATAAATCCCCCAACCCCCTTTTTCAAAGGGGGCTTTTAGTCCGATTGGCAAGGGTTAAAGTTAAACATGCGGATTCATCCCACTGCGATTATTGAAGCTGGCGCTCAATTGCACGACACGGTGCAAGTGGGCGCGTATTCAATTATTGAAGCAGGAGCTGTCATTGGTGCTGGCTGCATTATTGATAGCTGTGCGCGTATTTATGGCAATACGCGCATGGGCATGAATAACCGCGTGTGTCACGGAGCGACGCTCGGTGCCGAGCCGCAGGATTTCACTTTCACTCCCGACCGCGCTAAACCATTAACCATTGGCGACCGCAATCATTTCAAAGAAGGCGTTAATATCAGTTGCGGTATTAAATCGACGAAGGCACCGAATTGGCAACGATAATTATTGGATGGCATTTTCACATGCTGGGCATGATTGCGTGATTGGCGATCACAATATCTTTGCCAATACCGCCACGCTCGCGGGCATGTCACGATTGAAGATCGCGTATTTTTATCTGGTCAAGTGCAGTGCATCAATTCTGTCGCATTGGCGCGTATGCATGGTGGCGGGAGTGACGGGCGTGGCGCAGATGTGCCGCCGTTTGCGTTGCGGATGGACATCGAGCCGAATGATTGGATTAAATGTAGTCGGGCTGCGCCGCAATGGATTTACGCAAATTCAGCGCAGTCAAATTAAAGCGGTTTATCGGTTAATTATGCGTTCTGGTTTGCGTTTAGCGCAGCGTTAATTCAAGCTGAATTAGAATATCCCAGCCCAGAAACGGCGCAGATTGTGCAGTTTATTCAATCCAGTCAGCGCGGATTGATTTCGTTTGCGGATTGACGCGCTGCGCCAGCAAATAATTCATCAATTTCTTCAATCAATTGACGCGGCGGTTTATCCATCAATAACCCTTGACTGGCTGTTGCTGCGCCACGCAGAAAAACATAAATCGCGCCGCCAATATCACGCGTCATAATCGTAATTTGGCAATCGCGCTTTCAATAGCCGATGCAGCGCCAGCACATACAACACGGCTTGCAAATCATAACGGTGATGCAGCATCTCCAGTTGCATCGCCATTCGCGTATACGCCGCATCATCTTTGCCAAGCCAATTCGATTTCCAATCGACGACGTAATAACGCCCCTCGTGCACCAATAACAAATCAATAAATCCTTTGAGCATTCCGTTTAATTGATTGCTGGCGAGCGGTGGACGCGGTTGATTGGGCTGGCAATGTTTCTGCACTAATTGATCGAGCGTGGTCGTTTTAACGCCATGACTTTCAATCCAAAATTCCATTTCAACTTGAATAGCATTTGGCGCGAGATCGCGCAATGCAAATCTCCCCAACTCACTTGTTTCATCAAATCCCCCAACCCCCCTTTGCTAAAGGGGGGCTTTTCTTTCTCCCCCTTTGTAAAAGGGGGGCAGGGGGGATTTCTCTCCCTTTGAAAAAGGGGGGCGGGAGGGATTTCAAGTGACCACGTTTGATTGAGAAAAGCGCCGAGCCATTGCTCCAGCGGGACAATCCATTCAGTTAATCCATTCAATGCACAGCGATTTTTTAACATTTCCAATCGTGCTGGCGCAGACGCAGCCGCTGCGGCAAAACCAAACAGCAATTGACCGTCAGCGTCACGGGTTTCGCACTCCGCAGCCCATTCCAAAATGCCGTGCAAAAAGGTTCCAGAGCGCGTTCCTCTCGGAAAATCATGTAGTTGGCGCAGTTCGGACGCAAACGATTCCTGCGGCGCGATGCTCAATCTTTCCAGTTCTGCTTCTTCTAACACTCTGTTTTGCAATGGTGTTTCTGGCTCGGCAGCCGTGATGGTTTTCAGCGCCGAATAGCTGGCAATCCACCAACGCGACGGTAGCGAAAAATTAGCGACTCGCGCTGCTTCCAATTGCGCGGTCGGTGGCGGCGTAAACCAAGTGGCAGTTGGCGCAGGCGCTGGCTGAATGCGCAGATGCGGACAATCGCCTTGCAGCTCCGCCAGCGCCGTCCACACTTCCGCTGCACTCGCAAACTTGTTACCGCCATTGAGCAAGTAACCAAAAGCCGATTTTTCCAACTGCGGAATTTTTACATTGCCACTTTTTAACGGTGCGACACCCAACATCAGCGCATTGCGGGCGCGAGTGACGGCGACATAAATCAGCCGCACATCCTCACTCAATCGCGCTTCATCCGCTGCTTCCCACGCTTCCGCAAACTGTTTTTTCCCGCCACTTCCAAAAAGGTCTGTGTACCGTTGCGATACAGCACTTGACGCGTTTTGTCATCAACCTCTTTCCAATGACAGATAAACGGCAGCAGCACCAGCGGATATTCCAAACCCTTGGCTTTGTGAATGGTGATGACTTTCACTAATTCTGCATCACTTTCAAGGCGTTGAATGAACTCGTCGCCGCTGCTGTCGAGATGCGCAGTGAGATGCCAAATCAGCGCCTGCTCGCCGTCAAGCGCAGTTGCTGACTGCTGCAACCATTCGGATAAATGCAATAAATTCGTGAGGATACGCTCGCCGTTGGGCTGCTGGAGCAACTGTGCTGGCAATGCGAAATCGTGCAATAACTGCCGCAGCATTGTCAGTACGCCTTGCTGCTGCCACAGCAATTGATAACCGCGAAACCGCTCGATCTGCGCTTCCCACGCCAATTCATCCTGTTGCAGTTGCGCCAAATGCTCCAGCGGCAGCGCCAGCGTGTTGGTTCCCAGCGCGGCGCACACCACACGGTCATCAGTTGGCGCAGCGACTGCTCGCAGCCAATGCAGCAGGTCTTTTGCCTCTTCAGTTTGAAAAACCGATTCCCGATCAGACAGATAGACGCTGTGAATCCGCCGCGCTGCCAGCGCCTCGCGCATGATCTGCGCTTCCGTGCCGGTGTGTACCAAAATGGCGATGTCTTGTCCGCGCAGCGGTTGAAACACCTCGCCGTCAATAAAACCGGCTTTCCCTTCAGCGGCTTGCGCAAACCACGTACCAGTTGGGTGCAGTCGCAGCCGCCATCTGCTCGCGGTAACGCCGGGACTGACGGGCTGCTCGTCCACGCCGTCGAGCGTCCAAACGTGAGTGCGACTGCGTCCACGCCGTCCAAAATTAAACGCGGATGCAACGTTCGCTGGCGATCACGGTTTGCAACGGAATCGGATTGTGACCGTCGTCGGTTTTGCACCGAAACGCGCCGCGTGACGACCCAGTTTCTGCGGGCGCAAACAACCGTTGACACGCATCAATCACGGCGCTGGTGGAACGGTAATTCACGCCCAGCCGGTGATGACGCCCAGTTGTCGCAGCTCGCGCTGTCAAATAGGTGTGAATATCTGCGCCGCGAAAGCCATAAATCGCCTGCTTCGGTCGCCGATTAAAATCAGCGCCGTGTTCGGGTTGTTCGCAGCAACGCCATAAATGTGATTAAAAATCAGGTATTGCAGCGGATCGGTGTCTTGAAATTCGTCGATTAACGCGACGGGAAATTGAGCGCGAATGATGGCGGCGAGACGAGAACTGGCTCCATTTGGCGCATCCGCAGCAGACCGCGCCAGCGCTGCCTCCAATTCCCGCAACAGGTCATCAAAACCCATTTCGGCGCGTAATTGCTGGCGCTCATCGAGCGTTTTCGCCACCCATTGTTTGGCGTGTGCCAGCACTTGAGCGGCGAATGGCAATTGCGGTTGTGCTTGATACTGCTGCAAATTCGCCAGCGCCTGAAATGCCGGATGGACGATTTCAGTTTGAATTTTCGCGCCTTTTCTGAACCGAAATGCGCCCTGCGCAAAGCTCAGTAATTTATTGGGCGCAGCGCACCAGCCGCCCAGTCCGCGATTTCCGCCAGCAATTCCTCGAATTTGTCGGCATTGGCGCTGCCGTGAACATTGCCGTTGAAATGCTCGCGCAGCCCGCGCAATTGCTGTTCGAGATTGGCTTGATCCGCTTGCCACAAATTCCGCGCTTGTTGTTCCATGCTGCAACTGCGCTTGCGCCAACACATCAGCGAGCGAATCAACGACGAGCAGCTGCCCTTGATGCGCCAGCGGAATTTCGCGCCGCGCCAGCAACACCTTGAGTTTTTTCTGCAATTCTTCTGGCGATTTCACCACGCCCAGCATCAATGCCGCTTGTGCGGGTTCCAGCGGATAAAAATGAACGCGCCAATAATCGCGCACCACTTCCGCCAGCAATTCGGTTTGATCGGTGACGAGTTCCCGCGTGAACAACCCGCGAGTGTCGAAGCGTGTTCTTGCAGCATTCGATAACACCACGCATGGATGGTCGAAATCATCGCTCGTCCATCCATTGCGCAGCTAAACGCAGGCGCTGCGCACATTCCGCCCATTCGTTCGGAGCATAGGTTTCGCGCAGTGCCAGCAACGATTCCGACGCATCGCTTCCCCCCTTAGAAAAAGAAGGATTGGGGATTTGAATATCCGCCTCAAAACACTGCGCCGCTGCGACCAGCAACGCCCGAATCCGGTCGCGCAGTGCCTTGGTTGCTGCATCAGTGAAAGTGACCACCAGAATTTGCGGCGGCGTTAATGGGCGCGGAAATGCCGAGTTGTCATCGCCGTGACCGAGCACCAGTCGGACATACAGCAGCGCCAGCGTGAAGGTTTTGCCGGTGCCGGCGCTGGCTTCAATCAGCCGAGTGCCGGTGAGCGGAAAAGTCAACGGATTCAGTGCGTCGTTCATACGTCTAGCTCCGCTGCGGCGTTTCTTCTCCCCCCTTAGAAAAAGGGGGTTGGGGGGATTTGTATATCCGCGCTGTAAACGTGATCAAACAGCGGTTGATACAACTGGGCAATTAACGATAAACCGTTGATCGGCAGCGAGTTCAGCGTAGGTTGGCCAGAACCGCCGATAGCCGGGATGACTGGCGCATTCGCCGGGCTGGTGGGCGTTGAAATCATCGCCTTCGTAGGTTTTTACCAGATTAACACTGCGCCCGGCGTTGGCGGCGAGCGCGGCAAAACCGGTGTCACACGCCAGCGGCAGCGGTTGACTGATGCCCTGTTGATAGCCGTCAAGCAGCGCCAGCAAATAGGTTTGCGCCGTTTCTGCTGGCAGCGGATTGAGAACGAAATCGCTTTTTGGTCCGAAAATATGGGTGGTGGTGGCGCCGCCGAATTGCGCCGCGAGATGCAGCGGCCACGCCCGCACCAATCGCCTCCATTTCGCATAGCGCCGGAATACAGGTTACTGGCTTGTAATTGCAGAATAATTCGGTTGCCAGCGGCATCGCTGCGAATGTCGTTGAGCGCGTCATTCAGAGTTTCAAGCTGAATACTTTCCGCCGGACAACGCCGCGCATACTGCGTTAACAGCGTTTGATATTGCGCTACCGGCTCCGTCAGTTCGGCGAGCAACTTATCCATCAATGCTGCGGCAAACGGCGGCAGCGGCAATGCGCCAGCACGTGCCAATTGTGCGGCGGCATCGCGTAAACAACGGGCAGTGTCAACGCTAACATCTTGTGCCAGCGCGGTTTTCACTGCATCCAACACATCGCCCAATTGCCAACTTCCAAACTGTTCCACAGTGAACTGCTCATCATCAAGCGGCACTGTCATCCGCGTTGAAATACAGCCCCAGTCGCTGGGTATAAAAGGTCTTGAGCGGCTGGCGCAAAAACAATCCCAGCGCCGAAGTTGTCAGTTGGCAGTTTTCAGTTGGCTGATTTGTCTCCCCCTTAGTAAAAGGGGGGTCGGGGGGGATTTCTTCTTTCAAATCCCCCCAACCCCCTTTGCTAAAGGGGGGCTTTAGCTGCTCTCCTTTGCCAAAGGTGGGCTTTTCGTGGTCTTTGCTAAAGGTGGGTTTTAGCTGGTGATGCGCCGCTCGCCATTCGTTCGCGTAAGTGAACAAACGCGGCGACCGCTCCGGCTGAAAATAACGCGCACTGAATGGCTGCAACGGATGTTCGGTCGTCAAAGCGTCCAACAGATTCGTGCTCGATCCGTCGGCTAACCGCCAGCCAGCGGCAAGGTGATCGCGCAATTGCCCGACTAAAACCGACGGCGGGCGCGTCGAATCATCGCGGATGCTGCGCCCAACCCAGCTAATGACCAGCCGCTTGCGGGCTGACAGCAGCGCCTCTAAAAACAAATAACGGTCATCTTCGCGCCGCGCTCGGTCGCCGGGGCGGTAATCGTTGCTCATCAAATCAAAATCGGCGCGGTGATAATTGCGCGGATAATCGCCATCGTTCATGCCCAGCAGCCAGATGTGCCGAAACGGAATTGCTCGCATCGGCATCAGCGTGGCGAAATTGACCGCGCCCGCAAAAAATCGCTGCGTCAACGTCGGCTGATCCAATCGCGCCAGCAGTGCTTCACGCACCACTTCCAGCGGCAATTCTTCAGCTAATTCACCGTTTTGGCATTCCAGCGCCCATTTCTCCAGCGCAGCTCTCACCTGCGCCAGCGCGAGTTGATCGGCATCACTGACGGCAACAAACAGCTCGTCCATCGTCTGCGCCAATAACGCCACCCAGTCCGACGCAGAACGCGGGATTTGCAGCACCGTCCATGCCCGTTCCAGTGCATTGAGCAATTGCACCAGCGGTCCAATCAGCGCGGCATCTAAACCGCCAACTTCATCATAGGGTTCAATGCCTTGCCACGCGCTGCCTGCGCCGCTGGCAAATCCGAGCAACATCCGCTGCAAACCGAATTCCCAAGTGTTTTGTCTCAAGTCGGGCGGAAAACCCAAGCTGGCGCGATGTTCGGCAGACAAGCCCCAGCGGATATTCGCGCCACCGATCCACCGCCGCAGTTGCGGCACATCCGCGTTGTCAATGCCGAACCGCTCGCGCAGCGCCGCGATGTCCAATAAATCCACCAGCTCGGTGACGCTAAACCGCGCTTGCGGCAGATTGAGCAGCGTCGCCAGCCCGATTAACACCGGATTGGTGACAGTTTGTCCTTGATCGGCAAGTGAAACGGAATGTTGCGGCGCGGATCGTCATAACGGCGTTTGAAGACGGCCGTCACGGCTGGCGCATAACTGTTGATGTCGGGAACCATCACCAGCACGTCACGCGGCGCGAGCGGCGTTCCGGCGTGTTCCGCCAGCGCAAACGCTTCAAGTAATTGATCGTGCAGAATTTCCACCTCGCGCAACGGACTGTGCGCAATCAGAAATTCCAGACTGCGGTCAGTTGCCGGATCAATGACGGTGCGCAGCGCCTGCCGCTCCGCCAACGAACGCAATTCCAAAATGTCGTCTTGTAATTGATGCAGCAGCGTGTCGTTGCCGGGCGATTCAAACAGATCAATCGGCATGTCGGCAGCTTGAAAATGTGCCTCGTATTGGCTGCGCTGATCGTGCTCGTCCAACAGCCGCAGATAATCGCGCCCCTGTTTGCCCCACGCCGCCAGCAGCGGATGACCGTGCAGATGCAGCGCGGCAGCATCGGTGATCGGTGGGCGCTGGCGCGGTGGCTGGCGACGATAATCCTGCCGGAACAATTCGCGCTCGGCGACCAGATCGCCCCAGTAATGACGGCTGGGATTGTGCGCAAACAGCAACACCTGCGCGTGAACAGCAATCGCGGCGAGCACTTCCAGCGATTGGCGCGGCAGCGCGGAAATGCCAAACACGATGATGCGGCGGGTAAACGTGGAGCTGGCGCAGTGCGCAGTTGTTCTAAAAAAGCACGGTGAACGGCAGCGCGGCTGGCGGTGGTGAATTCACCTTGTTCAATAAATCCCCCAACCGCCCTGTTTTGATAAATCCCCCCAACCCCCCTTTTTCAAAGGGGGGCTTTTCTTCTCCCCCCTTTACGGGGGGGATTTGAATATCCGCCACTAGCAACCGCCACAACGCGGGTTGCCAGCGCTGCGCTTCGGGAATTGGTTCGCGGCTGCCATGCGGACGGATGAGCACGTCGTCGCCGTCCTGCCACGCAGTCAGCCAATCGGCGCGATAGACTTGATATTGATCGAAAAGATCGGCCAGTTTTGCTGCGAGTTGATGACGACGGCGGGCGTGATCATCACCGCTGAGAAAGCCGGTGAGTGGCGCAAAAATCTCCGCCAGCGCATCCAAATTGCCGAGCAGCCGATACAGCCGCCACGTCAACGGTTCTTTGTCAAACGGCGAGCTGTGCGGCAAATCGCCGAGCACTTGCCGATACGCTTGCCAAATAAACCGCCCCGGCAGCGTCACGTCAGTCCGCCGCAATGCCGCAGCCAGTCGCATCTGCGGCAATCGCCAACTTCAGCCACTGCGCGATGCCGTTGCTTTGCACCAGCACCACGTCATTTTCTAACGGCGGCAGCGGATGACGTTTCAGCCATGCCACCAGCAGTTCACACAGATTTTCCAGTCGGTTGCCTTGAATCAGCATGAAACCGTGCGGCAAATCTTGGTGCTCTGCGTTCATCAATTAACGTCCGCCAGAAGTGATGTCGAGCGTCGGTGACGGACGCTGCAAAAAATTACCCTGTACATAATCAACGCCAGCCGTCCACAGCACCGTTAACGACTGCGCATCTTCCACGCCGGTGACGATGGTTTTCACATTGAATTCATGTGCCATGGTCGCCAGCGCCACCAACCGCTGTTGTTTCGCCGGATCATTGGCCAAACCCTGCGCAAAGGTCGATTTCAGCAGGACGTAATCCAGCGGCAAATTCTGCAACAGCCGCTCAGGATGCGCGAGCAATCCGAAACGATGCAGCGCCACGCGACATTTAATTTTCTTTAATGTTTCCATCAGTTTATTCAGGCTTGCTAAATTGTTCGTCACCACTTCTTCCTGAAATTGGAACGTCAACCAGTTGCCGCGCACATCGAATTCGCGCAGGCAGTCGCAAATCCACAACACAATGCTGGGATTGCGAAAAGTGTCTTCCGCCAGACTGATAAACAAACTGATGCGCTGCCCAGCGCGACGCTGCTCGCCAATCACTTGAATTGCCGAGCGAATCGTCCAGCGATCCACTTGTTCGATCAGCCCAGCGCGGGTGGCGGGACCGACAAAATCCCGCGCTTCCAATGGTGGCTCGTGTTCATCAATCAACCGCACCAACACGCTGTAATTTTCTTGATCGTCGCCCATCAAGCTGATAATTGGTTGATACACCAACTTAAAATGATCCTGCGCCAGCGCCCGTTCCACCCGCCGCGCTATCTCGGCTTCACTGTCGCCAGCCGGAGTCGCTGCGGGCGCTGTTGGAACAGATTCACGCCCGACACACAGCCGATAAGCGGCGTTGACAATATCTTCGGCAGCACCAGCACGGTCGCGCACCAAGTAGTAGCCCATGTCAAAATCTGCCGTTGCATCATCCGGTTGCGTTCCGGCGCGGTGCGGCAGACGGGCTGTCGTCAATAAACGTTCAGCCAGCGCCTTGGCTTCCAATTCGTTGACATCATCGACCAACACGACAAATCCGTCATCAGTGACGCGGGCGCAAAACCCGTGTTCGGCAGCAACGAGCGTGCTCAGTTGTGCGGCGTAGGCGTCGCGTTGTTCTAGTCCCAGTGTCAAACCGAGATCACGCAGCAACTGTGTGCCGTCTTTCAATTGCAAATAGAAAATGGCAAACGGACGTTCTATCCGATGTTCGGCGTTGAGATGCCCAGTGATTTCTGCCAGCAATTGCGATAAGCCCGGTGCAGACATTTCCGCATTGACTGCGACGGGCGCTGGCGCAGCGGTGCTGATTTCCGGCTCCGCTGAAATGGCGATTGGTGTTACGAGTGCTGGCGCGTCAAGCGGATGCACCAGCAACCGCAAACAGGGTTCATGGTCGATTTCGGCGGGTGCTGCCAGCAGTCGAGCGTTGAATTGGCTGGCATCGTGACGGCGACAAATGACGGTCAATTCCACCGGTTCGTTCAACGCAGTTGCATCGCCACCGCGCAGCAGCTCGCGGATTTTCTTTTGATATTCAGGAACAAACAGATCGAGAAAGGGAATGGCTTGCAGTTCGTCGAGATCGGGATAACCAAATAGCGCGAGATAAGCGGGATTGGCGTCGAGATGCAATCCGTCCTGTACGAACGACACGCCCGCGCTGGTGACAGCAATCAGTTCACGGTCGCGCTGTTCGCACAGCCGCAAGCGTTGATTGAGTCCGGCAGCTTCGCGGCGACGCAGCAGTTCGGCAAATTCCCGCGCTACTGCCAGTTTGAGGTGATCGTGATCGTGGCGGCGAATGAGATCGCGGACAGCGGAACGGCGAATTTTGGCGAGATTGGCAGCGTGTTGCTCCGATTCTTCGATCAAAATCAACGGAATGTCGCCGATGAGCTTCCGGTGCGCTGCCAGCACGCTGTCCAAATCGACCTCGCGCTGATAGCTACAACAGAGAATCAAATCACAGCCGCGCTGGGCGATGATTTCGGCCAGTCGTTCGGCATGAGGCACAGTGACACTTTGCGTCGCAATGCCGTCTTCGCGCAGCGCCCCGATCAACCGTTCGGCATCGCTCGCATCGGAAGTAATAATCAACAGGGTGGCGGTGTGCTTGTGAACAGACATGCTGAAATGGTGAAACAACCTGAATCAGTTATTGATTGGGATTATCGGCTTTTGCAAGCGGTGAGGGAAAGGCGCGATTGTTATTTGCGCGGCGGTCTGGAAATCTTTTCCGGTTTGCAAAACAAGCCGACGCCAGTCAAGCCCGGTTCCCGCGCCAGCAACTCGCGCAACGGCTGTAAATCCGGCAAACCCAGCGCCGCTGCCAGCGCGTCATCAATGGCGATGCGATGCGGATCAACAGCGAGTTTGGCGAGCGCCAGCAGAGGTTGTTCGCACAGCCGATCATAATCTGCCGCCAATTGTTCCAGCGTCGCTGGCGGCAGCGCCCGCACATCCAGCACCGGCATTGCTGCCCACGCCGGTTGTTTAACTTTCATCCACGCACCTTGTGTCGTCACCCGCCGCGATAACAGCAGCACCAGCGCCGGAGTGCTGTTGAGCCACAGCAGCAGCACCTTCTCCTGCGCGGGCGATAACTCGGTTTGCAGCGCCCACCATGAATTGCCCAGCACGGGTCGATCAAAACCAACTGCCATCACGCGATGCGTATTTGTGCGCAGGCGTTCCGCTAATAGAATCTTTCCGGCGCGAGGCCATAACAATCGGGAGCCGTAATCTGCGCCGCGTGGCGACTGTATCCACAGCGTGAGATAGGAATTGGGCTTTTGCGCCATCGTGGTCACGATTTTGGAGTTGTGATCCCAAAAGCCTTGATAGGGCGACCAATCGTGTTTAGCCACCTTAAATCCTTCGTGAATACGTTTTTGATCTGGTCCCAATTTGCCCAGTTCGCTCACTGCGCACAGCGGCAGCGTGACTGGCGGTTTGCCCGGCACCACCAAATTGCCAGTGCCCAGCAATGCTGCGGTGCGCAGCGTCCAGGTTTGCGCAAACTGTGCTCCGATCCACTGCGCCTCGCCGACGCTCGCTGGCAATGCAATCACCTCGCCGAGCGTGTAACCGTCAAGATCACGCAGCGGCGTGATGGTTTGCTCGGTCAAGGTGGCGGGCGTCAAATCACGAATCCGCCGCGACAAATCAAGTGCTTCAAACACGGTCGGCGGATTGCGCCACAGATTGATGTAGTGCGTCATTCCTGCTGGCGCGTCTGGTTGACGCTTACGTGCGATAAAGAGCAATTCAGAAAGTTCAGTGTTTTCTGAGAAATTCGGGCGCCCGGCGTCGTGACTGACGACCACCATTTCCACCGTGTATTTCTCCGCCAGCAGCGCCCGACTGCTGCCCCACGCCTCGCCGGTCGCCAGCGCCACCGGTAAGATAAACGCCAAGCGCCCGCCGACTTTGAGCCGCGTATCCGCCAGCGCCACAAACACGCTGCCCAAACCGGCAGTGCTGCTCGCCGAGAGCTTTTTGACCTGCACTTTGAGTTCTTTCTGGAGCTGGGCGCGTTCCCGTTCCGGCAGATTGCCGAACAGCAAATTGCCGCCAACCGAGCGCACAAATGGCGGATTCATCACGCACAGATCGAGCAGCGGAATTGCTGCCTCAGCTTTAAACGTGTTGGCAACGCCAGTTTGCTGGGCTTGTAATTCCCGGTTATCCAACGATAACTGCGTCGGCACGTGATCGGTGCCGATGAATTCCAAACTGCCTAAACGCGGCAAGTTGCCTTGCATTCCCAGCGGCATGATGAACAGATTCATCCGTCGATAAGTGACGTGTGGCGACAGCATTCCCAGTGTCGATGCCGTCAGATGCACGGCAGACGGTAGCACGTCGTAACCGTGCAGCACGTTTTCCATCAGCGCCACATGCAACTGCTTCCAATCCTCCGCGAGGAGTGATAGCCCTGCGCGGGCGCGTCCTTCCACAAACCGATCCGCAATTGCTTGGCCTGCCGCCATCAGCAACGTTCCCGTGCCGCAGGTCAAATCAGCGACGGTGAACTCCGCCAGCGGCGGTGAGGTACTGACATCCAGCGTCGGCCAATCTTGGTTAAACGTCAGTTTGAGCAGCAGCGTTGCGGAAGAAACGGCGGTGTAATAAGTGCCGAGATATTTGGCGTGATACAGCAGCCAGTGATAAATCCGCCCCATTAAGTCATGGCGCAGCGCGGACTGATTGGCGCAAATGCTTTTGGCTTCGGTAATCAGCCAGCGCGTCGCAGAAATGGTCGGCAGACTGACCGGCAATTCCGCCAGAATCCGCTCGCCGAGTTGAAAAATGGGCACGTAATTGATTTCGTTCCAAATCCAATGCCAGTGCTCGCGCAGGTCGGCAATCGGATCGGGCGCTTGATCGTAAGCGCGGAGCGTGTTCACTCGCGGATCATTGCCGAAATTGGCGAGTTGTTCCTGAAAAATCATCGCGTTCGCCATCACCAGCGCGGCAACTTTGGCGGACATCACGCGCCGCGCTTCCCGCACTTCGGGCACTTCATCCGCGTGAATCGGCATTCCCAGCAATTCCGACAGCCGATCGCAGGTCGCGCCCTGTCCATTCCAAAATGAAGCAATGGTTTCAATGCGTTCTGATAATGCCTGCGCTGCCGTCGCCACGATGTCCTCTTGCGACATGGTGTGATGCACGCGCCGCAAGGTTTCCAGTAATTCGGCAGGCGTTGCCTCGCTCCATGCCGTCGCGCCGATTTCCGACAGCGTGCACACCCGCAACTGGGTTTCAGCCAGTACGCCGCTGATGTTCTTGGTAGACGTGGTGCGCAGTGCTTCGGGATACACCACGGCAGCCGCGATATGACAGATGCCGCTATCGACGCGCCGCTGCGCATCCGCCTGCACCACTTTTTCCGCGTCGGCAACGTCGGCAAATTTGCCCTCTAAAATGACGCGCAACCCATTGAAAGTGAACATCACATCCGGGCGCTGGGTTCCGGCAGTCAGGATAGTTTCGGGTTCGGCGTCATCAATTCCGTGTTCGGTCAGCAACACTGCCAAATGGGTATTGAGCGTTTCTTCGCGGTGACGTGGAGCTGGAGGCATGTGGTGGAATGCGGCGTGTGTGGTGAGTGCGATGATCCTAACAAGGATATTGGCGGTGGACAGCGCCCATTCAGCAAATGCGCGGTAACTGCTCGCCGACCGGCCAATCAACAATGCGGTTGCCCCCGAAGCAGGTAGTCATCTGCACAAATTGCAATTTATCTTCAACCACTTCGCCAATGATCGCCGCTGCTGCGCCCAGCGGATGCGCTCGCATCGCCGCCAGCAACTTGTCAGCCTGCGCGGCCGGGCAAATCGCAATTAATTTGCCTTCATTGGCGATTTGGAGCGGATCGAGACCGAGCAATTCACAGACCGCTGCAACTTCAGTGCGCACCGGAATTGCCTCCTCGCGGAGCTGCATTCCGACGCCAGACTGCTGCGCCAGCTCGTTCAATGTCGCTGCCACGCCGCCGCGAGTCGGATCGCGCAAACAGTGAATCTCCGGCACTGCCGCAATCATCACCGCAACCAATTCATGCAGCGCGGCAGTGTCCGAACGCAGCGTCGTCTCAAAACCGAGATTTTCGCGTTGCGACAACACCGCGACGCCGTGATCGCCGATGCTGCCGTTAAGCAAAATGGCATCGCCGGGCTGCGCCAGCTCGCCGGAAATGTTGATGCCGTCGGGAACCACGCCGATTCCCGTCGTCGTGATAAACACGCCATCGCCTTTGCCGCGCTCAACCACTTTGGTATCGCCGGTGACAATCGGCACGCCCGCAGCTTTGGCGGCAGCGGCCATACTTTCGACGATGCGCACCAGCTCGCGCAGCGGAAAACCCTCTTCAATAATGAACGCGGCGCTCAAATACAGCGGACGCGCTCCCGCCATTGCGACATCGTTAATCGTGCCGTGCACCGACAGGCAGCCAATATCGCCGCCGGGGAAAAACAGCGGTGAAATCACATGCCCGTCAGTGCTGATAACCAACCGACCCGCTGGCGGTTGAAACAGCGCCTGATCGTTGCCTTGCGCCAGCAGCGGATTGTCAAAATGACGCCGGAACACCTCAGCGATGAGCTGCGCCGTCGCTCGCCCACCTGCGCCGTGACTTAAATCAATGTGACCCTGATTGGTGTTCATTCGATATTTTTATGCCAACGCTCACTCACCAGCGCCAATACCTGCACACTCATTTTTGAGCGAGGGATGTAGCATGTTGGTAACTGTTGACCAACCCCCGTTGTAAAAGGGGGTTGGGGAGATTTACGCGTAATTGCTGGCGACAAACGCCCAGTTGATTTTGTCCCAAATGGTTTCGAGGTATTTCGGGCGGGCATTGCGATAGTCGATGTAATACGCGTGCTCCCAGACATCGACCGTTAACAGCGCCGTTTTGCCGGAAGTCATCGGCGTTCCGGCGTTAGAGGTGTTGAAAATCTCTAGCGAACCGTCGGCATTTTTCACCAACCATGTCCAGCCCGAGCCGAAGTTGGTCGCGCCAGCTTGGGCAAATTGCTTCTTAAATTCTTCAAACGAGCCAAAAGTTGCTGCGATCGCTGCGCCCAAGTCGCCATCTGGTGCACCGCCGCCAGTGGGACTGAGGCAATTCCAATAAAAACTGTGATTCCACACCTGCGCCGCATTGTTAAAAATTCCGCCCGTTGCTTTCAAAATGATGTCGGTCAAACTCAGATCGGCAAATTCAGTCCCAGCAATCAGGTTGTTGAGATTGGTCACATAGGTTTGATGATGCTTGCCGTAGTGATACTCAATCGTTTCCGCTGAAATCACGGGGGCAAGTGCATCTTTCGCGTAGGGTAATGCTGGTAATTCGTGGGTCATGCTGTGAATGCTCCAATGGGTGAAAGAAGAAGTTGTCAGTTTTCAGTGAACGTGGTGTTTCTTGTTGCCAACGGAAAACCGTGTCCAGTCCTGCGGAATGAAAATAAGCACATATCCACAGTTCTCAAGCCATGATTGATGCAAATCGCCATTCATTCGTGATCAACAGCATTCTGCTTGTGCAATCGCTTTATCATCGACTTACCATAGTGAAATGAACGACTAATAGCGGCTGGCAGTTGCAGGCTTTGTGGAGAAATTGCGTTTATGTTGAACATCTTGATCGTCGATGATGAGGAGCTTTTTCGCGTCATGCTGGCTGAAATGGTGCGCCGCGAAGGACATCAGGCACACACTGCGAGCAATGGCAACGAGGCACTCCGCGCTGTCGCCCAACAACCACCCGATCTCATCATTACTGACATTTTGATGCCAGAAAAAGACGGCATCGAACTGATTGCTGAACTCGCTAAACGCGGCAACCGCATTCCAATCATCGCCATTTCCGGCGGACGCCGCACCATCAGTTCTGAGTTCAATCTGGAATCGGCAACACTGATAGGTGTGCGGGCGACCTTGCCCAAACCCTTCACGCGTGAGGCGTTGCGCCGCGCCATTGCTGATGCGCTCGCGCCTTGAGCACTGTGATGTCATCGTCTCCCACCATCATCGTCGTTACCAACCGCAAAGGCGGCAGCGGCAAAACTACGACCGCTGTCAATGTTGCTGCTGAGTTCGCCGCCACTGGTCAACGTACCCTGTTGATTGATTTGGATACGCAAGGGCATTGCGCTCTCGGTTTAGGCGTGAAAACCAGCGCCAGCCAGCTCACTGCGCATCATTTGTTTACTGCTGCTGGCGCGACGCTGCCACTGACGGCGGCGATTGTGCGCACTGCGTGGGAACTGCTCGATCTCGTGCCAGCGGACCCGGAGTTTCAGCACGACAACGCACCGAATGACGATCACATCCTCGCCCGCGCTTTGACGGATTCCACCATTACCAGCAGTTATGCACGAATTGTGATTGATTCGCCGCCGTCATTGGATCGGCTGCTGCGCAATGCGTTGACTGCTGCGCAGTGGGCATTGATTCCATTTGTGCCGCATCCTCTGTCTGGCGAAGGAGTGCGCCAGCTGGCGCGGCTATTTTTTCGGATTGCGATGACGACCAATGCCGAATTGCGGTTACTGGGATTGCTGCCGGTGCAGCTCGACTCGCGCATCATTCAACATCGCCGGGTGCAGGAGCAGGTGGTTGGACAATTTGGGCTGGCGCGGTTGCTCGGTGGCATTCGCACTGACATCAAACTGGCGGAAGCCTTTGCTGCTGGTCGTCCGATTCGTTATTACGCGCCGCGCAGTCGTGGCAATGAGGACTATCAAACCGCATTTGCGAATGTCTTAGCTCGGCTGGCGATTGCCAGCTAAGTTGGCACGATTTCCCCCCTTAGCAAAAGGGGGCAGGGGGGATTTAAAGATTCAAGCCTTTGACGCCGAGGAGAAATCCCCCCTAACCCCCCTTTTGCTAAGGGGGGAACTTTCGTGTAACACCTAAACTGAAAACTTCTTTCAATCCCAACAGGTTAAATACTCATGACCCACACTGCACACAACGTTGATCCAGTGGAAATCAGCAAATTTGAAGAGCTTGCCGCCCGCTGGTGGGACCCAAATAGCGAGTTCAAACCGCTGCACGATATCAATCCGCTGCGTTTGGAATACATCGACCGCACCGCAGGCGGATTAGCCGACAAACGGGTGCTTGATGTCGGTTGCGGCGGCGGAATTTTGTCGGAAAGCATGGCGTTACGCGGGGCGCAAGTGATTGGCATCGACATGGGCGCGATGCCGCTGCGGGTGGCGGAATTGCACACGTTGGAAAGTGGCGTAGAAGTGGAATATCGGCAAATCACTTCCGAGGCGCTGGCTGCCGAACAGCCGGGCAGTTTCGATGTCGTGACCTGCATGGAAATGTTGGAACACGTTCCAAGCCCAGCGTCAGTGGTCGAAGCCTGTGCGCGGCTGGTGCGTCCCGGCGGCAAAGTGTTTTTTTCGACGCTGAATCGCAATCCCAAATCTTTTCTGTTTGCGATTGTCGGCGCGGAATATCTGCTCGGGTTATTGCCGAAAGGAACGCACGATTATGCGCGGTTCATTCGCCCGTCCGAACTGGACAGTTGGATTCGCAAAACGCCGCTGCGCACGCTCGATTTGATCGGTATGACTTACAACCCGTTAACCCGCACTTATCGCCTCAGTCCGCGCCAGCTTGATGTCAATTATCTGGTCGCCTGCGTCCGCGAAACCGCCTGAGAAACAAGATGATGGAGCAAAATTCACTGCCGCTGGCGGAGCGGATTATTCTCGTCACTGGCGCGACCGAAGGGATTGGGCAAGCGGTGGCGCTGGCGTGTGCGCAGGCTGGCGCAACCGTGATTCTGTCTGCATTCAAAGCGGATGATTTAGAACCCATTTATGACGCTATCGTTGCTGCTGGCGCACCGGAACCAGCAATGTTGCCGCTGAATTTGGAAACGGCGACCGAAGTTGATTTCATCGCTGCCGCGAACATCATCGGCGACACTTTCGGGCATTTGGACGGGCTGGCGCACTGCGCAGCGTTTGCGCCCTATCTCAGCCGGATTGACGATTACGACGCGACCGAGTGGGAACGGGTGCTGCGCATCAATTTAACTGCGCCATTTTTATTGACCCAAGCCTGTTTGCCGCTGCTGCGAGCGTCCACTGCGGCATCCATCGTGTTCACTGCTGACCGCGTGGGACGACGCGGCAAAGCCTATTGGGGCGCGTTCGCCGCTGCCAAATTCGGCATTGAAGGACTGATGCAGGTGCTCGCCGACGAAACCCGCGCTGGCGGTCACATCCGCGTCAACAGCTTCGATCCCGGTATCGTCCGCACTGCGTTACGCGCCCACCTGTATCCCGGCGAAGACCCGCACACGCATCCCGAACCGGCGACCATCACCGACCGCTACATTTACCTGCTCAGTGCTGCCAGCTCCGGCATCACTGGTCAATCCTGCTGATTATTCTTAGCTTCTCGCGGTCGAGCTATTCGGTCAGCGAGAAGCACCAGCGCAGTATCTTCCGATACATTTTTCTTAACTTTCGTTAACTGCGACAACTTAATCCGTGACCGGCGTTGTCGGGTGTATCTACCAAGGCACGAAATAAACACTTCGTGCTCCAACTCTTAGATGCGTTTCAAGTTTTACGCTAACAACTCGTGTTAGCAACCGCATACTCGAACTTGTTAAAGAGCTTAAATTAACAACGCGGGCTTGGTTCTCGCCATAAGGTACACGTTGTTGCAAACATAATAACCATGATGTAGCGATCATGTCTAATCAATGATTAGTAACCAATGTTAAAAATTGTTAACTTATTGAATGCTATACATTGACCTTTTGGATTTCGCATCAAGTTGTGTTTTCAGCATGAACCAACCGGCATCCAAAACGGACTTTGCCATCTTGGTTTTTACCAATTTGGAACTACTGACGTTGCCGACAACGATCAATGAATTCTCACGCACAATTTTAGTGGTGAATTAGTGTAAATGGTTAGCTCGACGGTTTTTGAGTTTGGCATGAATCGCTTTAACGCGCTTCTTTTTATTAGCACGTTGGGCAATACCAAGTTGCTGTTCAGCATTGCGATAAAACTGTTTTGATTCGAGCTTTAAGCCATTACTGCAGGTCGCTACTTTTTTAAGACCAAGATCAATACCGATTTCACCACGACCTGACATTTCAATAACGGGTACTTGCACCACGACATTAAAATACCAGCGCCCGCGCGAATCCTCGGTAAATGAACCAGATCGAAACGCAAATTGCGATAAACTGTAGCTGTCCCAGACCTTGAAGAAGTGCTTGTTGTAACGAACTTGACCGTTTTTCCACACTGCAGCGCCAGACTTAAACGGAACCCAGCCCAATGCACGGCGACTACCACCAGACACTCGCCAGCGCAGCTTGTCTTTTTTGAATTGCTTACGCGCTTTAGCGTGTGCTTCGGTCACTTCCTGCACTGTTTGCGAATGAATCGTGAAACCGCGTGATTTTGCGAAAATAGCCTGACTTTTGGCTAAATCAAACGCCGAAAAATTAAACCGCATCCAACCTACTTCGGGAATAGGCATGTATGAGTATTCAGCCGTGATGGCATTCGCTTCATTCCAGATTTGATTGCACTCAAACGCCCATTGGCGCAGTAATGGAGCGTGTTTGTCCTTGATGCGGACTTTGAGCGTTTTCAGGGTGGTTTCTGGATTCATGTCGTATTTTTACACTTCACGCGTTAAGCGTGCAAAAACTTAAAAGCAGCGATTGATGACAACATCTCACGCACGATTGACGTACTGCTTGGCATTTACAAACAAGACCAAAACCGCGTAAAAACCGCCTCGAACGGCGTTTTACCTGGTTCCAAATCATTCGCTGGCGGGTTGTTCGTTACCCATGACTGACCCGATAAATTGCCACCGAATCTATCCCGTTGATTTCACTTTTAATCAGGAACTTAACATGAGCTTTTTTATTTCCGATGCCATCGCCCAAACCGGCGACGCTGCTGCCTCCGCTGGCGGCTCCATCATGGCGCTGCTGCCGCTGGTACTGTTTGCCGTAGTGTTTTATTTCCTGCTGATTCGTCCGCAGACCAAACGCCAAAAAGAACATCAGAAGATGGTGGATTCGCTGGCGAAAAACGATGAAATCGTCACCGTCGGCGGCATGGCTGGGCGCATCGCGGAAATTGGCGACAACTTTGTACTGGTGGAAATTGCCGAAGGCATTCAGGTCAAGGTGCGGCGCTCTGCGGTGGAATCCGTGATGCCCAAAGGCACACTGAAAGACCTTTAACCTCCTCGCGTGTGGTTTCAACAGCGCCGCCATCTGTCAATGTCGGCGCTGTTTGTTTATTTGCCTTATGCGATCCCGCGTTTTTGCAACTTGGAACTGCCGATGAACCGATACCCGTTGTGGAAGAACCTGCTGATTTTAAGCGTGATTTTGGTCAGTCTGCTGCTGGCGTGGCCGAATCTTTATTCTCAAGACCCCTCGATTGAAATTACCGCCGCTCGCGGTGTGACCGTGACCGAAGCCAGCGTCGGCGAAATCCGCGCCGCGTTGGATAACGCCAGCATTCCCGTCAAGGAAATCAAATTGCGCGACGGTGGCAAAGTGCTGATTCGTTTCGCTGCTGCCAGCGATCAATTGCGCGGACAGGAGGCAATTGAGCAAACGTTATCAACGCGTTATCACACTGCGCTGACGTTGTCAGCGGATTTGCCCGGCTGGATGCCAGCGCTGGGTTTGAAGCCGATGAATCTCGGTCTCGATCTGCGCGGCGGCATTCATGTCGTGATTGATGTCGATTTGGATGCAGCGTTGGAGCAGGCGCTGGAGCGCAATCTCGGCGACATGCGGACGCAATTGCGCGATAAGAAAATCCGTTATCTGACGCTGACCCGCGACAGCAATCACATCATCGCCAAATTTGACGATGCGGAATCTCGCGCCGCTGCCGTGAAAGCGTTGCAGCGCGACACGCAGGATATGCAGATCGAAACCAGTGAGGACGGCGACCGCTTTATTGCCCAGCTCAGTTTGTTGCCGACCGCGCAGCGCCAGATTAAAGATTTCGCGTTAGAACAAAACATTACGACGCTGCGCAATCGCGTGAATGCGTTGGGCATCGCCGAGCCGAGCATTGCCCGTCAAGGCGAGCGGCGCATTGTGGTGCAGTTGCCCGGTGCACAAGACCCCGGTCGGTTGAAGGAAATTCTCGGCGCGACGGCAACTTTGGAATATCGCCTCGTCGATACCGAAGGCAGCGTGGCGGATGCAGTGGCGGGCAAGGTTCCGGTCGCCAGCAAGCTCTATTACGAACGCGACGGCAAACCGATTTTGCTCAAACGCCGCGTCATCGTCACCGGCGATCAAATCACCGATGCGTCATCCGGCTTTGATAATCAAAGCGGTACGCCAACGGTGTTTGTCAATCTCGACGGTCAGGGTGCGCGGCGAATGCGCGATATGACGACCGAAAATGTCGGCAAACCGATGGCGGTGGTGTTTATCGAAAATCGCACCACCACGGCGATGGTGGACGGTAAACCGGTCAAAACCACGCGCAAAGTGGAGGAAGTGATTAGCGTCGCCACCATCCGCGAACCGTTCGGCTCGCGCTTCCAAACGACTGGGTTGGAGAGCAGCGCCGAAGCCCACGATACCGCGCTGCTGCTGCGTTCGGGCGCATTGGCTGCCCCGATTCAGATCGTCGAAGAGCGCACCATCGGCCCCAGTTTGGGACAGGACAACATCGACCAAGGCATCCTGTCGGTGCTGATTGGCATGGGCGCGGTGGTGCTGTTTATGGGCTTTTATTACCGCGTATTCGGCTTGATCGCCAACGTCGCGCTGGTCGTCAATTTGGTGATGATCGCAGCAGTGCTGGGGCTGCTCGGCGCAACGCTGACCATGCCCGGCATTGCGGGAATGGTGCTCACGCTGGGCATGTCAGTTGATGCTAACGTGTTGATTTTCGAGCGAATGCGCGAAGAAATCAAAAACGGTAATTCACCGCAAGCCAGTATTGCTGCCGGCTTTGAAAAAGCCTTTTCAACGATTGTTGACGGTCACGTCACCACGTTAATTGCGGCAATTGTCCTATTCAGTTTTGGCACGGGTCCAGTGAAAGGTTTTGCGGTCACGCTCATTATTGGTTTAGCCAGCTCCATGTTCACCGCAATTAATTGTAGCCGCGCCTTAATCAATTTGGCGTATGGCGGCAAACGTTTGAAAACCCTGCCTGTTTAAGAGAACCCATTATGCGAGCAATTAAACTTCCTCAATTCAACTTTTTATCGCAGCGCCGGAAAGCGATGATCTTTTCTGCAGTGCTCATTGTCACGAGCCTGCTGTCACTGGCGATTCAAGGATTAAATCTCGGTTTGGATTTCACCGGCGGTACAGTCGTGGAAGTCAATTATAAAACGGCAGTTGATCTTGCCGAGGTGCGCAAGGCTTTAAGCACTGCCGGTTTTGAAAACGTCATGGCGCAGCAATTCGGAACACCGCGTGATGTGTTATTACGCATTCCGCCCGTGGGTGATACCAACGACCATGAACTTAGCAAGCGAGTATTTAATGCCTTAAATGCTGCCGCACCGGATCAAGTTGAGTTGCGCCGAGTTGAATTCGTCGGTCCGCAAGTCGGTAAAGAATTGGCGGATCAAAGCGGATTGTCGGTGCTATTTTCACTCATTGGCATTCTGATTTATGTCGCATTGCGGTTTGAATGGCGTTTTTCTGTTGGCGCAGTGATTGCGACCATGCACGATGCAACGATTGTGGTCGGCGCATTCTCGCTATTTCAAATTGATTTTGATCTCACCGTATTGGCCGCAGTGCTTACCGTCATCGGTTATTCACTGAATGATACCGTCGTTGTTTTTGATCGAATTCGAGAGAATTTCCGCAAAGTGCGGCGCGGCACGGTCATTGAAATCATGGATCAATCGGTGAATGAAACCATGACGCGAACCATTATTACCGCTGGAACGGTATTTTTAGTGGTGGTGACGCTGTATTTCTTTGGCGGACCAACGCTGCATGGTTTTTCATTGGCGTTAATTATTGGCGTGGTGTTCGGAACCTATTCGACGATTTACGTCGCCAGCGCGTCAGTGGTTGCGCTCGGCGTGAGTCGCGCTGATTTGTTGCGTCCACCCAAGGAAGCAGTGACCGACGGGCGGCCTTAAATCCCCCTCGCCCCCCTTTTTTCAAAGGGGGGAATTGAATTAGATGGAGAGTGATGAATGAACTGTATTATGGCGACAATTTAGATTTTGTGGAATAGGCTCAAAGATGACACGATTGATCTGTGTTAATTCTAAGCGCAATTATTTTCAGATTTATAACAACATCGGCAAAGAGGATCAGGCGCAAGCCCAAGCATTTGTTGATACTTGAGCTTGGAATGATAAAGTTTTTCTCACTAAATCGAGAGATGCGCTGCTGAAACGCACAGTTCAATCGCTTCAATATGATTTGTTCGTCCACTTTCTTTGCCAACAGCACGATAGCGTTTTGATAGGAATATCATTCCATAAGCTGCCAAAAAATCGGTATAACTTACTGCGCATTAGCGATAAATAAGAAGCAAAGATTCCCATAATCCACGTGCAGATTTCTCACTGCTATCCACAATATACGCGCCAATAATGTCACGTGTGCAAGTGTCAATCGACAACCAAAGCCATTGTTTATTTTTGTATGTACAAATAACTACATTTCATCACACTCAATCGTGATTCATCCCCGGCGCTTTTTACTCACTTCAACGTGACGTGGAATTGATTCGTGTTTTTTGTTGACATAGCGTTGCAGCCAAAATTTTGAGACGCCAACAATTCGAGTAATAGCAGCTAAAGAAACCCGCTCTAAAAGCAAGCGGTCAATCAAAGATTTCTTTTCATCAGAGATCATGCTTTTATCAGGGCTTAATACAAATTGTCGTCCGCAGTCTTTACATCGGTACATTTGCTTATTGGTAGCATTAAAACCGTTTTTGACGAAAGATTGAGAGTGGCATTTAGGGCAGTGCATAAAATAACTCCGATTCAAGTGCGTAATGATATTTTAATTTTATCCTATCGACATTACCACTACCACCCACTCACCCCGGCAGCGATGTCGGGGCAATCACTTCAGTGCTGCTATACTGTACGGAAATACACCGTATGGATGCAGCACATGGTTGAAAGCGACCGTCTTGATCTTCGTCTCCCCACGACTGCCAAACAATTACTCCAGCAAGCGGCAGCAATAACTGGCAACACCCTGAGCGCACTGGTGCTGAATGCGGCACTGGATCGGGCGCGTGACATTCTGCAAACCCACCAGCATTTTGTGCTCACAACTGAGGAATGGCGCGACTTTATGCGGTCATTGGACGACCCACCGCCGCCTACTGCTGCCCTGCGTCAAGCGTGGCGCAATGAAGATTGAACTGCTTGATCCGGCGCGGCATGAACGGCGCGGATTTGAGAGTGGGAACGCGCAACTGGATGAGTATCTGCACCGCTACGCCATGCAAGGGCAACGGCAGCAACTGGTGCGAGTTTATGTTGCAGTTGATGACCTGAACCGCGTCGTGGGTTATTGCACTTTGTCGGCAGCGTCAGTGCGTCATACCGAATTGTCCCCTGATCATGCCCGCCGTCTGCCGCGTTATCCGCTCCCAGCCGTGTTGATTGGTCGCCTTGCCAGTGACCGGACTGCTCGTGCCACTGGTCAGCGCATCGGTTCACGACTGCTGATCCATGCGTTGAAGCAAGCCTTACGCGCTGCGGACAGTATCGGGGTGCAATGTGTCATCGTGGACAGCAAACCGGATGCAGTGGGATTTTATCAACGCTTCGGGTTTATGCCGTTGCAAGCGGACGGACATCAACTGTATTTACCAATCGCTACGATCCGAATGCTGGCGACAGATTAAAATCAATTCCACAGTTGCCGAGGTCAACCATGAATCAAGATAAATTATCCGCAGCATTCTTAAACGCCAGCAATGAATACTCTGAATTGGTCGCGCAGGGTTTGGGTGAACCACCAGCAGCAGCACGCGCATTTGCACGCATGATGGAAAACGCTCCGCAATCCTTTATGGATGTGGCGCATGACGTGGCGATGGAAATGGGATTGATGCCGGAGAAACCAGACGGATACACCGCTAATGGAGAGCCTGTTTATCGTTTGGAATCAATCGCAAAACGCTTGGGTATATCGAAAGAGGAAGCGGAGAAATCACTGCACGAATTCGAAGATGCGACTGGTAAGCAATTCTTTGATGTTGATGATGTGTATTTGGTGCAGTGAATTAGCAAAATGGGAATAATGCAGTTAATCCTTGGCGAACTCGTGCTTCATCTTGTGGTGAAAGCTGACCGAGAACGCTACGAATTAAACGATGGTCAAGTGTAAAGAGTTTGAAGCGCACTTTAGATGGTGCGGGTAAACCAGCCGCGCTCAGATCATCGATGATGCAATCGAGAGGCCAAGCGGCATTTTCAGCAGAAGTAATCATTGCCATTACCGAATGACCAACCAGCGTGTTAAACCGAGATTGATCGGACAGAATAAGCGCCGGACGATTCTTGGTGGCGCTGCGATCTGTGAATGGAAAAGGCACCCGCACCACGTCAAAAGCGTTAAAGATCACGATACGCAACCTCATCTGCTGCACTTGCCCACTCGCTTAAAGTACCTTCCAAAGCGTGAAGATAATCCATATCCAGCGGTTCAGCGCGGCGTACCTGTACAGAACCATTATTGGCTTCCCACACAATCCGATCACCGGGCTTGACGTTGAGCAGTGCTCGAATTTCCTGTGGGATGGTGGTTTGTCCTTTGGCGGTGATTTTACCGATGGTCAGCATGGCAGTTGTCCAGCGTTGAGAATGATGTCCTTACTGTAAGGCGGTCATTCTGGTCTGGCAAGTATAAACGTATCAGCAGATCAGTCACGCCCAGTCGGTTGTCCACGCAGGCGCATGTATTCCTCTGCTGATAGCACGTTCCAAACCGTTGATGGGAAATGTGCTAAGGCGTTTAATGTACATCCGTCATACATCCTTACGGGTATCACCATGCACACGACACGGGTTTTTAAGAATGGCAATTCGCAAGCGGTGCGGATTCCGGCAGCACTAGCGTATGAACACACCGATATTGAACTGGAGATTGAACGTGAAGGCGATGAACTCAGAATACGCCCCGCACGTCGGTCATTGTCTGGTGTCTTGAATAAATTTGCCCAATTCTCTCCTGACTTTTTGATTGAAGGGCGCGGCACTCAGGAACAAGTTGAGCGGGATGTTTGGTAATCTCATTACCGCTGATATAAACAATTCATGGTTTCAATCACGCGGGAATATCTTTGTCAAGATAAAAACGCCATTCCCGTTGATTAAACAGTGATTCGTTCCTGTTCAATAAAAGGGCGCAATTCCGGTCGCAAGGCGCTTTCTGTAATCAAATCCACCGGACACTTCAGGAAATCCTCCAGATAAAACTGCACTCCAAAGTAACGGGCGGAAGTCGCAGCTCCATCAAAACGCACGAGGATGTCAACATCGCTATCGGCGCTTGCGGTATCGCGGGCAGTGGAACCGAATAACGCAAGGCTAATTACACCAAAGCGCGTGTGCAATTCCGGCTTGCTCTGGGTGAGTAATTCAAGGGTGCGTTGGCGATTCATCTTTTATCAACCCAAGGATTTAATGTTGCAACTCCGGCAGCAATAAAATCACTGGTGTCTCTGGTCACAACGGTTAATCCATGCTGGGCTGCGGTCGCGGCAATGAGAACGTCTGGATGACTGAAGGTGTGTCCAACCCGGCGACCGCTGTCAATGATGAGTCGCCATTGCAATAAGACATCTTCAGAGATGGGAAGTGTCCGCGTGGTAAACATGGGACGCAGTTGTTGCTCTAACCAATGTCGCAGTTCAGCACGGCGTTCTGGTGCAGCGATCAATTCAATCCCAAACCGAATCTCGGCAAAGGTCACTTCACTGACGTAGAGCTGGCTTAAAGGCTGGGCGCTAACAAATGCGACAACCGCAGGCGCTGGCTGTGGTCGCCGCAACTCAGATAAGACATTGGTGTCCAGTAGCCATCCGCTCATAGCGTGACCGCTCTCACCGCTCCCTGCACTTTGGGATGTTCCAGCACGAGGTCGGTAAGCGCCGTTCCCGCCATCAGCTCTACCAAGTCATGCCCAGTCGGTTGTCCCCGCAGGCGCATGTATTCCTCGGCAGATAGCACGACAGCACGTTCCAAACCGTTGACGGTGACATGCTGAGGACAGTCACGCGCTCGCCGTACCAGTTCACTGAATCGTGCTTTGGCGTCTTGAAGCTGCCAGTGATTCCTTGCTTCAGGGTGAGATGGCTCGTTCATGGTGTTATTCCAAAGTGGTCAGCCTGACTAGACTGTAGTCCACAATCCCATGATCTGCAAAGTCACCGCTCAAACAATTCCTCCGCTTGTTTCACCAATTCCGGTATGACGATGCGATTTAATACCTTCTGCTGGCTCACATCATTCTGCTCGGCAATAAACCGCAACATGGTGAGTTGATATTCATTCAGCCGGATTGAAATCGATGTCAAGACCCGAGAGATTGTAGACCTGTTTTTTGAAGCGTTCAGGTTCCTTCTGTTGCCAGTTTTTCAACGCTTGCACCGGTGACACATGTCCAAGGGCTTTTTGGGGTATCTGATGGTTATACATCCGCACATAATGGTGCAGCGTTTCCTCTAACTTCTTTCCAGAATCAAAGCGCGTCGTCGCCACTACCTCGGCAATCCGTCCGTTAAATCGCTCGACCATTCCGTTCGTTTGCGGATGCGAGGGCGGAATTAGGCGATGCTCAATCTGGTGTTCTTTACAAACTAAATCAAAGCGATGGCGACCAGTCGGTTCGCGTTCGCCGGTAGCGCAGAAACGATCAGTAAACTCCTTACCGTTGTCGGTCAACACCTTTTCCATCTTAAACGCGGCAGCAGCGATCACTTGCTGGAGAAACGCGCTGGCGTTGGCGGCAGTTTTCTGAGCAAAAACCTTGGCATAGACCCAACGCGTTGCCCGATCAATGGCGACAAAAAGATAGCGATGGGCTTGTTCATCCGGCATCTTAGGGAGGTATTTAATATCCATGTGGATAAAACCGGGCGCGTAATCTTTGAACTGTTTAGGTGGTTTTTTCGCACCTTCTTCTTTTGGAATCAATTCTTTAAGGTTGGAGACATGGTGGCGACGTAAGCAACGCTGTAGCCCTGAGCGCGATACCTCAGGGTTAAAACAGGTGCGCAGCACGACCAGCAAGTCATCGATGGGTAGCAACAACGTCGTGCGCAACTCCACGGCGATCAATTCTTCCAATGGTTTCAAAGTGGTATGTAGATGATGCGGACAATGAGACGCATCGTCAGTGGTCTCGCGGTGACGCCATTTGCGTACCGTCGCCCGATTCAGATGATATTCGCGGGCGAGTTCACGCTCAGATTTAGTGGAATGTTGCAGTTCACGCCGGATCGCGGGAGTTGTGCGGGCATTTTTGTGTAAATTCAAGTTCATAGCATCAATTCTCCTCTGTGTGCCCAGCTATGTGTGGATGTAGGGCGCGGTGGTGAATGTCCGTGATGACGCCTTGCAAAGCCTCTCATGCTAAAAATAGTGGGTAGCTGCGTTGCGGAATATAATCATACGGTTCCTGACAGGTAGTGCCACGATCAATAGGATTAAATCCTCCTGGTGCTTTATAAATAAAGGTTAAAAGTTATTTATTCTTATTGATTCTGGGCACTACCTTTATTTGAATTGTGTGATAGAAAAAGCGGTTTATTTTTAGCTTTCAATCCCGATAGCGCCGCCCAAGATCGCCATAAGCATCAATTCGCCGATCGCGCAAAAACGACCACGACCGCCGTACCTGCTCCGTCCGCACCAAATTAACCTCAGCAATCAATAATTTAGGCGTTTGCGAATCCGCCTGCGCCAGCATTTCACCCTGCGGTCCGCACACAAAAGAACTGCCCCAAAACCGTGTGCCAGCGCCAGAACCACGCGGCTCCGGTTCAAAACCGACCCGATTGCAGGCTGCCAGCGTCAGACCGTTGGCGACCGCATGACCGCGTTGCACCGTCACCCACGCATCCAACTGGCGCGTTTGTTCGGCAGCCGAATCGTTCGGATTCCAGCCAATCGCCGTCGGATAGAGCAGAATTTGTGCGCCAGCCAACGCCATCGCCCGCGCTGCCTCTGGAAACCATTGATCCCAACTCACCAACACGCCCAGTCGCCCAATTGCCGTATCAATCGGGTTAAATCCCAAATCGCCCGGCGTGAAATAGTATTTTTCGTAATAGCTCGGCGCGTCAGGAACGTGCATCTTGCGATAAATCCCCGCCAGCGAACCGTCTACATCCAACACCACCGCCGTGTTGTGATACAACCCCGGAGCGCGGCGCTCAAACACCGAACCGACAATCACCATCTGTAATTCACGCGCCAGCCGACTTAATCGCTCGGTCGTCGGTCCGGGAATCGGCTCGGCCAAATCGAACAGCGCAGGGTCTTCCACTTGGCAAAAATAGGAACTGTTGTGTAATTCTTGCAACAACACCAAGCTGCAACCGCGATTAGCCGCCGTGCGAATCGCCGTTTCACAATCATCCAGATTCGCGGCAGCGCTGCCCTGATCGGATTGCTGGGCAAGGGCGATAATGAGGGGCTGGGACATAGCGCGGAATCTCGACTGAAAAACAATCCGACTATTATCTTCACAATTTGCCGCACAACCTAGAAACCCGCACTGTCCACATCCTTATGGCTAATTTCCAAACCCATCTCAACCTCGGCATCGTCGTCAGTGCCACCACCACGCTGGCGCTGCACACCGCCGCGTTGATTAACGGCAGCCAAACCTTCTCGTTTTTCGTGCTCGGCGTCATCGGCAGCCTTCTGCCTGACATCGACTCGAAAACCTCCAAACCCACCAACATCCTATTTAGTCTGATCGGCGCAGGCCTTGCCTTCGTCACCACCTTGCCGTGGTTCGGACAATTATCACCACTGCAACTCACGCTCATTTGGGCTGGCGTTTACGTCCTCGTCCGTCACGGCTTCTTTGAAATTTTCGCCCACCTCACCGTACATCGCGGCATCTGGCACTCGCTGCTCGCCGTCGCCGCCGTCACTCTCAGCATCACCGATGTGGCATTTTGGTTATGGCACGAATCCGCGCAGGCAGCGTGGATTGCCGGATTCGTGACCGGCATTGGCTATCTCACGCATCTCACACTGGACGAAATCTACAGCGTCGATTTACTCAATCGCCGCATCAAACGCTCCTTTGGCACTGCCTTAAAACCATTTAGTTATACCGACCGCTGGAGCAATCTATTGATGCTGATAATTATCGTCACGCTGGCGTGGTTTACACCGCCGCTCACTTGGTTAACAACGCTGCCATTGCACATTGTTATTGACCCCGCAGCATTGCTCGATCAATTCCGCACCAGCAGCGAACAACTGTGGACGCAATTGCTGCACTGGTGGCAGCATTTCATTCGTACTTTTTAATTGGAGATTGCCATGACGCTTATTCGTGAAACCGACTTTATCACCAGCATTGCCGATGCACTTCAATTCATTTCTTATTATCACCCGCGTGATTATCTTCAAGCCCTCACCGCTGCCTATTACGCCGAACAATCACCCGCTGCCCGCGATGCAATGGCGCAAATTCTCGTTAATTCCAGACTCTGCGCCGAAGGTCAGCGCCCAATTTGCCAAGACACTGGTTTGGTTGTAGTTTTTCTCAAAATCGGCATGAATGTCCGCTGGGACACCGCGTTGAGTGTGCAGGAATTAGTCGATGCCGGAGTGCGCAGCGCCTATCAACATCCCGATAATCCGCTCCGCGCTTCAATGGTCGCGCCGCCATTCGGTGCACGTAAAAACACCGGCGACAACACGCCAGCCATCGTGCACGTTGAATTAGTGCCCGGCGCTCAAGTGGAAGTGCGGTTGGCAGCCAAAGGCGGTGGCTCTGAAAACAAAGCGAAATTTGCCATTCTCAACCCCAGCGCCAGCCTGACTGACTGGGTTTTGCAAACTGTACCGACACTCGGCGCAGGCTGGTGCCCACCGGGAATGCTCGGCATTGGCATCGGCGGCTCGGCAGAAAAAGCGATGTTGCTGGCGAAAGAATCGCTGCTCGCGCCGATTGACATGCACGAATTGCGAGCGCGAGGCGCAGCCAATCCAACTGAGGAACTGCGCTTGGAATTGTTCGATAAAATCAACGCACTCGGCATCGGAGCGCAGGGCTTGGGCGGCCTGACCACCGTGCTGGATGTCAAGATTCTGACTCATCCGACTCATGCCGCGTCGTTGCCAATCGCCCTGATTCCCAACTGCGCCGCGACTCGTCACCTTGAATTCACGCTCGACGGCAGCGGTCCCGTTACGTTCACGCCGCCCAAATTGGATGATTGGCCGCGCATCGACTGGAACGCCGCCGCCGGAGCACGGCGCGTCAATCTCGACCAACTCACTCGCGCCGATCTCGCCACTTGGCAACCTGGCGAACGGCTATTGTTATCCGGCAAATTATTAACCGGACGCGATGCAGCACATCAGCGCATTATTGAATTGCTCAATCGCAGTGAACCATTGCCCGCTGGCGTTGATCTAAACAATCGCTTTATTTATTACGTCGGCCCAGTTGATCCAGTCCGTGATGAAATTGTCGGTCCAGCAGGACCAACCACCGCAACGCGCATGGATCAATTCACCGAACAAATGCTGCGCGATACCGGTTTAATTGGCATGATTGGCAAAGCCGAACGCGGCGCAATTGCCATTAACGCAATTAAACAGCATGGCGCAGTCTATTTAATCGCAGTGGGTGGCGCTGCCTATTTAGTCGCCAAAGCGATTAAAGCCTCGCGCCTCATTGCCTTTGCTGATTTAGGAATGGAAGCAATCCGCGAATTCACTGTTGAAGACATGCCGGTCATGGTGGCAGTGGACAGTCACGGCGTATCAATCCATGAAACTGGCCCAGCGCAATGGCGCAATTATTCCGGAATCACGGTCACATAACAGTCATGTTTTTCATACCATTATTTGGTATTCTGTTTTGAACATTCACATTAGGTTATTTTGCCAATGACAGTCCATCACGCTCTCGTTCTTAATCTCCATCAACCGCCGAACAATCTTCAGGATTTACTCGCACATCAAACATGGGAAGCACAGGAAATTCTGTTTGCTTTAGATCGCATTCCGCGCAGTTTATGGGGACATGAACAACATGCGCGAGTGCATTTATCCTTGTCGGGAACGTTATTAGAAACGTTATCTGATCCCGCATTTCAACAACAGGTTTATGGTATTGTTGATTGCGGTGCGCTATTGTGGCATTTCCAAAATCAATCGCTCTTTGATATTTTGGGCACGGGTTATTATCATCCCGTATTACCGTTAATTCCTGAAGCAGATCGCCGCGAGCATTTACAACGCTGGCTGGGAATTGCGCATCATTTATTATGGCGACCACGATTTCAGGGTTTTTGGCCACCAGAAATGGGTTTTTCAATGGAACTTATTCCGCTGTTGCAAGCCTCTGGTTATCGCTACGTTTTAGTCGATAGCGAACACATTGAACCCGTCACGCCAATGAGTTGGGAAGAAATGCGTTATCGCCCGCATATTGCCCGTTATGGCGATGCAGAAATCACTGTTATTGTGCGCGACCGTGAATTGTCTGATGCGCAAGAATCCGGCATGGATTTAGGTTGGTTTCAATCCGAAGTTGCTGAACGCACGAAATGGTGTGATTTCCCGCCATTAGTCACCACTTGCACCGATGGCGAAAACGGTGGCTGGTTCCGCAATGTCACTGAAGGTGCGAATTTTTGGAGCGTTTTTTATCGCCCATTATTAGAACAAGTCCATGCTGGCATTTCAAACATCGTGCCCACATTCATTCATGAGTATTTAGATACCTATGGCGTTCACAGCGAAGTCAAAGTGCGCACTGGTGCATGGAATACGGGCTGGCATCATGGACGTGATTTCACGCAATGGACTGGATCAGAATATCAACGCAAGGTATTGGCAGAATGTGGACGCATGAGTCAATTGGTGCACGATGCGCGTTGGTTTGCTGGTGAGCATGGGATGACTGAAGGAGCACATGCTAATGCGATTGCAACTGCACTCAATGCGTTATTACGCGCCGAAACCAGTTGTCATTTCTATTGGGGCGAAGCATGGGTTCCCCGCGCTGAAGCAGATTTAGCAATCAGTCGCGCTGCATTAAATGAAATCGGAATCAATACCGATTTAGCGAATGAACCAGCGGAACAAATCAATAGCGATGCGGCGGACACTGAGGAGGTGAATACATCAGAAGAATAGCCATCTTCTGCTTTGCAGTAGCATAGATCATCAAGAATTGATAAACGTCTTTTTTGAATAAACTGTTAAGGAAATTTGCGTGAACCAACTACCTGAATACGTTAACGATGTCCCGAATATCTCTGGCAATGAAACCGAGCTGGCACAAGTCGTCGCTCGTGGTCGTGAGCGCACCTTATTTACAGATCGTGGCGGTATTAATTTCGGCGCAATTCGCTCCGCCACTGCCATCGCGCTGCATCAACATCAACCGCTTATTCCTGCTGGCGGCAATGATTTGCGTACTGCTGAACTGATTAGCAATCTGCAATATATGATGCACAACCAACACATTGGCGACAATTACAATGCGCCAGCTTTTGTGTGGTGTTATAAGCGCATGGGCGAATTCATTCCGCAATTGATTGGCGAAGGCAAATCACCGCGCTGTATGTTGGAGTATTCTGGAACGCTATTGCATGGTCTGCGCAAAATGGGTGAACACCACGTCATTGATGCGTTAAAAAACATTACCTGTAATCCTGAATACAATTGGGCAGCAGAATGGTTAGGAATGCCTTGGGGTCATGCCGTTGCGCCATCAACTCCAGTACAGGATTTCCGTTTGCATGTTCGCGCTTTTCAACATCATTTCGCTGCGATTTTCGGCTGGGAAGCATTAGAACGAGTGCGTGGTTTTTCACCTTCGGAAATGGCACTGCCGAATCATCCTGATGTCGCTTATGAATTCGTTAAAACGCTGGTTGATTGCGGTTTTCAATGGGTGCTCATTCAAGAACATTCGGTGCAACAGGTCAGCAATGGTCGTCATCCAGAGCGCCCGCATATTCCACAGCGTTTAGTCTGCACCAATTCCAAAGGTGAGACTGCAAGCATCATTGCTATTATTAAAACGCAGGGTTCTGATACCAAATTGGTTGCGCAAATGCAGCCGTGGTATGAAGCACAGGGATTGAATCGCGTTGAATTGGCTGGCAAATCCATTCCGCCATTGGTCACGCAAATTGCTGATGGCGAGAATGGCGGCGTGATGATGAATGAATTTCCCGGCAAGTTTATGGAGGTTGCGGCATTATCCAGTCATTCAGACAGCCCGATGATGAATGCCAGTGAATACCTTGAACATCTGTTTGCAATGGGTATTAAAGAGAGTGATTTCACAGCCATTCAACCGATTTTCCATGATCGTATTTGGCGCGAATGCAGCCCGGAGATGGTCCTGAAAAATTGGCGCAGGTGATTGCAGAATTGAAGCAGGAAGATGGGCGTTTTCACATGGAAGGCGGCAGTTGGACGAATGATCTGTCTTGGGTGCGCGGTTATGACAATTTGCTCGGTCCAATGGAAGCAGCCAGTTCGCTATTCCATGAAAAAGTATTGCAACGTGGAATTGCTACCAATCATCCCAGCTATCGCAATGCACTGTTTCATTTAATGGCATCGCAAACCAGTTGTTATCGCTATTGGGGACAGGGTTTGTGGACAGATTACGGACGTGAAATCTGCCAGCGTTCAATTGATGTGGTGAATCACGATTTTGCGTAAATAAAATGCCAAGCGTTCGTTAATTTTATTCAATGGGCGCTTGGTATTTATTGGAAATATGCTATGAATCAACTCATTTTAGGCGATAACCTTGAAGTATTATGCGGTATCGCAGCGGAAACAGTGGATTTAATCTATCTTGATCCGCCGTTTTTTTCTAATCGGAATTACGAAGTGATTTGGGGTGATGCTGGCGAACTCCGCAGTTTTCAAGATCGTTGGAGCGGTGGCATTGACCATTATATTTCTTGGTTAAAAGAACGTGTGATTGAAATGCACCGCATCTTAAAACCAACGGGTTCACTGTTTTTGCATTGTGATTGGCACGCAAATTCCGAAATTCGCGTTGATATTCTAAATAAGATTTTTGGCATTGACAATTTTCGAGGTGAGATCATTTGGCAACGACATAATGCACATAATGACGCTAAAAATAAGCTAGCTGTATTAAAAGATACAATTGGTATTACTCAAAAAGCGAAAAGTTCACTTATCATCCAATTTATTCTGGTTACTCAGAAAATACAGGTGAATTTTATCGTTATGATGATCAGGACGGTCGAGGATTATATCGACTAGTGATATGGGAAGTCCTAATCCACGACCTAATATGATGTATGAATGGATGGGATTTTCGTATCCAGTAAAGGGTTGGCGCTATGAAAAAGCGACGATGCAAAAACTGCACGATGAAGGAAAAATCTATTACCAAAAGATAAGCAGGCAATTACAACTTTAATAAAAACCAAGACTAAAACGCTATTTAAGCGAACAAAAAGGCACTTTATTAGGCGATATGTGGACAGACATCAATAACGTCCAAGCTCACGCTAAAGAGCGCATTGGCTATCCAACACAAAAGCCATTGGCGCTGCTGCGGCGCATTATTGAAATGGCATCCAATGAAGGTGATATGGTGTTAGACCCGTTTATGGGCGGCGGCACTACTGTTACAGCTGCGGCAGAACTAAAACGCCATTGGATTGGTATTGATCAATCGGTGCAAGCAGTCAAGGTGACAGAACTTCGGTTAATGAATGCGCGTGATTTATTCTCGGAATCTTTTGTGATTCAGCTTCATCAATACGATTACGATACCTTGCGCTATCAAAATGCGTTTGCATTTGAGACATGGATCATTGAACAATACGGCGGAACACCGAACACACGCCAGCGCGGTGATTTAGGGATTGACGGTAAAACCCGCGACGGTGTACCAATTCAAGTAAAACGCAGCGATGATATTGGTCGTAATGTAATTGATAACTTTCATTCTGCAATTATGCGTGATGATAAAGTGCTATATGAGCGCAATAAAAGCGAAAATGCATGATTGGTGTTATCATTGCGTTTAGTTTTGGCAAAGGCGCAATACAGGAAGTGGCGCGGTTAAAAAATCGGGAAAATATCAGCATTGAACTGGTGACAGTTGCGGAGATTGTGCCGATTTCAAAAAAACCAACCTTATCAGTTCAATTTAATGATCTTGGTGTCACCAAGAAGGCACACCGCGAAATTGAGTTGATCGCTGCCGCTGAAAGCGCCAGCGGAATTGAATTTTTTGCGTGGGATTTCAATTTTAATGCGGTGAAAGGGTTTAACGCTGAAGTTTTATTAGACAAAGAGGGTAAACAAATCTATCAATTCAAACCCGGCGCACATACTATTGCAGTTAAAGTGGTCGATAACGATGGTTTAGAAAACATCGAGCTGATTCATTTGAAAGTCAACGGCGGTATCACGTCGCATACTCAGCCCAGTTAGTTAAATCGCTTGTTCTGTGTTTAGCCATTTGGAGAATGCTATGGATCGTTTGTCACTCAATAAACCTGCGTTGACTCAAAAAGTACGCAAGTTTTCACCTGTATAATCCCCGTTGTGGAAAGAAAAAGGTCTATGGTGGACACTTGGTCTTTTCATTATCACCTATCTGGTGGTGATATTGATTCTCGGTATTGTTTGGTCGCGTTCGCCAGCAAGTTTTGATGTACGTGAACAGGCGCTGGCAGTGGCTAATGGTGATTCGAGTAAAGTTGTGATTGGCAGCGTCACTGCTGCAACGGCAATTCGGATTGGTGAAACACTGCTTGATAAACCAGGTGGTTATCTCACGAATGATAAAATACCCCCCGGTATTTATCTGGATAACATTCCGAATTGGGAATTTGGAGCCTTGACTGAATTGCGCGATTTAGCCAATTCGCTGCGCAATGATTTCAGTCGTGCGCAATCGCAATCAGTAGAAGATAAGGATTTACAAATTGCGCAACCGCAATTTAATTATAATTCTGATTCGTGGATTATCCCTTCAAGCGAATCAGAATATCGTAAAGGCATTACAGCACTTTATGGTTATGCGCATCGTTTAGCCGATCAACAGGCGTTTGATGGTCAATTCTTTGCGCGTGCGGATAATCTTGCGGTTTATCTTCAGGTAGCAGAAAAGCGGTTGGGTAATCTGGCACAGCGGTTATCTTATGCGGTCGGTCAAGAACGCTTGAATACGGATTTGGCGGGTGATCGCAATGCGCGTCAATCAACTAGCACACCAGACCAAATTCACGCGAAGACTCCGTGGCGACAGATTGATAACGTATTTTTTGAAGCTCGCGGTTATACCTGGGCGCTATTGCACACGCTGCAAGCCTTAGAAGTTGATTTCGATGCAGTCTTAAAAGATAAGAATGCGTTGGTGTCATTAAGGCAGATTATTCGTGAATTGCAAAACACTCAAAATCCAATTTGGAGTCCAATGATTCTTAATGGGACTGGCTTTGGCGCAATGGGTAATCATTCGTTAGTGATGGCATCTTATATTTCTCGTGCCAACGCAGCGATTGGCGATTTAAGAATGTTATTGCAACAAGGTTAATAGATTTAAACGAATTGCCCTTTTTTTCGATAAGAAGATAAGGGCAATCGTTGTTGATTTAAGTGTGCTCTTCCGGCCAAAAATCGCCCACAGTTTGCTGCCAATCAAATGGACTCAGTTGTGGAAAAGTGTTCTCAGGTAATCCTGTTTCGCGGCGAGCAATGAGACGCGCATCGCTATAAGCGTCAGTGCACGTTTCTTCTAAGTTTTCTTTCAGACTGGGATTTTTTCGTAATAATCGAAGAATACGTTGCCGCTGTTCTTTAATAGTTGCTTCCCAACTTGCTCCGCGTCGTTCAGGTTGATAACGCCATTTCAATAGGTGCGCCAGCAACACACCCAATCGGTTTTCTAATTCCCGCGCCGTACTCGTTCCTATGTCTTCCAATCCTCTGCAAGCTGTACGGCATCAAGCGCATCGAATTGACCAGCGCGAATCAGCGCAGCACTTTCTAATAACCAAGCACGATGATCGTCACGAGCGTCTATCGTTGCCATTTTGTTGTTCTCCAATCGAATTTAAGCGGCGATAATACCCTGTGTTTGCAAATAAATAATCACTGTCTCAGCGAGCATTTCTGGCGTATGATTATCAGCATTGAGCGTCAATTCAGGTGCAAGCGGTGCTTCATACGGATCATCAATGCCAGTGAAACCTTTAAGTTCCCCAGCACGGGCTTTTTTGTATAGTCCTTTGGGATCGCGGGTTTCACAAATTGCCAACGGTGTATTAACGAAAACTTCAATGAACTCGCTGGGCTGTAGCGCATTCCGTACCAATTCCCGATCGCGGCGATATGGACTAATAAACGCAGTTAATGCGATCATTCCCGCCTCTGCAAATAATTGGGTAACCGCACCAATACGACGAATGTTTTCCTCGCGGTCAATGGCAGAAAAACCCAGCCCAAAACGTTCAGCAAATGCCTCGCCGTGAATTGGTAATAATTGCGCTGGCGCAGCATTTAATGAATGACGCACGTTATCGCCATCGAGTACTGTGCTGCGAATACCACGCGCATATAATTGATGGTCAAGTGTATTGGCGATGGTGCTTTTGCCAGAACCGCTCAATCCAGTAAACCAAATGACGCAGCCTTTGTGACCATTCTGGGTTTCACGGTGAGCGCGTGTGACCTGATGCGTGTGCCAAGTCAGGTGAATATCAGTTGTCATCAGTTGTCCTATCGGGAATATCAGTTGAAAATCGCCATAATTGATTGTGCATGATTGACTGATCCTGCGTTCCTGACAATCGACAACTTTATTCATAAACCATAAAACACGATAAAAAACATGAAAGTACTATTATTGGTAATGGCGGACGCGAGCACGCGCTGGCGTGGAAAGCGGCGCAATCGTCGTTGACCACGCAGGTTTTTGTGGCACCCGGCAATGGCGGGACGGCGCAAGAATCCGGCGTCGAAAACGTGCCGATCGCGGCACCGATATTCCGGCGTTGGTGCACTTTGCCCGCGAGCAAGCCATTGATCTCACAATCATTGGGCCAGAAGCGCCATTGGTCGCTGGCATCGTCGATGCGTTTGAAGCTGCCGCTTTACCCTGTTTCGGGCCACGCCGTGCTGCGGCACAATTGGAAGGTTCCAAAGCGTTGCCAAGGATTTTTTAGCACGTCATCAATTCCAACTGCGGCTTACGGCGTGTTTACCGAAATTGCGCCTGCGTTGGCGTATTTACGCGCCGTTGGTGCGCCGATTGTGATTAAAGCGGACGGGTTGGCGGCAGGAAAAGGCGTGATTCTCGCGGAAGATTTGCCGACCGCCGAGGCAGCCGTGCGCGACATGCTGGATGCTGGGCGGTTTGGCGCAGCGGTGCGCGAGTGGTGATTGAGGAATTTTTAACGGGCGAAGAGGCGAGTTTTATCGTCATGGTTGATGGCGAGCAGGTGCTGCCGCTGGCGACTTCGCAGGATCATAAAGCCCGCGATGATGGCGATCAGGGTCCAAATACTGGCGGGATGGGCGCATATTCGCCTGCGCCGCTGGTGACACCCGCAATTCACGCCGCATTTTGCGCGAAGTCATTACGCCTACGGTTGCCGGACTTGCCGCCGAAGGCATTCATTATCGAGGCTTTTTATACGCCGGACTGATGATTGCTGCCGATGGAACGCCGAAAGTGCTGGAGTTCAATTGTCGGCTTGGCGATCCTGAAACCCAGCCGTTATTGATGCGCCTGCGTTCGGATATTCGTTGCACTCTGCATGGCAGCCGTGACGGGGCGACTGGCGGAAATGTCCGCAGATTGGGATGAACGCGCCGCGGTGGGTGTTGTGCTCGCAGCGGCTGGCTATCCTGATACGCCAAAAATTGGTGATGTTATCAACGGTTTAGAGCAGTGATCGCTGCGTCCGAGTTAAAAGTGTTTCATGCGGCACACAACTTGTTGATAACGTAGTTAAAACCAATGGGGGACGAGTGCTGTGCGTTACGGCGCTCGGCGAGCACGTGGCAACCGCGCAACAACGGGCTTATCAGGCGCTGGCAGCAATTCATTGGGACGGCGCTTTTTGTCGGCATGATATTGGTTATCGTGCTATTGCCCGCGAAACAATTGCGCGTTAAAAAGTTAAAGCGTCTTGAATGTCAGTGAGAGCGCAGAGTAATATCAATAGCTATTCGCAACCGCAATAGTCGATTAAAAAACGCGCAGGAGCGCAACCCGATGACAGACGAATTTACAAACAAGAAATTTCTGATTATCGACGACTTCAGCGATGTGCGCTCGGCGATCAGAAGTATTTTACGTTCACTCGAAGTCACGCAAATTGATCAAGCCCGTGATGGTAATGATGCTATCGCGCAGATGACGGGTAAACGTTACGACGTGGTGTTATGCGATTACAACCTCGGTCCCGGTAAAGATGGGCAACAGGTATTAGAAGAAGCGCGTCATAATCTGCTGCTTAACATTGACAGCATCTTCATTATGATTACTGCTGAAAACACCCGCGACATGGTGATGAGCGCAGTGGAATACTCACCAGACAGTTATCTTTCCAAACCCTTCACCAAAGAAATCCTCCAGCGGCGTTTAGATAAGCTATTTGAGCGCAAAGCGGATTTGAAAAAAGTCAGTAAAGCGATGATTGTAAAAGATTATAATACTGCCATTGCTGAACTTGATGCGTTAATTGCAACTGATCCCAAGAACCTTCCCGATTTACTCAAGCTCAAAACTGAGATTTGCATGACCGCCAATCGCTATGATGACGCGATGGTGATCTTTGAAAAGGTATTGCACGAACACGAAGTATCATGGGCGCGTTTGGGCATTGGAAAAGTGCTGTATTGGAAAAAGAAACATCAACAAGCATTAGAGATGTTTCAGCAATTGATTGAACTCGATCCTAATTTAGTTACAGCGTATGACTGGCTGGCAAAAACGCAGGCGGAATTAAAACAGTTTGATGCCGCCGAACAGACATTACATGCTGCCGTGAAGATTTCACCGCGTGCCCTGAAACGCCAGCAACAACTCGGTGATCTTGCACTCAGTAATGGACATCCCGAACAGGCAGAAACCGCATTTACTCGCGCCGTTACTTTGGCGAGAAATTCAGCATTGAATCATCCTTCATTACTCGCAGGATTGGCGCGTTCAAAGTCGTCGAATAACAAGCATATTGAAGCGTTGAAACTCATTGGCGAAATTACCAAGTCATTTCCCAATCAACCAGAAGCAGTCTTTTATAAAGCCACTGCGACTGCTGCGGTTAAGCAGAATCAAGGAGACAGCGTGGCAGCAGCGGCAGCACTGCAAAGTGCCGAGCAAGTCATTAGCCAATGCGGTGAGCTTGCCAATTCTAAACTCGGCTTGGAATTGGCAAAAACCTATGCACAATTAGGCGATCACGATAAAGCGACAGCGTTAATTCAAAGTGTAATTGCGAATAACCACGACGATGAAGAATTCCTAATGGTGTTGGTGCAGGTGTGTCGTGAAGCTGGCTTTGAATATGATGCTGAAACTGCAATCCGTGAAATTCAACAGGGCGTAGTGAAAACCAATAACACTGGGGTTTATCTTATTAAACAAGGTAAATTCGACGAAGCCATTCATTTATTGCATGAAGCAGCTGATGAAATGCCCGGCAATAAGACCATTAATCTCAATGCTGCTAAAGCAATGATTATCAAGATGGAAAAGTTTGGCGCATCAATGGAAGACATCCTCACTGTACGGCGTTATGTCGAACGGGTACAAACACTTGCTCCACAGGATTGGCGGTTGCATGAAGTGGTATCGCGGTTAAAAAATATCTCGCCTACTGCCTAATTGAGTGAATCATCATGGATTTTTCCGACGTTCTTGCTTCTTCTATTCACGACATCAAGAATTCGCTTGGATTGATCCTGAATTCGCTTAATGAATTGGTTAACGATCCGAATAACCACATTGCTAATCCGCGTCAAGCCAGCCTGTTGCAGCACGAAACGCAACGGGCAAACAGCGCGTTAATTCAATTACTCAATCTCTATAAAATTGGTAATGCACAATTGGTGGCGCGGATTAACGAACACAATCTTGATGATTTTTTTGAAGATGTACTTGCCGATAATCAAGCCATGTGTCGTGGCTTAAATCTTGAATTAACGCACCGTTGCGATCCGCATTTAACTGGATATTTTGACGCTGATTTAATTCATGGTTTGCTCAATAGCGCCATTGGCAATGCTGGGCGTTATGCTAAAACGAAAATCCTTCTCAGCGCCACAATTGAAGAACGTTATTGTGTAATTCGTTTGGAAGATGACGGCGCAGGTTTTCCCGATGCTTTAATCCACTGTTTGCCCTCTGAAAACGGTTTACCTCAATTCATTGCAAACGATCCGTCGCGGACGCATCTCGGTTTATATTTTGCGTCACGCATTGCTGCATTACATCGCAATTCTGATGGGCGCACTGGAATGATTCGGCTGCGCAATGCCCATATTCTCAGCGGCAGTTGTTTCGAGTTGTGGTTGCCGTAAATTAACATCTGAAAATAACTATTATCACCGCTATTTTTAGCGAGCATCATTAAAATGAAGCGCCCTTTGTTAATCGTTTTGATTCGGCAATTATCGCTGCTGCTGGTATTATTCATCAGCACTACATCATTATGCGCAGCAGCAATACCACCAGAAGTGCGATTGCTGATTGATGTGTCTGGCAGTATGAAGGAAAATGATCCGCAAAATCTGCGTGTTCCCGCATTGCGCTTGGTGAATGAATTGCTGCCAGCCAATGCACAAGCTGGCGTGTGGTTATTTGCTGAAAAAGCTGAGGTGTTATCACCACCCAGTGTGGTAGATGATAAGTGGAAAAACCGCACTCGTAGTCGGTTAGATCGTATTCATTCGCGTGGTTTATTTACTAACATTGAACAAGCAATTAACGCGGGTATTGATGGTTGGAAACCACCGATTGAAGAAACCGACCGCCATCTGGTGTTATTAACTGATGGATTGGTTGATGTTAGTAAAGATGCCAATCAAAGTGCGGCGTCACGAGAACGTATTCTTTCTACTCAGATTGACCAATTGCGGGAATTAAAAGTTAAGGTTCATGCAATTGCGCTTTCAGATGCAGTGGATACTGAATTGCTGCGGATGTTGACGAGTGAAACTGGCGGTTGGTTTGAATCTGCGGCGAATGCTGATGAATTGCAGCGGATTTTTTTGCACATGCTGGAACAGACGGCAGCGCCGACCACCGTGCCATTAACCGGAAATCGGTTTCAGATTGATGGGCAAGTGTCTGAATTTACGCTGTTAGCGTTTCGCGGCAGCGAGCGCACGACCGCACTGATTACGCCGGATGGCAAAACTATTTCGGCCACTAAACCCCAGCCTGGCGCGTTGTGGCGCGAGGAAGAAGGTTACGATCTGGTCACGCTGACCAAACCGATGCCCGGACAATGGCAACTTCAAGGCGTTACTGATCCCGATAATCGGGTGGTTGTCGTGACGGATTTGGGAATTGAACTCAATCCATTACCTGCTGCGTTAAGTCATGGCGCACCGCTGCCAATTGAAACTTGGTTGACCGATCACGGAAAAATGGTGACGCGCAGTGATTTGCTGCAATTGGTCACGGCAACCGCCACGCTCACATTGCTAGACCTTGCCGCTGCGCCAGCGCCTGCTGCGGTCAAACCGCCACCGGCTGATGCTCATGCAGATACAGTTGCTGCGCATGAAGATGCGCATCCCGTTGAACATGCAGAGAAACCTGCTGATAAACCGGTCGCTGAAATAGCGGCTGCGCCAATTGAAGTGCATTTAGAACTCGACGCTGCGACCAGTCATTTTCATGCTGAATTGGAAACGCAACTGCTGACGCCAGGCAGCTATCAACTTCAGGTCACGCTCGACAGCGGAACGTTCAAACGCCAATTGGTTAAACGCTTCAAACTGATTGGTGCGCCGCTGCAAGTGCATTACACCCAACAAAATCCAAATGAAAAAACTCCGGCGGCGATCATTGCCACGGTGGAATTTGAAGCTGATCTTGTTGATCGAAAAACCCTTTCTGGTTATTTGAGTATTCAAGGACCGCCGGGTCTGGCGACCGTAATTGACCTTGCCAACCAAAACGCCGAGCCGTTGGTGTTGACGATTCCGGTGACACAACCGGGCAAATATCAGGTTCAGGCGCGATTGTTGGCACGCACCAGCAACGGTGAAATGATTGATGTTAAACCAGAAAATGCAAATTTCACGTTCGATTTTGCAGTGCCAGAAGAAACCAAAACTTCAGCAGATACGCCGTTCTCATGGCTTGATTTTGGTCTGTATCTGCTGATTGGTAATGCCGCGTTGGGATTGATTCTCGGTCTAACGTGGTGGTTGTTACATCGCTCGAAGCCAGCCGCAATTACGACTACAGTTGTGCGGGCAAGCAAATCTTCAGCAGGCGCAACGTCCACATGAACGCACTCACGCTCAGTAGCATCGTCCTTGCCACTGAATTTGCCCTAATTGCGTGGGCAATTTTATGGATTTTAGTGCACCGCCAGCGCCAGCAGACACAAGCTGATCTTCAACATGCTGGCGCAGTAGCTAAAAAGTTTGAACGCATTGAAATATCGCGCCGGGATGCGCTCACCACGCTATTTGAATCGACCTATCGCTTGCAAGAAGACGAATTAAAAGCCAAGGTGGATGAATACGCGCTGCGCGAACAAGCATTTTATCAAGCGATGCTGAGTCTTTATTTAGAACGCGATGGTAAAAAGCTGGCAGAAATTCCGGCTGAATTAGCAAAAGTGCTTGATCCTTGGTCAGAATTAGTACCGAGCGGAATGGTTGATACTGCTGAACTTGAGGAAGAAAAAGCCAAGCTCGCCGACGAATTGGAAAACACTCGGCACACTTTAGATGAGTTAATGAAAGAATACTCTGCTGCATTCAGTAATGCCGAGGAAGATCATGCGCAATCGCCCGAAGCACCTAAACCACCATCGCCTAAAGTAGAAAAAAAACCTGAGATAGAAATTAGTGCCGAAGAATTAGACGGTCTCACTGATTTATTTGATTCGCCCAATTAAACATGCACTGCTTGCCAACCGACATCCTATTGATTGCTGATGTGCATTTGTCGCCGGAATACCCAGCGACCGTGACGCGTTTTGTGCGTTTTCTCAGTGACCGCGCACGGCAGGCGCAGCGGCTGTATATCCTCGGCGATCTGTTCGATGCGTGGATTGGCGACGATGATGATGCGCCGCACAATGTGCTGGTGAGTACGGCGCTGCGCGATCTCACTGCCGCTGGCGTGGAGTGTGTATTGCTGCACGGCAACCGTGATTTTCTGCTGGGACGGCGGTTTTTTCGACACACCGGCTGCCGACTGGGGCGCGAACCGTTGTTGATTGATTGCGCGGGCGAACGGACGTTGTTGCTGCACGGCGATGTGCTCTGCACGGATGATGTCGCGTATCAGCGATTTCGGCGGCGAGTACGCAATCCGTTGTTACAACAGCTTTTTCTGTGGAAATCGCTGGCGCGTCGGCGGGAAATTGCCGAGCACTATCGGCGCACCAGCATGAATGTGAATGCGCACAAAGCGCCAGCAATCATGGATGTTAACTTATTGACCGTTAACGATTTTCTGCGCCGTTTTGCAGCCACACGGTTGATTCACGGGCACACGCATCGTCCTGACGAGCATGTACTGGATTTGGACGGCAAACCGGCACGGCGCAGCGTGCTGGCGCAATGGGATGAAATGACGGGTGGCGAGATGCTGGTGTTCGCGCCGCAAACTGGTGAATGGCGACGCGAACCAGTGCTTTAACTGAATTAAATCGCTGATTCTGGTGGAGAAAACAGATCACGCAGTGGCGCTGGCGGGGTCAATCCAAAATGCACATAAGCGGTTTGCGTGGCCATGCGTCCGCGTGGAGTGCGCATCAAAAAACCCTGTTGAATCAAGAACGGCTCCAACACGTCCTCAATCGTTCCGCGTTCCTCACCAATCGCCGCCGCCAAACTGTCCACGCCGACCGGTCCGCCATCGAACTTTTCAATCACTGCCTCCAACAGCCGCCGATCCATGTGATCAAAACCGAGCGCGTCAACTTTCAATAACGCCAGCGCCTGATCCGCTACTTCGCGGGTAATGCGCCCATCGGCACGAATCTGCGCATAATCGCGCACCCGTCGCAGCAACCGATTGGCAATACGCGGTGTTCCGCGTGATCGCCGGGCAATTTCTGCCGCACCAGCGACATCGGTATCAATGGCGAGAATCTGCGCCGAGCGCGTGACAATCCGCGTCAAATCTTCCGCCGAGTAATACTCCAACCGCGCCACAATCCCAAACCGATCACGCAGCGGTGCAGTCAATAGCCCAGCGCGAGTGGTCGCCCCAACCAACGTAAACGGCGGTAAATCCAGCTTAATCGACCGCGCTGCGGGACCATCGCCGATCATAATGTCAAGCTGATAATCTTCCAGCGCCGGATAAAGTATTTCCTCGATGATAGGACTAAGACGATGAATTTCATCAATAAACAACACATCGCCGCGTTCTAAATTCGTCAACAGCGCCGCCAAATCGCCGGGCTTTTCCAACACCGGCCCAGAAGTCTGCCGCAGATTAACCTGCATTTCGTGCGCGATAATGTGCGACAGGGTGGTTTTGCCCAGACCGGGCGGCCCAAAAATCAGCACGTGATCGAGCGCCTCACCGCGCCCTCGTGCTGCGCTGATGAAAATATCCATCTGCTCGCATACTGTGGGTTGTCCCACATAATCAACGAGTTGGCGCGGACGAATGGCGCGATCAATCGCGGTATCATCGCGCAACGCAGCAGGATCAATTAAACGGTCAGAAATGTTCATTGCAGGTACATCATTCGCAGCCTGAGGTAAAAAATTGAAGTATTACAAACCACTATCGGCAACACTACCGACCAGATCATCAATCGCATTCAGCTCATGTTGCAGCGCCTGCGACCGTTGTTTGAGCGCATCTATCGACTGCGCTGGCGCAGCTTTTTGCACCTGCGGACGGATCGCCGCGAGCTGGCGCTTGGTTTGAACCAACTGCGTTTGTGCCTGCGCCAACCGCGCTTGTTGCGCCCGTGCCGCCGCAACCTGCTGCTTCTGACTGGCGAGCCGAGCACGCGCCTGTTTAATGCGATTTTCCAATGTTATCAATCGACTTTGTGCTTGATTCAGTTCGCCACGAATCGCTTCACGCTCTTGTTCCAAGGTTTGCGCTTGCGCCCGCAATTGTTCTCCGGCGCTCAATTCGGTGTGATAAACACTTTCACGTTCATCAATACGTCGCTGATAATTGCCATTAGCAAGTCCAGTAATTCCGTTAATAAATCCGCCTTGATGCGGATCGGGATTAGTCGCGCAACCAGCCAACCAAGTTGCACATAAAATAACCATTCCGCGTAATAAACAATGATGCGTTAGTCTGATTATCGGCGCATCTAAATCGAGAGAATAAATCATTTGTTTCCTCGATACAGCAAACAGCATTAAACTTGTACACCGATGATACACGGTATACTACATTTGTTAAATAAACGCATTAAAACTAACTGGGGGAAATGATGAAAAAACACACAACTCTAATTGCATTAATCCAATTGTTAATGGCAATTTGGTTAAATAGCATTGTTTTGACTGGGCAAGCGGCAGAACCCTGTCCGCCGTGCAGTTGCCCCACACCAACGGGCAACGACATTTTTAATCTATCTATCTGCGTTGATGGCGCAGTTTCTAATGTGAGCGCAACTTCAATTAGCGAAATCATTACGCAGATTGATGCAACGCAAATGAGTAGTCGTTTTTCTACCTATGAAGATAGCGTTTCTGCGGCTATTTACCATCTTGATTTACGCGGATTACCAATCACTTTAGGTTATAGCTATGGTTCTACCACACTCATGTTTGCTGTGCCAAGTTTAGGCATTGCAAAAGTATTTGAAGGTGGCAGCCGCAATGCAAGCAACGATTTATTTGAAGAGTATATTAAAAATAGCGGAAAAGACATTTCAAAAGAACTGCTGCGAGTATCTCCAGCTGACCCTGTTGCGGGCAATCCTGCAAGTATTGAAACGCAAATGGCTGAAGGTGATTTTAAGGCTGCAACCAGCCCAGTATATGAGGGCTTACCTGCTGGAAAATCGTTAAGTCTTGATGCACGTTTTGGCAGTTATAGCGTAGGCAATTTAACTCAAAACGTATTCACTATTCCCATGTCATACACCTATACTTTCAGCAATTACGATCGCCTAATTGTGCGTACCCCAATCACCTATATGGAACTTGGTGGTGCAACTGCCTATCGCGGTAATATCGGTATCGCTTATCGTAAAGCTCTATTTCCGCGTTGGTCGTTAACGCCGGCAATTGGCTATGGTATTACTGGATCATCTGACCTTGGATCACTTGCACAAATTATTTCTGGTTCGTTAACGAGTGATTTGGTATTACACCAAAGCGATACTCTGCGTATCAGCATGGGAAACATGGTTGGTTATTATGCAACTTTACCAATTAGCTTTGGCGACTACAGCGTTAGTTACAATTTAAAGAATACCATTATTCGCAATGGACTACTGTTTTCTGTTCCAATACAACGACGTTTTTGGAATCGAAAATTTACTATTGACTTATTTGCGACGGATACCAGTTTTTTTGGTGATGCTTTGTATAGCAGAAACTATCAAGAATTTGGCATTACTTTTGGTCCAGCACGCGCTACGGAAAAGCAGGATGTAAATCAATCAAGTCATCCTTTTGGTCTTGGTTTTAAATACATGATTGGTGATGGTGATATTAAAGGTTTAGAACTGAATTTTGGTTATCGCTTCTAGCACACTATTTTTTAGAGCGCCGACATAACGAAAACTGATCTGAAAAAGTCGATTCTTGTGGATCACAATGGTCATCTTTTTCTTTCTCTTTTTCTTTCGTTACCAGATTTTTGCTCTGAACATTAACGGACTTAACCAATGGTGGTGTTACCAGTTGCTTTTCAATCACCGGATTTTGTTCTATAGCAGCCAAATTAATTGCTTGCGCAATATCAGGTGATTGCAAAACTTCTTCCTGTTGTGCGATAACCACTGGCTGCTTTAATACTGATTGGGATGGTTCGGCATCGCTAGTTTGCTGTACTGTTACCATAGCAGATGCAATTGCTGCTTTGAATATGTCATAACTCGAACTCAAATTAGCGCTATTGGCAACCGCAGAAATTAAATCCGCAATTTCCACTAAAACACACGAAGTGTTTCCATCAATCTTCATAGTCATTACAGTTCTTGTAGGCGTCCGAGTTATAAACTGTGTTGAACCTGACCCTGTTTCTGATCCCTGTTCAACTACTGTTATTGTGACTGGAGTAATGATTACTTTGCTGTTAGTACTTAGTGTAGTTACATCAGGTAAAACGTAATCACTCGCCGATCCATTAATACCATCAGCCAGCGTCAAATTATTTAAACTTATTAAATAAGTTGTGTTATCAGATTTCTCGCTATCAGCTATTGCTAATCCAGAACCAGTAAGTGTTAATAATTCACCATCAATACCAATAACATTAATTTGGCTTGCTGTAAATTGTGCCGTACCATCGTAATCTTTAGCAGCAGTGAGTAATACAATTGCAGGGTTAATAGTTCCCTTTGCAGATTTAAGCGTTACGCTGTAATTCAATCCGCTATTCCCGTCATTCAAAATGTAATTAGGTAACACATTTAAGATGCGACTGCCCGCATGTTTGCTATCGAATACCTGCGTTAATTTGGTGAGCGTATCGCCAGTTTGCAATCCGCTAAATAATACTGCGCCGCTTGAATTGATTGTCCCATCATAAATGCGATTATCAGTAACTGCGTTAATGGTTAATGCCGCAGGGTTAATATTTCCCTTTGCAGATTTAAGCGTTACGCTATAATTTAATCCTCTATTCCCATCATTCAAAACATAATCAGGTGACACATTTAGAGTGCGATTGCCTGCATGTTTGCTATCAAATACCTGCGTTAATTCAGTGAGCGTATCGCCAATTTGCAGCCCGCTAAATGTCACTACAGCAGTTGATTCAGTAGTGCCATCATAAACGCGACTATCGGTAATAGCGTTAATGGTTAAGGCCGCAGGATTGATCACGACATTAACAGAACCACCGAGGACGCTGTAATTGGCAGCTTCAGCACCACTTAAACTCAAATCATTACGAATAAAAGCATTATAAATGCCAGCATTACCACTGCTGACTTCGGCATTACCACTGCTGAGAAGTACGTCATCATCACCCAATACACTGCCTGGATCAATTTCTAATTGAGTGTAATCAAAAATAGGTGTTCCATCATAAATTTTATTACCAAAAATACTGAGCAAATGAATGTCCGCAGCGGTAATTATCACGTTGTTATTGATACTTCGCGTAGTTAAATCAGGCAAAATATAATCACTTGCTAATTCGTTCACACCATTGGCAAGGGTTAAATCAGCTAAATCTTTTAGATAATTCACATCATTATCAGCAACTTGGTTACTATTTGCAGTTGCTAATCCAGTGCCATTAAGGGTTAATAACTCACCAAAAATACCTGTAACATTGATTTGACTGGTACTGAATTGAGCTGTGCCGTCGTAAATTTTACTCGCATTCAATGATGCAACTGCAGGGTCAATAGTTCCCTTTACAGATTTAAGCGTTACGCTGTAATTCAATCCGCTATTCCCGTCATTTAAAACATAATCAGGTGACACATTTAAGGTGCGACTGCCCGCATGTTTGCTATCGAATACTTGCGTTAATTTGGTGAGCGTATCGCCCGTTTGCAATCCGCTAAAGGTTACTGCACCGCTTGAATTGATTGTGCCATCATAAATGCGGCTGTCAGTGACTGCGTTAATCGTTAATTCTGCGGGATTGATCACGACATTAACAGAGCCTCCTACAAGGCTATAATTGGCAGCATCACTGCCACTTAAACTCAAATTATTACGAATGAAAGCATGATAAGTACCAGTATTACGATTACTAACTTCCGCATTACCACTGCTAAGAATGACGTCATCACTACCCAATACGCTTACTGGGTCAATTTCTAATTGAGTGTAATCAAAAATCGGTGTTCCATCATAAATTTTATTACCAAAAATACTGAGCAAATGAATATCCGCAGCGGTAATTATAACGTTGTTATTGATACTTCGCGTAGTTAAATCAGGCAAAATATAATCACTTGCTAATTCGTTCACGCCATTGGCAAGGGTTAAATCAGCTAAATCTTTTAGATAATTCATATCATTATCAGCAACTTGTTCACTTTTTGCGGTTGCTAATCCAGTGCCATTAAGGGTTAATAACTCACCAAAAATACCTGTAACATTGATTTGGCTGGTACTGAATTGAGCTGTACCGTCATAAATTTTACTCGCATTCAATGATGCAACTGCAGGGTTAATAGTTCCCTTTGCAGATTTAAGCGTTACGCTGTAATTTAATCCGCCATTCCCTTCATTCAAAACATAATCAGGTAACACATTTAAGGTGCGACTGCCCGCATGTTTGCTATCGAATACTTGCGTTAATTTGGTGAGCGTATCGCCCGTTTGCAATCCGCTGAATGACACAGCGCCGTTTGAATTAATTGTCCCATCATAAATGCGATTATCAGTAACTGCGTTAATCGTTAATTCTGCGGGATTGATCACGACATTAACGGAGCCTCCTACAAGGCTATAATTGGCAGCATCACTGCCACTTAAACTCAAATTATTACGAATGAAAGCATGATAAGTACCAGTATTACGATTACTAACTTCCGCATTACCACTGCTAAGAATGATGTCATCACTACCCAATACACTTACCGGGTCAATTTCTAATTGAGTGTAATCAAAAATAGGTGTTCCATCATAAATTTTATTACCAAAAATACTGAGCAAATTAATATCCGCAGCGGTAATTATAACGTTGTTATTGATACTTCGCGTAGTTAAATCAGGCAAAATATAATCACTTGCTAATTCGTTTACACCATTGGCAAGGGTTAAATCAGCTAAATCTTTTAGATAATTCACATCATTATCAGCAACTTGTTTACTATTTGCGGTTGCTAATCCAGTGCCATTAAGGGTTAATAACTCACCGAAAATACCTGTAACATTGATTTGGCTGGTACTAAATTGAGCTGTGCCGTCGTAAATTTTACTCGCATTTAATGATGCAACTGCAGGGTTAATTGTTCCCTTCGCAGATTTAAGCGTTACGCTGTAATTTAATCCGCTATTCCCGTCATTCAAAACATAATCAGGTGACACATCTAAGGTGCGACTGCCAGCATGTTTGCTATCGAATACTTGCGTTAATCTGGTGAGCGCATCGCCAGTTTGCAATCCGCTAAAGTTCACTGCGCCGCTTGAATTGATTGTCCCATCATAAATGCGATTATCAGTAACCGCGTTAATGGTTAATGCCGCTGGGTTAATTATTCCCTTCGCAGATTTAAGCGTTACGCTGTAATTCAATCCGCTATTCCCGTCATTCAAAACATAATCAGGTAACACATTTAAGGTGCGACTGCCCGCATGTTTGCTATCGAATACTTGCGTTAATTTGGTGAGCGTATCGCCCGTTTGCAGCCCGCTGAATGACACGGCGCCGTTTGAATTAATTGTCCCATCATAAATGCGATTATCAGTAACTGCGTTAATCGTTAATTCTGCGGGATTGATCACGACATTAACGGAGCCTCCTACAATGCTATAATTGGCAGCATCACTGCCACTTAAACTCAAATCATTACGAATAAAAGCATTATAAATGCCAGCATTACGACTACTGACTTCAGCATTGCCACTACTCAGAATGATGTCGTCACTACCCAATACACTTGCTGGGTCAATTTCTAATTGAGTGTAATCAAAAACCGGTGTTCCATCATAGAATTTATTACCTAAAAAATTGAGCAAATTAAGTGTTGCCGGTTTGATCGTTAAATTATTTCCGACATAATCAATATGGTAGTTATTATTCGTTGATAGGGTTCCTTGCCGAATAGGATAACTTGCTACATCTTCACCTGAATCACGATTTAAAATCCCAATAAATATCGAAAAATCATCACCATTTTTTAGTCCGTCGACTTGGTACGTCAGCACCGGATCAATTTCGCCATAAACCTTTTCTTGGATGTCAGCAGTTACGGTGATTGTTGGTTGATTGATGTAGATAAACCCGTTTTCGGTATTTGGAAAAAAAACAGAACATCCACTATCATAAGCGCAGCCGTAATAATTAAAGAAAGGCTTAGTTGCTAATCCTCCTCGATGATCATTATCAATATCGTTACTATAAATTAACCAACGTGGAGTTCCCTCTCCAGTGAACTGAATAGAGATTCCACTTGTATTGTTGTTAATGAACTGATTGCCTGAAACAAGTGTTACTGCATCTATATTCTTTGACGATGTACTGATAACACTTTCAGTAGCTAAAGTTAAATTAGAGGTTCCGCCCGCTTGAATAAAAATAGAACCACTCGCGTTAATGTTGCCCAGTGTTAGATCAGTGCGACCAAGTGTTTCAACAAATACAGTATCGGCATTGCTAATTACCAATTTTCCGGTGTCAAAACTAGATGAACTGCCAAGTGTGACATTACTTCCAACGGCATCAATTGTGGTTGTTCCGGAAACAGATTGATAAGTCGAAATATCGCAAATGCCTGATGCGCAAATGATCGAATTGTTAATATCACGAATTGCACCGACTGAATTGAGGGTTAGATTGCCTTGAGTATTGATATTGGGAAGCGCCAAATTAGCATTTTCAGAACCCTTAATTGCAATGAAAATATCACCAGTTTGATCGACATTGCCGATATAACCCATCATGTCGCCAAAATACCAATTTGATCCGTCATCGGTTCCGGCCGTTGTTTCTAAATCAAGTGTTAATTGACCACCGTTAATAGTGTAAATTCGCGTCGAAGTATCTGCTGTTGCTGTAGCGTCGCCGAGTGATAAAGCATAGCTATTTTGCGCATTGATATCGCTAGTAACATTGGCTTTGGCGCTTAAATTAATTCCATTAGCTCCGGCAACTAAAATGCTGTTGTCATAAATAGCAATACCAACGCCACTGGAATTTGCGCTGTAAACACCTTCTCCTTTTAATATCACGCCACCAGAATTGCCTGCATCAATTTGCGTATTGCGCAAATCAATTCCAGTGCCACCACCCGTATCACCTCGACCAGAAAGCTGAATTGTGCCGTTGTTTGAAGATAATGTGACATCCAATAATGTGATGCCAGCGTGATAATCGCCGCAAGTGCTGGCGGAACAACCTTCAGTTTCAGCGTTGTAGCCTGTTGCATAACCAATAGGATAACCACTTGTATTGGTTGCACCGCCACCAAGAGTAATTGAACCACCATTGCTTTTAATTGCTGAACCGGAATACATGGAGATAGCGCCAATGCCATCTGCATCAAAATCAGAATTCAAAATGACGTTTAATTTGCCGCCGCTGGCTTGAATTAATGCACCTTCAAGAAAAGTGATATTGCGGTCTGCTTGCAGAGTTAATGTCGTCGCAGTAGCGCGAATGGTTGGATTGATCACTGCGTCTGAATTGATAATGAGATCACTGATATAATCGGTTGAACAAATTGAATAAACACCACATTCTGAACTGCCAACATGTGCAACAGTAATGGTCACGTTATTATTCACCAACGCATCGCTGATATTCATTGCCGTCGCCGCAGTAATGATTTGCGTTGTTGGATCAAGCAACCAAGTTCCCGCTGCGCCTTGATCCGCGCCAGCATCAACTCGCGCTCCTTCAATTTCCAATTGATGCCCAGAGGTTTCGACCAATCCGCCCTTGCCAGCAGTTTTACCGCCGCGAGCCTTCGCAACACCTTGAAATTTTGTGGTTTTACCAATCGCGGTAATGGTTCCGCCGTCGCCGCGCTGTGTGGCTGAAGCGTCGAGTTTGGACGCTGCATCGACGTGAGTTTGTTCAACGTCCCAGTCGCCGATGTCAATCCGCCCGCCGCCATTAGCACCGCTGGCATCAAGGCGAGCGCCAGCTAAAGTCACTGTTTTACCTTTAGTTTTTACCGATCCGCCCGTTGTACCAGCGACGTTAATCGTGCCGCTGACGTGCACTGCGCCGCTGCCTTCCAACGTCACTTCGCCGCCTTTGCGCGTGATTGAGCCGGCTTCAATGCTGCCGCTCATGTTGACTGCGCCCGTCAGCAACGTGTTGACGGCTTTTGCGGTGAGAATCACGCGCCCGCCTTCGGCTTGAATCATCGCTTTCTGCTCGATCAAGGTGTCCACCGTCGCCGGATCAACTTTGACCGAAACGTTGTCGCCGAGCGCCAGCGTCACTGCATCACCGGCGGCCAGCGCCACCGTGCCGAGCCGCGCCGAGAGCACACCTTCATTGCGCAATTCCGGCGCAAGCAGCGCGATATAACCACCATCGGCTGCGGTGATTTTGCCGCGATTGATGATTTTGCCCGTCGCATTTTTGCGCTTAAACCGATGTTTTCCCGCCATAAAATCGTGATCATCAATGTCGAGCGTGGACGCCACAATTCCGCCAGCATTGACCTGCGAATCCTTGCCAAACACGATCCCCGCCGGATTGATCACAAACACCTGACCGTTGGCCTTGAGTTTGCCGTGAATTTCCGACGGGCGAGCGGTGGTCACGCGGTTGAGAATGGCGGCGTTGCGATCTGGCTGCTTGATATTGACCTCGGCGTCACGTCCAACATCGAAGCCCTGCCAATTGATGACGGCACGTGGACTGGCTTGATCGATATTCATCTGTGCGCCAGCCTGTTTAATCTGCACTGCGCCAGCAGCAACTTTTCCACCAGTCGGCAGCGCAGTCGCAGCGGGATCGGCGCTGGCGGTCGGAACTGCCAGCGCACTGCTGGCGCTGAGAATGGCGGCGATCAGCGTGGGACGAAATGAGAATGTCAACATGACGGCATGACCTTTCGGTTGCATTCGATGCAGCGTTAGGCTTTTGCCATATTTGCTGCGATTTTATCGAGCGCATCAATGGATTGGCGGTAAGTCTTCACTTCGCGGGTAAAGGCTTGTGTTGCCGTTACTGGATGCGATTGCTCCACTTTACGCTTGGCGCCCTCAAACATCTGATATTGATCTTTCGCGCCGAGCGTTGCTTTTTCGACCACCGTCCGATTGCTCCACACCCGCGCCCGCTCCTGTTTGACTTCCTCCTCGGTCGCCTTCCCGCGCTGATAGCGCGTTTGCACATCAGCCAAACGCCGCTGATCTTCAGCAATGACGGTGCGAATGCTGGCGATCAATTCTTCAGTCTGACGATTTGCGGTGCGCACATCGTTGGTCATCGCCGCTAATTGATCTTCCTGACTGGCGAATTGCTGTTGCTTCTTCGCAACGTAAATGCCGGCAAGTGCCCCCAAACTCGCGCCGATGATCGCACCGCTCACTGCATCTTCAGCATCGCCGCCCGTGACCGCGCCGATGGCCGTGCCCGCGACCGCGCCGATCAACACGCCTTGCCAGACGGTGCGATCAAACGCTTTGCTGCGTTCACGCAACGCCTTTTCGCTGGCGCTGAGTTCGCCGGTAAAGCCGTAATTTTCCTTGGGTTTCATCAGCTCCAAACCACCGAACAGAAAGCGTCCGCCGACTTCAGCCGGCGCTCGCGTCAAATCGGTGACGGGATTGGTGATGCAGCCGCTGAGGGCGACGATGGGCAAGACACTGGTTAAAACAATCACTTGCAAGTTCATCGTGCGGAACTCCCCGGTTCGATTTGCAACAAATCACGCTGCCAGCGGGTTTTATCGACGGCGCGGGCGCTGCGATACGCGGCGAGATGGGTGACGAAAACCCGCGCATAAGCAATGAGATAGACGTTGTTTTTGGCGGTTAATTCTGCTTCGACGACCGGCAATTGCCCAGTCGTTTCGGCCTCGGTGTAATCGCTGCCGACTTCAACGGTCATATCGCCGTAATACGACAGGCTGTTGGCTAAACTCGCTTCAATCTCGCGCAGCGATTCATCCCATTTTTTCTGCTTATTATTCAAATCAGTCCGCGCTTCGGCGAGCAGCGCCGCGCTGTCTTTGACGCCCTTCGCCTGCTGGCGCAAATCCTCAAACCGACTTTCTGCCAATTTGCGCAGCCGCCGAATCGCCTCCGCTCGTTGCACGTCCGTCACCACGCGCTTGCCCATAAATGCGCCAGTGCGCAGCAACGCCCGCAGCGTCCGCGTCCGCGCTTCGTTGATCGCGGTTTGCGACTGTTCAAAATTGCGCTGAATCAATTCCAGCCGAGTGCGGAGCGCGTCGTCCTGCGTTTGTACTGCCAGATTTTGCAATTGTTTGAGCGCCAGCGTCGCATCCGTGCCGGCATCGCCGCTCAACGTCGGCAATCCCGTCCACGATTGTTTGATCGCGCTCAACCGCTCCGGCGACACGATGACCGGCGCAGTGACCACCAGCCGCAAACCGAGACTGTCCATCGTTTTCGCCTGCTTCGTACCCGGATCAAAATAATTGTGTTCCTGCCGCACTGCGCTGGCGAGCTGGCTGTCTGGCGTAAATAAATCGCCGCCGCGACTGACGAAACCGCCAGCCTGACCGTGATCGCGTCCGCGCCGATCCAAATGAAATGGCGCCAGCGTCAATTCCGACGCATTGCCGAGAATGTCGTAAAGCCCCAGCGGATTGGGTTTAAGCAACCCGACTGGGTGCAATTCGCCCTCGGCCGAACCAGAACTTTCAAACCACGCATAACGCGCCAGCTCGCCGTCGGGCATCGGAAAACGCGGCGCGAGAAAATCTGCGGCATCGACTGCCAGCCCGCCGCGAGCAGCAAATTCCCATTCTTCTTCGGTCGGTAAACGCAGAAAACCGGCAGCGTGATCTTCGGTGGGCAAGCTGGCTGGCGCGTTGGTCAACAGCCATTCGGTGTAACGACGACTCAATTCCACTGCGTCAAACCAACTCACGCTGGTCATCGGCAGCCGTCCGCGCATATTCGGTTTGGGGCAATCGGGCGTCATCAGCGCCGCGTATTGATCGCGGGTGACTTCGTATTTGCCGAGATAATAACGACGCGCTGCGCCGCCCTCGGCAGTGAATGCGCCCGCCAAATGACTCAAGCGGCGACCTTCTTTGTAACCGCGCTCGGCGTCACTCTGCCCGAGTTCAACCGGACGATCATCGAGCCAGCCACCGCCGGGAATTTCCACCGGACGAAACGCCATTGCCCCGCCGCACGGCAGCGGCAAAATCAAATCGGCTGGCGCTGGCGCAGGGTTGTAGAGCTTTTCCGACCAAGTGATTTCGGCGCTCGCGGCGGCGATGACGGGAATTAGGAGTAGGAGAAATCCCCCCCAACCCCCCTTTTTCAAAGGGGGGAGTTTTAAGCTCCCGTTTAGTAATGCTGGGAGTTTTAAGCCCCCTTAGAAAAAGGGGGGTTAGGGGGATTTTTAAACATCACGAATGCTCTCCGCTGGTTCAATCCGCGCTGCTCGCCAGCCCGCCCAACTCGCTGCGGCGATTGCGCCGAACAGCGTGATAGCCAGCGCCAGCCCTAAATGCACTGGCAACAGCCGACAAATCGCTTCGCCCGGCTGCAAACTCAAAATAAACCAATCGTTTAACGTCGTCGTCACCGGCAGATACACCAACATGGCTGCCGTTGTGCCGAGCAATGCAATCAACGTTGCTTGCATCACTGGAAACAGCATCAGGCTGCCGGTCGAAAAGCCAATCAACCGTAAGATGCTCAATTCACGCCGTTTGCGCTCGACATTGGCCAGCAAGTTGGCCGCCAGCGATGCCAGAAAACCCAGCGTCCCAATCCCGGCAATCAGCCAGAACACGCGGGTCAAATTGCGATCTAACGCCTGCATCGCCGCGATTTCTGCCAGTTGACTGCGCACGTCGATATCTTCGGCAGTCAAATCTGCTTCCAGCCGCGCCACGTCGTTGATGCTCGCGGCGTACAGCCGAAACCGCGCAAATTGCCGCTCACCCGTCGGCGCTGGCGCACCAGCCCAGCCCAGCGCGGGAACCGCCACGCCGTCGCGGTAATCCTCGGTTGCCACCAGAAAATCGAGCGCCACTAACGCTGCTTCTTCGGTGAGCATTTCCGGCTGCAACACGCCGCTAACGGTCAATTCCCACACCACACCTTCATCGCGTCCGCTGTAGTTGCGGTCGATTCGCGCCAGCAACCGCTCGCCAGCGGTGACGCCCAACCGCTGCGCCGCGCTCGCCGATAACACGATTTCATTCAATCCGGTTGGCGGCGTGAGCGTGGTTTCCAGCAGCGGATCATGCAGCGCGGTCGGCACCATCTGCACCGCCCGCAATACCGCACCGCTCGCGGGATTTTGCAACTGGCTCAGGCTGGCGGCAATGCGCCGCGTGTTCGGAATCACAAACGCCACATCCGGTCGTGCCGCGATGCGTTTGAACCAAGCGGCGTCATACCGGTGACTGCCGACCGCGATCACTTCTCGATTCGATGGTGATTCAACCAACCGGCGAGCGAGCGTATCGACCAACCCAAATTTTAGACCAAATAAAATCAGCAGCGGCGCGAGCACTGCGGTCAGCGCCAGCACGTAACACCACGACAGGCGCTGCTCGTGGGCGAAATCTCGCACGGCCAAACGGATGATTTCAGAAGTGGCGGGCATGGCGTCAATTCCAGAACAGCGAGCGGGTGAGATCGCCGTGACGCTCGATGCGATGCTCCGCAAAGGTCACGCCCGGCTGCGTTTCAGTCGGCCAATCGTGCGCCGCGATGATCGCAGTCAAACCAGATTTTTGGACAAGTTCGAGCAGCAGTTGCCGAATGATCTCAGCGTTGATCGGATCAACCGAAGCAGTCGGTTCGTCGGCCAAAATCACGCTGGGGCGGTGGGCAATGGCTCGCGCAATGGCGACGCGCTGGCGCTCGCCAACCGACAACTGCGCCGGATATTGCTTGAGTTGCGCGGTGATATTCAGCCGCTCGGCGAGGCGTTCGATGCGTCCGGCAGGTTTACGCCCCAGCAGCCGCCCCGGTAACGCGATGTTTTCCCGGGCGGTGAGAAAAGGCAGCAGCCCGCCGGTTTGCAAAATGTAACCGATTTCCGCACCGCGCAATCGCCCCAAGCCGTTGAAATCATTGCGTGACCACAGGCGCATCAATCAGTCGGCTGGCGATGTTCTGGGCATAAATTAAACGTTGCAGCAGCATCGGGGCGCAGTGCCAGCGCCAGCAAATCGAGCAGCGTACTTTTGCCGCAGCCACTCGCGCCGCGTAACACGACGACTGCGCCGGGGCGAATCGTGAGCGACGGAATGTAGAGTTCAAAACCAGAAATCCCCCCTGCCCCCCTTTTTCTAAGGGGGGAGATGAGGAAAGCCCCCCTTTGGAAAAGGGGGGTTGGGGGATTTGTCAATCGGCAGTTGGGGGGATTTTTTAGCATCGGTGGATTTGTCAAAACCACGCCGTTTGACCATTTCCCGACACGTGTAAATCGCTGGCGCTGGGGCGGCCATTAGGGCAACGCATCCAGCGGAACAGTGGTGACGGATTCGCTTTTGGGCGCGTCCGGCGCGAGGGAAATCCACCGTGCGGTTTCATCGTGAATGCGCCGATACAGCCGGATTTTTTCCTCAATCGCATCCAGCACTTCTTGCTGCTCGGCGTAGGAACGCGCCAGCCAGCGCGTTTCGGTGAGATTCATCACCTGACTGGTGTACGGCAAATCATCCAACCACGCGCCAACTTGTCCGACATCCGCCAGCCGCCCGACTTGCACCTGACTGATTTGCTCTGGATTTCGCGCCAGCGCCGCTGCTGCGCCGCGCAATTGCCCGAAAAAATCCTTGGGCGTCATAAACGTACCCTCGCCCGCTTTGAGAATCGCCTCCAGCGTTTCCTGCAAATCGCTCAATTGATTTTTGGTAATCAGCACCCGCACCTCCAGCGTTTTCTGCGTTGGATCAAGCAGATCACGATCCGACACCCACGCATCCAGCAAACGCGGGGCTTGGCTGCCGCGCTCGCGTCCCAAATACGCCAACTGCATCGCTTGCCCGACGCGAGCGGTTTCGCGCTCCACCGCCGTTGCTTTCGTGTCTTCTTCTGCTGGCGCAGCGAGCATTTGCCCAGAACGAATTCCGCTGATTTGTTGCATCAGCGCATCAGCGAGGCTGTCAACTTGCGCGCCAAATTCTTCGACCGTGCGCCTTTCACCGGAAAATACAGCGCCCCGGCATCGCCCCAGCGACTCAGCGCCCGATATTGCGCGGCGGCCGCATCAAATCAGTCGGCTGGCGATGTTCTGGGCATAAATTGAACGTTGCAGCAGCATCTGGTCGCAGCGCCAGCGCCAGCAAATCGAGCAGCGTACTTTTGCCGCAGCCGCTCGCGCCGCGTAACACGACGACCGCGCAGGGGCGAATCGTGAGCGACGGAATGTAGAGTTCAAAACCAGAAATCCCCCCCTGCCCCCTTTTTCTAAGGGGGGAGATGAGGAAAGCCCCCCTTTGGAAAAGGGGGGTTGGGGGATTTTTTAGCATCGGGAGATTTCTCCAAACCCCGCCGTTTGACCAATTCCCGACAGGTGTAAATCGCGGGTGCAGCGGCGGCCATTAGGGCAACGCATCCAGCGGAACAGTGGTGACGGATTCACTTTTGGGCGCGTCCGGCGCGAGGGAAATCCACCGCGCCGTTTCATCGTGAATGCGCCGATACAGCCGAATTTTTTCCTCAATGGCATCCAGCACTTCCTGCTGCTCGGCGTAGGAACGCGCCAGCCAGCGCGTTTCGGTGAGATTCATCACCTGACTGGTGTACGGCAAATCGTCCAGCCATGCGCCGACCTGTCCGACATCCGCCAGCCGCCCGACTTGCACCTGACTGATTTGCTCAGGATTACGCGCCAACGCCGCTGCCGCACCGCGCAATTGCCCGAAAAAATCCTTGGGCGTCATAAACGTCCCTTCGCCAGCCTTGAGAATCGCCTCCAGCGTTTCTTGCAAATCGCTCAACTGATTTTTGGTAATCAGCACCCGCACCTCCAGCGTTTTCTGGGTTGGGTCAGCAATCACGATCTGACACCCACGCATCCAGCAGACGCGGGGCTTGGCTGCCGCGCTCGCGTCCCAAATACGCCAACTGCATCGCTTGCCCGACGCGAGCGGTTTCGCGCTCCACCGCCGTGGCTTTCGTATCTTCTTCTGCTGGCGCGGCGAGCATTTGCCCAGAACGAATTCCGCTGATTTGTTGCATCAGCGCATCGCGAGGCTGTCAACTGTGCGCGAATTCTTCCACCGTGCCGCCTTTCACCGGAAAATACAGCGCCCCAGCATCGCCCCAGCGACTCAGCGCCCGATATTGCGCGGCGGCCATCGCGTGGTTTGTTGACCTTCCGGCGTGAGCAGATGCAGCGTGGCGATGGCGATTTTGCTGCCACCAGCGACTGATCTTTTTCCTGCGCCAGCAATCGCAACCGCTCTGCGCCCAATTTGGTGCGACCGAGCGGATCGTTCGCTTCTCGCGCTCCGGCATCGGTAATCAATACGACGAATCGCCCGGCGTAACCGCTCCAGTCGATGCCTTCAATGCGTCGTACACGCCAGCAAACGCATCTTCGTTAAAGCCTTGATTTGAGGTTTTAGCTTCCTTGACCTCGGCGATGCGCGACAGAATTCAGCGGGATCGCGTCCATCTTTCAGCGTTGCCACAATGCGACTGACATATTCCGTCCCGGGCGCGGCTTCCGTGTTATCGCGGAATGCAATCAACCCGAAACTCAACGCGTCGCCCATTGGCGAGCCTTTCATTGGTCATAAATGCGCCGACTGCATCACGGGTGCGGGCGATGTATGGCCCCATCGAAATCGTGGTGTCGATGACGAACACCACGGCAGTGCGGTAATCGCTGGCGGGTTTACGACGCCCTGCACCGAATGCGGCGACCGTCCGGTTTTCCGGCTTGCAGCGTGGCGGCTGCGACATTGAGCAACATCGCCGTGTGACCGCTTTCCAAATAGGTTTCTTCAAACCCAAAATCGGCAGCAAATAAAACTGCTGATTGGGTCGATGTACGTTTCCGGCTCCTGCGCCAGCACGGAAAATTCGCGGCGGCTGACCGCTGCGAATCGTCGAACGGAGCTGCTCGATTTCCGACACCACCCGCTCCGATTCCAGTAAACCGTCAAGCTGGCGCGGTCACGGAAAAACAACGCGGGTTGCCGATTGCCGTCGCGCAAATGCGACGGTCAAGGTTTGTCGCCAATCCATCGCTGCGGTTGCGGGCAACCAACCTTCCGCGCCATCGCGCACTGCGCCGCCAACTTCCAGCCATTCCTGTTCGCCCTTGCGCTGGCGAGCGTAGACATAACGCACGGATAATGGTGGCAATTCCGCACCTTTCGCTGCTTGACCGGGCATCGCACTGAGGCCGAGCGCCGGGGCGCGTCAATACGCGCTGATACAAGCCCGGTTTGCCCTCCAGCGCCAGCGCCTCGCGTTCGGCTGCGTTCGCGCCAGCGGCGATCAACAACAGCGCCAAACCGAATAACCAAACTCGCCAGAAATCCCCCCTGCCCCCCTTTTACAAAGGGGGGAGGAAGAGAAAAGCCTTGGCAAAAGGGAGGAGATGATGAGGAAAGCCCCCCTTTGGAAAAGGGGGTTGGGGGGATTTGTCAACTTGATTCATCGCGGATTCTCCGTTGCAGACAACGCATTTAACCGCTCGCTCGCGGCAGCAATGCCCAACTCCGCAGCGCGTTGATACCAGTCGCGGGCTTTTTCAAGGTTCGGTTTGGAAAAGGGCGAAGTCGCCGCAGACCAATGATTTGGATCGTAAAATTCGCCGAGCGTTAAACAAGCAGCGCCGTCGATTGTTCGCCAGCAGCCGAATCAAGGTGAACGCTGCATCGCGTTTATTCGCCGCACCCAACCGTTCAATCAGCGCCCGACTTTGCATCGGCGCTGGCGGATTGCCCGCCGCATACCGCGTTTGCACCAGTGCCGCTGCATCTTCCAACCGCCCAGCTTGTATCAGCGCATCTAGCTCATCAGTTGCTGCGACCGGCGGTGTGGTCACGATTGGCGTGACTGGTGCAGAAACCACGGGCGCAGGCGTGGCGACTAACGGCGTATCGAGCGGACGCAATATCCAATAAAAACTAGCACTTATTCCCGCTAAAACGAGCGCCGCGCCAACTGCCAGCAGCCAGCGCCGACCACGGGCGTTTTCGGTTCGTGCCGAGTAACCCACGCGCCCATGCCGTTTCATCCGGCGTTTTCCCAGTCGTGGTCGGTTGCGCCGCCAGCATCGTCTTTGCCGGCCAGCGTTCCACCAACGTTTCCACACTTTCTGGACGCGCTGCTGGGTCTGGTTGCAGCATCACTGCAACCATTCGCGCAGTGCCGGTGAAACCGCACTTAAATCAGGCACTTTTGACGAAACGCAGTGCATCCATGAAATCGCTGCCCATGTCCAGCGGCTGCCCAGTGGCAGCAGCGACCAGCACCAAACCGAGGCTGTAAATATCAGTTCGCGCATCGACCACGCCGCCGAACATGCCGAATTGCTCCGGCGCGGCGTAGCGTATTTGCCGGCAAAGGCAGTGCCGACGATGGTTTTTTGTTCGGGATCGGTCAGTTTGCACAGCCCGAAATCAATCAGTTTGGCTGCGGCAATTTCACCATTTGGCAAAATCACGTTGTCGGGCGACAAATCACGATGCACTGCGCCCTGATGATGCGCAGCGCAATCCCGCACACAGGCGGTCGCGCAGCGTCAGCACTTCGGCAACGGTCAACGGCTGGTGTTTGAGTCGATCCGACAGCGGAATGCCTTCGACATATTCCATCACCAGATAATCGCGCCCCTGCGCATCGCGGACGAAACCGTCGTAATTCACCACTGCATCGTGACGCACTCCGCGCAGCACTCGCGCCTCGCGGTAAAACAAATCCATCACTTGCGTGTTGTCGCCCATCGACGGGCGAATGACTTTGATTGCGTGTTCGGTGCCGAGTCCGGCGTGACGCGCCAGATAGACTTCGCCCATGCCGCCGCCACCGAGCAAGCGTTTGATTTGATAAGTGTTAATGATGAGCGTTTCCGGCGGAATGCCGTCGCCCACGGCTGGCGCTGGTGTTAATTGCGTCGGCAATTCGGTAGGAACGACTGCGGTCGGTGGCGCGATTTCGGTGGTGAATGCTGCTGGCGCAGGTGGATGCGGCGCGATTTCAGTTGCCAATTCGAGCGTTGGCGGTGGAGTAACTAATTCGGTCGCCAATTCAACCGATGGCGCTGGCGAGCGCGTGGGTTCTTGGGTCATGGAATGTTGTGCCGGACGTTAGGAATCGAGATGTCGATAGCATAGTCTGCTTTTTCAATACAACACAGATTTGAGTGTTTGTCTTATTCAAGCGCAATCAACAGCAAAATGATCGAAACTGCGGCGCGTTATTGTCCACTGTCCGCCATTTGGTAATACACATTTTAATCCGCAGCAGCGCAAATTTGTCCAATGGGATGAATGGCACAAGCACATTGCGCGGCGATTGCCTGCGCTGCAGCGAGCCGAGCAGCAGGGACACAAAAACACAGTTCGTAATCATCGCCAGCAGCGAGCGGCAGCGCCCAGTCGCCAGTTTGGGCGATGAATTCAGCGACTGGTGGCGACAACGGCAATTGTTCCAGCGCCAGCTCTGCGCCCACGTTGGATGCCGACAAAATGTGCCCCAGATCGCCCGCCAGCCCGTCGGACAGATCAATCATCGCAGTCGCCACTCCGCGCAATCCCAATCCCAGCGCGACTCGCGGCATCGGATATTCCAAACGCTGCCGCAATTCCGCCGCCACTGCCGTTCCCGCCCGCAGCCCGCGCAGCGCCAGTCCCGCATCGCCGAGCGTGCCGCTGACGCAAATCACATCATCCACTTGCGCCCCGCTGCGCCGCACTGCCTCGCCTTTTGGAATAAAACCATGCACTTGCACGGTGACGCTCAACGCGCCGCGAGTCGTATCGCCGCCAACTAATTGAACGCCGTGCGCGGTGGCGAGCGCCGCAAATCCAGCGCTAAAGCCTTCAATCCACGCAAGTTCTGCGGTCGGCAACGTCAGTGCCAGCGTTGCCCACGCCGGTTGTGCGCCCATCGCTGCCAAATCGCTGAGACCGACCGCCAGTGCCTTGTGCCCCACGGCGACTGGATCGCAGTCCGGGAAAAAGTGCACACCAGCCGACAGCGTGTCGATGCTGACCGCCAACTGCTGCCCAGCCGGAACATTGAGCAGAGCGCAGTCGTCGCCCACGCCGAGCGCGACATCGGCGCGTGCTGCGCCAAGGTCGGCAAAGAAACGACGAATTAAATCGAATTCGGACATATTGATTTATTCATCGACGGCTGGCGCTGCGCGTCGCGCTTGATCTACTTTTAATGCGTGATGACGGGCGATTTTATCTAATACGCCATTGACATATTTATGCCCTTCAAATGCGCCGAGCAATTTGGTTAATTCCACTGCTTCATTGATGGCGACGCGGTCGGGAATGTTATCGGAGAATAAAATCTCAAATGCGCCGAGCCGCAAAATCGCCATTTCCACTGGATCACATGACATCACGCAATGGCCAGCCGCAAGTTGAATGCACGGTTTCAAATAGATCGCATAGCGTATTTTGTAAATGAACGCGCACCAGTGTTGGGCGGTCGGGACGAATTTCACCGAGCGTTAATGCTAAATGCAATTCGTTATCAATGCTGTCACGATAGGCAATGAGTTGAAATACGCCTTCGGCTGTAGGTAATTCACATACGCATTCGCGCAATACTGCTTTTTCATGGCGGACGCGGTATTGAATAAGATCAGCAATGGTGCCGATTTTTAAGCCGTGCGTTTGCGCAAATACTTCTAAATCGGGTCGCCGCGCCATGCTGCCGTCTTCATTGAGAATTTCGACAATGCTGCTGCGGACTGAATCCGGCCAAACGTGCCAAATCGCAACCGGCTTCGGTGTGACCGGCGCGAACCAACACGCCGCCGGGTTGCGCCATTAACGGGAAAATGTGTCCGGGTTGCACGAGGTCTTTGGGGCTGCGTTGGCAGCAACTGGCGGCGCGAATCGTGACGGCGCGATCTGCCGCAGAAATGCCGGTGGTGACACCCTGCGCGGCTTCGATGGACACGGTAAATGCAGTGGAATGCGCGGCTTGGTTGTCACTGACCATCAGCGGCAGTCGCAGGCGTTCGCAACGATCTTTGGTCAGCGTCAAGCAAATGAGTCCGCGCCCGTATTTCGCCATAAAGTTCACTGCTTCTGGCGTCACGCAGTCGGCAGCTAGCAATAAATCTCCTTCATTTTCACGATCTTCGTCGTCCATGATGACTACCATCCGCCCCAAGCGCAGGTCAGCGATGATGTCTTCGATGCTATTTAAGCCGGAACTGCTCATAACTGTGGAATATCGTTTGCGGGAAATGCCGGTGAGTCTAACAAATACTGCTTCAGTTCATCATGCCAAACGCGCTCATAATGACGACAACTGCGCTTATTTAAGCCTTAAAAATCAATTTGATAACGCTAAATCTCTGCGCCGTGATACCATTTTTCGCGCAAGCCTTGTAAGATGCAGGACATGCGCGGGTGGCGAAATTGGTAGACGCGCTGGATTTAGGTTCCAGTGAAGCAATTCTTGGGGGTTCGAGTCCCCCCTCGCGCACCAACCAGTTGATTTCAATACTTCAATTCCGCAGCACAAACGCAATTCCACACCGCATTCAATCAAGCTCCGAAACGTGTCACCGTGCTGGGTTCCGGCATTCTTCCCGCAATCAATTCGCTTAACACATACCAAATCGCCTCGGCGCTCGGCGGACAGCCGGGAATGAAGACATCCACTGCGACTTCGCCATGAATCGGTTTGACTGGAACGCGCAGTGCCGGTACGCCGCGAGTCGGAATCTGCGGCTGTAGCGTGACGTTTTCGTGGTAAGCGCGATTCAACACGTCAGCCAGTTTGAAATGATTGCGCAGCGCTGGGACGTTGCCAGTCACGGCGCAATCACCCAAACTAATCAATAACTTGCAGTGTTTCCGAAACTGCTGCGCTTTTTCCAGATCATCCTCAGAACTGATTGAACCTTCCAAAATTCCGACATCGACGGTTTCTGGTAATTCCTTGGCATCCACCAGCGGGCTGTAAACGATGTCGATCAACTGCGCCAGCTCCACAAGACGTTGATCCATATCTAAAAATGACATGTGGCAACCTGAGCAACCATCAAGCCACGCAGTGGCAACCGTAATTTTTGCGTTGTTCATTGGGCATGTCTCCGGCGAGCGAGAATCGGTAAAAAGTGTTGATCCTTAACCATTTCTCCAACTGAAGTGCCCTGTTTTACCAGTGCTCCAGTCGGGCACACCTGAACGCATTTGCCGCAACTGGTGCAGGTGTCGCTGCTGCCCCACGGCTGCGCTAAATCAGTGATGACGCGACAATCGGTGCCGCGTCCCATCACGTCCCAAGTGTGTGCGCCTTCGATTTCGTCGCAGACGCGCACGCAGCGGGTGCAGAGAATGCAGCGGTTGTGATCAAGCCGGAACATTTCATGTGAACTATCAACTGGATAAGCGGCTTGTCGGTACGGAACGCGGACGTGATCAACGCCGCATTGTTGCGCCAGCCATTGCAGTTCGCAGTGCCCATTGGAGACGCACACTGCGCAGACGTGATTGCGTTCGGCAAACAGCAATTCAAGAATCGTGCGGCGATAACGCTGGAGCTTTGCGCTTTGGGTGTGAATGCGCATTCCTTCAGCGACACGGGTGGAGCAGGCAGCAAATAAGCGGTTTTGTCCTTCCAATTCAACCATGCACAGCCGACAGCCACCCCACACGGAAAGCCCGTCGAGGTGGCATAAACTGGGAATGGGAATGTGGTTTTCGCGGCACACGTCAATGATCGTTTCATCTTCGCGGGCGGAAAGATCGCGCTCGTCAATACGGAGCGTGACGACGCGAATATTCAGAGTGGTAGTAGGTTGTGCCATTTATTGTTGTCCGCAGTTAAACACATAAATGATTGATTTAGTTGTAGGTTGTCAGTAACGACGCTATTTTTTACTGACAACTGACAATTTTTTTATCCTAATTCTCACATAATAACGAAATCAGCAGCGTCTAGTTGTGGAGCGCCGGAAATGATGGCAAATTGAATTGCAGCAGCACCGCCGGAACCGTCAGCGTCATACCACAGATTGCCGTTATCGGTGTCATACACAATAAAATCATTAGCGTCTTTAGCAATGCCGGTGGTATTGGCATAGAAATTGTCTGCATCAAGCCCGCCAGTCGTTTTTAATCGGGTAAAAATCGCGTTATCTAATTCGATTACATCATAAGCATGACTGAAATCAGTAATGGTATCAACGTTGCCGGCTTTGAGCACACTATCAAAACGGAAGGTGTCAATTTCTGCACCACCGGTCAGCTTATCATTGCCACCATTGCCAGCCAGCATATTCGCGCCATTGCTACCAGTTAATGTGTCATCGAAATGTGAGCCAGTGAGGTTTTCAATTGCAATCAAGCGATCATTTCCAGAGCCGCCAGTGATTTGTGTTGCAGTGATAGCGAGGCTAACAGTAACGGCTTTCATTGCCGTGTTGTAAACAACCGTATCAATGCCCGCACCGCCGTCAATGACGTTATTGCCTGCGCTCACAGTCAAAACGTTATTAAGCGCATTGCCGGTGAGATCAGAGGCTCCGGGTCTAGCAATGCGTCCGTTTTCAACATTGGCAACCAAGGTGTAGCTGGGCAGACTGCTGGCAACTATATCGATGCCACCCGCGCCGGTTTCGACCACCACATCGTCAATGTTATCAACGAAATAAATGTCATTACCTGCCCCGCCAATCATGCTATCGGCACCTGCGCCGCCGTCGAGAATGTCATTGCCAGTTCCACCATCAAGCGTGTCGTTGCCGGCAAAACTGGATAATTTGTCGTTGCCCGCCAAGCCGCTTAATAGATCGTTACTAGCGACTTTGGTATCGCTTTTCAGCGTGTCATTGCCAGTCGTGCCGATAATCAAATTCTCAAGCGCCGCTTCAATGTTGAAAGTAAGCGTGGCGGTCGAAGTAGATAGCGCGACGCCATCACTGACTTTGAAACTGAAATTTACCTTGCCGCTGGGCGGAGCAGTAAAGACCAAACCATCGGCAGCAATATCAGTGGCGGTGATTTCTTGATTGCGGGTGACTGCTGCGCCATCCAACGTAAGGCTGCCGGTCGCTGGCAAGCTGGTGATGGTGACGGATTGCAGGGTGTCGCGGGGATCGGCGTCGCTAAATCCAAAGTCGGCAAGCGTCAGGATCGTGGCGACATTGGCGCTGGTGGTAAGCGTTTGGTTGCTGGCAGTAGGGGCGTGATTGTCTGAGGCTCCACCGCCGCCACTAAAATCCAATGCCACTAATTGTTCGTCAGACATCGTATCAATCTGCGCGGCGGTTAGACCTTGAATCGCATGAGAATTCAGTGCGGAAATCTGCGTCGTGGTCAGACTGGGAATAACTTCAATAGAAATTGCCGGAATTTGTGTTGCGGTCAACGCAGCAATATCTTCGGTATCGAACGCAGCTAGTTGTGCGGCATTCAAGACCGCAATCGCTGCGGTTGATAGTGCCGCAGTCTGTTCGGGCATCAGCGCCGCAAACTGTTCAGGACTCATTGCGGCGATATCTGCAGTTTGTAAGCCAGCGATCTGCGCGGTGGTCAGAGCCGCAATTTTTGTAGGAGACATCATTGAAATAATAGAAGCCATGTCAACATCCTATAGAAAGAAATTGATGAGCACCGTAAATTGGGTTGCCGCTATTAACAACCCAATTCAATAATCCGATTTAACCCACCACCTCGCGCAGCAGCGCCAGCAATGCCGTCACCGCTTCATGTTTCATTTTCCAACTCGCTTTATTCACCACCAGCCGCGAGCTGATGTCGGCGATGTGTTCGAGCGGCACCAGTCCGTTGGCTTTCAAGGTGCTGCCGCTCTCCACCAAATCGACGATCACATCCGCCAGCCCGACCAGCGGCGCGAGTTCCATCGACCCGTAAAGTTTAATGATTTCAACCTGTTGCCCTTTGGCGGCGAAATAACGCTCGGCGCTGTGAACGTATTTGGTGGCGATGCGCAGGCGACGATTGCTCGGTTCTGGCAGGTCGGGGCGACCGGCGACCATCAGCCGACAGCGGGCGATGCCGAGATCAAGCGGTTCGTACAGCCCGTCGCCGCCGTGTTCGAGCAGCACATCTTTTCCCGCCACGCCGAGATCGGCCGCGCCGTATTCAACATACGTCGGCACGTCGCTGGCGCGGATGATGACGAAACGCACCTGCGGATTGGTCGTTTCTAAAATCAATTTGCGGCTGGTTTCAGGATCATCGAGCGGCGCAATTCCCGCGTGTGCGAGCAGCGGCAGCGTCTGCTCAAAAATGCGCCCTTTCGACAGCGCAATCGTTAATGGTGCGTTGAGATTCATCACGCAATTCCTCACTTAACCCGTTGAATTTGCGCACCAAGTCCGCGCAATTTCGCTTCAATGTTGTCGTAGCCGCGATCTAGGTGATAAACGCGATCAATCAACGTCTCGCCCTTCGCCACCAATCCCGCCAGCACCAATCCGGCCGAAGCGCGTAAATCGGTCGCCATCACCGGCGCAGCGGTCAACTGCTTGATGCCGCGACAAATGGCGATATTGCCCTCCACGCGAATATCCGCACCCATGCGCTGCAATTCGGGAACGTGCATAAACCGATTCTCGAAAATCGCCTCCGTCACCGTGCCCACGCCGTCCGCAATCGCGTTGAGCGCACAAAATTGTGCTTGCATATCAGTGGGAAACGCCGGATGTGGCGCAGTGTGAATATCCACCGCTCGCGGGCGCTGCCCCTGCATATCCAGCTCAATCCAATCCGCGCCGGTGGTAATGACCGCGCCGGCGTCGCGCAATTTGCGCAGCACCGCGTCCAAACAATCGGGACAGGTCTGCGTCACCCGCACCCGCCCGCCGGTCATCGCCGCAGCAACTAAAAAGGTTCCGGTTTCAATGCGATCCGGCATCACGCGATGCGTCCCGCCGCCGAGCTGGTTCACGCCCTGAATCTGAATTTGCGCCGTGCCAGCGCCGCTGATTTTTGCGCCGAGCGTGGTTAAAAATTCCGCTAAATCAACGATTTCTGGCTCACGCGCTGCATTTTCAATCACCGTTTCACCCTGCGCCAGCGCCGCTGCCATCAGCAGATTTTCGGTGCCCGTGACCGACACCATCTCCATCACCAGCCGCGTCCCGCGCAGCCGCTCGGCGCGAGCGCGGATGTAACCGCCGTCAACGCTGATGTTCGCGCCCAGCGCCCGCAGCCCGTCAAGATGCACCGTCACCGGTCGCGCCCCAATCGCGCAGCCGCCGGGCAGCGACACATCCGCCTTGCCGTAGCGAGCGACCAGCGGGCCGAGCACGAGAATCGACGCCCGCATCGTTTTGACGAGTTCATAAGGCGCAGCAAAATTGGTCAGCGGCGTCGGCTGCGCGACGATTTGCGTGCTGCCGTCGGCGGCATTTTCGCGTGATAAATCAGCACCTAAGCGCCGCAATAATTCCAACGTGGTGGTGATGTCGCGCAGACGCGGGACGTTGGTGAGCGTCACCGGGGCGCTGGCCAGCAATGTCGCCGCCAAAATCGGGAGCGCCGCGTTTTTTGCGCCGGACGCGCTGACGGAGCCTTGCAATTGCGCACCGCCGCTGATGAGAAGTTTATCCATTGTTTTAAGTTGTCAGTTGTCAGTTGTCAGTTGTCAGTGTCAATTGCGTATTCAATCAATTGGACACTGCCGCGAATTCTATAGCGCAGACTCTGGCTCATTGCCGCCAGCAAAAATCTGATAAGCGGGATTGCCGGTTTCATCAAAATAACGATAACCGAGCGCATCCAAAGCGTGATGAAAATCCTGTTGTTCAAGTGGTGGAATTTGTGCGCCCATCAACACGCGCCCATAGGCTGCGCCGTGATTGCGATAATGAAATAAACTGATATTCCAGCGTTTTCCCAAGCCGGTTAAAAAATCCAATAATGCGCCGGGGCGTTCTGGGAATTCAAACCGAATCAGCGTCTCGTGTTCAATCGTCGGTGCATGACCGCCCACCATAAAGCGAATATGCTGCTTGGCGGTTTCATTATCGGTCATATCCAATACTTTGAAATGCTTTTCGATCAGTTTTTCAATTAACTCGGCGCGTTCTTCATCGCCTCGCGTCAATTCAATCCCAACGAAAACTTGCGCCCGTTGCGTATCGGCATAACGATAATTAAATTCGGTAATTTGACGCTTGCCAATCGTTTTACAAAAGCTCAAAAAGCTGCCCGGACGTTCAGGAATTTCCACCGCTAATAATGCTTCCCGATGTTCGCCCAATTCAGCGCGTTCGGCGACATGGCGCAAGCGATCAAAATTGATATTCGCGCCGCTTTCAATGGCGATTAAATGCGCGTCACGAATGCCGGTTGTTTCTACCCAACGTTTTAATCCTGCGACCGCTAATGCGCCTGCTGGTTCGGCAATGCCGCGAGTATCATCAAAGATGTCTTTAATTGCTGCGCAGATTTCATCGGTGCTCACTAAAACCACTTCATCGACGCGCTCGCGGGCAATACGAAAAGTCTCCGCACCAATTAAACGCACCGCCACGCCATCGGCAAATAATCCCACTCGCGGCAGCGTAATGCGGCGACCGACCGCCAGCGCGGCGTGGAGCGTGGGCGCTTCGGCGGGTTCAACACCGATAATTTTTACTTGCGGATACAACCATTTAACATACGCAGCGATGCCAGCAATCAAGCCGCCGCCGCCAACCGGCACGAAGATTGCCGCTGGTGGTTCGGGATGCTGGCGCAGGATTTCCATACCGATGGTGCCTTGTCCGGCAATGACATCAGGATCATCAAACGGATGAATAAAGGTTAATTGTTTTTCAGTCACTAATTCCATTGCGTGAGCATAGGCATCATCATACGAATCGCCGTGCAAAATCACTTTACCGCCATGCGCTCGCACCGAACGTACTTTAATTGCGGGCGTGGTGCGCGGCATGACAATCAATGCCGGAATACCAAGTTTTTTCGCACTGAGCGCGACACCTTGCGCATGATTACCGGCGCTGGCCGCAATGACGCCGCGAGCACGAATCTCAACATCTAAATTGATGAGTTTATTATACGCACCGCGCAATTTGAATGAAAAAACTGGCTGCAAATCTTCGCGTTTTAAGAATACGGTATTGCCCAGCCGCGCCGATAATTGCGGAGCGCGAGTGAGTGGGGTTTCATGCGCAACGTCATACACTCGCGCTTTCAGAATTCGATCAACGTAGGAATCTGGCATTGATGGTCTCAGTAAAATTGCTTCGATTTTTACATATTACAGGATTTGCGCAGTTATTTGCGATCAGGCTACTGCGCATGGTTGATTTTGCTATGATGATGCTTCAATTCAATTCCAGTCACGTTGGCGTCAGTTGTTGGGTTGCCAACAGCGGCAACCCAACCTACAATTATGCTTTATGCGCATTGCGTCATCAAATCCAGTCAATTGGATTTTCGTTCGCTGCTTGTTTTATATTTGGTTTTTTAGTCTAAATTAAGAGTTGTATTTTATAGCAATGTCTGATTTGAAACCCATTCAATTTCTCGGCACTTCTCTTGATGATCTCCGTTCTTTTCCTGTGTCAGCACGGCGTGAAGCCGGTTATCAACTTGACCAAGTGCAGCACGGTCACGAACCGGACGATTGGAAACCAATGGTAACGGTTGGACAAAGTGTACGAGAGATTCGGATTCGGGATGCTTCCGGTGGATTTCGCATTATTTATGTGGCGAAATTTGCAAACGCTATTTATGTTCTCCATTGCTTTCAAAAGAAAACGCAAAAAACAAGTATCTCTGATCTGAGTATCGCTAAAAAACGCTATCGAGATTTGATTCAGGAGCACAGTTAATGAGTCATCAACAATTTATCAGCGTTTGGGATGCTATTGAAGACACGCCTCAAGAAGCCGAAATGATGCGGCTTCGGTCGGCGCTAATGATGGCATTGAAAAACCACATGACGCATCAAGGTCTCACTCAACTGCAAGCTGCGCAATTATTTGCTGTAACATTGCCGCGTGTTTCCGATCTTTTAAGTGGCAAAATCAATCTCTTTGATTTAGATGCTTTGGTCAATATGGCAGCAGCGGCTGGTTTGCACGTTGACATCCAAATACGCGACGCAGCATAAAATTACCCAACAGTTTTCAAATCCACTCAATTGGATTTTCGTTTACTGCTGGTTTTAAGCCCTGTTGTTCAATAAATAAACGATGCCAGATGGCGAATTGCATTAACCCAAATAATTCCCGACTAGCGCCATTGCCGCGTTGTCGCGCTGCAACTAATTTCGGAATTGCTGCGAGATTAAACCATTCTCGAATTCCACGATTACGCAATAGCCGTTGCCCGATTTCTGCCGCCACTTCGCCGCGCAGCCAATCGCCAACTGGAACATGAAAACCGCGTTTCGGCTGCTGGAGATGACCGGGCGGTAATTGCGGTTCTGCCCAGCGTTTCAATAACCATTTACCGTGATGTTGTTGAATTTTCAGCGTATCTGGCAGCGCCAGCCCGAATTCCACCAGCCGATGATCGAGAAATGGCACGCGCCCTTCAACGCCAAATCCCATCAGCAGCCGGTCGGTTTTGACCAGCAAATTGTCCGGCAGCGCAGTCACTAAATCGACGTATTGACGGCGTTGTAAATCCGACCAAGTCGTTGGAGTGTCGCGCCAAGCCTTTATAAATGGCGCACGTTCCATTGCTGCAACTGTGTTTAATTCTGCGCCAAATAATTGCCGTGTCCATTGTTTTGCCCATTGCCCGCGAGTACGAAAACCGCCGCTGCCAGAATGTAATAAGGTTTTTAACCAGCGTTCAGCAAAACGCGGATCATAACGGCGATAACCGGCAAATACTTCATCACCACCTTCGCCAGAAAATACAACTTTTAATGACGCGCCAGCGGTTTCTGCCAGAATTGATGTGGGCAAGCTGGCGTAGTCGCGCATCAATTCATCGGCGCACCAGATACTGTGCGGAATGCGGGAAAATACTTGGTTAAATTCCAATTCCAGCGCGTGATGATTAAAGCCAAAATGCGCGGCAATACGCGCCGCTTCATTCAATTCATCAGCTCGCGTCGCGCCGCGATAACCAACTGAAAAACTTTTAATGCGTTCGTTGCTATGCGCGTGGAGTTGCGCAGCGAGAATTGCGGAATCAACGCCGCCTGATAAAAACAGTCCAAACGGCACATCAGAACGCACATGTTCACGCATGACTGCCGTCATTAAATCATTCAATTCAGCTTGCGCAGCGTCAATTCCGATCTGGCGCGGTTCTATATTCAATGGCGACCAATAACGATGGCGTTTAATGTTTAAATCAGCATCAATGAGCAGCGCCTCGCCGGGCAATACGCGCTGAATTCCAGCCAGCAATGTGTCTTCTCCGCTGGCGAATTGATGTTGCAGAAATTGGCGCAGCGCAGTTGCTGCGACCTGCGGCTGGTGCGGCAAAATTGGCAGCAAGGCTTTGATTTCAGAAGCAAAAGCGATGCGATCCGGCAGCCGCACATAAAACAGCGGTTTGATGCCGAGCCGGTCGCGACCGAGGATCACGCGCCCAGCGGTCGCGTCGTGGAGCGCGAAGGCGTACATACCGCGCAGCTGCGGTAAACACTGCAAACCGTGTTGGGCATAACTGTTGAGGATGGTCTCGGAATCGGAGGCGGTGCGCGGAATGCGCCCGAGCTGGCGCAATTCTGCGTTTAATTCCAAGTAGTTATAAATCTCACCGTTGGCAACCAGTGCCAACTGCCCGTCGGCAGACAACAGCGGCTGATGACCGTCGTGTAAGCCGATGATTGATAAGCGCGTTTGCGCCAAACCGACCGCGCCCGCGCAATAAATGCCGCTGTCGTCGGGGCCGCGATGTGCCAGCGCCGCGTTCATCTGCGCGAGTTGCGCCGGATCGGGACGCTGCCCGGCGCGAAGAATAAAACCAGCAATGCCGCACATGATTTAATTGGTCGTTTGCGGTTGATAACTAACAATTGACAATTGACAAATTGCCGCCGCCACGCCATACACCATCACCGCCGACCAGATTATATCGGAAGCGAAATGATCGCCCATCGCCATTCGCGCCATGCCAATTAAACTCCCCGCCAGCAATGAAATAAATAGCGCCAATCGCGCCAAAATTGGGCGCTCGCGTCGCCACCAAAAGAATAATGCGCCAATTAAAAATCCAATTGAACTGTGCCCGCTGGGAAATGATTTGCCGCTGCCACTCGGATTGAATGCCAGCGGCGGTTGATAGATTTCGCTGCCGCCAAACGCGATGGTTTGATGCGGGCGCGGGCGTCCCCAGTGTTCTTTGAAGATGCCGTTGACCAATAATCCGGGGCCGAGCAGCGTCACTGCGAGCAGAAAAATTGCCAAGCGGCGCGGGCGCTGTAATTGTGACCACCGGAAGCTGGCGGCGATGACGGCCGCGCTGCCGAGCACGATGGCACCGACTAGGAACGGCACGACGTGGTAACACCATTGCCACAGCGGGCGCTGCCCTTCCCACCACACGTCGGCAGCGTCAGGGTGATAAAACTGCGCCGCGAGCCACACATCTGCGTCACTCAGCCAAAATGGCACCGTGCCCAACACTGCCGCTGCGGTCAACGCCAAGAGCGGTAATAATTCATTTCGGCGCGGGGCGGCAATGGTCAAGCGTTGCATATTATGGGCGCTCATTGAATAAAGATGCGAGCTTAACCATTTACACCGATTAACACAATTAGCGGTTATCATTTAACCGTTTTTTATTCCAGAATTGATTAAGGAATGCACTGATGATTTCACTGCTTGATTATGGCGCGGGCAATGTCCGCAGCGTCCGCAATGCGATTCAGGCGCTCGGTTTTAGCGTGACCGATATTACTTGCCCGGACGATATTTTACGCGCTGAACGGCTGATTTTTCCCGGCGTTGGCGCATTCGGCGCAGCGATGGAACGGTTGCAACGGCTGGGTTATGTCGAACCATTAAAAGAATATCTCGCTGCCAATCGTCCTTTTTTTGGGATTTGTATTGGTTTGCAAGTGCTATTTGATGGCAGTGAAGAATCGCCGGGCGTCGCCGGATTAGGTTTCATTCCGGGACACATTCGCCGTTTTGATGTCGGATCATTATCGGTTCCGCACATGGGTTGGAATGACGTGCGGCTGGCGCGTGAATCACCATTATTTGCAAATTACCGCGATGAAAAACTTTATTTTGTGCATTCTTATTGTGCAGCGCCCACGCCAGAAAATGCGGAATGGCAATTAGCATTCACTGATTACGGCGCACCATTTTTAAGTGCGGTGCAGCGCGGCAATATCGCGGCGGTGCAATTCCACCCGGAGAAAAGCGGCGCAGTCGGTTTACAATTATTGCGGCAATTTTTAGCGGGAGAAAATACGACTAAACCCATCACCAATTCATTACAGCAGACGCATTTTGCTAAACGCATCATTGCGTGTTTAGATGTGCGCACGAATGACGCTGGTGATTTGGTTGTGACCAAAGGCGATCAATATGATGTGCGCGAATTGGGTGAAGTGCGCAATCTGGGCAAACCCGTTGAATTAGCGCAACGCTATTATGATGAAGGCGCAGATGAAATCACCTTTTTGAATATCACCGCCTTTCGAGATTTCCCGCTTGCCGATCAACCGATGTTGGAAGTCTTGCGCCGCACTTCTGAGCGCGTGTTTGTGCCATTAACGATTGGTGGCGGTATTCGCGCCTTTACTGATGCCAGCGGCAAAAGTTATTCCGCGCTGGATGTTGCGGATGAATACTTTCGCTCTGGCGCCGATAAAATTTCAATTGGTTCTGATGCAGTAGCAACGGCTGAAAATTATTTAGAATGCGGTAATGGTGATGGCAGCAGCGCAATTGAACAAATCGCTCGCGTCTATGGCAATCAAGCGGTCGTGATTTCAATTGATCCGCGTCGCGTATATGTCAATTCACCCGATGACACGCGCCATCACACCGTTGCTACAACGACACCTGGACCGCATGGCGAAGGCTATTGTTGGTTTCAATGCACCATTAAAGGTGGACGGGAAGGGCGCGATGTGGATGCAGTAGAATTAGCGTGGATTTGTGAACAATTAGGCGCGGGTGAAATTCTGCTCAATTCAATTGATCGTGACGGCACGGGCGCGGGGTTTGATTTAGAATTGATTGGCGCAGTAAGTCAAGCAGTCACGATTCCGGTGATTGCGTCTAGCGGTGCAGGTCAGGTTAAACATTTCAGTGAAGTATTCGCTGCAACTGGAGTGGAAGCGGCATTAGCAGCCGGGATTTTTCATCGCCGTGAAGTGCCCATTGCCGCCGTCAAAACACATTTGCGTGAACAGGGAATTGAAACGCGGGTTTAATAAAATATCTGCGCAACGTAGTGATTGACAAAGTATAGTGTTACACAGTTGAAAAAAGTTGTCAGTTGGCGGTAAACGCAGTGTTTCTTACTGCCAAATGACCACTAATTTATGTTTTTAACTGCGCAATTTCACAGATACGAAAACATTTATTGCGATGTCATTCTTAAATATGAGAGGTATTTGGATTCTATGGAACTTTTTTTACAGCTGGTCGCAGCCGCTGCAATGGTGTTAATGCTGGTTTATTTGTGGCCAGCATTCAAACATTGGCAGCAAAATAGCCCTAAAGCTCAAGCTGGTGATTGGCAAGCAGCATTATTACCACTTGGTACAGTGGTACTTTTGGTTATTTTTCTTATCATGGCAGTACGCTGAACGCCATAATGAGAATGCCGAAAAGCAGCAGTAATTCTGGTAGGCTTGACTGTAATCGCAGTTTTACTATTCACTCACATTAATTGGATTTCACTATGAATACGCAACCACTTATCCTGCGTAAAGATCAAGAACGCCGTTTGCTCGCTGGGCATTGTTGGATTTATAGCAATGAAGTTGATACGCAGGCGACGCCGCTAAAAGCATTTTCACCCGGTCAGCCGGTAGCAATTTTTAGTGATCACGAACGCTGGATTGGTCACGGTTATGTCAATCCGCATTCATTGATTTGTGCCCGCATCGTCACTCGTGAACGGGCGCAACCACTCAGTCCGGCGCTATGGCTTAAACGTATTCACGAGGCGCTGGCGCTGCGCGAACGTCTATATCAACGCCCATTTTATCGGCTGATTTTCGGCGAAAGCGATGGGCTACCGGGCTTAATTGTAGATCGTTACGATAGCCTATTGGTTGTGCAAATCACAACGGCTGGAATGGAACGAGTACGTGGGGAAATTCTCGCAGCATTAGAACAGGTATTGCGTCCGCAATTCATCGTATTGCGCAATGACACCAGTATTCGTGAATTAGAAGGATTGGAGCGCACGGTAGAAACGGTGCTCGGAACACCGACTGATAGCATGATGTTAATTGAAAATGAATTAACATTTGAAGTTGCGCCAATCACTGGACAGAAAACTGGGTGGTTTTTTGATCAAGCAGAAAATCGTCGGCGGCTTGCGCGTTATGGCGTGGGGCAACGGGTGCTCGATGTATGCAGTTATATTGGCGCATGGGGATTACGCGCAGCAGCATTAGGTGCAAAAAGCGTGACCTGTGTTGATAGTTCGCAAACCGCATTAGATCGTGTTGCTGCTAATGCCGCTCGTAATCAATTAGACAAGCGCATTCATTCGCTACATGGCGATGCGTTTGAAGTGTTGCGGGAATTGCGCGATCAGGGTCAACGCTTTGATACAGTAATTCTTGATCCGCCAGCATTTATTAAACGCCGCAAAGATGAAAAAGAAGGCAATCAAGCCTATCAACGCTTAAATCGCTTGGGAATTGAACTACTTGAGCCGGGCGGTTTATTGGTGACTTCATCCTGTTCATTTCACATGGATCGAGATACTTTTTTGCGTGGAGTGCAATTGTCAGCGCGACGTGCTGGGCGCAGTGCACAATTGTTAGAAACTGGTCAGCAAGGTCCAGATCATCCCGTACATCCGGCAATTGCAGAAACCGCGTATTTGAAAACCTGCTTTGTACGCGTATTGCCGGAGTTTTAATGTAAAAACCTGTGTATTAAAGCAACCCATTCACACTATTAAATAATGCACCGGCTCGCAGTCGGTGTCGTCTTTTTGTAAGGATTGATTGATGTCGTTTCAGATTGATGTTTCCCGCATAATTCCCGTTATTATCGCACTGGCACTGCTGGGTTTATTCAGCATTACTGGCTGTAGTACTCACCCACCGCGTGATAAAAAAATCACCGGACCAATTGATAAGGTTGTGGTCAGAAAAGCTGCGCGGCAGCTTGAATTGCACAGTCGCGGACGGATCGCACATAAATATCACATTGCACTGGGGGGATCGCCAATTGGTCACAAATACCGTGAAGGCGATCAACGCACTCCAGAAGGTAATTATGTTTTCAATTGGCGCAAACCCAATAGCCAATTTTACAAGGCGATACACATTTCTTATCCCAATGCGCGAGATCAGGAAAATAGCCGCAATCTGGGTTATAAACCCGGAGGAATGATTATGTTGCATGGCTTGCCGACCTATATTCAGTCGGAATCCATGCGTAAACAATACCTGAACCGTGATTGGACGCATGGTTGTATTGCAGTACAAAATCACGAAATCGATGAAATTTGGAAATTAGTTCCAGATGGAACGCCAATTCAGATTTTACCTTGAGTAAACGCATTTACGTCGTTTACCTAAATCGACTACATCAATTGCGTTTTTACAGCGGCAGTGTGCCACGCAATTGATGTTATTCTTTGCCGTGTTATTGCATTTCACCTGGACGACGTACCGGAGTTTTTAATGTCACCAATTCTTCGGCGCTGCAAGGATGAATTGCCACAGTCGCATCTAAATCCGCTTTAGTTGCGCCCATTTTTACCGCAACGGCAAAACCTTGTAGCATTTCGTCTACACCGTCGCCAATCAGATGAATTCCAACCACACGCTCTTCTGCGCCCGCACAAACTAACTTCATCGCGGTCGTTGCGCCATGCGCATTAAGCGCGTAACGCATTGGCGTAAAAGCAGTTTCGTAAATCGTCAAGGTATCGCCGAACCGTTGCCGCGCTTCCGGCTCCGTCAAACCCACTTTGCCAAGCGGCGGATGCGTAAATACCACAGTTGGAATATTGTCATAATCGAGTTTGAGATCGGGTTTACCGTTAAACAGCCGCTCGGCCAGTCGCCGCCCCGCAGCGACTGCAACCGGCGTTAATGGCTCGCGTCCAGCCACATCGCCAAGCGCGTAAATCCCTGAAATGTTAGTGTTTTGGTAGGCATCAGTCGGGATGATGCCGTTCGGTTGCACGGTCACACCAGCGGTTTCTAAACCCAGATCGCGAGTGTTTGGAGTGCGCCCAACCGCCCAAATAATCTGATCAAATCCACTCAATCGCTCGCCATTTTGCGCAACCAATGCCAGCCCATCCGCATCCTGTGACAATTCTGCAACAGCAAATTCCAACCGTGTTTCAATACCATGCGCGTTCATGTTCTCGCGCAGCGTCGCACTAATCAGCGGGTCAAACAGCCACAGCAGCCGATCTTCCAATGCAACCACCGTCACCTCGGTTCCAAACGCCCGCAATACACCCGCAAGCTCGACGCCAATATAACCACCACCGACGATGGCAACGCGCTTAGGCTGGGTTTGCAGTTTAAAAAATCCATCAGAATCAATGCCTAATTCCGCACCTGGCATTCGCGGCACAATCGGTCGTCCCCCAGTGGCAATCACGATGTGCGGGGCGCTGTACTGCTGCTCGTCGACTGCGACAGTGTGCGCATCGACGAAATGGGCGCGTCCAGTGATGCGCGTAATGCCCAATTCAGTGACGTATTGATCCCAATACTGATTGATATTTGCCACATAACGGTCGCGTCCAGTGACCAAAGTCGCCCAATTCAACGCGCCACCAGTGGTATCAATGCCGAATTTCGGTGCATTAGCAACTGCAGTGGCAAGATTGGCGGCATACCACATTATTTTTTTTGGTACACAACCTGCATTAACGCAGGTTCCGCCAAGTTGTGCGGCTTCAATAATGGCGACGCGCTGCCCGAATTGCGCAGCTTTTTCTGCCACTGCTAACCCGCCGCTGCCGCCACCAATAGCAATTAAATCAAATTGTTGTGCCATAACGATCTCCAGTCTGTAGTAGAGTAATGAATGATAGCTTGCGCTGATTTAAGCTAAATTGAAAGATAACTATTTTTTAATGTTATGCCAATTGCTATTGCATAGATATTTCTGGCGTTGCAGTCAGTTTTCAAGTCATCATACGCGATGACATGCGTTTACTGGATATAAAAATTACCGTAAAAATAAATTTTCACATTTGAAAAAGAATGGTTAGGCTTTTAGTAGTCTATCAAAGAGTATGACATTTATGACACCTTTTAAGGAGCAAACCATGAACCTTCCCTATGACAGCCTGTTAGACACCGCCCGCCAATTTAATATCGAGATTTCACCGTTACAAGGCGATCTCGTCTGCGCCTTCGTTGGCGAATGGAATTCTGGCAAGAGCAGTTTATTAAATAATCTGTTTGGTTTACCGCTGCTGCCAGAACGTGCAACACCGGCGACTAAAACGCTGGTGTTATTACAACGCAATACAGATTCCGCTCCTCATGCCAAGGTTCAAGATGATCGTGGCGCAATTCAAGAGTATCAAGGAACGGCGGCGGTTGAGGCTTTACAACAATCATTGCAGCATTTATCGCGCATTGAATACCAAGCGCCACAATTAGATGTGCCTGCGCATACCGTATTTGTGGATACGCCTGGCTTTAATGATACCGATCAACAAGCCAGCACAAAAGCGGAAACGGTACGCGCCGATTTGATCGTTTTTGTGTTGAATGCGCGGGTGTCGGCGTTGAATCAAACGCAGATTGATTTTATTCAACGGGCGGTATTGAGCAAAGCTAATCTGAAAGACCTGTTTTTCGTTTTGACGCACAGCGACGTATTGGAAGATGACGACGATTCCGCCAGCTTGCGGCAACGGATTGGCGCACACGTCGGCAGTGATCGGATTTTTCTATTGTCCAATAAAGACGCAGTGACAATTCAAGGTTTTAAGCAGGCGCTCTATACCTATATTGATGAACGCCGCAGTGTTTTATTGGATGAGCGGCGGCAGCGCCATCAACGCCAGCTTTTCGACGCATTGCGGCAGCAGGTCGCTTTGGAGCGCGTGGCATTGCAACAAATGCTCAATCAGACTACTGAACAACGCGATGCCTTGCGCACGGAAATTCAAGAGGCGCGACGTAAAGAAAGCCAGAAGAAAAGTGAATTGCGTCGGCGCAGCCAGCAGCGTTTGCAATCAGTGTTACAAAGTTTGCGCGAATTGATTGAGCAGACTGAGCAGCAATTGGATGATGCGATTGACAGCAGTTCGGTTGAACAATTGCAGAAAAAAGGTTATCTCCAGCAACGCATTGAGGACGCAATGAAAACTCTGGAACCGCAGATGCAAGCCAAGCTAGATGAATTGATGCGCAGTTTGCAGGGCGATGTGCAGGAAGGTCAAACGCATTCCAATCAGTTATTAAAAGAGCTGAATTTGGAGCTTGATTTACCTGATTACAGTTCGCCATTGTCACGCGTGAGTGCCGAGCATATTATGCCGCTTGCGTTTATGGGCAGTTTATTGGTGTTTGGATGGTTTAGTGTGCCCACGCTGTTGGTGGGTTTTTTGGCGCTCAAAGCGCGTGAATTCGGTTTAACGCGCTTTGGCGATCAAACCGGCATTCTCGATACCGTGATTGATAAAATTAAAGATGGAGCTGCCAGCGTCCATCGACAAACGATTAAGATCACACTGGCGCGTACCTTGTCAGATTATCTCAATCAAGTTTCCGATTACTTCCGCGATGTGATGGATAAGTCAACGGATCAGGCGCTGCATCAAATCAATTTGGTGGCAGAATTAGAAAAAACGCTGGTCGCATTGAATAATGAAACCTCCCATATTGATTGGGAGCTGCGTTTAGATAAAGCCGAGGCGCTGATTACAAATCAGCAGCTCGCCAACAATTAACCCATCAGGAGCCGCACCATGAGTTTATTTGAGCGTAAACCGCAGTTATTGGCTTTCTATCAACGCTTGATTCAGGACGATGACGATTTGTTTTCCGTTGATGATATTCGTCAATTGAAAGAACGCGCTGCTATCTTTGATAAAGAGCAATTCAATATCGTGATTGCTGGGCGCTTTTCTGCTGGAAAATCATTGCTCATCAATCGCGCTTTTTTACAAGCAGACATTCTGCCGTATAAAAATCGACCCACGACTTGTCATCCGGTGTATATCCGCTATCACGAGAGCAAACGCTTAACGCTGGGCGCTGCGGATGGACGCACTGATTGTGTGACCGGAAATGATGACGCAATTAAAGATGCGTTGAATCAATATGTCGCGCTGTATGGCAATGACCCTGATCGCTATCAAGAAATTGAATTAGGCTGGCCGGATGCAGAGTTATTACAAAAGGGCGTGGTGTTGGTGGATACCATCGGCACGGAAGACACCGAGGAGCGTTATATTCAGCAGACGTATCGGGAAATGGAACGCGCTGCGGCGGTGCTGTTTTTAACCAACGTGCAGCAAGCGGGGACGGATTCGGAGAAGGTTTTAATTGAAAAATACCTGTCTCAGACTGGTAAAAAACTCTTTTTCGTGCTCACGCAAGCTGATGTCCGTTCTGAGGAAGAGCAAGCCGAAGTATTGGCTGATTTTCGGCGTCGGTTTCATGGCTTTTTTGCCGAGCACGGAGTGCGCGTTGAAGAGCGCATCTTTCTCACTTCTGCCAAGATGGGAACTGGGCTGGCGGAATTGCGGCAGCGATTGATTGAATTCGTCGCCAATGATCGGTTTAAGGAATTGCTGCAACAGCACGGGCAACAATTGCGCGGCGTATTGACCAGCAATAAGAGCCAGATTGAACTCCGTTTGAGCGATTATCAGGCTAAAAAATCTGGCGATGAAGTGCAGTTGAAAAAAGCCTTGCAAGCGATTGAACGGCTCGAAGAAGAATTGAATCAACGCGCCAGCCAGTTCGATGATATGAAAGACAGTTTGATTGAAGATGCGATTGATCATCTTCGTAGTGAATGCGACCGTGTTCAAGACCGCACTTTGCGCGATCTCAGTCGAATAGATACCGCTAATGAATTACAAGCAGGTTATCAAGATTTGGTGGATGAATTGGCGAAAGTTGTGGATAAAGTGGTGCGTACTTTGGCGCGTCGCATTAGCGAAGAAATCGGTAAGCGCCTGCGTCAAGGTCGCCCGCAATTGGAGACAGACGTTTGGGAACAACGCCTGACAGGAATTGGTATTAGTGGCTGGAAAATAGGCGGTTATGTGGCACACACTAGTGCTGCATCAGGTGTTTTGCTTGCTGGTTATGGTGGATTGCAATCGCTTTTAGCAATAAATACGGCAGCGAATACCGGCGCTTTAGTTACCTTGTGGAATGGGTTGGTTGGTGGTGGCGCTGCAGCGACAGCGACCATCGGGCTTCCTTTTATTGCCGGTGGTACAGCTTTAGCAGTGGCTGCGTATGGTATCGCTCAATTGTTTAAGAAAAAGCATTTAAGCAGCCAGCGCACTGAATGTAAGGAGCAGATTAAAAAGCTCATCAAAGAAATGCAAAAGGACATTGCACAACGTATTGAGCAATACACTGACACCCAAATTGAGTCGCAATTAGACGCGCTGCGGCGGGAAACCACGCAACAGCGGCAACATTTGCAAAGCACCATTCGGGAGATCAGTTTAGACAATCTGAACCGTCAGGTCTTGATTGCAGAAAAACAACGGCAAGCATTGACTGATTCTCTTCAACAATTACAACGTATTTGCACGGTATAACATGACAGACCATCATATTGATCCGCGTTTTCGCAATGAACCCTACGGTTATCATTTAGACATCAATCCGCTGTATGGCTATCGGGAACAATTGCGCACGATTTTAGCAACGGTACAACCACATCAAGATTTGCTCAATCGCATTGATGCAGTGTTGAAAAGTTTTGATGATCCCATGCGCGTGGTGGTGGCCGGTGGTTTTAATGCTGGTAAATCAACGTTTTTGAATGCGTTGGTGAATCAACGCATCATGCCAACTAAAGCGGTGCGCAGCACTTGCACCGTAAATTTATTGCAAGGTGGAACACGGCGGGAACTCGTTATTCATCGCTGTAATGGACAGCTTGAACAGCGGTCTTATCAAAATGAAGCGGATGCGCAGCAACAGATTGATGCGTTAATGAAAACTGAGCATAAAACTATTGCGCAAATTGCCGTCTGCTGTCCCAATCAATCGTTTTTAGAACGCTTTACGTTAATTGACACGCCCGGCTTAGATCATAATGCACGAGATAGCGCAGCCAGTGCGGCAGAAGTTAAAAATGCTGATGCGTTGATTTGGGTGTTACATAATAAGGGCGCGGAAAAACTCGATTATGAGCAGATTGTGCAATTTCGCACCGCCAATCCCGATAGTCCGGTGATTTTGATTTTGAATCAGGTGGACGCATTAGAATATGATGAATTGCGCGATGCGTTAACTGCAACGCAGAATAAATTGAATGCACATGTCGCAGTAGTGTTGCCGCTGTCGGCAAAGTTGGCAAGTGAAGGGCAAGCAGAAAAGAATCAAACCAAACTAGATGCCAGCTATTTCTACGATTTGCGCAATTATTTACAGCACTACCTGTTTGATCAATATCGCACGTTGCAAGAGAAGATTCGTTTTCAACGCTGCAGCCAGCCGTTAATTGCCGAGTTGCAACGCTTTTTTAATGATGTTGCCGCGCAACAGCAATCAAATGCGCCGATTATTATCAATCATCGCTATCAAGATTTAGGTGATGGTACTGTGATTGATATTCTAAACAATCTGCAATGGATGCGTTGCGCATTAGGGCAAACTTGGAACGGTAAAACCTGCACCGAAGAAGCAAAGACATTCACTTGGGAAGGTGCAAAAGGAGCCGCAAACAGCACTCATCATGCTGGGCATAACGATTGGCGTTTGCCAACGGGAGTTGAATTAGGAAAGCTAGTTGTTCATGGACAAAACCCAACCATTGATCAGCAGGCTTTTCCGAATACGCCAAATTCGCGGTTTTGGTCAAGTTCCCAGAGAGATGAAGGTGTTTTCACAACAAAAAACAAGTCGTATTATGTAGAATTTAATGATGGTGGTATCGACACCGCAAAAATGGATGATACAAATTACGCTCGTCTTGTGCGCGAAACGGTAGCTCCAATTGAACAACGCTATCGAGATTTGGGCGATGGTACGGTATTAGATACGCAAACTGGTTTGCAATGGATGCGCTGCGCTTTAGGGCAAACTTGGGACGGAAAAACTTGTGTTGGTAAGGCTAGAAAATTCGACTGGAGTGACGCGAATAAGGCAACTATTGAAAATCGTTATCTAGGCTACAGTGATTGGCGGCTACCAACGATTGATGAATTAAAAACATTGGTGATCAAAGAACAAAAACCAACAATTGACCAACAAGCTTTTCCGAATACGCCAAGTTCGTGGTTTTGGTCGGGTTCTCCGTCCGACGTCTCGAACTACGTGTGGTATGTGTATTTCTACAATGGCTACCCCAGCAGCAACTATCTGGGCAATGGTTACCACGTTCGGCTCGTTCGCGGTAGACAGTGATTTTGATTCTTTTGATTTTTAGCAATCGTAGGTTGGGTTGATGCAGTCAACCCAACATAACCAACCGCTCAGGCATGAAAAAACCGCCCCAATTTTTTAATGACGGTTCAATTTAATCGTATTGACGTTGATGCACGTTGTTGGGTTGCTAATCAAAGCACGGTTTTTTGAAATGCAGAGTGACGAAATTACCTTGGATTGTGTTGGCGATTTTCCATGAGTGGATAGACTTCTTTGCGGTGGCAAATACCAAGAATGAGGATTTCTTGTTTGTCAATCCGAAAAACAATACGGTAATCGCCAACCCTAAGTTTCCAATATCCTTTTAGTGTTTTGCGTAAGGGTTCACCATAATCTTGAGGTGCCACCATCAGGCGGGTTTCAATGGCTTGTTTCAAACGTTGATGCACATTGCTATTGATTGCCGGAATATCTCGTTTTTTGACATCTGGATGATAAATGATAGAAAAATTCATTTTCAGTTCCAAACATCTTCATGAGTCAACGCTTGAGAGCGATCAAAACTCTGCTCTCGTTCCGTAGCCAAATCAGTCAAAGCGCGATCTTCACGAATATCAAGCGCCTCCTTCACCAAATCGCGCATCAACATTGATACAGAAATTCCTTCGTCTTCAGCGAGGTCTTGAAGAGCAATATAAAGCGGTTTTTCAACGACGACGTTGATTCTCGGATTTTTTGTGGGCATTGGTTGCGCTCTTTAGTGTTTGTGGTCAAATGCTGTGAGCTTATCGTTCAATGAATTATTACAGCGACTAGGTATCCAGCCATGAATACGATGATTTATCGAGGCTATACTGCTCATGTTGAATATGATGAGCGTGATCAAATTTTGTTTGGGCGCGTTCTTGGTATAAAAGCAATTATTGGTTTTCATGGTGAAACAGTTGCTGAGTTGCGCCAAGATTTTGAGAATGCAATTGATTTTATGATTGAAGATTGCCATAAAAATGGTAAAAACCCTGAGCAACCTGTTGATGGAAAAATAATGCTGGATGTTCCGCCTGAAGTTCACGGTGCGGTATTAGTTGCAGTACAAACCGCAGGAACAAGTCTTAATCAATGGGCTGCAAAGGAACCGCTGATCTATTTAATGTTCTCCACGTTGCCTTTTTAAAAGCATATTTTTATAGAGGGGATATTAAATAAATAGTTTTTGCTTTAGTGATTCAAAATAGTCAACCTCTTTATTAGGTAAAATTAAGGTACTCTTATGCTGTGAACTCTATATTAGGCTTTTAACAGCGCCTTTTTTGCTATTAAGAGATTAGCCAGAGCAAACAAAGTTTGTAGTTGCGCAGTGTTTTTCGCAAGCCCTTTATAACGTACCTTACGGTGCATAAATAGATTTTTAATAATGTGAAATGGATGTTCAACACGCGCGCGTATTTGCGCCTTAATTTTTTCAATCTGTTGCGTGAGATTTTTCAACAAACCATCATCCATTTTTTCAACTTTAGAACGTTTTTCAGCGATATTCCAACTGACCACTTTTTCATTAAATTTGTTTTTAACTTTTTCGCGTTTATCTGCACCAGTGTAGCCAGCATCACCAAAAACTTTTTGTTCTTGACCATGTAAAATGTTTTCAACTTGAGTGACATCATGCTCATTTGCCGCCGTGCCAACCACGGTATGCACTAACCCAGAATTAACGTCAACACCAATGTGTGCTTTCATTCCGAAATACCATTGATTTCCCTTGCGAGTAGAATGCATTTCTGGATCGCGTTCTTTTGCTTCGTTTTTTGTTGAAGAAGGGGCATTGATAATGGTCGCATCAACGATTGTCCCTTGATTTAACAACAATCCTTTCTCGCGTAAATGCGCATTGATTGTAGAAAAAATCACTGTAGTCAGTGCATGACGTTCGAGTAAATGGCGAAATTTCAACAGTGTTGTTGCATCTGGTACCGCTTCAACACTCAAATCAATACCTATGAATTGCAGTAATGATTGACTATCGTAAATTGCATCTTCCAGTGCCTCATCAGCAAGATGATACCATTGCTGTACAAAGTACATCCTTAACATCCGCTCTAATCCTATTGGCGGACGACCACGCTTACCTTGACTATCAGGGTAGTAATAAGGTGTCAATGCTTTAACCAAAGTTGACCATGGAACAATTTTTTCCATATCATTGAGAAAACGTTCACGGCGCGTCGTTTTCTTTTTTGCTAAAAATTCTGATTGTGCAAAAGAAAATTGTTTCATGCTGGTATCATATTTACATTACGACTGATGCCTATTTTATCATTTAGATCGCAACGATGCTGGCTATTTAATCAGTGTTTCCCAAAGGTATTTAAAGAAGCTGTGGAGCATGAACTTTATACACCGTAATCAATTCAATTGTGCTCTTTTATTAAAAAAGCGCCTATTGATTAAATCCGCTCAACCATCATATTCAAAAGGGTGTAGAAACTATCAACTACGGCAGAAATGCCTTATTATCATCTTAGAACCCAATGTCATCACCATAAATCTATGACCATTAACATTCATCCACATGCGCTCACCAGAATGAAGGAACGTGGCGCGACCAAACAAGAAGTGATTGAAACTGTCAATTCTGGTGAACGCTTCCCAGCTAAATTTGACAGAATTGGTTTCCGTCGCAACTTTCCCTATGCCAGCGTTTGGCGTAACCGAGAGTTTGCCACAAAACAAATCGAAGTCTTTGCGGTTGAAGAACAAGGCGACCGGGTAGTCATTACCGTCATCGTGAAATACTTTTAGAGGATTGATAAATGCGCGTTGAATATGATCCACAATACAACATTGCTTATTTACGCTTTCTTGATACCCAAGCCGAAGATTTGCAAACATTGCATCTCAGTGAAGAATTGAACATCGATTTAATGCCTGACGGACGCCTTTATGGAATTGAACTACTCAATGCCAATGAACAGCTTTTCCGTCAAGATGCTGGACAGCTTTTAGTGAACAATCGCCAGACTGGACAAATGCAATCAATTCTTGTATTTGATTTTGTGTAAACCCATGCCGTGCTTCGCTTGAAACAAGCATTAAAATCTGCAATCCATTACGGGGATTTTCACATGACTGCGCAATACTACGAAGCCGTTGCTGAACTTCCAAAAACCATTGCTTACAATTACAGCTACCGCTAGAAATACCAACGGGAATAGTGCACATGGCGATTAGTTTTAAACCGACATCCAATAATCAAGCGACCGGTGACAGCATTAAAAAGTTGTTTTCTGCAATGCCATTTTACTATTCATCATGCCCTTAAAGTTATTACATCCACGCCATTGGGTAAGTTGGTTAGGCGTAGCAATTATTTATCTGTTGGGGCGCTTGCCATTTCCATTGCTATGGGCATTTGGTAGCTTCATCGGCGGATTGAGTTATTTATTTGCTGGATCGCGGCGGCGAATAGCGCGGCGCAATTTACAATGCTGTTTTCCAACGCTCAGTAACATCGCCCGCGAGTACCTCTTATGGAAGCATTTTATTTGGCTTGGTGTTGCAGTATTAACGCAAGGTGTGCGTTGGGAGATTTCACCGGCGCGAGTACGGCGGCTGGTGCATATTCGCAACCAATCAATTATTGACACCTATCTTACTGCTGATCGTCCGATCATCTTATTAGCACCGCATTTTATTGCATTAGAATTAGGTGGCGCGGGATTAACTGCATTGGTACATCCATGCGTTCACATGTATCAACGCCTCCGCAATCCCGTCATGGATTGGCGAGTACGTCGCGCCCGTTGTCAATTCGGCAGCATTCCCATTGAACGCAGCGATGATTTACGCGGTTTAATTCGCATCATTAAAGCGGGTACGCCATTTATTTATTTGCCAGATCAGGATGCAGGGCGACGCGGGATTTTCGTTCCTTTTTGTGATCAGCCCGCTTCAACCGTACCAATGCTAGGACGCTTCGCAGCGAAAACAAATGCCGTTGTTATTCCAACAATCACTCGGTTTTTACCTTGGGGACGTGGTGTCGAATTGTGTTTTTATCCGCCATTAGAACAATTTCCAAGTGGCGATCAAATTGCCGATACAACACAAATGAATCAAGTTATTGAAGCACATGTGCGCGATTTACCGGCACAGTATTTCTGGGTGCATCGTCGCTTCAAAACCCGTCCAGATCATTTATCGCCATTATATTATGTAAAACGAAAACGCTAATGGAAAATTTTTGTATTAATCCCAGTCTAAGCAGTATTTTTTCAAAAAATGGGAAATTAAATTTCATTAGTAAATGGCGTGACTGGTTATTAGGCGCAACATTTTTATTGCTATTGCTAGCAGCAGTACAATTCACAATTGGTTGGGCAACGCTACTCGCACCATGGCGGGAATTATCGCCTTGGCTACTCGCTTGGCTATTCGCATTAACCGCACTTAGTTATGGATTACGCGCTGTGCGTATGACGGATTATTTCCGCCAACAATTTGCCGGAAAATTTGCGGTTATGTTGCGCTTAACAATTTTTCACAATGTCGCTAATAATTTATTACCCATGCGCAGTGGTGAATTGGTGTTTCCGTGGTTAATGCGGCGCTATTTTGGATACGAAATACTGGATGCTGCTGCCGCCTTAATTTGGATTCGATTATTTGATCTGCATTTTCTCGCACTAATTGCTATTGTTATTCTCAATTTACGTCAGCCGTCATGGATATGGTGGCTGTTAGCGGCACTATGGATTGCAGGATTAACCCTATTAAAATTTTTCAACCAACTGCATCGTTTACCACAATTAAGCAGTACTGGGCGAATACAAAAATTAATCAAACAAGTCTTGCAAACTGCACCAAGTGAATTGAGTTTAATTGCACGGATTTATTTATGGACAGCGTTAATCTGGAGCTTAAAATTCGCTGCCTTTGTGAGTTTGCTAAGATTCTTTTTGCCGCTGGATATTTGGCAATTATTAACTGGCGTGATGGGTGCGGAATTGTCTAGTGTGTTGCCGTTTCATGGCATCGCTGGCAGCGGCAGTTATGAATTGGCAGCAGTAGCTGCATTGATGCCGCTTGGAATTGAGCCTAAACTGGCGTTGGCTGGTGCAGTCAATTTGCATTTATTTTTATTGGGAAGCACGTTAATTCTAGGTGCACTCGCATTTCTTCTAAAAAAACCATCACCGAATTGTTGAGGAGTTATTTTGTGTTGCGTGGATTGCCAATTGTATTGATACTTTGGGTATTAATGTATACGCATCTCACTGAATTAGCTGATGTTTCAATTGCATTACTGCATTTGGAACGTGCCAGCGCATTTGGCGAAGCAGTTTATTTTTTCTGTTACGAAGTGCCTAAAGTACTGTTATTACTGATCGGCATCGTCTTTATCATGGGGATCATTCAAACTTTTTTCGCACCAGAACGTACTCGTGCACTGCTTGCTGGACGACGACTTGGTATTGGTAATTTAATGGCAGCCAGCCTTGGTATTGTGACGCCATTTTGTTCCTGTTCAGCAGTGCCATTATTCATTGGTTTTGTTACTGCGGGAGTGCCATTGGGTGTAACCTTTTCATTTCTTATTTCTGCGCCGATGGTAAATGAAGTCGCGCTGGCACTGCTGTTTGGATTATTCGGATGGAAGGTTGCAGTGCTCTACTTAGGAATGGGGTTGATTATCGCTATTGTTGCAGGAATTATTATTGGCGCATTACGAATGGAAGGATATTTAGAAGATTGGGTTCGTGCAATTCATTTTGGCGATGTCGCAACGCAGGATTACACCAATTTTATTTGGTCACAACGAATTGCTGCGGGAATAAAACATGTCCGCGAAATTGTCGGACGTGTATGGCTATATGTGGTGATCGGTGTTGGATTAGGCGCAGTTATTCACGGCTATGTGCCAGAAGATTTTATGGCTGCGTTGATGGGACGTGATGTGTGGTGGGCGGTTCCTATGGCAGTAATACTTGGTGTGCCAATGTATAGCAATGCTGCCGGAATTATTCCCATTGTTGAGGCGTTAATTGGTAAAGGCGCAGCGCTTGGTACGACCTTAGCGTTTATGATGAGCGTGATTGCGTTATCTGCGCCGGAGTTATTGATTTTGCGCAAGGTGCTAAAATGGCCATTAATTGCCACTTTTGTCGGGGTGGTTGCTACTGGCATTTTATTGGTTGGTTATGTTTTCAATTGGGTTTTATAACGGAGCAATGACATGAAAAACGTCAAAATTCTTGGTACGGGTTGCCGCAATTGCCAAACTACACGCAATTTAGTCGAAGAAGTGGCGAAAGCGAAAGGCGTGATTATTGAATTAGAAAAAGTGGAGAAAATTGAGGACATCATGCGCTATCGCATTCTGGCAACGCCGGGCGTGGTGATTGATGGAGTGGTGGTGCATTCTGGCGGAATACCGGAACGCGGAACAGTTGAACGTTGGTTTGAATGAATCGCTATTTTTTAATGCACTCGCGCCCAATCAAATGCCGCACCAGGATCAGTTTTGCGTCCGGGTGCAATGTCACTGTGACCAACGATGCGCTCAGAAGTGATTGCTGAATAGGTGCTGCGCAATTGCACAATGCTCGTATTCAGCGTTTGATATTGTTCATCCGTAAACGGCATATCATCCGTTCCTTCTAATTCAATCCCAATTGAATAGTCATTACAGCGTTCGCGCCCTTGAAAACACGATTTTCCTGCGTGCCATGCTCGTTGTATAAAGGGCACGTATTGAATGATCATTCCGTCGCGGCGAATCAGTAAATGTGCGGAAACGCACAATTGTGCAATCGTTACAAAATACGAATGCGCAGCAGGATCAAGCCGATTGAGAAAAAAGTCATCAATCCAATTCCCACCAAATTCGCCCGGCGGTAGGCTGATATTATGAATTACTAATAGATCAATCACGGTATTCAGCGGGCGTTGATCGTAATTCGGTGATAGGTGGCGCTGCGCGGTCAATAGCCAGCCGTCAGCGTCAATGGCGGAATGAAATGTCATTATAAATTATTCGGTTGAATGGAGAAAAACCAGTGTTGCGCCAAGCTGCTGCTGGAGCCATTCGCGGATTTGATGGCGAGAACGAGCGCCGCTGAATCGCGCTATTTCCAGACCGTAATGAAACAACATCACGGTCGGAAAACCGCGCACCTGATAGCGCCCAGCCTCGCGCATATTATCGCCTTCATCTACCTCCAAAGTGGCGAGGTGAATTTGACCGTTGAGATCGGCAATTACGCGCTCTAATTGCGGTGATAAGGCGCGGCATGGCGCACACCAATCCGCCCAAAAATCCACGAGAATCGGACGCTGATGTGATGCTTCCAATACGGTAGTAGTGAAGTTTTCGGTGGATACTGCGAAGATGTCAGGATGTGTGGACACGACAAAAATACTCCAAAGCTAATCGACGACAATACGGATTAGTGTTCTCAAAATTGGACGCGTTTGCCGTCATGCAATTGAATTTTTTATTCACAGTAAACCCGAATTGAAACCACATGATAGGCATTACAATTTCAATTGCGTTTTTGTTTGTAGCTGGAAAAATCAATACCTGAATAAATATGCCCTAAGTGATATTTTAGCATTTATGATATCGTTAGCAATGTAAAAAAAGCGCGGAATAAAATTCCGCGCTGTTGTTCTGTCATTTAGATTAACCATATTCGCACTAAATTGGCAATATGATCAAATCAATTTAATTAGCTACCCAAGTATTTTCATCTTCAGCACACAGACCCCGACCACCTCTGTATTCAACATCCATTAACATCGTGCGGACACCATCTGTGGTAACGCTGAATGGTTCGCGTAAATCGCGGGGTGCCCAATCACAAAAGGTGGTCATTCCCGGGTTAGCGCCACTGATTGGCACTACGTTGTAACACAAAAATAATCGCGCCATATTCGCCAATGCGTCTGGTACTGCAAAAGTTGCATATCCTGCTGGAAGTGTTGTCGGATCGGGATTATTTACCCAAAACGTTGGTATCAATTTAATTACACTCAACTGTCGATTGTACGGGGGACCAACCATTACTGCGCCCATTAAACCGCCATCGTGAGTGCAATCATCGCGCAATAACGCACCACCAAACACATTCACATGATCATCAGCCAATAGATATTTGCCAACATCTCGCGGTTGCTCAGAATTACCGACACCATTACCCGGAAAAGAATCAAAATCATGTCGATGATCAGGAGGACTCGCCTGTACATTCGCAAAGACTAGCCCAAGTGCTAATCCTACCGCGCAGGAAAACTGTGTTTTCATTATTGCTGCCTCTCTATTTAACGATAGACGCTCAAGTTGAGCTGTAACTAACCGTGCCATATTAGTCAAATACGACCGATATATTCTAACGCCTATTTAGTAAATGCGTAAAGCACATGATGCGTTATGTGCGCAAACGAAGCTGGTAATAACGCGAGATCACTTCCCCGCTCCTTCCACAATTACAATTTCATCAGGTGTCAATTCGTACAGCGCATACACCAATTGATCTATTTCCCGTTCCAAGGCGCTGGTGTCCGCTTTGGGATTCTCTGATTTGGCGACAAGGATTTGGTTAACTAATTTAATGATTGGCTCTTGTTCATCTGGAGCATCAAAACTACGTTTGGGTAAAAGTAATTCTTCAACGTGTGTCTTTTTTACTTGAGCAAGTGCTTCCCCCTTTTCTGGATTGATAAAAAAATAAATAAAATCTGTAAATTTTGAGTTTAAAATACCCAAAACAAAAAGTAAGTCTGTAGAATTTTTTGGCAAAATAATGTGTAAATTGTCTCTACCTACAACGCCTGAATTACAAAGAGTTGAAATAATAGAATCACTAGTTTGACGAACAAAAATTTTAACAGGTGCTTCAAATATAGATGAATCGCGTGGCGCAGCAAGCCACTCTCCATACTTAATCCAATAATCGTTATTCCAGAGCGTGACATAACGTTGGATAAGACTACCTCTCAGAAGTGGCATCCAATTAGCACCGGATGGCTTCGAGCCTTCAACAACAAAAGGTTTTTCTCTCATAATTTGCGCAGTTTGAGGCGGTTTCCCTTTTCCCTTTTCAAAGGGTTTAACCCCGTTATACACGTCTGCAACAGATTTCAAAACTACGCCTCTTTTTTTAATTGTCTGAAAAAGATTTTGATGGGTTGGAGGAAAAATTACATTGATTGCATTACCATCTTTTGGAACATTTGCCCAAGTGAGATTGTGTGCAAAACGAATTCCAACTGGCTCAAAAAAGAAAACTGGAAACCCAATGCCTTCTTGAGGTGTTGATTTTTTGAAAACGAATACATTTGTGTCAACGACAGCAGCAAATACTTTTGTTTTAATAACAAGAAGACCAAGCCACTGGAAATGAGATACTAAAAACCTTCTAAATTTTTGAAAGGTAAGCGATGGCAGCCATGTGTTAGGAACAATGTAAATAATTACACCCTGATGACGCATCAGTTCATAACCTTTTTCTACAAATAGCATATAGCTTTCGGGAGGATTGCTTTGGTGTTTATAAATTTTTAGGAGCCAAGCTCGTAATTCAGGTGAAAACTTTGCACCATAAGGCGGATTTCCAATCACCACGTCAAACCCGCTTTTCTGATGAAATACTTCTGAAAAGTAAATCTCAAAATCAAACTCTGCTTTACCATTCGTTAGCGTGTGAATAATGGCATCAATCTGTAGCTTATACTGATCTTTCTGCTGCTTGTCTGCCGCATTAAAATAAAGCGGTTTTAATTGTTCAAGCTCACGGAATGCTTGCTCATTAAACAGCGTTTTTTCCACACCCAACAATGAATTGCCGCACACAATTTTATAAGACAAATTCGGCAACGGCTTGATGTGCTGCACGTTATCTTCATCCACCACCAGCGATAACCACAGCCGCAACTTAGCAATATCAACTGCGCCCGGATCAATATCAACTCCGTATAAACACGATTGAATGGCATGGCGTTTGAATTGATACGCGCCGCGCTCGGTAGCGTCATTAAAATACGGCGTCAATGCCGAACGAGCGCGGACAATTTCACTCATCATCCCCACCGGAAATGCACCCGAACCAACCGCCGGATCACAAACAGTAATATCCGCCAATTGCTGATCAATTTGCCGCGCCTGTTGTTGAATCGCCAGCGGCATTTCGCGCCCCGCATACTGCGTTTTAACCGTTTCATAATGCGCCAATTGATCGCCCAGCCGCACCAGCGTTTCCAAATCATCACGCGGCACGTTTAATTCCAATTCAGTCAAGCGCGTATCCAGATAATTAATTAAACTTTCCTGACACATATAATGCACGATTTCACGCGGCGTATAAAAAGAACCCAATCCTTTACGGCGATTATCTTCAATCAGATTTTCAAACACCTTGCCCAACATTTCGGGATCAATCGCCACGTCTTTTTCTAACGGCGCTGATTCAGTGATGGTGAAATTGTAGCGATCAAACACATCTAAAATGCCGGTGCCAACGTCGCCATTAGCCGCCTGCTCGGTATTCGTAAATAACCGATTGGGCAATAAAATATCCACCGTTTGCCAATGGTAATCGCCTAACGGCTCAAATAAACCGCCATTCAAAAAGGGAATACGGCAGTTGAATTGCGCACACCACGCAGCATGACCGCGATCAGTAGCGAGCGTGTCATAAAACAGCGGTTCAAGAATGTCATTAAAAAAATTGGTGTAATCATCGCGCTGCGCGAGACGGCGCAAAAAATCTGCTGGTCCCGCGCCCCAATTGTCATCTTGTGCCACACCGAGCCAGCCTTTCTTTTGCAAAAAGTATAAAAACACAATTTGCCCTAATAACTTTTTAACAAAATCTAAAGCGTTAATCTGCTGCCGCTCGAATTCATCGCGCAACAATTGCGCTTGCGCTAATAGTTGCGTCAACGCCTGTTCTAATTCACTACACAGCGCCGCGTATTGCTTGAAAAATTCTTTCGTGACCGCCTCAACACTAAACGCATCTTCAATCTGCGCCAAGGTCGGCGCGAGCCGCGTTTCCTGTAATAACGCAATAAAACGCGATTGCGCCGTGTGGCAACTTTCATTTGCACCCACGAGATAAGAACTGCGCCGCGCTGGGGTTAATTGCGTTTTAATTCCAACCGTACCAGCGACCGTTTCAACGGCACTGTATTCCATTTTGACGTAAGACAAGCGCCATTGCGCTTCTGTTGGTGAAACAAACGCCACCAATGCTGCATCTTTTTCATCGCGCTGTTTAAGATGATCGGCAATAAAATTGCGCAGCGCCGTCCGGGTGCGTTCTAATTTTGCATCATGCGTCAAGTGAACAATGAGCACATCTAATTGATCGCCGTCTGGCGCAGTGTAAGTACCGAGCCGTTCATAGCGGGCAACATGCGACTTGAAAGCATCTTTGATATAAACCGTATTCCACAGCGCAGCTTTATGTTCATCAAAATTGTTATTCAACACATTGCGCGTGAATTCCAAAAATTTCACGCGATTAAAAGCGTGGGAAAATAGATTGGCAATGTAAGTGCGTGCTTGTTGTGGGTTCATAGTTGTTTCATCAAATAAGACGATAAAATCACTTCACGCAGTGCTGGTGGGTGATTGATGGGAACAAAGCGGTTGAATTGTAGCAATTCTGCTTGAATCTGTTCGCGCAGCACTGCCAGCACCCGCAACGGAGCAAAATTCTCTTGTCGTTTTAATGCAGTTGCCACTTTTTTAGCCGTTACTTTAGGCAATAAACCATCTTCTACAAGGCGAATCACTTTGCCAATTAACGCTTCATCATCAGTGGTGAATTGCGGGCAATGCCGCACCGCTTTATCTTTTAAGCGTTTCACAATATAACTATCATATTGATGATCCGATTGCAACGCTTTCATGTGTTCAATATCAATTATGGTGGCAGCCATCCATGCCGCTTTATTTTGCTCCAGTAAAGTATAAAAACGCTGCGGAATGTGATGGCGCAGTTCATGCGGATCAGTCGGTTTTAGCAACGTCGCCGCAGTGATAAAATCTAATTCAAACGTTGCGACGCCAGTGCCACTGCTGAGAAAAAACTTATCCAATTTGCCTTGTCGAAAATAATTCAACACCGCCGGAACTGTTGGCACTGCGGTGCTTGACACTTGCCGAGTTGAGCGGGCTTTTTGTGGCAAGCGTTTGATCCGCGCAAACAACTCGGGCTGCGTATCTCGCACGGCGCGAATTTCCGTTAAAAACTGCAATTCAGATGCCGCATTGTCATCTTCACCCGTGAGCGTTTGTTTTGAATTCCAGCGCGTAAAAAGATCGTGCGACACGATGTCTTCATTTTCTGTAAGCAGCCGCGCATCAGCACCGAGCATCTGAATAAACGCATGAATTTTTGCCTCAGCCGCTTCACGCAGTTTGATTAAATCATTACTTTCATCAGTTGGAAAAAAGTTATAGGTATAAATCCGCTCAAATGTGGTATCTACGCGATTAACGCGCCCAACGCGCTGAATTAAACGGGTCGGATTCCAAGGAATATCATAATTCACCACGATATTGGCGCGGTGCAAATTGACGCCCTCAGCAAGCACTTCAGTCGTCACGAGAATACGGTAATCATCTTTGGGACGATAAAATTTAGCATCAAAATTAGCAATGACTTCTGCGCGGACGCCGGGCGCAGCGCCACCTGTCACCAACAATACTTTTGATTCAACCTGAGCGCGGATTTTTTCTGCTAAATCGGCGGCGGTTTCTTTTGATTCGGTGAAAATAATGATTTTGTTACTTTTAAGCAGCGCATTGTCATTCAGAATGGCGCAAAAGCAATCCCATTTAGGATCGCGGGTCATTTGTTGCCAATTGCTGTGAATATCCTTGAGCAGCGCCAAATCATGTTCCAAATCAATCTTAAACTCCGGTGTAAAATCGGCAGCCGCCAATTTTTCCGCTTTATCTTCATCCAGCAGCCGCTCAATTCCTGCTTCATCATCTGCATCCAATAAATCAAAAATTTTTGCGCTGTGTTTTTTACTAATAAATACATGCCCTTTATTAAATTCAATCATCACGCGTTCATAAGTCACAATAAAGCGTTCCAGCGTGGCACGAAATGCCGCAAAGCTGCTTTCAAGGCGCTTAACCAGCATTATTTTCATTAATTTAGCTAAATTGCGCTGGCTGTGAATGGCTTGCTCATCACGCTCGCCGTTGTAATATGCCAGTGGTGTATAGCGGGCATATTTGAACTCGTGAGTTAGTGTATAAATAGTCTGATTAAATACCTGCGATTCATTCGTATTAAATTGATAAAACAGTGGTTCGGGATCGGCAACTTCGGGAAATTTGAGACCTTGTTGGGCAAGATCAGCGCCGTAGTATTTGGCAATCTCGCTGCGGGTGCGGCGAATCATCAAGAATTTCAACACTTTTTCGCGGGTTTCTCGCGCATTATCCTGTACGATGCGCAAATACTCGGCGTGATCACTTTGACGGTCGAGGGCATCGAGACGGCGGCGCAACCGACCAAAGAAGGCTTCCAAATCGCGCACATTCGGAATGGTGCTGCGTTTACTCGGCTGGAACAGTTTGATTTGGCTCAAAATATCTTGTGGCGCATTATTCAGCGGCGTGGCCGACACCAGCACGACACGCTTGCCAAAACAAATCTGCGCTAATAGCGAATAACTTTGCGTGGTTTCACTGCGAAAACGGTGCGATTCATCAATAAATACCGTTGTGAATTTGCGCAAATCTTGTGTGCATAATGCCTCCAATTTACCCACTGATTCACACCGATAACCACGCACGCCAAAATCACGAAATACATTTGGCCATGCGCTAGGATTTTGCGCATCCAATAAATGCGGTGGCGCAATCACTAAACAGGGCGTATTGAGTTGCTGCGCCAGCAATGCCGCCATATAGGTTTTTCCTAAACCAACCACATCCGCTAAAAATACGCCGCCGTATTCATCCAAAATTTTATGCGCATTTGCCACCGCTTCTGCCTGATAGCGCAATGGCTTAAAACCGGGCGGCAAATTGCCATCCAAACTATCAATTGATAAATTCAGTTCGCCGCGAAAGTATTCGTATAACAATTTGAGATACAGCTCATAAGGCGTGATTGCTGCATAATGTGAATCTTGTTCAATGGTGGTGACATAATCCGCCGTCACATCCACCGCTTCTGTCCACAATTCATTAAACTTGGCGCGAGCAAATTCGTAATCAGAGCGATTTTTTAGTTCAACGTTAAATTCTAAATTATCCACTAAACCGGCAGCGGTAAAATTGCTGGAACCAGTAATAACGCGTCCGGCGTCGCGGTCGCCTTCCTTAAAGGTCATGATATAGAGCTTGGCGTGAATACGCCCCGACGGATATGCACGAATAGCTAATTTGCCGGATTTAATCCATTCCACAAAGTGCTGCACTCCGCTTTCAACAGCAGCACTCTCTTCTGCTTGCTGTAATTCGTGTAGAATTGCGCCGGGGAGATGTTGATGGACATAAGAATGAGATTCTAGCGCCAATTCCTGCTGCGCTTGCGCCGTTGCCAGCAATTGCAACACTGGTCGATCCGTATTGATGCCAATTAAAATCCGAATCTGTTCCGTATTTGCTAATGCAGAATGCAATTGATGAAAACCACTGATGAAAAAATAACCAACTAAACACTCAAAACAGCGTGGATGATCATTTAATAACACATTAAAGCGGTCGCGGAGATGTTGCCCGTGTTCATTGGTAATAAACGTCAAATCTGAGACAGTACTCATGCAGCGATTTCCTAAAAATAAACGACAATAGCGAGCAGTTTAGCCGGAAATCTGCACTGCAATCTGGAGCCGCTGCCCGTCCTGAGCTATCGTAGCTGTCCGCTGCCAACCATCAGCGGCATTTTTCCTTCCTATTGAGAACCACTGCTTATGTCCACACTTTCCACTCCTCGCTCGGCTTTTCCCGTTACGCGGCTGCGCCGGATGCGCCGTGATGATTTTTCGCGTCGGTTGATGCGCGAGCACACGCTTACTGCTAACGATTTGATTTATCCCGTATTTGTGCTGGAAGGCAGCAATCAGCGCGAGCCAATCGCGTCGATGCCCGGCGTGGAGCGCCTGAGCATTGATTTATTGGTAGAAGACGCTCGCACTGCCTATCAATTGGGAATTCCGGCGCTGGCACTATTTCCTGTGACGCCGTTATCGGTTAAATCACTCGATGCGCGGGAGGCATTTAATCCCAACGGACTGGCGCAGCGTGCAGTACGCGCAATTAAAAACGCAGTGCCGGAATTGGGGATCATTACCGATGTCGCGCTTGATCCATTCACCACGCATGGACAAGACGGTTTAATTGATGTCGCCGGTTATGTGATGAATGACGAAACGGTGGAAGTACTCGTACAACAGGCTTTATCTCATGCCGAAGCTGGCGCAGATATTGTGGCTCCATCGGACATGATGGATGGACGCATTGGCGCAGTGCGCACCGCATTAGAAGCTGCCGGTTATATTCACACCCGTATTCTGGCGTATTCCGCAAAATATGCGTCGAGTTATTACGGACCATTCCGCGATGCAGTTGGTTCAGCGGGCAATTTAGGTGCGGGCAATAAATACACTTATCAAATGGACCCGGCGAATTCCAATGAAGCACTGCATGAAGTCGCATTGGATTTAGCGGAAGGTGCGGATATGGTGATGATTAAACCCGGCTTGCCGTATTTAGACATCGTGCGGCGGATTAAAGATCAATTCGGTGCACCAACGTTTGTTTATCAAGTCAGTGGCGAATATGCGATGTTAAAAGCCGCCAGTTTGAATGGCTGGCTGAATGAAAAGGCAGTGGTTTTAGAGGCGTTATTATCAATGAAACGTGCTGGCGCAGATGGCATTTTGACGTATTACGCTAAAGACGTGGCGCGTTGGTTGGCGGAATAGACGAATTGGCAACGATGATGACCAATAAACCTTGGTGGACAATAACAACGGTGCTGCGTTTGTTGGTCGATGTCATCGCTGCCGAAGTGACGCGGGCGCGACCGGGGTTGCTCGGTGTGCGGCAGGCGCTGGCGCTGTTGACCGAAGCGCCGCTGCATTCTGACAGTCCGCAACTTGAGCAGGCGTTGGAGCGTTTAGATTTGGATTCGTTGGAGTTTCTTAATCTGGTGACGGCAATCGTGGTGCTGTTTCATCTCCACGAAACCGGTTTAGATCAACGTTTGATGACCTCACGGCGCTTGCGCGTGTGGGTCGATACCGTGCTGGAAAGTCGCCGTCACTGGGATGAAGCGATGAGCTTTTTCACTTCCGGTTCGACTGGACAACCGAAATTATGCACCCATCCGCTGGCGTGGCTGGAAGAAGAAATCAGCTTTTTTGCCAACGAGTTACACGACCGGCGGCAGGTGCTCAGTGCGGTTCCATTTCAGCATATTTACGGCTTTTTATTTGCCACGATGCTGCCTGCGCAGTTGAAAATTCCCGTGCACGATGTGCGTAACGCACTGCCGAGCAACGTACTGCGGCGAGCGCAGGCTGGCGATGTCATCGTTGGTCATCCGGCATTTTTTGATTTGGCGCTGCGTTCACCATTAACGCTCGCGCCTGATGTCACCGTCATTTCATCGACGGGGCATTGTCCGGCGAGTGTATGGCAACGGCTCGCTGCGGCGGGTTGTGCGCGGTGCATTGAGGTTTACGGTTCTTCGGAAACTGCGGGCATTGGACTGCGTGAAGCGGCTGGTGATCCGCTGCAATTACTGCCGCATTGGTCGCGTCCTGCCGATACCGTTGAACATCTCAGTCGCTACTTGCCAAACGGCGCAGTGGTGACGACGGCGTTACCGGATCAATTGCAATGGGTGGAAGCGCGGCAGTTTCAAGTGCTGGGGCGACGCGATGGCGCAGTGCAGGTCGGCGGCGTCAACGTGTTTCCGCAACGGGTGCAGGAGTGTCTGTGTCAACATCCCGACGTTATTGACGCGACGGTACGGCTGGCAAGTGCAGCGGCAGGCGGACGTTTGAAAGCGTTTGTCGTGCCGCGTGTCATTGGTGCAGATTCCGCACAATTTGCCGAGCACCTGCATCATTGGTTATCTGAACGACTCACCGCAGCGGAATTGCCACGCACCATTACAATTGGTGCTGAATTGCCGCGTTCGTCATTAGGCAAACTGATTGATTGGATATAAAAAATCGCTCGATTGTGCTACACGATCGAGCGACTATTAGAAATTAAAACGCCCGGTACTCAGTTATTCTTTGCACCCTGCGCAATCCAGTGTTCAATCAATGCAATCTTGTCGGCACTGAGTGGATCTTTTTTGTGCGGCATCTGAATTGATTTGTCCACTTCACCGGAAACCAAACGGTAAAGACTGCTGGATAGCGGATCACCAGCAACCACGACCGGGCCGAATTTCGTGCCCTTCATCAACGATTCATAAGACTCAATAAAAAATCCGCTGGTCTCGTAACCCTTGCCGCCTTTCAAATGACATTCAATGCAATTGGTATCAAGCAAGGGTTTAATGTCGTTTTTAAAACTCACCGTCCGTTCGTTACAGCCCGCAATAAAAAGCGCCAATGGAAGACCAACAGCAATAACTTGCAGATATTTTTTCATACCTTCCTCTTCGTAAAAAACCCAGTTTTAATACTGGGAAAAAATAAGCAATGACCGTATCACGGTCGGTTCTTTTTAATACACAAATACTGGTTTTCAAATCAGGATTTTGAGTACTTATGATTGAAAATCAAGTCTCTGTGGTTACTACTTTTATTCCAATGAGTGCACGCACTGGTGCAAAACTTCGCCGATGATGCGGGCACACTCCTAACGTTTGCAATGCCGCTAAATGGGTGCGCGTCGGATAACCCTTGTGTTGCGCAAAACCATAGCCGGGATATTCCGCATCCAATGCAATCATCAATCGGTCTCGCGCTACTTTCGCTAAAATCGACGCAGCGCCAATTGCCGCAATTGAACCGTCACCACCCACCACTACCTGCGCTTCACAACCGAAATCTGGACAGCGATTACCATCAACGAGAACACGCTGCGGTGGTACGGTCAACGCTGCCACCGCCCGCTGCATCGCCAGCAGCGAGGCTTGTAAAATGTTAATACGATCAATCTCTTCCACGCTTGCCCATGCCACTGCCCACGCCAGCGCCCGCTCCTGAATAACTTGCTCAAGCGCAGTGCGACGAGTTGGACTGAGTTTTTTGGAGTCATCAATTCCCGCAATCGGGCGACGCGGATCGAGAATCACTGCTGCTGCACTCACCGGCCCAGCGAGCGGTCCGCGCCCTGCTTCATCGACTCCGGCAATGAGCAGCACATGTTCATTCATATCATTCTTTTCCAATTAACTTCATTATTGCACTGGCTGCAGTTTGCGCAGCATCACGGCGCAATTCGCTATGAATACGTCCGTAATCCGCTTGAATTGCTGCCACCCGTTCTGGGTGATCGAGCCAATCCAGTAATGCAGCTGCCAGCACCTCAGCACGGCATTGTGCTTGAATAAACTCCGGCGCTAATGCCCGTCCCGCCAATAAATTCGCCATTGCAATAAATGGAACCTTAATTAAACCTAGGCGTTTAATTAATTGATAAGTTAATGGATGAACGCGATAAGCAACCACCATCGGACGTTTAAGCAACAGCGTTTCTAAAGTCGCAGTTCCCGACGCAGTGAGCACACAATCCGCAGCAGTAATTGCTTCTCGACTGCGCCCATCTAACAGCGTTACTGGTAAATGCGGTGCACGTTGCGCCAATTCTTTAATAAATAACTCTCGCAAGGTGTTATTCACCAGTGGAACCACGAAATGCAGATTTGGACGCATTAAATAACAGCGATGCGCCGCATCAATAAAGGGCGCAGCCAATCGCCGCATTTCACTGATTCGACTGCCGGGCAATAACGCAATCACCGGATCGGCGAGAGACAAATTCAATGCGCCTCGCGCTGCATCACGATCAACAATAAAAGGAATCTGATCTGCAAGTGGATGACCAATTGCAATTGCGGGAATATGATGGCGTGTCAAAAAAGCGGCTTCAAATGGAAATAGACACAACATTAAATCAACTGCGCGGCGAATAGTTTTTACCCGCCCAGCACGCCACGCCCATACAGTTGGACTGACTACATGCACTGTTTTAATTCCCGCTTCGCGTAGTTGCTGCTCTAAATACAAATTAAAATCTGGGGCATCAATACCAATGAATACTGCTGGGCGATTAGCGAGAAAGTAACGCTTCAAAGTACCACGCAATTTTAATAATTCCGGCAAATGTGCGAGCACTTCGGTTAATCCCATTACCGATAAACGCTCCAACGGCAATAAGGTTTCACAACCAGCCGCTTGCATCTGTGTTCCCGCAACACCAATAAAACGTGCATCTGGAATATGCTCACGCAGCGCCCGCACTAACGCTGCACCAAGCAAATCGCCAGAGGTTTCATTGGCGATAATTCCTATTAACATTAGCGCACAATCCCGCGCTCACTAGCCGCAATGAAATTAATAAAAATATCCAACTCTGGCGTTGCATCAACCATATTTCGAATTTGTTCAAGCGCCATATCGCGTTTTAGATCAGCCATATAAAATAGTCGATATGCACGTTTGATTGCTTGAATTGTTAGAATAGAAAAATCGCGGCGGCGTAATCCTTCGGCGTTAATGCCACGCGGCACAGCAGGATGACCACTGACAATAACATAAGGCGGCACGTTTTGATTTAATACCGTGCCCATTGCGCAAAAACTATGCGCTCCAATTCGACAAAATTGGTGAACAATAGTAAAGCCGCCAAGAATCGCCCAATCTTGAATTTCAACATGACCACCAAGTGACGCAGCATTCGCCATAATCACTTGATTACCAATTCGACAATCATGCGCAACGTGGGTATACGCCATCAATAGATTATCGTTACCAATTTTAGTAATTCCTTGATCTTGAACGGTTCCACGATGCAGCGTTGTAAATTCACGGATTTGATTGCGATCGCCAATTTCCAGCAAAGTCGGTTCACCCTGATACTTTTTATCTTGCGGGTCTTCACCAATAGATGCGAATTGAAAAATTCGATTATCACGACCAATACGTAAAGGACCGCGCAATACGGAATGAGAACCAATACGCGTACCTGCGCCAATTTGCACACCTGCACCAATAATTGCAAAGGCTTCAATCTCAACTTCAGCATCTAATTCAGCTGCTGAGTCAATGATTGCTGTAGGGTGAATCAAGCAGTGAAATCCCGTGCAGTACACATAATTTCAGCGGTAGCCACCACACGATCATCAACACGTGCTTCAGCATCAAATTTCCAAATTCCACGCCGTACTGGACCGAGTTTTACTTCCATGAATAGTTGATCGCCGGGCTCAACGGGACGTTTAAAACGTGCTTTATCAATACCGACAAAATAATAAAGTTTATTGCCAACTTCTTCCGGGCGTGAAGCCATAGCTAATAGCCCGGTTGCCTGCGCCATTGCTTCAATAATCAGAACGCCAGGCATGACTGGTCGTATTGGAAAATGCCCAGTAAAAAAAGGTTCGTTATAGGACACATTTTTAACCGCAATCAAATAATCATTGATTTTAAAATCAACAACTTTGTCAACTAATAAAAAAGGGTAACGATGCGGTAAAAGACTAAGTATTCTGTGAATATCCATCGTATTTACAGTACTTTCTGCGCAACTAATCTCTTGATTAGAATCAGTTGCAACTGAATGTGATCCATCCATTATGAGTTCTCCTGCGTTGTCATTTTTTTCATTGTTTCAATCCACGCTTCAAGGAATTTTACTCGTCGTATCAAGCCATCAAGTTGTTTAAAGCGCATCGCATTACGTCGCCATTGCGTGTTTGGCATTGCCGGAATTCCGCTACTGTATAAACCCGGTTGATGAATAGAACTGGTAACCATACTCATTCCAGTAAAATGTACTTGATCGCCAATTTCTAAATGTCCTGCAATTCCCGTCGCACCGCCGATGGTGCAATTACGACCAATGTGCGTCGAACCAGCAATTCCAGTATTGCCAGCAATTGCAGTATTGTCGCCAATTTCAACGTTATGCGCGATTTGAATATGATTATCCAATTTAACTCCATTGCCAATGCGCGTGTCACTCAAGGTGCCGCGATCAACCGTAGTGTTTGCGCCAATTTCAACATCATCACCGAGCACCGCTAGACCCAATTGCGGAATACGAATCCATTGTTCTCCATTACGCGCAAAACCAAAACCTTCACGCCCAATGACTGCTCCCGGATGTAATAATGCCCGCTTACCAATTCGTGCACCGCTACATAATGTAACTCGCGCTATTAAACGGCTATCCTCGCCAATTTCAACTCCGGCACTAAGAATGCAACCGGGTCCAATAAATACTCGCGCTCCAATTACTACATCAGCTTCAATAACTACCAGCGGACCAATCCAAGCGGTTGGATCAATTTGTGCGCAAGAATCAATTACCGCTGTTGGATGAATACCGCTATTGATTGGTGGATCAGGATGTAATAAACGCGCTGCCTGTGCAAAACTCAGATAAGGATTTTTACTGATTAAAACAGGCATCTTTGCAATCGCTGCATCGGCTTCCGATACAATGACCACGCCAGCCTGTGTTTTATTCAGCGTATTGCGATGTTTTGCATCACCAATAAATGCAAGGCTATGTGCATCGGCATTATTTAATTGTGCAACCCGCGAAATCTTAATTTCAGGATCACCGCGTAGCGTGACGTTTAGCTGTGCGGCAAGTTCTCTAAGGCAGATTTCCACGTTTTCAGGGCTCCAGCGTTGTATCAGTCAAAGCAAATGCAAATGATGACTATTTTTTATTAAACTCTTGTTTCAATCGTTCAATCACAAGATCAGAAATATCAATACGCGGATTAGAATAAACTAATCCTTCACTGAGGATTAAATCAAACTTTTGTTCTTTTGCTAATTCAACAACAACTTCGTTGACCTGCCGACCAAGTTTAGTACGCAACTCATTTTGGCGCAGTGCAAAATCTTCTTGAAATTCATCGCGGGCATATTTAAGTTTACGGGTACGGCTACGAATATCATTTTGCAATCGCTGAATTTCACTTTCACTCATTAACGCGCCGTCATGTTCCAATTTCTTTTGTAGTGATGCAATTTGCTCTTGTTGATTGCGTAAACCACGCTCTCGATCCTCAACTTCATGCTGTAAAGCATCACGCGCCGCTTCATACTGTGGTGATTGTTCAACGACACGATTCGGATTAACTACTGCAATACGATAATCAGCAGCAAGCGTTGCGCGTTGACCGAGTAACGCACACAATAACAGACCAGAGATAATCAGCGTTTTGATCATATTTAACCTCATATTATTCAAAAGGTTTGACCAAATCCAAATTGGAATACTTGTGTATCATCGCCATCTTTTTCATTGAGTGGATATGCAAGGCTAATGGAAAGTGCTCCCACAGGTGAGAGCCAAGTGAATGACATTCCCGTTGAGTAACGCAAATCACTGAAATTAAATCCAGTATTTGTTAATAAACGGGAATCTTCCATTGCCCACACGGAGCCGAAATCTAAAAAGGCTCCTAATCGTACTGATTTTTCAAACTCACCACCGACGGGTGCTGGTGCAAATAATTCAAAGCTACCAGACATTTTTAAATTGCCACCAATAGGGTCATCAGTTTGAATCTCGCGGGGTCCAATTGAATTAGCGACCCAACCACGAACAGAACGTGGACCACCGGCATAATAGTTTTCAAAGAACGGTAAATTGGTGGTTTCACCGTAACCATCGCCATAAGCGAAATTTCCGGTCAATGAAAAAATAAACCGCGACGTTAATGCAACATAGCGTTGTTCTTGATAGTTAACTTTGTAGTATTGTAGCGCACTTCCGGGCACTGCTATTTCAGCAGCAAGCGTTCTTAATCCGCCTTTCGTGGGAAAAATAGCGGTGTCACGAGTGTCGTTTGAATAACTTGCTGATATTAAATAATCGCTAAACCGCCGTCCATTATCTAAAACAAATTGTTCGGCAATACTCGAATCACCAGCAGTAAAATCCGTATATTGATAGCGAAAACCTAGTCCAGCACGACTATTATCTGCAATGGGCAATCCAAAATTCATTTCGGTTGTTCCCACATTTGACGAATAATTTGCGCCAATCAACTTGCTAAAATCTGTTTCTCTATAAGATGCGTTGAATCCGCGACTAATTCCATCAATCGTATAATATGGATTGGTATAACCAATCTGATAAAGACTGGTTGAGGAGCTGGTATTAAACGCCATTGCAACTCGTTTGCCGGTTCCCAGAAAATTGTTCTGAGTAATACTCGCATTCAGCAAAATACCCTGCGATTGCGAGAAGCCAATGCCAGCAGCAAGATTACCCGCCGGTTTTTCTTTAACGGTGACATCAATATCAACTTGATCTGCTGATCCGGGTACTGCTGGAGTCGCAATAGCAACATCTTCAAAATAACCAAGACGTTGCAGACGTTCGCGGGATTTGCGTACTAAATCTGCTGAAAACCATGCTGTTTCCAATTGGCGCATTTCACGGCGCAGCACTTCATCGCGGGTGCGTGTATTACCTTTCATATTCAAACGGCGCACATAAACGCGCTTGCCGGAATCAACAAAAAAGGTCACAGCAACCTGATGTGCCGCTTCGTTAATTTCAGGAACTGTATTCACATTCGCAAAAGCATAGCCCTCGTCGCCGAGTAAACCAGAAATACGTTCGGCGCTTTCGGTAGTTGCTTTACGCGAAAAAAAATCGCCGCGTTTGAGTTGAATTAACGGGAATAAGCGTTCAGCGGGAACTGAAGGATCACCAGCAAGTTTAATATCGCTGATGGTAAATGCTTGACCTTCGTCAATCACAATTGCAATGTAGATTTCTTTTTTATCAGCACTGATAGAAACCTGCGTTGATTTAATGTCAAATTTAATATAACCGCGATCTAAATAAAACGACCGCAGTGTTTCTAAATCGCCAGCCAGTTTTTGTTTTGAATACTGATCATTTTTTGAATAAAAAGAGTTCCAGCGTGTGATGCCAAGTTTGAATTTTTTGCTGAGTTCTTCAGTGGTAAAGGCTTGGTTGCCGATGATATTGATCTGTTTAATGCGGGCAGTTAAACCTTCAATGACATCAATGTGAATTGACACACGATTGCGTTCTAGTGGTGATATGGTGGATTGAATGAGAACGCCATATTTGCCGCGTGCGAAATACTGCCGTTCTAATTCCTGCTCAATGCGATCCAGCACCGAGCGATTGAATACACGACCTTCTTTAAGACCAATATCCGCTAATGCAGTATTGAGTGCCTCGGTTTCAATGTCCTTATTGCCAACGATTTTAATTTCTGCAATTGCCGGACGCTCGCGCACCCATAACACCAAAACATTTCCGTCACGCTCAACCCGCACATCATCAAAGAATCCGGTTTTATACAGCGCCCGAATAATGCCACCAGTGACATCTTCCGCAACGGTATCGCCAACTTGTATAGGGAGATAATTAAACACCGTGCCGGGCGCAATACGCTGTAATCCTTCAACGCGAATATCAGCAATCTGGAATACTGCGGCAGCAGCAAATTGTGGTAACGCGGTGATAACGATCAATAGCAGCAATAACTGTTTGGTCTTGCTGCAAAAAATCTGAGCTATCGGTTGCACGATAGAGTCCTCGTTGAAGGTGCGGCAATAGAGAAGATCAACTGAAATCAATCCAATAGTCGGACAATATCAGCGTAAAATGCGAGTACCATTAACGCTGCCAATAGAACAAAACCCACGGTTTGTGCGTGCTGTTGAATGGTTTCAGACACTGGACTGCCTTTAATACGCTCAATGAGAAAATATACCAAATGACCGCCATCAAGTACCGGCATAGGCAACAAATTCAATACGCCCAAACTAATACTCACGACCGCTAAAAACTTAATGAACGCATCAAAACCAGAGCTGGCAGTGCGCCCAGCAATTTCGGCAATGGTGATTGGACCGCTCAGATTTTTCACTGACGCTTCGCCGGTCAGCATTCGCCCCATGACCCGCAGCATCATCACGCTCATGTCCCACGTTTTGCCGACCGCCTGACCCAGCGCCTCACCTGCGCCGTAGCGCACAACTACTTGATAGTCATCCATCAACCCATCAGGCACTGCAACGCCCGCGCCAATGTGTCCGCTCACCTTGCCGTCAACTTCGTTTGCTTGCGGCGTGACCGTTAGCGTGGTGCGTGAACCATCGCGGCGTTCAACTTCTACCGCAATCGCTTGACCGGGGTGCTCGCGCACCAGCGTCACCCAATCTTTCCATAATTCAATCGGTTGACCGTTGGCAGTGCGCAGATGATCGCCAACGGCAAATCCCGCTTTCTCTGCCGCTTCGCCGGGCACTAATTCACCAATGACAGCCGGCAGTTGCGGACGTTTCGCCGTCAACCCGAGCCGATTGAGCAAATCCGGTTCCTCTGCCAATGCCGCGAGTTCCACGCCGGGCAGCCAGCGGGTTTGCTCCAAATTGCTGGCGTCGCGCACCCGCACCGGCAAATCTGCGCCATCCAGCGCATCCACCGCAAAAGCAAACAGCGCCGTTTCCCAACTTCGCGCCGGTTGTTCGCCAATCACCAGCAATTCATCGCCAGATTGAAAACCCGCATTTGCGGCAATTGATTGTGGCGCGACCGTGCCAATAACCGGTTTTAAACCGAGATCGCCGACCATGAAAATTGCCCAATACGCGATAATTGCAAATAGCAAATTAAAGAGTGGTCCAGCGAATACAATTGCCGAACGTTTCCATACTGGCTGGCGATTAAATGCGCGATCTAATTGATGCGCTGGCACTTCGCCTTCGCGCTCGTCGAGCATCTTGATGTAGCCGCCGAGTGGAATCGCGGCCAGCACATATTCGGTGGTCTCGGGATTGCGCTGCCATGACAGCAATGTCGGGCCGAAGCCAATTGAAAAGCGTGTCACCATTACGCCCAAGCGCCGCGCTACCCAAAAATGTCCGAATTCGTGCACCGCAATTAAAACGGTCAGCGCAATGATGAACGCGGCGAGAGTGAATAACAGGTTGTCCGTCACGCTAAAACTCCTCGGTTGCGTACTAATTGCTCGGCCTGCGCACGGGCGCGGCGGTCAACATCTAATAGAAAATCAACATCTTGTCCTTCAACCGTTTCATACGGCAGTGCATCCAAAGTGCCACTGACCACTGCCGCAATGCCCGGCAAATCAATCTGCCGTTCTAAAAACGCAGCAACCGCAATTTCGTTGGCAGCGTTCAGAATCGCTGGCGCAGTGCCGCCGGTTTGCGCCGCTTGAAACGCCAGCGCCAAACAAGGAAACCGTGCTAAATCAGGCTCTTGAAAATCTAATCGTCCGACTGAGAACAAATCCAGTGGCGCTACGCCAGAAGCAAAGCGTTTCGGCCACGCCAGCGCGTGGGCAATCGGCGTGCGCATGTCGGGATTGCCGAGCTGCGCCAGCACCGAGCCATCCTGATATTGCACCAGCGAATGAATCACGCTTTGCGGATGAATGACGACCTGAATGTGATCGGTGTCCGTGCCAAACAGCCAGCAGGCTTCGATGACTTCCAAACCCTTATTCATCATCGTGGCGGAATCGACCGAAATCTTGCGCCCCATCGCCCAAGTCGGATGCGCGCAGGCTTGCTCCGGCGTCACGTTCGCCAATTGATCCAACGGCCACTCGCGCAGCGGCCCGCCCGATGCAGTGAGCAAAATGCGTTCGACGCCGACTGCCTCCAATCCGGTGGCGAAATTGGGCGGCAGGCATTGGAAAATCGCGTTGTGTTCGCTGTCGATCGGCAGCAATTCCGCTCCGCTGGCGGCGACTGCCTGCATCAACAACGCGCCAGCCACGACTAGCGATTCTTTATTGGCGAGCAGCACTCGTTTTCCGGCATGAGCCGCCGCGAGCGTGGGGCGCAATCCCGCTGCGCCGACAATCGCGGCCATCACGTAATCGGTTTCTGGCAACGCAGCGACCTGTTCCAAACCGGCAACGCCACTCAGGATTTCTGGGCGCTGCGGCATATCGGCGAGCTGTTCACGCAATTGTGCGGCAGCATTCGGATCGACCATCACCGCAAATGCTGGGCGATGTTCACGACATTGTGCGGCCATGCGCTCAACATCCTGATTTGCCGTCAGCGCCACCACGCGAAACTGCTCGGCATGTCGCGCCAGCACATCCAAGGTGCTCACACCGATGGAACCCGTTGAACCCAGTACGGTTACACCTTTCACGACGTTACTCCGAATTAGGAAAAAACCCAGATCATGCCCAGCGCAAACAGTGGCGCGGCGGCGGTCAGGCTGTCGATGCGATCCAATAAACCGCCGTGACCGGGCAGCAGATCGCCGGAATCTTTCAATCCGCGCTGGCGCTTGAGCAAACTTTCGTACAGATCGCCAACGACGGAAATCACCACGCTGGCGCTGCAAATCATCAGCACGCGAATACTTTCCACCACATCGAGCTTCAACCACAGCGCCAGCGCTACGCTACAAATCACCGCACCAGCCAATGCGCCGTAAACGCCAGCGCGGGTTTTGCCGGGACTGATGATCGGCGCTAATTTGGTGCGTCCCCAGCGTCGCCCAGCAAAATATGCCAGTGAATCGGCGCTCCAAATCAGAATCATCAAAAACAGCACCAGCAACGATCCGACGACCGGCAGTTGATGCAGTGCCACCAATGCGATCCACGGCACAACTAAAATCACCAAACCAACCAATAACAATTCTGGTTGCAGCCCGCTCTGCGGCGTGATGTCGCGCACCTGCGTTAGCAACAGCATTTGTCGCGCCCACCACAGCAAGCCCAGCGCCAGCAATCCCATTTGAAACTCTGGGCGGAACCAGCACAGCGTCATCACTGCCGCGAGACCAAAGAGATACAGCGTCCGCAATGCCGGCTGCGTCAATCCCGCCAAGTTGCACCATTCCACTCCAGCCAGCAGCAGCACCAGCGCCATGCCGATGGCAAATACTGGCGTCGGCAGCCACAGAATCGCGGCGATAACCACTGCGCCCAATATCAGCGCAGTGCGGAGGCGTAACAAAATCCCGCCCTGCCCGCCTTTTTCCAAGGGGGGAGAATCAGAAAGCCCTACTTTTGCAACGGGCGAGGTGTCAAGCCCCCCTTTGGAAAAGGGGGGTTGGGGGGATTTTCCTAACGAATCATTTGCTTCGGTCATTGAATGTCACCCACGATTCAATTTGTTCACTGGTGCGCCCAAACCGCCGTTGCCGATTGGCAAAATCGTCGAGCGCCGCGCTAAACGCCGTTTCATTGAAATCTGGCCACAGAACATCGGTGAAATACAGCTCGGCATACGCCGATTGCCACAGGACAAAATTGCTCAACCGCTGCTCGCCGCCGGTGCGGATGAACAAATCAGGATCGGGAATATCGGGAAAAGACAAATAAGCAGCGAGCGTGGTTTCATCAAGTAAATCAGGATTTAATCGCCCTGCTTGCACGTCAATCAGCAAGCGGCGCATCGCTTGGGTAATGTCCCAGCGTCCGCCGTAGTTGGCGGCGACTTGCAACAACAGTGCGGTGTTGTGGGCGGTGAGTGCCTCGGCGTCGGCAATGCGCCGCTGGAGTTTTTCAGGAAAGGCGCTGCGTTCGCCGATGATGCGCAGGTGCACACCGTTTTCGTTCATGCGCCGGACTTCGCCGCGCAGCGCAGTCATAAACAGCTCCATCAGGATGTTGACTTCGCTGCGTGGGCGCTGCCAGTTTTCGCTGCTAAACGCAAAAATGGTGAGCGTCTTCACGCCGCGCCGGAGGCATTCATCGACCACGGCACGAACGCTTTTTACGCCCTCACGATGACCAACGGTGCGCGGACGTCCGCGCAGTTTTGCCCAGCGACCATTGCCATCCATGATGATCGCTACATGCCGAGGAATGGAGCCGTTATGCTCGGCGGTAACGGAAACAGCGGGAGTCGCAGTGTCCACAAGCGTATGAATTAACTTTGAAAAGTAGGTTTAGATCGACATTAAATCTTGTTCTTTGTCGGCCAGCACTGCATCGACATCCTTGATCGACTGATCGGTTAACTTCTGTACATTTTCCTGCCCGCGCCGCTCGTCATCTTCAGAAATCATCTTATCTTTGACCAACTCTTTGAGATCGTGATTGGCGTCGCGGCGAATGTTGCGAATGGCAACCCGCGTCTGTTCGGCTTCGTGGCGAGCGACTTTGATGAGATCGCGGCGGCGTTCCTCAGTCAACGCCGGCAGCGGCACCCGAATCACTGTGCCAGCCGTGTTGGGATTCAAACCGAGGTCTGACTGCATGATCGCCTTTTCGATCGCCTGCACCATGTTCTTTTCCCATGGCACGACCGCGAGCGTCCGCGCATCTTCAGCGTTGACGTTGGCAACTTGGCGAATCGGCATTTCCGAACCGTAGTAGGACACCATGATGTGATCGAGCAGCGACGGATGCGCCCGTCCGGTGCGAATCTTCGCCAACTCGTGCGTCAAGGCTTCGATGCTTTTGCCCATGCGCAGGGCAGCGTCTTTCTTAATATCTTCAATCATCTAAAAATTCTCGCTGACAACGAGCGAACCAATGTCCTCACCGCGCACCAAACGCAGCAAGGCTCCCGGTTCATTGATGTTCATCACCCGCAATGGCATCTGGTGATCCCGACATAACACGATGGCGGTGGTGTCCATGACTTGCAGCGCCTCGCGCAGCACTTGATCGTAACTGATGCGGGAATAACGGATTGCGGTCGGATCGCGCAGCGGATCGGCGGAATAAATCCCATCAACCTTGGTAGCCTTGATGAGCACGTCTGCGCCGATCTCAATTGCTCGCAAACTCGCGGCAGAATCGGTGGTGAAAAAGGGATTGCCGGTGCCGGCCGCGCAAATCACCACGCGCCCTTTTTCCAGATGCCGCAGCGCCCGCCGCCGATCATAACTTTCACACACCTGCGCCACTGGCAATGCCGACAGCACTCGCGCTGCAACGTCCAACCGCGCCAGCGCGTCCTGCATTGCCAACGCATTCATCAGCGTCGCCAGCATTCCCATGTGATCGCCGGTGACGCGATCCATGCCCCGCGCTGCCAAACCTGCGCCCCGAAACAGATTTCCGCCGCCAATCACCAGCGCCACTTGCACGCCCAGCGCCAGCAGATCGCGGATGTCTCGCGCATACCGGTCGAGCACATCGGGATCAATGCCGTCAGTTCCCGCGCCCATCAGCGCCTCGCCACTGAGTTTGAGCAGAATGCGACGATAAACAGCGGGTTGTGACATTGACGATGACCTCGTGGAAATGAAAGCGTGAACGCCGCTGGCGCTGGTTCGATTAGCTGCCGCGCACCTGCGCCATGACTTCCTCGGCGAAGTTTTCGGTTTTCTTTTCAATCCCTTCGCCGACTTCAACCCGCGCAAATGCCAGCACCTTCGCGCCAGCCTGCTTAACCAGTTTCTCAACCGACTGTTCAGGGTCTTTCACGAACGGCTGACCCAGCAGCGTGACTTCTTCCAGATATTTGCGCATCCGTCCGTCGATCATTTTGTCCACGATCTCCGGTTTTTTGCCGCTATCCAGCGCCTGCGCCCGGAAAATTTCCTTTTCCTTTTCAAGCGTTTCTGCCGGAACCTGCTCGGCACTGAGACACAGCGGATTGCTGGCGGCAACGTGCATGGCAATGTCACGCCCCAGCGTCGCGTCGCCACCTTCCATTTCCACGACCACGCCGATGCGAACACCGTGACGATAGCTGTGCAATGCGCCGGTCGCGCTCTCGAACCGCAGCAACCGCCGCACTTGAATGTTCTCGCCGATCTTGGCAATCAACGCTTCACGTGCTGCGCTGACGGTCATCGCTGGATCAGTGACCAGCGGCAATGTCACCAGCGTCTCAACATCAGCGGCAGTGCTTGCCAACGCAGTCGCAGTGACGGCTTCGGCGAAAGCAACGAAACCAGCGTCTTTGCCGACGAAATCGGTTTCGCAATTCACTTCTACCAGAACGCCGTGTTTTTGATCGGCAGTGATCTGAATCATCACCACGCCTTCAGCGGCAATGCGCCCGATTTCTTGGCGGCCCGTGCCTGACCGGATTTGCGCATGGCTTCAATCGCAGCTTCGATGTCGCCATTGGCTTCAACGAGGGCGGTTTTGCATTCCATCATGCCGACGCCGGTGCGCTCGCGCAGTTCCTTAACCATTGCGGCTGTAATCGCCATGTTTCACCTATCTAAATGTTTGACTGCATTTTAAATCCCCCCAACCCCCTTTTTCAAAGGGGGCTTTTCTCTCCCTTTAGTGAACTGGGCTTTCTTCTCCCCCCTTTGAAAAAGGGGGGCAGGGGGGGATTGATCAAAAAGGTTTATTCCCGACCGGCGGAGGCATCCATGATGATGGTATCGCCGCGCCCAACCATTGCTGCTGCGGTGCTGCGTCCGTCGAGAATCGCATCGGCAGCGCCAGCGATGTACAACTGCACGGCGCGGATCGCGTCGTCATTGCCGGGAATGACGTAATCGACGTTGCTGGGATCGTTGTTGGTATCGACCACGCCAATCACTGGAATGCCGAGCTTATTGGCTTCGGTGACGGCGATTTTTTCGTGACCGACATCAATCACAAACATCGCATCCGGCAGACCGTCCATGTTCTTGATGCCGCCGAGACTCTGCTCCAATTTGGCGCGTTCACGGGATAAACCGAGTGCTTCCTTTTTGTTGAAGCGTTCAATCGTGCCGGTCTCAAACATGACTTCTAAATCTTTCAGGCGCTTGACCGATTGGCGAATGGTCTTGAAATTGGTCAACATTCCGCCAAGCCAGCGATGGTTGACAAATGGCATTCCGCAGCGCAGTGCTTCGTCACGAATCGCATCGCGGGCAGCGCGTTTCGTGCCAACAAACAGCACCTTGCCGCCATTGCGGCGAGCGTCCCCATGAAATTGACTGCGTCTTGATACAGCGGCAGCGTCTTTTCCAAGTTGACGATATGAATCTTGTTGCGATGCCCGAAGATGAACGCGCCCATCTTGGGATTCCAGTAGCGGGTCTGGTGGCCGAAATGAACTCCGGCTTCCAGCATCTGGCGCATAGTGACATTGCTCATAATCTTAATTTCCTAATGGTTTGGGTTGAGACCTCCACGCGCCCCATGTGACCACCTGAGTTGAATCTCAAGGCACCCAGTCGCATGTGTCGGTGCGTGTGTGGACGGTAATCGCAGTCAGTGCTGCTGATAAAAATAAAGCGAAAAACGAGTTTTTCGCTTGGTGTCAGCGTCGCCATCATTATGAAACGCAAAACTGGCGTTGATTGCGGCGCTGCGCGGCGTTTTATACCATGCTCAACTCAATACGGGCAATTGTCCCGCTTTCTTACTCGATTTTTCATAAACCAACGATGAGTGTGCAAATTAAAACGCCGGAGGCAATCGAGCGAATGCGCGTTGCCGGTCGCTTGGCTGCTGATGTGCTCGATATGATTGAGCCTTATGTGCAGCCCGGCGTGACCACCGAAGAACTGGATCAACGCTGCCACGACTACATCAATGCGCAGGGCGCAATTGCGGCACCGTTGAATTATCGCGGGTTTCCCAAAGCCATTTGCACTTCAATCAACCATCAGGTGTGTCATGGCATTCCCAATGGCAAGCGTCTGAAAAAGGGCGATGTCATCAATATCGACATTACCGTGATTAAAGACGGCTATCACGGCGACACCAGCAAGATGTTTTTCGTGGGTGAACCGTCGGTGCTGGCGCGACGACTGGTGACGATCACGCAGCAGGCGATGCAGTTGGGAATTGCGGTGATTCGCCCCGGCGCAACACTCGGTGATATTGGTTTTGCCATTCAAAAGTTTGTGGAAAAACAAGGTTATTCAGTGGTGCGCGAATACTGCGGTCACGGCATCGGACGCGAGTTTCACGAAGAGCCGCAGTGCTGCATTACGGTAAAGCTGGCGACGGGCTGGTGTTGAAGCGGCATGTGTTTCACGGTGGAGCCGATGGTCAACGCTGGCAAACGTTATATCAAAGTGTTGCCGGACGGTTGGACGGTGATCACCAAAGATCGCAGCCTCTCGGCGCATGGGAACACACCGTGCTGGTCACGCCCGACGGACACGAAATCCTGACGCTTCGCGCCGAGGAACGCGATGATCCGGTTTCAACATGAACAATCCACTGCGTTCTGATCCGCGCTCGACCCCCGCAACTAACCCGCTCACGGTTTACCGAGAACGTCTCCGCGCTGATCAACAGGCGCTGTTTCAGCAATTCAATCAAGGTGTTCCTGTCACAACGCTGGTGCGCCAGCGCAGCCAACAGATTGATGCCGTGCTGCGCCAAATCTGGAACGACTACTTTGGTGAAACGCAAGCTGCCGCGCTGATTGCGGTCGGCGGTTACGGGCGGCAGGAGCTGCAACCCGCGTCTGACATCGACATTTTGATTCTGATCGAACCGGAGATTGACACCGCGCTGCAAGATGCGTTGGAGCGGTTTATCACGCTGCTGTGGGATTTGCGGCTCGACATCGGTCACAGCGTGCGCAGCGTCGCCGATTGTGTGGCGGAATCGGCAAAAGATGTCACCGTCATCACCAATTTATTGGAAGCCCGCTGGCTGTGCGGCAATCCGGCGCTGTTTGAGCAAATGCGCGAAGCCATTGCGCCGGAACAGTTATGGAATAGTGAACAATTCTTTGCGGCCAAAACCGAGGAGCAATGCCTGCGCTGGCAGAAATACGGCGGCACGGCTTACAACCTCGAACCCAATATCAAAGAAAATCCCGGTGGACTGCGCGACATCCAATGATTGGCTGGGTTGCAAGCGGCATTTTGCTGCCGAAACGCTGCATGATTTGGTCAATCACGGCTTTCTCACCGAAGCCGAACATCAGGCGTTGCATGATGGACAGTGTTGCTGTGGCGTATTCGTTTTGCGCTGCATCAATTAACCGGACGCCACGAAGATCGGCTGTTATTTGATTATCAGCGGACATTGGCCGAGCAATTCGGTTTTTGCGATGGAGCGAATAATCTCGCGGTTGAGCAATTCATGCAGCAGTATTACCGCACGGTGCAGGAACTCAATCGCCTCAATGAAATGCTGCTGCAATTGTTTCGAGAAGCCATTTTGCTGCATGATGCCGAGGTTTCACCGCAGCCCATTAACAAACGTTTTCAATCGCGCAGTGGTTATTTGGAAGTGACTGCGCCGAATGTGTTTCAACGTTCGCCGATTGCGTTATTAGAAGTTTTTCATTTATTACAAACCCGCTCTGAATTGCACGGCGTTCGCGCCAGCACCATTCGGTTAATTCGTGAAAATCGCCACCGCATTGATGATCGCTTTCGCGCTGATCTCCGCGCTCGCAGTTTATTTATGGAAATCTGCGCGAACCTTTTGGTATCACTGGAGCGATTCGGCGCATGAATCGTTATGGCGTTCTCGCTGCGTATATTCCGGCATTTGCCAATATCGTGGGCGAATGCAATACGATTGCTGCACGTTTACACCGTGATGAACACACGTTGATGCTGGTGCGCAATCTGCGCCGTTTCGCCAGCCCCAAGCATGATGATGAATTTCCGCTGTGCAGCGCAGTTGGGCGACGTATTCCTAAACTTGAATTGCTCTATCTCGCAGGGTTATTTCACGACATCGCCAAAGGACGCGGCGGCGATCATTCGACGCTGGGTGCGCGTGATGTCTGGGATTTTTGTCAACTGCACGGGTTGAGCGAATTCGACACCCGTTTGGTCGCGTGGCTGGTCGAGCAGCATTTGGTCATGTCGATGACTGCCCAGCGCAAAGACATCAGCGATCCTGAAGTGATTCAAGCATTTGCGGAAAAGATTGGCGATCCGATGCGGCTGGATTATCTGTATTTGCTGACCGTCGCCGATGCCCGCGCCACCAATCCCGACCGCTGGAATGGCTGGATGGATGCGCTGCTGCGCGAGCTGTATCAAAGTACGCGGCGGGCGCTGCTGCGCGGTTTGGATAATCCGCAAGCGCAGGACGAATTGATCGCGCAGAAGCAGGCAGAAGCAGTGCGACTGGTGGCGCGTTATGGCGGCGATTCAGCGGCTTGCGCGGCGTTGTGGCAGAAATTCAGCGTGGATTATTTTCTCCACCATTCGCCAGATGAAATCGCATGGCAAACGCGGCAAATCCTCGCTGCTGATTCCGCGCATTTGCCATTGATTGTGATTCGTCCGGTGACGCTGCGCGGCGCGACTGAGATTTTTATTTATACCCACGACCGCACTAATTTATTTGCCTATACGACTGCGCTGCTCGATCAACGTGGTTTAAGCGTTATGGATGCGCGAGTGATGACCACCAGCGACGGCATGGCAATTAATAGTTATCAGGTGCTCGATCAAGATGGAACGCCGGTTAATGATGCGCAGCGCATGGCAGAAATCCGTATTAAATTGGCGGCAATTATTACTGCGCAGCAGGAAGCACGAATTGCGGTGGCTCGTGCTGCTTCGCGGCGGCATCGGCATTTTCCAATTGAAACTCGCGTGAGTTTTGCAATTGATGCACCTAATCAGCGCACGATCATGCGGTTAACGACGCTTGACCGCCCCGGCATTCTCGCCGAAGTTGGCGCAGTGTTTCAGCAATGCGGAATTCGGTTGCAAAACGCCAAAATCGCCACGGTCGGCGCGAAGTTGAAGACGTGTTTTTCATTACCAATAGCGATGCGACGCCAATCACCTGCGAAACCGCATTAACCTGTCTGCGCTGCGCCATTCACGACCGGCTCGAAAGTCTCACGCCGCCGCGTTGATTCATAACGATAAGATCGCCATGTTCACGCTCATCCGCACATATTTAGGAATTGCAACATGTTAAGAGAATGGTCAGATATTTATAGCATCGGGATTGCTGATATTGACGCGCAACATCAGGTTTTTTTGCTGCGGCGCATCGGTTATATGACGACATTTTAGAACGCGAAGGCAAAAACGCGGTGGAAGATGCAATGGCGTTTATGCGCAATTACGCCGAGGAGCATTTTCAAACCGAAGTGGCATTTATGCGCAAGCATGAATACCGGTTTGAAGGAGCATTTAATCCTTCATGCGGGTTTTTTCGGAAGTTAGACGAATTAGAAAACGATTTGATGATGTTCGGCCCCAGTCAGGCGCTGGCAGATCGCGCATTGGATATTACGCAAGACTGGTTCATTGACATATCGCTGATGAAGATATGCTGTATTCGCTGCATGTAAAAGCAAAAGGCGTGAGTGATTTAAGCGCAGTTTAAATCCCCCCAACCCCCCTTTTTCAAAGGGGGGCTATTTTGAGTATTTTAATAGAGCACAGCGTGAAAAGTACCAATAAGAAAGCCCCTGTATAAAAGGGGCTTTTCTTTACTCCCCCCTTTGAAAAAGGGGGGCAGGGGGGGGATTTAACAGCGCGGTTGATACCGCAAATCCAACGTATACGGCTGCTCGCCAGCCGGTATTTCTGGCGGCGGATCAATCACTCCTGCCGTGTGTCCCATCACCCGAAACCGCGCAATTCGCCGACTTTCTGCTTCATAACTGTTCACCGGAAAACTCGATTCGCTGCGTCCGCCCGGATGCACGACGTGATAGGTGCAACCGCCGAGACTGCGCCGATTCCACAGATCAACAATCTCAAAAATCAACGGGTTATGCGCCGGAATCGTCGGATGCAATCCCGACGGCGGACTCCACGCTTTGAACCGAATGCCGGCGACAAACTCCGCTTTGCGTCCGGTCGAACGCAGCGGCACCCGCCGTCCGTTGCACACCAAGACATGCCGCTCACCAACTAAGCCGTTGATTTTGACCTGCATTCGTTCGACTGAACTATCCACGAAACGCGACGTGCCCTGCGCGGTGACTTCTTCGCCCAGCACATGCCAAGGTTCAATTGCTGCCCGCAATTCCAATTGAATACCTTCGGCAGTGACGAGATCGCCGTAATGCGGAAAACGGAATTCAAAAAACGGTTCAAACCACGCCGTTTCAATCGCATAACCAGCGCGACGGACATCGCAAATCACGTCCTCAAAATCCAAACGCGCAAAATGCGGCAATAAAAAACGGTCGTGCAATTCCGTGCCCCAGCGAATCGGTTTGCGCGTATACGGTTCTTGCCAAAACCGCGCTACGAGTGTGCGCAATAACAGCAATTGCGCCAAACTCATTTGATAATGCGGCGGCATTTCAAACCCACGAAATTCGACTAAACCCTGTCGCCCCGCCGCGCTGTCTGGTGAATAGAGTTTATCAATACAAAACTCGGTGCGATGCGTATTGCCAGTAACATCGGTTAATAGATTGCGCAGAATACGATCCACTAACCAAGGTTGCGGAATTGCGCCCGTTGGCATTTGTTGGAATGCAATTTCTAATTCGTATAAACGATCATCTCGCGCTTCATCCACTCGCGGTGCTTGACTGGTTGGGCCAATAAACATTCCCGAAAATAAATACGATAAACTCGGATGATGTTGCCAATACGCAATTAAACTCTGCACCAAATCAGGTCGGCGCAGCAGCGGACTGTCCGCTGGCGTCGCGCCGCCGAGCGTGACGTGATTGCCGCCGCCCGTGCCGGTGTGTCGCCCGTCAAGCATGAATTTCTCAGTGCCGAGCCGCGCCAGCCGCGCCTCTTCGTACAAAATCCGCGTATCGCGCACCAGCGCATCCCAGCTTTCGGCCGGATGAATGTTGACCTCAATCACGCCGGGATCGGGCGTCACCGCTAATTTTTGCAGACGCGGATCACGCGGCGGTTCATAGCCTTCGATGATGATCGGCAGTTGCAATTCCGCTGCGGTGTCTTCGATGCACATGACCAAATCCAGCCAGTGCTCCAAATGCGTCAGCGGCGGCAAAAAGCAGTACAGCCGCCCCTCTCGCGGCTCCACGCACAGCGCAGTGCGAATCAATTCCGGCGGCATTTCGTCCGGCAGGGCAATTTGCTGGCGCAGGTGATGGCTGTCATCGGCTGGCGCAATTCGACCATAATGCGCCGCTAAATCATGCGGTTGTGCGCCCTGCTCGCGGATGGTTTGCGGCGCTTGCGCTGGTGCACTGCGTTGACTATAACGCCGCGCTACTTCGTCAAACGGCGACCGCAGCGGCGCGACTGCTTCCAGCGGATTGCGCTCAGGGACTTGATCCAATTCAACTTCTGGCACATACGGCAGCGCATCGAGCGGCAGCCGCAAACCCAGCGGCGAATCGCCGGGAATTAAAAACAGATTGCCGTCGCGCAGCGCCCAGCGTCCACTTTTCCAACTGCCGGTCGCGTCAAATCCCCACCAGCGCAGCGGCAGCACAAAACCCGCAATCTGGTTTAAGCCCTTGTTAAATAACCGCGCAATGCGCTGGCGCTCGTTGGGATCGTTCAGTTTGTTATCCAGCGGATTGACGTTGACTGGCAGCCGCGCCTCGCGCCACAGGTAATACCAAACGTCTTCATGCGCTGGCGCAGCGTTCGCGGGATCAACGCCGAGATGACCGGCGAGGGTACGAATAAACCGCTCGGCATCAGCGGCAGTGTGTCCATAATCTTGATTTTCTTGACCAAACAGCGCCGGATCGCGCCACACCGGTGCACCATCTTTGCGCCAGTAACAAGACAGCGCCCAGCGCGGCAACTGCTCGCCCGGATACCATTTGCCTTGACCAAGATGCAGTAAACCGCCCGGCGCGAAATGCTGTTTTAAGCGCCGCAGCAAATCTTCAGCCAGCGGTTTTTTAGTCGGGCCGAGCGCGTCGATGTTCCATTCCGCGCCGTCCATGTCGTCAATCGACACAAAAGTCGGCTCGCCGCCCATCGTCAAACGCACATCGTTGGCGACCAATTCTGCATCGACCTGATGACCGAGCGCCTCAATCGCCGTCCATTGCTCCGGCGTGTACGGTTTGGTGACTCGCGGGTCTTCGTGAATGCGACTGATTTCATTGTGAAAATAAAATTCCACTTCGCATTTATCGGTCGCGCCCGTGATCGGCGCAGCACTGCGCGGCGCAGGTGAACACGCCAGCGGAATATGTCCCTCGCTGGCAAACAGCCCGGAGGTCGGATCAAGCCCGATCCAGCCTGCGCCGGGCACGTAAACCTCTGCCCACGCATGTAAATCGGTGAAATCTTTTTCCGTACCAGACGGGCCATCGAGCGATTTCACGTCCGCCGTCAACTGCACCAAATAGCCGGAGACAAACCGCGCTGCCAGTCCAAGATGGCGCAGAATCTGCACCAACAGCCAGCCGGTATCGCGGCACGAACCCTTGCCGCTGCCCAGCGTCTGCTCGCAAGTTTGAACGCCCGGCTCCAGCCGAATCACGTAGCCGATGTCCTGTTGCAACCGCTGATTCAAATCAACCAGAAAATAAACGGTTTCGCGGCGTTTACGATTGACGCCAGTTAACCATTTGCGCAGCAGCGGTCCACCTTCAGTGAGTTCCAAATAGGGCGACAATTCTTTACGCAAGTCCGGTTCGTATTTGAACGGATAATAAAATGCGTAATCTTCGAGAAAGAAATCAAAGGGATTGATCGTAATCATCTCGGCGATGACATCAACTTCAATTGACAATTTGCGCGTTTTTTCCGGGAATACCAATCGCGCTAGATAATTGCCGTAAGCGTCCTGCTGCCAATTGATGAAATGTTCCGCTGGTTCGATATTGAGTGAATAAGAACGAATCGCAGTACGACAATGCGGCGCTGGGCGCAAACGCACGACATGCGGCGACAGATTGACCGAACGATCAAAGTGGTATTCGGTTTTGTGATTGAGCGCAACCAAAATCGACATCGGGGTAGAATTCCTGAATGAGTCTGGACAGATAATAAGCAGAAAATGTGCCGCATTTGAAACAGCGACTGGTGGATTTCGCGCAGTTAATGCACTGCGTCATCGCTCGCAATCGGCAGCGAATCGGCGCTCGGCGCAGTCTGATCAACAATGCGGTGACGTTCATCAATCCAATCACCGAAATCAATCCAGCGACAGCGTTGACTACAAAAAGGTCGCCAAATTGAAGTGGCAACCCATTCCACCGGTTTTCCACAATGAGGACAGTTAACAATGGTATTGATCATTATTTAAAACTCACAATCGGTTTAGATGAAAAGAACTATTTCACAGGAGATTATTCAATCACAATGACGATTAAAAACAACCGTTATTTAATGCTTGCCCGCGTTATTCTATTGTTCGTTGCCTTAGCATTTTCTATAACAGCAGCTGCAAGTTCACAGGCACATACTGCGCCGCGCATTGGTCTCGTACTGGCTGGTGGCGGCGCAAAAGGCGCAGCACATATTGGCGTGCTTAAAGTTTTAGAAGAACTGCGCATTCCTATTCATGCCATTGCCGGAACCAGCATGGGTTCATTAGTGGGCGGTGTCTATGCAGCGGGCATGTCTGCCGATGAATTAGAACGGCGCGTCACACAAGTCAATTGGGACGATCTATTTAATGACGATCCACCGCGTGAGGATTGGCCGAATCAACGCAAAAGAGCATCTACAATGCCTACTTGGAATTTTACAGTTGGAATACGCAATAGAAATTTACGTTTACCCAAGGGCGCAATCTCCGGTCAAAAAGTACAATTATTTTTTAACGATTTAGTCAAAGGTGTCGAAACAGCACCTGATTTTAACGCTTTTCCCATTCCATTTCGCGCCATTGCGACCAATTTAGAAAACGGCGAAATGGTCATTTTCGATCATGGCTCATTGCCAATGGCAATGCGAGCCAGCATGGCTGTTCCCGGTATTTTTGCGCCGATGGAATGGAATCATCATATCTATGTTGATGGCGGTTTGGTGCGCAATTTACCCGTTGATGTAGCGCGTTCAATGGGCGTTGATACGCTGATTGTCGTCAATTTAGGTTCTAGTTTTCTTCCACGAGAACAGCTCGGCAATATCCTCGGTGTTTCTGGTCAAATGATTGCCATTCTGACCGAGCAAAACGTGACCATTTCACTCCAACAACTGAATTCAAAACGCGATGTATTAATTGTTCCTAATTTGGGTGATATTGGGTCTGGTGATTTTGCGCGAGCAGCCGACGCAATTAAAACTGGCATCACCGCAGCACGTAAAGCGACACCTCAATTAGCGCGTTACAGCTTGAGTAAAAATGAATACGCAGCATGGAAGCGCAAACATTTTAATTCTGGGAATCCCGTGCAATATGTTGGAAAGGTACAAATCGCTGGTTTAGAGCTGGTAAACACCGTTGTTTTCGATGGTTTAATTGCAGATCATACGCAACAACCATTAAACCGAATACAATTAGAACAAGATATTCAAAAGGTTTATGGGCGCGGCGATTTTGAGCGCATTAGTTATCATTTCATACCTGAAACGGATAAGCGCGATGTGCTCGTTATTGATGCCATTGAAAAAAATTGGGGACCTGGTTATTTAGGATTTGGGCTTGATTTATCGAGCGATAATGAAGGCGATAGCCGTTTTGGATTGCGCAGCACTTATAATCAAACTTGGATCAATTCACTGGGCGCAGAATGGAATAATCTATTTGTTCTTGGCAATGCACCACATATACAAAGTGAATTTTATCAACCGCTTAATCTCAATCAAGCGATTTTTATTGCGCCTTATTTAGATTATCGCTTGAATCAACACAGCATATTTTTAAAAGACCAACGGGTAGCGCGGTATGACGTAACACAATCCAGAATTGGCGTTGATCTTGGTACTAGTCTTAGCGATGTAGAAGTACGTGCTGGTTTTTACATAGGTCAAACGGGAATTGCATTGGATACGGGTTTTTCTGAACTTACAGAAGGACAAATTACTGATACTGGACTACACGGACGAATTATTTATGACACGCTTGATAGTGCGGGAGCACCGCGTTCGGGAGTGCAAATCACATTAGAATCAACGAGTCCGCTGGCGCAGTTAGGGGCTAGTGTTGATTATACGCGCACTTTATTTAGTACCGTTGTTGCCCATAGTTTTGGCGCGAATACGCTTTCTGGGAGCATTAAAGCTGGGTCTAGTTTCGGTGCAAATATGCCTTATTACGATCAATTTCCATTAGGTGGTTTTCTTAAACTTTCTGGTTACGCCAATGAGCAATTTCGCGGAAATGATATGGCTTTTGGTGCGATTTCGTATTATCGACAAATTGCTTCACTACCATCACCGCTGGGACGCGGATTATATTTGGGCGCATCATTAGAAGTCGGTTGGCTTTCTAAAGGCATAATTTCCAACGCTAATACTGGAAAAAATGTGCTCGTGACCCAGAAGCAACGCGAGTTAGTGGGAGTTTGTTCTTCGGATCAGATACGTGGATTGGACCGGCTTATTTAGGGTTTGGAATCGCCGAAACTGGCGATAACACAATTTATGTTTTGATCGGACGACCCTGAATATCAATCGCTCATTTTAGAGTACGCAGCAGGCAAGATTAAAAGGCACATCTTCATCGCAGGGCACGGTGGCTTTTCCATCCAGTTCCACACTCACAAAACGAATGCTATAACGGTTTTTATGCCCGCTAATTTCTGGATAACAATTGGTTGCTGGCGCAAGCCACACGCGCAGCAATTGTGCCGGAAATTCTGGGTTTAGCGCCTCTTGAAAAAAACCACCATTCGCAGTGAGTGTGCGCGTTTCCGCACTATTTCGAATTAACGACAGCATTAATTTAATTGCGTTCATTGCCGGCTCTAAATCTTCCAGCCAATGTTTAAACCATGCTTGATGCACATCGGCTGGCTGCAACAGCCAATAATGATAATGCGGCAAATCAAAACGACATGCGCCACCGGGCAAGCTGTTGCGTTGACTAATCGCTTTTAGAAACTCATCCTCACGCGCATTTTGTCCAATTGGGCAATCGAGTTGACGCAAGACATCTACTGCGCAGCTTAAATTCGCTAATACCTGTTCCAACGCATCGGTATTCACTTCCGGTTGTTTAGAGATACGCTGAAGCGTATTAAACAAACGGTCGAGTTCTTTGAATATCTCATTTTTGAGATCGGAACGCGCCGTGACACTTGCTAAATCAATGAAAGTGGTTATCGCTACCCGCCTAGCAGCGATACCGTTTTGCGGTATAAAATGTTGCACTTGTTCATAAAGATGTTCAATCCGCAAAAAAGTACGAATACGTTCATTGAGTGGTTGCTCAAAGGTCATTAAAGCTGACACGTTAGTTTCTCAAAGCTGAATGACGCCAATTAGTTGATTAGCGCGTTTTAGAAATTAGATCATCAAGCAACACAATAAAATTGCGTTTTGCTTTGTGCTGAATACGCAACGCATTAAGATATTCGATCAATGCTTGATGTTGATTCGATGCAGTCATCAAGGTAGCTATTTTTCTCAGCAGCTTAATCGCTTCTTCATAAGCGGAACTTTTTGTTTTTCCAATAAGAGAAGACACGATTCTCTGATAGATGTTAATTGCATCTTGAGGACGTGTTGATGAAAATTTTTCGGCAGCAGTGATGAGCAAATTCTGTTCGCAAAAACCTTGCTGTATCGCGGCATGAGCTGCTTCAAGATCATCTTCCCATAGCGCAATTTGAACTCGTCGTGAATAGTTAGGTGTTGCGTTTTCTGATTTATGTTTACTAAAAGTACTTGCAGTGTGAATAATGTCATCATGCAGATAATTTAATGCGCGTTCGCGCTGTTCCGACCAGACACCAATAGCACTGCTGACCGCATGTAAACGTTGATAATGCGTCAATGATGATACTTCTGAGAATTGCGCCCAGCGAGTTGTATTGCTTCATCATTGCGTCCGCGTTTAGGTAAGCATCAATCAGAAAATCGCGCAATCGACTATCGGTTTTTTCAGGAAATGCTTTAGACCGCGTTCTGCCCAATCAGTGCTTTTTCTGGTTTTGTGCTTCAGTCCAAATCTCAGCGATATTCAGATAAGCATAAGCAGATGATAAATCGGTGGCATGAATAGCGACCAATTCTTCAATATCGCCACAGGCTGTTGCTAATGCCTCCATAATGGATTTTATTCTATAGCGATTCCATGATACCCAGCAGTTTTAGCCTTATTCCATTTCTGCTAATTCCGATACCGCTGTAATCCAGTTTACCCAGTACATCGCAGTAAGTTAGCGGATCAAAGCTGTTCGCAGTTTCTGATAGGCGTTATTTCCAGTCGAAACAGGCGATCAGCCAATGCACTGGGATCAATTGATGCCAAACGACAGGCTTGCAAATGTAATTCACCTAAACGATCATCAATACTGATGATTTCACCTTCTTCATCATCTATTTCATACTTTATGTTTTCAAGTCGTTCGATGGCATATTCAGTGAGTTCAATCAGTTGTTGCGCCGTTTGGCGTCAACAATTCTTCTAATGAATCAATGACTTCATTGATGTTTTCAGCAAGCGTAAAGCGTCGTATATAATCGCTATCATCGACATGGATTGCATGTTAATAGCTTTCCGCAACGTATTTAATGTGTCGGCATTCATGTTAGGCGGATCTGCTTTCAATAGAGTGAGCGGTAAATCCGCTCATCATATTGCGCAGCATCCAATAGTAGTTTAATCAAGGTTTCTGCGCTTGTGCTGCGAGATAATCGCGGATTTTCTGCCAACGAATCCGCTGGTGGTTTTTCATCGGTTTCAACTTCAGTTTTATTAAAATTGGTCATACCTGTCAGCCAAGTCAAACCAACAGCGACACAGTGCTTGCAAAAATTGCCATCATCGGCATGAGGGCAAGTGCAATCAAACATCAATTCGCCTTCTTCTTCCCATAATCTGACGTGATAATTTCAGTGCCTTTAACTCGCGCTATGATGTTGTCATCAATGACTTGTATTTGTCGAACCGCGCCATTTGAATAATAGGCTTCGCCACGCCAGAAAACCGCTTTGCCAGCGGCTTCTTCAAGTGTATCAATGGTGATTACGTTATTGAGCATGAGATTGAATACCGAGTTGAGTTGCAGTATATTTGTTCATACCATTTTACCAATGACACACCAGCATGTTTAATTGCGCATCACGACTGGTAAAGTGGCGAGATTCACTGTTCCGTATTGGCTACTAAATGTAATTGAAGTGCCGCCGCCTTGCTGTTGGGAAAATCCCACCAATTTGATGATCAAGCGTGTCATAAATCCAGCACGAACCGCCGGTTTCAACTGCCAGCCGATGACTATTCGCAAAATAAGCATATTTGACATTATTCTGCGCTCCAGTAGCGTTTGGTGTACCAAGTTCTGCTGGCCACCAATTCATTGCTGGATCGGGAATAAATAGGCTGGATTGACCGGGAAAACCGCCCGCAGTTTGCATTTGTGCATTAACGCCGCCCTGCATTTGCGATTGAAAACTACCGCTGTGAATTAACCCCGGCTGCCGCGCCAGCACGCCAGCAATTTCGCTGCACAGCGCATCGACGCGCCCTTTAAGCCCGTGATTGAACATGTCGCCGAGCATAATCATTCCGCCCGACATCCATTGCCCGCCACCACCGAATTCAGGATGACCAAATTGTGCCATTGAACCGTTGCCATGCAACACTGCAAACAGCATATGCGTGACTGCATCGGTACTGAAACCATGCCGTCCAGCAAGTTCAGTGACCAGATTTTGACCGGCAGGAGTAAGTTGTTGCATGACCATGACCTATTGAATGATGTTGAGAAACGATCACAGGCTAACACGGGCAGCAAACAGTCTCGCGTCATCTCGCCGCAAACGTCAAAAAATTGTATCGCTTCAAATAGCGACTATGATTTGCTCCAAATCATCGGCATTTGTGCCGACCATCTGATACTCAATCGACCACTGACTTGCGGAGTTTGATCCCATGCGCCTGATCCAGGAAGCCCTGACTTTTGATGATGTTTTACTCGTTCCCGCGCATTCGCGGGTGTTGCCCAATGAGGTGAATTTTCACACTAAATTGACGCGCCAGATCGAGCTGCGCATTCCGCTGGTGTCGGCGGCGATGGATACCGTCACCGAGGCGCGGCTGGCAATTGCGATGGCGCTGGAGGGCGGCATCGGAATTATTCATAAAAACATGAACATCGAGCGCCAAGCCCGCGAAGTGCTGGCGGTGAAAAAATACGAGAGCGGGATCATCCGCAATCCGATCACGGTTGCGCCGAATATCAGCGTGGGCGAGGTGTTGGAACTCACTCATGCCCATAACATTTCGGGTGTGCCGGTGACGGAAAACGGCAAATTGGTCGGCATCGTGACTGGGCGCGATTTGCGGTTTGAGACGCGGATGGATGCGCCGGTGGCGGCGATTATGACGCCGCAGGAACGGCTGGTGACGGTGCGCGAGGGCGCGAGTCGCGCTGATGTGCTCAAACTGCTGCATCAACATCGGATTGAAAAGGTGCTGGTGGTCAACGATCAATTTGAGCTGCGCGGGCTGATTACCGTCAAAGATATTCAAAAAGCGAAAGATTTTCCCAAAGCATCGCGGGATATGCAGGAGCGGCTGCGCTGCGGCGCGGCAGTCAGCGTCGGGCGCGGCACTGAAGAGCGGGTGGCGGCGCTGGTCGCGGCGGGAGTGGATGTGATTGTGGTAGATACGGCACACGGGCATTCTCAGGGCGTATTGGATCGAATTCAATGGGTTAAAGCACATTATCCCGATTTGCAGGTCATCGGTGGCAATATCGCCACAGCGGATGCGGCGCTGGCGCTGCGCGATGCGGGCGCAGATGCGGTGAAGGTGGGGATTGGCCCGGGCTGTTTTGCGGCGGGTACGCGGGTGTTGATGGCGAACGCGACCTATAAAAATATCGAGGACATTCGCGCCGGTGAGCGCGTGATTAACCGCGACGGGCAGCCGGTGACGGTGGTCAAGGCGTGGTGTACCGGCATTCGTGAAGTGATGCAGATTCGCCACAGCGCCTCATTTTTGGGCACGTTGGCGACGCCGGATCATCGTTATCTGGTTGGCGATTTAAGCACTGCCAGCGCCGCGACCGTCACATCAAAGGGTTATGCCAACGTGCTGGAGCGCCCGACGCGCAGCGGAGCCACTAAAATCGGCTGGCAAGCGATTGGTGAAGTCGAACGCGCTACCTGTTTATTTCCGCGCCAAGTGCAATTTGAATTGCCTGCTGCGCTGAAAATTGATTTCGGCGCAAATAGCGTTTGCGATTCTTATGCGCTGGGTTATGTATTTGGCATATTCCTCAGCGGGGGCGATATTCAATCTGCGCATATCAATTGGAATCTCGCAGCGGATCAAGTTGCAGTGGCAGAACAATTGACTGCCTGCATTAAAAAAGTCAGCGGTATTCAACCTGAGCAAACGCAGCAAGCAAATATCATCACCGTTCAAATTGACTCACCGCAATGGGCGCAATTGCTGGCGCAGTTTGGCACACACCATGACAAACATTTACCTGCTGAATTGCTCTGCGCCAATCCAGACTATTTGCAAGGACTATTCGATGGTCTACTCGATAGCGATGGCTATACCGCTAGTGATGGACGGCTGTGTTTTACCAATACTTCACAACGGCTGGTTGAATTGTTTAACCTGCTGTCGCTGTTAATCAACGGCAGCTTGCCGAATTGTCATGTTGAAGCGCCCACTGCAGGCGGATTGGTCGGTGTTGAAGTCGCCAATTGCCGCGATTCTTATCGTGCGCGTTTGAATGTGTCGCATGAAAAACGGCTGATTCAGAACTATCAAGTCTTAAAAATTCTTGATCGCCAACCGCTCAATCTTGCGCTGCCGGTATATGACATCGAAGTCGATTGTCCGACCCACAGTTTTATTGCTGACAACGCAATTGTGCATAATTCAATTTGCACCACGCGCATTGTTGCTGGCGTCGGCGTTCCACAAATTACTGCCGTTGCGAATGTCACTGAAGCATTAGAAGGCAGCGGAATTCCGGTGATTGCCGATGGTGGATTGCGCTATTCGGGCGATATTGCCAAAGTCATTGCTGCTGGTGCGCACAGTGTAATGATTGGCGGTATGTTTGCGGGTACTGATGAAGCGCCCGGTGAAGTCGAGATTTATCAAGGGCGGTCATATAAATCCTATCGCGGAATGGGTTCGCTCGGTGCAATGGGTGCGAATGAAGGATCAAGTGATCGCTATTTTCAAGAAGACACTGCGAAAGAAAAATTAGTGCCCGAAGGAATTGAAGGGCGCGTGCCCTATAAAGGCAGTTTGCTGAATGTGATTCATCAATTAGTTGGTGGTTTAGGTTCCAGCATGGGCTATACCGGCTGCGCGACGATTGAAGAAATGCGTACTAAACCGCAATTCGTCCGTGTGAGCAGCGCCGGAATGCGTGAATCGCACGTTCACGATGTGCAGATTACCAAAGAAGCGCCTAATTATCGGATTGATAATTGAGACATGAATCGCTTGCTGTAACGAAATAAGACGGGGTTTATTGCCCCGTCTCTGATGGTCTTCCGTTAGTAAAGAAAGCACGATTTTACAATACGCCGTAAATCACCATGGACGATATTCTAATCCGGGAATATCTTCTCGCTCAAAGACTGCTGGCATTCGAGTAATACGTTTGCAATGTCGCAAAATCTAATTCTCGACCATAAGATGCTTTTGCTGCATCAAGCGGCAATTCCAACCAATAACCGCCAACCGTCGCCGGTTCGCGGAAAATTTGCAGGATATTATCTGCGTCCATTAAACCGAGATAATCATCTGCGCCTTGCAACCGAGGCAGCAATTGTTCGCAAATTGACCGGGCACTCATTTCAATGGCATTTGCCGAAGAACAGCTTCACCTGATCGTTCAAATAGATAAAAAACGCGATAGTGCATAATCAATTAACGCTCCATAATCGTGCACCGCAGCGATGCGCGTTTTGCTTAAACAAGGCGCATTCGGGGACGTGTTATGATTTTATCGCCCGGCGCTTTGGCTTCAAGTCTAAATAATATACGCCTGATCCCGCATATCATCGTTGCAGTCTTCGGCGCATCACTGACGCACCAACGGTTAGTGCCATTTTTTGATTTCATTCGAGTCTAGCTGTGTCATTCCAGTCCCCAACTGATGCCGATTCCACCGCCCGGTTGTTTCGAGAACGGGTCTTCAAACCGACTGAAGGCGTGTTCCTGTTTCATCCACGAGCGATGGAGCGGCTGATTGTCGAACACCTGCAAACCACTGGTTACGAAGGTTCCGTTCCCGATCTCAATTATTACCTCATGCCCGCGCCGCTTTTCTGCGCGGTTTGGAATCGGAAAATCCCGAAGCGCTCGCCGTGATTGAAGGATTGAATTTACCCCCGCAGGTGATTTTGCTGCCGATGCCCGTGGAACAGCGGCTTGATCCGGCTGGATTTACGCGCCTGCTGCGCAATTATTGGGCGCGGCGTTTTGAAGGTGAAATCGCTCGTGCGTGGCAAGCGGTGTGCGATGCAACCGGACAGCCACGCGTTGCATACGCTGATTGGCGTGCTGCCTTTGCAGAAATCCGCGATGTGTTAACCCGCGACAACATTATTCCTGCTGGTCTCAGTGACGCGCTGGTGTGTCGCGGTTTCGTGGCATTGGTCACACGACTGCGCTATTTCAGTCCCGGAGTGCGCGGGTGTTTATTTCCAGCAATTCACGATTGGGCTGCGCTGATCAATGGGTGCACCACAGCGGTTTAACGCTCTCACTTCCGGCATTATTGGAACGCATTCAACCTGATCCGCATTGCGGCGATTCAGTGCATCTGCTGGCGCTGCCGCCAGATTTGCCTTACAGCCAATCTGATCCGATGTTCGCGCTCGCCCCGCAGCGCGAGTCAGTTTTAATCCGCCATCACTGCCGGAACCCGCGCCAGCTCCACGCTGCGGTCAATCCTGTGCGCCCTGCCCCATCAATCACGCCCCTGTTTAGCAGTACGCGCATTAACCGTTTTAGATCAAACACCTCATTGGCGCTGGCGCGAGCAATTCGCACATTGGCTGCTCATATTCTGTGCGCCGTTACTGGATGCACTGCTCGCGCTGCCGCGACCATTTTGGTTTCACCGAGCGACACCGCAGATCATCGCCAGCTTGCGCCTAGAACTGGGGTTATTACTCTTTCGTCACGCTGCCCACCGAATGCAGATTGCCGAACGCAGTGAACGCTTTGCGACCGTGATTGAACAACTCGCCATTGCGCAACGGCGTTTAACCCGACTCGGCGAACCCTGCGCCAATGTCGCGTCCGAACGTTCACAAATTCTGCTGCATCGCCGAACTGCGGCGGAAAGCACCTTAGCGGCGCTGCTGGCTGAAAAATGGGTGCTTGATCCGCACAGCGCCCAAGAATTAAGTGTGCTGGTGCGGCGTCTCAGCGCAGACATTCTTAATCAATCAAGAGCTTGGACAGCGCGAGCACTGCTGCACGATTTGGAGCGGGTGCTGATTGAAAGCCGCACCACTTATTACTGCCTGCGTCCGTTGGCATGGATGCTGAGTTTTGGCAATCAGCGGCTGCGCGAGGTGTTGCCATTTCAAGCCAATCTCAAAGCGTTGCGGGCGCTGGATGCCGGATTGACGCGACTGGAACAACTCGGCTGGGCAACGCCAGAAGTTGAACGTTTTCATCAGCCACTGCATCGGCTGGCGCGACGACTCACCGTACATCTGGAAAAACAATTAAAACCACATTTGCAACGCGCCATTGCCGACGCCGGTTTCAGCGCCAGCGATCATCGTGAAGCCGTCGCTGCGCACAAATTACTGCGCGAATTGCTGGATGTGATTGAACATCGGCGACATTTGAAATTTACCGATGTGCGCGACATCATCGCCCGCAACGTGCTGCGCCTGCCTGATTTCAGTGCCAATGACGTGTTTCGTGGCGATCGACTAGCGCGATTTGATCGTGCCGCAGCACACGCCTTGCCCGGCGTGTATAAACCGGGCGAATTTTATCTCAAAGGATTACAGCAACTTGGAGCACCGTTGTTTGGCACGGCGCTGGGGCGATTGGCGCTGCGCTATTTGATACTGCCGTTTGGCTTGGCATTTTTAGGGCTAAAAACCCTGCACGTGCTGATTAGCTTATTGGTTCATCACAATTTTGATTTAACGCCGCTGTGGTTGGTCATCGTGGTTGGGCTGGCAATTAACGTGATCGCTCACGCGCATGTCGTGCGCACGGTGGCACTGGCGACGCTGCGCGGATTGTGGTGGGGATTGCGATTGTTGTTTTACGACAGCTTGCGACGACTGCTGCACTGGCCACCGCTGCTGCGTTTATTGGACACCAGCGTGGTGCGCGGAATAGATCGTCATTTGCTGCGTCCATTCGTGATTGGTGTATTTCTAGTGCTGCCTGTCATTGCCATTGCCAGCGTGATTGAAGGCACATTAATTCAATTAAACATTTCGCAATTTGCATTGGCGCTGGCGCTCGGAACGCTGGTGCGCAATACTCCAGCGGGACGGCATTTATTAGATGACACCGCCAGCGGTGTTGGGCGCTTTGTGCGCGTAGTGAATCAAACGTTAATTCTCGGTTTATTACGCGAACTGATGCAGTTTTTCAAAGAAGTCACGCGGCGCTTTCAACAGGGTTTACATTGGATTGAAGAATTATTAAGTCATCGGCTCGGCGAATCGCGCTGGGCGCTGGCATTCAAAGCGTTATTAATTCCATTGTGGCGCTTATTAGATGCACTCATTCAATTTTACGTCACCGTATTGGTGGAACCGCAGGTCAATCCCATTAAACATTTTCCGCTGGTGACGATTGGGCACAAAGTGATGCTGCCGTTTTTCCCAGTGATTACCAGTTTTTTATTGACCGTGACTGCCAGTTTATTGCCAAAATGGATTGCTTATCCATTGGTCACTTTAACCGTGCTGTTACTGCCGGGATTGGCAGGATTTTTGGTTTGGGAATTAAAAGAAAATTGGAAACTTTATGCGGCGAATCATTCGCAACCCGAATCACTGCCCGCAGTGGATAAGTCACCATTACGGCAATTGCAAGCCATTGAATTAGCAATTATCGGCAATCACGGCGAAACGATGCGCGGATTACTGCGGCGCGGTTTTCATAGTGGAACTTTACCCAAAGCATTTGACCGTTTGCGGCGCATTTTGCGTATACAAATGCGCACTGAAACTGAATTGCCACAACGATTGCGCGATGCGCGACGACATTTAGCCGAGATTGAACGGGCGATTTGCGTCTTTTGTGATCGAGAATTGGCGTATGCGTTACGGCGGCGTTGCCAACAGCCGGATTGCAGTTTAGGACGAATTGAAACGCAGCGTCCGCGTTTGGCGACTGCGTCATTTGAATTGACGTTAGAACTGTATTGCAAAGCGCCAGATCATTCTCAACCAATTACGCTGCATCTCAGTTTTTATTTATTGGAACCTGATTTATTTTTAACGGTTGCCATTCGCGGCCCGCGCATCCATTTAGATGCGCGGTGCTGGCAGCGTATTCACGAAGATTTACGGGTATTTAGCGGACGCGCCGGAGCGCGTTTAGAAGTGATCAATTAATTCGCAGTGGCGCGAACTGCCTGCGTTAATGAATTGGCATCTGCATGAGGCAATGGTAAATAAATCGCGCCCATTTCTTTTGCCAATTCACGCCCTTGCGGTTGCGGACGCGGCGAGGTGTCAATCACCAGCGCAGTGATTTCCAATCCGCGCACGACTCGCGCCGCGCCCAGCGCCTCTTCATTGGCGCGAGTGCGACCGCCCGAACCATCCCGTGCCACATTCGCTCGCCCGTCGGTCATCACAATCAGCACCGGCGTTCCGCCGCGCCGTTTGATCGAATCCGCCAAAATCATGCCCAGATCAATGCCCGACGCCAGCGGAGTGCCACCGCCACCCGGCAACCCCGCCAAGCTGCGTTTGGCTCGCACCAGCGACCGCGTCGGTGGCAGCAGCACTTCGGCGGCTTGCCCACGAAATGCCACCAGCGCGACCTTGTCACGGCGCACATAACAATCTGCCAGCAACAATTCCACTGCGCCCTTCGCCTCCGCCAGCCGATGCAGCGCCGAAGAGCCAGACGCATCAACGACAAAAATCGTCGTCGTTTCCGATTTGTGCTTGAACCGCGTGATGCGGAAATCGTCTTGCCGCACCTCAATCCGCGTCGAAGTTTGCCCGCAGCGTTCGCGTTCCTCGCGGCGCAAGCGTTGCCAAGGTGCCGCAGCGCGGAGCGTTTCCACCACGTTGAGCCGCAGCCCGGCGCGAGGTTCACCGCGCAACACGCCAGCCGGTCGCCCGCGAGTCTGCGCGTTCTGCATCGCGCCAGCTTTACCCGTCGCCCGCGAGCGCGACCGCCGTAATTTGCCCATCTGCAACTGCGCCAGCAGCCCTGCCGGAATCGCCGCTTTGGTGGCCTCTAAAATCTGATCCTGCAATTCCTGCGGTTCCTGCTGCTCCGTCTCTTGATTTTGATTTTGCTCAGGTTCCTCCGGCTCCGGCGGCGGTGGCTCGGCATCCGGCGGCGGCTCCATCGGCGGCAACTGCGTCGCTCGCGGTGCCAGCACCAGCCGCCCGGCGACCGCTAAATCTGCTTCCGTCACCGCCTCACGTTCGGCTAACGCAGCAGCAGCGCAGGCCGCACGGCAGGCAAAAATCGACGCTCGCAGCGATGGAATGCCCAGCGCCAGCGCGATTCCGCACAACGCCTCAACCTGTTCATCGCTGATCGTCACCGTCGGCAGCCGCACCCGCGCCGCCGTCAGTTCCTCGGCGTCGTAATCGCAGCTCACCGCCTCGTGATGGCGGATGTAGGTCAAGTCGAGATGAAACGCCAACCGATCACTCAGCGCGTGCAGCAAGCCTTCATCTTCACCGACGCCTTCATCCAGCGCGACCACCGCAAAACGTGCCGGATTGCGCTGCGCCAGCCCGTCGCGCTCCAAAATCACCTCGCCAAAATCAAACGCGCTGGTTAATCGCGCCACCGTGCCGGGCGCAATCCGCTCGGCCATCGCCAGCTCAATCACGCCGCCATTGGCTTCGACCAGCAGCCCGCGCTCGGCAACGGGGCGACCGGCATTCAGCGTCGCCGCTAAATCCAAACCGCCGAGCAGCCGTCCGTCAGCGACGTGCAGCGGAATTCGACGCTGCGGCGCGTCTTCCGGTTGCAGGTCGCGCATGATCGTCAACCATTGATCGCGCACCGGCCCGGCGAGAGCGCGAAGGGCGACGCCGCCAGTGCCAAACGGATCAACCGTCATCAACGCTGCTGCCAGCACGGCGTCTTCCCAAGGTGAGGCAGCGGCTGGCGCGGGGCGGGCGTCAGTCATCACAGCGGGAGTCGCGCCAGCAGTGCTCATGCGCCGAATAACTCCGCAACTGCGCGTTCAACGCGACTGGTGGAACCGGATTCATCCAGCGGATCGCGGCGCAGGCGATGACGCAGCGCAGAAGTGGCGATGGCTTTGAGATGCGTTTGGTGACTTCGGTGTCGCCCTGCAACGCGGCAAGTGCTCGCGCAGCGCGGATCAAGGTCAATTCGCCGCGCAGTCCGTCAGTGCCGAGTTTGATGCACAGCGTCCGGCATCTTCGAGCGTGGCATCCGGCACGGTGACGGTTTTTAACACTTCCTTGCCTTTCTCAATCAGCTTGCGGATTTTGGCGTCCTTGCTTTTCCATTTCTGCACGAAGGCGTTGGGATCGCGCTCAAATTCATCGCGCAGCCGTACCACTTTCATCCGCGTCGGCAAATCCTGCGGCGTCTTCACTTCGACCGATAAGCCGAAACGATCTTGCAACTGCGGGCGCAATTCGCCTTCTTCGGGATTGCCAGAACCGACCAGCACAAACGCGCTGGGTGGCGAATGCTCAAACCTTCGCGCTCCACCAGATTTTCGCCGGAGGCAGCAACGTCGAGCAGCGAATCAACCAGATGATCTTCCAGCAGATTCACCTCGTCGATGTACAAAAAGCCGCGATGTGCTCGCGCCAGCAAGCCCGGCTCAAAGGCTTTTTCACCTTTGGTCAGCGCCCGCTCCAAATCCAACGCGCCAATCACGCGGTCTTCCGTCGCGCCGAGCGGCAAATCGACGACTGGCACCGGCACTTTGCGGGATTTGGGCGGATTGCCTTTGGCGCGTTTCTCGCGGCAGTCGGCGCACACGGCATCATCACCGGCGTCGGGATCGCAATTGTAAGTACAATCATAGGCTTGCATTTTAGGCAGCAGCGCGGCGAGACCACGAATTGCGGTGGATTTGCCGGTGCCCCGGTCGCCAAACACGAGAACGCCGCCAATTGACGGATCAATTGCTGCAATCAACAGCGAGCGTTTCATCTCTTCTTGGGCGACGACGGCGGAAAACGGAAACGGGATGGACATAGGTGGCGAACCTGATTGCTGTGATTTGGAAAGAAAGGTGCAGTCACGCAGTGACCTGCGATCCCGTTGCCAAATTGGGGCTGGCGCGTGAGATCAAGATGATACTTTACCGTTAAATTGGCGACACGTCGGCAACGGATCGCGCCCAACTGCGCGGCTGGACGCCGCTGCGGCTTTCATGCAGACTCGCTGGCGCTGGGTTGACCAATTGAATCACCGGCTCTTTTTTCACGAGGAATGACGTTATGACATTGATACAGCAAGTTTTTTTAGCCGATTGCGGAGTGCGGACATGAGCGATAGCGCGTCTTTCATGGCGACTGATGGCCCGTCCAAAGGTCTCGCCCAGATCGCGCTGTTGAGCAGCGACGCTCGGCTGCAAGGTCGCCCGCGTTGTGCAGCGACTGCGGGCTGTGCGACAGCTATTTGCAGCCAGCGATGGCGCAGGCCTGCGTGTTTGTGCGCAATCAAACCGAGGCGCTGGAGCACGGCTGCACGGGCGCAATCGCCACGCCGATGACGAGCGCCAGTTTGGAATTTTCGGGCGCAACACGCAGCGCGACTGCGCCGCCCCAATCCCAAGGCGCAGTGGACGGGTATCGTAACGGCGCTCGGAGCGCGGCTGCTCGAACTGGGCGCGTTGAGGCGGTGCTGACCACCGGCGCGGGCGGGCACGCGGTTTCAAGCGCAGCCGGTGCTGGCGCGACGCCGGCGGAAGTGCTGGCAACGGCGGGCAATAAACCGAGTTTATCGCCGGTTTTGAATTTATTGGATGCCGTGCGCGAACAGGCATTAAACGCTTAGGATTTATTGGCACCAGTTGCCAAGTTCACGCGCTGCGAGCGATTGAATCTGAATTGAATTTAGATCATTTAGACGTGATTGGCATTCCTTGCAGCGATAACGTCAGTTATCCCGATTTGGTCTATTTTTTAGAACAGTCTCGCGTTCACCGGCAACGATTGTGCATTATGATTTATGCAGGATTTCGGCTGTGGATGCGCCATGAAGACGGCAGCGTAGAAAAACTCAACTTTATTGATTTCCGATGGATAAATTGCACGGCGTCTTCCCGTCGGCGTGTTTATCCTGCTTTGATTACGTCAATAGTTTGAGTGACATCACCGTCGGTTATATGGGCGCGGAATTGGGTTGGCAATGGGTGCTGGCGCGGACTGCAAATGGTGAAGAATTATTTGAGTTATTGCGCCCGGATTTAGAACTGGGCGAACTAACTTCAAAAGGTGATCGCAGCAAAGGAATGCCGCATTTTATTCAACGGCTGGCGCAACCGCCCGGCGCAAAACGTCCGCCGTATTTGGTGCGGCAATTGGTGGCGCTGCTACAACGCAAGCGCGGCTCACAGGGTTTAGAATTTGCGCGAGCGATCATTGAAATGAAACTGCTGCGCAACTTGAATTATCTGCGCAGCAAGTTTGCGCGGTTTGAGGAACGCGTGGTGCCTTATCATGTTTATGCTGCGCTGGAACCATATAACGAACAGTATCAGGAGACATTTGCGCAACCGCTAACGCCATTGCGTGAAAAGTAACTGATAGCAGGTTAAAAAGTTGTCAGTAAGAAGCAGTGTTTTTGCTGACAACTGACAACCAGTATTCTTCCTGATCCAATGTATAAATAGCAGAAAGTATTGAAAATAAGTCCGATATTAAAATTGAAAAGTGATATTCTTTACTGAAAATAATCAACAATACTATTGCACAAATGTTCACCGGCATCATTCAGGCTATCGGCCACCTTCAGCAATCGCAACCGCGCAGCGGCGATGTGCGTCTCACCATTAACACCGGCAATTTGCCGCTCGCTGGTGTCGCGCTCGGCGACAGCATCGCCGTCAACGGTGTCTGTCTCACGGCGGTTGAACTGGCGCGACAAAGTTTCGCTGCCGATGTTTCCCGTGAAACGCTGGCGCTCACGACGCTCGGCAGCCTCAGTTCCGGCAGTCGCGTCAATTTGGAACCGGCGTTAACGCTGGCGACTCCGCTCGGCGGTCATCTCGTGAGTGGTCATGTGGACGGCATCGGCACAATTTTGGAACGTCATGCCGATGCGCGTTCGTGGCGCTTGCGGATTGAAGCGCCAGCAGAATTGGCACGTTATATCGCGCCTAAAGGTTCGATCTGCATCGACGGCACGAGCTTGACGGTCAATCGAATTGACGGCGCAGTGTTTGAATTGAACATTGTTCCGCACACCATCGCGCACACCATCAGCGGCGATTATCAGGTTGGCAGCCGCGTCAATCTCGAAGTGGATTTAATCGCGCTATTTGGAGCGATTGCTGTTGGGCGATCAAGCTGCTGCGCCCACTGCGTCCGGTATTACCCGCGAACTGCTTGCGGCGCACGGTTTTCGCGCCGACTAAACCATTCCAGCGGCAGCGAGTTGCGCTGCTGCTCGCACCAAATCTTCTGCGTATCCACGCCGACACCCGGTTCGGCATCGGCAATTGCGACACTAATCCGTGCGCCACACCACAGCGCCCGCAATTGTTCCAACGATTCAACTTGTTCCAACGGCGCTGGCGACCAAGTGACAAATTGTTTGAGAAACGCAGCGCGATACGCATACAGCCCAATGTGGCGCAGCCAGCCGCCGGTTGCTGCAAGTTGAATCGGCATATTTTCAGCAAAATCATCACGATGCCACGGAATCGGTGCGCGGGAAAAATACAGCGCCAGCCCATTTTTATCCGTCACGACCTTGACCACCTGCGGATCAAACAACATCGCTGCATCCGTAATCGGAAACGCCAACGTCGCCATGCCCAACTCCGCTGACGTTGCCAACAGTGCCGCAACCTGATTGATTAACGCCGACGGCAATGCTGGTTCATCGCCCTGCACATTGACCACGATTTGCGCGTCATCCCAGCCGCACCGCTCAATTACCTCGGCGATCCGGTCGCTGCCGCTGCGATGCGTGGTTGCAGTCAGCAACGCCGTCACGCCCAGCCCGGCGCACACGTCAACAATCCGCTGATCGTCGGTCGCCACGATGATTTCATCCGCTGCGCTCGCCCGCGCTCGCGCCACGACGTGCGCGATCATCGGTTGTCCGCCAATGTCGAGCAGCGGTTTGCCCGGCAATCGCGTTGAGCCGAACCGAGCGGGAATGACCACTTTGAATTGATTAAGCATTTTTCTCACCATTGCCAAACACGAGGCGCTCAAACTGCGCCAAAAACTCTGCATCGACCGCTGCTTCCACCGGCACAAACCAATGATTCGCGCCCGCCAGCGCCGCACATTTCACTGCATCTTTTTCGGTCATCAACACTGGCAGCGGCGGCCACTGCGCCACATCTGCAGCAGTGAACCGATGATGATCGGGATACGGTCGCAGTTCGAGGTCTAATCCCAATGCAATCAAACTGTTAAAAAACCGCGCCGGATAACCGATGCCCGCCACCGCCAACACGCGCTGTCCCCGAAACTCCGCCAGCGAGCGCGTCAAATTCGGCTGGCGCAGATTGACTGCCGCGCTGGGAATCAGGTGCATTTGCGGCTGGCGCTGCATTCCGCCGTGATACAGCCGCAAATCAACGCTTTCCAACCGACGCGGCGGTTCGCGCAGCGGCCCGGCTGGCAAACAATGTCCGTTGCCAAACCCGCGCTCGCCGTCGATCAGCGCGATTTCTACCTTTCGCGCCAGCCGATAATGCTGCAATCCGTCATCGGTCAATACGATGTCGCAGCCGAGTTGCAGCGCCAAATTGCCCGCTGCGACGCGATTCGGTCCCGCAATCACCAAACAACCGCTGCGTCGCGCCAGCAATACCGGTTCATCGCCAACTTGCGCCGGATCGCTGTTCGGACGCACCACTTGCGGCCACTTCCGCGCTGCGCCACCGTAACCGCGAGTCAGAATTGCGGGCGTTTTCCCGCGCTCGCGCAATCGCGCCGCCAGCCGCAACACCAACGGCGTTTTGCCCGTGCCGCCAACCGTGAGATTGCCGACCACAATCACCGGAATCGCCAATCGCACCGAAGTCAGCCAATTGTGTTGATAAGCCCAACGCCGCATTTGCACGATGACGCAATACAGCCACGACAGCGGTAATAATAACGCGATGAACAAACGCTTTCCGATGCAATGGCGATCATTTAAGGGAACGTCGTCACAAGTTTGGTTATACCATATTGGCATAAAGTTGATACCTGTTATAAGGTTGCAATAATAACATTGCGTCGATGCCGCTAACTGTTTATTTGTTAGGGTTTTTCTATTTCACTTTAAGGCAGTTTAATTCTATGACAACGCGAGAACGACAAACGGTATTGGTCGTAGACGATGCGCCAGCAAATATCGACTTACTGGTCAGTAGTTTGAAAGATGAATATCACGTTAAAGCGGCAACTCGCGGTGAAAAGGCGTTGCAAATTATTCGTTCCGAGCGTCCACCGGATATGATTTTACTCGATGTGATGATGCCCGGAATGGATGGTTATGAAGTCTGCCGGCAATTGAAAGCGGATTTTACCACACGCCATATTCCAATTATTTTTATCACCGCCAAAATCGGCATTGAAGATGAAATTCACGGCTTTAATTTGGGCGCAGTCGATTACATTACCAAACCGATTAGCCCGCCCATTGTACAGGCGCGAGTGCGAGCGCAATTAGCGTTATTCGACCAAAATCAAGTGCTCGACCGGCGCGTAAAAGAACAGACTGCGCAACTGCAAATCATTCGCCGCTTGGGTCGCGCAGCGGAATATAAAGACAATGAAACTGGTTTGCATGTTATTCGGATGAGCCATTATTCCGAGATTTTAGGGCTGGCAGTGGGCATGAATGAACAAGAAGCCTCGTTATTATTAAATGCTGCGCCAATGCACGACATCGGCAAAATCGGTATTCCTGATTGTGTGTTGCAAAAGCCGGGTAAACTAGACGCAGATGAATGGTCGCTGATGCAAACGCACTGTCAAGTGGGCGCTGACATCATTGGCGAAGCAAATGGTTCTGATTTATTAGAAATGGCGCAGATTGTCGCCTTGACACATCACGAAAAATGGGATGGTTCTGGTTATCCCTGTGGATTAAAAGGTGAGGCGATTCCGCGTATTGGGCGCATTGTTGCAGTGGCGGATGTATTCGATGCGTTGACTTCAGTGCGCCCCTATAAAGATGCGTGGTCAATCGAACAAGCAATTGATTTTCTAAAACAAGGTGCGGGAAATCATTTCGATCCACATTTAATTCCGCTGTTTCTGGATGCGTTGCCGGAAGTGCTTGCTTTCAAAGAGCAGTATGCAGAAACGCGCTATTGTTTTGCGAGTAAACCATGAATAAACAACGGACACTTTTGTTAGTCGATGATGCGCCAGAAAATATCGACTTGTTAAAAGGTATTTTGCGCGATAATTACAAAATTAAAGCAGCAACTAGCGGCAAAAAGGCGCTGCAAGTGGTCGCAAAATCGCCGCCAGATTTAATTGTGCTGGATGTCATGATGCCTGAAATGGACGGTTATGCGGTGTGTCAACAATTAAAGGCTAACTCGACCACTGCGGCGATTCCAATTCTATTCGTGACCGGTCAAGTTGATCCTGCTGAAGTCGCAAAAGGTTTGGCACTTGGCGCTCGCGCTTACATCATTAAACCCATTGATCCCGCGCAATTATTGACGACTATTGCGGCGCATTTATCCGATGAAATGCTGGGCGAATAGTGTTGATTTGTTGCCGCGCTATACCAAGTTAATATCAGATTTTCGGTTCTTAATCTCCGATAATAGTGAACTTATCACTCATTAACGACAGTATTTCATCATGGTATTGATTTGCGTTACTAAAAAACGATTGACAGGCAAACTTGAAATCATCGAATGACTCAAAATAGCGGTTGTAGAGAATTTTCTTTTTGAAAAATTTCCACAGTCGTTCAATAAGATTAAGGTTTGGCGCATAAGGTGGAAGAAACATTAGTTTAATTCGTGAAGTTTCAAGATACTTACTAACCGCTTTTGAACGATTATAGCGAGCATTGTCACAAATGACGTAGATTACAGCAGCGGTCGGATGTAACTGCTCCAATTGTTTCAATAGTGCAATAGTAGATTCTGAATTGATTGTGTCGTCATAACGCACGACTGGTTCTAGCTTATCTAGACTCATAGCACCGTTAATGTTGATACGTTTACGACCAGTGTTAGAACGAATTTCTTGTTCATCACCACGCTTAATCCAAGCATTGGAGATCACTGGATTATGTTGAGGATGTACCGCATCCATAAAGTATATTGGGTCTTCTTCGCCTTTGTTTTCTTTAACTTTTTCGTATTCAACTAAAAATTCTTTTTGCGCTTCTGGATCAGCTTTTCCTGGAATCAACTTCGGTTTTTTGTAAACATAACCAAGACGATGCAACAGTGCTGTCATACCGCTTTCGGTATAGGTCACTTCAAAGGTATTTTCAACCCAATGAGCTATCTCTTTTGCCGTCAGATAAAGGTTTTCTTGTAAGTGGTTGTTGAGAAGAGCGAGTTCTATATCGTCAAGCAAACACTCTGAGCCACGAAAAGCAATATGCACAAGTAATTCAATGCCGCCTTGCTGATAACGCTTAAAATGATTGCGCACAGTATTAGGGTCTACTTGCAAGACTTCGGCGACTTGTTCGGCAGTCCAGCCTGTGGCTAAAAGAACGACAGCTTTAATTCGGTCAGCCTCTCGTTTATTGCGGGTATGCCGATGCAAATTACGCAACTCGTTTAGTTTATCTGTTGGAAGGTGGTAGTCAATCATAGGTAGAATTCCACAACATCACTTAGTTGATTGCACCAAGCATATTAACGAAAAAGCTAAATGAAAAGGGTATAAATGCGAGTGTTAATTAGAGGAATTTTGATGAGCTGGAAACTCAGTTTTGCAGCAGTCACCGTGTTTTTAACCATTGTGTTGATGGTCGTGCTTTACGGTCTGCACACGATGGAACGGCAATTGCGCCATGAATTCGGCGAAACGCTCACCAGTGTCAATGCCTCAGCAAGTCAGGCGTTGGAAATGTGGCTGGATAGTCACATGCGCGAAATTCGGGTGATGGCAGAAGCGCCAGCACTATTGCCGTGGACAACTCAATTATTAGAATTGCCGCGCACTGCCGATACGTTGAATAACAGTCCATTTAAAGAATTGCTGCACCGTTTGCTGCGGCCGCAAGTTAATTACATGAACGCCACTGGGTTTTATTTAATTGCGCCGGATCGCACCACGCTGGCGGCGACGCAATTAAATTCTCTTTTTGATCAATCCCCCCCTGCCCCCCTTTTTCAAAGTGGGGAGAAAGAAAAGCCGTCTGTTGACAAATCCCCCCAGCCCCCTTTGCTAAAGGGGGAGGAAAAGCCCCCCTTTGAAAAAGGGGGGTTGGGGGGATTTGAATTAGGCGCTCGCACTCAAATTGCCGTGTGGCAACCGGAATTGCTCAATCGAGCACTCAATGGCGAAACCGTGTTTGTGCCGCCGGTTTACCTCGAAACCAATTCCGAAGATGCAAATGGTGCGTATCTTCCACCGCGAGCAGCGATGTTTTTGCTGACACCGATACGAAATGCCGAGAATGCAGTGATCGCGGTGTTTGCGTTGTGCTTTGATCCACTTACTGAATTTAGCCCGATCATGCAGGTGGCGCAGGTGCACGGTAGCGGCGAAAGCTATGTGTTTAATCGTCAGGCGCAGGTGTTAACGCCATCCCGATTTGCTGAAACGTTAACGCCAGTTGCCAGCTATTTTCGCGGTAAAACCAATATGTTAGGGCTGCGAGTGCGCGATCCCGGTGGCGAGTTGTTGAAGGGCTATCAACCATTCGCGCTGCGGGCGCAATGGCCGCTGACGCAGATGGCAAGCGCAGCGTTACATGGCAATAACGGCGTGAATACAACTGGTTATCGGGATTATCGTGGCGTGATGGTGTTCGGCGCGTGGCATTGGTCGGCGCGGCTGGGTATCGGTTTGGCGACCGAGATTGATTTGGCGGATGCGTTAGCGCCCTATCGGACGATGCGCACCCTGATTTTTGCCGCGTTGTTGAGCATTGCGCTGCTGGTGTTGGGTTTGACTGCGCTCATCATCTGGTTGAGCGACCGCAGCCGCGACCGTTTACAAGTGTTAGTCGATGCTCGCACCAATGAGCTGCGCAAGCTGGCGCAGGTGGTGGAGCAAAACCCGCTGTGCATCGTGATTACCAACGTGGAAGGACGCATCGAACACGTCAATCCGATGTTTACCACCGTCACTGGTTACACCCCGGAAGAAGTGATTGGGCAAAATCCTCGCGTCTTAAAAAGTGGTTTCACGCCGCCGGAACGTTATGACGAGCTGTGGAGAACGATTCGCTCCGGTCAGGTGTGGCACAGCGAAATCTGTAACCGTCGGAAAAGTGGTGAGATTTACTGGGGATCAATTTCCATCGCGCCAGTGATAAATCAAAGCGGACAGGTGACACATTTTGTCGCCATGACCAAAGATTTAAGTGAAAACAAGCTGGTAGAACTGGCGCTGCGTGAAGCCGAAAACACGCGCCAGCTGGCGCTGGAGGCAGCGCAGATCGGGTTGTGGAGCGGCGATCTCAAAACCAACTGTTGGACATGGGATGAACGGGTGCTGCGCATGTTTGGGCTGGAGGCGGAAACGACACCGCAGCCCAGCGCGTTAATCGCCCTGCTTCACCCCGATGATCGGGAACGGGTGACGCAGGCATTCGCAGCGGCGCTGTGCTGCGAGAAAGACCTTGATCTCGAATATCGTCTGCTGTGGGCGGATGGCAGCGAGCGGTTTATTGCCGTGCGCGGCAAAACCAGTGTGGATGCGACTGGGCAGCCGACGCGGATCGACGGTGTTGCGTTTGATCGTACTGAACTGCGCTGCGCCGAAGCTGCGGTTAAAGCCGCGCAAGCCTATAACGCCTTGATTCTCAACTCCGCTGGTGAAGGCATTATCGGTTTAGACACGGCAGGACAGATTAGCTTTTGCAATCATGCGGCAGCGCAGATGCTTGGTTACACAGTAGAAACCTTGCGCGGGCAGTCAATTCACCTCATCACCCGCACCGATGCGCTCCTTGCCGATCTGACTGCGGGGCGATTCCGGGAAGGTGAACGCCGTCAAGTCGATGATGAGCTGTTTTGGCGCGAGGACGGCAGCAGTCTATCGGTGGAATCGGTCGCCGTGCCGCTGTATCAAACGGGTCAATTGGTCGGCAGCGTCGTCGTGTTCAAAGACATCAGCGAGCGCAAAGAAGCGGCGCTGGCGCTCGCGGCGCGGGAGCAAAATTTCAGAAATTTGGTCGATACCATTCCGGGCACGGTGTATCGCTGTTTGTTGGATGAACACTGGACGATGCTGTTTGTCAGCGACGAAGTGGAGCGATTAAGTGGTTATCCAGCCGCAGATTTTATTCATAACGCAGCGCGATCTTTTGCCAGCCTGATTCATCCCGATGACATGGAGTGGGTGGAAACGGAAATTGTGGCAGCAGTGCTCGCGCATCAAACCTACACCGTTGAATATCGCATCATCGACCGCGCCGGAAAAATTCGCTTCGTCTACGAACAGGGGCAAGCGAGCTACGATGCTGCGGGCAACACCATCAATCTTGCGGGCACGGTGATCGACATCAGCGACCGTAAACAGATGGAAACCGCGCTGGCGGAGGAACGAGCGCAGTTGAAATCGCTGCTCGATACCACGCCGCTGGGCGTGGCGATTTCAGTGCAAGGCATCATTCGTTTCGCTAACTCGAAATTTCTGGACATGATCGAAACCGAAATTGGCAAGCCAGCCGCCGCGATGTACGTCGATCCCCAAGAACGGGAAATCATCATGCAGCGGCTGGCGCGTGACGGGCGGATCGAAAATTACGAGCTGCGGCATTACGGGCGCAATCGCCAATCCCGCGACATGCTCGCCAATTTCATGGTGTTCAATTATCAGGGTGAAGCGGGCGTGTTGGGCTGGCTGCTCGACATTACTGATCGCAAACAATCGGAAGAGCGGTTGCGCGAAAGTGAAGCGCGGTTAGAAGCCGCAGCGAGCGCCGCAAATTTGGGCTTGTGGGATTATTTTCCGCAGCGCGGCGAGGTGCTCATCAATGCCAATTTCGCCACGATGCTCGGTCATTTGCCGGCGCTGCTGCGCGAAACCGATGACAAATGGGCGCGAATCAGCGGCGGCTGGGCGTTTTTACAGCAGCAGATTCATCCTGATGATCGTGACTGCGCCAGCGAACGTTTACAGGCGCATTTTGCTGGCGCTACTGCTGCGTATCGCGCCGAATATCGCTGCCGCTGCGCCGATGGTGGTTGGAAATGGCTGCTCGATGCTGGACAAGTGATTGAGCGCGATGCCGAAGGTCAACCGACGCGAATGGTGGGAATTCGTGCTGACATCGATAATCTCAAGCAATTACAAGAAGATTTAGAGCAGACGCTGCTCGTGGCGGAAGGTGCAACGCGAGCGAAATCGGATTTTCTGGCCAATATGAGCCACGAAATTCGCACGCCAATGAACGCGATCATCGGCATGTCGCATCTGGCATTGCAAACTGAACTTGACCAGAAGCAACACAATTACATCGAAAAAGTGCACCGTTCCGCCGAGGCGCTGCTGGGCATCATTAACGACATTCTGGATTTCTCGAAAATCGAAGCCGGTAAATTGAACATGGAAGTGATTGATTTTCGTCTGGAAGATGTGATGGACAATCTCGCCAATTTGGTCGGACTGAAAGCGGAAGAAAAAGGCGTGGAGCTGATGTTTGATCTGCATCCCAGCGTCCCGACGGCGCTGATTGGCGATCCGCTGCGGTTAGGGCAGATTTTGATTAACCTCGGCAATAATGCGGTCAAATTTACCGAACGTGGCGGCGAAATCGTGGTTTCGGTCAGTGTTGATGAACTGAGTGTAGATGCAGTGCTGCTCCATTTTGCGGTGCGTGATACCGGAATTGGCATGTCTGCCGAGCAGCAGGCGCATCTGTTTCAGTCGTTCAGTCAGGCAGATATGTCTACCACCCGCAAATACGGCGGCACGGGTTTGGGGCTGGCGATTTCTAAACGGCTGACCGACATGATGGGCGGAAACATTTGGGCAGAAAGTGCGCTGGGTCGGGGCAGCACTTTTTCGTTTACAGCGCGGCTGCTGCGCCAGCAAGGTGAATGTTCGCAACCGCGTATTAAATTATCTGAAATCAATCCGTTGCGCGTGTTGGTGGTTGATGACAATCCGACTGCGCGGGAAATTTTGTCGGAAATGCTCTCGGCGTTTGGCTTCAAAGTGGATCAAGCAGGCACGGGCGCAACGGCAATTGCACTGCTCGAACAGACTGACCGTGAAGCGCCCTACGATCAGGTGTTAATGGATTGGAAAATGCCGGGCATGGACGGCGTGGATACGATTCGTGCCATTCAGAACGACGCACACATTACGCACGTTCCAACGCTGATTATGGTGACAGCTTACGGACGCGATGAGGCGCTGGCTGCGGCGAGTGGTTTGAATATCGAAGGATTTCTGACCAAACCAGTCACACCTTCGACGCTGCTAGATACCATCATGCAAGCCAGCGGACAGGAAATCGCATCGAGTAGTCGCGCCGCTGGGCGTCACGAAGAAGCCTCCGAAGCGATTGGACGTTTGCGCGGAGCATCGGTATTGCTGGTGGAAGATAACGAACTTAATCAAGAGCTTGCTTTAGAATTACTGACGATCAACGGGCTGCACGTCGCAGTAGCAAATAATGGGCAAGAGGCGCTCGACATGCTGGCGCTGGCGCACTATGACGGCGTGTTGATGGATTGCCAGATGCCGGTGATGGACGGTTACGCAGCGACCCGGCGCATTCGCCAACAGCCGCAATATCAACATTTGCCGGTGATTGCGATGACCGCCAACGTGATGACCGGCGACCGCGAGAAAGTGCTGGAAGCCGGAATGAATGACCATATCGGCAAACCGATCAATGTGCGCGAGATGTTTACGGTCATGGCGAAATGGATCAGTCCCGAAATCCCCAGCTCCCCTTTTGCTGCGGAAGAAATCCCCCCCAGCCCCCCTTTTACAAAGGGGGGAGATGAAGAAAGCCCCCCTTTAGAAAAGGGGGGTTGGGAGGATTTATCAATCAAGCCTCCTTTTGAAAAAGAGGGGTTGGGGGGATTTAGATTTCTCCCCGGCATTGACACCGCTGCTGGGTTGGCAATTACCCAAAATAATGCGCAGCTTTATCAACGGTTGCTGGTGAAATTCCACGCCAGCCAAAGCGATTTTGCGGCGCAATTTGCTGCGGCGCAGTCGAGCGATGACCCAGAAGCTGCGACGCGCTGCGCCCACACGCTCAAAGGCGTCGCCGGCAATATCGGAGCGCAGGCAGTGGCAGCGACTGCACAAGCGTTGGAATCGGCGTGTCATGCGCAGGCAGAACCGATGGAAATTGACGCTTTGCTTGCCGCGACGGTTGCAGAATTAGAACCGGTTATCAATGGTTTGGCGGTATTTGCACCACCGACTGCATCTGTTGCTGCGCCGCCGCAAACGGTCGATGTCGCGGCGATTGCGCCGCTGTTGGCGCAGTTGTACGAACTGTTGGCAGATGACGATACCGATGCCGCAACAGTCATTGAGATGTTGCAGCCATTGCTGGCAGGAACGGCGTTAGCGAAGACGCTGGCGCAAATGCAGCAAGAGATTGATGATTACGACTTTGAAGCAGCATTGACCGTTCATGCCATGATTGCGCAGGAACTTGAGCGTTATGACCATTGAATTAGCAGGCGAATTTGAACTTGACGCTGGGTTGTGTCATCTCAATCACGCGGCGGTGAGTCCCTGGCCTCGGCGCACGGCAGCGGCAGTGACACAATTTGCGGTTGAAAATGCGCGTTCTGGTTCAATGGGTTATCTGCGTTGGCTGGAAATGGAGCAGCGGTTGCGCGAGCGATTGGCGCGGTTGATCGGCGCGAACGCAGCGGATATTGCGTTGGTCAAAAATACGTCAGAAGGGTTGTCGATTGTTGCGCATGGTTTGCCGTGGCGAGCGGGTGAAAATGTTGTTGGCATTGCTCAAGAATTCCCGTCAAATCGCATCGTGTGGGAATCGCTGGCGGCGCAGGGCGTAACGTGGCGAGCAGTCGATTTGGCGCAATCAATTGATCCTGAAGGTGATTTGCTGGCGCAGTGCGATCAACAGACGCGGGTGCTGGCGATCAGTTGGGTGCAATATGCGCGGGGTTTGCGTTTGGATTTGGCGCGATTGACAGCGGGTTGCCGCGAGCGCGATATTCTGTTGTGTGTTGACGCGATTCAAGGACTTGGTGCAGTGCCGTTTGATTTGGCGACCAGCGATGTAGATGTCGTAGTCGCGGATGGACACAAATGGCTGCTGGGACCGGAAGGCGTGGCGTTGTTGTATGTGCGCCCGGCGCTGCGCGAGCGGTTGACATTGCGGCAATTTGGCTGGCGCATGGTCGAACACCCCGGCGATTTTGACCGCGTTAAGTGGTTGCCAGGGACTGATGCGCGGCGTTTCGAGTGCGGCAGCCCGAATATGCTGGGGATTTGTGCACTGGAAGCGAGCTTGTCGCTGTTGGAAGAAATTGGTTTGGAGACAATTTGGCAAGAACTTCAGGCGCGAACGGCGTATCTTATTGCGCTATTAGATCAACGTGGTTTTGAATTGCTTACGCCCCGCGATCCTGCTCGTCGTGCGGGAATTATCACGTTTAATGTGCCTGATTTGCCTGCCGATCAATTGTATTCAGCGTTAATGGCGCGGCAAGTATTGTGTGCACAACGCGGCGGTGGAATTCGGTTTTCTCCGCATTTTTATACGCCGTTGGCGGTGATTGATGCTGCGGTTGCGGTTATTGATGAGTTGCGGGAATAAGAATGAAAAAAATATTGATGATCGCTTTTCATTTTCCGCCAATTCTCGGCAGTAGCGGTATGCACCGTACACTAGGCTTTTCACGGTATCTTCCCGAATTTGGCTGGGAACCGATTGTGTTGACCGCACATCCATTTGCTTATGAAAACCAGCGCGAAGAACTGAATAAAGAAATCCCTATTGAATTACAAGTTGAACGCGCTTTTGCATTTGATGCAGCGCGTCATTTCTCTATTTTTGGGCGTTATCCACGCGCTTTAGCAGTTCCTGATCGTTGGGCAAGCTGGTATTTTGACGCTGTACGACGCGGCAAACAGCTTTTACGCCAACATCAGATTGATGCAATTTGGTCATCTTATCCAATTCCAACGGCTCATTCTATTGGTCTCGCATTACATCAATTTAGTGGCAAACCTTGGATTAGTGATTTTCGGGATCCAATGGCGCAAGAAGGTTATCCATCTGATCCAATTCTGAAGAATGCCTATATTGTATTGGAACGTGCAACAATTGAGCAATCAACAGCGGTGACATTAACAACGCCTGGTGCTGTTCGTCTTTACCATCAGCGGTATCCGCACTTTGTTGATAAAGTACATTTGCTCGAAAATGGATATGACGAAGAAACTTTCGTTGGTACTGAAGCAGGAGCGCCCTTAAATCCTGGCAAAATTACATTGTTACATAGTGGTATTGTCTATCCACAGGAACGCGATCCAACATCTCTTTTTACGGCACTGGCAACATTAAAAGAACGTAATCCTGAGTTAACAAATAGATTACGTTTGCGTTTCAGAGCACCGGCACATGAAGATTTACTTGTTGAATTAAGCAAGCGTTTTGGCATTACTGAATTGATTGAATTGATGCCGCCAGTTGGCTATCGAGAAGCATTAAACGAGATGTTAAGTGCTGACGCTTTGATGATCCTTCAATCTAATGGCTGCAACGATCAAATACCTGTAAAAATTTATGAATATCTGCGGGCTGGTCGTCCGATTATCGCTTTAACAGATGATGCTGGGGATACAGCCCAATTATTGAAAAAAGTTGGAATTGAAGCGATTGCTCCTCTCAACGACTCTGTGCGCATTGCTGATATGTTAGTTAGGGTAATCAGTAATTTTGACAAACAGTATCTTCCGTCTTTTGAAGTTATTCAGAATTTTTCTCGGAAAGGTCGAACATACCAGTTGGCTAGATTATTTGAAAAATTGTTATAAGCATTGATTGGCATGGTTGAAGCAGCAGTCGTTTAATGGTGGACAAAGCATGAGTCTTGAAAAATACAGAGCAAGCAGTTTAGAACAAGCGAGAACAGAAGACATCCTCCGGTTAATACCATCTAGTGGCAATATTGCGCTTGATATGGGGGCTCGTGACGGACATTTCTCTAAACTTTTAGCAGAGAAATTTAATTCAGTTGTAGCTCTTGATTTAGAAGTACCATCTATTAAACACTCTCGGATTAGATGCGTAAAGGGTGATGTATTATCGTTAAATTTTGACGACGCTTACTTTGATTTTGTATTTTGCGCTGAAGTTCTTGAGCATATCCCACCGCTAGCTCTAAAAAAAGCATGTTTAGAACTGGCTCGTGTCAGCAAAGACTACTTGTTGATAGGTGTTCCGTATAAACAAGACATTCGGGTGGGACGTACAACTTGTTATTCATGCGGTGGAAAAAATCCACCATGGGGACATGTGAATACATTTGACGAAAATCGTTTAAAACAACTATTTCCTCAATACGGGATAGAAAAAATATCATTTGTTGGAAAATCGAACGCTACAACTAATCTCCTCTCAACCTTTTTGATGGATTTAGCTGGTAATCCATATGGCACTTATGATCAAGATGAACCCTGCATTCACTGTGGCAAGAAATTAGTACCACCACCAAATAGAACGCTATTTAAAAAAGTAATAACAAAAAGTGCGTTCTATGCAAAAAAACTAAGTTACTGCACTCACTCGAACTGGATTCATGTACTTTTTCGTAAAATAAAGTAGTAAAAACTAAAATTAAACACATAATGAGCTTATCCAAACCAACAAGCATTCTACGTGGAACTTTATTCACTGTAGTCATGCGTTGGACTGATCGACTGATTGGGGTAATTAGTACACTTATACTTGCTCGTCTGCTCGTACCTGAAGATTTTGGCATCATTGCAATGGCTTCAATCTTTATTGGCTTAGTTGGTGTATTTCTTGATGTCGGTGTGCATGTTGCTTTAATTCAAAATAAAAATCCCTTACAATCCCATTACAATGCCGCTTGGACAATTCGATTAGGTCAAGTATTACTATCAGCTTCATTCGTATTTTTTTCTGCACCTTTTGCTGCTGATTATTATGGTGATGCGAGGGTTGTTCCGGTTATGCAGTGGATGGCACTCGGGCTGTTCATCGCGGGATTTGAGAACATTGGTACTATTAACTTTCAGAAAGAAATGCGGTTTGGTCTCGATTTTCAGTTCATGTTTTTCAAAAGAATTGCCAGTTTTATTATCACGATCACCGCAGCATTTATTATTGAAAACTACTGGGCACTCGTTATTGGAACTTTAGTTGGACGTATTGTAGGTGTGATATTAAGTTATTGGTTGCATCCAATGCGTCCACGTTTAAGTCTTGAAAAATTTGGCGAGATTTTTGGTATTTCACAATGGATGCTTGTTAGCAGTATCGGTGGTTATCTTGACAACAACTTGCATAAGTTTATTGTTGGTCGTCAAGCTGATTCGAGCACCATGGGTGCTTACACATTAGGCGATGAGATTTCAGGTCTTCCTACAAGTGAGTTATTAGCTCCGCTAAATCGCGTCTTGTTTCCAGCAATGGTTCAAGTGAAACATGATCGAACAGAACTGAAACGCCTTTTTTTGCTCCTCCAATCGGTACAAACAACCATTGCTATTCCCGTAAGCATAGGGTTGGCTCTAATTGCTTCAGATGTTGTTGCCGTACTCCTTGGTGAAAAATGGTTTGTGGTTGTTCCCTTTCTACAAATTTTGGCAATTGTGCATTCTATCAATGCAATCACCACAAGCTGTGGTTATATTTTACTTACACTTGGCTGGGTTCGCTATTCGGCAACAATCGCTTGGCTACAAGTAGTCTGTTTTATTGTGATTGCATTTTTATTACTACCTGATTCTAATGCTGTTGAAATTGCTGTAGCGCGAGTTATATCTGTATTGGTTGGCTTATCCGTTGTTTTTACGCTTTTATTGCGCGTGATGAAGAACATCAAATTATGGGAAATCATTCGCTCTATCAGCCGACCTGTAATAGCTACAATAGTGATGGCACTTTCGATCTTCTGGATCAAGACAGTAATAGTACTATCACCATTTTTTTCATTGGTAACTGAAATTATAGTCGGTGCATTTGTTTATGTATTTGCGCTTGGGTCGATTTGGTTACTATTTGGTCGCCCTGCGGGTGCTGAGTCCTATTTTACTGACAAGCTAATTGTTTTGCGTAGAGAAAACAATTAGAGTGGATGATATACGACACAAAAATCGATTGAAGTTGAAATCTGCAAAGTTAATTTTATTAGTGCTTCAATAAATAGCGATTTAATAACTGCTTGTATACCCTTTTCATTTAGCTTTTTCGTTAATATGCTTGGTGCAATCAACTAAGTGATGTTGTGGAATTCTACCTATGATTGACTACCACCTTCCAACAGATAAACTAAACGAGTTGCGTAATTTGCATCGGCATACCCGCAATAAACGAGAGGCTGACCGAATTAAAGCTGTCGTTCTTTTAGCCACAGGCTGGACTGCCGAACAAGTCGCCGAAGTCTTGCAAGTAGACCCTAATACTGTGCGCAATCATTTTAAGCGTTATCAGCAAGGCGGCATTGAATTACTTGTGCATATTGCTTTTCGTGGCTCAGAGTGTTTGCTTGACGATATAGAACTCGCTCTTCTCAACAACCACTTACAAGAAAACCTTTATCTGACGGCAAAAGAGATAGCTCATTGGGTTGAAAATATCTTTGAAGTGACCTATACCGAAAGCGGTATGACAGCACTGTTACATCGTCTTGGTTATGTTTATAAAAAACCGAAGTTGATTCCAGGAAAAGCTGATCCAGAAGCGCAAAAAGAATTTTTAGTTGAATACAAAAAGTCAAAGAAAACAAAGGCGAAGAAGACCCAATATACTTTATGGATGCGGTACATCCTCAACATAATCCAGTGATCTCCAATGCTTGGATTAAGCGTGGTGATGAACAAGAAATTCGTTCTAACACTGGTCGTAAACGTATCAACATTAACGGTGCTATGAGTCTGGATAAGCTAGAACCAGTCGTGCGTTATGACGACACAATCAATTCAGAATCTACTATTGCACTATTGAAACAATTGGAGCAGTTACATCCGACCGCTGCTGTAATCTACGTCATTTGTGACAATGCTCGCTATAATCGTTCAAAAGCGGTTAGTAAGTATCTTGAAACTTCACGAACTAAACTAATGTTTCTTCCACCTTATGCGCCAAACCTTAATCTTATTGAACGACTGTGGAAATTTTTCAAAAAGAAAATTCTCTACAACCGCTATTTTGAATCATTCAATGATTTCAAGTTTGCCTGTCAATCGTTTTTTAGTAACGCAAATCAATACCATGATGAAATACTGTCGTTAATGAGTGATAAGTTCGCTATTATCGGAGATTAAGAACCGAAAATCTGATATTAACTTGGTATAATAAGTTACATTAATCTTGTTGATCAAGGTACTGCCAAATTTTTATTTTTTTGAGGAAAATTAAAATGAATAGCGTAAAACAATATAACAGTGATTTTCAAAAACGGAGAGTTATAGGAGTATTTGCGCATAACGAAGAGAAAAACATCGTTCAATGTTTAGAGAGTTTGAAAATATGTGTTCGAAAAGATGATATCTGCGTAGTACTAAACAATGGAAGCAAAGACAACACTGCTTCTGTTGTTGAGTGCTTTATGAAAGAAAACGATTTTTGTCGTATTTTTACAACTGAAATTGGCGACAAAGCAAACGCTTGGAATTTCTTTATCCATGAACTAAAAATAGATGCTGATATATTCTATTTTTTAGATGGAGACTGCCAGATTTCACGCAATGCACTAGATAATTTAGAAGTGTGCCTTTCAGAAAATATTTTTGCAAATGCGGCAGCGGCACTCCCTTCTGTAAAGGTTTCTCCAAAATTCAGAGCAGAAATGATAAAAAATGGAGGTCTTGCGGGAAACCTTTATGCGTTGTCTAAGCGTTTTGTTGAAAATTTAAGATTAAATAATGTATATCTTCCTGTTGGTTTTATTGGCGATGACTCTCTTGTTGGTGCATTAGCATACTGGGATTTAAACACTCAAGGTGAGTGGGTTAAAGAAAAAATCATTACCTGTAGTAGTGCTGATTTTTGCTATACTCGATTATCCTTATTTTCATTAGCTGATATTCGTTTTTACTACAGAAGAAAATTTAGATATAGCTTGCGATATATTCAAATTGAGTTAATTAAACCAATACTGAAGCAAGAAGGACTAAAAGCAATACCTAATACCGTCGATGATATGTACAAAAATAAAATTTCCGAACTAAGAATCAAATGGAGAGGAGTTGATACTTTTTTTGATTATTTAGCAGTCAGTTATATTAAAAAATGTGTAAATAAACTGACTAAAAAAGGGAAGGGGTTGTAAATAATTTTATCCTTTTAAAAAATTAAGATTCGCCCTACTATATTGGGATCACTACCTAGATTTAAATTGGATATTCTGTTCATTTGATTAAATCAATGTGTCAAACAAGGTACAAGCAATGAATAAAGAAAGAATGATTTCTAACTACAAAAAAATCTTGAATTTTATTGGCTACGACTATCGCCACTGGACGCGACCAGTAATGTACGATGCGTGTACTAAATTATTAGTAGAAATTGGGGCAGAGAGTTTAGACGTGTTAGAAATTTCTGCTGGACAATATTGGAAAACGTTGCCTTTTCGTAGTTTCTCAGAAATGAATTATCCTGAGTATGATATATGTCGAGATACATTAAAGAAAAATTTTGATTTAATTATTGCCGATCAAGTTTTCGAACATCTATTGAGGCCTTATCAAGCTGCGCAGAATGTTTACTCAATGTTAAATCCTAATGGATATTTTCTTATTTCTACACCTTTTTTGATTAAGTATCACCCAATTCCCAATGATTGCACGCGCTGGACTGAAACAGGATTACGGTATTTTTTAGCGGAAGCTGGGTTTCCAATTGACGAAATTGTTACTGGGTCTTGGGGTAATCGTTCATGTGTGAAAGCTAACTTTAATCATTGGGCAAGGCGAGGATGGTTTGGCTCACTAAAAAATGAACAAGAGTTTCCTGTCACTGTTTGGGCATTGGCAAAGAAATATAATTAATTTTTCGAAAATTACTAGGGATTAACTAACAGGATAAAAACGACTTATATACTCTTCTCATTTAGTTTTTTCGTTAGAGTTTCGCTGTGATTAGTCAAGCGATGTTACGGAATCTCAACCGTGATCAACTGTAAGAAACGCCAGTTAACACGATAACATGTTGATTTTACTAATTGTACCGTGTTGGCTTCCCGAATAAATTGGTGTTTGTTCAATAGTTCGCGTCAGTAACATGGAGAATTACGGTAATTGTCAGGAACCGTATGATTATATTCCGCGACGCAGCTACCCACTGTTTTTAGCACGAGAGGCTTTGCAAGCCGTCATCACGGACATTCACCACCGCGCCCTACATCGCTAATCGGTTGGGCACTCAGAGGAGAATTGATGCTATGAACTTGAATTTACACAAAAATGCCCGCACAACTCCCGCGATCCGGCGTGAACTGCAACATTCCACTAAATCTGAGCGTGAACTCGCCCGCGAATATCATCTGAATCGAGCCACTGTGCGCAAATGGCGTCACCGCCAGACCACTGACGATGCGTCTCATTGTCCACATCATCTGCATACCACTTTGAAACCATTGGAAGAATTGATTGCAGTGGAGTTGCGCACAACGTTGTTGCTACCTATCGATGACTTGTTAGTCGTGCTCCGCACCTGTTTTAACCCCAAGGTGTCGCGCTCAGGGCTACAGCGTTGCTTACGTCGCCACCACGTCTCCAACCTTAAAGACTTGATTCCAAAAGAAGAAGGTGCGAAAAAACCGCCTAAACAGTTCAAAGATTACGCGCCCGGTTTTATCCACATTGATATTAAATACCTCCCTAAGATGCCGGATGAACAAGCCCATCGCTATCTTTTTGTCGCCATTGATCGGGCAACGCGTTGGGTCTATGCTAAGGTTTTTGTTCAGAAAACTGCCGCCAACGCCAGCGCGTTTCTCCAGCAAGTGATCGCTGCTGCCGCGTTTAAGATTGAAAAGGTGTTGACCGACAACGGTAAGGAGTTTACTGATCGTTTCTGCGCTACCGGCGAACGCGAACCGACTGGTCGCCATCGCTTTGATTTAGTTTGTAAAGAACACCAGATTGAGCATCGCCTAATTCCACCCTCGCATCCGCAAACGAACGGAATGGTCGAGCGATTTAACGGACGGATTGCCGAGGTGGTGGCGACGACGCGCTTTGATTCTGCACAAAATTTAGAAAAAACGCTGCACCATTATGTACAGATGTATAACCATCAGATACCCCAAAAAGCCCTTGGACATGTGTCACCGGTGCAAGCGTTGAAAAACTGGCAACAGAAAGAACCTGAACGCTTCAAAAAACAGGTCTACAATCTCTCGGGTCTTGACAGGTAATTACTGAGCGATAAGTTCGCTATTATCGGTGGATCAACTCAATTTTTAACATCAGTTTGGAGTACAACCCAATGAAAGAATTGAAGAAAAAAACTAAAAACACTTTCGATCACGGCACACGTCAAGAATTTGTTGACTATTATGCTGAAAAAAGTTTAACCGCTACCAGCGTTCAGCGTATGCAAGGAATTGCAAATTGTGTTAAGAGAAATTTAAAAAAACGTGGCATCTCTGGATGCCTTAATGTTGCTGATATTGGTTGTAATGCTGGTATTATGAGTTTGATTTGGGCGCGAGAAGGACACAGCGTTTACGGACTGGATGTTAATGCCGCACTTTTAGAAATTGCCAAGCAACGCGCTAATCAGGAAAATCTGAACATTGATTTTCAACTTGGTTCGGCAACTGAATTGCCTTGGGAAAACGAATCTATGGATGTGTGCATTGCACCTGAACTTTTAGAGCATGTAGCTGACTGGGAAACCTGTCTCAAGGAATTCGTGCGGATATTAAAACCTAGTGGTGTTCTTTTTGTGAGCACAACGAATAAACTATGCCCTATTCAAGAAGAATTTACGTTGCCTTTGTATAGTTGGTATCCAAGTTTATTAAAGCATCGCTTTGAAAACCTAGCAAGAACGACCCGTCCAGAAATAGCCGGTTATGCTACATATCCTGCGGTTAATTGGTTTAGTTTTTACCAACTGCGTCGAGAATTTTTGAAAATGGGTATGGACTCATTTGATCGATTCGATATTATGGATACTGAACAAAAATCTACCTATCAAAGATATATTATTCACACTGTTATAAGCAACTCAGTTTTACGTTGGCTGGGGCATGTTGCAAGTCCAGGTTTATCCATGTTAGCAATAAAAAAATGATATATTTCCATGCGTGATTTACTAGTTACTTGCTTTGTTTTACTTGGATGTATTTACACGTTAAAGAAACCATATATCGGTATTTTATTGTGGTCATGGTTAAGCTACATGAATCCACATCGCTTATCTTATGGTTTTGCTTATAGCATGCCATTTGCACAAGTGACAGCACTAACGTTATTTGTTTCAATGTTGTTTTCAAAAGAAAATAAAAAAATTCCAGTTAATTTAATTACTGTTCTGTGGATTATTTTTGTTTTATTTATGGGTATTACAACTGCTTTTGCCTACTTTCCAGAAAGTGCATTGGAGCAGTATGAAAGAATATTTAAAATCCAACTCGTGACATTCTTAACAATGATGCTCATCACCGACATGAGCAAGTTAAAACAGTTGCTGTGGGTGATCGTTTGTTCAATTGGATTTTTTAGTGTTAAAGGTGGTTTTTTTACAATTATGACGGCAGGAGGATACCGGGTTTGGGGACCAGCTGAAAGCTTTATTGCCGATAATAATGCTTTGGCAGTGGCTGTTTTAATGACTATTCCGCTCATGGTTTACTTATATCAAATTGCAACAAATAAATGGATCAAGTATGGACTTATGGGATCATCTGTTTTAAGTCTTTTTACGATTATCGGAAGTAACTCGCGGGGCGCACTTTTGGCGATTGTTGCGATTGGTTTGACCTATTGGCTTAAAAGCAAAAATAAACTTGGAACAGGCATCGTCATTGCAGTATTAGCTTTTTCTTTATTAAGTTTTGCGCCAGAATCTTGGTATCAACGGATGAATACCATTGAAAACCACGAAGAAGACGGTTCAGCAATGGGAAGAATTAACGCTTGGTGGTACGCTTTTAACGCCGCAAACGATAACTTACTGGGGGTCGGACTTAATAGCTGGAGTGCTGAGACTTTTGCACTTTACGCACCAGAACCCACGGATGTTCATGCCGCACATAGTATTTACTTTAGCGTACTTGCAGATCATGGTTGGATTGGTTTAGGAATGTTTTTGACTATTTTTTTATTAACTTGGCTAAAATTAAAAAGCATCATTAAAAAAACTGAAAAAAATCCTGACGCTAAGGAAATTTATTTACTGGCTAAAATGCTTCAGGTTAGCTTAATGGCGTATTTTGTAGGTGGCGCTTTTTTAAGTTTATCTTATTTTGACTTGCCTTGGCATCTTGTGAGTTTTGTCGTTTTAATCGAACGTTTCTACAATGAACAGTATTCGGTTAACAGTGTTAAGCAAACACCTTCACAATTCCCGACCACACCCCGATCGAAATAACGCAATTTGCCCCTGCGTTGTCATTTCCCAATCAAATTGTTCCGCATATTTTCTCACCGCTGCGCGATCAGGATAATCGCTGATTAACGATTGAATGCCCTCAACAAGCGCGGCAACACTTCGTTCACGCATAATGCGTCCAACAATAGGCAATTGCACCACTTCTGGTGTCCCGCCCACCGCAGTTGCGACCACTGGTGTTCCACACGCCATTGATTCAAGTAATACATTCGCCCAGCCCTCACGGCTAGAACACAATAACAATATATCTGCGGCGCTATACCAATCTTTCAATTCCGTTTGCGGACGCGCTCCCGCAAAAATCACTCGCTCAGAAACCGATAATGCTTGCGCTTGTTGACGCAAATGCTCGCGCTCTTCTCCTTCTCCAACAATTGCCAGCATTGCTTGCGGTAATTGTGCTAATGCTTCAATCGCAAGATGATGACCTTTTCTTTCGATTAAATATCCAACCGAAAGCAATAATTGACCCGTTGGCAGCCCCAACTTTAAGCGCGACTCTGCTTGATTCTGTGGAGTGAAACGCTGAAGATCAACGCCATTGCGCAGCACATGCGTTTTATTCATATCGCCGCCAAGTTGAATGAGCGTATCCGTTAATGCTTTGCATACGCCAATTGAACCCGTTGCGCGTTGTTCAGCCCACTGAATTAAACGACGCGGAATGACGTAACGCGGAATTAAATTGAGATCAGTGCCGCGAGCAGTGATAAACAACGGTTTGTTAAACCATTTTGCCAATAACGCCGCTGCAACACCATCAGGATAATAATAGTGCGCGTCAATGACATCAAAATCAAATCCGCTATGAATGAGATTCGCAACAGTGCGCCGCGCACCCAGCGCCAGCGTAAATGGCGCGATATTCATACCAATTTTTGGTGGTAATACATAGCGCGGATGCCATACCTCAATTCCGTGATGTTTTTCATAATTTGGGATTTGCGCAAATTGACTCCAACTGCCAAATCTCTGATGTTTGAATGGAAACCAAGGCACTGGCGCAATCACGCGAGTTTCCACTTCACCGCTGGCGAGCAGATATTTTAAGCGCGTTTCCACAAAGATGCCGTGTCCGGGACGAATGCAATTGGGATAAAGCGTTGAAAATAATAGTGTGCGAATTGGGCGTGTCATAGCCAGCAACCGTTAAATGGTTATCGAAGAAAAAGAATATCCGTTAATATCACATCTTCTACTTTTAATTGCCGAGAATTGCTCATGTGTGGAATTGTTGGTGCGATTGCGCAACGCCCAGTTGCAGCCATTTTGCTCGAAGGTCTGCGGCGGCTGGAATACCGTGGTTATGATTCTGCCGGAATTGCGGTACTGGCCGCGCCGGAAATGCTGAACCGCGCCCGCACGCTCGGCAAGGTGGCGCGGTTGAGTGAAGCAGTGGCGGCGCAACCGCTGCCCGGCACGCTCGGCATCGCGCACACCCGCTGGGCGACGCACGGAGCGCCAGCGACGCACAACGCACATCCGCACATTTGCCGCGACCGTTGTGCAATTGTGCACAACGGCATCATCGAAAACCACGAAACGCTGCGCCGCGAGCAGACTGCGGCCGGTCATCGGTTCACTTCCGATACTGATACTGAAGTCGTCGTTCATGCACTGTATGACGCGCTGACCGCTGGCGCAGATTTGATCGACGCGGTGCGGCAAGTGACTGCGCATTTGCAAGGCGCTTATGCGCTGGGCGTGATTGATACCCACGATCCCGAGCATTTGGTTGCAGCGCGGCAAGGCAGCCCGCTGGTGATTGGCGTTGGTTTTGGTGAGCATTTCATCGCCTCCGACGTGTTCGCGCTGCTGCCCGTGACGAATCGCTTTATCTTTTTAGAAGAAGGCGACATCGCCGAGTTGACCCGCGAGCAGGTGCGGATTTGGAACCGTGACGGCGTTCTGGTGGAGCGTCCGGTGAAAACCTCCGCCGTCAATGCCGATGCAGCCGAACGCGGCGCGTATCGCCATTTCATGCTGAAAGAAATTTTCGAGCAACCTCAAGCCATTGCCGCCACGTTGGAAGGGCGATTGTTGGCGGATCGCGTGCTGCCGGAGAGTTTTGGCAATCAGGCTGCCGCGCTGTTTGCGCAGTTGCAAGCCGTCACCATTGTCGCCTGCGGCACCAGTTATCACGCTGCGCTGGTCGCCCGCAATTGGATCGAAGCGATTGCTGGGCTGCCGTGTCAGATCGAAGTCGCCAGCGAATACCGCTATCGCGCCCACGTTGTCCTGCCGAATACGCTGTTTGTGACCATTTCGCAATCCGGCGAAACTGCCGACACGCTCGCAGCGCTGCGGCTGGCGCAAACCTCCGGCTACACGACCACGCTGGCGATTTGCAACGTGCCGGAAAGTTCGCTGGTGCGCGAATCAGATTTGGTGCTGCTCACTCGCGCGGGGCCGGAAATTGGCGTCGCGTCCACCAAAGCGTTCACCACCCAATTAACTGCGCTGCTGCTGTTGACGGTGACGTTGGGGCGCGAGCGGCGACTGGATGCAGCGGGCGAGGCGCAACTCGTGCGGCTGCTGCGCACTTTGCCGAGCAAAATCGAAGCGGTGTTGGCGTTGGATAACCAAATTGCGGTGCTGGCCGAGCAGTTCGTGGACAAGCAACACACGCTGTTTCTGGGGCGCGGCGAGCAGTATCCGATTGCGATGGAAGGCGCGTTGAAATTGAAGGAAATTTCCTACATTCACGCCGAGGCTTATCCCGCTGGCGAATTGAAACACGGACCGCTGGCGCTGATTGACGAAGAGATGCCGGTGGTCGTGGTTGCGCCGAACAACGCGCTGCTCGAAAAGCTCAAATCCAATTTGGAAGAAGTTCGCGCTCGCGGCGGTCAACTGTTTGTGTTTGCTGATTTTCAGGTGCCACTGGACGAAGGGCACGGCGTGACGGTGATTCGGTTGCCAGAAACCGACAATCTGCTCGCGCCGCTGGTGTTTACCGTGCCGCTGCAATTGCTGGCGTATCACGTCGCCGTGCTCAAAGGCACCGATGTTGACCAACCGCGCAATTTGGCCAAATCGGTCACGGTTGAATAAAGCCGTAGGTTGGGTTGCCGCTGTTGGCAACCCAACAACTGCCGCCAATATCACAGCAATTGAATTGCACTGTTATTGCATGAATAAGTCGTTTTTTCATGCTTTGTTATTGAGTTGACTGCGTCAACCCAACCTACGATTGATGCCTCATGTTTAATTCATGCACCCACATTGCCGTTGCGCCTGCGACTGCGCTCGGCATTAAAATAAAGTTAATGATCGGAACCATTCCCATCACTGCGACTGCGCTGCCAAAACTCAAACTTAAACCGCGCTGTTTCCGTAACCGCTGCCGCAATTCAGCAAACTTCACGCCGTGATTGCCCATCGGATAATCTGCGTATTCAACTGCGAGCATCCACGCTGTATACAAAAACCATAGCAATGGTCCAACGACTGGTACAAATAACAAGAATAAAAATGGAATTGCCCACAGCAGCGCATACAGGATTTTGCCCACTTCATCGCGCAAGGTTGGTAATAAATCGGCGAGCAATTGCGTTCCTTCATTGCCTTGAATCAGCGGTTGATCGGTTAAAAACAATTCGACTTTTTCCGCCAATAATCCATTAAAGGGTGACGCAATGAGATTGGCAACTAAACTGAAGCTGTAAAATACTACGATAAATAGCAAGGCAATAAATAACGGCCACAATAACCAATCTAACCACTGCAACCAACTTGGTACACTAGCATGAAATTGCAGGATCAATGCTTCAAACTGCATGATGCCAACGTAAATTGCGGCAATAAATACGACGATGTTAATCAGTAGCGGCATTAAAACAAACCGCCGTAAACCCGGGCGGGTGATTAACCACATGCCTTGAAATAAGTAGCCAGCACCAGAAATTGTTGGTATTGCCATCATCGTTCCTCGTGGAATGAACTTATTAACAATTGTCGGTTGGGTTGACTCTGTCAACCCAACCTACGGAATGAACAAATCAGATGAAACTGCGCAGCACTTCTGCCAGCTTTTCGGGCGCTTCCAATAATGGGTTATGCCCAATTCCATCAAAAATACGCAGCGTCGTTGCGGGGCGCAAGTGCAGCACTTGCTGCGCTAATTCCAGAAATTTCTGATCTGCGCCACCAACCAGCCAGTGTAATTGCCCGGAAAATTGCGCCAACGTCGCCCAAGTGCTCGGCATTTCCGCTAAACCCAGCCGTTCTAAACAGCTCGCTAAACCCTCGGCTTGATGTTGCAACCGCCCGGCGCGTTGGCGGGCAAGAATGGCTGGCGGTAAATGGCGCTGCGTCGTAAACAGCGGTTGCTGTGCCCAGTTGTCCACAAATGCGGCGAGTCCTTCGCTGCGTAACTGCTTGATCCATAATTGATCTGCGTGACGACGCTGCTCGCGCTGGGCTGCATCGGTCAAGCCCGGATGCGCGGCGATGATGGTGGCAGCGCGAAAACGTGCGGGCGCGGCTTGCAGCAAACCAAGTGCCAGCCGTCCGCCAAATGAATAGCCGATCACGCGGTCGATGCTGGGCGGAAGGCGTTGCAATAGCAGGTTGATTTCGTGAGAGAAATCGCCGAGCGGTGCGGGTTGATGGTCGTGTCCGGGCAGAGCGAGCGCGAGCACTGCGGAATGATTGCCGACGAGCGGTTGCCAATCCTGCCGACTGCCGGTGAATCCGTGCAGCAGCAGGCAACGCGGCGTATTCAGGGCGCGACCTCAATGGCTTTGTCGCGGGCAATTAACGCATAGGCAGAATGGTTATGAATAGATTCAAAGTTTTCTGCTTCAACGATATAGGCTGCGACGCGCACATCATCATTTAAGCGTTTAGCTACATCGCGCACCATATCCTCAACAAACTTGGGATTTTCATAGGCGCGTTCAGTCACAAACTTTTCATCGGGGCGCTTTAATAAGCCGAATAGTTCTGATGATGCTTCCTGTTCAACCATTTCAATGATTTCTTCTAACCAAATGAAATCTTGAGCGCGAATTTGCACGGTGACATGTGAACGCTGATTGTGTGCGCCATAACGCGAAATTTCTTTGGAACAGGGACACAAACTGGTCACGGGAATTTGCACTTTAATTTCTAAAGTGGGTTGTCCATGACAAATTTCGCCAATGAAAGTGACATCGTAATCAAGCAGACTTTCCACTCCTGAAACCGGCGCTTTCTTATTGATAAAATACGGGAAGCGCATTTCAATATGCCCAGCTTCGGATTCTAAACGCGCAGACATTTCGGTCAGCATGTCTTTGAATGAATCAACGCTAATCTCGCGTTCGTGATTATTCAATATCTGCACAAAACGCGACATGTGTGTGCCTTTGAAATCATGCGGCAAATACACATACATATTGAACGTGGCGACAGTGTGTTGTTCATTTCCGTTACGTTCACGCACACGCACCGGATGACGAATATCTTTAATGCCGACTTTGTCAATAGCGATGTGACGGGTATCGGCGCTGCCTTGTACATCAACCATTTCAGCGGTTGAAGTGTTACAGCAGGTCGATTCAAGCGAATGATCCATGAGTGTTTATCCAATTAAAAAAGCAACGGCATTTAATTTGGGGGTCAATTGCCGTTAAAAAAGTGCTGCGCAGTTGGTCGTGGTCACAGCCAACTGCGGCAGATTTAACTTTTGCGCCCTTCAAGTGCGCCCGCAATCCAGCGCAGCGGTTCTGCGCCAGCCGGAAAAATCGCAATCGCAGTTAGCGCCTGCGCGGTGAGATCGCTGACCATTTCTTTGGCGGCTGCCAGCCCAACCAATGATGGATAGGTAGCTTTATCCAGCACTTGATCGCGCCCAGCGGTTTTGCCAATCGCCGCAGTTTCGCCTTCCACATCAAGCACATCGTCCTGAATTTGAAACGCCAGCCCGAGGCATTTGGCGTAACGATCTAAACGTTCCGCGTGATCGGGATTGATCGCGGGATCAGCCAAAATGCCCATTTGTACGGCGGCACGAATTAGCGCCCCAGTTTTGTGAATGTGAATGTGCTCCAACATGGTCACATTCAATTGTTTTCCTTCTGCTTCTAAATCAAGTGCTTGTCCGCCAACCATGCCGCGAGAACCGCTGGCGCGAGCAAGTTGTTCAATCATTGCGACGCGGATGCGCGGGTCTAAATCCCCGGCTTCGGCGAGTGCCTGAAATGCCAGCGTTTGCAGCGCGTCGCCCGCCAAAATCGCCGTGGCTTCGTCAAATGCGCGGTGACAAGTGGGGCGACCACGGCGTAAATCGTCATCGTCCATCGCTGGTAAATCGTCGTGAATCAATGAGTAAGCGTGAATGAATTCAATCGCGCAGGCCGGACGATCCAAACGCGCAGCGGGAATGTCGAGTGCTGCGCCGGTGGCGTAAGTCAGCAGCGGACGAATCCGTTTGCCGCCGCCGAGCACGGAATAACGCATCGCTTCGTGCAGACGCACCGGTTGCACATTGACGCGAGGCAGCAGGTCATCAAGGGCAGATTCGAGACGCGCTTGGCAGTGCGTCCGGTAGGCTTCTAAATTGTTGGCAATCATTGGCGCTCGTCGGATTGATGCTCGGCGCGATGCCGAGTTGCGGTAAATAGGGAAATGGTGAGCAGTGATTTTAATCAGCGATTTATCAATAAGCTACTGTTAGACCAAATCAACGCTCAAACTGCTGCGTCCATGCGCATTTTTCCGCTGAATAAAATTGTTGAGATTCACTGCTGCTGCTCCAATTACGCTGATGCGTATTGATTAAACATTGTTGTCAATTAGCATCAGCATAAAAATTGCTCAAGATGCCAGCGCATAACCGATGTTTTCTAATGAAATACTCGGCAATTGGTCGGAACCAAAAATTTGTTTAGCATCAAGAATTTCAATGCCAATGAGTGTTTCACCGGGACCGATATTAAGCGCCACTTCGTCGTTAAGACGTAACGTTCGACATTCACAACTGCCTTCCAGCAGACGAATATACAGCGCGTCAATTTCAGAGTCATAGCTTATTTTCATAAACGATTCTCATTGTGTACATAGTTTCGATACGCTGCCAGCGTCGCTGCAATCACCGCTTCGTCAACCAATGGAAAGGTTGCCAGAATATGCGCGAATTCGTCATCCGTTAATCCGTATAAATGCGCAATTAACCCGTCAAGTTCGGCGCGTAATTGGGCGCGTTCATTTGCATCATTAACGCCGTCACGATGTGATTCTAAACCAACCGCCGCTGCCAATTCATCGAATTCTGGCGTGATACAAATGAGCTGTGCTGCGCGATGAACAATCGGCAAAAATGCTGGATCGGTTGCAGTGAGGCGGGGAATTGGCATATTGTATACAAAGAAAAAAGAGACATGCGACGTAACACGCTGCCGGAACAAATAATCAAGAACAAAACTGTTCAATACGGCAATCAAAAAAATACGCTCTCGATGATTGATATTTGTACAGTTATAAATAATCTTGTCATTTTTTATCGAGTCAAAAAATACGTTTTCTAAACTAACCGTATGTGGACAAAATCGATTTGGAGAAAGAATTGTTCCAATAAAAGTTCTTTCGTTTGTACTGGCAGAAACATCGCGGAAAGCAAGTCGATAACTTTCATAATCAAGCTGCATCATTTCTGGTTTTACTTCAGCAGAAACCGTTGATGCAGTAATTAGTTTTTTAGCTTGTTTTATTCGTGCTGTAATTAAATCAGAACGAGCTTCATTTTCGTTTAACCAATACTTTGGCTGTCCATGATCCGCAGTAAATTGATGAAAATGTTTCCCTTCATATAATGGCAACCGCCCAGCGCCTGGCTCCGTTTTGAATAAATGGCTGTCGTTGGTCATGTGAAATTCATTCGTTAAACGCAGATTCCAAGTGCCTTCAATCGTTTCACCGAGCAGCGGAAACTTCAGCATCTTTTCCGCAATTTGCATATCAATTGCACTTTTGAATTCCATCACCGAATGCGAATCGGGCGACAACCGGCGGATCAATTCAATGGGCAATTGCAAACCCATCTGCGCTGGGAATGTCGCCAATTCTGCTACTTTATGGCGCATAAACGCAGCCGGGAATTGTATCGTTGAACCACCCTTTGCAAACGTCAATACCACAAACTTAAAACTACGATGGACGCCCTCAAAAATCTCTTCTCGATTTTCAAAGCAAAATAAACCCGTCACCTGATTCTGATTGAATAACAAATCCCGCAAACCTTTTGCGCCCAAATCGGTATAAATTCCCGACGGAATGACAATTCCACACTCGCCGCCATCGCGCAGCAAATTCGCGCATTGCTCCACGAATAACTTATACAAATTGATGTCGCTGCCGGTCTTTTTACCATTCACCACTGCCGATTGAAACTTGAATTGCGGCGCAGCACGAAACCACGCTGATTGATGCGCAAAGGTCGATAAATACGCCAGCCACAAATCCCGAACGGCTTCATCAACTAATAACTTATCTTGTTCCTTCTCGAATTCTTTAATCGTCATCTTATTCTTCGTCACCACCGCTGAATGCTCCTGAAAAAACTCCTTTGCATTCGGCTTCACAATTTCCCACGGCGGATTGGTAATCATCGCATCAAAACCACCGCGAGCTAATACCTCATCGAATTCAAACCCCAATGAAACGGACGCAGCGATTCAATATCAGCAATAAGCAATTTGCGCTTCGTCGGCTTGCCCATCTTATTCTTGGCTGCATCCCAATTTGCCTGCTCAAACCGCACACCAGCCTGATCCATTGCATTTAATAAAATCTCATTCAACACCGCTTGCGCCGCTGCCTTATGGGATTCAATCTCGCATTTAATCGTCGCCAGCGCCTCGCTACTCATTTTTGCATCATCACCGCGATACAGCGCAATCAACCGATTCTTTTCATTCACCATCTCGCGGTAAGTTGAAGTGCGAAAAAGATCGCCAGTCTTATTTTTAATCTTCTCATGTTTCTCATAATCAGCGGCGTTAACGTGCATTAACCCAATCAACGAATTACCGGCAACGATATTAAAATCAATGTTCGGCAACGGCTCCAATTGCTCCACCGTCTGCGCCGATGACACCAACGCCAAAAACAGCCGCAATTTAGCAATTTCAACTGCCTCCTCGTGAATCTCCACGCCAAATAGATTATCAGTGATGATGGTGCGTTTAATGAAATACGCCAAACTTTTATGCGCAGTTTCCCACTGCGTCACAATGGCCAGCAATTCGGGATCATTGAGCTGTTTAATTTTCTCAATCAACGCCGAATAAATGTTAATCAGCGTTTTCATCGCTGCCACCAAAAACGCCCCAGAACCGCAAGCTGGATCAAGCAATTTTAACTTAGGCAATAACTGCAACAATTCCCGACATAAATCCACATCCAAATGCAAAATCAAATCATTCAAACTCTCAAACTTGCGCCCAGCCGCTACTGGCAAAGCAAATGGATGTTCTGTATTAAAATGCGCCAAAATTAGCCCATGAATCGTGCGCTCGCACAAATAATTGGTAATTTCTGGGCGCGTATAATATGCACCGAACGCCTTTTGATTCACATACTTTTCAAAAATATAACCCAACACATCGGGATTGATTTCGTTATCCTGTCCGCCCGGCGCATCATCCAGATGCCACGAATAACTGGAAAATAACTTAAACAGATTTTCAAACGCAGCATCAGGAATTTGCAACGTGTCCTTGTATTGCATTTCCAACCGATGCGGCAAAAATAAACCGCCATTCAAAAAGCGAATCTCCCCAATCAACGCCTGCGTCTTTGCACTGCGCTTTTCTTTCGGCAACGCAAAACCCTCAAAAAACAACGCCTGTAAAAACTCGCTGTAAAACAAATCAACGCCGCGTTGACGACTGCTTGCCAGCTTATTCACCAAATAATTGAGATTACCGCCATCAAGAAAATGTTTGCGCTGTAAAAACCAAATAAACATCAACCGATTCATCACAATTGATGCCAGCCAAGCGCGATCTTTTTCATTTGTAACACCAGCAATCAGCTCAATAAAAACCAACCGCTGCGCTGCATATTCCTTAAAAAAAGCCTTGGTGACGCGCTCCACATCCAATGCCGCAGTCATGCGAGCGAGCAATTGCGCCAATGGATACTGACCGTTCTCATCTAATGTATTAATATCAACCACAATTCCCGACAATTTAGATAAAAACAAATCGCCCGGTTGTCCTTTCACATACAGATGCTCACGCGGAAATTGTCGCTTTTCATCGCGGCGCATCCATAACCACAAACTCTGCGTGATTGCATTCATTTGATCGACAAAAATCACCAAATTTTCATGCGCCTTCTTTGTTAATTCCCATGAATTGCTAAACGCATCTCACGCTCTGGCAAACCGTCCACTAAAAACGCCACCACGCCAGACATCTCAGCAATCGCTTTTATCTGAAATGATTACCTTGCGCAGTCATCAAAAACGGCTGGTCATGCGTATACGACCATCCGAGTTCTTCAATAAATAACGCGGTAAAATTAAAATTTTGCAGATGATCGCGCAGCCGTTCAATTTGGAGTTTGTCCATTTAGTGAATACTCAAAAAATTAAAATGATGGTGCGTTAATGATGTGCATTAACGCACAAAATTGCTTAATTGACAATCTGCGGTTTATTCTTCTGAAGTATTTGACGCATCCATTGGATAATCATCGTTAAAAATCTGCGCCACTGAATAGGGGCAACTGGTCGGAAAAGTCTTTAATGGCAAGCGCGTTTCCCGATGTGCTAAATCAACTGCATCAGGATAAGCAGCAGCAATGGTGTCAGTTAATACGGATTGAAGACCGGGTGATTGACGTAATAGCACCGCAATTTTTTTACGCTGTTCGATGATCGTCATACGCCAACTGCGTCCATCGAATTCACGCCAGCGTTCGGAAAGCGTTTGATATTGATACTCCCATTTTAATAAATGCGCGAGCAGCGTTAACAAACGGCTCTGCAATTCGCGGCGCTCCGTTTTACTCATATCGCTCAACTCTTCCACCAGATGTTCAATATCCAACTCTGCATAATTCCGCGAGCGCAATAATTCAGCATTGCGTTGTGCCCAAGCAGAATAATCTTTTTCATATAGCATACTGAGTTCAGTCATCAATTTCTCCGCAAGAATCTCCGCTTTTTAGGCGGATAAGTTGATTAACGCATCAGTGGAATTTTTACGCCACACGCTTGATACACCTGAGTGATAATCTCAAAACATGGTGGAGTATCAAGATGCAATGATGCAAATAATGCTTCACGAGTGATTCCTGATATCTTCGCAATTTCAGTCATTCCGCGAGCACGTGCAACGACTCCTAAAGCATGTGCTAATTCGGATGGATCGCCGTCCTCGAGCACTAAAGTTAAATAGAGTGCAATATCTTCTTCATCTTTGAGATGTTCGGCGGGATCAAAATCAGGCACAGTAGAAAGCGGAATTTTATGCGTCATGGTTTATTCCTCAAAAGCGGCTGCATACTGAACAGCCTTATTAATATCGGCGAGTTGCGTCGATTTATCTCCACCACCCAACATGACAATTAATGTTGCGCCGCGTTGAATATAATACATTCGCCAACCGGGACCAAAATGTTCGCGCATTTCAAATATGCCGCCGCTAATCGGCTTGACATCACCAAAATGACCACGACTTGCCCGATCAATTCGGCGATTAATCCGAACACGAGTTTCTCGATCTTTTAAGCCATCGAGCCAAGCAGCAAACTCATTCGTGCGCTTGATGATAAACATAGAGGGATCCATTGAGCAAAAATAGAATTATAAAACACAACATAATTCATAAAATCAGCAGATTAAACCTCAATGAAAAGTTCCATCACGCGCTCATAAACGTCCTGCACCAGCACACTGCAACCCAGCGCATCAAATGCAATGCGTTCATCGCTTTGCTGATATTCAGTTAATAACCAGCAATGATCCACTTGCCGAGTGTAATGTTCAATCCTGATTTCGTGCTTGGAAACTAATAAATAATCCTGCAACGATGGCAGATTGCGATAATGTAAAAACTTCGCGCCGCGATCATAGCCTTCGGCTGAATGAGACAACACTTCAATAATCAATAGTGGATTCAGTAGTGTATCAATTTGCTGATCTTCAAAGGCGGGTTTATCGCAGGCAATCACAACATCAGGATAGGTATACATGCCAGTGATACTGACTTTAACGCGCATGTCATTGACGTACACTTCACAGGATTTTCCGCGCAATTGAGAATGCAATGCAGCAACTAAATTGCTACAGATTAAATTATGGCTGCGGCTGGCTCCGGTCATAGCGTAAATTTCACCATTGATGAATTCGTGACGCATTTCTTGTTGGCGTTCCCAATCAAGATATTCCTGTGCTGTTAATGTCGTTTGTGAGTGTAAAATGGTCATGGTGATTGACTCGTTTACAGTGAAAAAGCCAAATGGTTGATTGCTTCAATCCGGCGCACACAATCCCAGCGTACAAATCAATTGCGGCTCCTGCTGTTCTGGGAGTGTATGCGTCACACAGAGCCGTTCATCGCGCTGCAAATTTAATAGCAAATCCACTAAATGTTGATCGCTAATTCCTGTGCGCAATTGGCGATTGAGCGTATCCAATGCGCTATGAAATAACGGATAACGCAATAGCGTTTCTAACGTTCGATCCATGCACCGCACTTCATCATCCGTCATTAACAAATCGCGCTTGTCGCCCACATTCAACCGATAGCGTTTGAGCCGTTCATAGGCTTTGGCGCGAGCACCGCTGGCGCGACCCAGCGAACCGCCAAACCGTTGTTCTTCCTTGAGAATATGCGCAATGCCGAGTTTAGTCAGATCGTGATGTTGCTCGACACGCGGCAGCGCCACCGTGTCGGCGGTGCATTCGGCAGCCTGCAAAATCGTCAATTGCGATTGCGTGACGGCAGCGCCGGTGTCGTCGATCCACGCCAGCGCGTCATTGCCCTGCGGCGTGCGGGTGTAAACCAAAACGCCGGGCGGTGCATTGATGCGACGCGGCTGCGCTTTCGTCGCGTACACCACAGCGGGCAGATTTTCGATTTTGGCGACCAGACTCGGATCGGCAGCGGTGGCGTTTTTCCAGATTTGAAAGGCGTAAGACGCGAGATCGACCTCACCATCATGGTCGGCATCGAGAATGCCGCTTTTTTCGGTATAGAGATCGCGCAGCGCCTGATCCTGCGCCAGCACTTTTGCGTCATCATCAAAAAAGAGTTCATCAGAACCAACGACTTCCGCATTTTGATTCAAGCGTTCGCGGACGCGCTGCCGCAAATTCAAAATGCGCTCCACGCCGTCGGCCGGCACGAACGAATAACAGCGGATGCAGTCGGCTTGCTGACCGATGCGATCCACGCGCCCAGCGCGTTGAATCAGCCGAATGATCGCCCACGGCAGGTCGTAATTCACCACGATGGCGCAGTCTTGCAAGTTTTGACCTTCCGACAGCACATCGGTCGCAATCAACACGCGGACTGCATCGGCTGCCGTCACGGTCGCGGCATTTGAGATCGGCGAAAAGCGCCGCGCTAATTCAGTGGGATCGGCGCTTTGCCCCGTCGCCAGCGCCAACTGGGTGACGTTTCGTGCCTGCAACTGTTTGGCGAGATACGCAGCGGTATCTGCAAACTGGGTGAAAATCAGCAATTTATCGTGCGGATGCTGCTCGGTAATCAGCCGCGCCAATTCCGCCAGCTTGGTGTCCTGCTGCGGATTCCAGTTGCCGCACTGCGTCAAAATCTCCACCAGCGCCAGCGCATCTTTCAACAAATCCTCAGCCAGCTCGGGCTTGAACAAGGCGCTGGGCAACCAACGAAAACGTTTTTGGTAGGTGCTGCGATAACTGGCATCAATGGCGGCGGCGCGGTTTTTTAAATTCAAATCCCCCAACCCCCCTTTTCCAAAGGGGGGCTTTCTGAGTCTCCCTCCTTTGAACAAGGCACTTCTTCAACTCCCCCCTTTGCAAAAGGGGGGTTGGGGGGGATTTCTTCCTCAACCTCCGGCAGCGTCTGCGGATCATCAGGATCATCATCACCAGCATCGAGCCACACCGCCTCCTGCGTTCCCAGCGGAACATCTAAACCCTGTTCTAAAGCATGTAACATGCTGAAATTGCGCAGAATATGCCGCTCAATTGACAATAAAAACGTCGGGCCGGCGCTTTCCAACCGCTTAAATAAATTAGTACGACAAAAGCCCATCAATCGCGTTCCGGCGCGTGACAAATCCACGATGATCTGTTCCTGCTCGCTGGTGAGCGACAACGCAGGCAACGGATCATTGAGATATTTTTTCAAGCCATAACGCGGCAACAGCAGCGCCGCGATGGTGTTCACCACTGCTTCCGAATAGAGCCGGCGTAAGGATCATTGGCGTTGCGCTCGTCAATCGGAAACACGACATTTTGCGGAATGCGCTGCGGAAAATAGGATGTGCTGCCGTCAGGAAAACGCAGAAATTGCCCGCGTTCATCGCTTTCGGCGTAGTGCTGAATAATGAAGCTGCGGGTGCGCCGCACCAGATACAGCCGCATCAAATCGCGCCAATCGTCTGGATCGTCGCTCTTTTCAAACGCAGCCAGCGAACGGACTGAACATTGATGCTGCTCGTTGAATTGTTTCTCGCCACCAAGCGCCGCCACCAGCCGCTCTGGGCGAATACCTAAATCCGTGTCTTCTTTGAGAAAGAGCGCGAGTTGCGCCGAGAGGTCCCCGTAATTTTTGTTATACGGCGTAGCGGACAGCAGAATGACGCGGCTGTCATTGCGTTCGATGTAGTCGCGGATGACGCGCCAGCGTTTACTGTCTTTGTTGCGCAAATTGTGCGATTCATCAATCAGCACCACGCGATAACGGCGCGTTTTTTCTGGCAATTCCGCCAACACCCGCGACAGCGACAACACCTTGGCGCAGAGCTGATAACGGTGCGCGTAGTGCTCCCACATCGTCACCAAATTTTTCGGGCAAATGATCAGCGTTTCCGTGCCGTGATCGTCCTCGAAAATCTTGGCCAGCGCCGTCGCCATCACCGATTTCCCTAAACCAACGACATCGCCGATCAACACGCCGCCGCGTTGATTGAGATGACGCGCTGCGGTTTGTACGGCAGCAGCTTGAAAATCCAATAAAACGTGTTGAAACAAAGGCGGAATCCGAAACTCGGCGATGCCAGCGCGAACGTCCTGCGCCAAATACCACGCCATGCGCAGATAAATGTGATAAGGCGACACCAGCCGATCTGCGGCCCAACTTTCTTCAATGAGCGTCGCCAATTCGTTTGATAAATCAACGCACCAGCGGTCGCCCCAGCGGTCTTCAAACCAATGCGCCAGCTTGTAGCAGGCATCGTGATCAATCACATCCAAATTCAATTCGCCCTGCTGTTGCAGCCCAGCAAAGGTCAAATTGCTGCTGCCGACAAAACCGGTGATTGGATTATTCGCATCGGTGCGATACACGAGATACAGCTTGGCGTGGAGCGGATAAGACAATGCACTTTAACGATCAACTGGCTGGCGCGGAGTTGGCGAGCGAGCTGGCGCAGTGCCGCTTCATCGGCATTGGTCGGAATGCCAAAGGTCAATTGCTGCCGGAATTCTTCCGCCAACCGGCGCTTTTCCTGCACCACCATTTGATTATCAATGCGCGGCGTGTGTTGACCCAGCCGCAGCGCCTGCCGCAAACCTCGGACGGCGTTGATTGCATTCCGACCAACAACCGACAGCAATGACCGTCGCCGCCCGCCCAATTTCCAACTGCATCGGCGAGTTGTCGCCAGCCGCGCAAATTGAAATAACCCACACAGCAATCTGCCCGCTCACCGACCTTTAAAGTGTCAAGTAACGCGGGCAGTAAATTTTGATTGATATTGTCGAAAATGCGCGGCATGGCGATGAATGCAGTTTGAATAATTAAACCGTCATCATAACCGCTTAATCTACATTTAGCGCCCAGCTTAAAAGCATCACAACGTCAGAGATAAATTCTAAAATTTGTCGTTGCGTTAAATTAAAAAATAGCGGTTAGGTTTTTTGCCGTGGACGCAATGCGCCAAGACCAATTCCGATATTTGCTTGATGTACAAAATGCTTGAAATCATCAAAGCAGGTGGCATCCAGTGGATGATTGCTTAATGCGCGGTCAGCATAAAATAAACCAATGCACTGATGATGCACGACAATTGGCGCAAGCATGAATGGTGTATAGCCTACTAATTGCTTTAAGCCGTTTGGAATCAATTGTTTATACACATCATAATCTTTCTCGGTAATCCAGCGCGGCAATTTGCGATCCATGGTTTGAAATAATAAATCAGGCGCAGTTGGCGAACGGATAAATTGAAAACCTTTAATCACTTCTTCTTGATCTTCGCCCAGCGCATATTTCGCTTTAAGTATTCTTTTGTCCGGTGAACTGAGCGCAAAGACCACGCGATCGACACCGATACCGCGATAGATTCCCTCTAAAACCAATTCCATAATGATATTAAAATCACATTGACCGGCATCGAGAACTACGCCTAATTCCCGCAAAATTTTAACGCGCAGCGAGCCATCAGGAATGCCTTTACTTGCTAAGGATTTTGCTTTAGTAAATTGCTCTTCTTCACCACGAATGACTGCATCTGGCGATGGAATATGTTTTATCGCAAAATCTGCTCCAAGATCAGATGCCAATTGTTTGGCTACTCGCGCTTCTTGATATAAATTAATTCGCGTTTCATCCAATGTGCGTTCAGTTAATTTAGCAATGCGTTGTATTAGCTGCGTCATTTCTGGTGATTGCCAGCCGGGACCCTCAGCACAACGCGCAATCTGTTGACCTAAACGAATGGTATGCAAGCGTTCATCAGCCTGTATAGGTTGGCTAATGCGCGTTGCAATAGTTCGGTTAATTGCCATTCTTGAATTAAACGGCGACTGAGTTGACTGAGACGAAACCCCAGAATTTGTTCCTGTGCACGCTCCTGCGTCATTCCGGGTTGATTGTATAGCTGCATCAGCATTTCGCCGACTTCATCGCTATAACACCAAAACGCCATTTCGCCGACGCGCATTAACAATGCAGCAATAAAGATTTCTTCCGAAGATTTGTCATTTTTTGCCAGCGCCCGTGCTTGTGTGGCGGTGTGTAGCGCCAGCGCCAGCTCGTGTCCTAATCGTTCGCGTGCTGCGCCCTTAACCAGTGCATCAATTAAGCGCACGGCTAAACAAATATCACGCACTGCATTAAATCCCAGCACCACGACGGAACGGGTAATGGTGCTGATGCTCACGCCCATTGGGTTATAAAATACAGAATTTGCCAATTTCAATACGCGAGCAGTCAACGCTGCATCGCGCAAAATGACGTTGGCTAATTCCGAAATCGGCGCTAATTCATCGCTGGTAAACGCAATGACTTTGCGAGCGGTCATATCGAAAACCGGCATTTCTTGTTCGCAAATCAATGCGACCCATTCGTCGAGATTTTTCGGAGCGGTTTCAATCTTCATAGAAATAATGCGCTTAAAATATAATCAATTGATTTTATTAAAACATACTAGAGGCAGTTATTCAGTATTAGTGTGCGGTGCGATGCTGCGCAAACTCACTTCGCCAGCATGAAATTGTTGTAAACCGTCTATCGTGTCTAAACGCAGCGCACCATCATTAGCAATTCCAGCATAAATGCCGATGATCTGCCGGTCGCCGCAGCGCAGTTGCACCGGCTGCCCCAGCCATTGATCGAAAACGCGCCAGCGGTCGAGAAACGGTGCCAGCCCGGTCTGTTCATAACGCGCCAACGCTGGCAATAACGCATCAAGTAGTTGTGCTGCAAGCAGATTGCGGTTGACTGATTGTCCGCCGAGCACCTGATCCAACGCCGTCCAAGGTTGGTCGATGAAGCCGTTTTCGTTGCGCTTGTCAGAAGGTTGATGCCAATGCCAATGACGAGTGTGCTGGTGGTCGATGATTTTGCGCCGACTTCCAACAGCAGCCCGGCTAATTTTTGCCCGTGCCATAGCAGATCATTCGGCCATTTAAGACTGAGATGTTGCGCTCCCAATGCCTGCAAAACTTCTGTCGTGACTGCGCCAGCGACCAAACTTGTGCCACCGAGCGCTGCGGCGGGTAATGGAGATCGCCATAGCAACGATAGATACAGATTACCAAAAGGCGAGACCCATTCCCGACCACGCCGTCCGCGCCCCGCAGTTTGGCGTTCGGCGAGACAAGCGGCTGGTGAAGGTGCACCTGCCGCAGCTTGGCGCAGCAATTCGGCGTTGGTTGAATCCAGTTGCTCATGACAAACGAGATGCGCCAGCATCGCTTGTCCGGCGGTCGATAAAGCGGCGTGAATATGTTCGGCGTTGAGCTGTTCTAGTGCTTGGGAAGCAGGATGCAAAGTGGAATGCGGCAACATAGGCATTTCAGTATGGCAGGACAGCGGACAGAAAAATGCCGTCAACGGTGAGGCACTGTTGACGGCATCGATCAAATGTTAGGGCAAAACCCGCGCCCTAGCAGAAGGCGTTTTTACCAGCGCGGTCCACGGGAAGGACGTTCCCCGCGTGGCTTGGCCTGATTGACTTTCAGGTTACGACCTTTCAGCGGAGTTTCGTTTAAGCCCTTGATCGCGGCATCCGCCTCGGCGTTATTCGGCATTTCGACGAAGCCAAACCCTTTGGAATCACCAGTGAACTTGTCAGTGATCAGGTTCACGCTGGAGATATCGCCGTAAGCACCGAAGGCGTCACGCAATTCCTCTTGGGTCACGCCGTAGGCAAGGTTGCCAACATAGATATTCATCAAATTCAATTTCCATGGAACGCGCATTGAAGAGAAAGAGAACGGTCGAAAAATCAATGCACAACTGATTCGACAGTCTGTGTCTCCAACCGCTGGAGACGACATTCGCAGGCCATACTATCAGCACTGCTGAAACAACGCAGTTTAAGTGGGTTTGCGCGGTGAAGCTGTGCGCGAACGCTGTCCATCACGCCGCGATCCTTGTCCAGTACGAGGACTGGGAGTCGCTCGCCGAGGTGCTGCGCTCGCCGCGACATGGCTCCCGCGTCGCCGTTCGCCGGGTTCAGGATCATTGGGCGGTGGTGTCAATGACGGCTCAAAACCCACCACTGGATTCAGCGTGATCTGCCGTCCGAGCAGCCGCTGAATGCCTTTCAGCAACACCATTTCATCATGGCTCACCAGCGACAACGCCTGCCCACCAGCGCCAGCGCGTCCAGTGCGTCCAATGCGGTGCACATAATCTTCAGCCACGTTCGGCAGCTCGAAATTCACCACCTGCGGCAACTGCGCAATATCCAAACCACGCGCAGCAATATCCGTCGCTACCAACGCTCGCACTGCACCACGTTTGAATTCATCAAGTGCCCGTGTTCGCGCCGCTTGGCTTTTATTCCCATGAATTGCAGTGGCCGCAATACCTTCGCGTCCAAGATGCTCCGCCAAGCGATTTGCGCCGGCTTTAGTGCGCGTAAAAACTAACACCTGCTGCCAGTCTTCACGATGAAAAAGATGTGCTAACAAATCGCGTTTTCGCGCTTTATCAACTGGATAGGCAGTTTGAATAACCGTCTCTGCCGCAGTATTCCGTCGCGCCACTTCGATCAATTTCGGACGCTGGAGCAGATTATCAGAAAAACGCCGCATGTCGTCAGAATAGGTGGCAGAAAAGAGCAGATTCTGGCGCCGTTCTGGTAATAGATTGATAATGCGTCGTACATCGTGAATAAATCCCATGTCGAGCATTCGATCAGCTTCGTCAAGTACTAGAATTTCAATCCGCGATAAATCCAGCGTATGTTGTCCAGCGTGATCAAGCAAACGTCCGGGCGTGGCAACTAAAATATCCACGCCGCGCCGCAGTTGATTGATTTGCGGTTGCATTCCAACGCCACCGAAAATCACGGTTGAACGCAGTGATAAGTGAATACCATAAGCATGAACGCGCTCACCAATCTGCGCCGCAAGCTCACGGGTTGGCGTTAAAATTAATGCGCGGGGATGACGCTGCGGATGACCTTTTTCAGCTAATAACTGGAGTAAGGGTAATACGAAAGCGGCGGTTTTACCGGTGCCAGTTTGAGCGCCAGCAAGTAAATCATGGCCGGCAAGAATAACGGGAATTGCTTGAGATTGGATTGGGGTCGGACGACCATAACGCTGCGTTGCTACAGCACGCAACAAATCGGCTCGTAAGCCGAGTGAATCAAATGACATGAAAGCTCCTGAAACCGGCCTAACCCAATGTATTTACTGAGGCCGGTCTAGGCGGAAAAGAGGGAATTGTGTTGGGGTTGATGCCTGAAAATAAAAGGAATTCAGCCACAAAACGACGCATCGACCGGGTGATGCGAGAAGTGCAGTGTAAGCAATGTTCCATTCAAAAGCTAGCAACGCCAACACCAATTTCGATCGAATACCCCGCTTTATCGATTATCCAAAATCATGACGACAAAACGGGGGAGTCAAACAGGTTAAAGCGTTCTGAAGAGCGTCAAACCAGAACCGCTTTTAGCGAATTCGCTTTGAATACTTCACGATCGGCTTTAGAGCGCGGATCGTAGCCCTGCTCCTGCATCTTTTGTTTCATCCAGCGTGGTAAAACGCCGCGCACATAAATGTGCTTGGCATTCTCTGGATCAACGTAATGGGTGTATTGACGGGTGGCAGTAGAGTGTTTTTTAGCTGGCCCTCTACCACGACGCTTTTTGGGTGCGATGAATGGCGTGATGTCGTCATACGAATAGCCATTGCCTTCAATAATATCACGAATCTGCTGGATGACATTGTCCTTGCCAGCTTGACGACGTTCTTCGAGAAGACGATTGAGTTCAGCCTGTCTGTTCTCGGTTTCATCACGCAGGCGCTTCAGTTCTTCAAGACTAAGATTAGCGTACTCCACGAGCGATACTCCTAAAAATGGATTAAGGGTGTTTGAACATGACGTGGTTAAGAATGACCGCGTCTATTTCTAATTTATGCGATTCTAAATAAATGTCAAGAAGGCTTATTGTTATTTTAATCTGGCTGACCTGCCCGGAAGGAACATCGCATCGCCGTAACTGAAGAAACGATAGTGCTCTGCAACGGCATGACGATAGGCATTCATCATGGCGTCGTAACCCGTAAATGCCGCAACTAACATCAATAATGTCGATTCCGGCAGATGAAAATTAGTGAGTATCGCGTCAACTACTTGAAATTGATAACCCGGTCGAATAAACAACCGACTATCACCGCAATACGGTTTGAGTTCACCGCTCGCCGCCGCAGTTTCCAGACTGCGCACCGAGGTGGTGCCCACCGCAATCACGCGCCCGCCAACTTGCCGGGTCGCCGCAATCTGTGCACACAGTTGCGCCGTCACTTCCAACCATTCGGCGTGCATTTCGTGTTGATCTAAATCATCGACGCGCACCGGCTGAAACGTGCCAGCGCCGACATGCAGCGTCACTTCTGCTCGCGTCACGCCGAGCGCATCCAAACGCTGCAACATCGCAGCATCGAAATGTAAACCCGCAGTTGGCGCGGCGACTGCGCCTTCACGACTGGCGTACAGCGTTTGATAACGCGCTTCATCGGCGGCAGTGTCCGGGCGCTGAATGTAGGGTGGCAGGGGAATGTGTCCGTGGTGCGCCATCAATTCCGCAAACGCCAGTTCTGGCGACTGCAACTGAAATAACGCGCCCTCGCGCCCCAGCACTTGCAGCGTGACGCCGTCGATCAGCAGCGTTGAACCTGCCGCTGGCGCTTTGCTGGCGCGGAGGTGCGCCAGTGCGATGTGCGGCGTTAATACGCGCTCAATCAGCAGTTCCACGCGCCCGCCGCTGGATTTGCGCCCAAACAATCGCGCCCGCATGACGCGAGTGTTGTTGAACACCAGCAAATCGTGGGGACGCAGCAGTTGTGGTAAATCGGCAAATTGCAGATCGCGGAGAGCTGCGGCGGAATGTTCCACCACCAGCAGCCGTGACCCGCCGCGTTCGGGCAGCGGGTGTTGGGCGATCAACTCAGGAGGGAGGTCGTAGTGAAAATCAGAACGAGAAAAACGCATTGCACTCAATCAGAAATGACCTTGAATAACAGTGAATTACAGCAAAATTTGCGGATGCAGCAGCGGCGCACCATCCAACCACGCTCGTCCATCCGCGCCCAGCGCCAGCCGCTTTTCGGCAAACCAGCGCACCGTCGTCGGATAAAGCCGGTGTTCCTGCGCCAGCACCCGTGCGCCCAACGTTTCTGCATCATCATTCGGCAGCACCGGCACGCGCACCTGCGCAATCACCGGCCCGCCGTCGAGTTCGGCAGTCACAAAATGCACACTCGCGCCGTGCTCTGTTTCTCTGGCGGCCAGCGCCCGCTCGTGGGTGTGTAATCCTTGAAATTTCGGCAGCAATGACGGATGGATATTGAGCATTCGACCTCGGTAATGCTCAACCAAGGTCGCAGTCAGAATCCGCATAAACCCAGCCAGCACGACCAAATCCGGCGCGTATTGATCAATCAACTGTTGTAAATCAGCATCATAGCTGGCGCGGTCGGCATAATTCCGATGATTCAGCACTGCGCTGGCAATGTTCGCCTGCTGCGCCCGCTCCAAACCAAAAGCCTTTGGCTCGTTGCTGATGACGGCCACGATTTCGAGGTGCGCAATCTGCGCGTCAAGCAATGCCTGCAAATTGCTGCCGCTGCCGGAAATCAGCACCACCACGCGCAATTTAGCCATGCGCAGCTCCGTCGCAATACACCACGCTTGGCGCAACATTCGGCGCTTCTGCTTCGATATGCCCGATGCGCCATGCCGTTTCGCCGGCTGCCTGCAACTGCGCCAGCGCGGTATCGGCATCTTCTGCGGCCACGCAGACGATCATGCCGATGCCGCAATTGAAGGTGCGCAACATTTCCATCGCGGTAATGCCGCCCTGCATTTGCAACCAATCAAACACTGCCGGACGTGACCACGCAGTGAGATCAAGCTGCGCTCGTGTGCCCGGCGGCAACACTCGCGGCAGGTTTTCGGTCAAGCCGCCGCCGGTGATGTGCGCCAGCGCGTGTATTTTGAGACTGCGGGTTAATGGCAGCACCGAGCGGACGTAAATCCGCGTCGGCGCGAGCAGCCGTTCGCCGAGCGTCGCGCCATCAAACGGCTCGGCTAAATCTGCGCCGCTGACGGCAATCACTTTGCGAATCAAGGAATAACCGTTGGAATGCGCCCCAGAAGATGCCAGCCCAATCAGCACATCGCCGACGGTGACGCGCTCCGGCACGATCAAATCTGCTTTTTCCGCAATGCCGACGCAAAAGCCAGCGAGATCGTATTCGCCTGCGTGATACATGCCGGGCATTTCCGCTGTTTCGCCGCCGGTCAAGGCGCAGCCCGCTAATGTGCAGCCCTGCGCGATGCCGCTGATGACTGCCGCTGCGACTTCGACATCCAATTGCCCAGTGGCGTAATAATCGAGGAAAAACAGCGGTTCGGCGCCACTAACCAAAATATCGTTGGCGCACATGGCGACCAGATCAATGCCGATGCTGTCGTGTCGTCCCAGTTCCAGCGCCAGCTTCAGTTTGGTTCCCACGCCGTCGGTGCCTGACACCAGCACCGGTTGGCGATAATTCGCCAGTGGTAATTCAAACAGTGCGCCAAAACCACCGAGTCCAGTGAGAACGCCGGGGCGCATGGTGGCAGCCGCGAGTGGTTTAATGCGTTCGACTAAACGTGCTCCGGCGTCGATGTCAACACCGGCATCACGATAATTGAGAGAAAGAGGACGAGAATCTGGCATGACGGCGATGATTAGTTCCGAATGAAGTGGCGAATGGCCGATTGTATACCGAGACGCTTGGACAGCTGTGAATCACCCAGCTAGCATCTTAACTTTAGAACAGCACATTTCATTTAGGTCGTATTGTGAAGCTCAAAGATTTACCTAACATTATTAGCATGATGCGGTTGATTGCCGTGATTCCGGTGGTCTATCTGCTGTTTGAAGATCAATTCGGCTGGGCGCTGGTGTTATTTGCCGTTGCTGGCGCGTCAGATGGACTGGATGGCTTCTTGGCCAAGCATTATGGCTGGCAAAGTCGGCTCGGCGGTATTCTCGATCCACTCGCGGATAAAACGCTATTAGTGTGCTGTTTTCTGGTGCTGGGTGCACGCGAGTTAATTCCGATTTGGTTGGTATTGGCGGTGGTGTTTCGAGATTTGGTGATTGTAAGCGGCGCAGTGCTTTATAACTATCAAGTGGAAGCAGTGGAAGCAGCGCCCATTCCGGTGAGCAAACTCAATACGTTATTGCAAATTTTGCTGGTCGTGGCGGTGATTACCAATGCTGCGCCGCTGCCGTTGCCAGCAGCATTGTTATCGGGATTAACGTGGGCGTGTTTTATCACGGTGATTATCAGCGGTGCGCAATACGTGTGGATTTGGACACGCAAAGCGATGCGCCGAGGTTTGAAAGCCGATTAACTGCGTTCGGCAGTGAGTCGAATCGCCGCAGTAGCGAGCCGCTGACCGAGCGCATGACAGAGTTGGCGTTCGTCATCGCTGATCGGCAATTGATTATCCGCACCGGCGACATGCGATGGACCGTAAGGAGTGCCGCCGCTGGTGGTGTGCAGCAACGCCGGTTCGCTGTACGGCAAACCCATGATGAACATGCCGTGATGCAGCAGCGGCAACATCATGCTTAACAGCGTTGATTCCTGACCGCCGTGCAAACTGGACGTTGACGTAAACACACCCGCTGGTTTTCCCGCCAACGCGCCAGCCAGCCATAAACCGCTGGTGCCATCGAGAAAATACTTCATCGGCGCAGCCATATTGCCAAAGCGTGTCGGACTGCCGAGCGCCAGCCCCGCGCAGTGGCGCACATCCTCGTGATCGGCGTAGGGCGCACCGCTCGCCGGAATGCTGTCCTCGGTCGCTTCACACAGGGCAGACACTGCGGGCACGGTGCGCAGCCGCGCTTCTAAACCGCCAGCTTCCACGCCTCGCGCAATGTGTTTCGCCATTTCTGCCGTCGCTCCATGACGGCTGTAATACAACACCAAGATATAATTCATTTCTATTCTGCTCCTGAATTGCGTTGTCAGTGATCACCGATTTTCCTACTGCCTGCTGCCAATTTTTCTATTATTCAATCGCCCCCGCAACCACCGCCGCATCCATCACCACCATCGCTATCACCATCGCCGCCAAAGAAATCACCCAGCCCATCAAGTGAACCATCGAAATCAGTGCTCGTAAAATCACCCACGCAATGCACGTTAACGCCATTATTTGATTGTAAACCAATGCAATCTAGCGCGTAATAAAAACCGTTTTCGATGCCGAGTTTTTCATCCAGTGCGAACAGCAATGGTAAACGTTCACTGCTGCGTGGATTCAATTTTTCATCACGGCAGCATTGCCACCACACGCGGCGTAATCCGGCATTATTTTGGCGATTGGCGCTGAGAACCACCGCTGGCGTGTGATGTAAAAAGCGTCCAAATGCTCGCCGACAAAAGGCTTGGTAATGGCGCGTGTATAAAATGAATTCATGCCAGAGTGCATCGGCGACTTGCGAAGGCATAGAAACGAATTGCCGCCCGCTATTGAGATAAGCAATAAAGAATTGCCGCAAAGCGCGAGCAACCAAATGTCGTTCTCTGGCATTTAATTGCGGATAGTGCGCTGCAAAACGGTCGAGTAATCCGGGTGGAAAAGCATAGCTGCGAATATACGCAGCGCGTTTAGCACGGCGGCGCATCGCCCAAATTTTAATGATTAGGCTCGTCGTCCCAGCGCCAGCAACGTGATCCAGAATCCATTCATGTTAAGTACGCTGCTGTTGGCGATGTTGACCGCCGCCATCGCACAACGCCATCAATGCTGAAAAGTTCAGCAATTCAATGTGTTTACGATCAACGCGGATCATGTTGTCGTCCTGAAAGCGCGTGAGAACGCGACTGACGGTTTCCACCGCCAAGCCGAGATAACTGCCGATTTCATGCCGCGACATGCTGAGATAAAAATCCGAGGGCGAGAGTCCGCGCCGTCGTAACCGCTGCGACAAGTTCAATAAAAAGCTGGCCAGTCGCGCCTCGGCATTTTTCCTGCCGAGCAGCAGCAGCATCTCGGTGTTTTGACCGATTTCCTGACTCAATAGCCGATACATCTGATGTTGCAGGCTGGCGGTAATCGCGGTGAGCGTTTCGAGTTTCGCAAACGAAATTTCACAAATCGCTGAGGTTTCCAAGACCTTAGCGGAACTGATGTGACAGGCGCGAGCAATCGCATCGAGACCAATGATCTCGCCGGGTAAATGAAAGCCCAGCACTTGCTCGCCACCTTCGGGGCTGGGAGCAAAGGTTTTTACTGCGCCAGTTTTGACGATGTACAGCGACCGAAAGTGATCGCCACGCCGAAATAAATAATCCCCGCGATGCAGCGGGTGATTGTGTTTGATGAGACCGTCCAGACGTTCAACGTCATCTGGTGTTAATCCCATCGGTAAACACAGGTTGACCAGACTGCAATTGCGACACGCGATGCGCATGGACTCTAGCGAGATCACTTGAAATTGGCTCACGACACATCTTTCCTTTGGTATTGACAGTGGCAGCGTGATCACGCTGGTCTGCCATTTGATTTAGATTATTTGCATCAAAATGTACGCGGTTTTTAACTGGATCGTTGACGAATTACAAGGGCGACCATTTTTGTTCGTATTATTCTGTAATGTTTTTTTGTCTGGCATTTTGTCGCCGGTCAACTGACAACTGAAAATCGCTAAATTTCTCGCTGACCACGCTACAGGCTTGATGCAACGGTGAAACCGCAACCGCTGAAATGTGGTCTAATTTCAATCAACTTTTTATGCGACGCGCTCATCTTTCTTTATGGAACAATTATTTGAACTCGCTGATCGCTTCCTCACGCAAGCTCCCGCCTGCGATTACTGGACGCTGCGCTTGGTCGAAGAGGACTCTGATCATTTAGAAGTGCGGCAAGGCGTCGTCGAACCCAGCACGCTTAATTCTTCACTCGGCGCAATGATGACCATCGTGAAAAACGGTGGCATTGGTTACGCAGCAACCAATGATTTGAGTCTCGCGGGGCTGGCCGCAGCGAGTGCGCGAGCGACGGAATGGGCGCAGGCACATGCTCGCCTCGGCTTATTCGATGCCAGCCTGTATCCGCGTTCTAATACCCGCGCTGATTACCATTCGCCAGTGCGCGAATCGTGGAATGCGCTGACCGTGACCGACAAACTGGCGCTGCTGCAAGACGCCAATCGCGCTTTGCAATTGACGAACGCATCGTCGATTGTTCGGCATGGTTGACGCGGCATCGAACGGCGCAGTTGCTAGTCACCAGCGACGGCGGGCGCATTTCGCAGGTATTTGAATCGGTACATCAGGGATTGCTGGCGGTTGCCAATGCTGGAAATCAAACGCAGCGCCGTCACGGTGGCGGCGCAGATTGGCCGCAGCAGGGTGGCTGGGAGCGGGTCACGGCAGCGCGGTTGTTGGACGATGCGCCGCGTGTGGCAGCGGAGGCGCTGGCGCTGCTGATGCGCCGGAATGTCCCAATGACATCCGCGATCTGATTTTGCTGCCCAGCCAAATGGTGCTACAGATTCACGAAAGCATCGGTCATCCGCTTGAATTAGATCGAATTCTCGGCGACGAGCGCAATTATGCGGGCACCAGTTTTGTCACGCCCGGCATGTTTGGGCGTATCGCTACGGTTCTGAATTGCTGGATGTCACCTTTGATCCCACGCTGCCCGGCGAGCTGATGTCGATGGTTGCTGACGATGTGGGCACTCCGGCGCAGCGTGAGTATTTGATTCGACGCGGGATTTTAGAACGTCCACTCGGCGGTGCACTGTCACAGTCTCGCGCCGGGTTGCCGGGCACTGCCTGTACTCGCGCCAGCAGTTGGAATCGTCCGCCGATTGATCGCATGGGCAATATCAATTTGGAGCCGGGCGAAGGCAGCTTGAACGATTTGGTGGCGCGAGTGGAACGCGGGGTGCTGATGGATACCAATCGCTCGTGGTCGATTGATGACAGCCGGAATAAATTTCAATTCGGCTGTGAATTCGGACGGTTAATTAAAAATGGCGAACTCACCGATTTGGTGCGCAATCCCGGTTATCGCGGCATTTCCGCCAATTTTTGGCGCAGTCTCGACGGCGTAGGCGGCCCAGAAACGCTGGAAATTCGCGGCGTGACCAATTGCGGCAAGGGCGAACCCAATCAAGCGGTGTATGTCGGTCATGCGTCGCCGCCGTGTTTATTTCGGGATGTAGCGGTATTTGGAGGCGATGGCGATGATGCTGAATCGAAAAATAGATGAACGGCGCAGTTCTGAGCGCGTGGCGTGGCAAGGACAGGTGCAAATTCTGCCGTTGATTCCATTTCATCCGGTGCTCGGTCTACAGCAGGTTCGGGCACAAGATTTGAGCGAAAGTGGCTTGCAGGTACAAAGCGAGCGAGCGTTGCCATTGAAATCAACAGTATTAGTAGAAATGCAGGCTTTCAATCATCCGACCGGAATTCAGGTGATTGGATCGGTGATTTGGATTTCACCGGCTGCGGCAGAGCATGAATGGTGTCTTGGGATTGAATTTTGCGATGTGGGTGAAAGTGCGCGTCACGGGATTCGCACGTTATTGAAGGATTGAGTTCAATAAAAAAGTCCGCACAGTGGCGGACTTTTTTGCTGGGTTAAATTGGGATTAGCGGAGTTGCTGCCAGTTCAGACGGCCAGTCAAAAGGTCAAACAAACCGCCATCGATTAGCGGTAATGGTTTGAGATCGCCTCCATCTGATCCCGATATTACCGATACATAATCATTAGTAGTGCCATCACGCAAAACACGCGGTGAATCGACAATTTGATTTAGTTGTACGCCACTCGCTGGCAGCTTTATATCTCCTTCTTCTGCAACGTAATCTTCTACAGTTTCAGAGCCACCTAAACTTGTTGTAACTATTTTTTCAACACCATCGATAATGCGAATTGTTCCTACAACTCCATCGCGTATGATTAGCATATCTTCAGTGTTGAATTCACCATCACCGTTAATATCAAAAGTTTTACCAGTAGAGCTACCGCCAGTGAACAGATCAATCGCAAATACCCAACTCTTGCCACCGCCAACTGTACAGGGATCGTCTGATTCGATTGGAATAATACTGGTAAACAATACCTGTCCAGCACCCGATAAAATTGCGGACGAGTGACTACGCGTTCACCTTCTTCGCCATTCTCTGGTGAAATAAGATCGAGAAACCAACCACGCTTTATCGGCGACGCTTCCCAATCCATTGGGTTTTGTGAAATAACTCGCCAAGTGTAATCTTCTGGGTCATCAGGTAAACCAAGTTCAAAAAGGATTTCCTGCTCAAGTAATGAACTTCGATTCGTGACGACAGAGCCACCATCCCAAACAAATTGAAGCGAATTATTAGGGTCTTTTTCCAATACAGCATTATCCCAAATGCCGTAAACACTTTGCAGTGCGACTAAGAACATCATTACCGCGCATGTATTGACCAGTGCCAAAATACACTAAATAACCGCCTAATGGATGTGTGCCAATTTCTAGCGGTCCAGTGATTGGTTGCCGCACATCATCCGCATCGACTGCTTGAAATAGCGGAACTCCGCTGTATGCAACACCCCAAGCAGAAGAAGTACCTGTCAAATCGAATTTCCATAGGTTGCCTTTGAGATCACCAGCATAGGCTCCAGCAATAGTTTGGTTGGTATCACGAATTAACGTTGCAGCAGACAAGCCATTGGTGACATCGGTTGAAACTTGAATCTTTTTAATTAAACTACCATCATCTAAGTTAACAATATAAAGCCAAGCACCTGTACCGCTGTCGTAGCCATTACCGAATACCGCCGCCCATTGACCATTTTGTAACCGACCAATGACGGGCGAATGTACTCCAGCAGCAATTGGCGAAGTGTTCATTTGACCGACCATATAACCAAGATTAGCATCACTGAATTCCCATAGCACATTTTCAGTTGTGAACGTATCCGGGTTTGTGACATCTAATGCAAATACCGCTTTTCCGCCATCACCTAATGTTCCAATTAGAATAGAGCGCCAAGCATCATTGACATAGGCATCAGCAACATTGGGCGAGCCGTCTACAAAATCGCGGTGCTAGTGAGGCTTTTATAAGTTGGACTGGTCAAGTCTTTTAATTTACCCAACAGGGCATTTGGCACATAAGCGAATTTTTCTTCACCTGTTAGCGCATCGAAAGCATGTAACATGCCGTCATTAGCGCCAACATAAATCATTGATGTGCGGGTCGCATTGGAGGTAAGAAATGTCGTATATGTATCTTTACCAAGTGCTCCTGTTGGTAAGTATTTATAACCGACATTTTGCGGCTTGCCGACATAAAGCGGATCGGAATGAACAATGTCACCCAAAATTTAGTGCGCTCACGAAAACCAGTGATTCCGTCATCTTTCGTTCTTTGCTCTGATCGCCTCGCAACCAATTAAATATAGTTTCATCGTTAGATAAATAGGCTTTTTGAGCGTTATTGAGTGTTGCCCAAGTGAATGCAATTCCTGCTGGGTCAGAATCATCATCTGGCGTTCCATTCCAAGTGTAATACTACGATCATTCCAGTCAGGTATAGTTGCCGAATCCCATTCAGCGTTGACTATCAACGTTATCGAACAACTGAAAGGCTTTTAATTCACCACTCCAGTCACTTGGATCAAACTTTGCCTGATAGATGAGTGTGTCATCTTTGGTGCGGGTGGAACTGGCGGCTGCCGATGCCGCAGTTGCTTTGCTTAGATTTAAGATTCTGGTAAAGGCTTCTTCGAGTTGATCTTGCAATTTTCCGGCATTCGTCACTAAGAAGTAATTAGGTGATGCTTCACCTTTAGCCAATCCTTCATTACCTTCAGAGCCATATTTTGCCGCATACCATAATGGGTTTTCTAATACCGTTGCAGCATCAGTTGCAGAGCTGGCCGTGAAGGTACGTGTTGCAGTCAATGGCAATGGAGTATCAGTTCCTGATATTCCGCAATCAGAAGGTGGTGATCCGATCGCACAACCTCCTGATGACACACCGGCTGGCGTATCAAGAAAATAATCTGGATCATCACCAACGCTCGTATCTTTATCACGTACTTCTAAATAAACGCCATCGTGAGTGGTTCCAGAAATGACATAGCCCAGATGCTGCATAATGCTTCCAGCGGCATAGCTCGAATCCAGTGCTACAGTCAGGGTATTATCTGCATTAACTTTCAAATCATATAGAACAATGGCATCCATATCGTGATCTGCGCCCTGTTCCACGTCCTCGTAGTTAATACGAAACTTAATTGATGGACGTCCACCATTAATGCTGTCATTTTCGTCTGAGCCATTTGGATCAGTGTTAGCAAATTCTTCAATAAAGAAATCAACAATGGTGTTTGTTGGTTGAAATTGCCCCTGCGCTATATTGATACTATAGCCACCAACCGATTTCGCAAAGGGTACTAGCGTTACTTTTTTAGTACCTACCGGAATGACAATCTTCGGCAATGGTGACGCCAAAGCGACAGAAAATGTATTGATGTCTTGTTTATCTCTAAATCAGTCCGAGTCATTCTCAAACGCATAGCGTGCAATGCCAGCGGAATAATAGCCGCCCTGTTTGGTTGGTTCAGAAGGTGATAATCCTCGGATATTGCCTAATCCACTAACGGTCTTTGCCGTTGGCGCACCAAGAAAATCAGAGCTACCGTTGACTTCACCAATAAAATGCGCACTTGAGCCACCATATTCGGCGCTCCAAATCGCATTTGCTTCGGTCGTTACATTTAATCCGCTGATGTCACCGCTAAAACTTCCAAACACTGTACCGGGAACCTGATCGGTATCAAATGATGGATTGACATCGCTAATCACTAATTGAGCGCCCGGTGAACAATAGAGCGAAGAATTATCGGTGTAAGGATCAACCCAAGCTGGTGCGGGTAAATCCATCGCCGAATCCGCAGGATCGCGTAAAGTAATATGCTCTTTACCGCTTGTCAGCGTTGGCATGAATACTGATGTCGCAGTGGTTTTACCAGAAAAATAACGCAAACTTTCATACATCATTTCCGCAATCGGATTACCCCAATCTGGGAATTTACTACTTGAACTCACCATCGGGCTGGTTGTCAACCAACCGCCACTATAAGAATAGCCTGTACCGCTATTGAAATCGACGATCCGAAATAAATCCAAAGTTTTTACAATACCAAGCAAACCTGTAAATACACCAGTTGATAGATCAACTTCGCCAAGACTTGGATTTATTTCATTCATAAAACTTTCAATATTTTTGCGTAAAACACCGCCGCTCATGTTGGTTGAGTGCTTGAATGATCCAGAAATTAAACCAAACAGCATTTTGTCATCTTTACCATATTCCTGTAACAACCCATCTGGTTTATAAGTCACGACATCTGGATTTGGAGCCGTATTGGTATAGGGTTTGCAATTAGAGTCTAAAAGACCGTCTTTACAAACCTGAACGCGGACAGTGTAATCTTCCATATCCGAAGCCGGAACATTTCTACTGTAAGTTGAAACAACTAAATCAGAATATTTTGCAGTTGGAACAACTGCCCAGATATCACTGCTATCAGCTCCCTTCCAATACAAGATATATTTATCTCCACCACCACCTTCTTCGTGTCGAAACTCAATTTGATGTGATCCGGCTGTAAGGTCAACACTACCTTTACAGTTATCGTCTTTAGCGGTACATACATTCCATGTATATCTACCAAAAACTACGCTTCCATCAATGATTACTTCAGTTGCATCATCACCATTGATTGAAAATTCATAATTACCAGCTGTAACGATATTAATACTTCCCTTAAATATAGTGATGTAATTATCATCGCTGCCATAAGGGTTGCAACTGCTACTACAATCAATTCTGCCATTCAGCGTAAAATTAGGAGTTGAAGGTGTGGGTGGAGCATTGCTCCCCATAAAGTTATTTGAATTTGCTAAGAGCTCAATAAGCGCATTAAAAGCATCGTGATCTGCTGGTCGAGTATTATTGACTGTTGCCGTACTTTCACATGCACCACCAGAACAATTTGTTCCAGCAACAGGTCTTTCAATTGCCACCCAGTTCCAAATTCGATAATTAGAATTCGTCAACACCCGCATTAGTGGTTTTTTACTAGCTTCATTAGCAAGTGTCGTATTAGCAAACAGATGACGAGTTCCCGCTGATGGTTGTGACAACGGCGTATAGTCAGAAATGAGATAACCATCATGTGCAGAACTTAAGTATTCCTTGCCCCAGCTATGGGCATCTTGTGGAATATAAGAACGTTCAAGAACTGTTGTAGCTGTGGTAGGGCTATCAGGGTTATAAGCAATATCAGTAAACCTCCGTCCGCCATAAAGCACTTTGCGCAGCGCATCAATCCGAGTTGTTGTAATGTAGTTAAGAAAATCGCCACTCCAATGTCCGGGACATTTTTTAGTTGTTGTCGTAGAAACTGGAGTAAAAAGATCAGCACTATAGTCATAACAAAGATGCGAATCAAAATAACCAAAATAATCGACAGCATCACCATTGGTATCAACCATATTTGGTTTATAGCCAACATCGAGCACTCCATCACCGCTTAAATCAGACGCATCGTTATAGGCTTCATAATAAAGCGTGTGATCCTTGCCCATAATCAGCATGGTCAACGGTGGCGCAGCGACATCGCCACCACTCGCAAATAATGGGTATTGCGCAAGGTCTTCAGCGTTAACGAATGCGACCGGAAACGAAAGAACGATACCAATCAAAAATGCAAATCCAGATCGGTATTGAAGAAGATGTTTGCTGTAATCACGCATGACGAATCTCCGGTAGAAATAGCTATTAATCTTCTATTCGTGCGACAGTTGTTTCTAAAACTACGACCGAAGTTGTAACAGCACCCTGTCCTCGTGCTATCACCCGATAAATTGCAAGAACAGTATCAGCAGGAGCACCAGTTGCATCTAAACAGAGATCACAAGGATTACAAAGAGTTAACTTGGGAGCATTGGGGATCAAACTAAGAGTAGGAACAGCGCGACATAAAAGCTGAGTAACATAAACTGGCTGCGCAATAACATTAGAAATTGTTTCAGAATCAACGGATATTTCATCTGTCCAACCGTCATCATCATCTGAACTAGGTTCTTTTAAGTCTTCACCCTCAGTAATTGTTGTTGGTAAATCTTCAGCATTCACAATTTGATTTTCAGCTCTACGTAATGCCACTTCTGCTGCTTGAAATGCAACATTACGATCATTCAAATTGCTCGCCATGCGTTCATTAAGTGTGGTTGTTTGTACAGAAGTCATGCCAAGAACTGTCATCAATAACAGAAAAATAAGTCCGGTGACTAAAACCATGCCACTTTGACGTTTGCGGTTCAGTAATTGACTCAACATTGCCAGCTTCCTCATTTCATGCGATTGCGCAAGGCAACAGTGGTACTAAACATTTGATAGATACGGCGGTTAGTGGCAGTAAAAAAAGTGCCATCGTTTTTTTCAAAAGGCAGCGACATTGCAGCATCCACTAAATTATCTTCACTGCTACCAACTAATAAATCAATTTTTACCGCAAGCACCCGATTCCAATCTGGAGCGGTGTTAAAATAGTTATCAATTTGGTCGTCACCTGTTGTATCAACACCATAGCGCAACTGCATATCGTAAACGCTTTCTAATAACTCTTCGTTGGTTGTGGTGGTTGTATTCACAACGGTTTTTTGTTCTCGCAGTCCTGGTAATCCGCTGGTATTGGAAACGTAATAAGTATAAGTGACAACTGAACTCAGGTTGGTATCATAATAAGTAATTCTAAAGAGATCGGTGTTTTTAACATAACCAGAGACACCTACTGTCAAAATTGCTCCTGATGGTGCTGAAGTTGCTCCAGGCCAACCCTGAATATAATTCGTTGGTGGCCAATTTGCAGGTGGAATCCCTGCGAAGTTTTGTAACCCCGATTGCCGAACATTTTTCGCTAGATATTCAACTGCGAAGCGTCCAGTTTCTTGCACTCGCGCCACATTTTCGCTATCGCGGTAGCTTTGCTTGTTGCCAATTAACAGCGCTACCATTCCCGCAGAAAGAAAAAGACCAATGGTCATGGAAATCATCAATTCAACGAGTGTAAAACCGCGTTGCGATGATGACTGCGTATAAACGGATGCGAGATACATTGAAAGCCTCATAATTCCGTTGTAAATAGAAATGATTGACTGCTGCCAGTTCCTTCTAAGCGGCTTTCATCCCAAGTAATTGTTATTGTCACCATCGTGCCGCCTGTTACCGAAATAGTAGCGGTGCCACTTGGTAAATAAGCAAGATGATTGCGCCATGCAGTAAGGTCAGCAGTCGCAATAGTAGTACTGGTAGTACCGGATGAATATGCTGTTGCAAATGTTTGATTGCCAGTAATTGCCGCAAAAGTTCCATTATAGCTTGCAGCATTCGGTGTATTTGCCCGCATCGCATCAGTGATTTCATACGCGAGATTCACTGCCTGAACGCGCAAATAAGACCCCTGACTCATTTTGAGTGAAACGCCTTGCAATCCCGCCAAACCTAATAAACCCACAGAAAGCACCAGCGCAGAAATCATCACTTCAAGTAATGTAAAACCCTGTTGATAGTGTCGATGCGCGATCATGGACAAGTTCCTGTAGTAATACGCAAACGACCAATTGCATTAAAAATTATATTGCGTTCAGCCGGTGCAATACAGATAGAAATAGTACCCCGTTGGGTACTTGCACCTAAACTTTGACCATTCGGTGTGAATCGCACAAAGTTCGCAAAATTAGTGCCTCCGCCAATTACCACACCGCTATTCGTTGACTGTCCAACGCGCAATGGAGTATCGCCAGCATCAAAAGTGCCATCACCATCGTTATCAACGAAAACAACCCAGCCATCTTGCCAATTCGCGCCAGTATTACAGGTTGGTGTGCTGTCAGTAATGTCATCAGATTTACACACTGTAACTGTTTTACCGCGTGTCATTGCTTCCGAACGCGCATGTTGCAGTGCACTGCTGAGTTGATTGGTGATCGCAGCGATGCGATTGGTGCGGGTAAAGCTCTGAAAGCTCGGCACGGCAATTGACATTAAAATAGCGGCAATTGAGAGGGTAATCATTAATTCAAGCAGCGTGGTTCCCGTCATACGCTGCCGCAGAATAAAACGGTGCGAATGGCGATTGATACCGAGCGGATAAATACGGCACATGAACATTCAGTAGCTCCGTGGGTGTGATATTGCCGTGAATCACGCAAATCGCATTCAAGCTGCTATTTCAGCTTAGATGATCTAGTTTAAAAAAATGGGAACTGCGACACAAATCAACGCATTAAATTTAATCCGTCGCAGCAGGACGCACCACCGCAATTGGTAACAGCCTAGGACGTTGAATTCGCAAGCGTTTATAGCGGGCATGTTCGCCACTGAGCAATGTAATGTGCGAAGGTGCAACGCCAAATTCCTCCGCAATAAAGCGTTTAAGTGATTGATTTCCTTTGCCATCAACCGGCGGCGATTGGATGCGCACTCGATAATAATCACCGCTCGGATCAACGCCCACAAAGTCATCACGCGGCGCTCGGGTTTGCACCCGCAGCGCCAGCTCCAAATCTTCACCGTGCCAGCGATACCACGACATCAGCGCGATCCGTTAAAACGGGCTGCCGACCAGCCATTTTAGCGGTGGAATCAGCAACATATTGAGCAACGTCAAGCCAATAATGACGACCAGCGGTGAAAGATCAACGCCGCCAATCGGCTGAATTTGCCGCTGGGCTGGCAGCATCACTGGATCGGTTAAGCGCGTGAGCAAGCCGATCATCGGATTACGCGGATCGGGATTGACCCAACTCAATAGCGCCCGCGCCAATACAGCAAATAACATCAAGTTAATAAATAACTCCGCCATGCTTGGAATGGCCCAGCCAACTGCGCCGAGAATTGAGTGCGGGCTACCGAGCAATAGCGCCAGCAATGCCAGTTCCACTGTCGTTAATAACCAAATCAATACCAATGCGGCGAGATCAAGTCCGCCATAACCGGGAATATATTGGCGCAATGGACGCAGTGCTGGCGTCGTCACGCGCACTATAAATTGCGAAATCGGATTATAAAAATCCGCTCGCGCCCATTGCAGCAGAAAGCGAATGGCGACTACAGCGGTATACAACCCAAAGAGGGTTTGTAATAAAAAAACCAGCGGGGACAGCAGATAGGAACTGGTCATGGGTGTTGTGCGAGAAAACCATTATTATCAATGGGAAGGCAGCGCATGATGCAACTGCCAAACTCGCTTCCTCCGTGGTGGTTGAGTGAAATGAATTGCTATTAACCATCAGTGCATTATTGCATTGAAAGCAATAGCAGTGAGGAATGCTGCGGCGTCATTCCTATTCTATATCGAACAATAATTCCAACTGCAAGCGGTTGATGTCTGGCGCAGGTTGATGTTCCAACCGCTCGATTTCTTCACAAAATGCGTTGACATCGGAAAACTTGCGATAGACCGAAGCAAAGCGCAAATACGCGACTTGATCAATTTGACGCAATTCGTCCATTGCCAATTCACCCAGCCGCGCTGATGACACTTCGCATTCGCCGCTGGACATTAAACGCCGTTGAATATGCGCCAGCGCCTGATCTACGCGCTCAGTGCTGATTGGGCGTTTTTCCAATGCCCGCATCATTCCCGACCGCAATTTGCGATCATCAAACGGAACGCGGCTGCCGTCGCGTTTAACGATACGCGGCACACTCAATTCCGCAACTTCATAAGTGGTAAAGCGTTCTTTACAGCCTACGCACTGCCGCCGCCGCCGCACTTGATCGCCCTCGCTGGATAAGCGCGAATCAATGACTTTGGTTTCCTGTTCATTGCAAAAAGGGCAGCGCATGATGGGCATCCAGTCAGCAGTCGAACTGCTCGACATGTTCTTCTAAGCGTTGAGCCAGCCGCCGCAAATCTTCACCGGCGCTGGCGGTTTTTTTCAGCACATTAAAACCCGCACCATCAGAATTTTAGGGCGATCCGTCGCCTCTTTTTTAGAGTTTAAGCGTGACGCAATTGAATAGAGAAGTAGTTTATTGTTATTCAATCCAAGTGCTCACTGGTGGTTTCAACTGCATCACATTTCACGCTTAACGTTGGTATACCGGAAACCGTTGGCACAGCGCCAGCACCTGCGCTTTTACGGTTGCAATTACTGCTTCATTGCCCCGCGCATCAATTAAATCACACATCCAACCCGCCAACTCCTGCGCTTCATCGCTGCCAAAACCGCGAGTGGTCATTGCTGGAGTACCAATACGAATGCCGCTGGTGACAAATGGCGATTGCGGATCATTGGGAACCGCGTTTTTATTCACCGTGATATTCGCTGCGCCGAGCCACGCATCTACATCTTTACCGGTCAAACCCTGTTGAATAAAACTTACCAAAAACAAATGGTCATCCGTGCCGCCAGAAACCACATCATAACCACGCGCAATAAAGACTTCTGCCATGATCCGCGCATTACTCACCACCTGCGCTTGATACACGCGAAAACTCGGTTCTAATGCCTCTTTGAATGCAATCGCTTTGGCGGCGATGACGTGCATTAACGGTCCGCCTTGAATACCAGGAAATACCACTGAATTCAGTTTCTTTTCAATCTCAGGATTGGCTTTTGCCAGAATAAGTCCACCGCGTGGTCCACGCAGGGTTTTATGCGTGGTCGTCGTAGTCACATCCGCAATTTGTATTGGGCTGGGATACACGCCAGCAGCAACCAATCCAGCAACATGCGCCATATCAACCAATAAATACGCGCCGACACTATCCGCGATATCACGGAATCGTTGCCAATCGACAATACGCGAATACGCGGAAAAGCCAGCAATGACCATGCGCGGACGATGTTCATGCGCCAATCGCGCTACTTCGTCATAATCAATTTCACCAGTTTCTGGATTTAAACCGTATTGCACTGCGTTATAAAGTTTGCCAGAAAAGTTCGGTTTGGCGCCGTGTGTGAGATGACCGCCATGCGCCAAACTCATTCCTAAAACAGTATCACCTGCATTGCACAGCGCCATAAACACTGCGGTATTAGCTTGCGAACCGGAATGCGGTTGCACATTGGCGTAATCGGCATTGAAGAGTTGTTTAGCGCGATCAATGGCCAATTGCTCGGCGACATCGACGTATTCGCAGCCGCCGTAATAGCGTTTGCTGGGATAACCCTCGGCGTATTTATTGGTCAATACGCTGCCTTGTGCCTGCATTACGCACGGGCTGGCGTAATTCTCAGAGGCAATTAATTCGATGTGTTCTTCTTGGCGGCGTTCTTCATTCTGAATAGCAGCCCAAATTTCTGGGTCTTGGGCGCTAATGTGCATGGTCGATTCAAACATTGTTTTATTCTCTGGCAATACAAAGTGGCGCATTTTAGCGATTTTACTGGGTGGCGTCGCTGTGACTGCGCGGCAAATGCGCAGTGCGTAAATGCTGAAAATTGGTCAAACGTTCTGGCGCAATCACTCCGGCGGTCACGGCGTCACGAATCGCACAATCCGGTTCGTGGTCGTGATGACAATCGGCAAAACGGCAGCGCCCAAGATACGGTTGAAACTCGCGGAAACCCTGCTGTAATTCGTCACGGCTGATCGCACCGAGTCGGAAACTGCGCACGCCGGGCGAATCAATTAAACGTCCGTTATCGGGCAGTCGGTAACAGGTGGTGGCGGAAGTAGTGTGGCGACCCAAGCCGGTTGCTGTTGATAACTGCCCGATTTGAATCGCTAAATCCGGCAGCAGAATTTTGACCAATGATGATTTGCCGACGCCGGATTGACCGACCAACACGCTGGTGTGGTTGGCAAGCGCCGCAATCAGTGCTGCGAGCGTGCTGAGATCATGGAGCGTTGTCCAAAAAGTGCGATAACCAATTGCCGAATAATGCGCAAATCTGCGTTCAAATGCGGCGCGAGCGGGCGGATTGAGCAAATCCATTTTGTTGCCGACTAAAATGGCTTCGACACCGATCAATTCCGCAGCAACCAGATATTGATCAATGAGATAGCTGCTCGGTTCCGGTTCTGGTGCAATCAGCACAATGAGCTGTGATAAATTGACCGCAAGTGCCTTGGGTTGATTGTTAAAATCAGGACGACTTAACACGGTGGAACGCGGCAGCAGCGCCGTCACGACCCCCTGAGCATCGGCAATGCGTTGCCAAACGACACAATCTCCGCACACTGGCTGCCCAATGTTGCGCCGCACCAAACAGTGCACCAACTGTCCAGCCATATCTTCCACTGCGAGATTTGCACCATAACGCACCATCACTCGTCCAGTTTCCGGTTCACCAATCAATTCAGTGTCTGCGGGAATGGTGTCTGGCCGTGTTTCCACGCGTGAGCGTCGCCGTTCTTGAATAGCGCGAATGCGTTCCAGCTGCCGTTCGGACAAGCGGCGTTTTGTCATAGAATTAGCACCATCATTGCAACTTGCATTAAAATTCTAAAACCAACATCATCACTTTTGTTCTCTATTAGCGGAATAATATGAAATTTAACTATAATATTGATAATTCGATGACTGTGTACAAAAATCCTGTTGAATCCACAATGTATTTAGAGGCGCTTTCGTTGTCTAAACTGGATGATTGGTCTTCGACTTTTTTAGCCAACATGCCCGAAGAGGATTTGTCAACAGTGAATGAGTTAATGATTGCAAATAATGCAATGCTCTTTGCTGGCTTATCACGCGAGGAACGCATACGCATCATGTATTTAATGTTTTTAATGAAGACCGCAATTTACGAGTCAGTGAGAACGGGTAAAAGACTCGAAGATTTTTATGAATAGCATTAGATAGCTTGTTGCTTTATCTGCGCTGAATGTACAAAAAAACCCGCAGTTACGCGGGTTTTTAATAAAATCAACGTTAATTCTGCACCTAATCACACAGTGAAAAACAAGTTTTTAACGCTCAACTGACCGGCGGCGGCAAAATGAATTCCAATACGATCTTGGTTCCGAAATACGCCAAGATGAGAATGACAAAACCGCCGAGCGTCCAAATGATCGCAGTGCGTCCGCGCCAGCCATTACGAAAACGCCCGACCAATAGCCCGCCAAACACTAGCCATGCCAGCACCGATAACACCGTTTTGTGTACTAAATGCTGCGCAAACATGTTTTCTAAAAACGCAAATCCGCTCAACAACGCCAGCGTGAGTAATACAAATCCGGCGCTAATCATTTCAAATAATAGACTTTCCATCGTTTGCAATGGCGGCAAAGTGCGAATAAATCCGCCGGGATGACGCTGGCGCAGATGACGATCTTGCAGCGCCAGCAAAATGGCTTGACCAGACGCGAGCGTTAATAGGCTATAAGCGAGCATTGACAGCAATACATGAATTTTTAGCGGCCAAGTTGCGGTCGGACGCAAAAAGGCGACCTCCGCAAAATTAGCTTCTAAAATCAGACTGAGTGCCGCAGCGGGTAACAAATCAAACCGAGATTATCGACTGGTTTGGTTAAGCTGGAGACCAGCAGCAGCGCAATGATCGTCCATGCCGTCAGCGCCAGCGCGTGATAGAAACCTAAATTGATTCCGCCTTGACTGAAGATGCTGTCCCACAGCAGCCAGCTATGCAGCAGCAAACCGGCAAACCCGACGGCAATCGCAAAACTGCGCTCTGGAATCCAGCCTTCTTTACGAAATAAGCGCATTCCAATTAAGCCGGATGCAGCGAGATAACAAAGGGTGGCGATGGTGGCAAAAATAGTATGAGTCATAGGTTTAATGGTGTGACATAGGCTGTTGATACTGAAAACGTGGGGGCATCTCACGCGAAACATTATACTCGCAACTTTCTGTGCGAGGCAGACAGCGATTGTTATTGAGGTCAATACATGTTTGAAACTCTCCAAGACCGTTTTGCCGATGTCCTGACCAATTTGCGTGGTCAGGGTCGCCTGACTGAGGACAACATTAAAGACAGTTTGCGCGAAGTACGGATGGCGCTGCTGGAAGCAGATGTGGCGCTGCCGGTGGTGCGTCAGTTTATTGATGATGTGCGGACCAAGGCGCTCGGCGAGGCAGTGGCGAAAAGCCTCACGCCCGGTCAGGTGCTGATTAAAATCGTCAATGACGAATTGGTCACGCTCATGGGGCAGGCCAATGAACAACTGAATCTTACCGCCCAGCCGCCCGCAGTGGTGCTGATGGCGGGTTTGCAAGGCTCCGGCAAAACCACCAGCGTCGCCAAGCTGGCGCGGTGGCTACAGGAAAAACAGAAAAAGTCCGTGCTGGTCGTCAGTTGCGATGTGTATCGCCCCGCTGCGATTGCGCAATTGAAAACGGTTGCGGCAGAAGTTGGCGCAGAGTTTTATCCCAGCACTGGCAGCGAACAACCGGTTGATATTGCGCAACGGGCGCTCGATTACGCTCGCCGTCATTATAAAGACGTGTTGATCGTCGATACCGCCGGACGGCTGCACGTTGACGCGGCGATGATGGACGAAATCAAAGCCATTCACGCTGCGCTCAAGCCGGTAGAAACGCTGTTTGTTGTGGACGCGATGACCGGTCAAGACGCAGCAAATACGGCAAAAGCGTTTGATGCTGCGCTGCCGTTGACCGGCGTGATTCTCACCAAAACCGATGGCGATGCTCGCGGCGGCGCAGCGTTGTCGATTCGCCAAATCACTGGCAAACCAATCAAATTTCTCGGTACGGGCGAGAAAACCACTGCGCTGGAGCCGTTTTATCCAGAGCGCGTCGCCTCGCGCATTCTCGGCATGGGCGATGTCGTGTCGCTGGTCGAAGAGGTGCAGGCACGAGTTGATCACGATAAAGCTGAGAAACTGGTCAAAAAGCTCAAAAAAGGCAAGGACTTTGATCTTGCTGATTTCAAAGAACAATTGGAAGCAAATGAACCAGATGGGCGGCATGGCCAGCCTGATGGAAAAACTTCCCGGCATGGGGCAACTGCCTGATCACATCAAAAGCAAAGCCAGCGACCGCGAGATGGGCAAATTGGTCGCCATCATCAATTCGATGACGCCGAATGAGCGGCGTTTCCGCGATTATCAAAGGCTCGCGCAAACGGCGGATTGCTGCCGGATCGGGAACGCAGGTGCAGGATATTAATCAATTGTTAAAGCAATTCATGCAGATGCAGAAGATGATGAAGAAAATGAAGGCGGCGGCATGGCCAACTGATGCAGGGATGCGCTTGCCACCGGGATTTGGTGGTGGTTTACCGCCGGGCGGATTTCCGCTGTGAGGTGCGACGTGATATTTAAAATCCCCCCAACCCCCCTTTTTCTAAGGGGGGCTTTCTCCCTCCGCTCTTTTCTCCCCCCTTGGAAAAAGGGGGGCAGGGGGGATTTCTTCTCATCACGTTTAATTTGCTGCTGCTTCCCGCATTTAACGCCGCAGCGACGCCGTGGGGCGAAGTGCAAACGCCAACTGCTGGCGCACCGCGAGTGATTGGCAGTGTCGCCAACGGCTGCATCAGCGGGGCGCGATGTTGCCAGAAAGCAGCGATGGCTACGTCAATGTGCGGCGTTATCGCAATCGTTCTTACGGTCATCCCAGCCTGCTGCGCTTTATCAACGATATGGGACGCGCCCAGCAGCAGCACTCTAACTGTTGATGATGGTGGGCGATCTCAGCCAGCCACGCGGTGGGTTGATGTCATCGTCGCATCGCAGTCACCAAAACGGACTGGACGTTGATCTGTGGTTCACGCTGGCAACTTCTCCCGCCGCAGCGCGGGCGCTGATGGATCACGCCGATGATCCGCCGAGCATGGTGCGCCGCGATGGTTTGGCGGTGAGCGAATACTGGGGCGCAGATCAACAATTTTTAATTGAAACGGCAGCGCGGCAGCGAACGGTAGAGCGCATTTTTGTGAATCCAGCAATCAAGCAGGCGCTGTGTCAACACGCAATGCCGAATGATCGCAGTTGGTTGCACAAAGTGCGTCCGTGGAAAGGACACGACGCGCATTTTCATGTGCGTTTGGTGTGTCCGCCCGGCAGTCCGCACTGTGAGCACAAAACGCATTACCGCCCGGCGACGGCTGCGGCGCAGAGTTGGATTGGTGGTTTACCGAGGAAGCACGCAAACCCAAACAGGGGATTCCCGGTTACGCGCCACCGAAACCGACGACCAGCCCGCTGCCTGTCGTGAGGTGTTGCAAGCGCCATGAAGCGTGTCGCCGCACTCCAGTCAAAAGCGGATAAAGCGGTCATCGGGGCAGCGATGGAGCAACTGGCAGAATCATTTCTGGTCGCACAAGGCTTGCAAGTGCTCGCCCGCAATCATCGCTGTCGGTTTGGCGAACTGGATTTAATTGTGCGGGATGAATCGGTGCTGGTGTTTGTTGAAGTGCGGTTTCGGCGTTCAGCACAATTTGGCGGCGCAGCAGCGAGCGTTGATCGACGCAAACAGCAGCGTTTAATTGCTGCTGCGCAGGATTATCTTCAATTCCATCCGCTGCCATTACCCTGCCGTTTTGATGTAGTGGCAATCAGCAATCAACACGACATCAATTGGATTCAACATGCCTTCATTATTGAAAGTTAATGTTTGTATTATTTTAATGCTGGCGCTGCTGCTCACGGGCTGCGCACCAGTGATTTTCGGCGGTGCAGTTGCTGGCGCTGGCGTTGCTGCACTTTATGATCGCCGCGATGCACAAACGCTTTTTGACGATCAACAAATTCAATTCGCAGCAGCTGCTGCGCTCAAACAAGACCCACGTATTAAAAGCCAAGCCGATGCGATTTCTGTGACCAGTTATCATCGTACCGTATTATTAACCGGTCAGATTGAAGCGGAAGCAGTCGCAAATCGCGCAGTCAAACGTATTACGCATTTAGCCAAAGTGAAGCGCGTGATTAACCAATTAACCTTTGGTGCGCCGCTTGATCTCACCCGGCAAGCCGAAGACCTCTATATTATTTCCCGCGCTAAATTTGCACTGACGCAAATCGGCTTACCAGATTTCAATGCCACTCGCGTTAAAATTGTTGCTTCCGATGGCGTGGTGTATTTGCTAGGTTTGGTGCGCCAGAAAGAAGGCGATGCAGCCATTGAAAAGGTGCGTTATGTGCCCGGAGTGCGCCGCGTGGTCAATCTATTTGAATATCAGTAAATAACTTCTTTTTGAAGTCAAGGAATTAAAATTTTAATGACGCATTCCACTCCACGCATCGGTTTTATCAGTCTCGGCTGCCCCAAAGCAACCGTTGATTCCGAGCACATTCTGACGCAACTTCGCGCTGAAGGTTATTCCATTCAATCGGCTGATCATGACGTTGATTTAGTCATTATTAACACCTGCGGTTTTATTGACGCAGCAGTGACCGAATCGCTAGACGTGATTGGCGCAGCATTGAATGAACATGAGCGCGTAATTGTCACTGGCTGTTTGGGCGCTCGCGCCGAATTGGTGCGCCAGCAATTTCCCGATGTGTTGGCGATTACCGGACCGCACGCGCTCGCCGAAGTGATGGCGGCCGTGCATTCGCATCTGCCTGCGCCGCACGATCCGTTAACCAGTTTGGTTCCGCCGCAGGGCGTTCGGCTCACGCCCAGTCATTACGCCTATCTCAAGATTTCCGAAGGCTGCGATCACCGTTGCAGCTTCTGCATTATTCCCAGTCTGCGCGGCGATTTGGTCAGTCGGGGCATTGGCGAAGTGCTGGATGAAGCGGCGCGTTTGGTGGAAAGCGGAGTGCGGGAAATTCTGGTGATGCGCAGGACACCAGTGCTTACGGCATGGATGTGCGTCATCGCACCGATATTTGGCACGGGCGAGCGTTGCGCACGGACATCACGACGCTGGCGCGAGAGCTGGGCGCATTGCCCGCGTGGATTCGCTGCATTACGTTTATCCGCATCCGCACGTTGACGCGCTGATTCCGCTGATGGCGGAGGGATTGATCTGCCGTATTTGGATGTGCCGTTGCAGCATGGCAGCGAGCGCGTGTTGCGGCGATGAAGCGACCGGCAGCGAGCGAACAGGTGCTGCAACGACTGGAACGCTGGCGCAGTGAATGTCCGCAATTGGTGCTGCGCAGCACCTTCATCGTCGGTTTCCCGGCGAAACTGAGGCGGAATTCGCGCAACTGTTGGAGTTTTTGCAAACCGCGCAATTGGATCGCGTCGGCTGTTTTCCGTATTCCGCAGTCGCTGGCGCTGCTGCCAATGCGTTAGCCGATCCCGTGCCGGAAGCAGTGAAGTTGGAACGGCTGGAACGGTTGATGACGCTGCAAGCAGAAATCAGTCGCGCCAAACTCGCAGCGCGGATTGGTCAGCGATTGATGGTGTTGGTTGATGCAGTGGAAGAAGACGCGATCATTGCCCGCAGTGCTGGCGATGCGCCGGAAATTGACGGCGAGGTCATCATTCCCGGCGAATGGGAAATTGAGGTCGGCGATTTCATTGAAGTGGAGATTACCGACAGCGATGACCACGATTTATGGGCGATTCCGGTGGATGATGCAGAATCCGGTTAGGGATCAAGCGCCAATCCGCTTTACAATGATGCCAATGCTTTCCACCGTTCTTTCACTCAAATAGCGCCTGTTTATCATGTCTGATTCTGAAAACTTTGAAGACCTCCTCAAGCAGTTCGACCAAACGCATCCGCAATCCCGCAAAGGTGCGCCGACCATTGGCGACCGCGTGCGCGGAACGCTGGTCGTCATCAGCGACACTCACGCCTTTGTTGATCTCGGCGCAAAAGCTGAAGGTCGCCTCGAACTTGCCGCGATTACCGATGCTGAGGGACAGCTCACTCACGCACTGGGCGATGTGATCGAACTGCAAATCACCGGCAAAGATGAGGACAGCGGAATGCTGCTGCTCGGCAGCCAGCAAGGGCAGCGGTTTCATGGTCTGGATGAAATTGAAAGTGCGTATCGGCAGGGTTTGCCGGTGCAGGGACAAGTCAGCGCAGCAGTGAAAGGCGGCGTGGAAGTGCAGATTGCTGGACTACGCGCCTTTTGCCCGGCGTCGCAGATCGACATTCGGTTTGTTGAAGAAATGGCGGAATTTGTCGGACAGCGGTTTGATTTCCGCATTACCAAATTTGAAGGCGGACGGCGTCCCAATTTGGTGGTGTCGCGGCGGGCGCTGCTGGAAGAACAGCAACGCAGTCAAGCAGAACAAACCCGCGCTCAACTCACCGAAGGCGCAGTGCTGACCGGAACTGTCACCTCAATTAAAGATTACGGCGCGTTTGTGGACATCGGCGGACTGGAAGGCATGATTCACGTCAGCCAACTGGCGTTCGGTCACATCAAACACCCGAAAGAGTGCTGCAAATCGGGCAGCAGTGAAGTCAGCGTGTTGCGCATCGACCCGCCGAGCGAGAAAAACAAGCGCGAAAAGATCGCGTTATCGATTCGCGCCCTGACCCGCGATCCATGGCAAGACGCAGTAGCACAATTTCCCGTCGGATTGCGCATCACCGGCACGGTCTCGCGTCTGCAACCATTCGGCGCGTTTATCGAACTCGCGCCCGGCATTGACGGACTGGTGCACATCAGCGAACTCGGCGCAGGTCGGCGCATCAATCACCCTAACGAAGTCGTCAATCTCGGCGATTCAGTGGAAGCGACCGTGCTCGGCGTGGATTTGGAACGCCGCCGAATTAGCCTATCGCTCAGTTCCAATCCCAAACAATCCGCAGAAACGCCGGCTGCTCGCGCTCCGGCAGCAGAATCCGCACCAGCGAAACCGCCAGAAAAAACGCTCGGTACTTTTGGCGCGTTATTGCAAGAAACAATGAATAAGGCGCGTTAACGTGATGTTGCCAGCGAGCGGAGCGCAATTGTTGCCACCGCTCGCGCTGTATATTCATCTTCCGTGGTGCATTCGCAAATGCCCGTATTGCGATTTTAATTCCTACACCAGCACCGCTCCACCGCCGATCATTATCCAGCAATTACTCGCTGATTTAGAAAACTGTGAATTGCAAAACCCAGCCGCACAACGTCCGTTATCTTCATTTTTATCGGCGGCGGAACACCGAGTTTATTTTCCGGCGCAGCAATTCAAACGCTGCTGAATGGTATTCGTGCCCGCACCGCGTTATTGCCAAATCTCGAAATTACCTTAGAAGCGAATCCGGGCGCTGCCGAAGCACGACATTTTGCCGCCTATCGCGCTGCTGGAGTGAATCGCTTATCTATTGGCGTACAAAGTTTATCAGCAGCGCAATTAACAACTTTGCAGCGCATTCATAATCCAGACCAAGCGCGTGCTGCCATTGCTGCGGCGCGTGATGCGGGATTCGACAATCTCAATTTAGACCTGATGTTTGCCTTGCCAGCACAGCGTTTGCGCGAGGCAGCAATTGATTTAGAAGCAGCGTTAGAACTCGCACCAGAGCACATTTCGTATTATCAATTGACCATCGAACCGGACACTTTATTTCACGCCAATCCGCCGATTTTACCGGATGATGAAGTGGCAGCAGAAATGGCAATACAAGGACGAGAATTGCTAGCACAAGCTGGATTTATGCAATATGAAGTTTCTGCGTATTCGCAGCGCAATCATCAATGTCGTCATAACCTTAATTATTGGCAATTTGGCGATTATCTCGGTATTGGCGCTGGCGCTCATGGCAAATTAACTGAAGTGATATTAAATAATAAAAGCTGGCGCATTTGGCGCACCGCAAAACATGCACATCCCAGCATTTATTTGCAAGCGGCAGCGAACGATTTTATTGCTAATCGCACGGAATTAAGCGCGGATGATTGTGTCTGTGAATTTGCATTAAACGCGCTGCGTTTAACGGATGGTTTTAATACGGAATTATTTATGCAAACAACCGGGCTGCCGTTGACCTATTTGGCGGCGCAGATTACGTCAGCAATCGCTGATGGATTATTGAGCGTTGATGGCGATCATATTCAGCCGACGGCATTGGGGCGGGATTTTCTCGATGATTTGGTGGGACGATTTGCGTGATGGCGACAATCTGGCGTTACTTGCGCTGAAAGTTGCGACACGATAACTGCGATGATAACCTTATGTGTTCCCAAAAATTATTAACGCCCGCGCTGGGCAAAAGGTTGAATTATGAAAGCAGACATCCATCCGAAATACACCGAAGTTAAAGTTGTGTGCAGTTGTGGCAATGAATTTGTGACCCGTTCTACTAAGGGCAAAGACCTTCATATTGAAGTATGCTCGGCGTGTCATCCGTTTTATACCGGCAAGCAAAAGGTATTAGATACCGCTGGTCGGGTGGATAAATTCCGTCGCAAATACGCCCGCTAATTCATTACATAAACGCGGAAGTTTTTAACTAAACTTCCGCGTTTTTAGTTTGATCTTCCTCGCTTTAACCCGCCCCGCATTCAAAACCATCCGTTTGATTAACGATCAATACACAATAATTGGTTGTGTTTGGCGCAGCGTGAACTGCCGCCAATTATTATGCTCAATGAAAGGTAAAATAAAGTGAAAAAAATCAGTATTGTTGGCGCAGGTCGTGTCGGTGAAACGACGGCACAAATTCTTGCAGAAACTGAATTGTGCCGTGACATTGCGCTATTCGATGTGCGCGAAGATGTACCTGAAGGCGTGGCTCTGGATATTTTACAAAGCGCACCTTTTTTTAAGTTCGATGGCGTACTGTCTGGCAGCAATGATCCGCATATTTTGCGGGATTCGGATTTAGTCATTGTGACTGCGGGTTTTCCGCGCCAGCCCGGCATGTCTCGCGCTGATGTGCTGGAAAGCAACGTTCGCATTATCGACCAAGTGACCGACCACATTATGACTCATGCGCCTAACGCGATGATTTTAGTGGTATCTAATCCGGTTGACACGCTGACGTATCGCGTGGCGCAGCGCACCGGCTGGGGGCGTGAGCGCGTATTTGGTCAAGCAGGCGTTTTGGATGCGTCACGGATGGCGAGTTTTATCGCGCAGGAAACTGGCTTTTCGACGCGAGACATCACCACACTGGTGCTCGGCGGTCATGGCGACACGATGGTTCCAGTGACGCGCTTTTGTACGATCAATGGCGTACCAATTGCGCACTTTTTATCGAAAGAACGTATCGCTGCCATTGTCGAACGCACGCGCACTGGTGGCGCAGAAATCCTTGCATTGAGAAAGAATTCAAGTGCTTATGATGCACCCGGCGCAGCAGTTGCGGCGATGGTCGATGCCATTGCCAACAATCGGCGACGTTTGCTGCCCTGCGTTGCGCTGCTTGATGGCGAATACGGCGAAACGGACATTGCGATGGGCGTTCCCTGTATTCTCGGCGAGCGTGGCGTGGAATCGGTCGTTACCCTTGATCTCAATGCTGAGGAACGTGCTGATTTTCAGCGTTCAGCGCAGGCAGTGCGGATTGATATTGAACGCCTTAATATGCTTTAAGCGTTTTTAATTCAGTGAGATGCGATGAACAACAATCATCGCATCCTGCTACCGAACATTGATTTTTTGCATGTTACTACGCAACAGATTGAAAGTATTCGTTAATTAACACAAATTGCCGGTTCGTCATGCGGCGAATACAACTAGCGAAATCGGTCAAATTTGTTATCTTTGGAATACCGCAATTTGCGCTAGATTGTAACGGCGATCACGTTTGCAGCGAGAGCACTCATGTTTGGATTTGGCCGCAAAAATACTCCACTCCTTGGTATCGATATCAGCTCGACTGCCATTAAATTAATTGAATTGTCATGTAAAGCTGGTAATTCAAACAGCCCCTCAATGTCATATCGGGTTGAGCGTTTTGCAATTGAACCACTGCCCTTTAATGCTGTTTTAGAAAAAAAGATCGCCGATCCTGAAATGGTTGGACAATGTATTCGTAAAGCTGTCATTAAAGCCGGAACTAAAACCAAACGCGCTGCGGTTGCGGTCGCCGGGGCAATGGCAATTACTAAGGTCATTTCATTATCAGCATCTTTTAATGATGCGGAAATTGAAAACCAAATTCAATTAGAAGCAGATCAATATATCACCCACCCGTTAGAAGAAGTCAATCTTGATTTTGATGTGATTGGCCCAACACCAAATAATCCAGCAATGGTTGATGTTTTATTGGCTGCATCGCGGCGCGAAAACGTTGATGATCGGGTTGCAGCACTAGAAATCGCCGGATTAACTGCGAGCATAGTTGATATTGAAGTTTATGCAATGGAAAATGCAATCTCGTTGTTATTAAATGACGCCAACAGAACCACTGATTCCCCCATCGCAGTCGTTGATATTGGTTCTGCTAATACCACACTATACGTTTTTAACAAAGGACAAATTATTTATACCCGTGAGCAAAATTTTGGTGGGCAACATTTAAAAGATGATTTGCAGCGGCGTTTTGGAATTTCCCGTGAAGAAGCAACGCAGAAGATTTTAAATAACGATTTTAGTACAACGCCTGAAGTCGAAGCACTTGAAAATTTTAAAGATTCATTATCTCAACAAATTAATCGCGCTTTACAGTTTTTCTATTCTGGAACAACGTTTAATCATGTTGAACGTGTCATATTGGCTGGGGGTTCAGCAGGTTTATCTAGGCTTGATGCAGTAGTCGAGGAGCGGCTTAAATTGCCAATTAGCATTGCTAATCCCTTTCAACACATGTCGCTATCACCACAAGTCAATGCAAAAGATTTACTGTGTGAAGCGCCGTCTTTAATGGTTGCCGTCGGGCTTGCTTTGCGGGGATTTTAATGGCACGGATTAACCTTCTTCCTTGGCGTGAAGTCGCCCGCCAACAACGTCAGCAGGAATTTCTCATTGCGGGTGGCATCGCACTGGGCATTACCTTTGCAATTGCAATTCTCATTCATTTTTTTATTGAAGGACAAATTAGTGACCAATCAGCGCGTAATGAATACCTTAAAGGCGAGATTACGAAACTTGATATTCAAATCAAAGAAATTAAAGATTTGGAAACAACAAAAACAGATTTGTTAGCGCGAATGGAGATCATTAAACAATTACAAAAAAGTCGCCCGGAAATTGTTCGGCTATTTGATGAATTGGTGAATGCGCTTCCAGAAGGTGTTTACCTCACACAAGTTGAACAAAAAGGGCGCACTGTAGAAATGGCGGGACGCGCCCAATCAAATGCGCGTGTTTCTGCCTTTATGCGCAAAATAGAAAATTCTAAATCTATTGGTAAACCGCGTTTAGTGCTGATTGAAAATAAAGATAAAACTGATACTGGTCTCAGTCATTTTCGACTGGCTTTCAATCAAACAAGTGAAGACGCAGAGGCGGAGATTGAAAAGAAAAAAGTTACGTCAAAAAAATCAACCACAGCAGCAAAACCTGCGCAATAGACTAAGCGCCATTATAACGGCACCCTTATTATGGACTTAAACGAACTCAATGAACTTGATCTCAGTGGTTTTGGTGAGTGGCCAATTCCTGTTAAAGCGGTCGTTATTTTAATCTTCTGTATTGCACTTGGCGGTTTGGTATTTTATCTTGATACCCAAGATCAACTAATTCGTTTCGATCAAGAAAAAGCCACTGAAGCCGAACTAAAAATTAGTTTTGAAGGTAAGCAACGCAAGGCTTCTAACCTTGACGCTTATCGACAACAACTTGCTGAAATGCAGGAATCTTTTGGTGCAATGTTACGGCAACTTCCGAATAAAACCGAAGTGGCTTCGCTATTGGTTGATGTATCGCAAACTGGGTTAGCTAACGGATTAGAATTTGAGTTATTTCAACCAAATCAAGAATTAACTAAAGATTTTTATGCCGAATTGCCCATTGATATTCGTGTAACGGGGAATTACCACGATTTCGGGCGTTTTATTAGCGGTCTTGCAGCATTACCGCGTATTGTGACTGTCCATGATGTGCAAATTGCTTCCGCAAATAAACCAACGGCAACAGATAAAAATGCTGATAAATCAGACGATAAAAACGCTAAACTCACGCTGCAGGCCACCGTCAAGACCTATCGTTATCTTGATGAGGAAACCAAAAAATGATGTGCCGTCTTCTGCTGTTACTAATTCTTGTATTGACTGTCGCGCAACTTGCTGGCTGTGGCGATGATGAGACTGCTGCGTTAGAGGCTTACGTTCAGGAAATTAAACAACGTCCGCCGGGTGGAATTACGCCATTACCAGAAATTGAACCAATTGAAACTTTCGTGTATATCCCCAGCGACCGTCGCGATCCTTTCGTTCCCGATGAAAAAGCAATGCCAGTTGAAGAAAAACCACCCGAAAATGAATTAGCACCAGACCCAAATCGGCGTAAAGAAGAATTGGAAAGTGTGCCACTTGATTCATTACGCATGGTGGGGACTCTCGATCAAGGCGAAGAGCGGTGGGCATTGGTAAAAAATAAAGATGGTACTCTATATCGCGTGAAAGTCGGTAATTATCTGGGGCTAAATAATGGGCAAATCGTCAATATCAGTGAGAACGCAATTCAACTGAACGAAATTGTTGCTGATGCGCCCGGTCAGTGGCGTGAACGCCAAGCTACTATTGCGCTATCTGAGTAATGAAGGGACAAATAAAGATGACTCGTTCAATTGAATATCGCGGTTGGCTAACGTTATTAAGCCGTGTGCTTTGTTTATTCATTGTTTTAATTGTGCCTGCGCAGGCAGTCGAGTTATTGAGTGTGCAGCCATCTGAATTGCCCGGAAAACAGGTGCAGATTCAACTCACTTTTTCTGCACCAGTTGCTGTACCAAAAGATTTTTCTATTCAATCGCCAGCGCGAATCATGCTTGATTTTCCGAATGTGACGAGCAAACTTGAACGCAAACCAATTGCAATTGGTGTTGGTGTTGTGCATAGCTTGATCGCAATTACTGCGGCAGTAGATGGCAGTGATCGCACTCGTGTTGTGCTTAATCTCACTGATTCGCTGCCGTATACCGTAACCAATGCGGGTGAGCGAGTCACGATTACAATCAATCCAACCACTGCTGCGTCGTCACCGGCAGTCAATTCACCAGTAGAAACGGCAACTTCCCGTCCTAATACAACACCCGTTTCAACAAGTAATTCCACTGGCGCGGCATTGCGTGACATCAATTTTCGACGCGGCAGCAGTGGCGAAGGGCGTGTTGTTATTCGTTTGCCCAGCTCCAGCACTCGCGTTGCGGTGCGCGAAGAAGGCAGCCGCGTTCTCGTTGATTTATATGACACGGCAATTCCTAAACGCTTGTTTCGGCGGCTTGATGTCACTGATTTTGCGACGCCCGTGACTGCCGTCGAATCGCGTCCGAATGGAAAAAATGTTTTGGTTGAGATTCAAACTAGCGGCGATTTCGATCAAATGGCATATCAAACTGATGAAGTCTTTACTTTGGATTTTCGTAAATTAACCCCAACGGAAAAAGAAGAGATTGCACGCAATAAAATGGTATATGAGGGGGATAAACTCAATTTGAATTTTCAAGATATTGAAATCCGCTCTGTGTTGCAGGTGTTGGCTGATTTTACCAATATGAATTTGGTTGCCAGCGATACCGTTCAGGGCAATATCACATTGCGATTAAAAAATGTGCCATGGGATCAGGCGCTTGATATTATTTTGAAAACGAAGGGATTGGATAAACGTCAGGAAGGCAATGTTATCGTCGTTGCGCCAGCGCAGGAATTGGCAGCGCAAGAACAGTTGCAAGCAGAAGCAACACAAAAAATTGAAGAACTCGCACAATTAAAAACTGAATATATCCAAATCAAGTACGCGAAAGCAGCGGATATTTCGGCTTTTTTAACTGGTGGTGCAGTTCATAAAGAATCAAAATCAACAATTAGTGATTCAACAACAAGTGCCGGTAAAAAAGTAAAGAATAGTCGTGGCATGGAAAACATGCTTTCTATGGAAAGCGATTTATACAAAGGCTCAATTCTAACGCCCGGTCGTGGGAGTGCTACTTTTGACGAACGTACCAATACACTGGTGGTGATGGATACCGCAGTACGCTTAGAAGAAATTAGAAAAATCGTGACACGATTGGATATTCCAGTGCGTCAAGTTTTAATTGAATCGCGGGTGGTGGTTGCAAATAACGATTTTGCGCGTGATTTGGGCGTGCGTTTTGGTGTTTCCGGTTCGATGGGTTCAGTTGGGAATAATGAGTTGATGGTTGCAGGCGGTCAGCCCGGCAGTCTTGCTGTTGGTGGTTTTGATAAAGGTCCATTCGGGTTAAATCTCGATGCTGGAGCACCATACAATTCTGGATTAATTGATAGCGACAACAATCAAACACTTATTACAAATTTACCTGCTTTAGACCCGTCAGGCTCTGTTAATTTCTTAATAGGAAAAGTTGGCTCTTATTTGCTTCAATTAGAGCTGTCTGCAATGCAAAAAGAAGGGAAAGGAGAAATAGTTTCCAGTCCAAGAATTATCACATCAGATCAACATCAGGCTACCATTAAAGTTGGTCAACAAATTCCGTATCAAACTGTTACCGGTACTGGTTCTAACACCACTGTAACTACATCTTTTAAAGATGCTTTCCTTCAATTAGACGTGACGCCTCATATTACGCCAAATGAAAAAGTTGTTATGGATATTTTAGTTACTAAAGACTCGGCAAATTATGAACAAAAAACAGATGCCGGTTACCCAATCGACACACGATCAGCAGAAACATCTGTTTTAGTTAGTAACGGTGAAACCCTTGTTCTTGGTGGAGTATATGAGAGAACAAAAACCTATTCTAAAGAACAGTTACCATGGCTTGGTGATATTCCTGTACTCGGTCGTTTGTTCAAAAGTGAATCGCGTTTAGATAATAATCGTGAACTACTTATTTTTGTTACGCCAAAGATATTAAAAGGCGATATAGCAAATACTGGAAAGTAATTCAAAAATGGAATTCAAGTTATTCAATCAAGACGGATTGGCGCGACGCGGGCAATTGCAATTCGAGCGCGGCACGGTCGAAACTCCGGCGTTTATGCCAGTCGGCACTTACGGCACTGTCAAAGCAATGACGCCGGAAGAATTGCGCGACGTTGGCGCGGAAATCATCCTCGGCAATACCTTTCATTTGATGCTGCGCCCCGGCACCGAAGTCATTCGCCATTGCGGTGATCTGCATCGTTTTATGCACTGGGAGCGCCCGATTCTCACCGATTCCGGTGGTTTTCAAGTATTTAGCCTCGGTGCACTGCGCAAAATCACCGAGGCTGGCGTGCATTTTCAATCGCCAATTGACGGCAGTCCGGTGTTTCTCAGCCCAGAAGTGTCGATGCAGGTGCAGCGCGATCTCGGCGCCGACATCGTGATGATTTTCGACGAATGCACGCCTTATCCAGCGACGGAAACGCAGGCGCGAGCGTCAATGGAATTGTCGTTGCGCTGGGCAGCGCGGTCGCGGGCAGCACACGGCGACAATTCCGCCGCGTTATTCGGAATCGTGCAGGGCGGAATGCACCCGCAACTTCGCGCCGAATCGCTCGCTGGGTTGACGCAAATCGGTTTTGATGGTTACGCGATTGGCGGGTTGTCGGTCGGCGAACCGGAAGCCGAGCGTTTACAAGTTCTTGATTTTTTAGCCGATAAATTACCAATTGACCGTCCGCGTTATTTGATGGGCGTCGGCACTCCCGAAGACCTCGTGGCTGCCGTGCAGCGCGGAATTGACATGTTTGATTGCGTGATGCCGACCCGCAACGCTCGCAACGGTCATTTGTTCACGCATCAGGGTACGGTCAAAATTCGCAATGCAATCCATCGCAGCGACAACAGCCCCATTGATCCGCTGTGCGATTGCGAAACCTGCCGCCATTACAGCCGCGCTTATCTGCATCATCTTGATAAATGTAAGGAAATCCTCGGCGCTCGGCTGGCAACCATTCACAATCTGCGTTATTACCAAACGCTGATGCGCGGACTGCGCGACGCGATTGCTGCTGGGCAACTTGCCGCATTTATTCAAGAATTCAAACGTTTGCGCAGCCAATCAGCGAACGATCACGACGCTTAACGCGCCAGCCGCGACGTTCATTTAATCGAGTATTTTTACGATGCCGCAGGTCACGCTTTACACCACGTTGATTTGTCCGTATTGCCACCGCGCCAAACGCCTGCTTAAACGTAAAGGCGTTGTATTTCAAGAGATTCCGATTGATTACGATCCGGCGCAGCGACAAACCATGATTCAACGCAGCAACCGCCACACCGTCCCGCAGATTTTCATTGATGACCGCGCTATCGGCGGCTATGACGATATGGTGCTGCTCGACGAATGCGGCGAACTCGACGGACTATTAGGGCTGGCGTAATGAATACGGCAAATGAATTAACGGAATTGAGACTGGATAAATGGCTATGGACAGCGCGATTCTTCAAAACACGCCAGCTCGCAGTGGAAGCAATTAACGGCGGAAAAATCGAAGTCAATGGCCATCGTGCTAAACCCGGGCGCACCATTCGCCCCGGCATTCAATTGATTATTCACAAAGACAATCTGGTTTGGGAAATCGAAGTGTTGGCGCTGAATAAACAACGGCGACCCGCAAATGAAGCAGCATTGTTGTATCGAGAAGAAGAAGCCAGTCAATTAAAACGCGCCGCCGCAGTGCGTGAACGTCGTGATTTAGGTGTGATTGATAGCGGCAAGCCAAATAAACGTGAGCGGCGAATGATTGAACAATTCACTGGGCGCAGCGAAACGGATTGAACATCATGGATATGAATGGCAAAACTGCACTGGTGACGGGCGCCAATTCCGGTTTAGGTAAAGCAATAGCGTTAGCATTGGCACAAGACGGCTGGCGTGTCGGTTTGGTCGCTCGCAATCCTGAGCGCGGCGCAGCAGCAGTTGCCGAAATTCAAGCGGCAACCGGCAATACTGAAGTGCATTTATTTATTGCGGATTTCATTGATCAAACGGCAATTCGGCAATTAGCAGTAGCAGTCTGTGATCAATTTGAATACTTGCATTTACTCATTAACAACGCAGCAACGGCGTATCCCGAACGGCGATTAAGCCCCGACGGGGTTGAATGCGCTTTTGCGGTGAATCATTTAGCGCCGTTTTTATTGACGCATTTATTATTGGAACGCTTAAAAGCCAGTGCGCCAGCACGAATTGTAACGGTTGGAACGCGCATGAATACGGCGCTGGATTTTGCGGATTTGAATTGGGAACGGCGGCGCTATCGGATGATGCAGGCTTATGGTCAAGCAAAGCTCGGTAATCTGCATTTTACCTTTGAGCTGGCGCGACGTTTAGACGGTAGCGGCGTGACTGCGAATTGCGTATTTCCGGGGATTTTTAATTCAAATCTCGGCGGAACAGATGGAGCGCAGGATTGGTTTTGGAAACTGATTGCATTGCTATTTGGTCGAATACTGCCGACACCAGAACAGGCAGCGCAGCGCGTGTTATGTGTTGCCACTGACCCGGTATTTGCCGGAATCAATGGCACTTATTTGGGAAATCATAAACCGTTAAAAGTACCGGCGCAGGCGCAGGATATGCTGATAAACCGGCAACTGTGGCGAATCAGCGAAACCTTGACCGGCATCCTGCCGGCTGCGCCCAGTCCTCTGCGTCAACTCAGGCCGTAATCGACAGGCTAGATTGATAGCTTGATGCTGCACCAGTGCGGGTTTGCTGCGTGTTTTGCTGCAAACCGTAAGCGTCCATCAATTGCATGATGCGACGTTGCAGCGCATCAGTCATGGTGCGGGTCGTGCTGGGAGTTTCATTCGCAGCAGTCGTTGTTGCTGTTGCAGTCGTTGCAGATGCAACCGTCGTGGTATTTGACGCAGTCGTTGCGGCTGTCGTCTGCGCCGTTGTTGCGGCGAGAGTTGACTGAATGGCAGCAATTGCCTCAGTCGCACTGACCGTACCGTCACCATTGGTATCCGCCGGATCGCTGACTGTTGTTGCAGCGGATGTGCCCGTCGTTGCAGGTGGCGGGGGTGGACCGCCTGCTCCACCTGGACCACCGGGCCCCATGTCTTGCTGAATAACGCCAGTTTGCGCACCGCTTGCCCCTTGCTGCTGACGATCCGCTAATGCCTGCAACGTGGTGGTAATTTCGGTCGTTGTTGCCTGACCATCGCCATTACTATCAAACGCCGAAAAGACTTGTTGCGCATTTTGAACTGCGGTCGTGCTATTCGCAGTCGAACTTTGCGCAAAAGCCGTTTGTAAATCAGAAACTTCAAGATAGCCTTTCTTTGCTGTATCTAAATTAGCAACGAGAGTTTCCGCCATCTTCGCCGGATCAGGACGCTGCGTTGGTCTAACGCCCTGCAATATCGCCGAACCACTGCTAAAACGACTAATTGATTCAACCATAACAACCTCTGTATTGGTCAACCTGATAAAAACATTAGACCTATTCAAATTGAGTATAGACCCAACCTGAGACTAATGATCGAGCGGTGGTTTGTAATTCGGATCTTTTGGATTAAGGAAAATGAAATGGAATTGACCCGGCTCAATTTCAACATAATCCATAACAGCTTGATCGAGCAATGGGACTTCCTCTGGCGCCATCACCACCGCAATTCCCTCACAAGTTAACCGAATATCATCTTCAGTGTAATCGTCAAATCCCATGCGATACACAATTTCACCGTCTGGTTGCTGCGCGGCAGCGAAACGCAACGACATGCCTTCAGTACCACCTTGATGCGCTGCGTTCAACACCTGTGCGGCAGCAGCGGCTGTGAGCTTGAACATCTCAACTCCTCATCGGTTAACCATCTAAAAATGAAGCAGAAATTATGCCATTTTTTCTGCGCTAATTGCGCTGAATGTCAGCAATGGCGCGAGGTGATTTTGGTAAACAGGATATTGTCTGCTATAGACAAATATCAATGCGCAGGTTGACGATTTATGTCGCAACCTAGATACTCAGTACTGTCAGATAAGCACTATTCGTATTTAACCTTTTACTGATAGGGTATTATTTATGCCGCAGATAAACCGCATTTTTAGCGCCACATTATTGATAATTGCGTTTCTGTTCAGTCCCAGTGTATTTGCTGCCGGTTTTTCACCTTTTATTCAAATTGCTACGGTTCCAGCGGTGTGGAAAGATGGCAAAGTAGATCATGTTGCAACCTATACGCGAGCTGCTGATGTTGCATTCAAAATTGCCGCTTTCGTTGCTAAAAAAGATGAATCAATGCTGGGTTTATCAGAAAGTAATTGGGTAAGTAACAGCTTGCAATAATCTACATAAATCTATACTTATGGAAAAGAAATGAGTAAAGATAGGTGAAGCGGCAAAAATTTTGGAAACGTGTCTAAATACATTGCGTCGATGGGAGCGTCGGGCGAATGAGTCCCAACGCGAAAAACACAAGGTGGAACACGTTACTACAGCGTTGCCAAATTGATGAACGTAGGTGAAATACGGTGTGTTACGCTCGTGTTTCAAGTCACGACCAAAAAGAAGATTTGCAGGCTACGTTGAATAAATTTTAGATGTGTTGATTGAGATTAGAAACCATGTTACTGGCACACAAAATTGAATTGCGCCCCACACCTGAACAGATGGTGTATTTGGATAAAGCCTGTGGCTCCAAACGCCATTGCTATAATCAATTATTGGCGCATTTTTCAAAACCAGAAAATAAGTGGTCAAAAAACGAAGCATATCAGCATTACATTAAAGTACTTCGTAAAGAATTTGACTGGTACAACGAAGTTTCAAGCCGTGTCACCCGCAATGCAATTGATGACTTAGATACCGCCTTTAAGCACTTTTTTAGGCGCGTCAAAGCCAAACAAAAAGCAGGTTTTCCACGCTTCAAAAAGAAAGATTTGCGTGATAGTTTTGCGTTGCGTGAATCGGCTAAATTTGATGTTATCGGTCGTGAATTGCGGATTGAAAAACTCAAAACTAAAATTGAACTGCGTCAACCGTTACGTTTTCAAGGCATCGCAAAACAAGTCACGATTTCTAAACGCGCTGGAAAGTATTTTGCTTCAATTTTAGTTGAAACAGAAGACTACAATCCCCACGATGTTGATCGCCAACACTCAGTTGGTGTTGATTTTGGTATCAAATCACTTGCCGTTTTAAGCATAGGTAAAGTGTTTTCTGCCAATCAAAAGTTGAAAGCCAGTTTGAAAAAGTTGGCAAAACTTCAACGCAATTTAACCAAGAAAGTGAAGTGGTCAAACCGTCGAGCGAAAGCCAAGCTGGCAATTGTAAAACTTCATTTTCGTATTGCACGACAACGACAAGCCTTGTTGCATGAATTGTCGGATTATCTGACTAAAAACTTTGACGTGATTACGATTGAAGATTTAAACGTTAAAGGCATGTTAAAAAATCGAAAACTCAGTCGCGCTATCAGCGATGCTGGTTTTGGTTATTTACGGCAGATGATTGAATACAAGGCTAAATTGAGAAATTGTGTCGTTGTTGTCGCAAATCGATTTTTTCCCAGCAGTAAAACATGTTCCTGTTGTGGAAAAGTTAAAACAAATTTATCACTTGCAGATCGAACTTTTACCTGTGAGTGTGGATTTAGCGCGGATAGAGATTTGAACGCCGCGCTCAATCTAAATCAATACGGTCTGGACACGTTACAGCCTGACCTTAAATGCACACCAGAGCAAAGTTAGACCATAGTTTCATCATGGCTTTTGCGTTGATGGTGTGAATATATCAAAGCTAGATTTGTACGCTTTTGTATAGATTTTGTTAGATATTTAGTAGCGGTATTAGGCGGAGCGCCAGAAGGAGCAACCGTAAAAGACGCCGATGTTAAAGCGGCTATTTTAGATCAACCTATCAATCCGAGCGTGGCATATTCGGTTACTAATACCAAGAAAATTAACATCATTGAATTATGTAATCAGGTTTTTGCCAGCAAAGCATTAGGTGTTACGCCAGTTGTTGGCAGTACTCGAGTAGCGAATGGTCATTTACACGCAACGGCTTTACCTTGTGAAGTTGCAGTGTATGCTGATGAGTATGATATTAAGATTGAAATGCTCAACGCCGAAGCAATTTTTAGCCTCTTTTTTACTGACGTTTTATTTGGTAAGCAAATGCAAAATCAAGCCTTTGCTACTGCTATTCAAAAGTTACCTGTTCAGGTCAATACGGAATTGCCTGCGATTATTTATCAGGCACTCACTGATGCAAAAGTGACGTATTGGGCAGATAATTGGTCTAAAGGACCTTGGTTTAGTGATGAATGGGACATGGTGCGTGCTTTATTATCAACACCAATGAATTCGCCTTATGTTCATTTCACATACAACAAAGTTGATGGCAAGATTTTTTCAGATGATGAAGTGTTAACAGTTGCAAAAACGATTATTGCGACATTAACCGTAAATGGTACGACGGGCGCAGGCGTTCACGACGCCGCTTTGGATGCACAATTGAGCACAGGATCACAATGGCGTTCAGCACGCCCAGCACCATTATCATTGCCTGGCGGAATCAAGTTAATTGAAGGTTGTTCGCCAATGTATGCGAAACAGGCATTAACGACTGGTTTTTATCATGCGACCGCGTTGCCCTGTGAAATGGCGGTAATGAAAAGCGCAGATAGTAAACAGCTTTTAATTAGCTTCCTTGATCCGCATTTTATGTTTAACGCCTTATTTTCAGACGCTTTTGATAATATGACAGCGGAGCAACTCACTGCTTTTGCCACTCTGCCCGATATCGTCTTAGATGATTTGCAAATCATTGTTGATTATGCGCTAGATGTGAATCTTCCGAAAACCGGAATAAAGCTCATGCCACCAGTTTCCTTCTATTACGATATGCTGCCGTTTTAATACATCATTCGTGATTTGCAGCCAACAAAAAACACGCTACGGCGTGTTTTTTTATTGCTCAATGTTAAGATTTGGTAATGGCGTTACAAAAAATCAAATAGTGAGAGTTTATTCACCTTAACATAAGTTTGTTGTGCTGCTTCAAGCACTGCTTCCTGTAATTTGAAGCGACTAATTGCATCAGCGTAATCTAAATCACGCACATCAGAAAGCGTAGTTGAAAGATCAAGCACCCGTTCATCATTCAAACCAGTTTGCATTTCCAGTGTAGAAATACGCAATCCAACTGTAGTGCGCACCTCATCAAGTCGACCTAAACCGGAATCAATGTTACGGAGCGCAATACTGCTCGCTCGGGAAAGGGCTTCACTACTAATCGTACCCGTTAGCGAATCCTCAAACGCAGTTGCAATATCATCAAGCGTTTGAAAAATAGTAACTTGAGATACTGGACGTGAAATTAATTCGTCGCCATCAGCAGGCTCACCAGTAATAGTAACCATTCGTCCTGCTAATTCAATTGACTGCGTTGAAGGCGTTGGTGCTACGAATACACCAGCAGCATCGGTATTACCATAGATACCACTAATTAAATCACCACTAGAATTGCGCACTGAATTACCATCTAAATCTAAAACGTCATATTCAACTGGTCCCGGATTTGTCGGCGGATAACTAAAGCGAATGCGCAATGTTTGTTCAGAACTATTAAGCGCATCATCTAAATTAGTAACGCTAGTTGAGTTAACATAGAGAGTGCCCGTATTGGTCGATTTTGGCACGGCTTCATTCAATAAACCACTGCGTTCTGGAATTTCCATAAATACGGCTGAACCAGTATCACCAATGGCAACATTTTGGGCATTAGTAATTGAAACCTCACGCACTGAACCTGCACCAATAGCGCCGACATAAGACACTTTTCCATCAGTACCCGTGACAAAAGGTTCGGTATGCGAACGCGCTCCTGCGAATAGATATTCATCATTAGCATCTTTTAAGTTAGCAATACCAATAATGTCTTCGCGCAGTTTACGGATTTCACTCGCAATAATAGTGCGGTTTTGTTTGATATACGTATCATTATTACCGGCAACAACCAATTCTCGTACACGTTGCAGTACATTTTGGGTTGCAACAATCTGAGCTTCTTCTTGCTCTAAACGCGGTTTTGCTAAATCGTTATTGCGTTGGTATTGCTCGGTTTTTTTAATGTTCGTATCAAGCTGAATCGTCTGTGCTGCGCCATTTGGATCATCCGAAGGTGTTAAATAACTCCGACCAGTTGACATTTGCAAACTGGTTTTATTGAAATTGGACTGAGCACGCTGCATCGCAGATAAACCGCCTTGATACATCTGTGGTGTTGAAATGCGCATTGACGTACTCCGTTACTGAACTGCGTTAAGTAAGGTATCAAATAAAACACCAGTGACGGCAATTACCTGCGCTGCAGCCTGATATGCTTGTTGAAATTTCAACATGTTAGCAGCTTCCTCATCGAGATTAACTCCAGACACCGATTCACGACTGGCCTGCGCATCTTCTAATAAAGTGGTGCTGGCGCTGTGTTCGATTTGTGCGTGGCGAGTTTTAGAACCCACTTCGGTTAATAAACTATTATAACTGCCAGTAAATGTTTCTTGTCCTTGCACTAGAAAATTCGTTTGTAATTCTGTCATTGCTAGCAAATTACGATTATCACCATTGCGCCCTTTACTCAGATCAACTGAAAAAGTGTCATATTGCTTCGGTGTACCTTCAACATCTAACTCCCAACCCTCCCGACAATTGTGGTAAGCGCGGGTTCTTCAGTTGCTATTGAGGTTTCTGCAATATTAACATTAAATACCGTACTTGTTTCAGGTGTACCACGAATTCGCAATTCCCAACCTGATGTGGTAATAGTTGTTAATCCTGAAGGGTCAAGTGAAAAGTGTTCGCCATTAACACTAAATTGCTTTTGCGTCGCATCATAGGTTACTGTCGCTCCACCATTGACTTGTTTCGGATCGAGAATCCGAAAACTGTCAACACTTGCTCCACCAACTTGATCACCATCGCTCACACTAATTAAGTTAAATTTATCAGCGGTCTCATTCACCACAATAGCCGCAGGACGATAAGTTGCAGGTGTTGCAGCTGTTATACGTAAATCAACCAGATTCGCACTACCAGTATTTAATTCGCCTTCAAGTGCACCAGATGCTGCGGCAACTTTAATTGGATCAGTCATTATCACTGGCAAATTGCTAGCTGCCAATCTGGTTGGTTGAATTACCCAAGTATCGCCCTGATCAGCATCGCTAATTGCGCTAGTATCAATCCGTAAACCATCGCCAATAAGCACATTATTATCGACTGGATCAACGGTTAACGTGACTGCTGTATTATTTGGTTGGCGCGTGAGTTGAAATGCACCATTTTCGTAGCGTAATCGGTAATCGCTGGTGCTTACGGCAGTGACATCACCAATCGTTACAATAGGGACTTCTGTTTGTGTATTACCCGGTTTGGGATAAACATCGACTTTAGATAATTGGAAAATATCACCGCCGATGTCGCCGTTTAAATCTAATCCCAGCCCGTTTTGTTCATTAAATTTAGTTGCCAGCGTTAACCCAATCAATCCCAGCGTATTCTGCGCAGTATCAAGAATGCCGCGAGTTTCTAATAAGCCACCAATTTTCCCCCCGGTAATTAAGCGAGTAATACTCACTTCTTCGTTATTAGCACTAACGCCAATATCGATATTTTGCGGATCACCGGAAAAATGACCAGTCAATAATTGTTTGGCATTATTACCTATCACTAACGCTTGACCATTTCCTGCGAAAACATTAATTGCGCCATCATCTTGTGTCACTAAACCAATATCTAATTTCTGCGCCATTTTATTCAGGAACAATTCACGTTGATCAAGTAGATCATTTGACGGTGATTGTATTGTCGATTTGGCTGTAATATCACTGTTAAGTTTGGCGACCGCTTGTGCAAATTGATTGAGTTCATCTACCGCTACTGATAATTGACCATTGATCATGGTACGTTGTTCTTGAAGCTGACCGTTTACTGCACTTAATCTTCCCGTTAATGTTTGAGCAGAATTTAAAAATGTGATGCGATTAGGAATTGAGGTTGGATCATTGGCTACATCCTGAACCGCTGCGGAAAATTCATCTAAAACCGGAGTTAGTCCGGTAGTTTCATCAGCCAGCACCCTGTCGAAATTTTCTGCATAAGCCACCCGAATTTCGGTATTGTAATTAACAGTAAGCGCATTGCGCACTTGTGCATTGACTAAATCATCTTTAATGCGTTGCACACTAATAAGCCGCGAACCCTGACCAATGTAATAATTACTGCCACTGCTTTCAGCATTTTGCGGTACGATCTCAACCCGCTGACGGCTATAACCTTCGGTAGCAGAATTAGAAATGTTATGCCCAGTGGTGGCGAGAGCGCTTCTAAAAGCCATGACACCCGAAACGCCTGTGCTTAATATGCTCATTGTCATAACCTGAATTGATCGACGATTAACGGTATTAAATACCGTCCTGGCGAACGCATCTCGCAGCGTCGCATCCTTCCTATCTCTTAACTTTTATCGACCTTTGCTGTTGAAACTTGAGTTTCAGCACTGGCGCTTAAATCAGCAAAACGATCACGGATTCCTAATACTTTTGCGGCATAACGCGGATCAGTTGCATAACCCGCTTTTTGCAAACCACGAATAAAATCTTCACCATTACTGCTCGCCAGCGCATTGCTATAACGCGGATTGCGCCGCAAAAAAGCAACATAATCAATGAACGCATGGGCTGGCGTGTCGTAAGCACGGAATTTTGCTTGTTCACGCTGCGCGACACCGTTGCGATATTCCAACGTGCCCACTGCTACCTTATCACCTTCCCAACTGCGATCCGCTTTGATTCCAAACAAATTAAAGGTGCTGCTGCCATCAGCGCGACGCGGAATATGCTTGCCCCAGCCAGTTTCCAATGCGCTCTGCGCCAGCAAGACCTCGGTATCCATGCCCAGCGTTTGTGCTGCCTGCTGCGCATAAGGTTTGAGATAACTGACGAATTCTGCTGGAGAACGGGGCGGCCATTGCGCTTGCGTACCTGCGGGCAATGCAGCAAGCGCGGTGCTGCGCGATGTCCGTTTGAATAGTGACGATTGGGTCGCAGTGGTTTCGGTGCTGGTGGGCGCAGTGGCGTCAACTTTTTGACGACGCTGCGGCAGTAACCAAGGATTGCGTTCGGGCAAACGCAAGGTCGCAGGATCGCGGGCAACAGAGCTGTTACCGCTGGTGTTGGCGAGGCTTGGTGCTAATTGGCGCATTAGCATTTTGCGCAAGCCCAAACCTTCGCCTTGACTTAACGCACCGGCAATCTGTTGATCGTAAAGGTCTTGATACAGTTTCGTTTGTTCAGAATCGAATAGCCCGCCGCCGGAAGATGACGTGCGCATCTGTTTAATCATTTGCCCAGTGAGCAGCGACTCGAAGGCACGCGCAGTGGATTCCAACGCAGCGGGATCGTTGGTGCGAGCAGCTTTTCCCAGTGAAGCGAGACTTGCCGGATCGCTCACCAATCCGCTCTGCGCCGTCCCGCTTGATGCGAGACGATTTCCAAACGCAGCGGTGACGGCAGTGGGCAGCATGGCGGTTTAGATCACGATGAGTTCAGCGCGGAGTGCGCCAGCTTCGCGTAACGCTTCGAGAATGGCGACCAAGTCACCGGGCGCTGCGCCCACATCATTGATCGCCTGCACGATGTCGCCCAAAGCAGTGCCGGGCGCAAATAAAAACATGCGATTTTTATCTTGTTTTGCTGCCACATTCGTATCCGGTGTGACCGCAGTTTGCCCGCCAGCTCTGGCGTTAGGTTGCGAGACCTGTAGTTTTTCATCAATGGTGACGGTGAGATTGCCATGCGTAATTGCAGCGGGCGTGACTCTGACACCAGCGCCAATCACCAGTGTTCCTGTGCGCGAATTGATGACCACTCGCGCTGCCGGAGTGCCAGTGGTGACATTGAGATTTTCCAGCATCGACACGAACGACACCCGTTGTCCACGATCCACCGGGGCGCGAACAGATATTGATGAACCGTCAAGCGCCTCGGCGACGCCCTTGCCAAAGCTGCGATTGATGACCTCGGCCATTTGGTTTGCCGTCGTGAAATCTGGGCGATGCAGATTGAGCGTGATCGCATTGCCGTCACCAAAACTGTTGGGCACTTCGCGCTCCACCGTCGCACCGTTGGGAATGCGCCCAACGCTCGGCACATTCACGGTAATGCTGCTGCCGTCTTTACCCTCAACGCCAAAACCGCTGACCGTGAGATTGCCCTGCGCGATTGCGTACACCTCGCCATCAAGACCTTTCATCGGCGTCATCAGCAACGTTCCGCCGCGCAAACTTTTGGCATTGCCGAGTGAAGACACGGTGATGTCCATGCGCTGCCCGGGTTTGGCGAACGGCGGCAAATCGGCAGTAATCATCACCGCAGCGACGTTTTTGAGCTGTGGATTGACGTTGGGCGGAATAGTGACGCCGAGTTGACCGAGCATGTTTTTCAAACTTTGCACGGTAAACGGCGCTTGCGTGGTTTGATCGCCCGTGCCGGTGAGACCAACCACTAAACCGTAACCAATCAATTGGTTATCGCGCACACCAGCGATGGTGGCGAGGTCTTTAATCCGCTCCTGTACATCACCGCTGCGATTGCTCAACCCAGCTTCAGCGGGATCAATCAGCGAGTTGCCTGCGAGCAGATTGGTCGCAAAAAGACAGATTCCGGTCAATAACACTGTTCGACTGAACACTGCGATCCTGCTGCTCATGGGATACCTCGTTGATTTACCAGCGTGATTTAGATCGGCCACAGCGGATGATTGAAAAATCTGGACAGCCATCCTTGCGCGTTGCTGTCTTGAACTGCGCCAGTGCCACCGTAATAGAGTTCGGCGTTGGCGATTTGCGTCGATAGCACGGTGTTGGTGGCGCTGATGTCCACTGGGCGAATGATGCCGCGCAGCCGCACGAATTCATTGCCTTGATTGATGCCGAGCCACTTTTCACCTTGCACGACGAGATTGCCGTTCGGCAACACTTCAGCAACCGTCACGGTGATGTCACCGCTCAATTGATTGCTCTGACTAGAATCACCGGAACCATCGAAAGTGCGATCCCCGGTACTTCCCCCCGTCAACAACGGCAATGCTCCTGGAATCACACTGCGCCCAGCGATGCTGGGGCTATCAACGTTCATTGAGATATCAGACGTTTTAGCAGTTGAAGTCGCCGTCGATTTTTTGGCGTTGGTTTTTTCTGCCAGTTGCACTTGCACCAAATCGCCAACCCGCCGCGCTTTGTAATCCTCAAATAAACCTTGACTTTGCGCTGCCTGAAAAATCGCACCGCGATTCGCATTTGCAGGAAGCGGCGGCTGCGGCGGAGTCGGGCGGTAATTCGACGAATCGCCCGGCTGCGGTGGTTTGAGACTGCTGCAAGCCGTCAGTCCCAGCGTGAGCAGCAATAACAATGGTTTCAGGGTACGCATGGCTATTCATTCAACGACTTAGCGAGCGAGATTGTTATTGACGAACTGCAACATCGAATCCGCTGCAGCAATCGCTTTGGAATTCACTTCATAAGCACGTTGCGTTTCGATCATATTCACCAGCTCTTCGGCCATGTTGACGTTACTGGTTTCGAGTGCGCCCTGAACCATCGTGCCCGCGCCATTTTGTCCGGGATTAGAGGCTTGCGCCGTACCCGAAGCTGCGGTTTCGACGTAAATGTTTTCGCCCATCGCCTGCAACCCAGCGGGATTGACAAAATCAGCGAGTTGCACTTGCCCCAGCGTTTGCGGCGCAGCTTGACCGGGAATCTGCGCAGAAACCGTGCCATCTTTGCCAACCGTCACCGACAGCGCATTGGCGGGCACGGTTAAGCCCGGTTGCAGCGCGTAACCGTTCGACATCACGATTTCGCCATCAGCATTCAATTGAAAAGTGCCATCGCGGGTATAACCCAATTCGCCGCTGGGCAATAGCACTTGAAAAAAACCGCGACCTTCAATCGTGAAATCAAGTGCATTTTCGGTTTGCACCATACCGCCTTGCGTAAACAACTTTTCAGTAGCAACTGTGCGAGCGCCCATACCAATCGTTAAACCCGATGGCAATTGCACTGCTTGCGTGGCCTGCGCTCCGGGCTGGCGAATAGTTTGATAAATTAAATCTTCAAATACCGCCCGACCTTTTTTAAAGCCGTTGGTATTCACGTTGGCGAGGTTATTGGCGACGACCGCCATGCGCGTTTGCTGCGCATCAAGACCGGTTTTAGCAATCCACAGTGATTGATTCATTTTTATTTCCTCGCGCTAACCAATTCCCAGCAAACGATTATGCGTTTGTTCTACGTTATTGGCGCTTTCCATCATTTTAATTTGCATCTCGAAATGCCGCGACAATTCAATCATCTGCGTTAACGCCGCCACTGTATTGACATTGCTGGTTTCTAACATTCCCGTCACCACGCGCACATTGGCATCAGCGGGTTGCGCCTGTCCATCCCCCGCACGAATCAGACCATTTTCAGTGCGCACCAGCGTTTTTACATCAGGATTAACCAAACGAATACGTTCAATCGTCGTCAACGTATTCGCACCTGAACCGCCCGGACGAATCGTGATCGTGCCGTCAGTGCCAATGAGCAAATTTTCATTTGGCGGCACGGTAATCGGCCCGCCACCACCGAGCACCACTAAACCGCGCTCGGTACGCAACACACCGAGCACATCAACATGTAAATTGCCGGAGCGGGTATAGGCTTCACCACCATCTGGTGCTTGAACCGCAATAAAACCTTCACCTTGAATTGCGATGTCTAAATCGCGTCCGGTGCTTTGCTCGGCGCCAAATGAGAAATCAATCGCCTCATTTCTAACCTGCACATAATCACGGGAATCGTAAACCGGTCCGCGCACTGGAACGGTATACGCATCGCCCAGTGCTTGACGAAAACCATGTGTATTTGCATTTGCCAAGTTATGGTTATTAATGGCTTGCGCATAGAGGTTTTCTTTTGCGCCGGACATTGCAAGATACAGAAAACGATCCATGATTTAATTCTCCTGCAACCAACGTTTAATCAAACGATCTTACTGAAGATTGAGAATCGTCTGCACCATCTGGTCAGCAGTGGAAATGGTTTTTGCATTCGCCTGATAATTGCGCTGCGCCGTGATGAGATTTACCAATTCTGCTGCAACATCAACGTTGGAGGCTTCCAGTGCTCCTGATTGAATTGAACCGAGTTCACCATTACCGGGCGCATCGTAAGTGTGTGCGCCAGATTCAGCGGTTTCAATCCAAGAGTTGTTTCCCATAACCTGCAATCCTTGTGGGTTATTAAAATTGGCAAGTGCAACCTGCCCTAATGCCTTGGATTGCCCATTGGTGTAGCGGGAAAAAACGATGCCATTTACATCAACTTCTAAACCGCTTAAACGCCCAACTGCATTACCATTCTGGCTGAGTTCATTGACGGTGTACTGAGTCCCAAATTGGGTCATAGAAGAAAAATCAACAGAAATGACACCATCTGTTGCAGCAGTACCAATCTCCGCACCATTTTTCGGATTATATAAAGCCAAGTCTGGAAACGGCATCTCGATTAGAGCGGTTGGAGATGTCAGTTTACCGTTTGCATCAAACGTTAACGGAGACCCAACCAGTGGCGATAGTGCTGTTGTATTGTCAATTTTATTGTCCAAATCAGCGTAAACATCCCACGTTGGAACCGGAGGATCGGTTTCAACTTTTCGAAAGTAATAAGTTAGATTACGTGGAAGTCCCAACGAATCGTACACAGTGACTGAAGTGGAGTAGTTGTAAGTATCAGGATCATTCTGATTGAATTCGATAACCGTGCCATCAATCGCCTTAATCGGTTCAGCATCTGAGCGTAGGTTGACACTCACAATCGTTTTCCCTGTCGTGGTTGGTTCTTGATTCGCTAACGGCAATTGCAGAGGTCTTAAGTCACCGACATTGAATTCCTCCCCCGACTTTACCGGAATGAAAAGACTTTGATCAGTCGAATAGTTATTATTCTCTTTAACCGCATAGGTCTGTAACTTCTGACCTTGGCTATTGACAACATAACCATCCTTATCGACCTGAAAAGCACCAGCACGGGTATAGGAAATACTGTCATTATTATCACCCTCCTTCATAATGAAAAAACCCTGACCACTGATTCCCATGTCCATAACATTCTCAGTATAGTCAAGCGAACCCTGCGTGAATTGCTGCGGTGTTGCTGCCAACTTCGCCCCAGAACCAACCGATGTTTTACTGATGCTGCCATAGGATTGAACAAAGAGATTGGCAAATTCAGCACGCGATTTCTTAAAACCACTCGTTCCCGAATTCGCAATGTTATTGCCTACAACACTGAGATCTGACGATGAAGAGTTCAATCCAGTCAGTCCGATATTAAATGACATGTTCTATTCTCCTGTGTGACGTGAATAATCAGTAAATAGTGTGATTAGCCAATGCGATAAACATCTGAAAAACCAATGTTACCAAGACCTTGGACATTGAGTTTTAGCCCACTACTTGCGCTATCGTAAGCAACGTTCTTTACTTGACCGTTGAGCAGTGTCTCTAAAACTTCTGTTTTACCGTCGTTTTGACCGGTAATTTGAAATGTATAGGCTCCAGCGGGAACCGCTTTACCACTATCATTTAAACCATCCCAACTAAATTCTTGCAAACCGGCACTCAAACTACCGAGATTGAGACTACGCACCAATTGCCCACTCGCATCCGTGACATTCACAGTAATACCCGATGTAGATGCGGATAAATCAACGGCGCCATTTACAGATTGACCTGCATCAGTCAAGGTCATTTTAGTTGCTGGTGCAAGCACATTTTTACCAACTAATGTCGCTGCTTGTAATGCTTGGCTTTGATTCAAAGACAATGACAGCGTATTGAATTCTTTGGTGAGTGATTCAATGCCCGTGACGGTTGAAAACTGCGCCATTTGACCAAGAAAATCACCATTTTCCATAGGCTCTAATGGGTCTTGATTGGTCAACTGGGTAGTCATGAGTTTGAGAAAATCAGCTTGCCCAAGTTTGTCGCTTTTTTCCTTGACGGTTGTATTGCTGGGCGAATAAGTCGTTAGACCAATTCCACTATAATCTGCAGAAACATCAGCCATGATTGCTACTCCTAATTCTGACCAACTTGAAGGGTGCGTTGTAATAACTGCCGCGCAGTATTCATTACTTCTACATTTGCTTCATAGCTACGCGAAGCAGACATCATATTTGCCATTTCTTCAACCACACTAATTGCTGGGCGAAAGACATAACCATCCGCATTGGCTTGTGGATGATTGGGTTCATAGATTGGAATTGGTAACGCAGGGGAATCAACAATATCGGCAACGCGTACGGGCATTGATGCGCGATCGGGGTCTTCTTTATCAAGTATGGTTTGAAATAACACCTGTTTTGATTTGTAAGTTTCTTCTGGTGTTTTTGATGCGGTTGCTGCATTGGCTAAATTGGACGCAACCGTATTCAATCGAATTGATTGCGCAGTAAGTGCTGATGCCGAGGTATTAAAGAGACGAAACAGATCACCGCTCATCGTTTTATTACTCCTTGCGCAAGGCAGCGCGAATACTAGAAACGCGCCGATTAAGGAATTCAAGGGTGCTTTGATAGTGCATTGCATTATCCGCAAAAGCAGCTCGTTCTAATTGCGGATCAACGGTATTCCCATCAAGTGCTGGTTGAGCTGGAATACGATATAGCAAGGTTGGCGTGTCACTCACTACGCTTCCTGGCAATGCAAGATGATTCGGTTGCGTTTTCACAATATCGAGCGTTTTTTCTCGACCAACCAGTGTGCCTAAAAGACCTTTAATATCGAAATCACGCGATTTGTAATTCGGTGTATCGGCATTTGCGATATTAGATGCCAGCAATTCAGTACGATGCGCTTGTAATGTCACCGACGCTGGCAAAATGCCCAATGCTTTATCCAATGACAGGTTCATAAAGTTGGCTCTGAAAATCGAAATGTCGAGAATACTGACAATTTGAGAATCAGCAAATGCTGTGCCATGGATTGCGCAAAAAATTTGCGTGATGCTGCGCCATCGCTTGCTGAACATCATCGGCAGGCAATGGTGTTTTCTTGAGTGGTTTATTTAATACACGAGCAGTTGTTTGATAAACAACGGTATTTTTAAGAATGGCGACAGCAGGCGTTAATGACGCAGCGGTGTCGAATACAGCGGAAAGATTAAAAGCGACGATAAGGAATAAACATCTAACCAAAACAATTGGTTAGCGTCGTCTTAACATGGAGCCTTGTGGAGTACGGAGGATTTCAAAGGCATCAGTGTAGGAGCCAACAGCTTCTGACGCGCCGACGAATAGATAACCACCGGAATCCATTTGGCGGGCAATTCCGTCAAAAATCCGACGCTTGGTGTCTGCTGAGAAATAAATCAACACGTTACGACAAAACACAATCTCAAATTTGCCCAGCGCAGCGTAAGAATCCATGAGGTTAAGTTTTTGAAATCGCACCCGTTGCTGAATTTCTGGCTTAATCCGATGACCATTGCTGACCGTCTCAAAAAAGCGTTGACGGCGCTCAGGAGTGAGGCCACGCACGATGCTGAGTCCGTCATACAACCCAGAACGTGCTTGCGCCAGCACACCTTCGGACAGGTCGGTCGCCAAAATGTTGACGTTTGCTTTCATTGGGTGCGTGGCTTCCCATTCTGCGATCACCATGGCGATGCTGTACGGTTCCTGACCGCTGGAGCAGGCAGCAGACCAGATGCGAATTGGGCGTGATTTGGCGAGCAACTCCGGCAGCACGGTTTGACGCAGAATTTCAAAGGGATAATTGTCTCGAAACCATGAAGTTTCATTGGTGGTCATCGCATCAATGACGCGGGATTTGAGCGTTGGATCCGCCGACCGCCGCAACGCCCGCAGCAAATCCTCAACCTTGGCAAAGGCGAATTCATCGAGCAGGCGCGAGAGACGACTAGAGACGAGATATTGGCGGTTTTCGCCGAGCACCAGCCCACAGCAATCAGCAAGAAATCGGGAGAATTCAGCGTAATCCTGCGCATCAATCACGGTTTAACCTGCGAACTCTGAGCAATTGGAATGAAAGAAAAACAATTCAACCTGCAATTTAATCTGTCAGTTTTCACGGACATATTTGAGCACTGTTGAAGCTAATTCAGTGGGATCAAATTTAGCGAGAAACGCATTTGCTCCTGCTTGTTTGACCATATCGTGATTAAACTGACCACTTAAAGAGGAATGTAGAATCACCCGTAAGTTTTTTAATTTGGGGTTTTCACGAATGTTGCGGGTCAGCGTATAGCCATCCATACGCGGCATTTCAATATCAGCAATGATCATTTCAATCGACGAATCGACCAAATCAGCCGCTGCTAATTCTTCTAAATAATCCAGTGCCGACCGTCCATCAGAACGGGTTTCTGTGCGGAAGCCCATTTCTAAAATCGCCCGTTCAATCTGCTTGCGTGCCACCAGCGAATCATCGACGACCAGAATTCGCCGATCATGGTGCAGCACCTGCGCCTGTCGTTGCACATCTTCAGCAACGTTGGTTTTGAGGTGATTGATCTGCGCAAACACCCGTTCAACGTCGATGATTTCGACTAAACGGCTGTCTACTTCGGTGACGGCAACCAGATAACTCTCGCGTTCCGTGCCACGCGGTGGCGGTTTCACGGTTTCCCAGTTGACATTGACAATGCGATCTACTGCGGATACCCAAAATCCCTGCACCGAGCGATTAAACTCGGTCACGATCACCTTGGCATCAGCGTCGTCATCTGCTGCCGCAGTCGTTAAACCAATCGCCAGCGCCAAATCCACCACCGAAACAGTGCGCCCGCGAATGTTAGCAACACCGCGCACGGTGTGACTCGACCCCGGCAAATGACGCAACGTCGGCTTGGCGATCACTTCGCGCACTTTGAACACATTGATCCCAAATGTTTGCCGACTGCTCAGATGAAACAGCAGCAATTCCATGCGATTATGACCGACCATGCGAGTGCGCTGATCAATATCGTCGATAAAGTGACTCATTAACAACATCTCCAGATCAATTGATCGCAATCAAGTCTAACAGGATGATAGCCTAGCTTGTCGATCCGCATTTACTCACAAAATATCGCGTTCGGCAGCAAGTGAACGTTCAATTGATTGGCATCATCATCCAGAGAGGATTTTTATCATGCACCTCGCTGCCATAGCGCCACGTACACCAATCATCGGACCAATGCTGTGCGGTATGGTCTTGATGAGCATGATGTTGATCAGCCATGACGTGAATGCCCAAGTGGTTGATAGCGAACCGTTAGAACGCATTGTGGAAGTTGTGCGAACGCTGGTGCAAACGACACTCGGCGCTGCGGAACCTGCGACCACGCAGATCGAAATCGCTCAATTGGACAGTCGTCTGCGTCTGCCGCGCTGCGCCCAGATTCCCAGCGCCGAGCTGGCACCGGGCACACGCTCAATTGATAACGGCACGATTAGTGTTCGCTGTAGTGCGCCGGTCGCGTGGTCAATTCTGGTTCCAGTGCGGGTGGAACGTGAACAAGAAGTGGTGGTGGTGACGCGAATGCTGGCGCGGCAGCACATTATCCAACCTGATGATGTACAAATTAAAACCGTTTCCAGTCGTACTTTAAGCAACGGCTATTTTGACACGCTTGACGCAGTCATTGGTTTACAAACCAAACGGGCGCTCAATCCCGGTGAAGTCTTGAATACGACGATGGTGACAGCGGCCAAATTGATCAAACGCGGTCAGCAGGTCACGCTTTTTTCAAGCAGACCGGGATTAACCGTGCAAATGAAAGGTGAAGCGTTGGAAGATGGCGTCCTCGGGCAGCGGATTCGCATCCGTAATCGCACGTCAAAACAGATTGTTGAGGGTTATGTTGAGTCTTCAGGAACGGTTCGGCTTGGGCTGTGAAACGCAGCAGTCACGCCGACTAATTCCTAAATGCTTGATTTTACTAAAACTTAGTTCCAGCGGCGCATCATTGCGTTTTCATAAAAAACAATGAGTTGTAGTTTCAATGGCGTAACACATCAACGCCCGCTAAAAGTGTGAATGTGTCTACAGTTTTAGGCACGATTGCCGTTAGATAAATTAAGCTCGTATTGACTCGGATCATGCTCATGGACATCAAAAGCCTGACTGGTAATAACCACCGCACTGAGACTGCAAACTCAGCAGCAAAGGCACGGGTGAGTGCTGGATTAACTGCGTCTGTCGTTAACAATGTGAGCGGCGAAATCACCAAACCAGATCAACCTGTCCGCACCACCAGCGCCCATTTCGTCGAAACAATTGCATTAACAGAACAAGCGTCAGTGGCGCCAGCGTTTCGCGGATCAACACAAGGGATGAACGCGACTGGTGAATCCGTCACCTTGACGCCGACTGCGCTCACGATGACTGCTGCCTTAAATAATGCGGCGGAAGTCCCGTTTGATAGCAATAAGGTTGCTAAAATCAAAGCGGCAATTGCCGAAGGGCGCTATCCCATCGACAACCAGCGTCTTGCCCAGCGGATGCTTGATTTTGAAGAGATGTTTACACGTTAATCTGAAACATTATTTCGTTGAAGGTTGTTTGCTATGACTCACCAACCGACGTTTACTGGTTCTTCCACGCAATTCGCGCAATCACTGGTTTGCTCGCTGCGACTGCTCACGCAATTAGAAACGGTCATGCTTGAAGAAGCTCGTGTCATTGCAACACGCAAGCCTGACGCGCTACAGCATGTGGTAACACAGAAAAGTGCATTGGTCGTTGCGCTTGAAGCAGAAACAGCGAAACAAAAACAATGGGTTGAATCCGCACAACTGCCATTTAGCAACTCCGGCGTGGCGCAGTTTTTTACGCAATTTGAGAATGCACAATCGTTGAATGAACAATGGGGACAACTGCGCGAAATAGGGATGCGCTGCGATCAACTTAATCGCGCCAATGCTCGCCTCATCGAACATGATCGCAAACGCATTGCGACCCTATTGCGCATTCTCAAAGGTGACGATACCGCTTCCACAACTTATACTCCGCAAGGTCGCACAGCATCTGCTAGTTCGCGCAGTCGCACACTTATTCACGCATAACGAGAGACAAGCGGATTGGGCACCTTGAAGCAAACTCCAGTTGCAACGGAACCGGAAACCAATGATACCCACACCGTCATTAAACCTGAGCGTATTGCATCAATTCTGAATGAAATGCGCCAGCAACTGGTTTTAATTGGCGTGCGCATTGATGCTAAAGGACCATTATACAATTCGCTACTCGTGCGATTGGATGAAGCAACGCAGCAGCTTTATTTGGATGAACTCAATCTCCTTGATGCTCAGGAATTGCTCAGTGTTGGCGATGTTGTCCACATTTATGCCAGTCTGCGTGGGATTGCGATTCGCTTCGTGATGACGATTGATAACATCTTCATTGAAGATGGGCATATGCTTTACGTTGGCGCTTATCCAACTCACATTAGTTATCTACAACGCAGAGATATTTTTCGAGTGCCATTGCCACTCCATGAGCGACGCAGCGTAACATTGCAGCATGAGAGATCGGAACTAGAATTAACGGCGCGATTGATTGATTTGTCGATTAAAGGTTTCTGTATTGGTGTCCTGAATGGCACAATCAATTCCCGATGGTTACAAACACATTTTCGTTATTTCAATATGGATTTACCGGAGTTGAGAGCGCCACTATCCGGTCAAGCGACACTCGTTAATCTGCGTCCTTCAATACATCCCGGCATTACTGCTGCCGGTTTTTCAATTATTCATTCTGATCCGCAAACCGAACGCGCCCTGATGCGTGCGGCGCTGTATTACCAGCGCGAAGCACGTAAAAAAGCAGATTAAATCCGCTTATTTAAGGCGTTACTGTTGTTAGCATCTTCATTCTCAGCGGTGCTGATCCATGCGCGAGCCACTCCTTCCGAGCTTAACAGGCACAACTAAAACGCCTTTGAGTAAGCCCGCTGTAGCAACCAGCAAAGCCAGTGCGGCTGCGTCACCGCCGTCTCCACCAGTACAATCTTCTCGATTATCAAATACTTCCGCTGCAAGTTCGTCGGCATGGATCGCTGCGCAAGTCCGCCAACATCTGCCGCAGTCGCAACCGTTAACCGCCACGCTTGACCGTTGGGTCAATCAACTCAACACCAGTGCCGCCCCGCTTGATGCGAAGCAGCAGTTAGTGGCTGCATTCGTGAATTGCCTCGCCACGACCAAAGATTTAACCCAGCCGCAACAGTTAGCTGCTGCGATCCAAAATAGCGGCATTTGGTTGGAAGCGCAGCTGGCGCAGGCGCTCGCAGCGCCAAATCAACCGCAGGGGCGTTGGCGCAAGACCTCAAAGGACAGTTGCTGAGTTTGGCCGAACAACTGCGTGCGATTGAATCAACGCCTGAACCGACAGAATCCGCAGAAACGCCCGATGCTGCGCCATCCGAAGTAGCTGTGATGACAGAAATGGCGGCAACCGTAGAAGCTGATGCGCCAGCAGAATCGGAAACCGATACGGCAACTGATGAATCTGATGATGCGGAATCGACACTTGAATCTGAGGATGATGATCGGATTGACGATGATCAAGACCCTGAAATCACACTGGAAACTGGTGGCGAAGAATCAAACGCTGATGGCAATTCAGAAGCTAAGACACAGTCGGAAGCTGATGCAGAAGTGCCGTTTGATGCGAACGAGATGCCCAGCGATGCCGAGCATGTTGATGTGGACAGCGGAGTCGCAGCATTTGCCGATGACTGAAGTAACGCGGTCGGCTGCGCATCAAGCGCGATTAAAGCGAACACATTCAGAGCTGTTGATTCACGACATCGACGGCATGATTAAACACGTGGTGACACAACAATTACACAGTCTCAGCAGTGATAGTGCGCAACCACGCTGGCTGTTGGAATTGCCGTTCAGAATACCAAGTGGTGCGTTGTTGATGCTTGATGTCGAAATTGAACGGGAACGTCGCGGAACGCGCCCCGAAGATGAACGCTGGAATATGCGATTAAAATTGAATTTACCGCGCATTGGTCCGCTGTCGATCAATCTCAGTTTGCGGATGGAGCGATTGGACGCAGGTTTACAGGCGGGAACGGAAGCGGGCGCGGCGCTGATACGCAGTCATTTGGAAACGTTGCGCCAGCAACTCGCAGAACAACATCTTGATATTGCGAGTCTTTATGCTGGCTATCGCCCTCAGAGCAATTCAACTGCGCCGTCGTGCGCACCCACTGCGCCAATGATTCAAGAACGGGGCTGATTGTGGACAACACGCAGATCAAATCGCTAAAAGCTGTTGCATTGCAATGGGATCGACGCAATGCGCCGCGAGTGACCGCAATCGGTAAAGGCTATACCGCAGCAGAAATTATGCGGGTCGCGGAGGAAGAAGGAATTCCGCTGCAATCTAATCCAGTGTTAGTAGAAGCATTGGCGCAGATTCCACTCGGTAATGAGATTCCGCAGAGCCTGTATGTTGCTGTAGCAGAGGTATTAACTTTCGTATTCATGTTGGAAGGCATTGATCCGTATCAAACCACATTGCCGGATTAAATGCCTTAGCGTTGTAGCAGCGTTTCCGTTTCCATCTCCGTTGCACTGCTGGTGCTCGCGCCTTGCCCGTGCAAACTAAATAACAAATCAACTTCTGATTCAGTCAAAGCGCATAACTTGCGCACTTCCTCACGGCGGCGTCCGTCATAAATCATTTGAATCGCTTGAGGATAAAGTCCTGAATCCACTTCACGCAGGCGCATTTCACTGTGTTCATCGGTCAGGCGTTCAAGGGTGCGGGCAAACGCAGTTTGCTTTTGACTATGCTGAATCACGTCTTCGGCGATGACTTTCATTGCACCGTGTAAAGAGAGTAATGAGGTATTTTGACGCTGGAAATTATCGTTGAGGTCTTTAATCTGACGACGTAATTTTGATACTGCAATCAGCGCAAACACCGCTGCAATGATCGCAATAAAAGTGAACGCGAGAAGAAATAAAACCAATCCAAATAGTGGATTTTCATTGATGAGCATGAAATCAAATTAACATTGATCGAGAAGTGGTTTCTCAATCGATCCTAGCCAGTTCACTGCTTTAAGCATAGTCATCAATTTTACCCGCCGATTCCCTCCTAAACGTTCCAAACGTACTCGCAATGAACGCCGCTCACCTTTTCGGCGATCACCATGCGCTGCTGATAACCGCTGCGAATATTTTTCAGCACTAACGAACGCTGTAACACCATGTGTTCGCGGGCAAACCGGCGCTCCTGCTCATCGCCCACCAACCGTGATGCGTGGTGAGAATCAATCGCAGCAGGTGGTGTGATGAGATCATTCATCAGCTTATTCCAAAATTGAATACAGGTTTAACCGCTAAATTTAGTGTTCACGAATTGCTGCCCATTCATCGTCGGACAGTAATTTATTGAGATCAATTAAAATTGTGAGTTTTTCGCCGTTACTGCTCACACCGAGAATAAAACGACTGGTTTGATCATTACCAACGGCTGGCGCAGGATCAACTTCATCTGGTGGAATTCGTACTACTTCTGCAACAGAATCGACCAAAATTCCTACATTTTGATTATCCACATCAATAATAACAATGCGAGAAGCATCATCAGGAGCGCGTTCAGGCAATTGCATTCGCCGCCGGGCATCAATCACCGTAACGACATCGCCACGCAAATTAATAATACCCAAAATGTAATCGGGGACGCCCGGCACTGGCGCAATTTCAGTGATTTTAAGCACTTCTTGAACCTGCAACACATCAATCGCATAAGTTTCCTCCTCCAAACTGAAGGTTACATACGATGATGAGGCGCTTTTCGTATTCGTTTTTGGCTCGACTTCGGTCATTATGGCGGCGTCCTTAAAAGATGATTGTAAAAGCCATTTTTAAATAATGAAGATGAATTACAGTTAATGCTTAACGAATTTGACCGACATCGGGCTCATAATAATCACTGCGCAGGCGTTCAGGTTCTATCTTGGTTTCAGAGCTTACTTGCAGCGGTGCGGGTAACACAATAATTGACACCCGCCGATTTTGTGCTCGTCCATTTTCACTATCATTATTGGTTACTGGTTGAAATTCAGCATAACCAATTGCCACCATACGTTCAGGATTTACTCCATTTTGCGCAAACAAGCTGACCACTGTTGCAGCGCGACCAGATGACAACTCCCAATTTGAAGGATAAATTGGGTTTTTAATTGGCAAATTATCAGTATGTCCTTCAACGTGAATACGTGCATCGCGTTTAGCAAGAATTGCAGCAACGCTTTCTAGTGCTGGTTTTGCGGCTGCTTCTAGTGTTGCCGATCCGCTAGAAAACAATAGACTAGAATTGATTGTAATTTCTAGCCAATAGGCTTTGCGTGTCACCTGTATTTTATCGTCATTGATTAAACCGCCCAGCGACGATTCAATTTCCTGCGACATTTCTTTAACTTCTTTTAGAATACGTGCACGTTCAGCGTTATCGACAGCTTCAAGTGAATTTTCAATAGCAACATCAGTGGGAGAAGTTGCATTTTCAATCGGTACTAACAAGCGTTTAACATTATCGGCTGCCAGATTTGACGCTAAACTTGGATCGCCAATTTGAATGGGCTCAAGCGGAATTTGTGAACCAAATGCTTCTACCAATGAATTCGATAAAACACGATATTTGCCAGCGTCAACAACAGATACGGCATACATCACTACGAAAAAAGCTAATAACAGCGTAATGAGATCGCCGTAAGGAATTGCCCAAGCCTCGTGATTGGTGTGCTCTTCGCAGCGACGTTTATGTGCCATGATAATTTATTGACCTTGAACAAAACCATTCAGTTTGTTTTCAATATGGCGCGGATTTTCACCTTCAGCTATTGATACCAAACCTTCTAATAACATGGTTTCGTAATTAATTCGCGTTTGAATAATGCTTTTGAGTTTTGTTGCGATCGGTAAAAATAATAGATTTGCTAACCCTACGCCGTAAATAGTTGCGACGAATGCCGCTGCAATACCATGACCAAGTTTGCTGGGATCGGCGAGATTTTGCATCACCGCCATCAATCCCATAACTGCGCCGATGATGCCGAGCGTTGGTGAATAAATCCCCATACTTTCAAATACTTTCGCCCCTTGCAAATCAAAGGCTTCGCGGTTTTCAAAATCAGCTTCGAGAATCTGCCTTAACACAAGCGGCTCAGTGCCGTCAACTAATAACTGCAATCCTTTGCGAATAAATGGATCAGTTTCCATATCTGAAAAATCTTCTAAACCCAGCAGACCTTCTTTGCGTGACACCTGCGACCATTCCACGATGCGCTCAAGCGTTTGGCGCGGATCGAGTTTGGGTGGCACAAATACCCAAGACACAATCCGAAAAGCGTGTAAAAACGCCTGTTTACGTGTCTGCACCAGCGTCGCCGCTAGCGTGCCAAGGATCACAATCACGAACGCTGCGATATTCCAGAGTGCACCCAGACTGCTACCTTTTGCCACTGCGCCACCGAGAATGGCGAAAAGACCAAGTGCAATCCCGATCAAACTCAGAATATCCATCTCAGCAGAAACTCTTTATTAATGCTGGTCCTACATCCTTGAGCGCCAGAATATGATCGGCAAGTCCAGCTTCAATTACTGCTGCGGGCATTCCGAAAACTACACAACTTGCAGCATCTTGCGCCCATACATGCGCACCCAGTTCGCGTAATGCTCGCGTCCCTTCGCGCCCATCTGCGCCCATTCCAGTCAGTACAACGGCGAGAACCTGTCCTTTGAGTGCCGTTATTGCCGACTGAAACGTAATGTCAACACTGGGTTTGTAAATCGTCCCCGGCGGACTGTCCTGAATACGGATGCGCGTTTGTGCGCCAGCACCTTCTAAAATCATTTGCTGACCACCCGGCGCAAGTAACGCGCAGCCGGGCTGCAACACATCGCCGCTGGCTGCTTCACGCACACCAATTTCACATAAATTATTGAGGCGCTGGGCAAATGCAGGCGTAAAACTCGCTGGCATGTGCTGAACTAAAATGATCGGCAACGGAAAATTCTTGGGTAATCCTTTTAACACTTCCTGCAACGCCACCGGTCCGCCAGTGGAAGTGCCGATGAGCACGGCACGCAGTGAATGCAGCGGCGTCGAACTGACTGGTGCTCGCGGCAACGCTGCGGTATCCATTTCGGAAGCAGCACTCCCGCGCTCCCGCGTCGCCATTGGACGCATGACATGCGGAACGCGACTCCGCGCCAGCGCTCGCACCCGCCGCCGCAACATGACTTTGGCTGCGTCTTCGTCTTTGGCGATTTCGCTAAACCGCTTGGCATGAAATCCATCGCGCCAGCATCCAGCGCATCCAGCGTAGCTTTTGCGCCTTCAGTGGTTAGCGTGGAAAACATCAGCACCGGACGCGGCGACTCCGCCATGATGCGGCGCACGGCGGTAATGCCGTCCATCACCGGCATCTCTATATCCATCGTCACGACATCGGGATCAAGGCGCTTGACGACTTCGATGCCTTCGAGTCCGTTGACCGCAGTACCGACAACTTCGATGCCAATATCAGCATTGAGAATTTCGACGATGCGTCTGCGAAAAAACCCAGAATCATCAACGACAACCACTCGTAATGCCATTGCTTAAACCCCTGCTCCCGCGACCGGACGGGCAACGCGTGATCCGCGTCCGCCATATCCCGGACGCCCCATCAGCCGCAGCAGTTCGGGAACATCAATAATCAACGCGATTCCGCCGTCACCAGTGATCGTCGCTCCCGCCAATCCCGGCACGCCTTGCAAACCACGCCGAGCGGCTTGATGACCACTTCTTCCTGACCAACCAAACCGTCCACCACCAGCCCAACTTTGCGCTGCGCGACGTGAACAACCACGACATGCGCTTCGGTTTTGGGTTCGATTAAACGTCCCGGATGCAGCCAACGCCCGATGTAATACAGCGGCAACGCATGACCGCGCACCATGATTGCTTCTTGATCGTCAACAAAATGACTGCGGGTTAAATCGAGATCGAGGATTTCCGACACGGACGCCAGCGGAATTGCAAATTGCCGCCCGTCCAGAATCACCATCAGCGCCGGTAAAATCGCCAAGGTTAACGGCAACTTGACCAACAATTTGGTGCCGCGCCCGATGGTGGAATCAATTTCGATGGTGCCGTTGAGCTGGGCAATGCGCGTTTTCACGACATCCATGCCCACGCCGCGCCCGGACACATCGGAAATTTCTTCTTTGGTCGATAGCCCCGCGAGGAAAATGAGATTGAACGAATCCCGATCCGATAAACGTTCCGCCATCGACGGTTCGAGCAAACTTTTTTCAACCGCTTTGCGCCGCAATACCACCGGGTCCATGCCGCGCCCATCGTCCTGAATAATCAGCGAAATATGATCGCCTTCCTGCGCTGCGCCGAGAATCACCGTGCCTTTGCGCGGTTTGCCATTTGCCTCGCGGACTGCGGGCATTTCCACGCCATGATCGACTGCGTTACGAATTAAATGCACCAGCGGATCAGCCAGTGCCTCCACTAAATTCTTATCTAAATCCGTATCTTCGCCGAAAATTTCCAGATCAATTTCCTTGCCGAGACTGCGCGCCAAATCGCGCACCACTCGCGGAAAACGACTGAATACCTTTTTGATCGGCTGCATTCGGGTTTTCATCACCGCCGTTTGCAGATCGGCAGTCACCAGCGCCAACGCGCCAATCGCTTTGCCGAGTTCGTCGTCCATTGTGCGAGTGCGCAACATGGTCATGCGATTGCGCACCAGCACTAACTCGCCGACCAAATTCATAATTTCATCAAGGCGTTGCGTGTCTACCCGCACCGAAGTTTCTGCGCCAGTATTCGCAGCGGCGTTGCGTGGAGTTTTGGTCGCAGTGCTGCTGGCTGCGTCATCGCGCTCGCCAGAACTACTTGATCCTTCGCTTAAATTTGCTGCTGCAACAGGCGGCGCTGTTGACGCAGCTGCCGGTTTCGCAACAGATGCTGCGTCTTCGGCGCTGGTAACAGAAACTTTTTTATTACCCTGCAACTGATCAAGCAGTGCATCAAATTCTTCGGCGGTGATCAGATCACCCGATTCAGGAAGAGATGTGGCTATCGATGTGGTTGGTGCTTTGGGTGGCGGCGCTGGCGCGACTTTCGCGGGTGAATTCGTACCCGACATGATGTCGAGGAGTGATTCAAATTCTTCCTGAGTGATGTCATCAGTCGCACCAATGCCATTTTGCGCAGGAGCTGCAACTGGTGGCGGTGTTGGTTTTACCACTGCTGCTGGAGGTGGAGCGGCTGGGCGCGGTGGCGCAATCGCTTCACCCGGAACTGCCAGACGCGCCAAATCTTCAATGAGTTTATCGGGTGCTGGATCGGGTTCATGCCCTGATTTCAAATCACCGAACATGACGTTGAGTACATCGAGAACACGCAACACGGTATCCATCAAAAACGGTTCAATTTTGCGCTGATTGTTGCGCAGCAGATTGAACACGTCCTCGGCGTGGTGACAGACCACCACCAGCGCGTTGAGATTAAGGAAGCCTGCGCCACCCTTAATGGTGTGGAAGCTGCGGAAAACCGCATTTAATAGATCGCGGTCTTCGGGATTTTGCTCCAAGTCGATCAATTGTTCGTTCAGGGCTTCGAGCAGTTCTCCAGCCTCAACCAGAAAATCCTGAAGAATTTCATCTTGCGGATCGATTGCCATGCAAAATCACCTGATAGCAGTGAACTTAAAAGCCCAGACTAGACAGCAGCGCATCCACGTCGTCTTGTCCGCTGACCACATCTGCTGTCGCATCGTGGGTGTTGGGGACAATCGGTCCATGACTTGTAACGATTTCCGCATCATGTGTGACGGCAGCTTTCGCCGCCTTGGAACCATGAACAGAATCCATGCGTGCACTCGACAAGCGAATCAGTCCAACCAAATTTTCTTCAACTTCATGCACTAAGCGAATCACGCGCCGAATAATTTGCCCGGTCAGGTCTTGGAAATCCTGCGCCATCATCACTTCCGACATCAGCGACCGTAAACGCTCGGTTTCTTCGCTGCTGGCAGTGAAAAATACATCCAGTGCCCGCGCAAATTCACGGAATTCCTCAACTGAAAGTTCACGGCGGCGGAAGCGTTGCCAATTACCAGTTAATGACTGAGAACGTTCATGGAGCGATTCAGCAATCGGCATGGCTTCATCAAGCGCATTGAGTGTGCGATGCGTCGCCTGCTCAGTCATGGTCACGACATAATTGAGACGTTCCTTCGCATCAGGAATTTCGTCGCGGGTTAATTCAGTTAAACGAGAATCTCCGCGAAAACTATTTAATGCTTCGTGTAAATCACGAGTCAGTTTACCGAGTTCCTCAAACATCAAATAGTTCTCGCTCATATGGAATACGCAGCTGCGAATCACATTGGATGCGTCACTGGAATTGCCTACTTCCAGATGTTCAACCAACTGCCGCGCAAGTTGCAATTGGAAAACTAGACTTTCTTCATCATTATCCATCGAAACCAACTGCCGCGCAAGTTGCAATTGGAAAAACTAGACTTTCTTCATCATTATCCATCGACGATTCTCAGGCGAACACCGTTGATAACGCGGCAGGAATCAAATTACGGCTCTTGCACTCTGATATCGATGGTCAAAACTCCAACCAACAACATCATTTAATAACGTGGCAACAACCCATAAAGTCGCTAGCATACAGACGCAAATGCTCTTAAAACCATCGATGCGTTCAAAACACGATCTGATCGCGTTTTGCTTCCGCTTCACCATTAATACAGGCAGGTTCTTTAATGCTGGATCAGCTCGCACTGCCGCAACAGATCAATGCCTTCCATATTCGGCATATTCCAGTCAGTGACTAGAAAATCAAATCCGCCGCCTTTCAACATCGGCAGTGCGGTACTGCCATCATCCGCTTCCATGGTGTTATTAAAACCCAATTCGCGGAGGAGATTTTTAATAATACGTCTCATTGTAGAAAAATCATCCACAATGAGAATTTTCATACCTGTATCCACACAAACCTCCCGTGGAATTAATTAAATGGATGATGATGAACTTGCTGCGTTTTGAATCCACTCATTCATACGCACGCGTAAACGATGTAATGACTGGCTACGAATTTGGCTCACCCGTGATTCAGTAACGCCGAGAACGGCACCAATTTCTCGAAGATTAAGTTCTTCATCGTAATACAGTGACAACACCAATCGTTCTTTTTCCGGTAAGCCTGCTAATGCTTCTGCCAGCGCATTGCGCAATTGACTTTGCTCAAACTGCATTGCTGGGCTTGGTGATCAGCATCCTCACCAAACAACTCTTCCCAGCCTAAAATTCGTGTTCCGGCACAATCCTGCAACATCGCATATAATCATGCTCATGCTGACTTCTAGCATTGCGGCAATTTCTGCATCCCGCGCTGCCCGTCCTTCTCGCGCTTCAACCTGCCGAATGGTCTCTGCAATACGGCGACTATTGCGGTGAACCGAGCGCGGAGTCCAATCGCAACGGCGCAATTCGTCAATCATTGCACCGCGAATACGAATGCTCGCATAGGTAGAAAAGGTTGCCCTTGACCGGGTTGAAAACTGACGCGAGGCTTCAATTAACCCAATCATTCCAGATTGCACCAAATCTTCAATCTGTACCGATGCAGGTAAACGCGCCAACAAATGATGGGCAACCCGTCGCACGAGATCAAGATGTGCCGTCACCAATTGATCGGATTGATCGGTGTGACCGGAATATCCTGGTAGGGAACGGTTCGGAACCATCACGCACTTTGCAACATCCGTTCAACGAAAAAGCCGATGCCGCCAGTGTCATTGTCTGCCACTGTCCAGCGATCAGCCTGACGTGCTAACTCAATCAGCGCCCGCCCCGACAAGCTCCCCGGAAACAAACTGACTACCGGCTCGCGGCGCTGTACGGCGCGGCGCAAATCTTCGTCCATTGGAATCATACCCGATGCTTCTAAAATCACATCAGGCAGATATTGCATACACACCGAGGATAATTTTTGCATCAGACGTCTTCCCGCTTCAGGTGTGCGTAACATGTTGCCGATCACGCGAAATCGTCGCAAGCCATGCTCTTGATGTAACACTTTAATGAGCGCGTACGCATCGGTCAAAGACGCCGGTTCATCGCAAATCAATGAGCGCGTACGCATCGGTCAAGACGCCGTTCATCGCAAATCACCACTGAGACATTTTGTACTGCAACGCAAAAACTAGTCACTGACTCTTGTAGCCCAGCGGCAGTATCCACAATCAACACATCTAGCGGTTGATTGTACGTGCTAAATGCGCGAATTAATCCAGCGTGTTCAGCTGGCGATAGGTTCGCCATGCTGCTGATTCCCGAAGCAGATGGCACCAACAGTAAGCCATGAGGTCCTTCAATGAGAATTTCCTCCAGCGTGTCTACTGCGCCGGTAACAAGATCGTGCAAACTTCGAGTCGGACGCAATCCGAGTAATAAATCCGCGTTGGCAAGACCGAGATCAGCATCAAATAACATCACGCGCCGCCCCATGCGTGCGAGTGATACTGCGAGATTGACCGCAACGTTCGTTTTGCCGACACCACCCTTGCCGCTCGCAATGGCGATCGTTTTCAGCGGTCGGTTCCTCCGCATTGGCATTTGCATCAACTTACTTCCTGAAAGGAACCACCGATTCTAAAACCATCGTCTCTCGCGGAGGATGGGGCTGCGCAACGAAAGATGCTCGCCTTGGCAATGGCTCTAATTCCGATTCTGGGGGCGACGGCTTGGCATTGGTGCTGGCGCATCCCGTTCTGCAATCAATCGTGCCGTTGGTCGCGTCGGTTCTTGCAACGCCCGTGACATGAGATAAGTGGTGTCGGCTTTATGAAAATCTTCATCAATCCGTTGACCGTCGCTGTAAAACACCAAACCCAGCGGCTGTTCCAATAACACGGACAGGGTTTCGCCCAATTGTTCGGCTTCATCAACTTTGGTCAACACTAGCGCCGACGGATCGCTGCCCTGAAAGGCTTGTAATACCTGCCGCAACACCGCTGCTTGATGCGTCGCCGGAATCACCAACCAAGTTTCTAACGCGAGTTGGTGGCGCACTTTCGCAAATAAATTGCGTTCCGCTGCTGACCGCGCTGATTGCCCTTCGGTGTCAATTAAAATTAATTTGCCGTCACCAGCACGATCTGCCAGCGCCACCAAATCACGTTCGCTTTCCAGCAGCATGACTGGAATTCCCGCCATTTGCCCGAACGCTTGCAACTGTTTATAAGCGCCAACGCGCTGCCGGTCGAGCGTAACCAAACTCACTGCGTCGCGCCCCAGCCGCCGAATCTGCCGCAGCGCCAGCCGACAAATCGTCGTCGTTTTGCCCACGCCAGTTGGACCGATTAAAGCGAGCATACCACCGCGTTCCAGCACGGTGGGCGTTGCAGTGGCGATGGATGCTGACAGCCGAGTACGCAGCCGCGCCCATGCCGTTTCTGGCGTTAAATCTTCCTGAATGCTGCCCGCTAAACTCCGCGCCAGCTTCTCGTGAAATCCGCAATTGCGCAGCCGTTCCACACATTCTGCGGCCAGCGGATACTGCGCCATCCATTGATCCTGTTCGCTCCACACTTGCTGGCGCATCAACAGCGTCCGCAAATCGCACAGCTCGCGGCGCATCGCAGCTAAATCTGGATCAACCGCAGTCGGCGACGTGGGGCGCATTTCTGCATCATCCGAAGATTCGGTGACATTTGCTGCCAGCGCCGGATCGCAAGCTGCGACTACTTCCAACACGCCATCAACTCGGCGACTCGACAGAATGACCGCATCCGCGCCCTGCTGCTCGCGCACCTGCCGCAGTGCATCCCGCATATCCCGCGCCCGATATCGCCGTACATTCATCTGCATCACTCCTGTTCGCTCGCTCAACCTGCATCGGACGTGGGTTAGCCACCCTTGCCGACGGTGGCGACGACCCGAATGCGCCGGTTATCCGGTATTTCGGTGAAGGCTAAAACGGTCAAATTGCGCACTGCCCCGCGTAGCCAATTGGCAATCCAAGCGCGAATTTCCGGTGCGACGACGAGCACCGCCGGAGCACCTTCGCTTTCTTGTTGGCGGGCAGCTTCAGCGACTGAACGCTGCACCCGCTCCGCAAGCCCCGGCTCAATTCCGATCGATTCGCCCTGACTGCCTTGAAACGACTTATGCAAAATTTGCTCCAAAGCGGGATCAAGCGCAATCAACGGCAATTCATCCTCTGGACCCACCAAGTCCTGCACAATCGACCGCGAAAGCGCGATCCGCACTGCGGCAGTGAGGACGGCAGAATCCTGACTCTTGGGCGCACGTTCCGCCAAAATCTCGACGATGGAGCGCAGATCGCGGATCGCTACCTGCTCGGCAAGCAAATTTTGTAATACTTTCAACAGTAAACCCAGAGGCACGGTTTTTGATGCCAGCAGATTTTCCACCAGTTTGGGCGAATGCCGCGTCAGTTGGTCGAGCAGATGCTGCACCTCTTCATAACCGATCAAACGGTGCGCGTTATCGCGGAATACCTGCGACAGATGCGTGGCAATCACGGTCGCGGCATCGACCACGGTATAACCCGCGCCCTGCGCAGCTTCCCGATCCAGCGGGTCAATCCACAGCGCGTCGAGATTGAACGTGGGGTCTTTGGTGGGTGTGCCGGGCACGACGCCGAACACCTCGCCGGGATTGATTGCCAGCTCCCGATCTGGGAACACCTCGGCTTCTGCGGTGATGACGCCGAGCAGCGAAATTCGATATTGATTGGGACCAAGATCGAGGTTGTCGCGGATGTGCACCGGCTGAATTAAAAAGCCGAATTCCTGTGACAACTTGCGGCGAATTCCTTTGATTCGTCCCATTAACTGCCCGTCTTGACTGCGATCCACCAGCGGAATCAGGCGATAACCGACCTCCAGCGTGACCAAATCTACCGGCGGCACGTCATCCCACGACAGCTCCTGCTCGCCCGCTGGCGCTGGCGCTTCACCACCGCCCGGCAGCAGTTGTTGTAGCTCACCGCCTTCAACGGCGAGTTCCGGCGGGTTGCGACTTTGCAGATAAGCGCCACCCGCCAGCATCGACGACAGACCGATAAACACCAGATTGGGCATTCCGGGAATGATGCCGAGAATCGCAATCACGCCAGCGGCAACGTAAAGCACACGCGGATTGGAGAACAGTTGACCAAAAACCTGCTGCCCCATGTCCTGCGCAGTGTTGGCGCGAGTAACCACAATTGCCGTCGCCGATGACAGCAGCAGCGCGGGCAACTGCGCGACCAAACCGTCCCGATACTCAGCAGCACATAATTATTCGCAGCATCGTTAAACGTCATGCCGTGCTGGGTCGTGCCGATGATGATGCCGCCGAGAATGTTGATGAATAGAATCAGAATTCCGCGACTGCATCGCCGCGCACAAACTTGCTGGCGCCGTCCATTGAGCCGTAAAAATCAGCTTCCTGCGCCACATCCGCCCGGCGTTTGCGGGCATCTTCCTGCGAAATCAGCCCAGCGTTGAGATCGGCATCAATCGCCATCTGCTTGCCGGGCATGGCGTCCAACGTGAACCGGGCGCTGACTTCCGACACCCGCCTGCGCCTTTAGTCACCACGACAAAGTTGATGATGACCAGAATCGCAAACACCACCAGCCCAATCGCAAAGTTGCCGCCCAGCACGAATTGTCCAAAGGCTTCAATCACTTGACCGGCAGCGTCAGTGCCTTCGCCCCTTTGAGCAAAATCACCGCGTTGACGCGACGTTGAGCGCCAGCCGCAGCAGCGTCGCCAACAGCAAAATGGTTGGAAAGGCAGCGAAATCGACCGGACGCGGCGTATAAACCGCCACCATCACCACGATCAACGACAGTGCAATGTTGAATGTAAACAATAAATCCAGCGCCAGCGGCGGCAGCGGTAATACCAACATCGCCAGCAACGCCAGCACATCAGCGGTGCACCCAAACCCAAGCGCCCCAACCCGCCGCTAATTCGTTCGCCCAGCGTCGCCATTAGCAATTACCGCCGAATACGCCGAGCAGTGCGTTGATCAAGATATTCATCGGGCACAGGTAAATCATCTGGCAGTGTTAAATCCTCAACATCTTCTTGTTTTAATTGATACACATAAGCCAATAAACGCGCTACTGCGACGAATAAACCATTGGGTATTTCTTGACCAATTTCTGTAGTGAAATAAATAGCACGTGCAACTTTTGGCGCTTGCACTTGCGTAATATGATGCTCTTTTGCTAATTCACGAATTGCTTGCGCAGTTTCATCCACACCTTTTGCTAATAACAGTGGCGCAGACATCGTTTCTGATTGATATTAATGCCACTGCGTAATGCGTTGGATTAGTAATAATCACATCTGCTTTGGCACTTCTGACATCATGCGCTGCCGCGCCATTTCCTGCTGCAATTGCCGAATGCGCCCCTTAACTTCTGGTTTACCATCGCTTTCTTTGTATTCGTCTTTAATTTCCTGCAACGTCATTCGCAACTGTTTATTGTGCGTCCACAACTGAAAAGGCACATCTATTAACGCCACGACTAATAACGATGCAGAGGCGATTAAAAATAACGTTACTGCCATGTCACCAGTTTGCATAATTGCCTTTTCAATTGGCAATTCACCGAGATTCATCAACGTATTCCAAACGCCACTAATTGCGATCCATGCGACCACACTCACTAAAGTAAATTTACTCAATGCCTTAATCAGTTCGAGCAAACCCTGCACTGAAAACAGTCGCTTCATTCCGGTTAACGGATTTAGTTTAGAAAACTTAGGCGAAAAAGCCTGTGCTGAAAAGTTTGCACCGCCAATTAAAATAGGACCTAAAATCGCAATTGTCATCATTAAGCCAAACAGCGGCGCAACAATAAGCATGGCGCGAGTCATCAGTTCCTGTAAATGTGGAACCAATAGTGTCGTTTCAAAAATTAAATGCCGATCTAAAGTCAATGCCTCTTTTAATAATGCAAGTAAATCTGTTGTAAAAGTGCTGCCAAGAAACTTAAAATAAGCACCGCCTGCGATTAAAATCACTAGCGTATTAAATTCGCGTGACCGAGCAACCTGTCCTTTTTCTCGCGCATCGCGTAAACGTTTAGCCGTTGGCTCTTCGCTTTGTTCCTGACCATTTTCGTTTTCAGCCATTTCAGACGCTCGTTATTTGCTGAATTAACGCAAATGCGGCGAATAACAATTCACCAATGCGTGCTGGAAAACTTGGCAACGTCAGAATTAAAATGATAAATCCCGCTAAAATCGTTAATGGAAACCCAATGGCAAAGATATTTAACTGCGGTGATGCGCGTGTGACGACACCCATTGCTAAATTAACTAATAACAATGCCGCCATTGCTGGCAAGGCGATTAACAGCGCATGAGAAAACATCACGTTGCCAAAGCTCACTACTGCCCATAAATCATCGGTAGTTAACCCTTCACCTGTCACCGGTAGCGTTTCAAAACTTTTCAATAACAATTGAATTAAAACCAAATGACCATTTAAGGCGAGAAAAATTAGCATCGCTAAAATGGTAAGAAACTGTGAAATCATGGGCACCTGAACACCGCCCACAGGGTCCATCGCTGATGCAAATCCTAAACCCATAGATAACGCGATATATTCACCTGCTTGCGTTAATGATGAAAAAATCATTTGTAGAATAAAACCAAGTGCAATGCCGATTAACACTTGACGCAGTGCTACAACCAGACCTTCTATACTTAGCGGATCAATCAATGGTGGCGCTTTCAATTGCGGAACAACAATCAACGCTAATAATAATCCTAATCCTAAACGGGCACGGATATTGACATGACGCGCCCCAAAAAGCGGTGCTACCAGTAGCATTGCACTAATTCGCACAAATGGCCACATCCACGCACCCACCCATAGCGCAATCTCTTCAGCAGCCAGGGTCATACAATTAGCCGATTAAATTAGGGATTGAATGATATAAGCGCGTGACGTAATCAGTGATTAGCGACAACATCCAATGTCCAGTAAACACTAACGCCGCACCAATGCCTAACAATTTAGGAATAAAACTCAGTGTCATTTCTTGAATCTGGGTTGCAGCCTGAATCATGCTGATAATTAAACCGATGATTAATCCTGCCAATAGTGGCGGCGCTGATAGCAGAATAATAATCTCACCCGCTTCTTTACCAATGTCCAATACCATTTCTGGTGTCATGTGTGACCTCAACTGTAAAAACTTTGCGCCAATGTTCCCATAATCAATGACCAGCCATCGACCAGAACAAATAGCATGATTTTGAACGGCAGCGAAATAATGAGTGGCGACAGCATCATCATACCCATTGACATCAGCACACTCGCAACCACTAAATCAATAATTAAAAATGGAATTAAAATTAAAAATCCAATTTGAAATGCTGTTTTCAGTTCGCTAATAATAAACGACGGCACTAATAAATTGAGTGGAATAGCATCTGGCGATTCAAAACCATCAATTCCTCGAATCTCTGCAAACAACGCAAGATCAGTTTCTCGAGTTTGTTCTAACATGAATGCGCGTAAAGGCTTAACAGCTTTAGTAATTGCTTCTTCAGTACCAAGTTTCTCAGCAAGATAAGGCAATACCGCAGTGTCATAGATTTCTTGAAACACTGGAGCCATTACGAAAAGGGTCAAGAAAAATGCAAGCCCTAATAGAATTTGATTGGATGGTGTTTGTGAAGTGCCTAATCCTTGGCGCAAAATGGCGAGTACAATAATGATCCGAGTAAAGGACGTCAGCATAATGAGTGCCGATGGCAAAAGCGTCAGCAACGTCATTAGTATTAGAATTTGTAGCGTTAACGAATAAACTTGCCCGCCATTAGGAGCGGTAGTAACGGTAACTGCATTCATTCCGCCAATTTGTGCAAATATCATTTCCGGCAATACCAGACCAACAATTAGCAGTCCGATTTGCCAACGTTTTGTCATGGCTTTAGTCCTGAATTGCGGATTTTGTTCAGTAGCTTTGCGAAATCATTAGTTTGTGGTTCAGGCAATGACACTGCAACGGGAGTTTGTAATGTATGCAAATGACATAATCCAGCTGGCGTTGCGCCCACTAATAGTTGTTCTTCACCTATTTGTATTAATAGTAAACGTTCACGGTTTCCAATTACGCGCACTGCTAAAATTTCAATGACTGGTGATCCCTGCATTATTATTCCTGGCAAGCGACGTAATAACCAAGCCATAACCAAAATGAGTAGGATAACGAGAACTAAACCACCAACAAGCTGAGTGAGATAGCCCGCTGCTTGTGTTGAAACAGTGGCAGGTGGAGTATTCGCTAATACTGTTGACGATATTCCTGCAAACCATATTCCGCAGAAATAAATTAAAGTATTGAATTTAGACATCACCGCGATCTACCGAAGTTTGCGAACTCGCTCGCTTGGACTAATGACATCGGTTAAACGGATACCAAATTTCTCATTCACAACAACCACCTCACCATGCGCAATTAAAGTGCCATTTACTAAAACATCAAGTGGCGCACCTGCCAGCCGATCTAATTCCACTACCGAGCCTTGGTTTAATTGCAATAAGTTACGAATAGTTATTCGTGAGCGCCCAATTTCCATTGAAATAGTCACCGGTACATCCAACAGCATGTTGAGATTAAGATTTTCTAACGATGCTGGCGCAGTACCTGAAAAATCATCTGGATTCATTGGTTGAGCATTGAGCGAATCCATTGTTTCTTCACCAAAACGGCGCAGTTTTGGTGTCGGTCTACCGCTATTCTGTCGTGCTGCCGGACGTTCTGGTGGTAAGTCTGGCGGTGCGGTCGCTTCTTTTTGTTCTTCTAATGCTGAAGCCCAATCATCAGCAATGGCATCGCCTAAATCAGTATTATCACTCATATCGCTATCCGTTAATGCTTGGCTTGGATATATTCAGAAATTTTAATGGCATTATGCCCATTTGAAACGCCAAATTTCCCTCGAAAAAGTGGTATATCTTCAACGAATAAAACCACAGTTTCAGGCAAATTAACGGAATAATATCACCTATACGCATATCTAGTAATTCATCAACAGTTAACTCCGTTTCAATTAAAGTTGAACTAATATTAACAACTGCAGTAGGGATTTCTTCTTGAAGGGCGCGTAACCAACGTTCATCGACACCAGAACGATCCGATTGTAACCCAGTATCCAATTGCTCACGAATTGGCTCGATCATTGAATAAGGTAAGGTGACATGCAGATTGCCACCACCACCATCTAATTCAATGTGAAAATCATTGATAACAACAATTTCGGTTGGACTAACAATGTTGGCGAATTGCGGATTAACCTCTGAGTTAATAAACTCAAAGGTCAAATCCATAACTGGCTCCCAAGCTTTTTGCATATCTTCAAATGCAGCATCAAGCAAGTTTTTAATAACTCGTAATTCCATCGCAGTAAAATCGCGCCCTTCAATACGCGAATAATAACGCCCGTCGCCACCGAAAAAGTTATCAACCAAACTAAATACCAGTTTTGGATCCAGTACAAAAAGCCCGTACCGTGCAATGGAATAACTCTTACCATATTCAAACTTGTGGGAACGTAGAGACCATGAACGTATTCAGAAAATTTAGTAATTCGTGCTCCAATCACCGAAACTTCGGATGAACGGCGCAGCAAATTAAATAAATGAATACGTAAATAACGTGCAAAACGTTCATTAATCATGTCGAGCGTAGGCATTCGCCCACGCACAATGCGTTCTTGGGTCGCAAAGTCGAATGGTCGCGCATTACCATCGGCAGGAAAAGGATTCGCACCTGTATCGATATCACCATCATCGACGCCATGTAGTAGCGCATCAATTTCGTCTTGACTGAGAATATCGGTTTGCTGTGCCATGCTATTATAAATCCTTTATTGCATAACCATATCTGTAAACAAAATATCCTGAATATCAGCAGGTTCTCGTGCTTTCATTAGAATATCAGTTAGCATTTTCTTCAGGTCTTCACGCAGTGCGTTTTTACCGTCAGTGCTATTAAGTACAGAATAACTTTGCCCTGATAAGCGAATAAGTAAATCATTGCGAATCATCGGCAAATTTTTATCCAGCGCGGTAATAACGCCGGTGGTGCGGGTCACAACAACGATGCTAATACGCAAATATTTCCCAGGTCCTCCGGCAGCGATGTTCACTGTTATAGGATCAAAGGCATGATAAATCACCGGAACTTGATCAATAGGATGTTCGTTTGATGCAGCGGCATGTTCATCTGTGGTTGGAGCAGTTTCTGAATGATTTGCGTCATCTGCCACTTCACTATGCGCCGCTGGAGCATAAATTAAAAAGTAATAAGCAGCCCCTGCGCCCACAAAGAGCACTAACACAATTCCAACAATCAACAAAATCAGTTTGAGTTTACCGTTGTTTGATACTTCTTCTGTTTTAGTTTCAGGGGCTGGAGAGGGTTTTTTGGCCATGTTTTTTCCTGACAAAATTATCTTAAATTCGGAAATGTTACGCGCTAAAACGGCGTCTCACGTTGAATAATAATCAGCATACCAGATTATTGGAAATCTGCATCACACGCTAGACTATTTATGCAAAATCATCCAGCTGTCCATCACTAACAGATGATGAATTTTTGCGATAAAGAGGAGTTTCTGTCTGTGTTTCTGCATCATCATCGTCGAAATGCTCGTGTCCTTGTTGCATTGCTTCAGCTAATTCGCGTCCCGATCCACGCCTTTGTTCTGCTGTTTGATCGGAAATAGACACAGTCCCAAGCTGTAAACCATCTTGCGCTAAACTATCGCGCAAGCGCGGCAATGCTACTTCTAATACTTCGCGGACAATTGAATTAGAAGATAAAAATTGCACATGCGCTTTTTCTGCTTCCATTGTTACTCGGACATCAATTGCTCCTAAATTTGCTGGATGCAATTTTAATTCAATAGAATTCGTATTTGTTTGCACCAGCCATTTCACCGGCTCTCCGAGATAACGTTCACCGCTAGGCTGTAGCACTGTTGCTAAATCTAATGGGCGTGTAGGCAGTACAGTATTCTGCAAAGTTATTGTCGCTAAAGGCGCTGTTGATATAGAAGTTGATGATCTTTCCGGTGTTATAGAATTAAAAATATCTGTGCTATCTATTTCAGTCTGTTTGGATTCTACATCAATTGCAATCGGACGTAGTAGTGTTCCCTGTTCAGAAAAAAGCGGTTGAAATCGCCGATGTTTAATAACTTGTTGCGTTTCTGGTGATACCTTGCTTTGTTGTTGAAGTGACAACAAAGGCGCAGGGGCAAGAACTATTGAGCTTTCCGTATCCGCAGTTGAATCATTAACAGCAGGCACGGATTCTGCGTCATTCATTGTTGATGTTATCCGAGCAGATCGTAGAGGCATCGCATTAATTAGTGCTGACGGAATTGTTGTTTCTGATTCTGATATTAATTGCGAAATTGTTTGACTTTGATCTGTATTTTTTATTTGTTGAATTAGCGTCAACGCAGTTTTAATTGGCTCTGGTTCAGATTGAACAACTGGTTTAAGAGATTCGGTTTCAATTGCTTCCGGTGCAGATTGCACAACAGATTTAATTGGCACAGGTGCGCTTTCAATCGGTTCAGGTTGAGACTGAATAATTGGCTTAGTTTCCGCTGCTGGCGCAACGGTTTTTAATTCAGTTTCAATGACCGGCTGAATTGGCATTGCTGCGCTTTCAATCGGTTTAGGTTGGGATTGAACAATTGGTTGAACAGCTTCAGCTTCAATTGCTTCCGGCGCAGATTGCACAACAGATTTAATTGGCGCAGGTGCGTTTTCAGTCGGCTCAAGTTGGGACTGAATAATTGGCTTAGTTTCCGCTGCTGGCGCAACGGTTTCTAATTCAGTTTCAATTACCGCCTGAATTGGCGTCGGCGCAGGTTTAACTGGTTCAGATTGAACAACTGGTTTAACCGGTTCAGTTTCAATTGCTTCCGGCGCAGATTGTACAACAGGTTTAATTGGCGCGGGGGCGCTTTCAATCGGTTCAGGTTGAGACCGAATAATTGGCTTAGTTTCTACTGCTGGCGCGACGGTTTCTAACTCAGTTTTAATCACCGGCTGAATTGGCTTCGGCGCAGGTTTAATTGGTTCAGATTGAACAACTGGTTTAACCGGTTCAGTTTCAATTGCTTCCGGCGCAGATTGTACAACAGGTTTAATTGGCGCGGGGGCGCTTTCAATCGGTTCAGGTTGAGACTGAATAATTGGTTTAGTTTCCGCTGCTGGCGTAACGGTTTTTAACTCAGTTTCAATCACCGGCTGAATTGGCGTCGGCGCAGGTTTAATTGGCGTTGCTGCGTTTTCAATCGGTTCAGGTTGGGATTGAACAATCGGTTTAGTTTCCAGTACCGGCGCAACGGTTTCTAATTCAGTTTTAATAACTGGTTGAATTGGCGTCGGCGCAGGTTTAACTGGTTCAGGTTGAGATTGAATAACTGGTTGAACAAGTTCAGTTTCAATTGCTTCCGGCGCAGATTGCACAACAGTTTTAATTGGCGTTGCTGCGCTTTCAATCGGTTTAGTTTTCAGTACCGCTGCAACGGTTTCTAATTCAGTTTCAATCACCGGCTGAATTGGCGTCGGCGCAGGTTTAACTGGTTCAGATTGAACAACTGGTTTAACAGATTCAGTTTCAATTGCTTCCGGCGCAGATTGCACAATAGGTTTAATTGGCACAGGTGCGCTTTCAATCAGTTCAGGTTGAGACTGAGTAATTGGCTTAGTTTTCACTACCGGTGCAACGGTTTCTAATTCAGTTTCAATCACCGGCTGAATTGGCGTCGGCGCAAGTTTAACTGGTTCAGATTGAGATTGAACAACTGGTTGAACAGGTTCATTTTCAATTGCTTCTGGCGCAGATTGCACAACAGATTTAATTGGCGCAGGTGCGCTTTCAATCGGTTCAGGTTGAGACTGAATAATTGGCTTAGTTTCCGCTGCTGGCGCAACGCCTTCTAATCCAGTTTCAGTCACCTGCTGAATTAGTGTCGGCGCAGGTTTAACTGGTTCAGATTGAGATTGAACAACTGGTTTAACAGATTCAGTTTCAATTGCTTCCGGCGCAAATTGCACAACAGGTTTAATTGGCATTGCTGCGTTTTCAATCGGTTCAGGTTGAGACTGAATAATTGGCTTAGTTTCCGCTACTGGCGTAACGGTCTCTAACTCAGTTTCAATCACCGGCTGAATTGGCGTCGGCGCAGGTTTAACTGGTTCAGATTGAGATTGAATAACTGGTTTAACAGGTTCGTTTTTAATTGCTTCCGGCGCAGATTGCACAACAAATTTAGTTGGCACTGCTGCGCTTTCAATCGGTTCAGGTTGAGACTGAATAATTGGCTTATTTTCCGCTACTGGCGTAACGGCATCTAACTCAGTTTCAATCACCGGCTGAATTGGCGTCGGCGCAGGTTTAATTGGTTCAGATTGAGATTGAATAACTGGTTTAACAGGTTCGGTTTTAATTGCTTCCGGCGCAGATTGCACAACAGATTTAGTTAGCACTGCCGCGCTTTCAATCGGTTCAGGTTGAGACTGAATAATTGGCTTAGTTTCCGCTACTGGCGCAACGGTTTCTAATTCAGTTTTAATGACCGGTTGAATTGGCGTCGGTACGGGTTTAACTGGTTCAGATTGAGATTGAATAACTGGTTGAACAGGTTCGGTTTCAATTGCTTCTGGCGCAGATTGCACAACAGGTTTAATTGGCGTTGTTGCGCTTTCAATCGGGTTAAGTTGGGACTGAATAATTGGTTTAGTTTCCGCTACTGGCGCAACGGTTTCTAATTCAGTTTTAATGACCGGCTGAATTGGCGTCGGTACGGGTTTAACTGGTTCAGATTGAGATTGAATAACTGGTTGAACAGGTTCGGTTTCAATTGCTTCTGGCGCAGATTGCACAACAGGTTTAATTGGCGTTGTTGCGCTTTCAATCGGGTTAAGTTGGGACTGAATAATTGGTTTAGTTTCCGCTACTGGCGCAACGGTTTCTAATTCAGTTTTAATGACCAGCTGAATTGGCGTCGGTACGGGTTTAACTGGTTCAGATTGAACAACTGGTTGAACAGGTTCGGTTTCAATTGCTTCTGGCGCAGATTGCACAACAGGTTTAATTGGCGTTGTTGCGCTTTCAATCGGGTTAAGTTGGGACTGAATAATTGGTTTAGTTTCCGCTACTGGCGCAACGGTTTCTAATTCAGTTTTAATGACCGGCTGAATTGGCGTCGGTACGGGTTTAACTGGTTCAGATTGAACAACTGGTTGAACAGGTTCGGTTTCAATTGCTTCTGGCGCAGATTGCACAACAGGTTTAATTGGCTTTATTGCGCTTTCAATCGGGTTAAGTTGGGACTGAATAATTGGTTTAGTTTCCGCTACTGGCGCAACGGTTTCTAATTCAGTTTTAATGACCGGCTGAATTGGCGTCGGTACGGGTTTAACTGGTTCAGATTGAACAACTGGTTTAACCGGTTCAGTTTCAATTGCTTCCGGCGCAGATTGCACAACAGGTTTAATTGGCGTTGCTGCGCTTTCAATTGGTTCAATTTGGGATTGAACAATCGGTTTAGTTTCCAGTACCGGCGCAACGGTTTCTAATTCAGTTTTAATGACCGGTTGAATTGGCGTCGGCGCAGGTTTAACTGGTTCAGATTGAACAACTGGTTGAACAGGTTCAGTTTCAATTGCTTCTGGCGCAGATTGCACAACAGGTTTAATTGGCGTTGCTGTGCTTTCAATCGGTTCAGGTTGGGACTGAATAATCGGTTTAGTTTCCATTACCGGTGCAACGTTTTCTAACTCAGTTTCAATTACCGGCTGAATTGGCGTCGGCGCAGGTTTAGTTGGTTCAGATTGAACAACTGGTTTAACCGGTTCAGTTTCAATTGTTTCCGGCGCAGATTGCACAACAGGTTTGATTGGCGTTGCTGCGCTTTCAATTGGTTCAATTTGGGATTGAACAATCGGTTTAGTTTCCAGTATCGGCGCAACGGTTTCGAATTCAGTTTTAATAACCAGTTGAATTGGCGTCGGCGCAGGTTTAACTGGTTCAGGTTGAGATTGAATAACTGGTTGAACAGGTTCAGTTTCAATTGCTTCTGGCGCAGATTGCACAACAGATTTAATTGGCGTTGCTGCGCTTTCAATTGGTTCAATTTGGGATTGAACAATCGGTTTAGTTTCCAGTATCGGCGCAACGGTTTCTAATTCAGTTTTAATAACCGGTTGAATTGGCGTCGGCGCAGGTTTAACTAGTTCAGATTGAGATTTAATAACTGGTTGAACAGGTTCAGTTTCAATTGCTTCCGGCGCAGATTGCACAACAGTTTTAATTGGCGTTGCTGCGCTTTCAATCGGTTTAGTTTTCAGTACCGCCGCAACGGTTTCTAATTCAGTTTCAACCACCGGCTGAATTGGCGTCGGCGCAGGTTTAATTGGTTCAGATTGAATAACTGGTTGAACAGGTTCGGTTTCAATTGCTTCCGGCGTGGATTGCACAACAGATTTAATTGGCACAGGTGTACTTTTAATCGGTTCAGGTTGAGACTGAATAATTGGCTTAGTTTCCGCTGCTGGCGCAACGGTTTCTAATTCAGTTTCAATCACCGGCTGAATTAGTGTCGGCGCAGGTTTAATTGATTCAGATTGAATAACTAGTTTAACAGGTTCAATTTCAATTGCTTCCGGCGCGGATTGCACAACAGGTTTAATTGGCGTTGCTGCGCTTTCAATCGGTTCAATTTGGGATTGAACAATCGGTTTAGTTTCCACTGCTAGCGCAACGGTTTCTAATTCAGTTTCAATCACCGGCTGAATTGGCGTCGGCGCAGGTTTAATTGGTTCAGATTGAACAACTGGTTTAACCGGTTCAGTTTCAATTGCTTCCGGCGCAGATTGCACAACAGATTTAATTGGCGTGGGGGCGCTTTCAATCGGTTCAGGTTGAGACTGAATAATTGGTTTAGTTTCCGCTGCTGGCGTAACGGTTTTTAACTCAGTTTCAATCACCGGCTGAATTGGCGTCGGCGCAGGTTTAATTGGTTCAGATTGAATAATTGGTTGAACAGGTTCAGTTTCAATTGCTTCCGGCGCAGATTGTGCAACAGTTTTAATTGGCGCGGGGGCGCTTTCAATCGGTTCAGGTTGAGACTGAATAATTGGTTTAGTTTCCGCTGCTGGCGTAACGGTTTTTAACTCAGTTTCAGTCACCGGCTGAATTGGCGTCGACACTGGTTTAATTGGTTCAGATTGAACAACTGGTTGAACAGGTTCAGTTTCAATTGCTTCTGGCGCAGATTGCACAACAGATTTAATTGGCGCAGGTGCACTTTTAATCGGTTCGGGCTGAGATTGAATAATTGGTTTAGTTTCTGCTACTGGCGTAACAGTTTCTAATTCAATTTCAATCACCGGCTGAATTGGCGTCGGCGCAGATTTAATTGGTTCAGACTGAGATTGAATAACTGGTTTAACAGGTTCGGTAGATTGTACAACAGGTTTAATTGGCGTTGCTGCGCTTTCAATCGGTTCAGGTTGAGACTGAATAATTGGCTTAGTTTCCACTGCTGGCGCAACGGTTTTTAGTTCAGTTTCAATTACCGGCTGAATTAGCGTCGGCGCAGGTTTAACTGGTTCAGATTGAATAACTGGTTGAACAGGTTCAGTTTCAATTGCTTCCGGCGCAGATTGTACAACAGGTTTAATTGGCGCGGGGGCGCTTTCAATCGGTTCAGGTTGAGACTGAATAATTGGTTTAGTTTCCGCTGCTGGCGTAACAGTTTTTAACTCAGTTTCAATCACTGGCGGAATTGGCGTCGGCGCAGGTTTAATTGGTTCAGATTGAACAACTGGTTTAACCGGTTCAGTTTCAATTGCTTCCAGCGCAGATTGCACAACAGGTTTAATTAGCGTTGTTGCGCTTTCAATCGGTTCAGGTTGAGACCGAATAATTGGCTTAGTTTCTACTGCTGGCGCGACGGTTTCTAATTCAGTTTCAATCACCCTCTGAATTAGCGTCGGTACAGGTTTAACTGGTTCAGATTGAGATTGAACAGTTGGTTGAAAAGGTTCAGTTTCAATTGCTTCCGGCGCGGATTGCACAACAGGTTTAATTGGCGCTGCTGCGCTTTCAATCGGTTCAGGTTGGGATTGAACAATTGGTTTAGTTTCCACTACCGGTGCAACTTTTTCTAATTCAGTTTCAATCACCGGCTGAAATGGCATCGATACAGGTTTAACTGGTTCAGATTGAAATTGAACAACTGATTTAACAGTTTCAGTTATTGTTTCCGGCGCAGATTGCACAACAGGTTTAATTGGCGCTGCTGCGCTTTCAATCGGTTCAAGTTGGGATTGAATAATCGGCTTAGTTTCCACTATTGGCGCAACTGTTTCTAATTCAGTTTCAATTGCCTGCTGAGTTAGCGTTGGCGCAGGTTTAACTAATTCAGGTTGAGACTGGACAATCGGCTTAGTTTCCGCTGGTGGCTCGATATTTTTTAATTGAATTGTTTCCGAATTTTCACGTGCAATTTTGGCAAGTTGATTTGCTAAATTTGTAATTGATTGCGCTGCCGGTAATTCAGCCGTTGTTGATTTTTCACTTGGCGCAGATAGTACTGGAATGTCTGGCAAATCTTTTGGTACTGACCAAGTTTCTAGTGATGAAGATTCGAGTAATCGCTTTAATAAATCATCAGGAATATCAAGATCGGGCGCATCTTCCGCAGCATAAACTGCCGCCGTCGTGACCGGCGCGACTTCAGGTGTTTCGATGTCTGAATTGGGAACTGGTGGAGCAGGCGCAACAGGCACAAGATTTTGATTAGATACAATCGCTTGCGTGATCACGTCGTGACCAGAAAGCGCAGCAATTTGCGCCGGATCGGTGTCTGCATCAGCCAACGCATCTTTCAACCGCGTTTCAAACGTGGCGGCGAAATCAGTGCCTTCAGGCAACGTAGTAGCGCCTAATTCACTGAATGTGCTACCGAAAATCTGTAGCCACATGCTGGCTGGACTAGCTTGTAAGGTAATTGACGGCATCATGTGAACGTCCGCAGAAATGTTCATGCCAAGTCTTGATCTGTTTTTTGAAACGCTTTTCGGGTCGCCCAAAGGTCTTGTTCGTATTGCTGTTTGCGTCCATCCAGCGTGTTTTCAACGCGCCGCCGTCGCTCAATCAATTTCTCTAACGACAAGCTGGCTTGGTGCATTTCCATCCACGCCGAACGCGCTTGTTCAACTTGTTTTTCTGCAATGACAAGGCGTCCTTCTTGCTGTTGTAATGCACCGCGCAGTTGCTGTTGTAATAGCGCAATTTGTTTAAGAATTCGCGCATCATTCGGCAAATTGGCATTGACATAATGGCTTTGATATTCCACCAGCAAATCGCGCTGATGTTCAATTCGCTGCAATTCTGCCAGTCGTCCACCCAGCGCAACTGCGCCTTCATTTTCCTGTGCTTTCCGAATCGTTAATAGGCGCTGAAAACGTTTAATGCTGCTACTACTCATGGCGTTAAGCGGCGATCTAAACCGCTGGGCATTGATAGCAAAGTAAATAAATCATTTCGTGATTGTTCAAAGCTGGCGGCATCAGTACGGTTTTGACTGAGATATGCTTCCAATCGCGGATTTATTGCGACTGCTTCATCTAATTGCGGATCGGAACCTTTGCGATATGCACCGACCGCAATTAAATCGCGGTTACGCGCATAGGTTGCCATTAAACTGCGAAACCGATAGGCAGCGCGTTGATGTTCTGGAGTGACGACCGCACTCATTACCCGCGATACGGATGCACTCACATCAATTGCAGGATAACGTCCCGTTTCAGCAATTTCCCGCGATAAGACGACGTGACCATCGAGAATAGCGCGAGCGGAATCAACAATTGGATCATTTTGATCGTCGCCTTCCGCTAATACGGTATAAAACGCGGTAATTGAACCGCCGCCGTGATCGCCATTGCCAGCGCGTTCTACTAATTGCGGCAGCCGCGCAAATACCGATGCGGAATAGCCTTTGGTTGCTGGTGGTTCACCAATTGCCATCGCAATTTCTCGCGCTCCCTGCGCAAAACGCGTTAATGAATCCATCAATAGCAATACATTCAAACCACGATCTCGAAAGTATTCGGCGATGGTGGTCGAAACCCAAGCGCCGTGTTGACGCAATAACGGCGATTGATCGGCGGGAACTGCGACCACAACCGTGCGTTTACGCGATTCGACATCGAGAATTTCGTGAATGAATTCATTTACTTCGCGCCCGCGTTCGCCAATCAGTCCGACGACAATCACATCCGCTGCGGTGTGTTTGGTCATCATGCCCAGCAATACGCTTTTGCCGACGCCGCTGCCGGCAAATAATCCGACCCGCTGCCCGCGTCCAATCGATAGCAACCCGTTGAGCGACCGAATTCCGACATCCAGCGCGGTTCTGACCGGAGCGCGTGTTAACGGATTGATCGGACGACCTTCAATCGGCACTTGCTCCTGAGTGCGCAGCGGCCCGCCGTCATCCAGCGGTTTGCCGAGTGCGTCGATCACGCGCCCCAGCAATTCGGGACCAACTGCGATGCGCCGACTCTGTTCCAACGGTTCGATGCGAGCGCCGGGAATCAAACCTTCCAATTTGCCTTCCGGCATCAAAAACGTCCGTTCACCCTGAAATCCCACCACTTCGGCAGCCATTTGCGTTCCGTGCACGGTGTGAATGGCAGCGCGTCCGCCGACGGGTAAACGAATGCCTTCAGCTTCCAGCGTCATTCCCACCATCCGCGATAAGCGACCTTCTGGCTGTGGATTGGGAATGTTTTCAATGCGTTGACGGGATTGCGCCAGCCGTTCGCGCAGACCCTGCGCCAATTGCCGCGAGCTTTCTTCCTGTAAATCTCGAATCAATTCGGTCATGGCGTCATCTCCGGCGGGGCAAGTTCGCCCCAAATGGCAGCGATGTTTTGTTGCAAACGGGTTTCTACGGTGGCGTCGATTCGGCTCGCGCCGCTTTCGACGATGCAGCCGCCGCGTTCGATGGTGGGGTTGGGCAGCCAAGTCATGGTTTCATCAGCGGTTTTGGCGTACACCTCCAAAATGACTTGATCGTCTGGATGCAGATGAATCCGCAGCGGATGATTGCGCGAGGGCAACTGCTTCAATGCTTCGCGCAGCACGGTGACGATCAATTCCGGGCGCTGTTGCAACTCTTCGAGAATCACTTGCCGCGCCAGCGTCGTCACCAACAGCAGCAATTCCGGCTCCAGCGCGTCCACCGAATCTGCCAGCGGATCAGACAGCGCGTGCGCGATATTTTCCAACGCCTGCACTGCGACTTTGAGCATTTCTTCCTGCTGATCACGCAATGCTAATTCGCGCTGCTCGCGGGCTTCTTCTTCCACTGCGGCACGTTGCAGTGCCAAGGCGTTACCAGCGTCATAGCCAGCTTGATAACCCGTTTGATAACCAGCTTCTTCGCCGGCAATCCGCGCAGCTTCTTGAATGGCAGTCACTTCTTCGGGCGTGGGCAACGGCATCACCGGCTCGGCAAAGTTCTCCACAGTGTTGTCATCATCATCCTCAACCATCGGCAGATTGACGGGGCTGACATCGGGCGGTTCCCAAAGTCTGGCGCTATTCGCTGCTGGTGAGGATGAACGGATCACAACATGGTTTCTCCACCTTTACCGCCGAGCACGATCTCGCCGCTTTCGGCCAAGCGCCGTGCCACTGCGAGGATTTCTTTCTGTGCCGCTTCAACATCGCTCAAGCGCACTGGACCTTTACTGTCGAGATCATCACGCAGTGCTTCGGCTGCGCGTTTGGACATGTTGCGGAACACCTTGTCTTTCAAATCTTCTTCGGCACCTTTCAATGCAACCACCAGCGTATCGGTGGATATTTCGCGCATCAGCGTTTGTAGACCGCGATCATCGACATCAATCAGGCTGGCGAATACAAACATCAATTCCTGAATCCGCGTGGCGATGCCTTCATCGACCTGCGAAATGCCTTCCATGACAATCGCTTCTTTCGATGAATCCATCAAATTCATAATGTTGGCAGCCATTTTGATTCCGCCAACCATTGACGATTTCGCAGTATTTTTACCGGAGAGCTGGCGCTCCAGCACTTCATCTAATTCCTGCAACGCAGCCGGTTGTACACCGTCTAACGTGGCAATGCGCAAAATCAAATCCGATTGCACCCGATCCGGCAAATACGACAGCGTTTCTGCGGATTGATCGGGATCGAGATGCGACAACACGATAGCGACGATTTGCGGATGTTCATTGCGAATCATTTCCGCAATAGCACGCGGATCAAGCCATTTGAGCGCCTCCAATCCTTTGGAATTGCGCCCCAGCAAAATCCGGTCAATCAAACCTTCCGCTTTATCTTCACCGAGTGCCTGCCGCAACACGCGCCGCACATAATCATCTGCGCCGATGCCAAATGACGTTTGATCGTGAATGAGATTCAGAAATTCTTGCAGCACATAACTGATGTCGTTGCGCGAAATGCGTTCCAGCGACGCCATCGCCGTGCCGATTTTTTGCACCTCTTTCGGTCCCATGTGGCGGAGGATTTCCGCTGCCGAGTTTTCGCCGAGCACCATCAAAAAGATCGCGGTGCGTTCAACGCCGGTAAAGCGGCTGGGATCGTTAACTTTTTTTGCTTCAGCCATTTTCTGCCATCCACAGTTTCATCACTTGCGCCACCCGTTTCGGGTCCTCATGCACCAGCTCGCGGATTGCTTCCAAATCCATCTGTTGCTGCTCGGCTTCTTTCGTAGTTGCTAACGCCAACTTCGCACCCGTTAATTCAGCATTCTTTTCGCTTAACTGCGCTGCCATTGCCGCGCCCTCCTCACTCAGCGCCAATCGTTCTTCATCGGTTAAATTTTCATCATATTCATCGGATTCAACTCCATCGCGCAAGGCGCGGCGTTGTTCATCATCCGGTCCGGTCAACTGCGCAACTGGCTCTGGTGCGGGCGGTGGCGGCATCAATTGTTTCAATGCTGGACGCACGACAGTCAGCAACACCAACAACGCCAAAATCATGCCACCGACGACCTTGACCAAATCCAAAAACCAGCTTTCCGACCAAAATGGCGTGGCATCTTCCACCAGCGTATCTGGCACAAATGACGCCGAGCTGACACTAAGTAAATCACCGCGCTTGTCGCTGAAACCAATTGCGCCGCGCACCAACGCCCGAATGTTTTCTAACTCTGCATCGGTACGCGCAACCCGCACCACTTCGCCTTTGTCATTCGTTTGATCTTGAAAATCAACCACAACTGCGGTCGATAAGCGCCGAATACCGCCCGGCTTTTCTTGAATCCGCGCCGTGCTGCGATCCACTTCGTAATTGCGCGTGGTTTGCTGATTGCGACTGCTGGGAATTTGCTGATTAGCTGCGCCAGCAGCCTGCTGATTACCCACTGCGCCACCAGCAGGAGGTTGATTGGTTAATGCGCCGGGAATACCACCAATGGCTGGATCAGCGCCAAGTTTTTCTTCTTCATTGCTTTGTTCGGAACGCACCGCAATCCGGTCTGGATCAAAGGATTCTTGAGTGCGTTCAATTTCAGAAAAATCCAATTCCGCAGCGACCTGTACGCGAACGCGATTGCGCCCAACGATAGGCGTCAATAGTGATTGCACTCGCTCGGCAAAACTCGTTTCAACCCGCTGCGTATAGTTTAGATGATCGAGCGAAAGACTGGTTTCTTTACCCTTATCGTTATTGGTCAATAGCCGCCCAGCTTGGTCAACAATGGTCACGCGCTCTGGCGTCAGTTCGGGAACGCTGGATGAAATGAGATGCACAATTGCGCCAACTTGTGCTTCGGTTAATTCATTGCCATTGCGCAAATGCACCACGACCGATGCGCTGGGTGGAGTGCGTTCACGAACAAACACCGAGCGTTCTGCTTGCGCTAAATGTACTCGCGCCAGCTCCACTGGTTCCAACGCGCAACTGAACGCGCCAATTCACCTTCCAATGCCCGCTGATAACGCGCTCCTTCAATTAAACGACTGCTGCCAAAATTAGAACTGTCTTGCAGCATTCAAAACCAATATCGGCTGATTTCGGCAAACCCTGACCGGCAAGCAATAAACGAGTTTCGGCAATTTTTTTGTGGAATTTCAATGCGTCCCGACAGCGTATCGACTTTGTAAGGCACTTTCATTGCCGTCAATGCTTCCATACCTGCGCGGCTTGCGTACTTTCAATTTGCATGAATAACGGCGCGTAGGTTGGACGCAGCGCCCAATACAAAATTGCGCCAGCAACCACCAATCCACCCGCAATAATGCTAATCAGCGCAATTTGCCGACCAATTGGCAATCCATTAAATGCACCATTCGCTCGGAAAGTGTCTGCGGCGCAGCGGGCGCTGGCGTATCCATCGGGGCAGTGATTGACGGTGACGAGTCCATGGCGAAATCCTGCGGTTATTCAGTGAATGCGGTCAATTCAAAGTTCAGACTTGCATATTCATGATTTCTTGATAGGCAGTCAGTAAACGGTTGCGCACTTGGTTAATTGCCTCGAATGAAATGCTGGCGCGATTCATAGCAAGCATGACCTGCGGCAAACTGACATTGTCGTCACCAAGTTCAAATTGGGTTTGTAATGTACTGGCTTGTTGTTGTTCGTTATTTACTGCGCGGACTGCATCTTTTAATTTGGATGCGAAATCTTCACCAGCGGACAGTTTGGCAAGTTCACCAACGGCATCAATTGAAGGAGTGTCTTCCACTGGATTTGATTGAAAGCGGCTCACCAGCGGCGCGACGAAGGACTGTATTTTCATGTCGCTCATGTGCTTATTCTCCAACGGGTGCGCAATGTAGCTCCGGTCAATGCCCGCGTGATCTCGATAAAGCGTCAAAATATCGAGCGCGCGGGTGACGGTTGCAGTGGAGAAAGCAAATCAATGCCGTTGCGGTTTTGACCACAGCATGCAAAAATAATACAATTGATTTCAGTGGGTTAAGCGAGGAGTCGCGCTAGATCGCGTGGAATTGTGCGTAAACGGCAACAGCTTGTTTTGATTTGGATTCTGCGTCGCGCCGGGTGTTCAAGCGCCAGCAGCAATGGTGATGAACGCGAAATCTGACGTTTTTTTGACGTTTGAGAAATCGGCTGGCAATGCGAACTCAATTCAGTCTGGCGAAAATCGCTCACTTCGGCAGCCGAGCCGTCACGGTCTAGCCCGAATTTGCGCATCCGTTCAACCAGCGTGGTGCGCCGCATTCCCAGCCGCCGCGCAGCGCGTGCCACCACTTGCCCGTTTTGTTCGAGTGCCGTGACGATCATGTCGCGCTCCAGCGCGTTGAGATAATCCCGCAGTTCCACGCCTTCCGGCAGCAATGTTGAGGCAGTGGTTATTTCTGCTGCGGGCGCAGTTCCCAGCGCCAATATCTCGGTTTCTGGCGGACGAAAGCGCGGCGGTAATTGCGCCAAATCCACCAGCATTTCGGGATACATGATTGCCAGTTGTTCCAGCAAATTAGCCAGTTCGCGGATGTTGCCCGGCCACGGATGACTTTCCAGATGCGCTAGCACTGCGGGCGTTAATTGGGCGGGAGTCACGCCTTGTTCGCGCAGTCGCGTTTCCAGAATTGCAATCAATAGCGGAATGTCGGTTTGGCGTTCGCGCAGCGACGGTATTTCAATCGGGAACACGTTGAGACGAAAGAATAAATCCTGCCGGAATACGCCTTCGTTGACGGCTTCTTCCAAATTGCGATGCGTGGCGGAAATGATGCGGGCGTTGGTTTGCAGCGGTTTATTCGAGCCGACGCGCTCAAAAGTGCGTTCCTGTAATACGCGCAGCAATTTGACCTGCATCGGCAGCGGCATATCGCCGATTTCATCCAGAAATAACACGCCGTCTTCCGCCAATTCAAAGCGCCCAGCGCGAGCAGTGAACGCGCCAGTAAATGCGCCTTTTTCATGCCCGAATAATTCGCTTTCCAATAAGTCGGCGGGGATTGCGCCGCAATTGATCGCAACAAACGGTTTGCCCTGCCGCGTTGATGCTGCATGAATGGCGCGAGCAACGACCTCTTTGCCGGAACCGGTTTCGCCGCGAATCAGCACCGTTGCATCGGTTTTGGCGACCTGCGCGATCAACCGTTTCACCGTCAACATCGCTGGATGACGTCCGACCAAATCCACGCCGCAATCCGCCTCGGCAGTCGCGGTCTCGGTGTGCAGCCAATGCAGAATTTGCAGTACCAAACTGGGTTGCAGTGGCGAACGCAGTTGCATCACTGAAGACGGCAGCGTCGCAATGGCAGCATCGGTTATTTGGTAAATCACTGGCGCGATAAAGGTCGCAGGCAATGCGGCTCGCCATGCCAACAGCGTCGTCGTCGGAGCGCATAACCACAGTGCGGAAAGATCATCGGCTGGCGCAGTCGGCAATTGCGCCAGCTCGCGCACGGCGCAGCCGAGAAATTCCAGAATATGGCGCGTTGCTGCGCCGGTGTTGGCATGACTGAATAAACCGATTGTGATCACCGCTGCCTGTCCTGTTGATGTGCGCATCGCATGATAAAACCTATAGGCGTTAAGTAGTTGGCTCAAATACTCCCCCATTTTACAAAGGCTCGAATACTCCCCCCTTTGTAAAAGGACTCGAATACTCCCCCTTTGCAAAAGGACTCGAATACTCCCCCTTTGCAAAAGGGGGGGCAGGGGGGATTTCTCTTCGATGCCTTCAAATCCCCCCTAACCCCCCTTTTACAAAGGGGGGAAATTTTTGCTGGTGGAGGCAAACGTTGAGGCCGTTGCGCGTATTAAATCAGAGTCTTGTAGATCGGATTGCAATCGTCGCCGCGCTACATCGCGCCGATGCAGCCGAAATACCCAGCGTTGCAACACTTCGCGCAAACCGTAATCCGGCGAATACCAAGTTGCGCCACAGTGTTGATCGCGTTGAATAAAAGGATTGAGTTCTAAAATCAGCGGCTGCGCCAGCCAATGACAGGGATAAATGGCGAGGCGCGTGCATTCAATCGGCAATACGCCAGCGGGAATCACGATGCCTTCACCGCTCAGTTTGATTTCCACGCAGCGCGGCACTTGATCGGCCAGCAGCGTCATCACCAAATCCATGAGCAAATCGAGTTTGAGTTCCAAGCGCGTCAATTCCGGCGGTGGCAGTTCCTCGTTAGAACGGCTGGACGAATCCGCTTCCAGTGCCGCAATCGCATCGAGCAGTCGCGCTGCCACATCGCCGCTGGTCGGCAACCGCTCACTTGCTGCGACTGGCAACTCTAGCGTCACTGCCAGCCCGTCTCCGAGTACATCTTGCCAGTTCGCCATCGTGATAACTCCGATTTTCTGAAGTGAATAAAACGCGCTTGATCCTAACCGATTTGCGACCCAGTGCACGATGCTTAACTCAGCAGGCTTGTCCGTAACAGGCAATGATATTTATCTCACAACGCACAAATAAAACGGTTGGTGCAGTATTTTGTTACGATGCGTTAATAAGGAATACGTTGCACTGTTTAATCTGCATCATTACACAGGTTTAATTTCATGTCCGCACTCACTGAATTACTTGATCATTATCGCAGCATTGCCCGCACTCAAAAGGAAAAAGGCACGTATTTTGAGGAATTGATTGTTTGTTATTTGCGCCATGAAGCGACCTATCAAGATTTATATGCTCAAGTGTGGCTGTATGCGGATTGGGCAGTCACGCAAGGAATAAGCGAGCAGGATACGGGAATTGATTTAGTTGCGCAAACTCGCGGAACCAATGAATTGCACGCGATCCAATGTAAGTTTTATGCGGCAGAGCATGTCGTGCAAAAAAACGATATTGATAGCTTTTTTACTGCTTCGGGTAAAACGGCATTTACGCATCGTATTATTGTCACGACTGCGTTGCAGTGGAGTCAACACGCAGAAGAAGCCTTGCGCGATCAACAGCCACCAGTCAATAAAATTGATTTGGCTGCGCTCGAAAATAGTCAGATTGATTGGCGGGAATATCATCCTAAAACCGCGCCGGTATTCAAACCGAAAAAAGTGATTCGTGAGCATCAGCAAGCGGCATTAATTGCGGTGCAAAGTGGATTGAATACTGCCGACCGTGGCAAGTTGATTATGGCGTGTGGCACGGGCAAAACCTTTGCGGCATTAAAAATTGCGGAGGCAATTGCTGGCGCTGGTGGGCGCGTGTTGTTTTTGGTTCCGAGTTTGAATTTGTTATCGCAGACTTTGACGGAATGGACACAAGAAAGCGCGATTGCGTTACATAGTTTTGCGGTGTGTTCGGATAGTGATGTCGGGAAAAAACGCGATAAAAATGCCGATCAAGTGCAAACGCTGGTGCATGAATTGCGTTATCCAGCAACTACGAATGCGCAGCGATTGGCAGCGGAAATGCTGAAGCGGCACGATGCAGAACATTTGACGGTGGTGTTTAGCACTTATCATTCAATTGAGGTGCTGCATCAGGCGCAAATCAATTGTCAATTGCCAGCGTTTGATTTAATTATTTGTGATGAAGCACATCGCACCACTGGCGCAGTGTTTGAGAATGCAGAAGAAAGTGCGTTTGTGCGGGTGCATGATGCTGCGTATTTACGCGCTACCAAGCGGTTGTATATGACGGCAACGCCGCGTATTTATGCGGATGTGGCAAAAGCAAAAGCAGAACAGGATAAAATCGCGCTCTGTTCAATGGATGATGAGGCGTTATATGGCAAAGAATTATTTGTATTAACCTTTTCCGAAGCAGTGTGGCGCAAGTTATTGGTGGATTATAAAGTGGTGGTTTTAACCATTGATGAAGCGCATGTGAGTCGGCGTATTCAGCAGTTATTAAAAGACCCGGATAATCAATTGAAAATGGATGATGCAGCAAAAATTATCGGCTGTTGGAAGGCGTTGGCAAAACAGGGATTTGCTGAAATAGAGGATGCTGCGCCAATGCAACGCGCAGTAGCGTTTTGTCAGGTGATTGAAAAAGCAACAGCGGTGAAAACGCATAAAATCAGCTCAAAACAAATTAAAGAGATGTTTCAGGCAGTGGTGGAAGCGTATCAGGCGCAGGAGCAATTGCCATTGGATACGGCAGCGCAATTGCGTTGTGAAGCAGAGCATGTTGACGGCACGATGAATGCGAGTGAAAAAGATGAAAAGTTGCAATGGTTGCGGAATACAGCGCCAGAACATACTTGTCGCATTTTAAGTAATGTGCGCTGTTTATCGGAAGGCGTGGATGTGCCGACTTTGGATGCAGTGTTATTTCTCTCGCCGCGCAATTCACAGGTGGATGTGGTGCAGGCAGTTGGGCGGGTGATGCGGATTGCGCCCGGTAAAGAACGCGGTTATGTGATTTTGCCGGTGGTGATTCCGGCGGGAATGGAACCGCATGAAGCCTTAAATGATAATAAAACCTATGCAGTGGTTTGGCAGGTATTGCAGGCGCTGCGTTCGCATGATGATCATTTTGATGCGTTTGTGAATAAGTTGGAATTCATTGGGCGCGATTCTAAAAAGATGGAAGTGGTGGCGATTACCGATAAAATTGGTAAAAAAAGTGCCGCAGGAAAGAAGAAAAAACCCAAGACTGGACGCGATGATTTTACGATTGGAACGCCGGAAAAGCCGCAGTTAACCGCTGAAGATCAGGGTGAATTGCAGTTTGAAATTGGCGAAGTAGAGCGGGCGATTTATGCCAAGTTGGTGGAGAAATGCGGCAATCGGCATCATTGGGAGGAGTGGGCAAATGATATTGCGAAAATTGCGAATAGGCATATTGAGCGCATCACCAGTATTTTAGCCAATCCGCTCAATACGGCAGAGCAAACGGCGTTTGCGGCATTTACGCGGGAATTGCGGGCGAATGTGAATGATAGTTTGAGCGATGGCGAAATTATTGAAATGTTGGCGCAGCATTTGGTGACAGAGCCGGTATTTGCGGCGTTATTTGCGGATTATGCGTTTGCACAACACAATCCGATGTCAAAGGCAATGCAGGCGATTTTGACGCAATTGCATGAGCATCATTTGGAAAAAGAAACCGATACGCTGCAAGCGTTTTATGACAGTGTGAAAATGCGGGCAGCAGGAATTGATAATGCTGCGGGCAAGCAAAAAATCATCGTTGAATTGTATGATAAGTTTTTCCGCAATGCGTTTCCGAAATTGACCGAGCGGCTGGGTATTGTGTATACGCCGGTTGAGGTGGTGGATTTCATTTTGCACAGTGTCAATCATTTATTACAAACTGAATTTAATTTGTCGCTGGGCAGCGCGGGTGTGCACATTCTTGATCCGTTTACTGGAACCGGAACCTTTATCACGCGCTTATTGCACAGTGGTTTGATTAGTCCAGAGCAATTGCCGTTCAAATATCAATACGAAATTCACGCCAATGAAATTGTGCTGTTGGCGTATTATATCGCGGCAATCAACATTGAATCCAGTTATCACAGTTTAGTCGGCGGCAATTATCAACCGTTTGGCGGGATTTGTTTAACCGATACGTTCCAGCTTTATGAAAAAGGTGATTTATTGGATGAACTGCTGGCTGAAAATAGTTCGCGGCGACACAAGCAAAAACAGTTACCAGTGCGGGTGATTATTGGCAATCCGCCATATTCCGCCGGACAAGCCAGCGCCAATGATAACAATGCCAATTTGCGCTACGCAGGTTTGGATGAACGTATCCGCACCACCTATGCCGAACGCTCAACAGCAACATTAAAAAATTCGCTTTATGATAGTTATATCCGCGCTATTCGCTGGGCATCAGATCGGATTGGTGACAGCGGAATTATTGGTTTTGTAACGAATGCCGGTTGGTTAGAAGCAAATACGGCGGACGGTTTACGGCAGTGTTTAGCAGAAGAATTTAGCAGCATTTATATTTTTCATTTACGCGGTAATCAACGCACGTCTGGAGAATTATCGCGCAAAGAAGGTGGCAAAATTTTTGGCAGCGGCAGCCGTGCGCCAATTGCAATCTCGTTGTTAGTTAAAAATCCGAATGCGGCACAGCACGGGCAGATTTATTTTCACGACATTGGCGATTATTTAAGCCGTGAGGATAAGTTAGACAAAATCAACGCTTTTGTGAGCATTGCGGGAATTACTAAAAGCGATGGCTGGCAAGCAATCACACCGGATCAGCACGGCGACTGGCTGAATCAACGCAATGATAATTTTTCTGATTTTATCGTGCTGGGAAATAAAAAAAGCGACGGGATTAAATTGTTTGAAAACTACTCAAATGGAGTAAAAACAAATCGGGATGCGTGGGTTTACAACTTTTCTTGTAACAGTTTATTAAAAACTGTAGAAAATATGATTGCTTATTATAATTCTGAGATTGAAAGATACAAAACAGCCTGCGCCGGAAAAGTAAAAAAAGATTATCCTGATGTCGAGAAATTTGTTGATTTTACGTCAAGCAGATTGAGCTGGACTCGTGAAGTAAAACAGGATTTAGGAAACCATAAATCACGGCAAGTAATAAAATCTGGGTTTGTATTTTCACTGTATCGACCTTATTCTAAAAGTTGGATGTATTTTAACGAGCATTTTAATAACTGCGTTTATCAAATGCCCCGCATTTTTCCTGATGCAACGGCGGAAAATGTGGTGATTATGATTACAGCAAAAGGAGCTAAATCTTTTTCATGTGTCATTGCTAACGTTATTCCTGATTTGAATTCAATGGAAGCGGGTGCTCAATGTTTCCCGCTCTATTTATACGATGAGCCAGCACCAGCAACGAGTGACGCCAGTTTATTTGCAATGGAATCAACCCGCACGCGCCGCGATGCAATTACTGACGCGGGGTTAAACCATTTCCAAACGGCTTATCCTGATGAAATAATCAATAAAGAAGACCTGTTTTATTATATTTATGGTCTGCTGCATTCGCCGGAATATCGCACCAGTTATGCCGACAATTTGAGCAAAGAATTACCGCGCATTCCGCGAGTGAAAACTGCTGCGATTTCTGGGCATTAGCAATGTCGCGCTGGCGGCAATTAGCCGCGCTGCATCTCAATTATGAAACCGTCGCGCTGTATCCGCTCACCATTGAAACCAGCGCCATTGACTGCGGCTGATTATCGCGTCACCAAAATGAAATACGGCAAGCGCGGAAAAGAGAAAGATTTAACCACCGTGATTTATAATGATTTCATCACACTGCGCGACATTCCGCTGGCAGCGTATGAATACGTTGTCAATGGCAAACCAGCATTGGATTGGGTGATGGAGCGGCAATGCGTCAAAACCGACAAAGACAGCGGCATTGTCAACGACGCAAATGATTGGGCAAATGAAACGATGAATAACCCGCGCTATTCATTAGAATTATTTCAGCGCGTGGTCACAGTGAGTTTAGAAACGCTGGCGATTGTAAAGGGGCTGCCGATATTGGAAAGTTTATAACCGCACAAAACAAGAATATCATCAATGAATCACTGTTTTTTTCCAAAATTAACCTCAGTTGAAGCGTTGCAGCCCTATTGCCTGCGCACTCACTGGAACACCGGCGAAGTATTGGATGTCAATGTTGAAACGCAGTTGCGTCGTCATGCTGTATTAACGCCAATTTTGAATTCCGATCTGTTTACCCGTGTTCATTTGGGCGAATGGGGAAACAGCATTGAATGGACAGATGAAGAATTTGGTGCTGATAATGTTTATGCTTGGGCGAAGGAACAGCGCGGCGACATTAGCCATGAAATGCTTAATGAATGGATGCGCCGCAATGCACTAACATCCATTACTGCTGCTACTGCACTCGGTATCGCAGAGAATTTAATTGATGATTATCGAATTGCTCGTCAAAACATTCCGCGTACAATTTGGTTGGCTTGCTTGGGTTGGGAAGCGATTGGCTCGGTGCGCGATCATTTGCCGCGTGTTCTACCGATATTTGGGCATTCAACCAAGCTGGGCAGCAATTAAATAAATTGCATTGGAGATAAATCATGCACTCACAAAAACTAACGTTACGCTGCTATGCAGAACAGGAAAGCGAATCTCTCTGGATTGCAGTTTGTATTGATCTTTGTTTAGCGGCGCAAGGCGAATCATATTGCGAAGCCCGCAAGCGGCTAGATCGCCAGATTGACAGTTATATTTTTGATGCAATTGATGGCGAAGATCAACGCGATGCTGACCAATTGCTTCACCGCAAAGCGCCATTAAGCAACAGCTCAAATATCATCTGATTCGGTTGCATTTATCTGGTCTGCTTTTTCAACATAAAACGTGTAATTTTATGCGCTTAACACCGCGAACTCATGCCGTATGAGTCGTTGGCCACCACTCACTTGCGATGATGTCAAACGCGCTTTGAAGGTGCTGGAATTTATGCCACGACCACCGCATTCTGGAACGTCGCATGAATACTGGGAAAAGCGCGTTAACGGTCGCTTATTTAAGGTCACAGTAGACTGTCCAAAAGCGCCATTTAGTTTAACGTTATTGGATTCGATGAGTGCACAAGCTGGCATTAGTCGGAGTGATCTATACCGTGCTATAGACAAAAAACGCAAATGGCGCTGGCTTTGGTAAAGCCATGATTGGCGAATGAAACGATGAATAACCCGCGCTATCCGTTAGAATAATTGGAAATAATCAGATGACAATGAGGATTACATGATGAGCACGTTAATTGAATTATCCACTGAATTTGAGCAACGCTTAGACGCATTAGTCATGCACAGCGGCATCACCAAAGCTGCGCTATTGCATGACATGGTGGAACAAGGATTAGCTGATTTGGAAACAGAATATCGCGCTGTAGCTGTTTTAGAGCGTGTCTGCACAGGTCAAGAACCCATTTATTCTGCGGCAGCAGCGAGATTTATCGTGATTAAATAAGACAGCCGCTTTATTAACGATGCAAATGATTGAACGAATGAAAAGATGATGATTGTCAATAAACTACTGGAGATTAGAAGATGTCACTAACACCAGAGAAAAAAGAATTTTACATTATGATTGAGCGCGATGCTGAGGGCTATTTTATTGCATCAGTGCCAAGTTTGCCCGGCTGTCACACCCAAGCCAAATCGCTTGATATTTTAATGGAGCGTATTCAGGAAGCGATTGAACTGTATCTCGAAGTGCAAGCGATAGATATTGAACCGCTTGATTTTATTGGTATGCAAAAAATCACCATCGCAGCATGAATAAACTGCCATCTTTAACTGGAAAAGACGTGGTTGATATTTTAATACGAGTGAAATTTTAAGTGATAAGAATTAAAGGCAGTCATCATTTCATGCGCCATCCAGACGGAAGAACAACCGTCGTGCCTGTGCATACTGGTGAATCATTTTGATGCGTTGGTGAATAAGTTGGAATTCATTGGGCGCGATTCTAAAAAGATACAAGTAGCAATTACCGATAAAATTGGCAAAAAAAGTGCCGCAGAAAAGAAGAAAAAAACTAATAATAGACGCGATACGTTTATGGCTGGCATCATTACGATTATGAATATCTAGCGAAGAAGGCAACATGTATTATTCTGTATTGGACATATTTGCTGGCGCAGGTGGATTTAGCCTTGGATTCCAGCTGGCTGGTGCCGATATTATTGGTGCCATTGAAATAGATCGTTGGGCATGTGAAACATTTCAGTTTAATCACCCTGAAGCTAAAGTGATACAGAGTGACATCACGACGATGACTGACGAACAAATTATGACTATGTTTGGAAAAATTCGACCGAACATCATATTGGGTGGACCACCTTGTCAAGGTTTCTCAATCTGTAATAAGAATAGCTGCGACCACAAAGACCCGCGTAATTCTCTTTTTGAAGAATTCATTAGAGTTGGTCGCTTGCTCAAACCACAAATTATGATCATGGAAAACGTGCCTAATCTAGTTAAAGCACGCACTGCAAATGGAGAACTTGTAATTGATATTGTTATAGCCAAGTTGCGAGAAATTGGTTACGAGGTCAATTATCGAATCCTAGATGCCACAGACTATGGAATTCCTCAAATCAGAAAACGCCTTTTCGTTGTTGCATCGACAATAAAATTAAATACACCTTTTCCAGAAAAAACGCATTCAATAATGAGCACTCCAGATTTTCTGGAAGCGCATTTGGATAAATGCCCAACACTATGGGATGCTATTTCTGATCTTCCAGAAATTAAAGCACGAGAAGGCGAAGAAGAATGTGCTTATTCTAAGCCACCACAAAACAACTACCAACGACTTCTCCGCGCTGGTTCTAATAAGCTGTTTAATCATAAAGCCATGAATCACTCACAACGCCTTGTTGCTCGCTTTGCAACAATGATGTGGGGCGACTCTACAGCGAATGTACCTGATCACTTGCGTCCACTGAAAAGGAATAGTGCAGAATTTTCAGAAAAAACATACGGACAAAATAACCGGCGAATGCACCCTGATCGGCAATGTCATACGATAGCGGCATCTTTTTATGCAAACTTTGTTCATCCTTATATGAATAGAAACTTTACTACTCGTGAAGGCGCAAGAATTCAGTCTTTTCCTGACTGGTACGTTTTCAAAGGTAAGCCGACTGTGGTTAGCCATAAATTGCTTCAGCGTGAAGGTCGCGTTGAGGAAAAGTATTTATGTCAGTACAACCAAGTTGGCAATGCAGTTCCACCGCTACTAGCAAAAGCAATCGCAGAAAATATCATTAACCAACTTCGGAGCTAAAATGTACGTTCATGGGAATAACTTAGAACAAAAAGAACATCATCAAACTAAATACAAAGATGCAGAATCACGTCGGTATTTATCTGAGATTAGATTTCGCTACGATCAGTGGAAAACCGCCAACGAAGTTCTTCGCGGCCCCGTTGCCGATGTGAGTGAAAAAGATTTTCTAACTATAGAAAAACGAGTCAAGCTGCTAAATGATTACAAGGATTTTTTAGATCAACAGCATTACGCTGAAAAATTCGATTCTCGCTCAAACCTTCATTCTTCTGTTTTAGAAGAATTCATGTATTACTTGTTTAGAGACCTTGTTTTTGGTATTTCAGAATATGCCTTAATCGGTAAATCTCATTCATTTAAGGACATTTTCTTCAGAGCTCCATCGTACCTGCATATGATAAAGAAACCTCACGCTTTATTTGAAATAAAAGATCACGACTTTACTATCGGCGCAAGCGTAAAAACGACAATGAAATGTCGTGGCTCGGCATTAATTGAAGAGCACGATTGGGACATTCCCGCAGTTGCAATTGAATGCAAAACATATCTCGATAAAACAATGCTTCAAGATGTATCGACTGCTGCTGAACAACTCAAGCAGAAAAATCCAAACGCAATGTACATCGTTGTTGCTGAATGGTTAAAACTTACTGGCTCAGTCAATCTTAAAAAATACAAAATTGACCAAATTTACGTTCTTAGAAAGCAGAAAAACACAGACCGCGAGTTCAGGTATGACACCAACTATCAAAAGAATCCTATTTATGATGACGTAATAAATCACTGTTTCAACAGTGTGCGTGAATTTCTTACTAGTGATTGGGAAGGCGGTATTTCTCACGGAATAGACCGAGGCTTCTTAATCTAATAAGAATGGTATAACTCAATGTTTCCCGCTCTATTTATACGACGACCCAGCACCAGCAGCGAGTGAAAACCGACAAAGACAGCGGCATTGTCAATGATGCAAATGATTGAACGAATGAAAATTGTCAATAAACTACGGAGATTAGAAGATGTCATCAACACCAGAGATAGAAACAAAAAAAGAGTTTAGCATGGGGGTTGAACGCGATGCTCAGGGCATATTTATTGGATCAGTCATCGGCTTACGCGGCTGTTATGTTCAAGCTGAATCAATTGAACTGTTAAGGGAGCGTGCTCAAGAGGCGATTAAACTCCACATCGCATGGGAAGATAGAGGAGAAGATGATGAGACGTTTGAGTTTTTAGGCATGACAAAAGTCTTCATTGAAGCATAAAAATACATCGCTGTTGTTGACTGGAAAAACGTGCTTGCTGTTTTAATACGAGAGACTGCAAGTGATCTGCGTTACCGGCAGTCAGCAGCGCGAATAATGCTCGATGTGTTGCGGAAATAAGCGCATTTCGAGCATTGTCCCGCTGTTTAAGATTCACAAAAACTGCTGACATAAAAATGTTAAATCATTCATAATAAAATCCAGTGTTAACGCAGTTGCTGCTTCATTGAGAAATCACGATGAATTTGATTTTAGGACGCATTTTTATTGCCAGTATTGCCGCTGCAATGCTATTCGGCTGCGATTTATTGCCGGGCGCAGGGGCGACAAACCCGCTGGTCCGCCGCCGATGCCAACGCCAGAAGTCTCTGTCATCACTGCAAAAAGTCAGACTGCGCCGCTCACCGCGAATTGGTGGGACGGCTGGCAGCCACGCGCATTGCGCAGGTACGGGCGCGAGTGGCCGGCATTGTGTTGGAGCGGGTGTACACCGAAGGGACGGATGTCAACGCGGGCGCGGTGCTATTCAAAATTGATCCGGCGCAGTTGCAGGCCAAATTGCGGGCGGAAGAAGCGGCGCTGGCAAAGGCAGAAGCGGATGCTGTGAATGCGGCGCTCACTGCTCGCCGTTACAGCGAATTGCGCGAAAAAAAGACCATTTCTCAACAGGATGTAGACACGGCGCTGGCGAATGAACGCACCACCGCTGCGGTAGTGATGCAGGCACGCGCCAATATCGAAAGTGCGCGACTTGATCTCAGTTACGCCACCGTTCGCGCTCCGATTGCCGGACGTGCGGGGCGAGCATTGGTCACGGAAGGCGCGTTGGTTGGGCAAGGCGAAGCGACGCTGATGACTGCGGTGGAGCAAATTGATCCGATCTACATCAACTTTAGTCAATCGGTGCGCGAACTTGCCGAATTGCAGCATGGAGCCAGCCAGCCGCTGGGGAACAAAGCTGCATCGAAAACCAAGGTTGAAGTGTTGCTGTCCGACGGCGCGACCTATTCCGAAACGGGAACGCTGGATTTTTCTGATCTCGCAGTTGATCCCAATACCGGCGCAGTGTCGCTGCGCACCACATTGAGCAATCCGCAGCGGGCGCTGCTGCCGGGCATGTTCGTCACGCTGCGCCTAACGACCGGGCAATTGGAACATGCGTTTGTGCTGCCACAAGCCGCAGTGCTGCGTGATGACAAAGGCGCATCGGTCATGGTGTTAGGCGCTGATGGCGTGGTCGCAGCGCGGCGCGTGGATACTCGCGTGATGACGCACAGCGATTGGGTCGTGACGGGCGAATTGAGTAACGGCGAGCAGGTCATCGTTGCCGGTTTACAGAAAGTGAAGCCGGGCGCAGTGGCCAAACTTGCCGCACCAAAACCTGCTGCTGGCGCTGCGCCAGCGCCCAGTAGTAAATAAAGGACGTTGATATGCCACGCTTTTTTATTGATCGTCCGATTTTCGCGTGGGTGATTGCGATTCTCATCACGCTCGGCGGCACCGTCGCCATTTTCCAATTGCCAGTGTCGGCATATCCGCCCATCGCACCGCCGCAAGTCAGCATCAACGCCAATTACCCCGGCGCCAGCGCCGAAGTGCTCGAAAAAACCGTGACTTCGGTGATCGAGCAGCAACTGACTGGCGTGGATAACCTGCTGTATTTCGATTCCACTTCGCGCTCCAACGGTTCGGCGCAAATCACCCTGACCTTTGAAACCGGCACTGATCCCAACATCGCGCAAGTGCAGGTGCAAAATCGGTTGAGCGTGGCGCAATCCCGCTTGCCGGAAGAAGTCGTCCGCAACGGCATCACCGTCGCCAAAGCCAACGGCGATTTCCTGATGGTGGTGGCGCTCAAATCCACCGATCCGACAATTGACAGTTACGCGCTCGACAACCTGATCGCCGCGCAGATTCTCGATCCGATTCGACGCTTGCCCGGCGTTGGTGGCGCGACGCAATTCGGCGCGGGTTATGCGATGCGGATTTGGCTTGATCCCGACAAACTGCGCGGCTACGGCCTCAGCGCCGCCGCAGTGTTGGACGCAGTGCGAGCGCAAAACATTCAAGTCGCTGCCGGTTCGATTGGCGCAGAACCGGCGTTGCCCGGTCAGGGTTTTACCGCGTCAGTCAGTGCCGCCAGCCGCTTCACCAGCGCCGAAGAATTTGGCGACATCATCCTGTACGCCAATCCCAACGGCAGTCACATTCAATTAAAAGATGTCGCCCGCATTGGGCTGGGCGCGGAATCATTCGGACGCGAAGTGCATTTGGCGGGCGATTCCGTCGCTGGCTTTGCGATTCAACTCGCGCCGGAAGCCAACGCGCTTGATGTGGCGCGAGCGGTACGCGCCAAAATGGATGCACTGGTGCGTTATTTGCCGAACGGCGTGGATTGGGTATCGCCGTATGACAGCACGCAATTCGTTGAAATCTCAATCAAAGAAGTAGTGAAAACGCTGGCCGAAGCGGTGGTGCTGGTGTTTCTGGTGATGCTGCTGTTTTTACAGAATTTACGCGCCACGCTCATTCCAACTTTAGTCGTGCCAGTGGCAATTACCGGCGCATTTGCCGGAATGTACGCCGTCGGATTTTCAATTAACGTTCTGAGTTTATTCGGATTAGTGCTGGCAATTGGTCTGGTCGTCGATGACGCCATCGTCGTGGTTGAAAACGTCGAACGACTGATGACGGAAGAAAAACTGTCGCCCATCGAAGCAGCGCGAAAAGCGATGGATCAAATCACCGGCGCAGTGATTGCGATGACGCTGGTGCTGGCTGCCGTGTTTTTACCGATGGCATTGGTTGGCGGCAGTGTCGGCGTCATTTACCGGCAGTTTTCGCTGACGATTGCGATTTCAATGGGCATTTCGGCGCTGATGGCGTTGAGTTTTACGCCGGCGCTGTGCGCGACGCTGCTGCGTCCCACGCACGACCGCCCGAATTGGTTTCTGCGCGGTTTTAATAGCGGTTACGGCTGGATTGCGAAAACTTATCTCAAGCGCGTGAGCGCCGCGATTCGTCACACGCCGCGCTGGATGGTGGCGTTTATTGCGCTGGTGACAGTTGCCGGTTATCTGTACGTCAAGCTGCCGACCAGTTTTCTGCCAGAAGAAGATCAGGGTTATGCGTTTGCAATCATCCAGTTACCACCGGGCGCGAGTTTGCAACGCACCAGCGCCGTATTGAAAAAAATGGAAGCCATTTTGAAACAACATCCGGCAGTGGATCGCGTGCTGCATGTCGCCGGATTCAGTTTTGTCGGTCAGGGCGAAAACGTCGGACTGGGTTTTATTCGCTTAAAAAATTGGGATCAACGTCTTAAACCGAATGAACAAATCAAAGCGTTTATTCCGGCAGCCAATGGCATGTTGCAGTCAATTCAGGAAGCACGAATTTTCGTGGTGAATATGCCAACCGTGCGCGGATTGGGACGCTTTGGCGGATTTGATTTCCGTTTAGAAGATCGCGCCGGATTGGGTCACGCGCAATTGATGCAGGCACAAAATGCACTGCTCGGCGCAGCAGGAAAAAATCCAGTATTAGCAGGAGTGCGCCCCAATCAATTAGAAGATGCGCCACAAGTGCAATTCACGGTTGATCGCTTACAAGCGCAAGCCATGGGCTTAACGCTGGCCGATATTTATGGCGCAATTCAATTAATGCTCGCGCCGGTCTACGCCAACGATTTCAATTATCAAGGGCGGGTCTTAAAGGTGCTTTTGCAAGCAGATGCCGCATTCCGCAGCCGTCCAGAAGACCTCAATCACTATTACATTCCGAGCAGTCGTGGCGGATTAGATGACATGGTTCCATTGAGTAGCGTCGTCACTGCAAGTTGGAATAATGCACCGCCAGCCATTGACCATTATAACGGCTATGGTGCCATTCAAATCAACGGCAGCGCGTCACCCGGTCACAGTTCTGGGCAAGCAATGAAGGCGATGGCATCCATTGTTGAAAACGATTTGCCCAATGGCATTGGCTACGAATGGTCTGGATCATCATTTCAAGAAATCATTTCCGGTCAACAGGCGCCAATTCTATTTGCGTTGTCGCTATTAGTGATTTTTTTAGCATTGGCTGCGCTCTATGAAAGTTGGTCTATTCCAGCAGCAGTAATGTTAGTGGTTCCGCTTGGCGTATTAGGCGCATTGAGCTTCACTTGGTTGCGCGGATTAGAAAATGATGTCTATTTCAACGTTGGTTTAATTGCGGTGATTGGACTATCGGCAAAAAACGCAATTTTAATTATTGAATTCGCCAACACGCTGCGCCAATCAGGAATGAACGTCTTAGAAGCGACATTAGAAGCCAGTCGGCTGCGTTTTCGCCCCATTTTAATGACATCCATTGCGTTTATTCTGGGCGTCTTACCGCTGGTATTATCAAGCGGCGCTGGCGCGAATAGTCGTCATGCGATTGGTACTGGTGTTATGGGCGGCATGATTGGCGCAACCTTACTCGGTGTCTTATTCGTGCCCACTTTTTATGTGGTTGTGCGGCGGTTAATGGGCGACAAACCGGAATAAATCCCAGCCCCTTATTCAAAGCGGGCATCATTTTTGAATGGAATACTTGCAATGACACCAGAATTTTGGCTTGAACGCTGGCAACAGGGCGAAACCGGCTGGCATTTACCAGAAATCAATCGGCATTTACAGGAGTTTTGGCCACAATTTAACTTGCCAGCAAATGCAGCGGTATTGGTTCCATTATGCGGTAAAACATTGGATTTGCTGTGGCTAATGAGCCAAGGTCTGCGTGTAATTGGTGTCGAACTCAGTCCACTGGCAATCGAAGAATTCTTAACAGAAAACGGTTTAACAGCGGTAATGACTGATGCGTCACCATTCCGCAGTTATCAAGTCGATGAATTAACGCTGCTGTGTGGCGATTTTTTCGCACTCACACCAGCACATCTTCCTGAAATACATGCAGTTTATGATCGTGGTGCGTTGGTGGCTTTGCCGCCAGCATTGCGCGAAAGTTACGCAGCGCAGCTTAAAATGCTGGCTCCAAATGCTGCTCAATTATTGATTACATTTGATTACGATCAACAGCAAATGGCGGGACCACCGTTTGCAGTGCAGCGCAATGAAATCGCACAGATATTTGCAGGTAAAACCATTATTGAATTGGCAAATTTTGATGTATTAAATGAAGCGCCAAATTTGCGCCAGCGCGGTGTCACGGCGCTGGCAGAACAGGTGTGGAAACTTGAGTGATGAAGTGTTGGATAAAACGGCTTTGTGAGTTAGGTTATTGTGACCATACTGCTAAATAGGTGATGGTTATTTTTTAGATTTTGCCTGCTGGCTGAAGGGAGTAGTTAGCGACTACCCCCTTTCATAAGTTACCGATAATGCTATCTTTTATGTAGGCGTGAAAAATTAAACAAACTATCGCCGCCTAAGTTTTATTTGATTATCCATTTGAACATCAATGGCGTTTTCTGTCTCCGATTTCATGCAAATGAAAATCGCCGATCCCAATGCCAACTGGGGTGGGCAGATGATGCGAAAGGTTGGCATACCGGGAAATGGAACCGGCGCAGCTTGCACTGCCCTTCCGCACATCTATCCCAAATGAAGTCAAGTATTAAAATGCGACAATTAAAAATCTCCCCAACTCATGCCAGATGTATTTATTGATTAGCGTTTTTCTGGCATTTCAATATAAATAAATTGCGAATTGTGACACGTTATGAAAAAAAAACCATTGCTTACTGTGTTTGCGTCCTTTTCTGGAAGCGGTGGCGTTGAACGCATGTTAATTAATTTAATACGCGGTTTTATAGCACTTGATCAACCGGTTGATTTGGTTGTGGTGCGTGCTAATAGTCCACATCTTGCGCGTTTACCGCCACAAGTTAATTTAATTCAATTGCACACCAAACACACATTTTCTGCAATTCCCGCATTCGCCCGTTATTTGCGCGATCAGCGTCCAGCAGTGGTATTGGCAGCAAAAGATCGTGCCGGACGCGCAGCGGTATTAGCGCGAGCAATGGCGCAAATCAATACCCGTCTTGTATTGCGCTTAGGAACCAATTTATCTGCGGCAATGGCAATGCGGACTGCACCAGAACGTTGGCTGCGTTATGCACCAATTCGCCTGCTTTATCCGCAACTTGATCGTATTATTGCGGTATCGCAAGGCGTCGCTGATGATACTGCGCAGATTGCGCGTATTCCCCACGAACGCATTAACGTCATTCGTAATCCAGTCATTACGCCAGAATTAAATCAATTGGCGGCAGAACCCTGTCCGCATTCGTGGTTAGAACCCAATCAACCGCCAGTTATTTTAGGAATGGGACGACTGCAACAGCAGAAAGATTTTCCAACGTTAATTCGTGCTTTTGCGCGAGTACGGGCGGAGCATAATTGTCGGTTGATTATTCTTGGCGAAGGCGGCGGACGAACGCAATTAACTGAATTGATCGCGGAATTAGGCTTAAATGCCAGCGTTGTGCTGCCCGGATTTCAAGTTAATCCGTATGCGTGGTTAGCGCGAGCAGGATTATTTGCGTTGTCATCGGCGTGGGAAGGATCGCCGAATGTATTAACAGAAGCATTGGCATTAGGTGTGCCAGTAGTAGCGACCAATTGCCCAAGTGGACCAGCGGAAATACTTAATAGTGGACAATACGGAAAGTTGGTATCAGTTGGCGATGTCGCAGCAATGGCAAACGCAATGGTAGAGACATTAAAAAAACCGTTATCGCCGGTGTTTTTGCGTCAGGCAGTGAGTGAATATACACAGGAATACAGCGCCGCACAGTATTTGCAGGCGCTGGGATTAAACGTTAATACACCCAAGGAATAAATTTGCGCACCCGTTTGGCATAATCAACGTATTCAGGATGACGTTCGGTTAACCAGTGTTCTTCTTTACTTGCTTTGAAATCGAAGAATATAAAACCAACGATAAACCACAATAAATGTGAAAGGCTTAAACTGTATAACACCCAGCCTAATGCCATAATTAATTGGCTGGCATACAACGGATGTCGCACCCAATTATAAATACCATGTTTTACGAACTGATTGTGGTCAACGGGATACGGTAACGGCGTGAGGTTATCACGCAGATTAATCATGCCAAATCCCACAAAAAGTATTGCAATCAGTCCCGAAAAAAACCAGATTATTTTTCGCGGAATTTCCAGTAATTCAAACCAAGTTTGCATTGGTATTGGATGCCACACTGGAGTAATGATAAAAGCGAACAATAATGCGAATTGCAACGCAACGAGATATTCGCCACGTTTACCTTTTAAAAATGAAAAATTAGACATCATTGATCTCCGAAAGAAGGGGATAACACTGGATTAACGCTGGGTGGCGCATCAGGATCACGTTCTGCAACAACGAGCCATTGATCAAGCCAATTTTGCACCACTTCAACACCTTGGCGTTCTAATGCAGAAAACAATTGTACGGTAATGCGTCCATTGCTATTGGCTGCGTCAGTTTCACGTTCAACAGTAAGTTTGGTTGCCATTGCTGCGCCGCGTTTTAATTTATCAGCTTTAGTTAATAGCAATAGAATTGCTAAATTAGCGCGTTGTCCCCAAGCCAACATTTGCCGATCAAAATCGGTTAATGGATGACGAATATCCATCACAATAACTAATCCGGTTAATGAACGGCGATCTTCTAAATAATGCGCAAGATGACGCTGCCATTGCAATTTAATTGCTTCAGAAACTTTGGCGTAACCATAGCCGGGCAAATCAACTAAACGCCGTTCAGCATCCAATTCAAAAAAGATAATTTGCTGGGTACGACCGGGCGTTTTACTGGTTCGCGCCAAGGCTTTTTGATGACATAGCGCGTTGATTGCGCTGGATTTTCCGGCATTAGATCGCCCAGAAAAAGCGACTTCGCGCCCGCTATCGGCTGGCGCTTGATCGAGCTGGGCAGCGGCAGTGAGAAAGTGAGCGCGTTGATAAAAAGAGTTCATATTTTTGAGGTCATCATGGTGGGAGTGCGCTGCCAATGCCCTGATTGACCGCCATTTTTTTCCAGCAGACGCACGTCAGTCATGGTCATGCCACGATCAACGGCTTTGCACATGTCATACACCGTCAGCAAACTGATTTGCACGGCACACAGGGCTTCGATTTCGACGCCAGTTTGACCGCTGGTAGCGACGGTGGCGCAGCAATAAACGCCTGATTCTACATGACAAGTAGCGAGTTCTATCTCAACGTTGGTCAGCGCCAGCGAATGACAGAGTGGCACTAAATCGGCGGTGCGTTTGGCGGCCATGATCCCAGCGATACGCGCAATGCCGAGCACATCACCCTTGGAATGATCGCCCTGTTCAATCAGCGCCAGCGTTGCTCTGGTCATGGTAATCCAGCCTTCAGCGACGGCAACTCGCGCCGTCACTGGTTTGCCGCCCACGTCCACCATGTGCGCAGTACCGCGATCAGTGAAGTGGGTTAAGTGCATCAAAACGCTGGTTTTTCTGGTGCGTTTTCAAACATGTCCACGCTGGCGAGAATTTCCTGACAGGCTTCATCGCGCCCGCCCCAGCCGCCCACGCGAACCCATTTGCCTTCGTCTAAGTCTTTGTAATGCTCAAAGAAATGCGCAATCTGATCCAGCAAGTGCGCCGGCATATCGCGGAAACTCTCGATGTCACGATAGCCCTTAAACAGTTTGTCAATCGGCAGCGCCAGAATTTTGGCGTCATCGCCGGATTCGTCGGTCATGGTCAACACGCCGACCGGACGACATTTAATGACGGAGCCGGGAATCAGCGGATAAGGCGTGACCACAATCACATCAACTGGGTCGCCATCGGACGACAACGTGTGCGGAACGTAGCCGTAATTGCAGGGATAGTGCATCGCAGTGGACATAAACCGATCGACGAACATCGCGCCGGTTTCCTTGTCCATTTCGTACTTAACCGGCTCGGCGTGAGAGGGTATCTCAATGATAACGTTGATAATGTTTGGAACGTTGTCGCCGCGTGAAACCTTCGATAAATCCATGAAAACAGTCTCTGTATTGAAAAAAATGACGCCGAATCATGCCGCGTTAACGGCGGATGCTCGGCGCAAATTGGGTGTTTATTATAAGCGATACGATGCGTTTATGTTTTAGTAACCGCAAAATTGCTTAGGTTGCACGATGATCGGCAGCGTTGCTGGGCGCGGTCATCTTTTCGTTCGCAAAAAAGAATGGGAACTATATTAAAAAATAATTTATCATCAATAAGTATTTATGTTTGACATTTTTTAACGAAAAAAGAGATTAAATTTATGAACGTATTGCAATTTTTAGTTCGCTGTGCATCGTTACCAACGATGTCTTTGTCCGCCGTTAGTTCTGGGAATAACCGCATTAATAACGTAGGAGATGCACTGGAAAAATTTGTAAAAGATGTATTTGCGAATGCTGTTAATGTGACAGCGCAAAATAGCAATCTTGCGTATAGCGTCACATTTTCGTATTGTGGGAATAAAAATAATCCACCAGACGTGATGATAAAGGGAGGTGACGCGATAGAAATTAAAAAAATTGAGTCGCCTCGCGCACGAATTGCTCTCAATAGCTCCTACCCAAAAGACAAGATTTATTCAAACAGTGAGATGCTTACTCTGGCTTGTCGTAATTGCGAAAAATGGACTGAAAAAGATATGCTGTATGTTATTGGTTACGTTAAAAACAGCGATATTAAATGTTTATGGTTAGTCTATGGAGATTGTTTTATTGCCAACAAAGAAATTTATGAAAGATTAAAAAACAAAATATCTACTGGTGTAAACGAAATTCCCGACATTAAATTTACGGAAACGAACGAACTTGGTAAAGTTAAAAAAATTGATCCGTTGGGAGTTACGGATTTAAGAATTCGAGGTATGTGGCACATTGATAATCCAATGACAATTTTTGAGCATTTTGAAAATTACGACCAATCTTCGGAATTTAAATTGGTTTGCATTATGCAAAAATCAAAATTTGAAACGATGCCTGCCGAAGATATTTATTCCATAGAGAGCGAGAGTTCAGCTTTTTTTACTCGAAATGAAAGTATAAGAAACCCGAACAATCCTGCACAACTTATTGACGCAAAAATTATTACTTATCGGAAAAAATAATCATGGATATTGTGTCTCTTTTTGCTGGCGCTGGTGGCTTAGATTTGGGTTTTCGCCAAGCCGGATTTTGTATTAAATGGGCGAATGAATATGATCGCCATATTTGGGAAACCTATGAAAAAAATCATCCCACAACAGTATTCGACCGCCGCAGTATTACCAAAATTGCCGTCGATGACATTCCTAATAGCGTGGGTTTAATTGGTGGGCCGCCATGTCAAAGTTGGAGCGAAGCAGGTGCATTGCGCGGAATTCACGATCAACGCGGGCAATTGTTTTTTGATTCATTCGGATTTTAAGTGCAAAACAACCGCTGTTCTTTTTAGCAGAAAATGTATCTGGAATGCTGCTTCCTCGTCATCAACAAGCGTTACAAAATATCAAAACGCTCTTTGCGGAAAGTGGCTACAACTTATCATTTAAGCTATTGAATGCGGCTGATTATGGAGTACCACAAGATCGGGCGCGAGTCTTTTTTGTGGGGTATCGCGCTGATTTAGGTTTAACGTTTCATTTTCCGCAGCAACAGCGAATAAAAAAAGCAACTTAAAAGCAGCAATTTTTGATCTTCGAGATAGCGCATTGCCAGCACTAAATCATCAACGCACCAATGGCGAACGCTGCATCATTCCGAATCACGAATACATGACCGGCGGATTCTCCACCATTTATATGTCAAGGAATCGAGTGCGTTCGTGGGATGAAACTTCATTCACAATTCAGGCTGGCGGGCGTCATGCCACTGCATCCACAAGCACCCAAAATGGAATTGATTGCGCCAGATGTGCGGCGCTTTGTGCCGGGATTTGAACCGCAATATCGCAGATTAACGGTGCGGGAATGCGCCGTATTCAGACCTTTCCAGATGAATTTGTATTTCATTATGAAAATCTGGCAGCGGGTTATAAGATGGTGGGTAATGCGGTTCCGCCAGTGCTCGCGTATCATCTGGCACAAGCGATTCTTGCAGATTTGACATCTTCTCCGCTTTAATACAGAAAAGATGTCAATAAATCGGTAAAGCACGAATAACCGATTAGACTTCGCCGCGATTATAATCGGGCTGCGCAGTGATTTTATGAATACTGATATCAGCGCCTAGATATTCTTCTTCATCAGTCAAGCGCATTCCAATTGCGAGCTTCACTAAACCGTAGATGATAAAACCCCGCAAAAGCAATGGAAACGCCAATTAAAGTTCCAATAACTTGCGCACTAAAACTCACGCCGCCGACGCCACCGAGCTGCGTTAAACCAAAAATACCCGCTGCAATTCCGCCCCATAATCCGCAGAGTCCGTGTAATGGCCACACGCCAAGCACATCATCAATTTTCCATTTGTTTTGCGTTATGGTAAATGCGTATACGAATAATACGCCGGCAATTGCGCCGGTAATGAGTGCACCTAATGGGTGCATTAAATCTGAACCAGCGCACACGGCAACTAATCCCGCCAGCGGTCCGTTATGTAAAAAGCCGGGGTCATTTTTACCCGCAATTAACGCCGCTAAAATACCGCCGACCATTGCCATTAACGAATTCACTGCGACCAATCCGCTTACGGCATTGAGTGTTTGCGCTGACATCACATTAAAGCCAAACCAACCGACCGTTAATGTCCATGCACCCAAAGCGAGAAATGGAATAGATGAAGGTGGATGTGCGGTCATGCTGCCGTCTTTACGATAACGTCCAAAACGGGGGCCAAGTAATAAGACTGCGGCGAGTGCAATCCATCCGCCAACTGCATGAACAACAACGGAACCAGCGAAATCGTGAAAGGGTGCGCCAAAAGTGGTTTCAAGCAGCGTTTGCATTCCAAAATTGCCGTTCCAAGTTATGCCTTCAAAGAATGGATAGAGCAAACCCACAATTAAAAATGAAGCAAGTAATTGTGGATAAAAGCGGGCGCGTTCGGCAATGCCACCAGAAATAATTGCGGGAATTGCTGCCGCAAAAGTTAATAGGAAAAAGAATTTAACGAGTGCGTAGCCGTTATTTTCCTGAAGAATTTTTGCGTCGGTAAAAAAATCAATTCCATAAGCCAAGCTGTAGCCAATGAAAAAGTAAGCGATGGTGGAAATGGCGAAATCGCTCATAATTTTCACCAACGCATTCACTTGATTTTTAGCGCGGACGGTGCCGAGTTCTAAAAATGCAAACCCGGCGTGCATGGCTAATACCATCACTGCGCCAATCAAGATAAATAACACGTCTGAACTCGTGTGCTGTGCTTCCATTGTGTTGCCTCGTAAACTGTGAAATGAGGCAATAAGCATATTAAATGCCAATCAATAATACGAGTATTTGTGGATTGTGCGGTTGCTGTATGAGCCAATTTAGTGCGAACTGCGCCAGCGGTCGCACTGTTTCATGTCAAACCGTCGATTTCTTCGTAAATCATCTCAATGGGCAGCGCACAATCGATGCAATTGAGCGCCACTTCACCCGCAGTGATGATTTCGGCTTTCCATTGTTGTGAACGGCGGTGGATTTGTACTTCGCGGCGGTTTTGCGCAATCAATAGATATTCGCGCAAACTGGGGAGTGTTTGATAAGCAAGGAGCTTTTCGCGCCGATCAATGCGTTCAGTAGAATTAGATAAAACTTCAATAATTAAACAGGGATGAGTGCAATAATAACGTTCGCGGTCATTCGGATCGCAACTCAATAATAAATCTGGATAATAAAAAATGTCATCTCCACCAATAAACAGGCGGACTTTCATGTCGTTAGCGAAAATTTGACAATGACTGCTGCGCAATTGTGGACGTAGAAAAGCAATGAGATTGGTAACGATTAAACCGTGTTGACGGCTCGCGCCAGTCATGGCGTAAATCTGACCGCCAATATATTCATGGCGTAATTCACAGTTTTCTTCACCAGTGAGATAAGCATCAACAGTGAGTGGAATTTGCAGAATAGATGAAATAGTCATCGCAACTTGCCTCACAACATTTTGTGAAAATTGGGATTTTTATGCGCCAGCCAATTGCAAATAACGTTCATGCAATTGCTTAATTTGAGGAATTAGCGCCGCAGAATTTCCACTGTTATCAATGAGTCGTCGGCGCGAGCGAGCCGTTCAGCACGAGCAATTTGGCTGGCAATAATGCGTTTGATTTCATCGGTCGCCAGTCCGCTGCGCTGCTGCACCCGCTCGATTTGCACCGTTTCCGGCACATCAACCACCAGCACCCGCTGCGCCCATTGCTGTTGCCCAGTTTCAAACAGCAGCGGAATCACCAGCACTGCGTAGGGCGCAGTCAATGCGGCGCGTCGTTCCAACATCAATGCTTCAATCGCTGGATGCAGCAACGCCTCCAATCGTTTGCGTTCTGGCAGCGATTGAAAAACCCGCTGGCGCAACGCAGCGCGGTCGAGCGCACCATCTGCGAGCAGCATTTCTGCACCAAAGTTGACAGCGATGCGCTGCAACAGCGGTTGCCCGACGGCGGTCAATTCTCGCGCCAGCACATCGGTATCAATTACGCCTGCGCCGAGAACGGCGAGTTGGTCAGCGACGGTCGATTTCCCGCTGCCGATTCCGCCCGTCAATGCCACGCTAAACATCATTTAATTCAATCCGCTGAGGTGAAATACGCGGTATTGATCGCGTCGCCCCACAGCAAACTGATCCAACCTGCCACCGCTAAAAATGGACCAAACGGCAGTGGTTGTTCGCGGCGCTGCTGCCCGGTGACGATCAACAACACTCCAAGCACTGCGCCGGTCAATGCCGAGAGCAGCACGATTTGCGGCAGCAGTTGCCAGCCAAACCACGCGCCGAACAGCGCCAGCAATTTGAAATCGCCATAACCCATGCCTTCTTTGCCGGTCGCCAGCCGAAACAGTTGAAACACCGTCCACAGGCTGAGATAACCCGCGACTGCGCCGATAATTGCCGTTTGGCTATCGGTGAACATTCCGAACGCATTCAATAACAAACCGAGCCACAGCAGCGGTAACACGATGTTATCGGGCAATAACTGGGTGTCGTAATCAATCAGCGCCAGCGCAATCAGCGCCCACGTCAGCACCAGCGCCGCTGGCAATTGCCACGTCATGCCGAATTGCAGCGCCACTGCCAGCGTCAACAGCGCGGTCAATGCTTCAACGAATGGATAACGCAAACTGATGTGCGTGTGACAGGACGAACAGCGTCCGCGCAGCAATAAATAACTGATAATCGGAATGTTTTCGTAAGCGCGAATGCGATGACCGCAATGCGGACAGGTGGACGGCGGTGATGACAGCGAGATTGATGAATCCCCCCAACCCCCCTTTTTCAAAGGGGGGCTTTTCGAGTCCTTTTCCAAAAGGGTGCTTTCTTGATTTTCCCTTGTAAAAGGTGGGCTTTGTTCTTCTCCCCCCTTAGAAAAAGGGGGGCAGGGGGGGATTTCTTCCAACAATTCAGCGCAGTCGCGCTGCCATTCCGCCTGCATCATCAGCGGCAGCCGCAAAATCACTACGTTGAGAAAGCTCCCAATTAGCAAGCCAAACAGTACGGCGACCAGCGCCAGCAATTCCGTATTTTGCGCAAGTAAAGCAAAGACCTCGCTCATAAAAATCACACCACTGATGCCATTTTGAAAATCGGCAAATACATCGCCACCACCAAACTGCCGACCAAACCGCCGATCACCACCATAATCATCGGCTCCAGCAGACTGCTTAAACTGTCTACCGCGTTGTCCACCTGTTCTTCATAAAAATCCGCGACTTTTGCCAGCATCGCATCCAATGCGCCGGATTCCTCACCGATGGCGGTCATCTGAATCACCATGTGCGGAAAGATGTCGCGCTGGCGCATCGCCAATTGCAGCGATTGGCCGGTCGCTACTTCCTCGCGCATTTTCAGCACTGCATCTTGATAAACGATGTTGCCGGTCGCGCCCGACACCGATTGCAGCGCCTCGACCAGCGGCACACCCGCAGCAAACATGGTTGACAAGGTGCGGGCAAATCGCGCCAGCGCCGCTTTATTCAAAATCGGACCGATGATCGGAATCTTCAGCAGCAGCCGATCAATGCCTTCACGCATCGCCCGCGAGCGTTTGTAAGCGTAGCCAAAGCTGTAAACGAAGCTGCCTGCGCCAGCAACATTGCCCACCACCATGCTTGAAGCAGTTCAGACAGATGAATGACCATCATCGTAAAGCGGCAAATCTGCGCCAAATTTGCAAAAAGCTCTTTAAACTTCGGAATCACGAATAACAAAATCACGACAGTGACGATGACTGCGACCGCGATGACTGCCGTCGGATAAAACATCGCTTTTTTGATTTTGCCTTTGATCGACTCGGTTTTTTCTTTATAAACCGCGATCTTATCCAGCAGATTGTCGAGAATACCGGCTTGTTCACCGGCAGCGACCAGATTGCACACCAGATCGTCGAAATACAGCGGATGTTTGCTCATCGCCACGCCATCGCTGTGCCGCCCTCAATGTCCTGTTTAATCGTCAGAATAAATCCTGCATCGACGGGTTGTCGTGACCGCGTCCCACAATGTCAAACGCCTGCACCAGCGGCACACCTGCGCCCATCATGGTTGCGAGCTGGCGCGTGAAAATCGATAAATCCGCGCTGGTGATTTTCTTTTTTCCACCGCCCAACAACGGCTTCGGCTTCATCTTGACCTTGGTTGGATTTACGCCTTGTCGCCGCAAATCTGCCCGCACTGCATTGATGCTGGGCGCACGCGATTCGCCCTTGACTTTCGCCCCGCGCCGATCCATGCCTTCCCACAAAAAGACGCGAGCTTTTTCAGCTTCAACTTTTGGTTTTGCTTTTTTAATTGCGACTGCCATTGTTATGCCTCCAATGAACGAAACCAAAGTATAGAGCGCAACCACTGGAATCGCGCAGCTTGACCGCCTCAAATGTGACGCGATCCCCAACATCCACTAAGCTCGCGTCTTCATTCAAATGACTTCATCAGCACCCGCGCCTCATCTGCTATGTCCGTATCAACGCCCACAATTCCACCATTATTTACCCGCTGCATTCTCGCCGCTCGCCCCAAAACGCTGCCGCTCACACTCGCGCCAGTGTTCGCCGGAATCGCGCTGGCAGTCGCTGAAACCAATCAATTCGCGCTGATTGCGTTGTGCACGCTATTCGCAGCAATGGCAATTCAAATCGGCACCAATTTGTATAACGATGCTGCTGATTTTGAACGCGGCACGGACACGCCCGACCGTCTCGGCCCGCAACGCGCCACGGCGCAGGGTTGGTTTCGCGCCAGCCAAGTCAAAACGGCTGCGCACCTGATGTTTTTATTGGCATTTGTGCTGGGTTTAGTATTGTTGCAGCGCGGCGGCTGGCCGATTTTCAGCATCGGAATCGCCTCACTCGCCGCCGGTTACGCCTACACCGCCGGCTCACGCCCCATCGCTTACGGACCATTTGGCGAATTATTCGTATTGGTATTTTTTGGCATTATTACGGTTGTCGGCAGCCATTATTTGCAAACGCTCGTATTTAATTGGAACGCCGTCATTATTGGAATTGCGCTGGGATTACCCGCTGCCGCAGTGCTTTTGGTCAATAATTACCGTGATTTAGACACCGACCGCGCTGCTGGTCGCCGCACGCTCTGTCATTATCTCGATCGTTCCCGCGCTCGCGTGTTATACGCAGTGCTATTACTTGCGCCAATACCGCTGCTATTGCTTGCGCCATTGCCCGGCGCGAATGAATGGTTAATCAGTGCATTCCCGCTGGCAGTGCTTTTAATTGTGCAATTAGGTCGCAGCAATGGCGCAGCGTTGAATGTGCAACTCGCTCGTACTGCGCTATTTCAATCGGCACTGGTGCTCTTGTTAATTCTGAGTTTTTTATTCTGAATAATGCAGATCGAATGCCTTCAGATGATTGCCTACGATTTACCGCTGCACCGCCATTGGGCGACTGCTCGCGGCGGATTTAATCGACGGTGCGGGTGGCTGGTGCAATTGCGCAGTGCTGATGATTTAACGAATTCTCCCAACTGCCTAATTTCATCAAATCCCCCCAACCCCCCTTTGCTAAAGGGGGGCTTTTGTCTCCACCCTTTGCAAAAGGAACTCCTAAATCTCCCCCCTTTGAAAAAGGGAGGTCGGGGGGGATTTTACGGCGACTGCGCTCCACTAGCCGCTGCTGGCACAGAAACGCCGCAAGCCGCAGCGCAAACCCTGTTGAAAATTCAGAAAATTGCGATTGGTCACGACGCAGCAACGCTGCTTGATGCGCTGGAGCCGGAATTGACTGCAACGCCAGCCGTCCGTTTTGCGGTGGAATGTGCGCTGCTGGATTTATTGAGCCAAGAGCGCGGTTTGACGTTGCGCCATTTTCTCGCGCCCACCGCGTCAAATGCAGTGCCGGTCAACGCGATGCTCGGCGCACTGTCAACCATCACGCCAAATGAAGTTCACGCTGCCTGCGCTGCCGGATTTAAGGTGTTGAAAATCAAAGTCGGTTTGCATGATCCCGCGACCGAATTGGCGCAACTGACTGCGTTGGCACAACTGCTGCCGCTCGATGTGACTTTCCGACTGGATGCCAATGGCGCGTGGGAATTCGATGCTGCACAGCGAATGCTCGACGGGCTGGCGCAGTTGCCGATTGAATCGCTGGAAGAGCCGCTACGCCAGCCGAATGCTGCGCAGCTGGCGACATTGCAGCAGCGGGTGATTTTTCCGCTGGCGCGGGATGAATCGCTGCATGGCGTGAATTGGCAGGGCGATTTGAACGCGCTTGGTGTGCGGCGACTGGTGCTGAAACCGGCAGCGATTGGCGGTGTACAACGAACGCTGGCGCTGGCGCAGCGGGCACAAGCTGCCGGAATTGAAGTGGTGATCACCAGCGTGATCGAAAGTGCTGCCGGATTGTGGGCGACGGCGCAACTCGCGGCAGCCAGCGCCAGCGCCATTCCGCACGGTTTAGCAACTGCCGACTGGCTCGCAGCGGATTTGGGTGCACCGCCGCTGTTGCACAACGGTCAATTGCTGCTGCCACCAACGCTCGGCACAGGTTTTCATCCACACTTAATAGATTGAATATCAGGAGCTTTTATGCTGTTACTGGATATTGGCAACACCAATTTACGCTGGGCAGTGCACGACGGCGCACAACTCGGCGCAGTGCAAATTGCGCGACACGGCAACGCGATTCCGTTGGATGTGCTCGCGGCGTGGGAAACGCTGCCTGCGCCGACGCGAATCGTGGCGAGCAATGTCGGTGGCGCTGCAGTGGCGGAGGCGCTCGGTCGGGTGACGCAAGCGTATTGGGGATTGGCACCGGAGTTTGTCAGCACTCGCGCCGAATATGCCGGAGTGCGGATTGCTTACGCCGAACCGTCGCGTTTTGGCGTGGATCGGTGGCTGGCGCTGCTCGCGGCACATGTGGACAACCCGACTGCTGCGCCGACGCTGATTGTCGATGCCGGAACCGCTGCGACCTTTGATCTGTTGCTGGCAGACGGGCGACATTTGGGCGGATTGATCGTGCCGGGGCTGGAGATGATGCGGACGAGTTTGCTGGCGGGAACGCAGATTCCGCGCATCGAAATCGAGCCGTGCGGAATGCTGTGGGCGAATGACACGACGGCAGCAGTCGCAGCGGGCAGTGTTCAAGCGATTGCGGCGTTGGCGGAGCGATTAGCCGAGCGGTTGGCAGCAGAAACGGGGGCGACGGTGCGGATATTATTGACCGGCGGTGATGCGCCGCGTTTGCGAGCAGCGTTTTCACAACCATTTATTGAAATTGAAGATTTGGTATTGCGCGGATTAACTGTTTAATTGATTCACAACATCCCGCAGCGATTCACCAGCGAGCGGGATTTTCATTCTAAAGATCAAAAGCTGCCTGTCCTTCTGCTGTTAAGCGCCAGCCCTCGCCAATACGATAAGCAATATCTTCTAATACACTTAAAATCGTTTGCGCTTCTGGCGTGGTTCCGTTTTTCAATAATGGCATCATCGCTAACACAATTTCATCAAATTCCGCTGTTTTCTTTTCGCGCTCCATGCGCCGCAAATAAGAGATTAAATAATAACGAACACGTAATTTCAGATCGACATGCGTTTTGAATTGCTTGTCTTGTTTGATGCTGAATAACTCGGTTTCCTTTCATAATCAAACATATCGAGCAGCAACGGCGTTAAATCAGAATACTCTTTTTTCAGTAAATCAAAAAGCCCAGCTCAAACCTTTAATAATTAATTCGTCGTTGATTTGTTCTAATGATGCGCCGTTATATTTGGCAATCACGCCTTCAATTGTCTGCATGACAATTTCACCATATCCATGCCCAAACTGGCTTTCATAATATATTTAGGTTTGCGCACCTTTCTAAAATTAATAATTAACTGACCGGATAAAACTGTAAATGGATTTTGCCGTTTCTTAAAACTGGTTTGTCCGTTCTTTTGCGCGACTGCACCGGCGTATTCAAAACCGCAGCGTTCGCAGTATCAATAATCAAATGCCAAAATTCTGGGTCTTTGTGCGCAAACACAAATGACATCCAGCGATCAAATTTCAATACGCGATACATTTCTTCAATACTTTTTGCAATCAAAGCGTTGTAATCCGCTTTGCTTTTCTCATGTTCGCCACCTTCAATGGCTTCTAAACTATAATCCTGCTCGGTTACGGGTAAATCTAACCACGCATTCCACATGACCGACAAATCAAGATACGGAATCTTTTTGCCATACGGCGGATCAGTGTAAATATAATCCACACTTTCTTTTTTTAAGAACGATAAATCGGTTGCTGTGCCGCGAATAATCTGCAACTGATCTATAGTTTTATCATTTATTTTGTGCGCTATTTCTCGCTTGGCATTAAGAATTGCTGAAATCTTTTTTTCATAAGTTTTCATCAAATCTAAATCAACACCTTTTGGAGCGATTCTGTAACGATAGTAGCGCATGGGACTACTATCACCTGCGTTTTCCTTAGTATAGGTTGAACTATGATAAGTCAGATTAATTTTATTTATCGTGCTTGAAAACGCCAACAATAATGCTTTCAGAACATTTTTGTTGGTTTCTTTGTAATTAAATGTTTCAAAAATCCGAGTTGCGCCAACTGTTTTTTGCTAAATAAATCCTGTACAACCTTGACATCTGAACCTTTTGGTAACACAAAATCTTTAGGATACGCATAGTGCTTTAACGCCTTTTCAATGGCTTCCTCAGTTTTAGGTTCGCTCCAGATATGCCGTTTTAATTCGTTCAAAACTGCACTGTAAATCAATAAGATCAACTGGGCTGGTGAGCGCATCAATTAAAAAAGTAGACATTGGATTCAAATCTAAATGAATCGCTTGTCGATCTAACATCATGGCTTCAACGGCAGTCACACCGCTGCCGCCAAAAGGGTCTAAAACTACATCGCCAGCTTGTGAAAAATTAATATATTCATGAACGACGTTCCATGCTTGTTTGGTAAAATAACCATGTACACCGAAATGACGTTTCGCTGCCCGTTTTTTAACCACAATTTCTTCAATAACGGACGATCCAAATAATCAAACGGCGCACTTTTAACCGCTTTTTTCGGCGTGATATAAGTTAAAACCTTACCCGTTTGAAACGAACTCGGCGATAAATAAGCGGATAATTCTTCCCAATAGTGCGCAATTTTCGCTAGTTCAAAATATAAAATTGGCTCTGGCGTGTCTTGGCGAAATAAAGCAAATGCCCAGCCATTACATAACGCAAAAAACTTGCTGCGTACTTCAGGATGAATGCTATAAGAAAAAACTGTGCGACATGATCGCCAGATTGAATGTGTTGATGCGGTGCTTTGGCATCTAATACCCACGCGTGACTATTTTCGACTTTCAATAGATAATCAGGAATTAAGGTAATCGGACGTTTTTTGCTGCTTTTACTGCCAACTGTCAGAAAGGGATGTAATAAACTTTTGCTGCGGATAATCTGCGTTTGCCCATAACCGAGCTGCGTTAAAATGGGTAAAATCAATACTTCGCGTACACTGTCTTCTTTGAAATCTGGCGAATGCAATTGAGCAAAATCAAAATCTTGAAACAATTGATTATTCATAGAATTTCCAAATAAAACGACAATAACGTATTGCTCAAGAATTGGGTATTTGGCGCAGCGCCGCCCGAATGATCTCCTCAGTTGTATTCGTACCATCATCAACTGCTCGCGCCATGCGATTGGCATCGGGCGGACGATAACCCAGCGCCAGCAACGCACTGATTGCATCGTTAAGCGCCAGCTCCCGCGTATTCATCGCTGGCGCAGTATTCGCTGGAATCACGCCAGCACTCAGCCCAGCGAGCCGGTCGCGCATTTCCATGATGAGGCGCTGCGCGGTTTTCTTGCCGATGCCGGGAATGCGCATCAGCGCGGTCACGTCATCCTGCGCCACGCAGTGCGCAAATTGACCCGCGTCCATCGCGCCCAAAATCTCCAGCGCCAGCCGTGCGCCCACGCCGGTGACTTTCAGCAGTGCGCGAAACAGCAGCCGGTCGTGCGCGTGCAAAAAGCCATACAGCAAATGCGCGTCATCACGAACAACCAGATGCGTGATCAGCGTGAGTGGTTCGCCCAGCGCGGGCAACTGCGCAAATGCTGAGAGCGGCAGTTCCACTTCGTAACCAACACCGCTCACATCAAGCAGCAGTTGCGGTGGTTGGGTGGCGAGAAGATTGCCGCGCAGTTGCCCAATCATGTCGTCAGTTGCTCAATAACCAGCGTCTTGGCGGAAAGCGCGGAGATACGCCGCAAAGCGTTCGCCCAATTCAGGATGCGCCAGCCCGAATTCCACTGTGGCTTCCAAATAACCGAGCTTGCTGCCGCAGTCATAGCGTTTTCCTTCAAAGGGATACGCGATAATTGGCTCATCGGCGAGCAGATCAGAAATGCCATCGGTGAGCTGAATTTCGCCACCGCTGCCTTCGCCGATGTTTTCGAGTTTTTCAAAAATGCGCGGTGTCAATAAATAACGCCCGACCACGGCGAGATTTGATGGCGCATCGGCTGGCGCAGGTTTTTCCACGATGGAAACGACGCGCATCATGCCGTCTGCGCCCTTTTCCACCTGCACGATGCCGTATTTATGCGTTTCCTCGTGCGGCACTTCCTGCACACTCAACACGCTGCAACCGTGCTGCGCATACACATCGGCCATCTGTCCCACGACGCCCTTGCCGCTGGTGCGGATTAAGTCATCGGCGAGCAGCACAAAAAACGGCTCATTGCCAACGACCGGCTTGGCGCACAGCACTGCATGACCCAAACCCATTGCCTCGGCTTGGCGGACGTAAATGCACGATGCGAACTCCGGCAGCACATCGCGCACGATTTTTAGCAGCGCAGTTTTCCCTGCCTGCTCCAATTCTGCTTCCAATTCGTAAGCCTTATCAAAATGGTCTTCAATCGAACGTTTGCTGCGTCCGGTGATGAAAATCAATTGATCGACGCCAGCTTCTTCCGCCTCATCCGCAGCGTATTGAATCAACGGCTTATCAACAATCGGCAGCATTTCTTTAGGGCTGGCTTTGGTTGCCGGCAAGAAACGAGTGCCGAGACCGGCAACGGGAAATACTGCTTTGCGTACTTTAATCATTAAATCGTTCTCAAGTGAGTTAAAAATCAGATTTTGTTATCAAAATCAGCCAGTTCATGCTCAATTGCCGCCAGCGCCGCCAATGGCTCGGCAGCTTGCGTAATCGGTCGCCCAATCACCAAATAATCCGCACCCGCCGCCACTGCCTGCGCGGGCGTCATTATCCGCTGTTGATCGCCAATTGCTGCGCCAGCCGGGCGCACTCCCGGCGTCACCAGCAAAAATTCGCGTCCCAGCGCAGCGCGTACTGCCGCTGCTTCCAACGGCGAGCACACAATTCCATCCAATCCGGCCGCGTGACCGAGTTGCGCCAGCGCCAGCACTCGCTCGGCTGGCGCTCCGGGACAACCGAGCGCTGCCAAATCGTCTGCCGTCAAACTGGTCAGTACGGTGACGCCGATCAACAGCGGCGGCGGAGTTGCGCGGCGATCCAACTGTTCTCGTGCTGCGGCGAGCATTCGCGTTCCGCCGGAAATGTGCACGTTGACCATCCACACGCCGAGATCAGCGGCAGCGTCGCAGGCAGCGGCAACCGTGTTTGGGATGTCATGAAATTTGAGATCAAGGAACACGGCAAATCCGCGTCGATGCAGTTCCTCAATCAAATCAGGGCCGCAGCGGGTGAATAATTCCTTGCCGACTTTCAGCCGACAGCGGGCGGGATCGAGCTGATCGACCAGCGCCAGCGCCGGGGTTTTAGCTGCGAAATCAAGGGCAACGATGATGCGAGATGAAAAGGTCACGGGGGCGAGGATTCCGTTGAAGATGAAGATTCGGCAACAATTGCTTCCGGTTGCACCGGCACGACGGTTCCCCAGCATTTGCAACTGGGACAATGCCAATGCAGCGACCGCGCTTGAAAGCCGCAATGTTCGCATTGATACACCGGCTGCCGCGCCAGCAAAGTGCGCGTGACCGTTAGTGCGACTTGTAGCCGATGCTGGGTTTTGCGGTCAGCGCCGTCCTGCGCCTGTAACTCCAGCAAATGCTCCAGCACTGATAAATCAGCATATTGCGTGAGATAGGCAGTCATCAGATCAAGCGCGGCGGTATTGCCCCGCGTTTGCGCGACTACTTCGGCGAGACTGCGCATCAGCGGCGGGCTGGGATGACGATGTGCCAACGCCTCCAGCAGACTCAACACATCTTCGCGCCCCAGTTGCCGCAATGCTTCAATCAATTCCGGCAGAATTTCCGCAACATAAGTTGCGCCACGATCGGCGACGCGCAAAAACAGGGTCACTGCGCGTTGTGGATCGCCATCAGTCAACGCGGTGCGTCCTTCCAACATGGCAGCGCGAACACAGTTAGGATCAACCCGTTGCGCCAACATCAACTGCTGATGTGCGGTGTCGCGGTCGCCTTTGCGCTGGGCATCTTCGGCGAGTTCGCAGTGATAGTGCGCGATTTCAGTGGTCATTACTTGACCAGTGAGGACGCGCAGACGCTCGGCAACAGCAATGCAGCGGCTCCAATCGCGTTCGCGCTGGTAAATATCGCGCAGCGCGTGAAGGGCGCGTTGCCGATGCAAACCGCGATCGACCAATTCTTGAAACAGCTTTTCGGCGCGGTCGAGAAACCCAGCGCACATGTAATCCTGAGCGAGTTCAAAGAGCGCATAACCGCGCAGTTCGGTGCTGAGATGCGCCCGTTCGACGAGGTTTTGATGAATGCGAATAGCGCGATCTACTTCGCCACGTCGCCGAAACAGACTGCCGAGCGCCAGATGCGTTTCGACGGTTTCGCTATCGACTTCGGTGAGTTTGAGGAACATGTCAATCGCTTTATCTGGCTGCTCTTCCAGTAAGTAATTGAGACCGCGCAGAAAATCGGGATGCGCTGGACCGACGCGCTCAAACTTAGCACGAAGATCGCGCCGTGAAAGCCACCAACCTGATGCAGCGGCGATGGGCAGTAATAAAAAAAGTGTCTCGATCATGTCGGCAACTTCCAATCTTTGCACCGGACACACGCGGGACGCACCGCTAACGGTTGCGCGTATGGTTGAATCATACAGATTCACAACGCCGGACGGGTGTATTGGATGCGCCACCGCTAAAATCCACACACTACAGCGATTGAAAATTGCGCCATCGTCACCAATTCACTGACGGTTAAAGTGTTTGACCTAACTGTTATCAATCATTTGGAGTTTCAAGATGTTAGAAGATATTACTGGAAACCCAGTTCCTGCCGTCACCTTTCACACGCGCAGCGGTCACGAATGGGTTGAAGTGACGACCAATGACCTGTTTGCGGGCAAAACCGTCATTGTGTTCTCGCTGCCCGGCGCATTCACGCCAACTTGTTCCTCGTCGCATGTGCCGCGTTATAACCAATTGCTGCCGGTATTTAAACAGCATGGCGTGGACGACATTATCTGCATTTCAGTCAATGATACGTTTGTGATGAATGAATGGCAGAAAACGCAACATGCCGAAGGTCTGACGTTTATTCCTGATGGCAATGGCGAATTCAGCGAAGGCATGGGCATGTTGGTCGATAAAGATGCCATTGGTTTCGGCAAGCGGTCATGGCGCTATTCGATGCTGGTGCGCGATGGCGTGATTGCCAAGATGTTTATTGAACCGGATGTTGACGGCGATCCCTACGGTGTTTCCGATGCCGATACGATGTTGGAATATCTTGCGCCAGACGCGCCCAAGCCATTGAGTGTGACCGTAATGACGCGCCCCGGTTGCCCATTCTGTGCGAAGGCAAAAGCGGCATTGAAAGATGCTGGCATTGCGTATGAAGAACTGTTGCTCAACCGCGATTACACGGATTTAACGTTACGCGCAGTGGCGAATGCAACTTCGGTTCCACAAATCTTTATTGATGGGCAATTGATCGGCGGTTCCGACAAATTGGAAGAATGGTTAACTGCTCGCGGTTAACGCTTAAAATCTGCGCAGTCGCTCTATTCGACAGGCGATTGAAAAGTTGAAATACGGGGGCGCAATGCCCCCGTTTTGCTGTGTGGAATAATGGTTTATGAATGCGCATCATGAAGAGCTTTTTTTGTGTCTGCAACGGCGCAAATCGCGCCGTTTTCTGTTTCTAAATTGCGCAATCTATTCGACACTAGCAGCGTCGTTTTCACTCACATCCAGAGCAATCCATGCGCAACGCTGAACTCTCATCTTCTCCACCAACGTTTTGGCACAACGTGTTAACCGCCACGCTGACTTCACCGTGGCTGCTGTTGCTCGTTGTAGCGTTGAGTTTTTTCTGGCAACTCGGCGCAGTGCCGCTGTATGACCTTGACGAAGGCGCGTTTACCGAAGCCACCCGCGAAATGCTTGATACCGGCAACATCATCACGCCGCACCGCGACGGCGAACCGCGTTACGACAAGCCGGTGCTGATTTACTGGCTGCAAGCGGTATCAACCCAAGCATTTGGTTTTAATGAATTTGCGCTGCGTTTGCCGTCGGCACTAGCCGCGAGTTTATGGGTGCTGGCGCTGTGGGGATTTGTGCGCAAACGGCTTGACGCACCAACTGCCGTGGTTGCCGGATTGACGCTGGTGCTGGCGCTGCAAGTGTCGCTGATTGCCAAAGCTGCCGTCGCTGACGCGCTACTTAACCTGTTAATCGCGCTCACTTTCTTTGAGATTTACCGCTATTTTTTAGAACCCGACGCGCCAGCGAATCGGCGTTATTTATTGCAAGCGTATTTGTGGATGGCGCTGGGATTTTTAACCAAAGGCCCGGTTGCAGTATTTTTTCCATTGGTGGTGAGTCTGTTATTTGCGCTGTCAACGCTGCGCTGGCAAATGATTTTGCAGTGGTTAAAAGCGGTTTTTTATCCGCTGGGCTGGGTGATTTTTCTATTGGTTGCTGGTCCTTGGTATCTGGCGATTTATTTAGAAGACGGCGTGGGTTTTTTCCAGAGCTTTTTCCTGCATCACAATCTCGGTCGTTTTGATGCGCCAATTCATAATCACAGCGGTTTCCCCGGCTATTATTTGGTCATGCTGCCGCTGATGTTATTACCATTTAGCGGCTGGTTTCTCAATCTGTTCAAAACATTAAATACAGCATGGTCAGACCTGCTCGAACGCTTTTTATGGATATGGTTTATCACAGTATTCGTGTTCTTTTCTTTTTCAGCAACGCAATTGCCGCATTACCTGTTATATGGCGCAGTGCCGCTGTTTATTTTAATGGCAAAACATCGCGCAGTATTAACGAATCGCTGGCTCGCATTTATTCCACCGCTTGCACTTTTTGCATTCTTAGTGGCGCTGCCACTATTGCTTGATGCCGCAATTCATATCGCGTATGGCATCGCCACCAGTCCCTCGGCAGATGTGCGCGAACTGTTGACGCTGCAACCGCACACCGCCGCGCTGCTCGGCGCGAGTCGGCAAGTGCTTGATGTGCATTATGGAATCGCTGCACTCGCCGGGCTGCTGCTCACCGTGGCGCTGCTGCGCTGGTCAACGCCGCCGCTGTGGCAACGGCTAATTTTTGCGGGACTGGTGCAAACGGTGGTGGTTTACGGATTCGTGGTGCCCCGAGTGTTTGAGGTGTTGCAAGCGCCGGTCAAGGAAGCAGCGTTAATCGCCAAACAGCTTGATTTACCGACTGTTTCCTATCGCACTTCGCTGCCGAGTTTCAGCGTGTACCGCGACGCCATCACGCCCCAGCGTCCGCCGCAAGCTGGTGATTTGGTGCTGCTGCGTTTGGACAAATTGCCGCTGTTGATCCGCGATCATCCTGATTTACAACAGGAAATGGTTTATCAACGCGGCGCAGTGGCGCTGGTGCGGCTGCGGTGAACAACGTTCGTGCTTGGCGGGAACGAGTCGCTACAGCGCCGCCATCCACCTTACCGGGAGCGCGTTGGCTGCTCGGTTTCGCGCTGATCTGCGCCAGCATCGCCGTCAGTCTCTGGCTCAGTGGCGGTTATCACGCTGGCTTTTTAACCGTCAACAGTTGGGCAGCGAGTTATCCGGCGTGGTGCTGGCAATGGCTCACGGTGCTGGGTGATGAGCGCGTCGCCGTCATTTTAACGCTTTTATTTTCATGGCGTTATCCGCGTTTACTGTGGAGTTTGGTGCTGGCAGCAATCCTCGGCGCACTCTACAGCCGAGGTCTGAAAGAACTGGTTGATGCTGCTCGCCCGCCCGCCGTACTCGCCAGCGATGCGTTCAATCTCATCGGTTCGATTCATCGCCGCGCCAGCTTTCCCTCCGGTCACAGCGTCACGGCAGCCGTGTTGTGCGGCGTGTTCATCGCCCACGCTCGCCTCAGCGAATGGCGCATTCTGCTGTTGCTGATCGCGGTGTTGATCGGCATGAGCCGCATCGCCGTCGGTGTGCATTGGCCGGTTGATGTCGCAGCGGGATTGCTGGGCGGAACGCTGGCCGCGTGGTTGGGCTGTTGGCTGGCGCAACGCTGGCCGCAACCGGCAAGCTGGCTCGCGGTGCATTTCAGCGTTGCCGGAATTGCCACGCTCTGCGCGATCAACTTATTCATCAACGATTGCGGCTACCCACAAGCCGCGCCATTTCTGCACTTTATTGCTCTCAGCGCCCTCATCGGCGGTTTCAGCCAATTTTTCGCATTTTCAAAGAGATAATCATGCGTCTGTCCGATATTGACCAACTGTTTACTCCCAGCGCCGTCGCCGTATTTGGCGCCAGCGACAGCGCCGGCTCCATCGGCGGAATGGTGTTTCGCAACCTGCTCGCCGGTGATTTCCACGGCGCGAGTTACGCGATCAATCCGAAATACGAGCAGGTCGCCGATCAACCCTGTTATCCGAATCTAAAAGCGTTGGATAAACAAATTGATTTGGCGCTCATCGCCGCGCCCGCCGAAGCGGTTCCGGCAATTCTCGATCAATGCGGCGGTTACGGCGTCAAGGTTGCTGTCGTGCATTCCGCTGGGTTTGGCGAGCACGGCGAGCGCGGCGTCTTTCTTCAGGAAAAAATGGTGGAAGCAGCGCGGCGCAATGGGATTCGCGCACTCGGCCCGAACTGTCTCGGCGTGATGCGTCCGCAGCACGGGCTGAATGCCAGCGTCGGGCAGGATTTGCCGCATCAGGGCAACGTCGCGCTGGTGTCGCAATCGGGCGCGATTTGCACCGCGATGATCGACTGGTCGGAGCGGCGAAAAGTGGGATTTTCCGCCGTCGTGTCGCTGGGCGCAGCGGCGGATGTCGATTTTGGCGACATTCTTGATTACCTCGCGCTCGACACTCAGACCCAGTGCATTTTGTTGTATGTCGAAGGCGTGCGTCATGCGCGGCATTTTATGAGCGGATTGCGGGCGGCAGCGCGGCTCAAACCGGTGATTGTGGTGAAAGCTGGGCGGCATCCCGCTGGCACTCGCGCCATCAAATCGCACACTGGCGGTTTTGTCGGTTCGCCGGACGTATTTCGCGCCGTCACCGAGCGGGCGGGCGTGGTGCAGGTTTCCGATTTAGATCAACTGTTTGCGGCAGCGCAAGTTTTTGGAACACGGCGACGGCTGGCGGGAGATCGCATTGCCATCATCACCAACGGCGGCGGACCGGGCGTGTTGGCAGCGGATCGCATGGTGGAATTGGGTTTGACGCTGGCGCAGTTCAGCGATGCGACGCGGCAGACGCTGGAGCAGGGTTTACCCGGCTATTGGTCGCACGGCAATCCGGTTGACATCATTGGCGACGCGCCACCGGAACGGTATCGGCTGGCGCTGGATGCCTGTCTCGCCGACAGCGAAGTGGACGGCGTGTTGTGCATTCTCGCGCCGCTGGTGTTCGGCGATCCGATCACCACTGCGAACCAAATTATTGACGCCGCACACGGCAGCCGCAAGCCGGTGCTCGCGTGTTGGATGGGCGGGAAGCGCGTCGCCGAGGCGCAGGCGCTGCTGGCCGAACATGACGTGCCGCAATTCGACAGCCCGGAAGCAGCGGCGGAAGCGTTTTCCTTTCTCGCCACCCATCACCGCAATCAGAAATTGCTGATGCAGTCGCCGGCGCCGTTGTCGCACGAAGACCCGCCGGATGTGGAAGGAGCGCGGTTGATTATCGAGGGCGTGATGGCGGAGGGGCGCAAAACGCTGGGCACAGTCGAAGCGAAGGCGATTCTGGCAGCGTTTCGGATTCCGACCATGCAGGCGATTGTGACGCGCACCCCGAATGAGGCGCTGATGGCCGCCGAAGTGCTGGGTTTTCCCGTGGTGATGAAAATCAATTCGCCTGATTTAGAACACAAATCGGATGTAGACGGCGTGCGACTGAATATCGACGACGCACTGTCGGTGCGGCGCATCTTCACCGAAATCGTAGATCGTGCACGGCGACTGCGCCCGGATGCGCGGTTGGAAGGCATCACCGTTGAGCACATGGCGTCCACGCGAGCAGCGCGGGAAATGATGATCGGCGTGTTCCGCGACAAGATTTTTGGGCCTGTCATCAGCTTCGGCGCGGGCGGAACCAAGGTGGAAGTGCTGGAAGATCGGGCGCTGGGTTTGCCACCGCTCAACGCTTTCATCATCGAAACCATGATTGACCACACCCGCATCGTGCGGCTGATGGGCGCGTTTCAGCACATGCCACCGATGAACCGGCTGGCGCTGGCCAAGATTCTCCAGCGCGTTTCGGAAATGGTGTGCGAGCTGCCGGAAATCATTCGCATGGACATCAACCCATTGATTGGCAACGATAAAAACGTGATTGCCGTCGATGCGCGAATTCATGTTGATTATCGCCCGCCGCAGCAGACGATGTATGGACACATGGCGATTCATCCGTATCCGAGTCATTTAATTGAACGGGTGCAATTGCCTGATGGGAAGGATTTAGTGATTCGTCCGATTCGCCCGGAAGATGCCGAATTGGAGCAGGAATTTGTGCGCAGTTTATCGGAGCAAACGAAATACTTTCGGTTTATGCAAACGATTAAAGAGTTATCGCCAGAAATGCTGGTGCGCTTTACACAAATTGATTACGACCGTGAAATGGCGTTAATTGGCGTGGTGGAGCAAGAGGAGCATGAAGTTGAGGTTGGAGTGGCGCGATATATGTCGCGTCCGGGTGGTGAGGATTGCGAATTTGCAATTGTGGTTTCAGATAGTTGGCGCAATTTGGGAATTGGAGCGCGGTTAATGCGTTCGCTGATGCAAAATGCGCGGTCGCGGGGTTTTCGCGTGATGGACGGTGAAGTATTAACAGCGAATACGCGAATGCTGGCGCTGGTGAAATCGCTGGGTTTTCGGATTGAAAGCGATCCGCAGGATTTGGCGATTAAGTTGGTGAGCAAGGTATTATAACTCGTCGCTTGCGAAATGATCGCAATGAAATTTTGTTGATCAATTCGAAAATAGTCTAAAATTGCTGCATCAACATCGTTGGCTGTATAACATCCTCAACACCATCGGAGGCTCATCATGTTTGCATCCCGTGCCCACGCTGTTCTTATCACTGATGCGCAACTTCAAGACCTCGATCAACTGCTTGCTGGTTTGGATGCAGACGTTGAGCCTTGGCTCGTTGCATCCAATCAAGACGCAATGCCATTGATTTTCAAAGCGTTGGCGCATCCGGATTTAACCCAACTACACCTGCTCGCACATGGCGCACCTGGTGAAATTCGACTTGGTGAGCGAGCACTAACTGCTGCCGATTTCCGCCAGTATCTCAACGGCGCTGCCATGCGTGATTTATCAATTAATTTCTGGTCGTGTCATACCGGCGCGGGTGAAATGGGTACTGAATTTACTCACGCGGTGGCGGCAGCAACCGGAGCGCGGGTGTTAGCGGCAGAGGGATTGATTGGAGCAGCGAATAAACAGGGCTCTTGGGAATTGAACGGCATTACTGCGCCGTTTAGTGAGACGGCGCGAGCGGGTTATGCGAATGTACTTGCCGTCCGAGATCGCTTCGAGGACAACGACACGGCAGCAACTGCAACCAACCTCGGCACCATCACCAGTACGCGAACCGAAACCGGACTCAGCATCGAAACAAATGATCCTGACTGGTTCCAGTTCACGCTAGGTTCCACCGGCACTTCCGCTTCCAATGTTGCAATTGATTTCAGCAACGCATTGGGAGACTTAGATATTTTTCTTTATGATGCTGCTGGGAATGCACTTCAGGGTACTTATGGCAGTAATGATCACGAGCAGATTAGTTTGTCTGGTCTTGCGGCTGGTAGTTATTTGATCAAGGTACGCGATTGGACATCTTTAGATGGTGGAGAAAACCCTAATTACACGTTAACCCTGATTGGTTCAGGCGAAGTTTCTCCGACAGTTTCTTATCCAACGCTTGATTATATGCCAGATTTGACCTCTTCCCAGATGTCGGGAGCTCGTTCACTAACATTTGCCCCCTATACGTCTACATCTTGGGACAGCAAAGCTGGTGCTTACGGCAGTGAGAGTGGTGCAAGTTCACACTCAATTTACACAATAACTGCCACTGCGGGTCAAGTTTATGATTTGTATTCAGTGAGCTATTTTGACCCATATAGCCTTACTGTTTATGACAGTCTTGGTAATGCCATCGTAACAAATGCGGAATCGGATGACCCTGCTGATTATAATTTGGGCGATGCTTATTATGGAGTCGACTGGCTCAATGACTGGACTGCGCCTTATTCGGGTACTTACTACGTTGATGCGAGTTGGCATCAAGGGAGTTACTTCACTTTTTACGACTTGATGATTTATAAAAACAAGTCAACAACAGTATTACCAACGCTTTCACTGTCATCGCTCAGTCCTTCCTCGGTTTCCGAAGGCAACAGCGGTTCCACATCAATGATGGTCAACGTCACTCGCACTGGTGATCTCAGCAGCACCTCAAGTGCAAGTTGGTCAGTGGTGGGTGCTGCCGCTACTGCCTCTGATTTTCTCAGCGGCGTATTGCCAACGGGTACCGTGAATTTTGCTGCTGGTCAAGCGAGTGCCACCGCCACAATTAATATCGCTGGCGACACTACAATCGAGTCAGATGAAAATTTTACTGTAACGCTATCCAATCCTGTTAGTGCGACACTGGACATCAGTAGTGCAACTGGAACAATTGTCAATGATGATGTTTCTCCTCCAGTTCCCTATCCAACACTTGATTATATTCCTGATTTAAAATCTTCTCAGATGTATGAGGCAGACCTTTTAGCTTTTTTGCCCGTTACATCATCTGTATATTACGACATGGAGGCATATGACTATGGTCTTACTAGCAACGCTAGTTTGCATTCACTTTATCAGTTTAATGCTACCACTGGAGTTCTTTACGATATTTACTCCATCAGCTATTTAGATCCCACGGAGTTGACCATTTATGATCAATTCGGTAACGCCATTGCGATAAATAACGAATCGGACGACCCTGATAATTCTACTTTGAGTTGGGTAGACGATGGTGGTAGTTACAGTTTTGACGCAATTTGGGAGTGGTCAGCACCTTACTCAGGGACTTTTTATGTTGATTCTGGTTGGAATCAGGGCAGCTTTTTCACTTACTGGGACGTGAGTGTTTACCGAAATAAATCGACAACACCATCGCTTCCAACGCTTTCACTGTCATCACTCACTCCAACCTCGATTTCTGAAGGCAACAGCGGCTACACTCCCATCACTTTTACCGTCAACCGTGACGGTGATTTGAGCGGCACGTCCCGCGTATTTTTCGCGGTAACTGGCACCGGTACGAACCCAGTGAATGCTGCCGATTTTCGTGATGGTGTTCTGCCTTCGGACTGGATTGACTTTGACTCTGGAGCGGTGAGTGCCACTATCACCAGCTATGTCGTGGCGGGTGATACCACGCCGGAGCCGAATGAAAACTTCACCGTGACGTTGAGTAGTCCCACTGGTGCCACGCTGGGAACCAGCACTAGCGTAATTGGTACGATTACCAACGATGATAGTTTGCCCTTACCCACAATTTCGTTATCACCATTAAGTCCTTCAATTATAACGGAAGGCCATAGCGGCTACACTCCCGTGAATATCGTCGTGACACGCGGCGGTGATCTTAGCAGCACATCTTCTGCAACTTGGACTGTAGTCGGCACGGGCGTGGCTCCTGTCACTGCCGATGATTTTGGCGGCTTCCTGCCTTCGGGCATCATTAGCTTGGCTGCTGGAGTGGCAACTGCTACCGTTTCCATCAATATCCTTGGTGATACCACAGTTGAATCGAATGAAGATTTTACTGTGATGCTGTCAAATCCTAGCGGCGCAACGCTGATTCCTAACACAGTAACGGGCACGATCACTAATGACGATGTGATTTTACCCACGCTTTCGTTGGCGTCGTTAACTCCGTCGATTATTATGGAAGGGAATAGCGGCTTTACGCCCATGACTGTCACTATCACCCGCAGCGGCGATTTATCGGGAACATCTGCTGCAAATTGGTCAGTTATAGGTGCGGGCGCTACTGCTGATGATTTCATCGGCGGTGTTTTGCCTTCAGGCACCATTTCTTTTCCTGCTTGGCAAGCAACGACTACCGCAACAATCAATATCTTTGGCGATACCCTCGTTGAATCCAACGAAAATTTCAGTGTAGTGCTGGCTGCTCCAGTCGGTGCAACGCTGGGAACCAGCACAAGCGCGATGGGAACGATCAATAATGATGACACCTTGCCCACGATAAATGTTGCGCCAGTGTATGCTATTACTGAAGGCAATAGCGGTTCTACCACAGTGAATGTCACCGTTAATCGAACGGGCGATTTATCAACTGCCTCCAGTGCGAATTGGTCAGTTGCCGGAAGCGGTACTACTCCAGCGATTGGTGCTGATTTCACCGGCGGCGTATTACCGACGGGAACGGTGAACTTTGCTGCTGGGATAGCCACTGCCAGCATTGCCATTAACGTTGCTGGTGATACGGTATTTGAGCAGAATGAAAACTTTACTGTGAGCTTGAATACGCCCGTGAATGCAACGCTGGGCGCTAGTGTGAATACTACGGGCACGATCAATAATGATGACACCTTGCCTGTGCTAAATGTTGCGCCAGTGTTAGCTATTACTGAAGGCAATAGCGGTTCTACCGCCGTGAATATCACCGTTAATCGAACGGGCGATTTATCCACTGCCTCCAGTACGAATTGGTCAGTCGCAGGTAGTGGCACTAATCCGGTGATTGGCGCAGATTTCACGGGTGGCGTATTGCCGACGGGAACAGTGAACTTTGCTGCTGGAGTAGCAACCGCCACCATTGCCATTAACGTTGCTGGCGATACAACATTTGAGCCGAATGAAGATTTCACTGTGAGCTTGAATACACCCGTGAATGCAACACTGGACGCCAGTGTGAATACTACGGGCACGATCAATAATGATGACACCTTGCCTGTGCTAAATGTTGCGCCAGTGTTAGCTATTACTGAAGGCAATAGCGGTTCTACCGCCGTGAATGTCACCGTTAATCGAACGGGCGATTTATCCACTGCTTCTAGTGCAAATTGGTCAGTCGCAGGTAGTGGCACTAATCCGGTGATTGGTGCGGATTTCATGGGTGGTGTATTGCCGATGGGCACGGTGAATTTTGCTGCTGGATTGGCAACCGCCACCATTGCCATTAACGTTGCTGGCGATACAACATTTGAGCCGAATGAAGATTTCACTGTGAGCTTGAATACACCCGTGAATGCAACACTGGACGCCAGTGTGAATACTACGGGCACGATCAATAATGATGACACCTTGCCTGTGCTAAATGTTGCGCCAGTGTTAGCTATTACTGAAGGCAATAGCGGTTCTACCGCCGTGAATGTCACCGTTAATCGAACGGGCGATTTATCAACTGCCTCCAGTGCGAATTGGTCAGTTGCCGGAAGCGGTACTAATCCAGCGATTGGTGCTGATTTCACCGGCGGCGTATTACCGACGGGTATGGTGAATTTTGCTGCTGGGATAGCCACTGCCAGCATTGCCATTAACGTTGCTGGTGATACGGTATTTGAGCAGAATGAAAACTTTACTGTAAGCTTGAATACGCCCGTGAATGCAACGCTGGGCAGCAGTGTGAATACTACGGGCACGATCAATAATGATGACACCTTGCCTGTGCTAAATGTTGCGCCAGTGTTAGCTATTACTGAAGGCAATAGCGGTTCTACCGCCGTGAATATCACTGTTAATAGAACAGGTGATTTATCCACTGCCTCCAGTGCGAATTGGTCAGTCGCAGGTAGTGGCACTAATCCGGTGATTGGCGCAGATTTCACGGGTGGCGTATTGCCGACGGGAACAGTGAACTTTGCTGCTGGAGTGGCAACCGCTACCATTGCCATTAACGTCGCTGGTGATACGTTATTTGAGCAGAACGAAAACTTTACCGTAAGCTTGAATACGCCCGTGAATGCGACTCTGGGAACCAGCACAAGCGCAATGGGAACAATCAATAATGATGATTCAATCGCTATTGTTGGCACGAGTAACAACGATCGTTTAAAAGGAACTATTAAGAGCGACCAACTTGATGGTTTGGCAGGCGACGATTACTTTTTTGGTCTTGGTGGTAATGACACTCTTAATGGTGGTGCGGGCAATGATACGATGCGAGGTGGAACTGGTCTTGATAGTATGATTGGCGGGGATGGCAATGATCTCTACTATGTTGAAGAAATTGGAGATATTGTTGTTGAAACAGCAACGGGTGGAATTGATACTGTCAACAGCAGCCTCAATAATTATATGCTCAACGCGGCAGTTGAAAATGGGCGCATTTCTATTCCCGGAACTGCTAGTATTACCGGTAACGATCTGGATAATATATTGTTTGCTGGAGTTGGAAATAACACCATTGATGGTGGCACAGGTACAGATACGGTAGTTTATTCCGCTCTGAAAACTAGTGTTGGTTCAACACTGGGAGTGAAAGTGAATCTGATGAACACTGCCATTCAAATAACTGGCAGTTCTGGAAGTGATTTATTGCTCTCAATTGAGAATCTCACTGGCTCGAACAAAAACGACACTCTTGGTGGCAACAGTGCGGCGAACGTATTAAATGGCGGGCTAGGAAACGACATCCTTACTGGCGGCGCAGGGAAAGACGTGTTTGTTTTTGATACTGCTTTGAATAGAAACGTCGATCAGATTAAGGATTTTAGTGTCGTTGATGATACGATCCAGCTTGAAAATTCAGTGTTCAAACAGCTTTCCAGTACCGGATCACTAAAGGCAAGTTATTTCGTGAAGAATACGACCGGAAAAGCTAATGATACCGATGATTTCATCATTTATGATACCGACAGCGGAGCATTATTTTATGACGCAGATGGATCAGGAGCGGGCGCAGCAGTGCAGTTTGCAATTGTTAGCATTGGCGTAGTGTTAACGGCAGCGGATTTCATCGTGAGTTAACGCGATTTAGGTGCGTATTAAAGAATGCGCACCTGTTCATTAAATCAATATCACGTCATATTGCTCTTTTGTATACAGCGCCTCTGCTTTCAGTCGAATATCTATAAAATTAGCATCATAAATTAGGTTGCCAACAGTGGTGCGATTGCGTTGGTAAAATCGCTGGGTTTTCGGATTGAAAGCGATCCGCAGGATTTGGCGATTAAGTTGGTGAGTAAGGTGTTATAAAGCGTTCTAATCCATAACACAGTCAATCGTCGAGAACACACCGCGATGATTGATTGTTTTTGTTGTTAAATAAACTTAAAATGAATACACAGCAACTGCCTTTATTTTCCGTACCTGATCGTCAAGAACATCCCGCTTTTCTCACCACGCAGCTCATCACTTACCTCGGCAATAAACGCGCATTACTGCCGTTTATTGGTGCTGCCTTTTGCACTATTCAACAGCGGATCGGTCAATCACAGCTTTCTATTGTGGATATGTTTTCAGGGACTGGAATTGTTGCGCGTTATTGCAAACAATTCGCCTCTCATTTATACGTTAACGATTTAGAAGCCTACAGCGCCATCACCAACCGCTGCTATCTTTCCAATACGTCAGCAGTGAATCATACGCAACTGAATAAACTATTCCACGAACTTCACGCAACGATTCATGCTAACTTCAGCCCCGGTTTAATTACTGAGCTTTATTCGCCGCATGATGAAAACGATATTAAAACTAACGACCGCGTTTTTTATACACGCCGCAACGCAATCTATTTAGATACAGCCCGGCGTTGTATTGCACAACTGCCCGAATCAGAGCAATGTTATTTTTTAGCACCGCTGCTCGCGCAGGCTTCCGTTCACGCCAACACATCGGGCATATTCAAAGGTTTTTATAAAAATAAGCAGGGTATTGGTCAATACGGCGGCACTGGTAAAGATGCACTCACACGCATTCTCGGCGACATTGAAATTCAATTGCCATACTTTTCCAATTTTGAATGCGATTACACTGTTTATCAAGAAGATGCCAATCAATTGGTAGATACAATGCCGGCAGTGGATGTTGCTTATTTTGATCCGCCATACAATCAACATCCGTATGGCTCCAACTATTTCATGCTGAATTTGTTGGTGGATTATCAGCGTCCAGTTGCAATGAGTAAGGTTTCCGGTATTCCGACAAATTGGAACCGTTCGCAATATAATCAGCGAGCAGCAGCAGAATCTGCGTTATTCGAGTTAATTGCGAAATGCCCAGCGCGGTTTGTATTGATTTCGTATAATTCTGAGGGATTTATTAAACATGATGTCTTTCTAAAACAGCTTGCTGCGTTGGGAAAATACACAGTTTGCGAAGTGCAATACAATACTTTTCGCGGTAGTCGCAATCTATGTCATCGCGCTTTACATGTTAAAGAGTATTTGTATTTGTTGGAAAAACATTCACGTTATTCTTAAAATAACCGTAGGTTGGGTTGCTGCTGTTGGCAACCCAACAACTTACGCCGACATCACGACGATTGAATTATCATTGCACAAACGAGGTTGTTTTTTCATGTTTTGCAGTTGGGTTGACTGCATCAACCCAACCTACGATTACTATCAATCATTCCCATTCAATTGTGCCCGGCGGCTTTCCGGTAATATCATAAACTACCCGCGATACACCCGGCACTTCATTCACAATACGCCGACAGACTAAATCAAGAAACTCATACGGCAAATGCGCCCAGCGTGCCGTCATAAAATCAATTGTTTCAACTGCGCGTAACGCAATAACATGCGCGTATTGACGATTGTCACCCACCACACCAACTGAGCGCACGGGTAAAAACACAGCGAATGCTTGTGAAACCTGATCGTATAAATCAGCGCGGCGCAATTCTTCAATGAAAATGTAATCGGCACGGCGCAGTGTTTCAGCATCTTCTCTGTGCACTTCACCAAGAATCCGCACACCGAGACCAGGACCCGGAAATGGATGGCGATAGACCATTTCCGCTGGCAATCCCAATTCAATCCCAATGCGCCGTACTTCATCTTTGAATAATTCGCGCAGCGGCTCTACCAGTTTAAGCCGCATGTGCTCCGGCAATCCGCCAACGTTGTGATGCGATTTAATCACTTTTGCTTTACCGCTTTTAGCGCCAGCAGATTCAATCACATCCGGGTAAATTGTGCCCTGCGCCAACCAATTCACTGCATTGATTTTATTCGCTTCTATATCGAAGACTTCAATAAAAGTATTGCCGATGATTTTGCGTTTTTGCTCTGGGTCACTCACACCCTGCAACCGGTCTAAAAATAGCGCCTCAGCATCAACACGAATGACCGTTACGCCCATGTGTCGCGCAAAGGTTGCCATCACTTGATCGCCTTCACCTAAACGCAACAATCCATTATCAACAAAGACGCAAATCAATTGTTCACCAATAGCGCGATGCAATAATGCTGCAACCACACTGGAATCAACGCCGCCAGATAAACCAAGCAATACTTTATCATTGCCAACCTGAGCACGAATTGTATTGATGCTATCCGCAATGATATTGTCTGGTGTCCATAGTCTCCCGCAGCAGCAAATCTCGTGCACAAACCGCTCAATAATACGTTGACCTTGACGGGTATGCGTCACTTCTGGATGAAATTGCAAGCCATAAAAACGCCGCATTTCATCGGCAATTCCCGCAAGTGGTGCATTTGGCGTTTCGGCAATTACAATAAAACCTGGTGGCAACGTTTCCACCCGGTCGCCGTGACTCATCCACACATCCAATAGACCAAACCCATCGACGCTGGCGTGATCTTCGATATTACGCAATAGCCGTGAATGACCTCGCGCTCGCACTTGTGCATAACCGTATTCGCGGTGCGTTGCCGAAATAACCGTACCGCCTAATTGCGCAGTCATGGTTTGTAAACCATAACAAATACCCAATACCGGAACGCCTAATTCAAATACTAGCGAATTAGCACGCGGCGTATCAGTTTCATGCACCGATTGCGGACCACCAGAGAGAATAATTCCACTCGGTGCGAACTCGCGGATTGCAGTAGCATTCATATCATACGGATGCAATTCACAATACACGCCAGCTTCACGTACTCGGCGAGCAATCAATTGGGTATATTGGGAACCAAAATCGAGAATTAAAATACGGTCAGCGTGAATGTTGTTCATGGTTTTTAGTTTTTTCAATAGTTCATTAGGGTTGTGATGGCAAAACGTTATTTTCAATCAATTCACGCAACCGGTATAGCGCCTCCAGCGCCTCGCGGGGCGTTAATTGATTCGGATCAAGATCGCGCAATGCCGCGTATACCGGATGTTCTGGTAATAGTGGCGCAGATTCAGATTCTAAACGCGGCGCAAATAACGACAATTGCCCGCGCTCCAATTCAACATGATGCCGCGCTGTTGCTTCCAATTCACGCAAGCGCGTTCGTGCTCGCGCAATCACTGCTTTAGGCACTCCGGCAAGTGCAGCAACCGCTAATCCATAACTTTGATTCGCTGCGCCATGATGAACGCGATGTAAAAATACAATTGAATGCCCGTGTTCCACTGCATCTAAATGTACATTTGCAATGCCGGGATATTCATCTGGCAATGCGGTTAATTCAAAATAATGCGTTGAAAATAGGCTAAATGCACCAATTCGTGTTGCTAATTCTACTGCACATGCCCACGCCAATGATAACCCATCAAAGGTACTCGTACCGCGTCCAATTTCATCCATTAAAATCAAACTCTGCGCAGTTGCATTATTTAAGATATTTGCAGTTTCTTCCATTTCAACCATGAATGTAGAACGTCCACCAGCCAAATCATCGGATGCACCAATCCGCGAGAAAATCCGATCCACTGTGCCAATAATTGCGGTTTGTGCAGGAACGAAACTGCCGCTGTATGCTAATAATACAATTAACGCTGTTTGGCGCATGTAAGTTGAGTTGTGACTGACGAAACCATTTGCAATATAAGCCTGTTCTTGTGTCACACTTAAATCAAACACTTCGGCATCTTGTGCAGTTAAATTAACAATTTTATCATAAAAATAGTTGTTTTTATAAAGGACTTCCAGCTCTAAGCAAGGGATATTATTAGCATGGCAATACTCGATTAGTGCCGCGAGTGTTTGATATGAAATGTTAGCTTTTTTAGGCAAAAAAGTATAAAAAATACTGGCAATTTTTTTGTTCTTTTTTAATGACTGTGCTTTATGCTTGTTAGCAACAATTCTATTTTGAATTTCTTTTAAAATTGTGTGTAGGCACGGTATACCATAGTTAGGATGGCGTATGGTAGATGCTAACGCTGCCCGTTCCCTTTTTCGAGTCAAGCGAAACCCTACCTGCTGATGAAAAAGAATCGCATTTTCACCATCAATGCAAATAATCCAATTTGGATGACAAACTGTTTTTTTCATTCTCAACGCAGCAACGATACCAAAATTTAACAACACCAGCTGTACCTGCGTTGCCATTCGATAAGAAGATGTAGAGAGTTCAACGTTGCCATAACGATTTTCTACTGTTCCATCTATATCAAATAAGCCTTGCAGAAAAGCGATGATGATTTCCTTTGGTGCAATCAAAATACTCTCTGGAATTTTTTTATGCAGCGACTTAACATAATCCAAACCTAGTTGCGCAAAAAATGTTCTGATTTGCAAACTGCAAAGTCGATACCGATATTTCGGCGTTTCAACGACAGTATAATGAAATAAATCTGCACAAATTTTCGTAAAGGCGTGTGTAATTTCAGCATCAACATTTGTGAAATCCAGATAATTTTTATAAGTCAATGAACCATCGCCAACCAGTAAACCCATTAAATAAGCTAAATCAACACTCAATCTTTTTGGCAGCGGATATTGTTTTTTGAGATTGCGAATCTTGGGTAACGCAGGAATAGCAACGGTATTGCCCCATAAGTCGATATGACGATCAATAACGACGATTTCGTTGCCCTGTAACTCACCCAAACAACACCACTGTTCATCGCCATTTTCAGTTTTAATCCGTATTCTATGCTCGGCAGTTCCTTCTAAACTAAAACCATATCCAGTGGTGATTTTGATGGTTTTTTGAATTCCGCCAGAATAAAAATGGGTGGCAGTTTGTTGCGTGTGTAAACTTTTAACAACAATTTTTTCCGATAAGGGTGCAAACTCATGCGCCGCTGAACAATGCGGTTTTAATGCTGCGAGTGAAATCAATCCTTGTGAAGTAAAAATTAAGGTGTTAGCAGCTAAACATTTTCCTCCCATATTCGGTCCGGTAACAATCAGCATTCGTTGCGTATCATCTAAACGCAAATCATTGGCTACAAATGGATTGTCAATCACACGTTCCACGACGGGATGCCGCCCATCATTAATTTCAATGCGCATCGCAGCAGTGAGTTCTGGGCAATGCCAATTGAGTATTGCGGCGCGTTCGGCAAAATTAGCGAGTACATCAAGCTGGGCAATGGCAGCAGCAGTAATTTGTAATTCCGGCAATACGGTTGTTAATTGCACCAGCAATTGTTCATACAACATTTTTTCCCGCGCCAGCGCCCGTTCGCGGCTACTTAATACCTTATCTTCAAATGCTTTTAATTCTGGCGTGATATAGCGTTCGGTGCCTTTAAGCGTTTGGCGGCGCACATAATCAATTGGCACTTGTTCTGCTTTGGCGCGACCCAATTCAATATAATAACCGTGAACGCGGTTATAACCGACTTTAAGACTCACTAAACCGGTGCGCTCACGTTCGCGGCGTTCCAAATCTAATAAAAAACGGTCGGCATTATTAGATAATTCGCGCAATTCATCCAATTCGGCATCGTAGCCCGGCGCAATGACGCCACCATCACGAATTAACAGCGGCGGTTGTTCAAGAATTGCCTGCGTTAATAACAAATGAATTGCGGGATAATTGCTGATTTCAATTGCCAATTGCGCCAGCAGCGGATCGTCCCAAGTCGCCAATTGCTCGCCCAGCGGCGGCAATAGCGCCAGCGAATCGCGTAAACCAGCGAGATCTCGCGGTCGCGCCGTGCCCAACGCAATTCGTGCCAGAATTCGCTCTAAATCACTGATTCTACGCAAATTACTGTGTAATTCGGTCAGGGTCTGCTCGACAGCCAGCAGCGTGGTCAACGCCTGATGACGTTGGCGCACTGCGTCTTGATCGCGCAGCGGGCGATGGAGCCAGCGCCGCAATAACCGGCTGCCCATCGCAGTGGCGGTGCGATCCAGAATGCTCGCCAGCGTGTGCGCGTTGTGTCCGCTCAGGCTCTCGGTTAATTCCAAATTGCGCCGCGTCGCTGCATCTAAAATTAGTGCGTCGTCGCGTTGTTCCGTGGTCAGACCGCGCAAATGCGGCAGCGCAGCAAATTGGGTGTCGCGGACGTATTGCAGCAAACAGCCCGCCGCACCGATCGCCAGCCGCAATTCGGCGCAGCCAAAACCGGTGAGATCGCGGGTTCCGAATTGCGCACACAGCAGCCGCTCGCCGCTGTCGGAGTCGAAATGCCACGACGGACGCCGCGTGATGCCGCGCTCCAGTTGCAGCTCGGTCGGCAACCGGCTGTTTTCATCAAGCAGAATTTCCGCTGGTTGCAGCCGCTCCAATTCACTGGTCAACGCCTCGCTGCTGGCGAGTTCGAGCACCGCAAACCGTCCGCTGGATAATTCCAGAAATGCCAGCCCAAAGCCTTGTTTTCCCTCAGCAATTGCTGCCAGCAAATTCTCGCGGCGTTCCTCCAGCAGCGCCTCATCGGTCAGTGTGCCGGGCGTAACGACGCGAGTGACGCGCCGCTCCATCGGGCCTTTGCCGGCAATCGGATCGCCAACTTGTTCGCAAATCGCCGCCGAAACGCCCTTGCGCACCAGTTTGGCGAGATAACTTTCCAGCGCGTGATAGGGCACGCCCGCCATCGGAATCGCTCGCCCAGCGGATTGCCCGCGTTTGGTCAACGTAATATCCAGCAACTGCGCCGCTCGCTCGGCATCCTCAAAAAACAATTCATAAAAATCGCCCATGCGATAAAACAGCAGCAACTGCGGATATTCAGCTTTGAGCCGCAAATAGTGCTGCATCACCGGCGTGTGCGCAGCGAGCGAATCAGCATCAGGAAAAGGTAGAGAAGGGCGTTTCATTCGCAGTTAAATCAGTGATATTTAATGATTGCTTTCAATAATGAGCTATTCGTTTTACAGTGACGATATCTTCATTTAATCCATTGCGTATTCAAATCTCAATGTCCATGCACATTCGTCGTCTGCCGCATCATGCCGCAATTGCTGCCGCCACCACGCCAGCGGCATTACTCAATGCAGTTTATGCCAATCGCGGAGTCACCGCCGACACTGAGGTCACGCCCGGGCTGTCGGCGCTGGAACCGGCGCAGCAATTGCGCGGACTGGATGCCGCAGTTTCCCTGTTAGAACAACAGGTTCGCGCTGGTGGGCATATTCTCATCATCGGCGATTACGATGCCGACGGCGCGACCGGCAGCGCCTTGGCCGTGCGCGGATTGCGGGCGCTCGGCGCAGCGCAAGTGTCTTATTTAGTCCCCAGCCGTTTCGCGTTTGGTTACGGATTAACGCCGGCAGTGGTCGATGTCGCAGCAAAACAACAGCCTGCGTTAATCGTCACCGTTGACAATGGCATTTCCAGTGCCGCAGCGGTCACACGAGCGCACGAACTGGGAATTCCGGTGCTGATTACCGATCATCATCTGACCGGACGACAACTGCCCGACGCAGCTGCTATCGTCAATCCCAATCAGCCGGGCTGTGATTTTCCTAGCAAATTTCTATCCGGCGTCGGCGTGATGTTTTATCTGCTCGCCGCGCTGCGGAGTCGATTGCGCGAAACGGGCTGGTTTACCGCCAAACGTCCAGAGCCAAATCTGACGGATTTTTTAGATTTGGTCGCGCTGGGCACGGTCGCCGACGTGGTGCCGTTGGATCGCAACAATCGCATTTTGGTTGAACAAGGTTTGCGGCGAATTCGTGCCGGACGCGCTTGTCCGGGAGTGCTGGCGCTGTTTCAAATTGCTGGGCGCGACATTAAACGTGCAAATGCGGCTGATTTAGGATTTTTCATTGCTCCGCGTTTGAATGCAGCGGGGCGTTTAGAAGAAATGTCGCTCGGTGTCGAATGTTTATTAACAGATGATCCAGCTCGCGCACAGATTTTCGCACAGGATTTAGATCAACTCAATCGCCGTCGTCATACGATTGAAAGCGAAATGAAACAGCAAGCAGAATTGCATTTAGATTCACTGAATTTGAATGATGCAACATTACCGCCCGCATTTTGCTTATATGGTGACGATTGGCATCAAGGCGTATTGGGTATTATTGCGGCGCGGATTCGTGAACGTTATCACCGTCCGGTCATTGCCTTTGCAGATAGCGGCGATGGAAAAATACGTGGTTCTGGACGCTCCATTGACGCCGTGCATTTACGTGATGCAGTGGCACAAGTTGCCCACAATGCGCCGGGATTAATTGAGCATTTTGGCGGTCACGCGATGGCAGTAGGATTGACATTGCGGATTGAAGATTTTCCACGTTTTCAAACATTATTTCATTCCGCAGTCGCCGCTCAACTTGGGACAACGACGCCGGAACCCGAAATACTTTCTGATGGAGCATTACCGCCACAGTTATTGACTTTAGAAACCGCAGAATTGCTGCATTTAGCGCAACCTTGGGGGCGCAATTTTCCCACACCCTGTTTTGATGATTGCTTTAATATGGAGCAGGCGCGTATTGTAGGCGAGCATCATTTAAAATTGCGTGTCACCACTGCGGCTGGACAGTCAATTGACGCGATTGGATTTAATTTAGCGGAAGATTTACCGCTGGCACAAGGACAGGTGCAATTGGCATATCAATTAGGCGTCAATGATTATCGTGGTGTGCGTTCAGTGCAATTGCTGGTGCAAACCATTCAATCCATTTAAAAACGAGTTTATTTGAGATGACTGAATACGCAGAAGAGTTTGAAGAAGAAGAATTTTCAGGGCCAAGCAAAAGCCAAATCAAGCGCGATAAATTGGCACTGCAAGCATTGGCGGAGCGATTGGCGCTAATGCCGCGCCGTGAATTGGAACGCTTAAATCTTAGCGCCGCAACGTGGATCGCTATTGATGAAACACCACGCATTAAAGACCAACGGGCGCGTGGTCGTCATTGGAAACGCATTGCTAATTTATTAGAACGCGAAGATATGGACGCTGTTCATGCTTTAATAGACGATAGCGGAACGCACGAGCGCGAACAAATTGCGCAGCATCATGCCATTGAACGCTGGCGCGAGCAGTTAATGAATGAAGGCGACGCTGCGTTAGCAGATTTTATTGCGCAATATCCACATGTAGAACGGCAACCATTACGGACATTAATTCGCGCTGCGCAACGCGATGCAGAACGCGGCAAACCCGATGCCCCGCGCAAATTATTTCGGTTATTGCGCGAGACCTTGGAAACACTGGAATAGAAATGATTTGTTTTGTGCTGAATGAACGGCATTTAAACGGAACAACAAAACTGTTTAATCAATCTCTGTAAAATATCGAGCATTGGCGGAATTCGCTCCAGCGCCAGATACTCATCCGGTTGATGTGCTTGCGCAATATCGCCGGGACCGAAGATGACGGTATCCATTCCCAATTGATTAAAAAACGGTGCTTCAGTGCCAAAACTCACTGCTTCTGCTGCATGACCACTGAGGGCTTCACAAGTACGAACAATTGCGGAATCTGCTGGCGTTTCTGCTGGAGGAATCGGTGCAAACAATGGTTCTACTGACCATTGCAAACCACGCACTTCAGCAATTACACTGACGCGCCGCGCTAATTCGCTGCGCAATTCGGCAGGATCAAGTCCTGGCAATACGCGCAAATCCACATGTAATTCACATTCACCACAGATGCGATTCGGATTATCTCCGCCGTGAATATGACCCAAATTGAGCGTTGGATAGGGCACTGGAAATGCTGGATGTCGATACGTTTGTTGCAATTCTTCTCGCCATTTTAATAGCGCAGTCATGACCGTATTCATGCCATCAAGGGCACTATTTCCAAAACGTGGATCGCTAGCGTGACCACTGCGTCCAATTAAACGCACTACTTCACCCATAACGCCTTTATGCAATCGCACCGGACGTAAATTAGTCGGTTCACCAATCAGCGCATAACGACCAAATGAACGCCCAGATGCCGCAAGTGCCCGTGCTCCATGCATTGCTGATTCTTCATCAGCAGTAGCTAAAATCATTAACGGCGCTGTGAGATCAGTAGCAGTTAATCCTCGTGCTGCTTCTAATGCCAAAGCAAAAAACGACTTCATATCCGCCGTACCTAATCCATAATAACGTTCATTCGCTTTTGTGAGAATGAGCGGATCGTAAGTCCAACGCGCTGCATCGAATGGAACGGTATCGGTATGACCCGCTAACACCAATCCACCAGTACCGCTCCCTAGCGTACCCAATAAATTGAATTTTCCAGTGTGATTCGGAATTGGCAGTATTTCAATGCGAAATCCTGCCGCAGTGAGCCATTCCGCAAGCAAATCAATCAGCGGTCGATTGCTATTATCAAACGCAGAGTTAACACTACTAACGGACATTGTTGCAATGAGATGTTGCAACATCTCAGCGAGGGAAGGAACTTTTTTCATTATGGCGTTACTCGTAAAAAAGATTTGTTAGGAGATGTAAAGTTTCTGGCAATTCGCCGTGCAGTTTGGAATTTCTACGTTAATTATGCTTGTATTTTTTAATTTGCGCTGTAAATTGATGCAAAATTCACGCTGCCAGTGTTCATCACTCCCTGACCTCCTCGACCTTAACTATGTTATCAATTCGCGATGCAGTCTTAACCGATCTTAATGCTTTATTATCCTTAGAAAAAGATTGTTTTGAAGGCGATCGCATCAACCGCCGTCAGTTTCGTTATTTGCTTATTCGCAACTCGGCAAGAACACTTGTTGCCGAAGACGAAAGTGGATTGTTGGGCTATGTATTACTATTGTTTAGTCGCGCAACTTCTGTGGCGCGATTGTATTCAATTGCCGTGGCACAACGCGCCCGCGGTCAAGGTATTGGACGTGCATTAGTTGCTGCAGCAGAAAATGCTGCTTGGCAACGTAAACGCGCTTATTTGCGTTTAGAAATTCGCCGCGACAACCTTGCTTCACAACATTTATTTGAGCATTCCGATTATCGCCGATTTGGAATACTTTCTGACTATTATGCCGATCACATGGCAGCATTTCGGTATGAAAAAACCCTTTCTCCTGATTTCAAACCAGAATTAAAACGAGTACCATTTTATCAGCAAACACTTGATTTTACCTGCGGATCATCATCGTTAATGATGGCTATGCAGGCATTGCGTCCTAATTTAGAACTTAATCGAACATTAGAATTGCGTATTTGGCGTGAATCAACCACCATATTTATGACTTCAGGGCATGGCGGTTGCGGACCATTAGGATTGGCACTCGCAGCACACCATCGTGATTTTGGTGTTGCTGTTTTTGTGAATGATCCTGGCGTACCACTCATTGATTCGGTGCGGAGTTTAGAAAAGAAAGAAGTAATGCGTTTAGTGCATGAAGAAATGTTAACAGAAGTTGAACGTCTTGGTATTCCGATGACTTACGGCACACTCAGTTTAGATAAATTGCAACAGCGTTGGGATAATGGCGCAGTGCCCTTAGTTCTCATTAGCTCTTATCGAATTTATCAAGAAAAATTTCCCCACTGGGTGGTTATTACTGGCTTTGATGAATACTTTGTTTATGTCCATGATCCTTATGTTGATATTGCCAATGGTGAAACGCCATTAGACTCGATTGATATGCCAATTCAGCGCGATGAATTTGCGCGAATGGTACGTTATGGAAAAGTAGGTTTACAAGCGGTCGTTTTAGTATGGGCGACGCCGCAAATGGTGGAACATGGCTGAACATTTATTATTGGTTGAACAACCTGAAGATTGGTTGCCGGAATTTCCACGTTTTCCAGTGGTTACAGCACGAGATTATTTAGCTGATGGAGAATTAGCAGCAAAACATGATTTGCGCGTGATTAATTTATGCCGCAGTAATCGTTATCTATCAGTTGGTTATTATTGTTCGCTCTTAGCAGAAGCACGCGGACATAAAGTGATTCCATCAGTACGCACCATTCAGGAGTTATCTAGCCGCGAAATTTATAGTTTAGAAACAGAAGAATTAGATGCGCTGGCGCAACGACTATTAGCACGGCGTAAAGCAACCGCATTAATGCCCACTGCTTATGAATTAACCATTTGTTTTGGTCAATGCAGCGTCAAAAGTTTGCAACCACTCGCACGGCAAATTTTTGAAACTTTTCGCTGTCCAATATTGCGCATTGAATTTCGTAAACAAGGTAGTTGGCGTATTGGCGCAATTACGGCACTACCATTGGTGGCGGTGACAGGTGACGTACAAACGATGTTATTCACAGCATTGACCGGGTATTTATCGCAACGCTGGCGGCAACCGAGAACACGATTGGCGTATCGCTACGATCTCGCAATGCTCCACGATCCTAATGAAAAAATGCCACCATCAGATGCAAAAGCATTAGCAAAATTTGTGAAAGCAGGAAAAACATTGGGTGTTAATGTTGAGCTAATTCAACGCAAAGATTATGGACGATTAGCTGAATACGATGCGCTATTTATTCGTGAAACCACTCATATTGGTCATCACACATTCAAATTTGCCAAAAAAGCCGATAGCGAAGGAATGGTGGTGATTGATGATCCCGATTCAATTATGCGTTGTACAAATAAGGTTTATCTCGCTGAATTACTGGCAGCACATCGCATTCCACGTCCAAAAACGTTAATTTTACGCCGTGAAAATTTCATGGACGCAGAAGCAAAAATTGGTTATCCAATTGTGTTGAAAATTCCAGAAGGTTCATTTTCGCGTGGTGTGTTTAAAGCTGAAAATCGTACTGGATTAACACAAATTGTCACGCAGTTATTTAAACAGTCTGATTTGATTTTAGCGCAGGAGTATCTATACACAACATTTGATTGGCGAATTGGTATTCTCAATGGTAAACCATTATATGCGTGTAAGTATTTAATGAGCGCCAATCATTGGCAGGTTGTTAAACATGATAGCGATGGTAGTTATCAAGAAGGTGATTCGGAAACACTTGATGTAGCTCAGGTGCCAATCGCAGTGCTAAAAACTGCATTGCGAGCCGCAGATTTAATTGGCAACGGATTGTATGGTGTTGATTTGAAAGAAACGGCAAATGGTCCTGTGGTCATTGAAGTTAACGACAATCCAAGCCTAGATTCAGGAATCGAAGACCAAGTACTTGGCGATCAGTTGTATACTCATATCATTAGTGAATTTGTGGCGCGGCTGGAGCGATTACGCGGCGGAAAGTGTCGTTAATATCGCCTAATTTTTTAAAAATCTAATCCTGGAGTTGTAATATAAATGAGTACTCTAAGTGGCAAATCAATTTTGATTGTTGATGATCATATTGAGAACCTTAATTTGTTATCGAGTGTTCTTAAAGCACACTATCGTATTCGAGTAGCAACGAATGGGCGTGATGCGTTTGGATTGGCATTGGCAACGCCTTCACCCGATTTAATTTTGCTTGATATTATGATGCCTGATCTCGATGGTTATGCAGTTTGCGCAAGACTTAAAGCAAATCCGCAAACCAAAGAAATTCCGGTTATCTTTATGACTGCCCGCACTCAAACTGAAGATGAAGCACGGGGTTTTGCCGTTGGTGCAATTGATTATTTAACCAAACCAGTTCATCCACAACTTTTGCTGGCGCGAGTACGCGCACAATTGGGATTATCAGAATTGCTACGAAAAGCACGCCAACAATGCCAAGCGACTGGTGAACAGGTACTTCAAATCACCCGCGAACGTGACGAACATTTGGCTTATTCCGAGCATTTGACCCGCGAAATTTTTCGGCGAGAATCAGCAGAAGCAGCGTTACGTGAAAGTCAGGCGCGATTTGATCGTTTAACCGACCGCCTTAAAGATCAAGTTATCTTTTTCAGCCATTCATTGCAGGGCGAATTATTATATTGTAGCGCGGGAGTTCAATTACTTGGTATCAAGTTATCGCCTGAGCAAGCAATTGGGCAAAATTGGGTTAGCATTGTGAATTGGACACCAGAATCTCTGCAGCGCAGTGAATATGATCGACAACTGATTGCAGGAGAAAAGCAAGTTATTGATTTTGAAATTTCTTTTCGGCATTCCGACGGCACTCTGCGTTATTTCATGGTTCATGAATACCTCATCCACGACTATGCACGGAACATAGATTTAATTGAAGGGATTTTAGTTGATATCACTGCTCAAAAAGCGCAGGAAGCGCAGTTACGTACACTGGTACAAGCAGTCGAACAGGCACAGGCATCAATCGTTATTTCTGATGCAGAAGGCATAGTACTTTACGTCAATCCATATTTTTCTGAAATCACTGGCTATACAAAAGAAGAGGTTATAGGGAATAACCCGCGTGTTCTCAAATCCGGTCAGCACGATGCGACTTTTTATGAAACGATGTGGAAAACACTTGCCAGTGGTCAATCGTGGCGCGGTGAAATTGTGAATCGGAAAAAAGATGGCAGTCTGTTTTGGGAATCTGCCGCTATTTCACCGATTGTTGATGCGACAGGACACATTGTGAACTATGTGGCGGTTAAAGAGGATATTGGTGATCGCAAAAATTTAGAACGTATTAAAGAAGACGTTGAGCAAATCATGCGCCATGATCTTAAATCGCCGCTCAATGCAATTATCGGAATGCCACAGGTATTAGAATTGGATCATAATTTAACACCAATTCAGCGCGAGATGATCGGTTTAATTCGGGAATCAGGTTTGAACATGCTCGATATGATTAACCTTTCGCTCGATCTTTTTAAGATTGAAACCGGACGTTATCAGTATCAACCTCAGCCTGTTGATTTATTGGCGTTGTTGGCACGTCTGATCCATACGTTTGAGAATAAAATCACGCGCAAACAGGTGACAATTCAGCTCAATTTCAATGGCGTTTGTCCGCCACAACAAATGCAATTTTTTATTGCTGCTGATGAACGGTTACTGTTTTCAATGCTATCAAATTTGCTCATTAATGCCATTGAAGCATCTAACTCGGGTACGTCAATTGCTGTTAACCTAGAACACCAACAGCAGACAATTTTAACTATTTGTAATTCAGGAACTGTACCGGTAGCAGTGCGCACTGATTTTTTTGAGAAATATAAAACTTACGGTAAACAAGGTGGCACTGGTTTGGGTACTTATTCGGCCAAATTGATGGCAGATGCTATGGGTTTTAAGATTGGAATGGAAACATCAGATATTGAGCATAGCACTCAGGTTTGGCTACACATTCCTTTGGGTTAAGCAATGTTATTCATTTCACAACTCAATTCTATTTTAATATTTTCATTTTTTAATGAAAGGTTAAGGCGTTTTTTTTGCTTAATGTTGTATTGCTGGTTGTTACTGTACGGGCAGTACGGCATGGCGGCGGATTCTTCTGCATCAAATTCTTCTACACCCAATGCACCAAAAGTTTTATTGAGTACCGCTGAACGTAATTGGTTAATCGCGCATCCCGACATCGTGTTAGGCATGTCGGATCAGTTTCCACCTGCATTAATTCGTGCTGCCAATGGTAGTTTATCCGGTATAGTAGTAGATTATTTAGAACTTATTAATCACTATTTGAACACTAAAATTCGGTTAGATGTAGGATCATCGTTGCAGGTTATCGGCGAGCGTGCAATACGCCATGAAATCGATGGATTAGCCGCTGCCGCAGCAAACCCATATTGGGATACTGCGCTGACATTAACGACTATTTATTTAAACACATATTACTATTTTTATATTCGCCAAGATGACACCTTAAAGAAGACGACGCTAATTGATCTCGTAGGAAAACGAGTTGGTATTATGAAAGGCAATCAACATATTCGGTTTATACTACAACAGTATCCGTCGATTCAGGTGAATGAATTCGATGATAATCTCGCTTTAGCTGTAGCCTTGGTAGATAATAATGTCGATTTGTTATTAGCGGAAAATACGTTGGAATGGTGGCGCAAAAATAATACTAGTCTAGCATTCAAAATTGGCGGATTACTGGAAGGCGAGCATAAGGAAGTATCTATTGCAATTCGTAAAGATTGGCCAGAATTGATCGTAATTATTAACAAGGCATTAGCTGCCATCACGCCTGAAGAACGTGCTCAGATTAATAATCGCTGGCTAAGTAATTCATCGTTCAATAACGCCGAACCAACGGTAGTATTAACCGCTGCTGAACGTGCTTGGATCATCGCGCATCCTGACATCGTATTGGGAACAGATCGTCAATGGACGCCGAATGTACAAATGACACAAAATGGCATTGTTGGCATCGAACCCGATTTACTATCCCGTATTAACGCATTAACTGGTGCGCATATTCGTCTTGAATTAGGCGATTGGACTGATATGGTAGCGCGGGCAGAACAGGGTGATTTATATGGGTTGGCGCTTTCTGTTGCGCATCCTGAACGTGCTTCGACGTTTTTATTCACGAATAGTCTTTACGGTGCAACCCGTTATATTTTTACTCGCAACGATCAGAAGCCATCCCTGCATAAAATGAGCGATCTTGTTGGTAAAAAAGTTGGGTTGTTACGTGACAATTTGTCAGATAAAAAAATTTTAGCAAAATGACCAGGGATTATCACGCTTGAAGATAACTATCAGGCACTGATAGGTCAATTATTAAACAATAAAATTGACGCCATTATTTCTGGTTTAGCGATGTTGCCAGCACTACGCAAACAATTAGTGCCTAATATCCAAGCAGCCTTTCCTGTTCCCAATAGTAACATTGATCTTTGTTATTCAATTCGCCGTGAATACCCTGAACTACATAGTTTAATGAACAAGGCAATGGCGGCGATTTCGCCGCAAGAAATGCAACATATTTTAAGCCGTTGGATATCACCGAATATCACTGAAAACACCATTAATTTAAGTTCCGATGAACGTATTTGGCTATCGAAACATTCAACGATTCGTTATGCCGTTAATCCTGACTGGGCGCCAATTCAATACATCAATCATGATAATCAGCCTAATGGGATTAGCCCTGATTATTTGGATCATATCTCCGCATTGATTGGCGTGCACTTTGAGCCAGTTAATTTGCCCAATTGGACAGAAAGTTTGCGCCAACTTGAGAGCGGTCAAATTGATCTGCTGCCGGCAATCGCTCAAACATTAGAACGCTCACAACAATTTCATTTTACTGCACCTTATTTGAGTTTTCCTGTAGCTATCTTTGCGCCCATCAATGCCCCTTTTTATGGCAATCTTGATGCGCTTTCTAACAAGCGGGTCGCGGTGATTGAAAATCATGCGATTGCGAATTGGTTACAAAAAGATCATTCCAAAATCACACTGCTGCCTTTTACAGACATGCAGCAAGCATTGCAGGCACTAGATGCGCGAAAAATAGATGCGTTTGTTGATAGTTTAGTGACCACAAGCTATACCCTAAGCCGCGAAGGGTTGGTACAGATTCGCATGGCCGGTACTACGCCTTATGAGATGTCATTAGGAATGGCAGTGCGTCAAGATTGGCCACAATTGGCGAGTATTTTAGATCGCGCAATTGCGACAATTTCGATGCGAGAGCGTGATAGTATTCAAAGTCGTTGGATGCAAACATCACCGTCGCCGCATATTGATTACACCTTATTATGGCAAGTAATCGGTGGTTCAGTTTTAGTTTTAGTTCTGATTTTGTATTGGAATTGGACATTAACACGAGAAGTGCAAAAACGTCAGCGGGCAGAGCAAGTATTGATCCGCAGTGATGCGTTATTACGCGCAACACAAACCGAAATGCAGATTTTAATTGAGCGGTCGCCAATTGCAATGTTGGTTGCTGAAGATTTAGAAGAGCGTATTGTGATGATTAACCAACGCTTTTCTGAGTTGATTGGATATTCTATCGCAGAAATCCCCGATATGACGCATTGGTGGTTGTTGGCAAATACAGATTCAGCGTATCGCGCCGAAATGCTGGCGCAGTGGTATATCCGTATTAAAAATGCGAGCTGCTGCGGTGGCAGTATTGAACCAATGGAAGTGCATGTGAACTGCCGCGACGGTCAAGCGCGAACTTTTCAAATTCATGCAACCACATTGGGTAAACGTTATTTAGTCGTATTTGTTGATTTAACTGAACAACGTGCTGCCGTGATACAGCTACAGCAGGCACAAGAGAAAGCAGAAAAAGCCAATCGCGCAAAAAGCGAGTTTTTAGCCACGATGAGCCATGAAATTCGCACTCCGATGAATGCTGTTTTAGGAATGCTTCATCTTTGTTTAGCAACTGCCCTCAATAATGAACAACGCGATTATTTAGAGCGTGCTCACGCAGCATCAAAATCATTGTTAATGTTGCTTAATGATTTATTGGATTTTGCCAAAATTGAAGCCGGGCGTTTGATATTAGAGAAAAACAATTTTGATTTAGATACGGTTGTTAATCAGGTGGTGGCAGTAATTGGTCACTCAGCAGAAATTAAAGGCTTGGGGTTACAAATTATGCGAGCATCGGATTTGCCACGGGTGTTAATTGGCGATCCGTTGCGTTTGGAGCAAATTTTGACCAATCTCAGTAGCAATGCGGTTAAATTTACTGAATCAGGCAGCATTGAAATTGTGATTCGTAAATTGAATGAAACAGCAGATCGAGTGCATATCGAATTTCGGGTGCGTGATACCGGCATGGGTTGAAGAAAGAACAAACGAGTCTATTGTTTCAGCGATTTACCCAAGCAGATAGTTCAATTACACGTCGTTATGGTGGCACTGGATTAGGATTATCTATTTGTCGGCATTTGGTTAGCATGATGGGCGGTGAAATCAGCGTTGAAAGTCGATACGGTATTGGCAGCACCTTTTCTTTTAATGCTTGGTTTGGTATTGCAGAAAGGTCAGCCTTATCACCCAAATTAGTACCGGAAATGGTATTGAATCGTGCACCTGCAATGCCGCTAGAAGTTGTAGCGGTAAATGATCCTGAATTCAAATCCATATTGCTTGAATTGCGTCGTCTTGCGCGTGAACACGATCCAACTGCGGAGGATTTTTTGCGTGAAAAACAGTTGCAGTGTGCAGCAGGATTATCCGCGCCAGTGCTTGCCGCGCTCAAAGGGCATTTAGAAATGTATCGGTTTGTTAAGGCAGTCGCATTACTTGACGGTTTAATTGGTGAATCCGAAACACTGGAAATGAATAATGATAATGCTTGGTATTGATCGTCTTTTAATTAACCCAACACTGCGCCAGCCATTGCATGGGCGGCGCGTCGCATTATTGGGACATCCAGCGTCATTCACCGCAGCAGGTCAGCACAGTTTGGATGCGTTAATGGCGCTGAATGAATTGAATATCGTCGCTGCATTTGGACCGCAACACGGAATGCGCGGTGATAAACAAGACAATATGATTGAGACGCCAGATGCAATTGATGTGCATCACGGTATTCCGGTGTTTAGTCTTTATGGAACGGTGCGCGAACCGACGCCCGCAATGCTCGATTGTTTTGATGTGTTGCTCATTGATTTACAGGATATTGGGACGCGAATTTATACCTATGTGACCACGCTAATTTATCTCCTCGAAGCCTGCGCTGCGCACAGTAAAACGGTATGGGTTTTAGATCGTCCCAATCCAATTGGGCGACCGCTGGAAGGCACAATTTTAGAATTAGGTTGGGAAAGTTTTGTCGGTGCTGGACCGTTGCTGATGCGTCACGGTTTAACATTTGGTGAATTGGCGCGATGGTTTGTGAACTCGCAGAAACTGGATATTGATTTACATATTATTGAAATGGAAAATTATCAGCCAAATGCAGCGCCCGGTTTTGGTTGGCCGGTTAATCAATTGCCGTGGGTGAATCCCAGTCCGAATGCGTCAAGTTTGAACATGGCGCGATGTTTTCCCGGAACCGTGTTATTAGAAGGAACGACGTTATCGGAAGGACGCGGAACGACGGTTGCGTTGGAAATCGTTGGCGCACCCGATCTTGATATGACGCAGATATTAGCGCGAATGCAGCGCGAATGCCCGAATTGGCTTAATGGTGTGTTGATTCGTCCTTGCTGGTTTGAGCCGACATTTCATAAACATGCAGGTCAACTTTGCGCTGGGTTTCAATTGCACACCGATACTGCTGCGTATCAACATTATCAATTCCGTCCGTATCGCTTGATGGCGCTGTTTTTCAAATGTCTGCGCTGGGAATATCCTGATTATCCACTGTGGCGACAATTCGCGTATGAATACGAAACTGAGCGGCTGGCGATTGATTTATTGACCGGCAGCAGTTTTTTCCGTGAATGGGTGGATGATTCCGCTGCGTTGCCAGAAGATTTCGAGCAACGGCTCTGCGCTGATGAACAACAATGGGCAGAAATTAGCGCACCTTTTCATCGTTATTAAGCCGTTGTTAATAACCGTTGCACCGTAATTCCCGCCAGCATTAAACCGAATAGCGACGGCAAATAACTAATGCTGCCATTCACAGCTCGCGGTCGTCCGCGCCCAGTCTCCTCCGGCGGCTGCGCGGGATGCGGTTGTTCATCCGACCAAACAACGGTTAAACCGGCGGTGATTCCGCGTCGCCGCAGCCGTTGCCGCACTTCCCGCGCCAGTGGGCAAATGCGCGTTTCCGCAATATCGCCGACCCGCACCCGCGTTGGATCAAGCCGCCCGCCCGCGCCCATGCTGCTGACAATCGGAATGCCGCGCTGCAACGCAGTTTCCAACAGCGCCAGCTTGCTATTCAGGCTATCAATTGCGTCGATGATGTGATCGAAGTGATTGGGAATTAACAGATTTTCTATGTCGCCAGCCGCGAGAAATTCGTCAATTCGCGTTACCTGACAAGCCGGATTGATGTCAACGATGCGCTCGGCCATGACCGCAGTTTTGCGCTGCGCCAGCGTCGAATGGAGCGCGACCAGTTGGCGGTTGAGATTTGAGGCAGCAACGTGATCGTGATCGGCGAGCGTCAACGCGCCCACGCCGGCACGGGCGAGTGCCTCGGCAGCAAATGCGCCCACTCCGCCTAATCCGGCGATAAGTACGCGACTGCTGCGCAGGCGTTCAATGCCGGCGTCGCCGACAAGAATGCGGGTGCGTTCATAAAGTGGTTCGTGGTTGGTCATGGCAAATGCAATACGGCGCGAGCGTTGGCGGTCGTCGCAGCGGCGAGTGTCGCTGCATCGGTGTGGCGGAGTGCGGCGAGCGTGGCGAGCACTTCCGGCAGATATTCCGGGCTGTTGCGTTCGCCGCGATGTGCAGCACCAGCCATATCGGGGGCATCGGTTTCTAACACGAGGGCATCCAGCGGCAATTCGGCAGCAAGTCGGCGCAATTTGCTGGCGCGTTCAAACGTCAACGCTCCGCCAAAACCGAGTTTGAAACCCCGCGCCAGATAGTGCGCTGCCTGCTGCGGGCTGCCGTTGAACGCATGAACGATGCCAGTCACCTGTGGAAACCGCCGCAATGTCAATAAAGCTGCATCGTGGGCGCGGCGCACATGCAGCAGCACTGGCAAATTCGCCTCCTGCGCGATGGCTAATTGCGCAGCAAATAACGCTTGCTGGCGCGGCGGATCGCAGTCTGCGTTATAGAAATCCAAACCAATTTCTCCGATGGCGATGAGCGGTTGCTGGCGCACGGCGCGGGCGAGTGCGGCGAGATCAACTGGCTGATGTTGCGCTAAAAATAGCGGGTGCAAACCGAGTGCGGGATGCAGCATTGGTCGATTCATTTTTGCGTCAGCGCACAGCGCCAGCAGTTTTGCCCAGCCAGCGGCGCTAATGCCCGGCACGACAATATCGGTCACGCCCGCTGCCGCGCTGCGCTGCATGACGGCAGTGCGATCTGCGTCAAACACGGCAACATCTAAATGACAATGGGTATCAATCAGTGGCATGGCACAGTTTGATCCAAGGCTTGACACTCGAGGATTTGCCCCTACTATTGGCACTCGTTATCGGTGAGTGCTAACAGCACCCTCATTTTCACTTTCAAATCTAATCAGGAGCACTGTTTTATGACGATTCGTCCTCTGCACGACCGCGTAGTTATCCGCCGCATGGATGAGGAACGCACCACTGCTGGTGGGATCGTGATTCCCGATTCCGCAACCGAGAAGCCGATTCAAGGCGAAGTCATCGCTGCTGGCAACGGCAAGATTTTGGAGAACGGCACAGTGCGTCCGCTGGATGTCAAAGTCGGCGACCGCGTGTTGTTTGGCAAGTATTCCGGCACGGAAGTCAAGATCGACGGCAAAGACTTTTTGGTGATGCGCGAAGAAGACATCATGGGTGTCGTTGAGGGCTAAACCTCCGCTCCAGTGTTTTTTTCAGTCAATTCAACTTTCTAATTAACTTTTCAGGAATGTAAACGATGAGCGCAAAAGACGTGAAGTTTGGTGGTGATGCCCGTGCCCGCATGATGGAAGGCGTGAACATTTTGGCCAATGCGGTCAAGGTGACGCTCGGTCCAAAAGGTCGCAACGTGGTGTTGGAAAAATCCTACGGTGCTCCGACCGTGACCAAGGACGGCGTTTCGGTCGCCAAAGAAATCGAGCTGAGAGACAAGTTCGAGAACATGGGCGCACAGATGGTCAAGGAAGTTGCGTCCAAAACTTCTGACATCGCTGGCGACGGTACGACCACTGCAACGGTGCTGGCGCAGGCGATGGTGCGTGAAGGTTTGAAAGCCGTTGCTGCCGGCATGAATCCAATGGATTTGAAGCGCGGCATGGATAAAGCCGTTGAAGCAGCAGTCGCTGAACTCAAGACCATTTCCAAGCCTTGCACGAATAACAAGGAAATCGCGCAGGTCGGCACGATTTCCGCCAATTCCGATGAATCCATCGGCAACATCATTGCTGAGGCGATGGAAAAGGTCGGTAAGGAAGGCGTCATCACCGTTGAAGATGGCACTTCGCTGAACAACGAATTGGATGTAGTTGAAGGGATGCAGTTTGATCGCGGCTATTTGTCGCCCTACTTCATTAACAATCAGCAGAGCCAGAGCGCCGAGCTGGATAATCCGTATATCTTGTTGCACGACAAGAAGATTTCCAACATCCGCGAATTGCTGCCAGTGCTGGAAGCAGTCGCCAAAGCGGGTCGTCCGCTGCTGATCGTCGCTGAAGATGTCGAAGGCGAGGCGCTGGCAACGTTGGTCGTTAACACGCTGCGCGGCATTGTGAAAGTCTGCGCAGTCAAGGCTCCCGGTTTCGGTGATCGCCGCAAAGCGATGTTGCAGGACATCGCAGTGCTGACTGGCGCGACCGTGATTGCTGAGGAAGTTGGGCTGTCCCTTGAGAAAGCGACCATTAACGAGCTGGGTACGGCCAAGCGCGTTCAGGTTGCCAAGGATGAAACCACCATCATTGATGGCTCCGGTTCTGAGATCGACATCAAGGCACGTTGCGAGCAGATTCGCGCTCAGGTTGAGGAAACCAGTTCCGATTACGACCGCGAGAAGTTGCAGGAACGGTTGGCGAAGCTGGCTGGCGGCGTGGCCGTCATTAAGGTCGGCGCAGCGACTGAAATGGAAATGAAAGAGAAGAAGGCGCGGGTTGAAGATGCGCTTCATGCGACTCGTGCTGCGGTTGAAGAAGGCATCGTCCCCGGCGGCGGCGTCGCATTGGTTCGCGCTCAGGCAGCAGTCAAGAGCTTGACTGGTGCGAATCACGATCAAGATGTAGGCATCAAGATCGCATGTCGGGCGATGGAAGAGCCGCTGCGTCAAATCGTCGCCAACGCTGGCGAAGAGCCGTCGGTCATTCTGCACAAAGTCGTTGAAGGTTCTGGCAATTTTGGCTACAACGCAGCCAATGGCGAATACGGCGACATGGTAGCGATGGGCATTTTGGATCCGACCAAAGTCACACGCTCGGCGCTGCAAAACGCGGCTTCGGTTGCCGGTCTGATGATTACCACCGAGGCGATGATTGCCGAAGAGCCAAAGGATGATGCGCCAATGGCTGGCGGTGATATGGGTGGCATGGGCGGCATGGGTGGAATGAGCGGAATGATGTAGTTGCCCAGCGCACTGCGCTTGTGAATGAAAAAAGCCCCGTGAATGCGGGGCTTTTTTGTGTCTGTACATTCAATGCCGACCGTTGTCGCAACTGAATGTGCGGCAAAATGGAACGCCTGCTGTCAACTTTTTTTACAACTCCATCTCCAAGACTATCCACAACAACACTTGAAACAAGCGAATAGCTGTCGAGTTTTTTTACAAAGCGGCGAACACACGGTTATTTTTGGAAACGGATAAAAACATATCGCCTTGATTTAAGATCAAAATTTATCTTTGGAATTATTTTTGCTTTAGATAGGCGTGTTTTCGTTTTCACTCTGTTAGTTAATGAAATTAAACGGATAGGCGTTGCGCAGTTGGATTCCTAAATGTCTCATTTCATTGACATTTGGTTTGTGCAGTGCACAATCGCGTTTTCATAAATCAACGACCTCACTTTCAACTGCATAACGCCTAACAAAGAAGGAATTCTTCGATGCGTAAAAAATACTTGGCGATGTTGTTATTCATCGCAACACCTATTGTTTTTGCCAGCCCTATCGTTTTTATCAACGAAATTCATTATGACAACATAAGTACTGATACGGGCGAGGCCATCGAATTATTTGGCACTGCCGGTACTGATCTCACGGGTTGGTCATTGGTGCTTTATAATGGAGCTGATAGCGAACTGTATGACATAAATAGCACGAAATTGCTTTTGGGTACATTTGGTAATCAAAATAACAGTGGCTTTGGTACACTAGTATTTAATTACCCACAAGACGGAATTCAAAATGGCGCTCCTGACGGCATTGCGCTGGTGAATAATTTGAATACAGTTGTGCAATTTCTCAGCTATGAAGGTTCTTTCACGGCGGTCGGTGGTTCAGCCAATGGTTTGCCCAGCACCAACATCGATGTTTCTGAATCGAATGCAACACCAGTAGGTCATTCACTGCAATTAACCGGAACCGGCAATCAATACAGTGACTTCATTTGGGCGAGCAGTGGCGCATCAACGTTTGGCAGCTTCAATACTGGGCAAACAGTAGTTGCAGCTAACACCACCAATACTCCAGACAACGCAATACCCGAACCCACTGCCCTCACCCTACTTGGTATTGGTTTTGCTGGTTTGGGCGCAGCGCGGCGGCGTCAAGCGGCTTAATTAAACGGGTCGGTTGCGGTCAATAACCATTCGCACTCACTACTGCATCACGTCGATCAATTGAAATGAAAAGCCCCGTGAATGCGGGGCTTTTTTTGTGTCTGTACTTTGCACTTCAGCGATGCCTATCAGCTTTTTTTACAATGCAGTTTCAAAGACAATCTGCAATCACGTCTGAAACCAGCGAATAACTGTCGAGTTTTTTTACAAAGCGGCGAACACACGGTTATTTTTGGAAACGGATAAAAACATATCGCCTTGATTTAAGATTAAAATTTATCTTTGGAATTATTTTTGCTTAAAGTTCTGCGCTTGTATTCATGGCGCATTTTGGCTAGTCAACTAAAGAGGTATCAGATGTTCAATAACATGACCAAATCGTTGCTCGGATTGGGATTAACGCTTGCAGTGTTTGGAACTGCTCAGGCTTATCCGGTGAGTGCTCAACTTGAGATTACTGGTAGCTCTGAGGTCGGTATTACCGGTCACACCTTAAATGTTTCTGGGTGGACGCTATCCAATCTAGCGAGTTCCAGTCTTGATATTATTGGTTTTGATTTCACGATTGGAGACACTACTCGGCATTTTGATAACAAGGATAGTACTTATCCAACGAGCGGCAACAAGACCATAACGCTAAACAGCGGAAGCACTGACCGAGTTGACAACATTAGTTTGTCGTTCAGCGGATTTAATCGCACAGAAGCGTATCTATTTGCAGTTGATATTGATTCTGATTCACTCTTTAACCAGTGGGAAGCATTTAACACTGTCCTTTTTAACAACGGCAGTGCAGCAAACTCCGTATTCAAAGTAACCTTTGCTGGCGGTGGCATCCTTTCAATGACTTTGCCAGAAACTCCAGTGGCAGTGGTTAATGGCAAGATAAGCACTTACACGTTCACATTAACTGGCGAAGTCCCAGTACCCGGCACACTGTTGTTATTAGCAGCCGGCATGATTGGCTTTAGAACTCGATTGCTGAAAGCATAGTTATCTTAATGGTGACGACTGAATAACGATACGGTCGTTACCATTTATAACAGCAATTTATTCACCCCCGACAATCAATAATTGCCTCGCGCAGTGCGCTTAAAAAAGCCCCGTGAATGCGGGGCTTTTTTTGTGTCTGCGTTTATTCAAAAAATCCCATCAGAAAAAACCCCCTTTGAAAAAGGGGGGTTGGGGGATTTAAAGCGGCAAGGATTGTGGATTGATATACGCATCCAATCGCGCTAATAACTCAGGAAAACGCTCCACGAAAAACAGCGGCTGCGTCTCGCGGGGATTATTCGGACTGGTTTCATTGCGCCCGTATTTCAAACCCTCCTCGGTCAAACTCCAGAACCATTTAATCTTGTTGCCGGTGCTCTTGCGGGAAAGATGTTCCAGAATGCCCATTGCTTCCAATGCGGGATTGACCGTCTTGGCAACGTGCTGCGCGAGTGGATGTCCGATCCCTTTCAATAGCGGCGTGATCGCTCTGACCAGTGGTTCATCGACATAATCCGGTAGAAAAGCAGAATTGATTTCTTTGTTTTTACAAACCTCAGCATACATCCGAATCACGCTGGTATCTGATATGCGCAATGTGCGAGCAGCAGATTCAATAATCTGAATCTCAATAATTGGCTGATAAGGCAACGTATAAGCATAAGATTGAATGGATGGTTGTTGCAGAGTTGATGCAGCAGCGGCTTCAAGTTCTTGCCAGCGGTCTACCAATTTAGCGGTGAACTCTGGTGAAAGCTGGGCAACTACAATGAAAGTGTCGCGCTTGTGGGCGTGAGTGAAAACGTACATCTCGCGCTTAACTGAAAACCCTAAGTTGTTGATTTCCTCGAAAACCTCAATTTGAGGAAGCCGGATAGTGCCGCGTTCAGCGAGCGTCTCGATGGTACGCTTAACGTTGTCGTGGCGCTTTTCAACAAGATCAGCGATCTCGCGGGAAGTCATGGTGAGTGGTAATGCGGAAAGAGTGTTGCAAGTTTTCATTATGGAGACCTCTGTATTTGCTTTGATGTAAAGCCTCGAATTAGATTCGAGGCAGTCGGGAGGATCAAAACGGCTACAGGCACCGCGTAGTTATTCCTGATTATTCAGTTATTCACCACCGCTCCCGACGGATTACTATTATAAATAGTGCGGGCAAAAAAATACCGCCTGTCTATCGGGGGCGTTTCCGCCTGTACGAGGTTTTGACTCCTCTTGGGACATAGCAAAACACGCCAACAAACCAATGTCAACTACTAAATCAATCTGCTTTTCCCCGCGCCAGATTCAACGCTAATAATCGCTGCAAAATCTCTGCTTCATTCAATTCCGCTGCGTTATTTTCCCAGCCATAAGCTGCGGCGACTGCCTGATCTAATTTGACATGCGCATTCACCAACCACGCTGGGCGCTTATTATACAAGTTGGTCAGAGTGCGCTGTTTTAATTGCGCAGCAAATGCGGGTTTAGCAATGATGCGTTCAGGATAGCCAGCGACAATTTCCGGCTGGCGTTCAATCCATTCTGGCGGATTTAACCAATTCTCACGCAATTGATTGAGTTGAAATGCTGCCTCCGCAATAGCGATTGCATGATCTCGATATTCTGCTGCAACCGTCGGAATAATTGCGCCGCTGTCTAAAGTTTCAATTGCGCCGTTCGTATCCGCTGGCGTTAAACCCATTGGAAATGGAAAGGTTTCAAATGTGATGCTTGGTCTATAACATGGCGTTAATCCTAAACTAGCTCCTGTTCGCAATGCCCATATTTCATGGAAATGGGAATTCAAAATACCAAAAATAACATCATCGGCACGAGCGATAATAATCAATCTTTTATCTGGTAAAATAGCAGCATTAAGCCAAGAAAAAATACGATGTTTGGCTACTTCAGATGTAGCAATATAACGCGGCAAATCTTTTAATGCACTGCGCATCGCTGGTTGTGGATCACCGTGACGCCACCAGTATTTTGCACGCACTGCACGATTATTTTTAATGCGCTCAGGTTTGACATGTGTCACGACATAATCAAACGGCACTTCATAAAAAGCTGCTTCCATTTCTGGCATTTTCACGCCGAAATCAATAATCCAACCATCACGCGGGCGGCGCGTAACATCTAATCCATTCCAGCTCGGTTTTAATACATTGCTATTTGGTTTTCCGTGCGGATTAGGTAACGTCAACCATTCCCGCGCCAAATCACCTGAAATATCAAAAGCGCCGATTTTTTGCGATCCCTGAAAACTTGCGCCAGCATTTTCAACTAACGACTTTGCTGTAGTTAAATCCGATGTCACTTCATTATTACCAGCCGTCAAATCTGCATAAATTGCTGCAACTTCTGCATTATTCAAAACTGGCTTTAATTTCGTATTCCCAAAGCAAATCAAACTGACGCGCACTGCTGCGCCGCTGTTAATCCACGGCTCATCTGACCACGCATTAAAAATAGTCGTCGTCTCACAAATGCGCTCCAATACCTGACGATTTGCGCCGCCACGAATTGAATTGGTTGACACCAAACCAGCAGCGTTAGATTTTCCCATTTCAATTTGCATTCGCGCCTTTTCAAACCAATACGTCACCAAATCCGCACCTGCGGGAATGCGTCCAGAATAAATCGTTTCCAATGCCGTAAAATAATCATCACCCAATATACTGCGCTTTTTACTTCCACCTAAAAACGGCGGATTACCGACAATCACATCAGCGGCTGGCCAATTCGGTTCGCTGCCGTCTGCATTCACCACTGCATCACGTTGGTCAATGATATGAATTGTTTTCAAAATTGGATTTTTTGCCAATGAAAAACCGTGATTCAACATCCATTGAATTTCACCAATCCACACCGTCACTCGCGCCAATTCTGCTGCATAGGAATTTAATTCAATGCCCAGCACATTTTCTGGTCCGACCGCTATAAAGCTGCGCGGCAATCCTAAACGCTCAGATTCTAAAATCACCTCGTGTTCCAAATTTTTCAATCCGCGCAATGCCAATAATAAAAAGTTTCCCGAACCGCAAGCAGGATCAAGGACGCGGAAATTTTGCAGCCGATTGAAAAAATCCCGAAAAATGTTTTCAATTTGATTTTGTGTTTTAGTGTTAAAAGACAGTGCCGCTTTCAAAGCCTTTTCTGCTGCCTTTTTTGCTTTTGTTGTGACCTGACTTTTGCTTAATTCATCGGCTTCCTGCTGCTGCTGAGTGCTTTTTTCAAGCAATTGATGAATGGTTAATTTTGCAGCAGCCCATTCTTCGCGCAATGGATCAAGCACCACCGGATTGACCAGCCGCATAATGGATGCCGGATCAGTGTAATGCGCACCGAGTTGTTCACGTTGATTTGGATCCAATCCGCGCTCAAATAACGTGCCGAAAATACTGGGTTCAATCGCTGACCAATTCAACTCCGCCAATTTCCGCAATTTTTGCACATCAGTTCCGGTTAATGGCAACGGCGCAGCAGCATCAAATAACCCGCTATTAAACCAATCAACCGGATCATTCCCAAAGAATCCACCAGTTGCCATTGTATTAAATAAATTGGTGAGCGTTTGCGGCAAATGTTCCAAACGCTTCTGCCCGTTTTTCAATAATTCACTAAACAGTTTATTTGGCAATAAACCAATATCTTCAGCGAAAAAACAAAACAGCATTTGCTGGCAAAAATGCGCGACCTGTTGGGTATCGTGACCACGTTCACATAATGTTTGTGCCAATTGACCAAATTGTCGCGCTGCATCTTCCGTTAATGCCGCTGTGGTGAGCGTGGGGCGCAAACGCTCCGGTTCAGAAAATGCCCATTTTAATAATTGCAATCTGGCGGGAATGCGTAAATCATCCAACTGCAACACATGTTCTTTAGAAACCGTCCCATTAAATGCGGTATGAATAATAATCCGTTCCATATCGGAAACAATTAACAACGGCGGATTTTCTAATGCGGGAGCGTAGCGATGCAGTTGGACAAAGGCTTCATTCAAGTTTTTGCGTTTGCCTTTGTATTCCCAGCCAAAGCAATTGCGTTTCCACACATCCGCCCAGCCATCGCTGCCCGTGGTTTTTTTCGCTCCGCGTTCAAAGCAATAACACGCGCCAACTGGATCAATTTCCGCTGGCGTTGGCTCATTTAATAATCGACACAAATCAATAAAATGCTCCTGCGATCCAGAGCTTTCTTTCAAGGTGGAGATTTGCCATTTGGCAATAAATTGTTCGGGTGTCATTAATATAATACTCTGGAATAAAATAGTCGATTTGGTTGCCGCTGTTGGCAACCCAACAACTTACGCCAACATCACTGCAATTGAATTGCATCGTTATCGCACAAGCGCAGGTTTTCATGCTTTGCAGTTGGGTTGACTGCGTCAACCTAACCTACGATTGCTGCTTATAAATAAGGAAATAAAGTCTTATTCTGCGCACATTTCACCCCGTTCTCTGTTTAGCTCCACGCATCAGCATTGCCTCAGATCAACCGATACCGCTAAACTTAGCGGCTCGCTTGACTGGTAAACACAATGCACCAGCTTGAGTAAATCCCTGTCGAATCCCGACACTTCCACGCTATTTCAACGTCTCATCGCGGAATTTATCGAAATGACCACCGAACGCACCCTATCAATTATCAAACCCAATGCCGTCGCTAAAAATGCTATCGGTGCCATTCTCGGTCGCTTTGAAGCCGCTGGATTGCACGTCGTGGCAGCGCGGATGCTGCATCTGAGCCGTGAACAGGCGTCAGCGTTTTATGCTATTCATCAAGGCAAGCCATTTTTTGAAGAATTGGTTGGTTTTATGACTTCGGGCCCAGTCATGGTGCAGGTATTAGAAGGCGATGATGCTGTTGCCAAAAACCGTGACATCATGGGTGCAACCAATCCCGCCAACGCTGCGCCCGGCACGATTCGCGCTGATTTTGCTGATTCTTTCACCGAAAATGCGGCGCATGGTTCCGACGCTCCCGAAACTGCGGAAATCGAAATCGCCTTCTTTTTCCCGGAAGGCGTGTGCCCACGCACCCGCTGATGCTCCAGCCATCCATGAGCGATACCCGCGCCAATTTGTTTGATCTCAGCCTTGCCGAGTGCGAGGCGCTGGCTGTGGAAATGGGCGTCAAAACGTTTCATGGACGCAATCTTTTCAAATGGTTGCACAAACATGGCATCACTGATTTCGATGCCATGACCGACCTGCCCAAAGCCTTGCGCGACCGACTGCGCGACACGGTGCGCGTGGAATTGCCGCGCATTGTCGCCACGCATCCGTCTGCCGATGGCACCATTAAATGGGTGATGGCGCTGCATGACGGGCAACGCATTGAAACCGTGTGCATTCCTGAAGGAAAACGCCGCACGATTTGCGTGTCCTCGCAGGTCGGCTGCGCGTTGGAATGTGCGTTTTGTGCGACAGCGCGGCAGGGTTTTAACCGCAATTTGACCGTCAGCGAAATCATCGGACAGGTTTGGCACGCCGCCCGCGAGCTGGCGCAACCGCCGACCAATGTTGTGATGATGGGCATGGGCGAACCACTGGCGAACTTTGATGCAGTGGTGAAAGCGATGGATATCATGCAGGATGATTTGGCATATATGCTTGCTAAACAGCGCGTTACCCTCAGCACTTCCGGCATTGTCCCAAACATTTACCGGCTCCGCGCAGTCAGTGATGTCTCGCTGGCGGTGTCGCTCCACGCACCGAATGATGCGCTGCGTGATCAATTGGTTCCGATCAATCAAAAATACCCGCTGGCTGAATTGATTCCAGCGTGTAAAGCCTATATTGGCCATGACAAGCGCCGTAAAATTACTTGGGAATACGTCATGCTTGATGGCGTGAATGACAGCCTAATTCATGCAAAACAACTCATTCGTTTATTAGAAGGCGTACCGTCTAAACTCAATTTAATTCCGTTTAATCCATTTACAGGTAGCGATTTTTGCACTTCACCAATGGAACGCATTGAGGCTTTTCGATTACGATTGACTGGCGCGGGAATTTTTGCGATGACCCGTAAAACTCGAGGCGATGAAATCGCTGCTGCTTGCGGGCAATTGGTTGGGCGCGTTGAAGACCGCACGCGCCGTATTGGTCTACCGGTGACGCAATCATGAATAAACAGTTACAACGCCATCTTGTGATCAGCGGATTCTGTGTTGTGCTCGCCGCTTGTGGCAGTAAACACAATATCCAAAAAACGGATGAAGCACTGGGATTAGACCCGGAAGATAGCCCAGCAGAACTTTATGTCCGTATGGCTGAAGAGTATTACAATCGAGGTCAAACTGATGTTGCATTTCGCCGTGCACAACAAGCATTAGAAGCAGATAATAAATATCCGCGTGCCCACGTTTGGGCAGCGTTTTTATATGAACAAATTGGTCAGGCAGCGGAAGCGCAGAAACATTACGAACGGGCAATTAAACTTGCGCCTAATAATTCTGATGTGCGTCACGCTTATGGTGCTTATGAATGCCGCCAGAAGCATTACGCTGAAGCCGATACGCAATTCAAAAAAGCACTTGAAAATCCAATGTATACGACGCCTTGGGTGGCAATGGTGAATGCTGGTCAATGCGCCGAACAAGCGAATGATGTCACCAAAGCCACGACCTATTACCGTGATGCGCTCACTGCCAATGCAGCATTCGGTCCAGCACTCGTTAAATTAGCCGAACTTGCGCATAAACGCGGTGATACCGCAACGGCAAAAAGCTATCTGGATCGCTATTTCGAGCCAAGTACGATTCGCACTTCAGCAACGGCGTATAGCGCATTAACGCTGGGTGTTACTGTAGAGCGTCAGCTAGGCAATCGCAAACGCGCCAGCGATTATGAAAAAATGCTGCAAAAGAATTTTTCTGAACCCAATAAAACTAACGCCACTTTATTAAAACCAAATTCTTAAGATTAGGCGTTAACGATTGAAATAAGTTGTCAGTGTTTCCTGCCGTCAACTGCCAGCTAAATCAATCGTTTTCGTTTATCTCACATCATTTTGTCAAAGCATGACCGTGAATTAAGTCATGCGCATCACCCATAAAATTAAGCTGTCAACAGCTTGTTCCAGAGGAATCAATGAATCAATCACAGATGATCGATGCTGATACGCCAGCCGGCGTCGATCTTGTCGGAAGTCCCGGCCAGCAGTTGCGGGCGCAGCGTCAAGCCCGTGGCATCGAGATCGAACGCATCGCCAGCCAGCTACATCTGCGCAAGGATGTGATAGAGGCGCTGGAGCAGGATCGTTATGAGGTGCTGCCTGCGACGGTCTATGTCGTCGGTTATTTGCGTAACTATGCGCGATTGCTTGATCTTGATTCTGTTCCATTTATTCAGGCTTATCACGCTGCGTTGCCACACAGCGCCGCTGTTACAATTGCGGCTGCACCGGAAGTGACGCCTGCGGTTGCGCCAGCGAATTCCATCTCGTTTGAATCTGTTGCTACGGAAAAGGTGATTGCGCCTGCGCCAGCCACTGAACCGACTGCGGCAACGCTATCATCATCAGAATTAACGCCATTTCCTAAATCTGCGGCGGCGCTTGCGCATCAACGTCATCTCGTAAGGTGGCTGATTAGCGCTGGTGTGCTTGGTACTGCGCTGGCGCTGGGTTGGATTTATCGTGCTGATTTAACTGTGTTCTTTGTGCCACCAGCACCGACGATAGAAGAGTCTGCTGCGTTAAATCTCAGCGCATCAACCGCAGAAACGGAACCGCCCATCACTGACACTTCAGCGCCATCATTTGAAGTAGAACCGGAAAACGTTCCAGCAACGACACCACCGGTGTTGCCACCAGCAGAAACGCCAGCAGCCATTCCTGCGAGCATTGCCACACCGCCCGCCATCGCTGAACCAGTCGCAGCCACATCTGATAGCACTGCCGCCGCAACGACTGCGCCACCAGAGGTAGTGGTGGAAGCTGTACGTTCAGCACGAATTCGGGTCACGGGCGCAGATGGACAAAAAGTGTTGAGAGTCAGACTACAAGCGGGTGAACGGCGCGTGTTAAGCGGAACGCCGCCGTATAAATTCGTCATTAGCAAAGCCAACGCGATTAAAGTCACGGTCGGCGGTCAACCTTTTGATGTGATGACACATGCGCAGGGCAATGCAACGCGGTTTTCGTTAGACCCAGCGACGTTTTTATCCACCACTTCAGCGCCTACTGACGCAGCGGCAGCTCCCGACGATGAGTAAACAATTGCAAGCAATTCGTGGAATGCACGACATCCTGCCGACGCAAATCGCGTTATGGCAGCGATTGGAAGACACCGTGCGCGGAGTGCTCGACAGCTACGGCTACACTGAAATTCGCACTCCGCTCGTCGAAGTGACCGAGCTGTTCAAACGTTCCATCGGCGAAGTCACTGACATCGTTGAAAAAGAGATGTACAGCTTTGACGACCGCAACGGCGACAGTCTGAGTTTGCGCCCGGAAGGAACGGCGAGCTGCGTCCGCGCTGCCATTGAACACGGGCTGCTGGCGCAACCGCAGCGGCTGTGGTATCGCGGCGCGATGTTCCGGTACGAACGCCCGCAGCGCGGACGTTATCGGCAGTTTCATCAGATCGGCGTGGAGACTTTCGGGCTGGCTGATCCAGAGATTGATCTGGAATTGATTTTGCTCACGGCGCGACTGTGGCGGCTGCTCGGTCTCAACGATTTTCGGTTAGAAATCAATTCGCTCGGCGATCCAGACGAACGCGCAGCGTATCGAACGCAACTGGTCGCCTATCTCAGCGCCCACGCCGCGCAACTGGACGCCGACAGCCAGCGCCGGTTGACCACCAATCCGCTGCGGGTGCTGGATTCCAAACATCCGCACACCCAGCAGATTGTCGCTGGCGCACCGGCGCTGATGGATTATTTGGGCGACGACACGCGCCGCCATTTCGAGCGCGTTTGTCACGGGCTGGATGCAGCGGGCGTGACTTATCGCATCAATCCGCGTCTGGTGCGCGGGTTGGATTATTACAACCGCACGGTGTTTGAATGGATCACGGACAATCTCGGCGCTCAGGGCACGGTGTGCGCAGGCGGGCGTTATGACGGTCTGGTGGAGCAACTGGGTGGCAAATCAGTTCCCGCCGTGGGTTTCGCCATGGGCTTGGAGCGGCTGGTGGAATTGCTGGAACTTGCCGGTCACGTCGCCGCGCCGCCGGTCGATGTTTATCTCGTCGCAGTCGGCGAAGCAGCGCAGCAGGTCGCGCCAATCGTGGCGGAACGGCTGCGCGATGCAGTGCCACGATTGCGCGTGCTCACGCATTGCGGCGGCGGCAATTTCAAGAATCAATTCAAAAAAGCGGACAAAAGTGGAGCGCGGTTTGCGCTGGTGCTCGGCGAATCAGAACTGGAACAGGGCTTGTTTAGCCTCAAACCGTTGCGCGACGAAGGCGAGCAGCAGTTATTGACGTTTGAGGCGCTGGCGACGTTTTTGGGAGAGCAGTTGTGAGTTACGAAACCGACGAAGAAAAAGTTGAAGCCATTAAAAAATGGTGGAAAGAGAATGGTTTATCGGTCGTTGCTGGTACGGTGCTGGGTTTAGGTGCGATTTCCGGCTGGCAAGCATGGATTGATTATCAACAGCGCGTTGCTGGCGAAGCGTCGAGCGCATTTGAGCAACTGTTAAGCAGCGCCCCGACCGAAAAATCCGAGGTCATCGTCAAGCAGGCAGCAGCATTAACAGATGATTTCGGATCAACCACTTATGCCAAATTAAGCGGCTTGGTGACGGCAAAGGCGCTGTATCAAGCGGGCGATGCAGCGGCTGCCATGACTGCGTTGCAGGCAGTGATTGCCGACGCGCCAGACCCAGCATTTGCCAGCATTGCGGCGTTGCGGCTAGCGCGGATTCAAGTGGCGGAAAATCAATTCGATGCAGCAGCAGCGACCATCGCTGCCCACGATCATAGCCCAGCATTTGCCGGTGAATTTGCGGCAGTGCGCGGCGATCTCGCTGCCGGGCGCGGTGATTTCGCCGCTGCGCGGGCAGCGTATGAGCAGGCGCTGGCGCAGGATTGCGGACTCGCGCCATTGGTGCGGCTCAAACGCGATAACTTGCCGCCAGCGCGGAGTTAGGCAAATGGGCGCGGTGCTGATGCGAATCGGAATGCTGGGATTGATCGGGCTGTTAACCGGCTGTGAATCAATGCCGTGGTTCGGTCAGGATAAAAATCCGACGCCGCCCACCGAACTGACCAAACTCGTCGCCGAAGTGACCATCACGCCGCGCTGGTCGGTGCGTCCGACGCAAGGCGCTGAAGGACGACATCTGTATTTGGTTCCGGCATTTGCTGCTGGGCGAATTTATGTCGCAGATGCCACTGGGCGCGTGGTTGCAGTGGACGCCGACAGCGGCAAAACCCTGTGGCAACGCGACACTGGATTGAGTTTCAGCGGTGGACCCGCGTTGGAAACGGATCGCCTCGTGCTCGGCACCAGTCAGGGCGAACTGGTGGCGCTTGCCGCAGCAGATGGACGCGAACAATGGCGCAGTCGGCTCGGCAGCGAAGTGTTATCCGTGCCGCGTTTCACCGGCGATGGTTTGATCGTGGTGCACACGCTCGACGACACGCTAACCGGCATTGACGCTGCGACCGGTAAAGAACGCTGGCATGTCGCGTATCCCGCGCCGGTGTTGACGCTGCGCGGCAGCAGTACGCCGACCTTGACGCCCAGCGGCGTGGTGGTCGGACTCTCCGGCGGCAAACTAGTCAAACTGGATACCCACGACGGAGCGCCGCTGTGGGAAGTGGTGATTTCGCGCCCCAGCGGACGTTCCGAGCTGGCGCGAATCGCTGACATCGACGCGGATCCGCTGCTGGTCGATCACCAAATTTACGTTGGTTCTTATCATGGCGATTTGGCTGCCGTGGATGTAGCGACCGGCGAAGTGCGCTGGCGGCGCGAGTTGTCGGCATACGCTGGGCTGGCTACTGCGGATGACAGTTTGTTTATCACCGATTCGCAGGATCAAGTCTGGAGTGCGGATTTGAACACCGGCGCGGGGCGCTGGAAGCAAGATGCGCTGCGTTATCGCCAACTGACTGCGCCGACCGTGCTGGGTCAATGGCTGTTAGTTGGTGATTTAGAAGGTTATGTGCATGTACTCAATCAAGCCGACGGTCGTCTGGTCGGGCGGATTCAGATCACCAAAAAAGATGGCATCACCGCCCGCCCGCTGCTGGTGGATGGTCGTCTGTATGTTTACGCGAAAGACGGCACGCTCACGGCGTTGACCGTTGGCGCAATGTCGTCGCCAAAATCCCCCCCGCCCCCCCTTTTGCAAAGGGGGGAGACGAAAAGCTCCGCTTTGCAAAAAGGGGAGATGAAAAGCCCCCCTTAGAAAAAGGGGGGTTGGGGGGATTTATCTTTTCTTAATTCGCCACCGAGCCACACGCCCATGCTTCCCGTGATTACTCTGATTGGCCGTCCGAATGTCGGCAAATCAACGCTATTCAATCGCTTAACCCGCACTCGTGACGCGCTGGTCGCCGACTTTCCGGGCTTGACCCGTGATCGGCAATACGGCGTCGGTCAAGGCGGCCCCGCACCCTACGTCATCGTCGATACCGGCGGCATTGGGACTGCGCCTGAAGGTATTGAGGCACTGATGGAGCGGCAAGTTTTACGCGCCATCGAAGATGCCGATCATCTGCTGTTTTTGGTCGATGCCCGCGACGGTTGCACGCCGGAAGACCTCGAAATTGCTCAACGGCTGCGGCGGCTGGGCAAACCCATCACGCTGGTGGTCAATAAAAGTGATTCCACTAACTCCACGCTGGTGACTGCCGAATTTCATCGGCTCGGTCTCGGCGATCCGCATCCGGTGTCATCGACGCAGGGACACGGCGTCCGCGAGCTGCTGGAACTGGTGTTTGCGCAATTGCCGGATACTGAAGATGACGACGCGACTGATGCGCCCGAAGAAGGGATTCGCGTGGCGGTAATTGGTCGTCCTAACGCCGGAAAATCCACGTTAATCAATCGGTTGCTGGGTGAAGAGCGGCTCGTCACTTGCGATCTGCCGGGCACGACCCGCGACAGCATTTTCATTCCGTTTGAACGGCTCGGTCGCCATTACACCCTGATTGACACGGCGGGCCTGCGGCGGCGAGCGCGAGTGCAGGATGTAATTGAAAAATTCAGTGTCATCAAAACGTTGCAGGCGCTAGCGGCTGCGAATGTGGTGATTTTGGTGATTGACGCGCATCAGGGCATCGGCGAGCAGGATGCAACGCTGGCGGGTCACATCATCGAAAGCGGACGGGCGCTGGTGGTGGCGATCAATAAATGGGACGGCATGACGGTTGAAGAGCGCGAGCGGATCAAGAGCGAATTTGCGCGGAAGTTGGCGTTTCTCGATTTTGCCAAACTGCATTTGATTTCGGCGCTGCATGGCAGCGGCGTTGGGCTGCTGCTGGATGAGGTGGAACGCGCTTTTGCCAGCGCGACCCGCGATCTCGGAACGCCGGTATTAACGCGGTTGTTGGAAAGTGCGGTGCAGGAACATCAACCGCCGCTGGTGCACGGTCGCCGCATCAAACTGCGTTATGCGCATCAGGGCGGGCGCAATCCGCCGATCATCGTTATTCACGGCAATCAAACTGAATTGGTTCCAGAAACTTATCGGCGTTATCTTATTAATCGGTTTCGCAAGGAACTCAATCTGTTAGGAACGCCGCTGCGCTTGGAATTCAAAACCAGTTCCAATCCGTTTGAAGGGCGGAAAAACAAGCTCACGCCGCACCAAATCAAGAAGCGCCAGCGCCTCAAAGATTTCACGACGCGCAAGAAATAAAGCGTTCGGCAATCAGCGCCTGCAATGGCTGGCGCTGGCGCTCGATGTCGGCAACGAGCGCAAATTGGCGCTGGGCGCGGTGGAGATTTTGCCCAGTGTGCGTGACGCGAAAATAACGGTCGCCTTCCAAATGATCGGTTAAAAACCGCATTCCCAATTCAAACGGCAGCAGCCGAATTGCTTCGTAAATCAACGCGATGTCGCAGCAGTGAGCACAGCGCGGGTTTCCTCGGCATAGCCAGCGAGAATGTCGGCGCAGATCGCCAAATTGAAAATCCCCCCCAGCCCCCCTTTTTCAAAGTGGGGAGAAACCTCCGCATTTTCGCCACTTTGGTTGCAGCACGAGCGCACACAGTCGCCGAGATCGTGTTGCAGCAGACCGGGTTGCACAGTGTCCAAATCAATCAACGCCAGCGCCTGCTGCTTATTCTGTTGAAACAGGATGTTATCGAGTTTCGGGTCGCCGTGTGTCACGCGCTGCGTAATGTGTCCAGTGCGCTGGGCAGTGTCGAGTACCGCAGCCAATTTGCGGCGAGCGGTGACAAATTCGAGACAGGCGTGAATTTTATCGCATTGATTCGCTTGATCATTTTTCGCAGCAACGGTTAATAATCGCTGCAAATACAACGGCGTCGCGTGAAAGTCGGGCAGCGTGACGGCGAGCTGTTCCAACGGCAGCGTCGCCGTCGCACGATGAAAACGTCCGAGCAGTGCGCCAACTTCTCGCGCTTGCGCCGTCGTGGTCAGTTGCGGCAGCGTGACGGAATCTTCAATCCATTCAAGCATTCGCCAATAATTTCCCGCTGCATCGCGCACAAAATCGCTGCCGTCGTGGGTTGGAATCAGCGCCGGAATTCGCAGCCGACAATCATTGTTTTTCGCAAGATGACCAGCGAGCACGCGCCAATTCGCCATGATGCGTTCTGGTGCGGGGAACACCGTCGCGTTGATGCGCTGCAACACAAATCGCTGGTTGCCCGCTTTGAGGCTAAACGTCTCGTTAATCAAACCGTTACCCAGCGGCGCGATGGCGCTGATGGGCGTGGGAATAGCAAATTTTGCGGTAATATTCATCATTCGGTCGGCAGTGATTTGCCCCAGCGCGTCATCAATTCATGCGGGACGCGGAGCTGATCCAAAATCCGCGCCACCATGAAATCAACGAGATCGTCGATGCTGGTCGGCTGGTGATAAAACCCCGGCATCGCGGGCAGCAGCAGTGCTCCGGCTTGCGCCAGCCGCAACATGTTTTCCAAATGAATCGTGGTTAATGGCGTTTCGCGCAGCACCACAATCAGCGGACGGCGTTCTTTCAAGGTCACATCCGCTGCCCGTTCAATCAGCGAACCAGAAAGCCCGGCGGCAATGCGTCCCAGCGTTCCCGCCGTGCATGGGCAAATCACCATCGCATCCACCGGATTGCTGCCGCTGGCGACCGGCGCAGTCCATTCTTGCCGCCCAAACACGCGCAATTGCTCCGGTGATGCGCCGAAATGCGTGTGCAAAAACGTTCCGCCTCGCTGGGACGAGCGGGAATTTCCAGCCCAGCTTCCAATTTCAACACGACCTGCGCTGCCTGTGAAATCAACAGGTAAACGCGAATCTCAGCGCGAAGCAGGCATTCGATCAAACGCAAACCGTAGCAAGCCGGATGCGCCGGTGAGTGCGACGTGATGGTGCGCATCATTGAAATCCCCCAACCCCCCTTTTTCCAAGGAGGGCTTTTCTTTCTCCCCCCTTTGTAAAAGGGGGGCAGGGGGGGATTTCAGCGCCGCCAATAATTTCTGATGAATGCCGCCAAAACCGCCGTTGCTCATCACTAAAATTTGATCGCCGGAGCACGTTTCGGCGGTAATGTTGGCGACGATGGCGTCAATTGCCGGCAAAATCGTCACGCGCTCGCCCAGTCCGGCAAACACTGCGCCAGCATCCCAGCCCAAATCCGCTGGCGCGAATACGAAAACGCGATCTGCATCCGCCAGCGCAGCTGCCAATTCCGCGTTATGCACACCGAGCCGCATCGTATTTGACGCGGTTCCAACACCGCCACGATGCGCTGGGTTCCGACTTGCTGGCGCAGCCCGTGCAACGTGGTCGCAATTGCCGTGGGATGGTGTGCGAAATCGTCGAACACGCGCACACCGTTGATTTCGCCACACAATTCCATCCGTCGCTTCACGCCTTGAAACCGCGCCAGCGCCGCAATCCCCACCGCAACCGGCACGCCGACATGCGCGCTGCCGCGAGCACTGCCAGCGCATTGTTGATGTTATGCAGCCCAGTGTGATTCCAGCGCACCGTTCCGACAATTGCGCCGTTAATCAACACGTTAAACGCTGAACCATCCGCCGCGAGCAATTCCGTTCTCCATTCGCCGCCAGCGCCGAATCGCTCGCACGGCGTCCAACAACCCATCTTTAGCACCGTGTCCAGTGCTGCATCCGCGCCCGGATGCACGATCAACCCGCTGCCGGGAACGGTGCGCACCAGATGATGAAATTGCCGTTGAATCTGCGCGAGATCGTCGAAAATGTCGGCGTGATCGAATTCCAAATTGTTCAAAATCAAGGTGCGCGGCGCGTAATGCACGAATTTGGAACGTTTATCAAAAAAGGCGGTGTCGTATTCGTCGGCCTCGACCACGAAAAACGGCGTCGAACCCAGCCGCGCTGAAACGCCGAAATTAATGGGAATTCCGCCGATTAAAAACCCGGGATTCAATCCGGCATCTTCTAACACCCACGCCAACATGCTCGCGGTCGTGGTTTTGCCGTGCGTGCCGGCGACCGCTAACACCCAGCGATCGTGCAGCAAATTGTCGTGCAACCACTGCGGGCCGGAGCAGTAACGCAGCCCGCGATCCAACATGAATTCCACTGCCGGAATGCCGCGCCGCATCGCATTTCCAACCACCACCACATCTGGCGCGGAATCGAGTTGCGCGGCAGCGTAGCCTTCGGTCAGGTCAATGCCCGCTGCTTCCAGTTGGGTGCTCATCGGTGGATAAACGTTGGCATCTGAGCCAGTGACGCGATGACCGAGCGCACGCGCGAGCAGCGCGATGCCGCCCATGAAGGTGCCGCAGATGCCGAGGATATGAAGGTGCATGAATGGACTCAAAAAAACCGCGATGAAATAGAGATCAACCGAAGATGCCAGTGACCACAATCACGCTGACAACTTCCAGCGCAATGCCAATCAGAATGCCTTGACCAAGGCTGATGTCGAAGGTGTGGCGCAAAATGTGCCCAGTGACGACGATGCCCCAAATCACCAAACCCAGCAGTAGCAACGCGCCAATCAGTGCCAAATCGGTGAACGTCCCCTGACCTACGCTGAAACTTAGCGGCAACAGTGCCGCCAATCCGAGCAACGCACTGCTGCCAAATAACGCAGTGGCGGATTGCTGAAATCGGGCGGAACGCTTGAACAGCGCCAGCGCGACGTACAGCGCCAATAGCGTCGCGGCAATTTCAATGCCGCCTTGCAACAGACTCATCCACCACGCCGCGCCCGCCGTGATGCCGACCAACATGCCGACCAGCCAATCTGCTGCTGCGGTGATCCCCAGCAAAAACAACGATGCCGGTAAATCTTGCGGCGCACGGCGCAAGGCGCAGAGTTCAATAAAAAAGCGAATTAACAGTTGCACGGTAGCTTCCGATGAAAATGAGCGATTTATTGCGCATTGGCGGTGAGCAACTGCGCCAGCGTCGTGGCGTAATGCTGCATCTCGTCTGCGGTGCGCAATTCGGTCGCGCAGGTTAACAGCGCCGAAGGCAATTCAGGATAATCCGCGCTGAGATCAACGCCGCCGAGAATGCCGTGCTCCGCCAATTGGTGCAGAATTTCAGCCGCTGGCGCAGGCAGTTGCAACGCCTGTTCGTGAAATGTTGGGCGATCAAACAGCGGCGCAATGCCGGGAATTGTGCACAGCAGCGCAGTCAATTTCTGCGTGTTGGCGTGACAGGCAGCGGCGACCCGCTCCAAACCTTCCGCGCCCAACAGTGCCAGATGAATAGTCGCTGCCGTCACCAGCAAACCCTGATTGGTGCAGATGTTGGAAGTTGCCTTGCCTCGCCGAATGTGTTGCTCGCGGGCTTGCAGCGTCAACGTAAATCCCGGTTTGCCATCGGCATCCAGCGTTTTTCCGACGATGCGCCCGGGCAGCTGGCGCACTAATTCCTGTTTACAACACAGAAATCCGGCATACGGACCACCGGAAGACAGCGGCATTCCCAGCGGCTGCGCTTCGCCGCAGGCAATATCTGCGCCCGCTACGCCCCATTCGCCGGGCGGTGATAACAACGCCAGCGCAATCGGATTAACCACGCCAATCACCAGTGCGCGATGTGCGTGTGCCCAATCGGTCAGAGCTGCGACATCTTCCATGACGCCGAAAAAGTTGGGCTGATTGATGACCACCGCAGCGATGTCTTGACCGTTCGCAGCTGCTTCCAATTGCGCAACCGGCGTATTTCCGCCAGTCCGGTCAAACGGAACCGTCACCAATTTAATGCCTTGCGCTGCAACAATCGTTTGCACCGTGCGCCGATACGCCGGATGCAGCGCCGCCGGAATTAACACGCGCATCGACTTGGTTTTGCGATTGGCGCGTACCGCCATCAACACCGCTTCCGCCAGCCCCGATGCGCCGTCATACAACGAGGCATTTGAAACATCCAACGCAGTCAGCGCCGTCATCATCGACTGGAATTCGTACAGCACCTGCAACGTGCCCTGACTGGCTTCGGCCTGATACGGCGTGTAGGCGCTATAAAATTCGCCGCGTCCGACGAGCTGCCACACGGCAGCGGGAATGTGATGGTCATACGCACCCGCGCCGATAAAACACAGCGGCTGGCCGTCGGCGCTGGCGCGAGCGGACATCAGCCGTGCAATCTCCATTTCTGCGAGCGCGGGCGGAATTGCCGCGCAGTCGCCGCTGCGCAACTCCGCCGGAATTTCATCAAACAAATCGTCAATAGAATTAACACCGATGGTTGCGAGCATTGCGCTAATGTCATCGGCGGTGTGGGGAATAAACGGCATAGCAAAAAATTCCTTGCGAATTAAAAGTGATTGAGTCAATTCCGAATTAGCATAACAAAAATGCAATCGCTTATGATGATTGCACCGCGCGTTTTAATCCGTTTTTAAATTTAATCTAACTGCGAAATACCGCAACAGTTTTACGCAATTCTCGCGCTTGATCTTCCAAACTTTCTGCCGCAGCCGCGCCCTGTTCGACCAGCGCAGCATTGCGCTGCGTAGTTTCGTCCATTTGTTCAATAGAATTGGTTACTTGCGTGATACTTATGCCCTGATTGCGACTCGCTTCAGCAATTTCAACCACGAGACCGAGTACCTGTTGGAAGGAGTCAACAATCGCTCGCATCGTCTGTCCGGTATCTTTAACCAACTGCACTCCCGCATCCACTTGCATCACCGAATCAGCAATTAACTCCTTGATTTCCTTAGCAGAATTCGCGGAACGTTGCGCCAAATTGCGCACTTCAGCAGCGACGACGGCGAAACCGCGTCCCTGCTCGCCAGCGCGTGCCGCCTCAACTGCCGCATTAAGCGCCAAGATATTAGTTTGAAATGCAATACTATCAATCACGCTAATAATATCAGCGATGTTTTTACTGGCAGTTTGAATTGCACCCATCGTATCTACAACGCGAGTCACGAGTTGACCGCCAACCATTGCTTGATCATTAGCATTGCGGGCAAAAGTGCTGGCACGTTTAGCATTGTCGGCCGTGTATTCAATGGATAATTTAAATTCATTCAGCACCCGCGCTGTATTTTTTAAACTATTGACCTGTTCTTCAGTGCGCTGCGACAAATCTGTATTCCCAGCCGCAATCTCTCTGGCAACGATATTAATCGTATTCGTCACTGCGCTGATTTGCCCAACCACACCGCGCAATCGTTCTATGGTGGCATTGGTATCAGTTTTGAGATCAGCAAACCGTCCCTGATATACAGATTCAATAGTACAAGTTAAATCAGCTTGCGCCAGTGCTTTTAATACATGAGCAAGATCATCAAACATTTGGGCGACGATTTCGGTGAGTTTATTCATACCCACAGCAATATCACAGAAAAATCCGTGCTTGCCATCCAAACTTAAACGTTGATTAAAATCACCCTGCGCGACCGCAGTTAACAGTGCATCTAATTCGCGCTCGGCAGCAACTTCGGCGGTGCGATCTGACCATTCTACAACTGTGCCCAAGCGTGCGCCGATGCGATTGAATACGGGATTAGCAATCAAATTAAAATGCCGTCCACCGGTCACTATTGATGCAGTATAGGTATCGCTTACATCTGTTAATAAATGTTCGTGATGTAGCTGATTATAGATATCGTTTAAACGCCGTCCCAGCACAGTATTGGCATCAAAATCAGGCACTTCTTGACGTAAATCGTTTTGCGCAATCTGCATCATGTGCGTGAATGCAGTATTAATATAAATAATACTGTTATCGCCATCAGTGACCATGATACTAGTGGATGCTTTATCCAGCGCACTGGTAATACGCCGCATTGCATCGGATGCGGCTTGCTCGGCAATGGTGCGTTCACTGAGATTGTGCTGCATCATATCCAGCGCCCGCAGCAGTGTACCGATTTCGTCGCAGCGAAAACTGTCGATGCGATTGGTATAATCGCCTTCACCAATGCGTTCAAATATCTGTACCACATTTAATAGCGGTTGCGCTACCATGCGCCGCGTGATGACTAATAACACCATCGTTCCAATAACAAACGATATACCAGCAATCAATAATCGATTCAGCAACGTCTCAAATAAAATTTCGTCGATTCCCGCTAACGATATATCAACGCCAATGACATATTCAATGCCATCACTTGATTGAGCAGGAACAAAGATGGAGCGAAAATCACCCCATTGATCGCTATATTGATCGTAGTGTATTTGCTCATCAGTAAAAGTGGCTTTTAAGCCAGCGCTGGCATCATCATAAGGATCAAGAAAATTGGTTATTTCTCCGCTTTCTTTTTCTTCTTTGGTATAGCTTGATGCAGTGAATAAGATGTTTTGTTCTTGTTCTATAATTGTATAGACATAAACTACTTTTGCTTGCTCGGCAAATACTGATAACCGACCAATAAACGCTTGATAAACTTCCGACGTAATAGCGTCAGGATGCGCCACTTGATTGTGATACGCATCACCAACTAAGCGTACTCCTTCAGCACTGGCTAACAGCTTGGCATCAATACCTTCAAGAATGGTGCGCTTTTGTTCTTGATAGGTATACATCAAGAACACTGTTAGGATGATAAAACTCATTATCATCATGGCTAATAATAGTTTTGATGATAATCCCAGTCGGTGATAACAACGCAACGTGTTCATTATGGGTTAAAACTCAAGTTATCAATGTGCGTTGCTATTCAACGCGCATTAATTAAGCGGATTCCATTTGAAATACCGCAACCGTTTTGTGTAATTCTCGCGCTTGATCTTCCAAACTTTCCGCCGCCGCCGCAGCCTGTTCCACCAGCGCGGCGTTGCGCTGCGTGGTTTCGTCCATTTGTCCAATAGAATGCTTCACTTGCGCTACATCGGCACTTTGTTCACGGCTGGCTTCGGCGATCTCGGCAACCAGACTGACCACCTGCTGAAAGGAGTCAACGATGGTGTGCATCGTTTGTCCGGTGTTTTCTACGAGCTGCACTCCAGCATCCACTCGCGTGACGGAATCACCAATTAACGCTTTGATTTCTTTGGCAGCATTCGCAGAACGTTGCGCTAAATTGCGCACTTCAGCCGCGACGACGGCAAAACCGCGTCCCTGTTCGCCAGCACGCGCTGCTTCAACTGCGGCGTTGAGTGCCAAGATGTTGGTTTGAAAAGCGATTCCATCAATCACGCCAATAATATCGGCAATGTTTTTGCTGGCGGTTTGGATTGCGGCCATCGTCTCTACCACGCGAGCGACGAGTTGACCGCCCGCTTGCGCCTGATGATTGGCGTCGTGCGCGAGGGCGCTGGCGCGTTTGGCATTGGTCGCAGTGTGTTGAATCGAAAGGTTAAAACTTTCGATAGCGCCCGCAGTTTTTTCCAAGCTGCTGGCTTGCTCTTCAGTGCGCTGGGATAAATCCGCATTACCGGCAGCGATTTCGCTGGCAGCAGTGTTAATCGCGTCCGTTGTACTGATCTGGCTGATCTGGCTGACCAAGCTGCGCAGTCGCTCAACGGTGGCGTTGGTGTCCGTTTTGAGCGTAGCAAACTGTCCCTGATATTCAGATTCAATCGTCTGCGTCAAATCGCTTGTGCCAATGCTTTCAATACTTTAGCGAGATCATCGAGCATTTGCGCGACGATTTCAGTCAATTTGTTCATGCTGATGGCGAGATCACGGAAAAATCCCTGTTTGCCGTCCATTTTCAGCGCTGACTGAAATCGCCCTGCGCGACCGCATTAATAGCGCATCTAATTCACGTTCGGCTGCAACTTCGGCGGTGCGATCTAGCCATTCAACAACCGTGCCCAGTCGTTCGCCATCGCTATTAAATACGGGATTAGCAACGAGTTGAAAATTGTGTCCGCCAGCGGTCATGGGTGCGCTGTAGGTTTGGCGCAGATTTGCCAACAAACGGCGCTGATGTTCTGGATTGCGATGAAAATCATTGAGTCGCGCCCAATTAAATCAGTCGCATTGAAATTGGGTAATTCGCGGCGCAAATCATTTTCGGCGAGCTGCATCATCTGCGTGAATGCTGCATTAACGTAAATCAATGCGCCATTTTGATCAGCAACCATCATGCTAGTCGAGGCTTTATCGAGGGCGCTGGTAATACGGCGCATGGCATTAGACGCAGTTTGTTCCGCAATAGTGCGCTCGGCGAGATGGTGCTGCATCGTATCTAAACCGCGCAGTAAAATACCGATTTCATCGCCGCGATTACTATCAATGCGCTGGCTGTAGTCGCCATTGCCGATTTGCGTAAATACCTGCACCACCCGCAATAGTGGTCGTGCCACCATTTGCCGCGAAACAAAAAACAATAATCCGCCAATTGCCAGCAGCAATAATCCTGATACTGCCAGCGTCGTATTGCGCAGCGTGGTGGCATCACGAGAAAATTCTTCTAAATAAGCGCCACCGCCAATCACCCAACCCCAATTTGAATACTGATTGTAAGCGGCAATTTTTAAGCGTGGTACAGTTTCATTTAATTCTTTATTCGACCATGGATATTGAATAACACCGTCCTTGTGTTCGAGTATTTCGCGGATGAATTCGCGTCCATCAGCATCTTTCGCAGCCGCAATGTTTTGACCTTCTTTTGCTGGATGCACGATTAATGTCCCGTAATTCTTACCGGGTTTAGCATCCAACACATAAAAATAACCCGTTTCACCAATTTTAAATGTGCGGAGTTGTTGTTTGAGTGCCGCCAATCCTTCCGTGAAATCAACGCCAATAAATAACACACCAATCACCCGCCATCGGTTAACAATGGTAGATATTTGGTCGTGTAATCGCGTCCGAATAGCGTTGCCTTGCCAATATACGGCTCGCCTGCGATCAATTTGGCGTAACCGGGATGCGTTGTGCCAAGCAATGTGCCCATCACACGCTGCCCTTGATCGTTTTTCAGCGAGGTCGCAATGCGTACAAAATCATCACCTTGACGCGCAAATACGGTGGCGACTGCGTCGGTTTGCGCAGTGAATGTGTCAATAGTGTTTACATTCAAATTAAGCACCTGTGCGCCATTACGCAGCGTGGGCGTGTTTTGTTCGCCAACTTGAATGGTTTGACTGGAATCAAGCGTGAATGACGCGGGGAACTGCGCGGCAAAAATCTGCATCAACCGATTTGCTTCTTGCTGCAATGCGCCGTCATAACTTTCAATCATTCGCACCATGAGCTGCGTTTGCTGCTGGAGCTGCTCGATGCCTTTGCGCTCCAAAATATCGCGGGCGTAAATGGTTAATCCCCAAGTGAGCGCCAGCAATAGCACGGCAGTAACGCCAAAAACAGTTGCACCGAGCTTGAACGCGAGCGATCTGGTGACGGATTGTGTCGTCATGATTGACCTTCTGAGTATTTATTACAAAGCGTTGTTTTTATATGAAAAGCCTGCGGTTGAAAGCGAAAATTTGCAAGCAATACGAAATTATTAAGCAGGACGCAGTTGAAAAAAGTTGTCAGTTGTCTATAAAAACAACGTTGTCACTGACAACTGAAAACTGCCAACTTATTTAGGCGTTTGCTGCGCCCACCAGCGCAACCCAATTAAAACGCTGACAAACAACGCTACTCCACCACCAATCCACCAGCTCGCCACCAGCGGATTGCGTTCAAAAATCGCAGTCTGATAAAAAATTGTCGCAGTTAAAAAGGCAATTCCCGTCGTCCAACAGCCGACAAAAATTGCCCAAGTCATTCCCGCCTCGCGCACAATCGCGCCAATCGTCGCCACGCACGGAAAATATAACAATACAAACAACAGGTAAGCGAATGCGCCAGCTTGCCCGTCAAATCGCGCCGCCATCGCGCCAAAAGTGCCAGTTTGCACGCCCTGCGTCGCCGCAGCAGTTTCTGCATCGCTCAAATCACCGACATTCAGCCCCAGCGGATCGAGCAGCCGCGCTCCCAGTTCCGCTAAATTGTTCGCCACTGACGCGCCAGCTTGTCCCAGATCACGCCATAAATCAAAGGGTTCTGGCTCGGTGGCTGGCGCAGAATCAGCGGCGAGATGACCGTACAGCGAATCGAGCGTTCCAACAATCACCTCTTTTGCCAACACGCCAGAAAACACGCCGAGCACCGCTGGCCAGTTGTCGTCACGAATTCCCAGCGGCGCAAATAACGGCGTGGCAGCGCGACTGACCGCAGCAAGAATAGAACGATCGCTGTCCTGATTATTCAAACTGCCGTCGCTGCCGACCGTTGCCAGCACATTCAGCGCCAGCACCATCAGCACGATCACCTTGCCCGCTTCGCGCAGAAATAATTTGACCCGATCCCAAGTCCGCAGCAGCACACCTTTCACGGTCGGCAAATGGTACGGCGGCAATTCCATCAGCAGCCCAGAACTGTCGCCTTTTAACAGCGTGTGTTTCATCGCCAGCCCGGACAGAATCGCCACGGCAATTCCAGTGAGATACAGCGCGAACACCAAATTTTGCCCAGAGTGCGGAAAGAACGCCGCAGCAAATAGCGCGTAAACCGGCAGCCGCGCTCCGCATGACATGAACGGATTCATCAAAATTGTGAGTTTGCGCTCGCGCTCACTTTCGAGGGTGCGCGTCGCCATTACCGCTGGGACGTTGCAGCCAAACCCGACAATCAGCGGCACAAACGCCTTGCCCGGCAGTCCGATGGAGCGCATGAATCGATCCATCACGAACGCCGCTCGCGCCATGTAGCCGCTGTCTTCCAAAATGGATAACACGATGTAAAGACTGGCAATAATCGGAATGAACGTGCCGACAACTTGCAGTCCGCGTCCGATGCCCTCGGCGAGCAGCAGAATTAACCACGCTGGCGCATTCCATGCTGCGAGCAGGGCGCTGAGTCCATCCACAAACAACGCTTGTCCGGTGAGATCGAAAAAGTCGATAAACGCGCCGCCGATGTTCATCGTGAACATAAACATCAAATAAATCATCAGTAAAAACAGCGGAATGCCGAAAATTCGGCTCAACACCACGCGGTCAATCCGATCCGACATTGTGCGTCCGACGCGATGCGATTGCCGCACCACGCGCTGAAACAGCGTGTGCGCGTGACCAAAGCGCGTGTCGGCGATGTGCAAATCTGCATCTTCGCCAGTGCGTTCGGCGATTTGATGGCGACCGAGAACGGCGCGAGCCAGCGCGGCGGCACTCACTACTTCCTCGGCGACGGGATCGGCTTCCAACAATTTCAGCGCCAGCCACCGCGCCGTTGCTCGTTCTGGCACATCCACCAGCAGCGGCAGCAACTCGGCAATGACTGCTTCCACACAATCGCCGTGCTCCAGCGCAGTACCTGCTGGCTCGCGCCCTTCGGCAACGGCGAGCAGTCGCGCCTGCAACTCGGTCAAACCTTCTTTGGTGACGGCAACCACTGGCACAACCGGACAACCCAGCGCCGCTGCGAGTTGTTCCGTGTCAATTTGAATGCCGCGTTTGCGGGCGATGTCCATCATGTTGAGCGCGATGACAATCGGAACGCCCATTTCCAGCAATTGCACGGTCAAATACAGATTGCGCTCCAAACTGTTGGCGTCGAGCACATTGACGATCACATCCGCGTCACGACTGAGCAAATAATCTCGCGTCACCATTTCGTCGAGCGAGCTGGCATCGAGCGAATAAATCCCCGGCAAATCAATCACCCGCACCGTGCGCCCGTCGAGTTCCAACGCGCCCTCTTTACGCTCCACCGTGACGCCGGGCCAATTACCGGTGGTTTGGCGAATTCCAGTTAACGCATTGAATAACGCAGATTTTCCGCAATTGGGATTGCCGCCAAGCGCGATGGTGAGCGGGCGCGAGGTGTGAACAGGCGGCAGTGAAGAAGACGTGGTCATGATGTCAAGCGTCCTACAACGAATTGGTTTCGAGTAACGGTGTGGGCGGATCAGATGATTCCATCACGGCTGGCGCATTGGGCGTGACCCAGAGTTTGTCTGCAATGCCCGCGCCTACCGCAATGCGCACTTCGCCAATCGCCAGCACCAACCCTTGACCCGCCGCTGCACGATCTGCAACACACTGCCTTGACGCAGTCCCAGCGCCAATAAACGTCGGGTCAATTGGCGACCGCCGCGAATATCAGCAAGATGCGCTGAAGCACCGTGTGGCAATTCAGAAAGTTTTATCAATTCAGTTGTTTGCAACATAATGTACTCAATTGTTTTATTAACAGTTAATGATAACCTGAACGGCATCGTTAAACGGCGCTGCGCCGTTGCCTTTTGCTGACAACCCGCGACAATGCCCCGCTGCCAGAACCTCATCGAGATTTCGCTATGTCCTTTATTAATACCCCTGATTATCGTCACGACCAACCGGAATGCCTCGGCATCTTACTGGCCAATTTGGGCACACCAGACACACCGAAAGTTGCTGATGTGCGCCGCTATCTGGCGGAATTTCTGTGGGATCAGCGCGTAGTGGAAATGGCGCGGCTGCCGTGGTGGTTCATTTTGCACGGCGTGATTTTGCGCACTCGCCCCAAACATTCCGCCAAGGCGTATCAATCGTATGGACAGCGGACGGTTCGCCATTGCTGGCAATTGCGCGGCGGCAAGCGAACGCACTGCAACAATTGTTCAAACAACGCAGCGCCGCACCAATTAAAGTGGCGTTGGGAATGCGTTATGGCAATCCCTCTATTGCCAGCGCGTTAAATGAATTGCGCGAAGCCAATGCGCGACGCATTTTGGTATTGCCGCTTTATCCGCAGTATTCCAGTTCCACGACCGCTGCCGTATTCGATGCTGTGACGACCGAATTGCAACGCTGGCGCTGGCTGCCGGAATTGCGGTTTATTAACCAATATCACGACGATCCGCATTACATTGCCGCACTTGCTGCCAGCATTCGCGCACATTGGGCAGAACATGGCGCAGCAGAACGGCTGTTATTTTCATTTCACGGTATTCCGCGCAAGTATTTTGATCTCGGCGATCCGTACCATTGCCAATGCCAAAAGACAGCGCGATTGGTTACGGAACAATTGGAATTGCCGCCGGAACGCTGGTTTTTATCATTTCAATCGCGGTTGGGAAAACAAGAATGGCTGCGTCCGTATACCGATCACACGTTAAACGAATGGGGCGCAGCAGGAATTAAATCGGTGCAGGTCTTATCACCGGGCTTTTCCGCAGATTGTTTGGAAACGATTGAAGAAATTAGTGAGGAAAACCGCCACCGCTTTTTAGCCGCTGGTGGTGAAACTTACAGCTATATTCCGTGTTTAAATGACAGCCCGGCGCATATTGAAATGCTGGCGAATTTAATCACGCGGCATTGCAGCGGTTGGCCAGAAATCACGGATGCAGCAATGGATGCGAATGAATTGGCGCAACGCTGCGAACGCGCCCGCGCAATGGGTGCTGCGCATTAAATTGAAAAATCCCCCCTGCCCCCCTTTTCCAAAGGGGGGAAAAGAAAAACACTCACTCCAAAGGGAAATAAAAGCCCCCTTTAGCAAAGGGGGTTGGAGGATTTGTTAAAAACAAAACTGATTATTCAAACATGGCGCATTTCTACTTTTTGCTGGGATTGGGTTTAATCGTGTTACTGGCGCTGCTGCGGCAAATATGGCGCATGGCGCTCAATTGGTTATATCCGCCTTATCGCGCCGATAACCTGTTATTTAATCCAGCGCAGCGCCGGTTGAAAACTGCGTTGGAACAAGCAGTTGGGTGCGATTATCGGCTTTACGGACGAATTCGCGTGGCGGATGTGATTGGATTGCGCGGGCGATTGACACGCCGCGAACAGGAGCAAGCACTGGCGCGATTAGATGGACTGAGTTTTGATTTTTTGCTGTGTACGCCGGAAAGCACTGCGTTGGTTGGAGCAATTGCGCTGCTGCCGAATTCGCATTGGCCAAACGACCTATTGCGGCAGCGGCGTTTGCGCCAGATTTGCACCGCAGCAGCATTGCCGTTGCTGTGTATTGAAGAGCGCGATGATTATGTTATTGCTGATCTTGCGGCGCAGATTTTTACATTGCTGCAAACGCGCTGGCTGGGTGTGATGCCGAATGAAAAAACGATGAATGCAATCAAACCAACACCGGCGGTAGTGACGAATCACGATGATTGGGATGATCGACCACTGATTGAACGCTGCGAACCGGTACTGTCTATTCAGCACGATGCAGCGGAACCGGAATTTAAGATGAATATAACGCTGGATATAGGCGATGAAATACCGCGTATTACAGCGGAAAAACGTCATCGCTGGCGCAGTTAATGCGGCTTTTTGAGTATGGCTCGAGCGAATTCAGTTGCGGAAAGCGGACGTGAAAATAAATAGCCTTGGCAAGCATAGCAATCTTGACGAATCAGAAAATCTAATTGCGCCTGCGTTTCCACGCCTTCAGCAATGACTTTCAAATGAAGATTACGCGCCATTGCAATAATGGTTGCCGCAATTTCCATGTCATTTTGATCGCCGGGAATATCACGGACAAAACCCTGATCAATTTTTAATTCATCAATGGGAAAGCGTTTGAGATATGCCAGCGAGGAATAACCCGTACCAAAGTCGTCAATTGAAAGACGCGGCCCAAGTGCTTTAAGCGCGTGAAGTAACTCAACCGCTTGCTCACCGCCACCCATAATCATGCTTTCGGTCAATTCGAGTTTCAGATAATGTGCTGGAAACTGGGTTTCTTTGAGAATCAAGGCGATGCGCTGCACTAAATCGCGCTGCTGCAATTGCCGACCGGATAAATTAACCGCAATTGTCAATGGTGATAATCCGGCATCTAACCAGCGTTTTCCTTGAATACATGCAGTGCGCAATACCCATTCACCCAGCACGACAATTTGCCCAGTTTCTTCGGCAATGGGAATAAAACGCAGCGGTGAAATCATTCCTTCTTCTGGTGATTGCCAGCGCACCAGCGCCTCACAACCAATTAACGCATTATTTTTTGTATCGAATTGCGGTTGATAATGCAGCACAAATTCTTCATTCGCTAGCGCCCGATGCAGTCGCGCTTCTAATGCCAGTCGTTCATTCGCTGCCGCAGTTAAGGTTGGCGTATAAAACCGATAAGTGTTGCGTCCCTGTTCTTTTGATTGATATAGCGCGACATCTGCATGTTTAACTAATTCAGTGACTGTGCGCCCATCATCAGGAAATAAACTAATGCCAATACTGACGCCAATATAAACCTCGTGACGGCACTTAATTCCTGCCTCAAGTAATTCGTCGGTCACATGCGCCCGCGAAGTGGTGAGAGAGAATGGCTTTTCTAATAGTTTTAGCAGGGTTTGCGCGACGCCCGCTGCATCTTCTGGTTCTGTGATATTTTCGAGCACAATCAGGAACTCATCGCCGCCGAGTCGTCCAACGGTGTCCTCTTCGCGCAACCGTTCACTCAAACGTTGTGCCAGCGTGGTGAGTAATTCATCGCCAGCCGGATGTCCCAAACTGTCGTTGACGTTTTTGAAGCGATCCAAATCCAAAAACAGCACGGCGACGCGTTGCCCTTGTCGCTCGGCGCGTTCAATCGCGTGTTGCAGCCGCGATTGCACCAAGCGGCGATTGGGCAAATGGGTTAACGGATCGTAGTGCACGAGATGTTCCAGTTGCGCTTCCGACTGTTTGAGCTGGCTGATGTCAGTCATCACGCCGACGTAATGGCTCGGCTCGCCTTGACTGTCGTAAACGACGCTGATGCTCAACAGTTGCGGATAAATTTCTCCATTTTTGCGGCGGTTACAGATTTCGCCTTGCCAGTGTCCGTTCTCGCGGAGACTGGCCCACAGCTCTTGATAAAACAATGGTTCCTGCCGCCCGGATTGGAGCAAACGGGGATTTTGCCCGCGCACTTCGGTTTCGGTGTAGCCGCTGATGTCGGTATAAGCGCGGTTGACGGTAAGAATCCGCGCTTCAAGGTCGGTGATGATGACGCCCTCGCGGGTGCTCTCAAACACGGTTGCGGCTTGGCGCAGCGTGGTATCGGCATGAATGCGCGTCACTGCGAGTCCGGCGATGCAGGCGAATTCGTTAATGAGTTTCAATTCGCTTGCGGAAGGTTGGCGCGGTCGAAGATAAGTGAGATGAAAATAGCCCAGAATTTCTCCGGCGCTGCCGCAAAACGGAATCGACCAACTGACGGGAGAATTGCTTCCATTCGACGCGCTTTTTTCAGAGAAAACGTTTAAATCCGCTGCCGCCAAAGATAATCTGAAAAGATTTCCATTAAATGCTTCATCACAAATTTCAATCTTCACGCACATTTCAGGGTGAATTTCTTCCAGCCGAGTGATGATTTTCTTCATGATTTCCGGCAATGCTTGATTATCCACCAGCCCATCAAGTACGGCTAAACGGGTTTCCTGCATCTGCTCGGCCAGTTTCGCTTCGGTGATGTCATGCCACACGCCGGTTGCCACTGGACTTGCCGCATCAATCACGCAGAGTTCATCACGAAGCCAGCGCACCTGATGCTGGCGATCAAAAAACGGTAATCGTGGCTGATTGGTGCGGTGTCACGCAGTTCTGCCAGACGCGCCAGCGTTTCCGCTCGATCATCGGGATGCAACTGCGCTTCCCACCAATTAGGCTGCAACGCTTCCGCAGCGGAATAACCCAGCAGCCGAGCGATATTTTCACTGACCCAAGTCAGCGGCATCTGCGTTGATGCGCTGGCGCGTGTACAAAATCACTGGACTGGTCGCCAGCACCTGCTCCAAGCGCGGTGTTTCATGCAGATTGGCGCGTTCGCGGAGCAGATTGCGCTGCCCGACACCTTTTCAACGTCGCCGGCAGTTTGTGTAAGTAGCCGTTATATTTAGAAACGTAGTCGTTCACGCCGAGATGAATGGCGCGAGCAGCGACTTCTTCATTGCCCTGCCCAGACACCATGACGATCGGAATATCCAGTCCGCGTTCGGCGCGGAGAATTTTGACTGCTTCCAGCGCATCCAAGCCCGGCAAACGGTAATCCAGCAGCACCACGTCGTAATCGGCAGGAGTGTGGTTGTTGTGCGGCAAACAGGATAAAACCTGCATCACATCCAGCACTGTCATCACGCGAATGTGCGGCGCATAACGGGCGAAATGGCGCAGCGTTAAATCAATGTCGGCAGCATTGTGTTCGGCATAAATTACGCGCAGCGGCTGGGCGCGGCGCACGCTGGCTTCGTGAAAACGTTGATAAGCGTCGTGCAAGGTGGCGGGCAAACGATCCAATGATCTGTCGCCCTTGGTGAGATAGTCATCCGCGCCAGCTTGCAAGGCAGCAATCGCCGCATCTTGATCGCCGGAACCCGTCAGCATCACTACCGCCAGCGGCAATTGGCGCTCGCGGATGTGCGCCAGCAATTCCAATCCCGAGCCGTCCGGCAGTTTAAGATCAATCAATGCCAAATCGTAATTTGTCGCTGCGTCGCCTTGCAGACAGATGACCGCTGCGGTTAATGATGGCGTGGTTTCAAGCTGAATCTCAGGGGCGCGACGCTCCAAAACGCGCCGCGTCAAATCAGCATCGACGGGATTATCTTCAACATGCAGAACACGCATCACGGCGTTAACCTCGATGGCGGATGATTGACTAAACACCAATATAATTCGATGTGTGCGGCAACTTCCATAAAGGTTTCAAAATTCACAGGTTTAACGATATAAGAATTGACATGGAGCCGATACGCAGCAGCAACATCTTGATCTTCGCGGGATGAAGTAAGCACCACGATTGGCAAATCTTGACTGACAGAATGCGCTCGCAATTGCTGCAACACTTCCAATCCGCTCACTCGCGGCAGTTTAAGATCAAGCAAAATCACCAGCGGTAACGGCTCGCCTGCTTCCCAACGCGGAATCCACGCCAACGCCTCTTCACCGTCGCGGGCAACTTCTACTGGATTAAGCAAACGCCGCCGCCGAAACGCCCGCAGCGTGAGATCAACATCCATTGGATTGTCTTCTACCAATAGAATAGGGCGCGTATTCGGGTCTTGGGACATCGACTTCTCCATCAATAGAAAATCAATTCACCTAAACGTTATGCGGTTGTTAATAAGAAACGTGGTCACTGACAACTTTTTATGCTGCGTCTAATTTCATACCACGCCAGACAATGACAAAACCAATTGCTGTTGCTGCTGCGCCAACACCAAAACTCATCAATGCGCCAGTATCTGCCCATAAAAAACCGCCGAGTAAACTTCCTGCTGCGCCGCCTGCACCAAAACTCAGGCTGTTATACAACGCTTGACCGCGTCCTTGAGTACGTCCTGAAAACGCATGATGAACAAAGTGAATTGCGGCGGCATGAAAAGTGCCAAAAGTCACGGCGTGAAGTAATTGCGCAATGATTTGCACTGGTAATAATGCAACGAAATTGCCGATCAAGAGCCAGCGTACTACAGCGAATGCCAAACTCCATAGCAACACTCGTCGCGCTCCGAAATGATCAAGCAAACGCGGTGTGACCAAAAAAATCAGTACTTCCGCAAATACGCCAATCGCCCATAAATTACCAACAGCAACGCTTGAATAACCTGCTGCTTTCAAATGTAGTGAATAAAAAGCGTAATAAATGCCGTGACTCAACTGCATTAAAAAACAGGCAGCAAAGAATGCAATCATCGTTCGCTGCTGCAAGATATGACGCAAAGACAATGTCGCGTGTTCGCTGTGCACTGGCGCACTGTCGGGAATCAATAGTGAACTCAACCACACACTAATAAAGAGAACCAGTAACCAAATTGGCAGCGTGGTGACTGCATCGTGTGTTAAGCGCCAGCCCAGCAGTGTGACAATCACAATAAAACCGACTGATCCCCATAAACGCACCAGCGCGTAACGTGAGGATTTAGCTTGTAAATGATTAAATGTGACGGCTTCAACTTGCGGTAGTGAACTATTCCAGAAAAAGCTAAATAACAGCATTGCTGCTGCCATTGACCAAAAGCTGTGCGCAATAAAGACGGTGAGAAATGTCAGCGCCGCCAATAACGCGCCAAGTCGCACCAATGGCATTCGCTGTCCGCTGCGATCCACGAGATGACCCCAAACGATTGGCGCGATGATTTTGGTGATTGAGAGCAGCGCCAGCAATTGCCCAATGGCGAGCGCATCAAAACCTTCAGCTTGAAGGTACAGCGCCCAATACGGCACGAGCGCACCGAGTGAGGCGAAATAACACAGGTAATAAGCGGACAGACGCCAATACGGCATTGATTTGGTTTCAGTTAGCAGTTTTCAATCGTCAGCACCATACACACCATTGTTTCCAATGGTAATTGCTGGCGCTGTACGGTGAAACGGTGATTTAGATTGACGGCGGAATCGCAGCGATAGGCGGCGTCACGTCGGCATTTTGAGCGCGTTGGCGCAGCAGATGATCCATTAACACCAGCGCCAGCATTGCTTCGGCAATGGGCGTGGCGCGAATGCCGACGCACGGATCATGGCGACCCAGCGTCACAACTTCGGTCGCTGCGCCCTGATTATTGATCGTGCGTCCGGGCAGCCGAATGCTGGAGGTCGGTTTCAGCGCGAGGCGAGCAATCACATCTTGACCCGACGAAATGCCGCCGAGAATGCCGCCAGCGTGATTGCTCAAAAATCCGTCCGGCGTCATTTCATCGCGGTGTTCCGTGCCGCGCTGTTCGATGCAGCGAAAACCTGCGCCGATTTCAACGCCTTTGACTGCGTTAATACTCATCAGCGCGTGGGCGATGTCGGCATCCAGCCGGTCAAAAATCGGTTCGCCGAGTCCGGTCGGCATTCCGCTGGCAACCACCGTCACTGCTGCGCCGATGGAGTTGCCGGCTTTGCGCAGTCCATCCATGAATGTTTCTAAATCGGCGACCGTCGCTGCGCACGGCCAAAAAAACGGATTCCGCGCTACTTCATCCCAATCAAAGGCTTGCGGATGAATTGCGCCCAGTTGCGACAAATAACCGCGCACCGTAATTCCGCACTGCTCGGCGAGATATTTCTTGGCAATTGCGCCCGCCGCAACGCGCACTGCCGTTTCTCGCGCTGATGAACGCCCGCCACCGCGATAATCGCGCACACCATATTTTTGCTCGTAGGTGTAATCGGCGTGACCGGGACGATAACGATCAGCGATTTCGGAATAATCCTTTGACCGTTGATCTTCGTTGCGAATCAACAGCCCAATCGGTGCGCCGGTGGTGCGTCCTGCAAATACGCCAGACAGAATTTCCACCGTGTCGGATTCGCGGCGCTGCGTGGTGTGGCGCGATTGCCCCGGTTTGCGGCGATCCAAATCACCTTGCAAATCAGCGGCGTTTAGTTCTAAACCGGGCGGACAACCATCGACGATGCCGCCAATTGCTGCGCCATGACTTTCACCAAAGCTGGTGATGACGAAAAGTTTGCCGAAGCTATTTCCAGACATGATTTAGCTCGCTGGCGGAGGAACGACATCGGCAGGATTGAGCCACGCATTGCCCTTTTCCAACACGTCGCGGGTCAAGGTGCTGGTCGCCTGATGGAGCTTCACGCCATTGATGATGTAGTTGTAACGCGCATCGAGATAATCGAATTCGGCTTGAAACAGATTGCGCTGGGCATTGAGCACGTCAACCTGCGTCCGTGTGCCAACTTCCAAACCGGCTTGCGTGGATTCCAGCGCCGAGCGTGCTGACACAATCGCTGCCTGCCGCGCCCGCACATCTTCGATGCTGGTCAAAATGCCGCGAAAAGCGTTTTTCACCTGTTGATCCACCAGACGGCGTTCTTGATCAAGGCGATCCTGCGCTGCGCGGTATTGAAAACCGGCTTGGCGGGTGCGTGAAGTCACGGTGCCGCCTTGAAAAATAGGCACATTCACCGATAACCCAACAAAACTGGTATTTGAATCGGTATTGTATGTCGTATCAGAACGCGACAAGTCGTAACCGGCTTCAACACTGACCGTTGGATAATGACCAGAACGTTCAATTTCAATTTTCCGATTCGCTGCATTTGCTGCTTCACTCGCCGCAATAATGCCGAAATTGCTGCGCACTGCGGTATTCGCCCACACCTCAATGTCATTCGGTTCGGGCGGAGATAATGGCAATTGTTCACCGAGTCGTGCCAGCGGCATTTTAATCGGCCCGACAATGGCGCGGAGTGCTTCCCACGCATTATTCAATAGATTTTTACTGGTAATCACATCTGCGCTGGAACGGTCATACGCAGCCTGACTTTCATTCACATCCGTAATTGCGACTAAACCAACATCAAAGCGTTGTTTCGATTGCTCAAGCTGGCGCTCATTGGCACGCAATAATGCTTCCTGTACGGTCACTGCATCTGCTGCGCGGAGCACATTAAAATACGCGACAGTGGTTTTCACCATTAAATCAATTTGGCTATTACGGTATTCCGCTTCTGCTTGTGCAATCACATGATCAGATTGTTGCAGCGTCATCCAACTGCTGCGATTAAATACCGCTTGTTTCGCCACGATTTGCGCATTCTGAGTGCTATAACGATCATTGCTGTGAAAATGACCATAAACGTTATTGCCCGTGCTTTCTGCATCCCGATACATCAGATCACCGCTCATACTCACGTTCGGCAATAACAACGCCTGCGCCTGCGGTTTCATTTCTCGTGTTGCAAATAATGTCTGTTCGGCCTCGCGCAGCGTTGGGTCATTTTCAATCGCAATATCATAGATTTGCACGAGGTCTTCCCCGTGGCTGACAGTGATGACGCTGCTAAAAAGCAACAGGCTTAAGGTGAAAAAACGGTTCCACATCGGTCTAGGTTTCCTTGTGTACGGTGCGCCAAATGAAGCACATAGAATAGGCGTAAGTATAGGTGACTTGATCAACGACCCTCAAACACCAACCCAGTGCCGCTAAACTAATAACATTTTCTGAGCGCCTCTGTATGTATCCGTCAAATAACGGCATTGACTTCAAAACGCTATTTCTTTCCTGCCTGAAACAGGGAGCAATTCCCATCATCGTGCCGCTGGTCGCAGCGTTGATCGCGCTGGCGCTGCCGCTCAATGTGGTGTGGCAGAGCTTGACCCTTCACGCAGTACTGGAATCCGCAGGTGCGACCATTGCGCTCATGGTGGCAACGCTGATTATTTTTTTCGGCAAGCAAGATGAATTATCGCGGTTGCCGGTAGCGATCCCGTTGGGATTACTCGGCAGTGGCTTGATCAATGCGTGTCATGCCGTGCTTGAGCTTGGTCAAGAATTTGTGTTTACCAACGTGTTATCAATTTTTATCGGCGGATTGCTCTTTGCCACCATTTATCTGCCATTTGGTCAGGCAACCGTGGGAACACATCGTGGGCGGATTTTGTGGATTACGCTATTGATCATCATCGGCGTGAGTGTCGTGCTGGCGTTTCCGCAGTGGATTCCAGTGATGTTTGAAAACGACAAATTTTCAGCACTGGCCATCGCGATCAACACGGTTGGCGGAGTATTACTTTTAGTCTCATCGCTGCGCTTTTGTGTGCTGTATCGCCGTATCGAGGACAGTCATTATCGTCAATTCGCAGTGCTATGTGCTCTGCTGGGCATTTCCGGCATCCTGTTCTCCAGTTCCACCATCTGGAATGCACATTGGTGGTGGTGGCATCTGCTGCGCTGGGGCGCTTTCGTTGGTTCGAGTTACTACCTACTGGCAAAATTGGCAGAATCAATGCGCGAACATCATCGTGCGGAAGAGCATTTCCGACAGATTTTTGAGCGCATGAGCAGCGGTGTCATCGTGTATTCCGCAGTGGATAATGGCAAAGATTTTATTTTTGAAAATATCAATCCCGCTTCCGAACGCATTGAAAAATTGCCACACGGTGCAGTGATTGGTCAGCGTCTGACCACAGTTTTTCCTGAAGTGAAATCATTTGGCTTTCTCGATGTATTGCGGCGAGTATGGACAACCGGAATTGCTGAAGAATTACCGCTGCGACTCTATCAAGATCACCGTATTGTGGGCTGGCGCGAGAATTACGTATACCGATTATCTTCGGGAAAAGTGGTGGCTGTTTATGACGATGTCACCGAACAAAAGCAAGTAGAAGACGATATTAGAATGACACGAGATCGTTTATTGCTGGCAACGCGAGCCTCGCAAATTGGCATTTGGAGCTGGGAACATCTCAATAATCGCCTGATTTGGGATCGACGCATGTGCGAAATTCACGGCGTTCCCGTTGGCGTGGATTGCACGCAATTGGATCACCAATTTTGGCGCTCGCGCTGTCATCCTGATGATGTTGATGGAGTGGAAAAAGCATTAAAAATTGCAATGGATAACAATGAAACTTTTGACCAAGAATTTCGGATTATTTGGCCAAACGGTAGCGTTCGTTATCTTCACGCAGTGGCGCTATACGAACGCGATTACAATGGCCAAATGATACGACTGGTTGGAATTAACCGTGACATCACTGCGCAGCATGAAACCGAAACAGTGTTGCGCCAAGCAAAAGAAACTGCGGATGCAGCAAATCGCGCCAAAAGTGAATTCCTTGCCAATATGAGCCATGAAATTCGCACACCAATGAACGCAGTCATTGGCTTATCGCAGTTGTTATTAGATACCGAATTAAACCCGCACCAACGCGATTATTTAAATAAAATTGATTCCTCGTCACGGGCATTGCTGGGAATTCTTAACGACATTCTCGATTATTCTAAAATTGACGCCGGAAGACTCGATTTTGATGACATCGACTTTGCTATTGATGACATATTAAATAATATCGAAGGGTTATTTGCATTAGAAGCAGATAAAAAAGGCATAGAACTTTATTTCCAAATCGCGCCAGAAGTGCCACCTTTATTGCGCGGCGATCCCTTGCGATTGGGACAAATTATCAATAATCTTGTCGGTAACGCCGTTAAATTTACAACGACTGGTGAAGTACATCTTAAAATTGAATGCCAACCACTTAACGAAAATCTACTGCAATTACAAGTTTCAGTACGCGATACTGGAATTGGTTTAACCGCAGAACAATGTGAACGCTTATTTCAACCTTTTCAACAAGCTGATGCTTCTACTACGCGGCGCTATGGCGGCACGGGTTTGGGATTGACAATTAGTAAGCGTTTAGTTGAATTGATGGGCGGAAAAATTTTTGTTGTCAGTGAATTTGGTCGCGGAAGTATTTTTTCTTTTCATGTGCGCGTTGCACCAGCGCATGAACTCGCTAAAATGTCTCGTGATCCAGCGCAATTGCGAAAAATGAAAACACTGGTCGTTGATGACCAATTGACTTCTCGTCTGGTACTGGAAGAACAATTACATGCTTGGCAATTTCCAATCACGTTAGCCGAATCCGCAGAATCGGGAATCGCCGAATTGATGGCAGCACAGCGTATCAATAAGCCTTTTGAATGCGCGTTAATTGATTGGAAAATGCCGAAAACTGATGGCGTGGCGATGGCGGCGCAAATTGCGCAATTGGTAAGCAAAGGTGCATTGACTCATGTGCAGGTGTTTATTATGGCAACGACCTTTGGGCGGGAACAATTACAAAACATCGAACGTTTCACACATATTAACGGGATTTTAGAGAAGCCAATTAAACCAACCGCGTTATTTGATGCGCTATTGGCATTACAGGGACAACAAATTTGTGTTGTGCCAGTAAATCGAGTTACTGAAATAATAATGGCATTAACGCAACCTATTCGTGGAGCGCGAGTATTGGTGGTTGAAGATAATGTCACTAATTTATTGGTGGCGCGTGAGTTACTGATTAAAATGGGTTTTATTGTCACAACTGCCCGTAACGGTGAAGAAGCGATCAATTGCGTTATTCATCAAAATTTTGATGCTGTTTTAATGGATTTGCAGATGCCCACGCTTGATGGTCTTGATGCAACGCGGGCAATTCGTGCTATGGATCGAGGTCAACATTTACCCATTATTGCGTTGACCGCCAATACACTGGATACTGATCGCAAAGCTGCTCAATTGGCAGGAATGAGTGACCATTTATCAAAACCAATTGATGCAATTACACTAGCGGAAATGCTGCGCCAGTGGATTCCTATTCGTGGTATTGCTACTATTGAACAGCCACTTGCGCAATTTTGTCCGGTGACTCAATCGACAAATCAATTGGCATACTGTCCAGATGATGTGGCTAAAGTGATGCAGCAGTTGCGTGAACTTGAAGAAATGCTGAACCGCAAACAGGGACAAGCACGGCGAATTGCAAATGAATTATGCTGCGAATTAGAAACCACAGCACTTGCGCCAACTTTTAACACTATTAATCACCAAATTCAACAATTGCGGTTTAATGAAGCTATCATTAGCTTGCGAGCATTGATGGCGTCAATTTGTCCGCCTGATAATAAGAAAATAGCACCATGAATGAGTTAAATAATCACCGATCAACGATTCTAATTGTCGATGATGTGCCTAATAACATTGAAATCCTACTTGGGGCATTAGAACGCGATTATGATACGCAATTTGCGACCTCTGGCGCAGAGGCGTTAGAACTTATAAAAAGTGAGTTGCCAGATTTAATTTTGTTAGATGTGATGATGCCAGGCATGGACGGTTATGAAGTGTGTCGCCGCTTAAAAGATACTCCGGCAACGCAGAATATCCCAATAATTTTTGTGACTGCCCGTGATGCAATACGTGATCAAGAACACGGGTTTAATCTCGGTGCAGTCGATTACATTACAAAACCCTATGAAATTTCGTTATTGCGGGCGCGAGTACGCACACATATTACATTAAAACGTAAATCAGATTTATTAGAAACGCTGGTGGCGTTGGATGGTTTAACCGGTATTCCTAATCGGCGACGGTTTGATGAAACGCTGTGTATTGAATGGCGGCGGGCAATTCGTGAGCAAGTACCGCTAGCACTTATTATGGCGGATGTGGATCAATTTAAAAATTACAATGATTTCTATGGTCACGGTGCTGGCGATGATTGTTTGCGGGATGTAGCCACCTGTTTAGTAGAAGCAGTGCGTCGCCCCGGTGATTTGGCAGCGCGTTATGGTGGTGAGGAATTTGCGGTTATTCTTCCTGATTGTGATAGTACTGGGGCGCAATATGTTGCCGAGCAGTTTCGTGCTCTCGTGATCAATCGAGGGATTCCACATTTGCGATCATCTGTGGCGAATCATGTCACCATTAGCGCCGGCGTAGCTGCCTGTATTCCTGCCGTAGCGGATGCACCAGAAGAACTCTTAAAAACCGCTGATTTAGCACTGTATCAAGCGAAATGGAATGGTCGTAATCGCGTCTATCAAAGTGTGATTAACCATATCCATTTGAATTAAGCATAAAGTTCGCACATCACTACATCATGCAGTGTAATAATGTGCGCATTGTTTAACTGCCGATGCGATATTGATGCGTCAACTGTTTTAATTGATCGGCAAGCTGTTTTAGATTACCAGTTGCAGACACAACGCCATCAGTGCTATCAAGCGTTTTCATAGAAAGATGACGAATACTTTCTACATTACGATTCATTTCTTCCACCACTTCGCTTTGCTCTTCAGCGGCAGTCGCAATTTGCGTATTCATATCGCTAATTCTTTCCACTGCTTGCGTAATTGAATTAAGCGATTGATCGGTTTTTGCAGCGGATTGCACACTTTGTTCCGCTTGCTGGCGTCCCCGCTGCATCACGACCACGGCACTGCGCGAACCTTCCTGTAAACGTTGAATTAACGTCTGAATTTCTTGAGTCGCATCCTGAGTACGTTGCGCCAATGTACGCACTTCATCAGCAACGACGGCAAATCCGCGTCCAGCTTCACCGGCTCGTGCCGCTTCAATTGCCGCGTTGAGCGCCAGCAAATTGGTTTGCCCAGCGATGCTGCGAATCACATCAAGGATTTTGCCGATATTTTCCGATTCCTCACCGAGCCGCCCGATAGAATCGGCTGCTTCGGTGACGCCATCTGCAAGATGTTGAATTCCGGTCACACTTTGGCGAACGATGCTGCGTCCGGTTTGTACTTCGTCGTTGGCGCGTTGTGCGGCATCCGCAGCAGCGCTGGTGTTATTCGCAACCTCGGCAACAGTGGCGGACATTTCATTCATTGCCGTCGCCACCATGTCGGTTTCTTGATACTGCTGCTCCATTAAATGATGCGTGGAATTGCTCGCCGTTGCCAATTGTTGCGCGGAATTAGTGACGCTGGTGGCGGAGTCCTGAATTTTGCCGATTACCGTTGCCAAACGTGATTGCAACATCTTGATTGATTGGAGAATCTCGGCAACTTCATTATTACTTTTGACATGAATTGGAAAATAAAGATCACCCGCAGCGATTTTTTTTGCGGTAACGATACATTGCCGAATTGGCATGAGAATAGAACGTGTATTCAGTTGCGCTAAAATAATGCTGGCAATCAGCGTGATTACTCCAATCCACACATTTTCAAACCAACCGGCAGCAACTGCTCCCAATCCAATGAAAAGATAAGAGGCGTTAATACGCACTCCGCAGCCAACTGTTGGCAGCCAAGGACGCGGTAAATTGCTCAGGTTTCGGTTGCGAATACTGGTATAAAGCCGTTCTGCTTGATTGATTTGAGCGCGAGTGGGTTTGGTGCGTACTGATTGATAACCAATCAAAGTTTCACCTTCATAAACCGGAGTGACATACGCATCAACCCAATAATAATCACCATTCTTGCAGCGGTTTTTCACCAATTTGCGCCAAGATTTGCCGCGTTTTAACGTATCCCACAGGTCTTTAAATGCTGCAGTGGGCATATCAGGATGACGCACGATGTTATGGTTGGCACCGATCAATTCAGCTTCGGTAAAACCGCTAATCTGAATAAAGGGTTTATTGCAATAGGTAATAATTCCCTTCGGATTGGTAGTCGAAACGAGAACCATTGACTCCGGGTAATTATTTTCCCGATTGGTAACAGGTAGATTTTTCTTCATGTGTTAATCAGTCGCCTCTGTGAGCGAGAAATAATCTAAATGGAGCGTGAGGTTGTCGTGTCTACAGCTTTAGAAGATGCGATGTTAGCGCAAATTGCGGATGTTGAAATGCGGCTTTTTGGCAGAATGGCTTAAATGTAATAATCAATTAAATCAACAAAATATGTGCCAAACCTGATTTACTAAAGCAGCTTTGTTTGAAAGCAACCAGCAGTTCATGTATCTTAGACGCCTCGCTGGATAGACATCTAATGTCTGCCAGCACGATCTGGAGAGATGTCCGAGAGGCTTAAGGAGCACGCCTGGAAAGTGTGTATAGGTTAATCCCTATCGAGGGTTCGAATCCCTCTCTCTCCGCCACCATATTCTTTTAAAAGTCCTCATAGCAAACGCCCCGCTATTGTCATTAAGACTCTGTTTGTTATGCGTAATTCTTCTTTTTGCATCACTCGAATATCACCGCCTTTCATTCGTTGCTGCATCCTGCTCGTGGCACGATTTCTATGCTTCAACGTATTGACATCAATTGCTGTCAGACTGGCGCAAATAAGCGTATCTCGCACCACACCGCTATTCACTCCTTCTTTTAGGTATCGCTCATGCTTGCTGTGATGATCCTCCTGCTGTTGCCGCCGATCCTGATGATTTTATGGCGGTTTTTTCAAGGCCCTGATGCCGCTAATCGCATCCTCGCGCTCGATACGCTGTCCATTCTCGTCATTGCACTGCTGGCGCTGTTATCACTGTGGTTTCAACGCAGCATTTATTTGGATGTGGCGCTCATTTTCGCAGTCGTCGGCTTTGCGGGCGTGATCTTATTCAGCCGCTTTTTAGAAAAGGGGGTTTAAGTGGAAACGCTCGGCTATATCCTGATGTCCGGCGGATTATTTTTCTTTTGGGTCAGCGGCTTGGGTTTAATTCGGATGCCCGATGTATTCACGCGAATGCACGCAGGCGCGAAAGCAACCTCCCTCGGTTCGTTACTCACACTGCTCGGCGTTGCCTGCCTCGCGCCAGCTTGGGCACCGAAACTGCTCATCATCGCCATCTTCATTTTATTGACCAATCCGCTGAGTTCCTCAGTGCTGGCGCGGGCGGCATATCGCAGCGGAGCGCAGATGGTGCCACTCGCCTGCGATGCCTGCGCCGAACGCCAAGCCGCACTCGCAGCAGAAACGGATCCCAAAGAGGTCGCAGCATGACCGGATTACTCGCCATTTTATTTTTCGCGTGGATGATCGGCGCAGCCCTGCTCGCCATTCGCCAGCCCGATTTGCTGCAATCCGCACTCGGGTTATCGCTGCTGAGTTTGGGCGCAGTCGGGCAATTTTTCTTATTACACGCGCCCGACGTGGCGCTGACGGAAGCGGCAATTGGCGCGGCAGCCAGCAGTTTTGTGATGCTGATGGGCGTGCGCCAGCTCGGTCGCACTGAACGGAAGGACTTGCAATGAGCCGTCGTCTCCCGCTGCGGAAACGTTTCCGCGTTCACACGCTGCTGCTGATCGCGCTGTGCGGCTGGCTGCTGATGCTGCATTTGACGCTGCTGCTCAATCACGGCTTGGATGCGCCGAGCAACGGCGTCGGCGATCTGTATCTGGCACGCAACAGCGAAACTGCGTCCGCCAATGCCGTCACGACGGTGGTCGTGAGTTATCGCGGCTTTGACACGCTCGGCGAAGTCACGGTGCTCTTTCTCGCCGCGACTGGCGTCGGCATGTTGTTTGCGGGCGGACTCGGTGCCACGCCAGCATCCCGCGACCGCCACAACCATCCAATGAAGTAATGGTGACGGGAACGCGCCTGCTATTTCCGGCGCTCCTGCTGCTCGGCGTCTACATCGTGCTGCACGGCCATCTCTCACCCGGCGGCGGCTTTCAAGGCGGCGTCATCGTCGCCACCGCGTTCTTTTTGCGGATGATCGCCGATCCCAAATTCAACCTCGATCACGCGCCACTCGGCTGGACGGAATCCTTCGCCGGCAGCGGCTTCGTCCTGTTTGGAATGCTGGGATTGGTCTTCGTGACCACCGCCAGCTTTCTCGGCAACTTCCTGCCGCATCCGGTCGCAGCGATGGGCAACTGGTCAGCGCCGGCGTGATTCCGCTGATTTATCTGTTAGTTGGGATCAAAGTTGGCGCAGAAGTGGGCGCAATTTTTCAAGACATGCTCGAAGCCGATCACGACACGCCGGTTTCCGCCCGCGCTGCCGAGGAACTGTAATCATGTTGGAATTTCTCGATAGCCCAGCGGTGCTGCATAGCATTTATTTAATTGGCAGCCTCATTCTATTTTTCATTGGACTTTACGGACTGCTGGCGAAACGGCATTTATTGAAAATTTTCGTCAGCATTGAAATCATGGAATTGGCGGTGTATCTCATTTTAATCGCCATCGCCACCACGCCCGGTGAAACTGCGCCAATTCTTTCTGATGGTTTAATTGCATTCACTGGCATGAGCGATCCCATTCCGCAAGCATTAACGCTCACCGCGATTGTGATTGGCGTCGCCGTGACTGCGCTGGGCACTTCAATGGCAATTCAATATCACCGTTTAACCGGCAAGGTTAGCGTCGCTGAGATGACTGAATTAAAGGATTGATGATGACACTGCATTTCACTCCCGTTTGGTTCATCGCCGTCCCCTTATTGCTGGCATTTTTAGCGCCGCTGTGGGTACGGTGGCGATTGTTAATGCCGGTATTATTTAGCGCCCAAGTCGCATTATTCGCGCTCGCGCTGTCATGGCTGCCGACAGTCCGCATTGCCCGATTTTAGAAACCATTGTCATTGCCCCGCCGCTGGGTATTCATCTGCATTTAGATGCAGTCGCGTTATTATTAGTGGCGCTATTCAGTTTCGCGGGTGCAATCGTCGCAGCATTTATTTGGTTGGATAACAGCGCAGCGCATTTACGCGAACGTCCCGCATTCATTTTAATCTTGCTGCTCATTGCCGGCAGCAACGGCATGGTATTGACCGGTGACATCTTCAATCTGTACGTTTTCATTGAAATTGTCGGCGTGAGCGCGTATGCACTGGCAGCCATTCGCCGCGATAAAACTGCACTGGAAGCAGGCTTAAAATATGATTGTGGCTCGGTCGCCGCAATCTTTATTTTATTCGCCATCGTGCTGCTGTATTTGCAAACTGGGTCAACTAAATATCGCTGCCTTGCTCAGGCTTTCGGCAACATGCCAGCGCAGATGCAATTATTGATTGGGCTGTTAATGCTGATTGGTTTAGGCATTAAAGCCGAGCTGTTCCCATTTAATTTCTGGGTGCCCAGATATTTATCGCGGCAGCGATCCTGAAATCACCGCTCTGTATTCTGGCGTATTAGTCAAAGCCTTTTTATTCGTGCTCTTCCATTTAACCTTTATTCTGCTCGCCGATCCCACTGTAGCGCGGAATTGGTTAATGGCGCTGGGCGCAATCACAATGATCGTTGCCGAATTAGTTGCGCTGCGCCAGAATGATTTACGGCGCATGTTGGCGTATTCATCACTTGGTCAAGTGGGACTCATCACGTTGGCGCTGGCATTTGCTTCTGAAGCAACGACAGCAGGCGCGTTATTTCACATGATCAATCACACGTTAATTAAAGTGCTGCTATTCCTACTGGCGGCGCTGATGTTGCGGCAATACGCATCACTCAAATTGGCAGATTTACAGGTTTAAGTCGCACGATGCCGCTGGCAGCGGGATTATTTGTGCTGGGCGCATTGGCAGTTTTAGGCTTGCCGCCATTCAGTGGCTTTATCAGCAAATTGTGGATTCTGAAAGGCTTTGCTGACGTGCAAACGTTCTGGCCAGTGGCGCTTATTCTGACTGCTGCTTTAATTGAAGCGGGATATTATTTCCGCTGGATTCGGGTTTTTTACGCGCCGACTGATGCGCTGCCAATGGCTAAAATAGAAGGTGAAAAAACCTTAAATTATGCGCCATTGCTAGTCATTGCTGGGTTGCTGATTGTATTGGGTGTCGCGCCGTTCTTATTGGAAGATTGGTTGCAACAAGCAGCGCAGGCGCTATTGGGACGCGAGGCGTTATTAAATGCAGTGTTGGGGCGATAGCACCAGAACCAGCTCGACAATCGACACCAATTCACGCGCATATCCTAATGATGCAAAAGATACTTGATCTATTAAATAAGCAGAAACTCGTTGAAAGTATGCTGTATAACCAAGCAACACCACGCAATGATCTTATTGAGACGCTGGTTCATAAACAACATTTGGTTGAATTACAGCGTCTTTTAGGGCGGTTATCAGCAACTGAAATCGGTGAGATTCTTTCTGCCATGTCAATTGATGATGCCAAGGGTTTATGGCGTCAGGTGGATGAAGATCGACAAGACGATATTCTGTGGGAACTTTCCGATGCACTGCGTGAATCATTAGTGGGACTGCGTGAGCCGCGTGATAGTAAGGGTCAAATGAATGCTTTCGAGCTTATTAATGGGCGCTTGCAACGAGTTCCTATTACTTGCCGCCAAGACCTTACTGCAATTCATCCGATTTGGATTGATCTACTTGGCGCATCAAAAGGCGAACGGCGAAGCATCGGACAGTATTACGGTTTGGAATTGCCCACCGCTGACGATGCGACTGATTTAGAAGTGAGTGCGCGTTTTTATGTTGAAGAAAATGATGAAGTACACCTTCATTCCAATTTTTTATTAGACCGTGAAGATGATTCGCGCAGTGTTCCGGTCGCATTTATTTTACATAAAGATATTTTGTTTACTGTTCGTGATGAAGAATTGCCAGTTTTTCGCTTGCAGCGTTTAAGAGCACACAACCAACCCGGTTATGTCTCCGATTGTAAAGATGTTTTACTCGATCTTTATGGAGCAGATATTGAATACTCTGCCGATGCTTTAGAAGACATTTATACGGCGCTTGGTGAAGTGGGGCGTCAAGTATTAAGTGAAGCCATGACGGATGCAGAAGCTGCTGGCATTTTGGCAGAGATTGCAGAGCAAGAAGACCTCAATGGACGCATTCGGCGTAATATCTTGGATACCCAACGCATGGTGTCTTTTTTAATGCGAGGTCGTTTTATTTCATCAGATCAAATCAGTGATGCGAAGGAGTTATTACGCGACATCGAATCACTGAATAGTCATACTGCATTTTTATTTGAAAAAATCAATTTTTTGATGGCTGCTACAGTGGGTTTTATTAACATCAATCAAAATCAGCGGGTTTCGGTACTAACGACGATCACCGTTGTTTTTATGCCTATTAACGTAATTGCAGGAATGGGCGGTATGTCTGAATTTTCGATGATGACGCAAGGCATCAATTGGCCAATGGCATACGGAGCATTCAGCATCAGCATGGTGATGATTGGTTGGATCACATATCTAGTGTTGCGGTTTTTTGAAAAACGCCGAAATAAAGGCTTTCTCGCTGGTCGGGTTAAAGATCGGCAAGTGAGTTAATACGGGGCAAGCGTTTTCATTCCGCGATTATCAATTTCTAATTCAGGCTGGCAGGTTTTTTGAGGATGAATTTAGTGTTCAAACTTCTTTTTCTCGGTCTCGCACTAACGCCAGCAGCCACGCTTTTTAGCTGGGATGGCGCGGTCGCGTGGTCGTTATTTAACGGCATCACGCTGTCATTTGATCTCACGCCGTTGTCCGCTTTTTTCATGTTATTGCTGGCAATTGGTGCGCCTTTAATTGCCGTGCCAATGCTGCGTGAGAAGAGCGATGAATCGGCGTATGCGCTTTATGCACTGCTGTTATTAGGAATGCAGTTGCTGTTATTGGCGGGCGATTTCATCGGCTTTTTCATCGGCTGGGAAATGATGACATGGAGCAGTTATCTCTTATTGCTGCGTTCACCGCGCACTGATTTGGAAGGTGCGCAGTCCTATATTTTATTTAACCTTGCCTCCGCATTTCTATTGCTGGCTGGAATGCTGTTTTTATACAGCATCACCGATGATTTTCGTATTCAAGCCGTTGATGGATTGTTGACAGCAGATAAGCTGGTGCTCTTTGTTTTATTCGGTTTGGCATTCCTGATTAAAGTCGGCGCGTTACCTTTGCATTTATGGGTGCCGCGCAGCTACGACCAAGCACCCGATTTGTTTAGCGCCTTTTTATCGGCATTAATGTCAAAGATGGGCATTTACGGTTTAATGATATTGCCGCTGTTATTTCCCGATGGTTTTAGTGAAATCAGCGGGCGCTTTCTCAACGGTCCGGTGGCGGGTTATGTATTAGCGTGGATTGGCGTGATTACGGCAACCATTGCGACTTTCAAAGCGATTTCCCAAGAAGATATGAAGCGGCTATTGGCGTATTCATCCATCGCGCAAGTCGGTTATATCGTCACTGCGTTGGGCGTCGGCAGTTCACTGGCAATTGGTGGAGCGCTATTTCAGGCGCTGGTGCATACGTTAGTGAAACTGCTGTTATTTATTACGATTGCCGGAATTATTCTGCAAACCGGACATCGCCGTTTTATTGATCTTGGTCAACTCATCAGCCGAATGCCGATCTCCTTTTTTGGCGTGTTAATTGGCATTATCGGGCTGGCGGGAATGCCGCCGCTGCCGGGATTTGCAGCGAAGTATTTAATGTACGTTGGTTTAATTGAAGCGCATTGGTTGTTGCTATTAGCGGCGATGATTCTCGCCAGCACTGCGTCTTTTGTGTATTGCTATAAACTGATTTATGGTCCATTTCTGGGTCACGCCAATTCACCGGAAGCAAAAACTGCGACCGAAGCGCCTTGGCAATACCTGATTCCGCAAATTGTTTTAATGGGAATGCTGGTGGCGCTGGGCATTTTCCCCGGTTGGGCAATTGACGTGTTAATTGATCCGGTATTGATTGGTTTGAATATGACGCCAATTGGTGCGCCAACGTGGGCGCAATTGAGCACCAATTATGGTGGCTATGACGGCGTAGTGCTAATGAGCGTATTCGCAACCGTATTTGTTTTAATAACGGCGTTATTCCTGTTAATTCGCGGGAACATGCACCGCGCTGCCAGTCCGTATGATTTGAGTTTCTGCGGTGAGGTGCCGACGGCAGACACGCCGCTGCATTATGGCGCGGGAATGGGACGTGAATTGCGCCGAGTGCCGCTGATTGGCTGGATTTTGCGCCATACCACGACTGGGTTTTACGCCGGTTTGACGCGCCAAACGCAGGCCGCAGCAGGTGTGATCGGGACGCTATACGGCAGCAATCCGCAAACGTGGTTGTTATTGGCGGTGCTTATTTTCGCCGTGACCTTGACTATTCAATCCGTCACCGGAGCGTGAATTCTATGGCGCATTATATTATTGACGCCTTCGCTATGCTCGGCATGAGCTATGTCATGGGCTTTTTATTTTACGGTTTTTATCGCCAATTCAATGCACGAGTGCAACGGCGTTGGGGACCGAGCATTTTTCAAAACTTCTTTGACAATATGAAGTTTTTATTCAAAACCGAGACCATTATTCATGGGCCGATGTTTTTTTTCGGACCGATGATTATTTTTGCGGGCGCAGTGACGACGGTGTTATTCGTGCCCTATTTGAAAGATTCCAATTGGCTGCAAGGCTTTTCCCATTCCGGCAATCTCATTCTAATTATCTATTTGTTGGTGGTCGGCCCGCTCGGCAATGCGCTGGCAGTTGGTTCGAGTGGTAATCCATTCGGCGTGATGGGTGTCACTCGCGGCTTGACGCGGTTAATGGGTTTAGAAGTGCCGTTTTTATTAGGGCTGGCACTGGTGATGGTGCAGCATGAAACCGCATCAGTTCACGCAATCATGGCGGCGCAAACTGATTTTGCGCATTGGAATTTAATTACTAATCCAATTGCGTTTATTGTCATGATTTTGCCGTTTATGGCCAGCCAACATGCGTCACCATTTGATGTCGTCGGTGCGCCAGTCGAGGTATATGCCGGACCGCGAGTTGAATTCAGCGGACGGTTATTGGGCGTATTGATGACGCAAAACATGATGATGACGGTGGCAAAACTGGTGTTAATTGCCGATTTATTTCTGGGTGGAGCGACGACGATTTGGGCATTGATTGCCAAAACGTTTGCGTTATTTCTATTGACGGCGGCCGTGAGCACCAGCTTTCCACGCCTCAGAACTGAGCAGACGGTGGACTTTTTTTGGAAAATTCCGCTCGGTCTCGGCGTCATTGGCGTGATTGCAACCGTTTGGTTTCCTTGGAGTTAATATGTATCACCACGAACATTGCGAAGGATTCCAATGTGAACAACAACAATTGGAAGCGTCGCTCGCGCAATCCGGCAACGAGCTGGGCGCGTTAGATCGGCTGATCGCGTGGTTTCGCCAGCGCAGCCTGTTTGTGCTGGCGTATGGCACCGGCTGCGGCGCGATTGAAATGCGCCCGTTGATGACGAGCCGCTTTGACGCCGAACGCTTCGGCATTATCGGCGCAGCGACGCCCCGACAGGCGGATGTGCTGGTCATCAGCGGCTATCTTGCGATTAAAACGCTCAAACGTGTCATTCGCAGTTATGAGCAAATGCAGGCGCCGAAATATGTGATTGGGCTGGGCAGTTGCACGATTAACGGCGGCATGTATTGGGATTCTTACAACACAATCAAACAGTTAGATCATTACATTCCGGTTGATATGTACGTCAACGGCTGTATGCCGCGCCCCGAGGCGTTGATTGAGGGTTTTGTGGCGCTGCAACAACGTATCGCGGCGGGTACACCCAGCGGTTTTGAGCGTTACCGCGCAAATATCGACTGGTACAAAGCCAATCAGCGCCGCGTTTTGGGCGACAACATGCCGCCGGATTACACCTATGACTGGTATCACGCCGGAGGCGTCGCCTGATGTTGGATGCACTGCTGCCACAGCTTCATGGCTTTGAAATCATTGAACAAATGCAGCGCGGCGAGCGGCAAGCGTTCGTGCGTGTGCCGCCGGCGCAACTGTTTTCGCTGCTCGGGCTGCTCAAACAGAGTCACGGTTTTGTCACCCTGACCACGATTGCCTGCGCCGATTGGATGGAAGACGGCGTGTTTGGTCTGACGTATGTGCTCGAAACTGCCAAGCGCGACCGCGTGTTGGGCGTGCAAACGCACCTCGGACGCGACGGCGCGGCGCTGGAAACGGCGATCCCGCTATGGCCGCAGGCGGAGATTTTCGAGCGCGAACTGCATGAAATGTTTGGAATTCCGATCAGCGGTCATCCCAGCCTCGGCGATTTCATGTTGGAAGGTTGGGCGCACACGCCGCCGATGCGCCGCGAGTTTGACACGCTGAAATTCGTGCAGGACACCTACGAAATGCGCGGCGGGCGTGAGGATAATCAGGATGTCCGCGAGGCGATTCGTCGCCGCAAAGAGGCCAAAAAAGCGGCGGCAGCAGCAAATGGAGATGCGGCATGAACGAAACGATCAAAATTTTTCACGGTCCGCAGCATCCCGGCGTTACCGGCAATATGAGTTTGGAGCTTGATCTTGATGGCGAAACCATCGTTAAAGCGACCACGCATGTCGGTTATTTACATCGCGGTTTTGAAAAACTCATTGAACGGCGCACCGTTATTCAAGCATTCACTATTGTGTGTCGTATTTGCGTTCCTGAACCTGATCCGAATGAAGAAAATTTTGCGCGGGGAATTGAAACGCTCGCCGGTTTAGAAATTAGCGAACGCGCGAATTCGTCGGTTTGATTTTAGAACTGGCGCGACTGCAAGCGCATTATTTATGGTTGGCGGTCAAGGCGGTTCTATTGGACATGGAATTGTGCCGCAGTGGGCGGTTGGTGAGCGCGATTATATTCTCGATTTATTTGAGGAAATCACCGGCGGACGGGTGTATCACATGTACATCTATCCGGGCGGCGTCAAGCGCGATTTACCGGACGGTTTATTAACGCGATTGAGTGACTTGTGGATGAATTAGACAAGCGGTTGCCCGAATACGACCGCGTATTTTTTGATAATACGGTGTGAAAAAACGGCTGCAAATGTGGCGTCGTCAATCGCGCTGAAGCCATTAGCGAATGGTTATAGCGGACCGGTAATTCGTGGCTGCGGTATTGCCCGCGACGTGCGCCGTGATATGCCTTATTTGGCGTATGACCAATTAGAATTTGAGATTCCAGTTCAAACCGATGGCGACGCTTACGCTCGCGCATTAGTACGCCGCGCCGAGATGTATCAAAGCATTCGTATTCTGCGGCAAGTGATTGAACAAATGCCGCCAACGGGTGAGATTCAATGCAAATTGCCCAAACATCGTAAATTTATCATTCCTAAAGGTGAGACCTTTGTGCAAACCGAATCAGCGCGGGGTGCATACAGTTATTACATGGCGGGCGATGGCAGTGAATTCTTACGCCGAGTGCAAGTGCGCGGCCCGTCATTAGTTCACGCTTTCACGCTATTGGAACCGCTGTTAATTGGTGCGCAATTGTCGGATGTCGCGTTAATTATGGTGTCGTTGGGAATTTGTCCGCCCGAAATTGAGCGTTAAACTGCATTGCCATTTAATCACCACTCCACGGCAATTGTTCCAATTGGGCAATTGCCGTCATTGTCTCCACGCTCACCTGACACACCCGCGCTAATAATTCAATCACCTGCTCTTTATGGTCAGCAAACGATAGGTATTGAATTGCTCACGAATGGTTAAATCCTTCGGCGTTTTCTCTTTGTATTGATCCAACACCCATTCCAATGCCGAGCGATTGCCGAGTTGATACTGCCATGCTGCTGGCGGGATATTTTCCAAAGTCGTCACGCCATCAATCTCAATTAATCCCGCTGTTTTATCGGCTTTCAATCGGCATTTAGGCGTTCCCGTTTTTTGATCTATGCGCTTGAATGCAAACGGTTTGACTTGCTCAAAATACGCATGAGCTTGAATTAACGTTGCGCCAATCGCCGCCCATTGTGTGAATTCAGGATGAAACGGAATGCGCGGAAATTCGGCTTGGAGATTCAAAGCGAATTTGTGCCGATAGCGCGGATCATGCAGCACGGCGTAAACGTAATTAAAAAATCGCGCTTGGTGATTTCTGTATTCGCATAATGCTGTTGGAATTGCGTTAATGCCCAATTCGTGATGTTGTCATGTTTGGAGCCATCAACGGCATAAACCCAGAGTGGTAAAAACTGGGTTTTCTCCAGTAAATCAAGACAGGGCAGCATTGACACTGCCAACGTTTGAAACGGTTTTGCCTGCGGTGTACCTGAAATGCCAATCGCTAAATTTTCAGGTTTTAACCCAATTGGAAAGATATTATTTTGCTGATATGTTCGATGCACAATCACTTTGTCGTAGTACAAAAAAAGTTCGACAAAAGGGCGATACAGACTGAGAACAACTCGTTTTTTTTGATATTTTAGCGTCGTGCCTTTAACGAGATACGCGGTTAATTCAGTTGTCCATTTAATATCACGAGTAACAAAATTTTCAATGTTTTCTGAGTGCTCAAGTCGCTTCCATCGTGCTTGTTCTTGCCGGTAGATATTAACGAAGTATTTACAACGCGCATTAACACTTGCTTGCGTGTGGCTATACACCCATTCATCCCGACTTGTTACCACGCCTAACGAATACAGCCGAAAAATAACTTCATCCGTTTTTTTCGCCTTTCCTTCTTTGCTAGCAACTGCCAACCAATTGCTCCAATCCTCGTGCGGTTGATTTAACCATTCGCCGCATTCATTTGGCGTAATACGATTAAATTCTCCAGCTCTTGCTAAAACACGCAGTTGATTTCGGAGTAACCAGCGGCGTTTTTCAGTTGCAGGGAGAAAATCATCCAGTGCAATATAGCGAATAGCGCAGTCCTCAACTGCTGCTGGTTTTCGTACTAAAAACATGATGGCAACACCGGTTTGAATGCCAAAAATGTTGTGTTGAGTTCCAGATATTTTGGGTTTTTACGCACATCACTCATTAAATCAATAATCCAAATTCGTGAAATTCAGTTGCTAAAGTTTTACGCAAACCATCCGCTTGACGAGAATCAAGATAAGAGCGATTGGTGATAAAGCCAATAATTCCCTGTTCACCAATTCGATCTGATGCCCAACGCAAAAATCGCACATAAGGATCATAAAGTTTGGTTTTTTGTGCCGTGCTTTCAGCGATGTAAGTGTCTTTAATGCGTTTATCCACCAACTCAGCTAAATAATTTTGATTATTGTCGTTCGCATTTTTCTGATTAGCGTTATAGGGTGGATTACCTAAAATTACCGGAATAGTGCATTGATTTTGATTCAAAATGCGCAGTTGGTTTTCGTTGGTAATACTGCCAAATAGATCACTTACTGAACCTTTGTGTTTTAACTGAAATCCCCAGTTTTCTAAAGTATTGACAAAACAGGCTCCGCTAAATTCGCGCCATTGTTCAGTTGCTTCATAATAGGCTTGCTCAATGTTTAAGCACGAAATGTAATACGGTAGAATTGAAATCTCATTAGCGTGGATTTCACCGTCAAATTTACGGATTAACGCCTGCTTATCACCGCGCAGATAATCAATCAAATCGACGATAAAGGTGCCGGTTCCCGTGCAAGGATCAAGAATATCTAAACCAGAATCCGCCAATCGCTTGTTAAAATGCTGCTGCGCCAGCCAATCGCAACCCGCAATAATGAAGCGCACAGCCTCGCTGGGCGTATAGACAACGCCTAAACGATCTGCATCTTTGGGATTATAAGCAGTATAAAAATCTTCATAAACTTGCTTGAGAAAATCCTGCTTTTCTGCGGAAGTAATTGTATTTGCAGCCGTGCGGCGAATTGCAGCAAAATAGGGTTCCAAGCGTTTTAATAACGCCATCCGCATTTCACCGCGCAAAAACGTTTTTTCTAGTTGCCCAATTGCTTCTGCTAAATGATTTTCTTGATGAAAATTGATATTGGGGAAAACGGCACGAAAAATTTGATCGGTGAGAATATGCTGAATCAGCATTTCATCCACATGATTGTTGGTGACGCGTTCGCCAATTGCCGTTGACACAATGTAAAAAATTGAGTTGCTTGCGCTTGAAAAGCGGCATGATTGCGGTGCGCAGCAACTAACAACTCTTTCAATGCCCGCGCCACACCCGGCAATTCAACCATGAATTGACTGCGAGCAACGCGGAAATCCTGCACTGCTGGCAATTCATAATTAAAAAAGCAATCTAGCAACCGCTTCAATGCTTTGCCATCTGTCACTTCACAACGCATCACTTCTGCGCCCTGCTGTAATAAAACGGCAGTGCGGGTATCTTCAAAAATGATGTTATCGTTGGGATAACCTTTGGCTAATTTGGCGGCGATTTCTTTCTCTAAATCATCTTTTTCATCTTTTGCTTCCCACCAGCCATGCACTAAACGCAACCGATCTAATAACACACCATCGGCGCGTAAATTGGCTCCGTTGGGCGCTTTGAATGGATATTCAGCCACGACAATTAAGTGCTGTTGTTCACCAAGATCACGGAGTAAATTTTGAAACGCAGCGCGTAACATGCTTTCATTCTCTGCGCCCGCGATGCGCCGCAATTCATCAAGTTCGCGCCAATAGTTTTGAATTTCAATCATGTCATTTATCTCTAAAATTGACGCAACAAATAAATTGTAAAACTTAATAGCCGCTTGAATTATAACCGCAATTCAATCACCACTCCGCGGCAATTGTTCCAGTTGAGCAATTGCCATTATTGTATCCACGCTCACCTGACATAATTGCAACGCAAACAAAAACGGCCTAGACGATGATCGTCTAGGCCGTGATGTAATTGGCGCGCCCGGAGAGATTCGAACTCCCGACCACCTGGTTCGTAGCCAGGTACTCTATCCAACTGAGCTACGGGCGCTTGGTGAGCCGCTAATTATTCAGATGACGGGCAAGGTTGTCAAGAATTTGATAATGTTTTTTGCAATCGTTCAAATTTTACTGAGAAATACAACGTGCAAAATACAGCAACGACCGATCGCTATATCAGCTTTAACGGCATCGCTTGTGATGATCACGCGCAGCACATCGTTTCTGCGCTGCGCATTCATATTGACAACCCAGCCTGTCCAGCGCCGTGGCAAACCTATTTTGTAACTAAGCTAGAGGAAACCGCCCGGCGTGGTCAGGATGAGCTGTATTTCGTCGGCAGTCAGGTCAATGCGATCCGCGAATTGTTCATCCATTATAACGACACTGGCGCATTACAACTGCTTGAACAAGTTGAAGAAGAATGCTGCTGATGCGCAGCGAGTAGACGACTAAACACTGTCACCCAAGTTTGACCAACGTCAGCAACTTCGGGCTGCGGCGTCACCAAATCAGCCAGTTGTGTGATCCGCAGACCGGCATAACCACAAGGATTGATCTGCGCAAAAGGCGCGAGATTCATCGCCACATTGAGCGCCAAACCGTGATAAGTGCAACCGCGCCGCACCCGCAGCCCCAGCGCCGCAATTTTGGCATTAGCAACATAAACGCCGGGCGCACTTATTCGCCGCTCGGCAATGACACCCTTTAATGCCAGCAAATCAATCACACTCTGCTCTAGCAATTCCACTAGTCGTTTAATACCAATGCCGCGCCGTTGCAAATCCAATAGCACATACGCCACCAATTGACCAGGCGCGTGATAAGTCACCTGACCGCCGCGATCTGATTGAATAATTGGAATAGTGCTTGGCACAAGAATGTGTTCAGGACGTCCGGCTTGACCCAGCGTTAATACTGGAAAATGCTCTAATAACCAGATTTGATCAGTAGTGTCCGGCTGCCGCGCCGCAGTCCATTCACGCATTGCTGCAAGCGTTGTTGCATAATCCTGCAAACCATTAAAAACACGTACTTCTAATGGTAATTGACCATCGTTTACAATGCCCATAACACCAGTTCATGCGCAGTCAAATCTTGATAGATTGCATCCAATTGAACGCGGTTTTCTGCATTAAATGTCACGGTGATAGAAATCCACTTACCACCACGACTGGGGCGAATTGAAACCGCAGGGTCAATTGTCTCAGGTGCATGACGGTAAATAATTTCCAGCACTGCTGCTTCTAATCCGCAATTCGCTGGCCCCATTGCTTTAATTGGGAAACTGCATGGAAATACAAATCCAAATTCTTGCGCGTCAGAATGATTGCTGTCATTCATAATACTCAACCTAAAACTGCTTTAACACAGTATCAACGGCTTTACGCAGTAAATTGCCTTCTATCACTTCTTCTAGTGCGACTAATGGCATCCTTACCAATTCTTCATCACCAAAGTTTACGACGATGTCGCCGACTTGCGTGCCTTTCGCAATTGGTGCAAGCGGCGTCATAAACTCTGGATTCTTTTCTAAATGCGCACTCAATTTATCGTATAACCCACGCGGAATAGTCGCTACAACATCAGCATTTGAACCAACGGGTAATTCAGCGATATTTCCATACCACGTCCGAAATGACATGATGGGTTGATTCGCTGGATATAACCGATAACTTTCATAAAAGCGAAACCCGTAATTCAATAATGCTAAACTCGCATCAGCGCGGGCTTTTTGCGTTGTTGAACCCATCACCACTGAAATCAAGCGCATATCGCCACGTTTCGCTGAACCAATTAAACAATAACCAGCCGCTTTAGTATGACCGGTTTTAACGCCATCCGCAGTAGGATCACGTTTTAATAGTGGATTGCGATTCTGTTGTGTGATTTTGTTATAAGTGAAATCGAGATTGCGATACCACGCATAATAATCAGGAAACTCTCGAATCAGTGCCAGCGTCACTCGCGCCATATCGCGGGCAGTGGTATAGAGTTCTGGGTCGGGCAAGCCATTAGGATTGGTGTAATGACTTGCAGTCATACCCAAGCGTTTTGCGTGATCATTCATTAGATTTGCGAATGCTTCAACACTACCAGCAACATGTTCCGCCAGCGCAATTGCTGCGTCATTACCCGATTGAATCATCATTCCTTTTAATAAATCTTCGACTGACACCCGTGAACCGACTTGAATAAACATTTTAGAGCCGCCAGTGCGCCATGCACGTTCACTCACTAATACTTGATCAGTCAATTGAATTTTGCCGCTGGCGATTTCACGAAAGACGACATAAGCCGTGACGATTTTAGTTAAACTGGCGGGTTCTAAGCGTTCATCAGCGTTTTGTTCAACCAATGGTTTTCCACTGCTGAAATCCATGAGCAAATAGCCTTTTGCTGGCAATTCAGGTGGTGCAGGAATTGATGGTTGCGATGCAGCGAAAGTGAATGATGGAAACGCGTATAAGAGCATCCATAAGAATGAGATTGCTGAAAAAGATTTCATAGAAAATTCAATCCAAAACTTCAAAATGACGGGGAAACAGCAGCAAGCATTTTAACCGCTCACCTTAGAATTAACACCCATCCGCTCCGCGTTGATCCAATTCGGCACGAGGATTAAATGGTAGGCGCTCGGCCATCTGCCGATAAAAATCCTGCGCGGTCGCAGTCGTTGCGGGTGGCGTGACAATTTCTAACAATATCAACACATCACCGGGCGGTTGACCGGGCAAACCGCGTCCTTTTAACCGCATTTTGCGCCCAGTTTGTGAACCGGCAGGAATCTTCAACGTCACTGCGCCGCCGAGTGTGGGTACGGTGACTGCTGCGCCGAGCGCCGCTTCCCACGGCGTAATCGGCAGCCGTAACTGCATATCTTTCCCTTCCACTGTGAAATACGGATGCGGCGCAATCTCAATTTCCAGATATAAATCGCCCGCCGCTCCATTATTTACGCCTGCTGCACCCTGACCCGCCAACCGAATCTGTTGCCCCTGCACCACGCCTTCAGGAATACGTACATTTAACGTGCGTGATTTAACCGTTTGATTACTATTGGTATTCTGGACATCAAGCCGGATTTGGCGCGTGGTGCCACGATACGCATCTTCCAACGTAATTGTTACTTTTAAGGTTTGATCTTGACCGCGCCGTCGCCGCAATGGTTCTCGACTTTCGGAACGAAAAGCGCGACCAAACATATTGGCAATAAAATCACTGAAATCAGACGTATCGCCCGCATTAAAGTTGAAATCTGCATTGCCCGCTGCGCCCGGTGGTGGACGAAATTCTTGACCCGCTCGCCAATTGCTGCCGAGCGCGTCATAGGCCGCACGTTTTTTAGGATCATGCAGCACTTCATTCGCTTCATTGATTTCTTTAAAGCGATTTTCAGCATCCGGTTCTTTACTGACATCGGGATGAAACTTGCGGGCTAAACGACGATAAGCGCGTTTAATCTCATCTGCAGTGGCGGTACGCGCCACGCCGAGGGTTTTGTAATAATCCTTGTATTGCATTGCGGCATCTCAATGAAATGAAATCAACGAAATCTCAATTGAATTGATAATTGAGTTTCCGTTCAAATGGGGGCGCTGGCGGTTGATTTCTCGCTAGGGTCGCCAATCGCGCCACGAGGCGGTGACGCGCTGGCGAGCAGGAATCCGCATGGAATGCGCGTGACAGAGGGCAATCGCCAGCGCATCGGCTTCATCTTCAGACGGGAGCTTAGGCAGCGCCAGCAGGATTTTAACCATCTGTTGCACTTGCGATTTTTCCGCATTGCCGTTACCAACCACTGCTAATTTGACGGCTTTCGGTCCGTATTCCTGCACCGGCAATCCGCCTTTAATTCCGGCGCAGAGAATCGCGCCTCGCGCCTGTCCTAATTTGAGCGCCGCGCTGGGATCGCGGGCGAAAATCAATTGTTCCACCGCCAGCATCTGCGGCTGATATTCGGCGACGAGCGCCGCGACGCGATCAAACAGAGTGCCGAGTCGATCTGGCCACGGCTGTTCGCCGACGCGAATGCAGCCGCTGGCGATCCAAACGCTGTGTTGACCATCGGAATCGATGATGGCAAAACCGGTGATCCGCGAACCGGGATCAATCCCGAGAATGCGCTGGCGCAGGACGGGATTTAGTTCAGCCATCGAGCGCAGCGAGGATGTCATCGGAGATGTCGGCGTTGTGATACACGTCCTGCACGTCGTCGAGGTCTTCCAACATTTCGATCATTTTCAACAGCTTTTCCGCTGCATCCTGCTCAAGTGCGACCAACGTCGCCGCGTTGTAGGTGATTTCCGCTGCATCGGTATCAAAACCGGCTTTGCTCAAAGCATCTTTCACCGCAGCGAAGGTTTCCGGCGTGGTCGTCACATCGACCGAACCATCATCGTTGGTGGTCACATCTTCCGCGCCAGCGTCCAGTGCGACTTCAATCACGGCATCTTCATCAGTGCCCGGCTGAAAGCTAATAACACCCTGTTTTGTAAATAGATAATTGACCGATCCATCCGTGCCGAGATTGCCGCCGCGCTTGGTGAAGGCGTGGCGCACATCAGACGCAGTGCGATTACGATTATCGGTCATGCACTCGACCATCACGGCAACGCCGCCGGGACCGTAACCTTCATAACGAATCTCCTCGTAATTCTCGCCATCCATACCGCCAGCGCCGCGCTTGATCGCCCGCTCTACCGTATCACGCGGCATATTGGCACCAAATGCCTTGTCCATCGCCAGCCGTAGACGCGGATTCGCACCCGGATCACCGCCACTTTCTCGCGCTGCAACCGTCACTTCACGAATTAACTTCGTCCACATCTTGCCGCGCTGTTTATCCTGCGCAGCTTTACGATGTTTGATATTTGCCCATTTACTATGACCTGCCATGAATTACGCTCTCTTTTTATAACTGCGTTTAGAATTGATCTATTGAAGGTGAAATGATGCGTTTTATCACGCGATCAAGGGCGACGCGGAAATTGCTGAAAATCAGGAGCGCGTTTTTCGAGAAAAGCATTGCGTCCTTCTTGACCTTCTGCCGTCGTATAAAATAGCGCGGTTGCATTGCCCGCCAATTCCTGAATACCCGCCAATCCATCAGTATCCGCATTAAATGATGATTTAAGCACTCGCAATGCCGTTGGTGATAATCGATTCATTTGCCGACACCATGCCACCGTTTCAGTTTCCAATTCAGCCAGCGGCACAACCGTATTCACTAATCCCATTGCCAATGCTTCTGCTGCATCGTATTGACGACATAAAAACCAAATCTCTTTGGCCTTTTTTAATCCGACCGTTCGCGCCATTAATCCAGCGCCAAAACCGCCATCAAAACTGCCAACTTTCGGCCCAGTTTGACCAAAACGAGCGTTGTCGGCAGCAATCGTCAGATCACAAATCAGATGCAACACATGACCGCCACCAATCGCATAACCGGCGACCATTGCCACGACTGGCTTAGGCAAGGTGCGAATTTGCCGTTGCAATTCAAGCACGTTCAAATGTTCCACGCCGATATCATCTTGATAACCTGCTTCGCCACGAATGCGCTGATCACCGCCAGAGCAAAACGCCAGTTCGCCCGCACCAGTCAAAATGATGACACCAATGTCAGGATCGAGATGCGCCCGATGAAAGGCATCAATCAGCTCACGCACGGTTTGCGGACGAAACGCGTTGCGCACTTCTGGGCGATTGATGGTAATTTTAGCGATATGCTCGGCAGAGTGATAATAAATATCTTGATAATCAGATGCTTTGTCAGTTTGCCAATGAATTGGTGCGTGGTCAAAATCGGGTGGTGACATGAATGCGGATGCTCATATATTGAGGAAATCGTGCAGCATTTTATCTGTAAATGCGACTGGTTTGGTTGTAGCGCGTGACAAGGCAGCGGAAACTGCTTACAATTGTTCGCTCATGGCTGAATGGCAGAGTGGTCATGCACCGGCCTGCAAAGCCGTGTACCTCGGTTCGATTCCGGGTTCAGCCTCCAAACAAAAAGCAGCGTCGATCTTTCGGCACTGCTTTTTTTATGTCTAAAATCTGCACGTTATCACCATCAAGACGATGATATTCTCAAACATGACCTGTCGCTAAATTAAAGACGCGAAATCTGTCTATAATTTGTTGACAGCCAATCGCCATCAACGCTGCAATGATCAACAGCAGTAGCAATTAACATGACAGAGCCAACGCAAAAAAATCGCTTTTTATCCGTCAATACCATTCTCGGTTCAGAGAAATTGTTATTGCGCAGTATGACGGGAAAAGAACGCCTCAGTAGCCCATTTGAATATGAATTGGCACTATTAAGTACCGATATGACTGTTGCACCCGATACGTTATTGGGTACAGCAATGACAGTCGCGCTAACTCTATCTGATAATAGCCGCCGCTTTTATCATGGCTACGTGAGTCGTTTCTCGTTTACAGGATTTCAAGGTCGCTATGCGTGTTATCAAGCAGTATTAGTGCCGTTGCTGTGGTTTTTATCGCGGTCAGCAGACTGCCGTATTTTTCAAAGTAAAACAGTTCCAAACATCGTAAAAGAGATTTTTGAAAAGTATGGACTGACAGATATTGCTGATCGCTGCTCAGGAAGTTTTCGCCAATGGGAATACTGTGTTCAATACCGTGAAACCGATTTAAATTTTATCAATCGCTTGCTCGAACATGAAGGCATTTACTATTTTTTTGAACATGTAGATGGTAAACATACGTTGGTATTTGCAAATGACAGCAGCGCCCATTCAACAGAATTTACAATTCCTTTTTACCGTGAAAGTGCATCTTGGCTGCGTGAGCTTGACCATATTGATCATTGGATTGTGAATAAAGAGGTTTGTTCAGGCGCTTTTGTACATAAAGCCTTTGATTTTACTGTACCAAAAACAAGTTTATTGAAAACAAGTAATGTGCCAAAAGAACATGCGCTTGCCAGCATGGAAGTGTTCGATTTTCCAAATGATTATACCAAGGCAGCAGAAGGTCAAAGCTACGCAAAAATCCGTTTGGAAGAATTACAAACTGAATACGAAACAGTGCAAGCAACTGGGAATGCGCGTGATTTAACCTGCGGTGCATTGTTTACCCTAACTGATTATCCACGCGACGATCAAAACCGTAAATATCTTATTATTGGTGCGAGTTATGTTTTACAGTCTAATGATTTTGAATCGACAGCAACAGTGAACGAAAGTGAGTTATTTTGTATAACGCTCACGGCAATTGATGCACAAACATCTTATCGACCACCGCGTATAACACCAAAACCCGTGGTTCAGGGTTCACAAACGGCAATTGTTGTCGGCAAATCTGGTGAAGAAATCTGGACTGATGTACACGGACGCGTCAAGGTTCAATTTCATTGGGATCGTTATGGTGAATCGAATGAAATGAGTTCTTGTTGGATTCGTGTAGCGCAAATCTGGGCGGGAAAAGGTTGGGGCGGAATAATGACGCCGCGTATTGGTCAGGAAGTTATTGTTGATTTTTTAGAAGGCGATCCCGATCAACCGATTATTACCGGCAGAGTTTATAACGGTGATTGTACGCCACCCTATACTTTACCGGATGAAGCAACCAAGACCACGATTAAAACCAGCAGCAGTAAAGGTGGCGCTGGCTTTAATGAGATTCGTTTAGAAGATAAAAAAGATTCCGAGCAAATTTTTATTCATGCCGAAAAGGATTATGAAACGCGAGTTAAACATGATGCAGTCACTTGGATTGGGAACGAGCAGCATTTAATCGTCACCAAAGATCAGCTTGAACAGATTGATGGAAAACAGCATTTGACGATCGCCAGCGATCAATTAGAAAAAGTTGGCGGCGATAAGCATTTAACGGTGACAGCGGATTATAATCAAAAGGTTAGCAGTGCATCATTAAATGCAACGATGAATATTTTGCAAAAAGCTGGCATGAAATACGCGGCAGATGCCGGTCAGGAAATTCATTTGAAAGGCGGAATGAACGTGGTGATTGAAGCGGGAATGATGGTGACGCTGAAAGCCTCCGGCAGTTTCGTTACCGTGGGACCCACGGGAGTGACTATTTCTGGGCCGATGGTGCTGATTAATAGTGGTGGTGCTGCAGGTGCGGGTTCGGGTTGTTCGCCAGCCAGCGCGACGGCACCGACGAAACCGAGAGAAGCAGGTGAGGCCACAGCTGGCGGAGTTTCCACCGTCACGGCGCAAACGCCTCCGCCTGCGCCGACAGTAGAAAGCAAAACAATGGTTAAGGCGTTGGAAGCAGCGGCAGAAAATGGTGATGCTTTTTTATGAGCGATGACACACAACAACAGGTTTTTCAACGTCGTTTGGGCAATCCTAAACAAGCACTTTGCGCAGTACTCGACGGCGCATCGTTAGCGAATTTGCCAACACTATTGAGCGTATACGGATTGCCAAATGTGTGTTTATTGCCCGGTGATTTGGATGAAGAGCTGGCGCGAGTAGCACCTTATCTTGTTCAATTTCAAGCAGATTCTGAATTTTTAACGTTACTATTAGCGGAAGGATTAGGCAACCATTGGGGTATTCTTGCGGCATCTAATGCGCATTTACGCACCCTGCGTATTCACTTTCGTAATCTACTTTCTGTTTGGGATTTTGAAGGAAATCCACATTATTTTCGCTATTATGATCCTCGCGTATTACGAGTTTATTTGCCAACGTGTAATGCAGAAGAATTGGATATTTTATTTAATCCGATTAGTGCTTATTATATCGAAGGAGAAGTGCCAGCATCATTGCAATGCTTTATGCGTGGCGAGCAGGGTTTAATACAAAGTAAATTGTTATTGGCATAATTAATTTTAATTGAGGACAACCTAATGTCAATGCACGTGTGTTGCGGAGCAATGCTGCAATGTTCATTCGGCATTGCGCCCAGCTCGCTCGTCGTATTACCAACCAACAAGGTAATGACGAGCTACATGCCAGCCGCTAATATCATGGATAATAAACCGATGGTGAATATCCTGCCTTTCGGTATGTGCACCAGCCCTGCGAATCCTACTGTGGCCTCGGCAACTGCGGCAGCACTTGGTGTATTAACGCCAATGCCCTGTATTCCAGCAACAGCGACACCTTGGGTTATTGGTGCGCCAACCGTATTACTCGCCAATATGCCAGCACTTAATGACACTTCTAAATTGATTTGTTCTTATGGTGGTGTGATTTCAGTGATTGTACCTGGTCAATTCACTGAGATGATTCCTTAATTGAATCTGAATCAACAGCAATTGGCGTGATTCCGACCGTTGCAATTCCTTCCGGCGCTGCTGCCAGCATTTGTTCTAACCATAATAATGTTTGTTGATTTAATTGTTCGGCAACGACATCAGGTGTCTGTGTCTCTTGAAGTATTTGCGCGATCCACGAATACAACGGATCAGCGATGCAGCCATGGCCGCATACAAACATTAATCCTGTTAATACACCATAACTACGCAGCGTTGGAAAACCCAACGCTTTCGCTTGTGCATATCCACTGCGAATAATTCCTTGCAACGCTTCTTCGCCTAAATAAGCTGCTTTTAATGGGAAAATGTCGGTTAACACTCGCAGCATTCCCTGCCCAAAATCACGCATTGATAACAAAAAAGGTTGCTGCATAAACAGCATAAAATGCCGTAATGCAACCTGAGTATTTATTCCGCCTTCACCCAATACCTGCGTTTGATAATCCGCAATTTTTTCATAAAGCTGTAGTGCTCGCATCATTTGCGGTGTTTCTTTATCGCGCAGAATCGGCACGATCCAGTGGTATTGTGGATCGCTATCAAATCCACTGCCCAGCAAAAATCGCAATTCCACAAATAACCGAATGGCAGCACGTTCAGTCAATTCGTATTCCGCTGCGCTGTTCATTGCTTGTTTTACTTCTAAACGCAGTGCTTTTTTACCCAAGGTTGAATTCAACATCGGGGTTACTGCTTGAATATGTGTAAGCAATTGGTTTTCAAGTGAAGTGATTGCTGCTTGTTGAAATGCAGCCAGTTGTTCAGCGCGAATAATCAACATGATAAAACATAACTCCTATTGAATAAAACGCAGCGGTTGCAATTGCAAATCTGCTGGATCATGTGCAGGAGTGCGACTGGTGAGCCAAGTTGTCCAGCCTAATTGACTTTTAATTCCCAGTTGCAGCAACGGCGTTTCTTTTCGTTGTAAAATCAGTTGAATATCCCAATCCAATTCATCGCCTAAATAATTGCGCACGATGGCAATCACTCGCGGCAAACTATCGCCGCCGGGCAATAACCGCTGGTAATCAATTAAACTGATCGGGCCGATATGAATGCGAAATTTATATTGGCGATCCCAAATGCGCGAGCCAACAATGGTGCTGCATCCCAAGCTGCCAGTATCGGGTGAAGCGCCGAGTTGCCATTGTGATTCGCGTGGCAATGGCAGCCAATGTCCAACGAATTCTTCAATGCGAATTGGCAATTGAAAAAAGTCAGTTAAAATTGCAACCAATCCTTCGGGATGACGGGTTTGGGCAGCGAAACGTCCAGCGTAATGACGTTTGGCTAAATCCGGCAGCGCGTCGCGCTCGCAATACGTCGGCATTCCTTGCCCGAATAATGCGCCAAGATAAATACTAAAGCGGTCAGTTTCGGGTCGATCAAAATTGACAGTTGGGCGCGAATTCGCCCAAGCGCGATAAAATAAAGTTAAAATGCGATGATGAAACACATCCGCAAAATGAACAAAAGTGGCATCATTTGAATTGCGTTGGCGGTCGCGGGCGTATTCACTTAAATGCAGCGGCAATGGGCCATTGGGGCCGAATAAACCGAGAAAATAAACCGCCATCCGAGCGGGATGTGTGTCATTTTCTAATTGAAAAGATGCCAGCGTGGAGGGCGCAAAACTCAATGAGGGTTGCTGCGTTAGCCGCAGCGCTTCTTGCGCCGGGCGCGTGGTTTGTCCGAGCCGAGGCTGTTGGCGATATGCACATTCCAATTGCCGCAGCGCCTGCAAAAAATCAAACCGATGCGGCTCGTCGTGCAGCGCCCGCAGCAGGGTTAGCAGGTGTGACGGCGTCCGATCCGCGCTGGCCATCGCATCACCTCGCCGTGATCTGGGGTTGTGATGATGGTCTCGGTGAACGAGTTGACCGAGACATATTTGGCGAAAAATTGCTCCAGCACTGCGCCGAGCAGAAAGACGCCGCTGCCTTCAAATGCCGCTGGATCAAGCAGTAACGTGATTTGCAGACCTCGCGCAAAGCAAATCCCCCCGCCCCCCCTTTTTCTAAGGGGGGAGAATCAGAAAGCCCCCCTTTGGAAAAGGGGGGTTGGGGGATTGGTCAATAGGCAGTTGGGTGGATTTAGGCAACCGCCGCGTGATTGGCGTCGTCCGAATGGAGCGCACGCCCTCAATTTGCGCCTGAGTTGCGGCATCACTTTGATCGCCGTACAGCGCCAGCAGCTCGCGCAACGCAGTCGCACCTTGCGCAACGTCTTGATCGCACAGCGATAAATAATTGAGCGATAAATGACTAATCAGCCGCCATGCGTTATCGCCACGCGGAAACGACGGACGCGGTTTGGTCGGCCCCGCCACGCAGCGCACTGACTGCACCGGTGCGCCAATATCAAACACGAAATCGGTTTCACCTTTGCCGAGCGGCAGTTGCAGCGGTAAATCCCGATTGGTACACAGCACCTGCATGGCGAGCTGGCGCAGATCGTGGTGATACGGCGCGGCGTCAGCATCCACCAAACTGATAAACACCTCGCCGCCGAGATAACTGGAACGCGGCCCGCGCTGGCGCTGTTGCGCGGATGGCACACGCGGAGCGCGATGCACGGTGTAATACGCCCGCTGCGTCCGGCCGCCGACAAAATCGCGTGCGGTATAAAACGGCAGAAATTCCTGCTCCGGCTCGCTGTGACTGTTGATGCCGATCACTTCGGTGATGCCAAACACTTCCAGATCAAGCGGCAGCGTCCGATCCGGTACGACGTGATATTCATGGTTTTGATGATTCAAATGAATGCGATCGGCGCGTTTCGGAAACAGATTGATCGCCGTCGTGCAATGCAGCGCGAAATAGCTGGCATCAAACGCATCTTCTTCAAACACGCCGCCTTGATCCAGCAAAACGATGATGTCCAATTCGGTCGTCGTGCAACGCCGCACCGCGTCCGCCAGCCCGGTGACATCGACAAACAGATACCGTTCGGGAAAAGCGAAGTATTCCTGCAACAGCCGATAGCCTTGAAACGACTGCGGCCCGTATGGCAGCAACGCCTCGGCGTCATCAAAACCAACACGCTGAATGCTGGCTGCCGGCAGCCGCATCTGCCACGGCGCGGGATGCGTCGCCGGACGGACAATCACCGCCAGCGCGTGTCCAAGTAATTGTTCATACAGGCGCATTCGCAAATCATCGCCGCCGCGCAGAAAAATCCGCAGCCGCTCCAGCGCCAGTTGATTGAACGTCAAGCCCGGCGCTGCCACCCGCAGCCGCAACCGAATTCCCGCTTTAACGCCCTTCACCGTTTCCGCGCTGACCGCCTGCGCTGCCGTGAGCGCCAGCGGTTTCGCTTCAATCAGTTCAATCGGCCACAGCGTCACGTCGGCGGCGGTGCGATATTCGCAACTGGTGCGCTCACCTTTGCCGAGCAGACTGCGCAAACTGCTGCCGCGTGGAATCACCGCACCTTCCGCCAGCACACTGCCCTTGCTCAAATCTGGCTGACACGCGACCACCGCCATCGACGGAATTGGCGCGAGATAATGCGGATAGACCATCTCCAGCAGATGCTGGGTGAAGTTGGGAAATTCGGCATCGAGTTTGAGCTGGACGCGAGCAGTGAGAAACGCAAACCCTTCGAGCAGGCGCTCGACGTAGGGATCGGCACATTCAAAGCCTTCGAGGCCGAGACGACCGGCGATTTTGGGATAATCGCGGGCGAATTCCGCGCCCATTTCGCGGATGAATTGGAGTTCGCGGTTGTAATAGCGGAGAAAATCGGGGTCCATCGTTAGCCGCCAGCGCCAGAATGTTCAACGATCCTGACCTCGCCGAGTTCGAGATCAAGTTCCGTTTTCAAAAAAATGCGCAGCGGCACCGGCTGCGCCCACAAATCGCCTTCAATATCAAAGGTGAGCGTGTTGTGACTCATCCGGTCGGGATCGACGCGAGCATGAACCCGCACCGAATGGCGCAGAATGCGCGGCTCAAAATCCCAAATCGCCTGCCGCACTGCCTGCTCAATTTTGCCGACATCGACGCCGGACGCGGTCAAGCCGGTGATGTCCGGGATGCCGTAATTGAGCACCGAATGCGCCACAAACGGCGCGTCATCCAGATTCTGCACGGTGTCCAAACGGCTGGCGTTGAGCAGCCACGCGAGATCGCGCAACACGCTGGCGCGGAGCTGGCGCATTGAAATCACACGCTTTTCCCGCGATTCCTGCCGCTGCTCCGGTTCGTCATCGGTCAAGCGATCCAGCAGCGCCGGTTGCAGGCGCTCCTTTTGGGTTAATTCAGCCACAATTTGAATCCGTATCAAATGGCGGATTGAATTCAATCCGGCGCACATCCATCAATGAATAATCGCCGTTATCGGTAGTCAACATGCGCTGGCCTTGACCGAGATAAATCTCGCTGGTGATTTCAGTCCATTCCGTTTTACGCGCCAAACGCAATAATGGATCGGAATGGGTTTCTGTGCTCGGATAGCGGGTTGGAATTAAACCCACAGTTTCGCCGCCATTAGTAAACGTAAAATGTGCGGGCATCCACACTAAATCGCGCAAATCTTCTGGCGGATCAATTAAAACCGTGCGCAACCGCTGAAATGGAATCCAATAATAATGACCGTTCACAATCGCTTCTAATACCGGCCCTAAACGCGAATCAGCATCCATCATCCATTCAAAAGCAACGCCATCAATGTTGCCAGCATTCATTGGCGCGGCGGCAAATGCTTGTTCACGCACTGCAATTGCTTGTTCATTCGCACCTTGCGCAATGAAACGCTGCGCTTCTAATAATAACGCCAGCCATTCTTCTGGCTCACCAAAAATCAATGGCGCACGGCGTCCAGCAAAGATCGCAGCGCGGAGCACTTCACAACGCAATGCCTCGCGGTAAGTTTGCACCATCGGCAACGTGGCAGCATCCAATTCACCGGCAACGCCGAGCTGATTTAATGCGCGTTCCCATTGCCCCAGCACGGCTAATAATTGAAATAAAAAAACGCGATAATTCGCGTTGGCGGGGTCTTTGCGTACCTGCGCCTGTAGCTGGCGCAATGTCTCATCCAAGTCACCATCTTTTAATGATTGTTCGGCTTGCATTGACGCACATCTCCGGCAGGAATGAATAACTTAATCAAAGAAAATCGCCCGCTAATCAATTGAAATCGGCGGGCGATAACACAGCGATAATTAACTCACATCACCTTCATTTGCTTCGATATTCCACTTGAAGGTCTTCGCTGTTCCCGCAGCACCCGTTGCATCCTGCGGCGTGTATTTGAATTCAACCTTGGCGAAGTTAAAGGTGACATTCTCAGTCAAACGATCTTCACCACCAGAACCACCAGTAGACACCGAAGTCACCAATAACTCTTTCATGGTGATAATCAGGTAAGGGATCGCATCCTTACCAACTTTTCCACCAGATTTGCGAATGGTCAAAATGGCGCTGGGAATATGCTGACCACTGGCGCAATACAGCAGTAGTAATGGTGATGCAATATCAACCCACTTGGTGAATGATAAATCTTGCACATTCACCTTGCCTGCACCGCCACCGCCGCCGGTGTGGAATGAACCTGAATTGCTTTCACCCCAGCTCCACGCCAGCACATCGATCTGATCCACAAAACCTGTAATTTTGCTCTCGCCTGCAATTCCTTCGATCTTCAGTAGCATGTCAAATGCCATTGCCGTTCTCCTGATGCAATAGTGAATGAAACAACGAACAAACCCACACGCTTCACGACCTCACAATGCTGCAGGATAATCATTTGCTGCTGCATTGTGTCAAACCGTATCAACCGCCTTTTTGTGACGGCAGTTTAGAAACCAAACGCAGTGAAACGGTCAAGCCTTCTAATTGATAATGCGGACGCAAAAAGAACTGCGAACTGTAATAACCGGGATTGCCTTCAATTTCCTGTACCCGCACTTCTGCTGCTGCCAATGGTTTCCGCGCCTTACTTTCTTCAGAAGAATGTGCTGGATCGCCATCAACATATTGACGAATCCATTGATTGAGCCAGCGCTCCATATCATCGCGTTCTTTGAATGAACCGATTTTATCCCGCACGATACATTTCAAATAATGCGCAAAGCGGCAGGTGGCGAATAAATACGGCAAACGTGCGGCGAGATTCGCATTCGCCGTTGCATCTGGATCATCGTATTCAAACGGTTTTTGCAATGACTTGCGCCCGATGAATGCCGCAAAATCCGAGTTCTTTTTATGAATCAGCGGCATGAATCCATTCTTGGCTAATTCAGCTTCGCGCCGGTCGCTAATCGCAATCTCGGTTGGGCATTTCATATCAACGCCGCCGTCATCAGTCGGGAAGTATGCGTCGGCAAACCTTCCACTGCGCCACCGGATTCAATTCCGCGAATCCGCGAACACCAGCCGTACAATTTGAATGAGCGATTGATATTGGTCGCCATCGCATACGCCGAATTTGCCCAACTGTATTTATTATGATCAGCGCCGTCGGTGTCTTCTTCAAAATCGAATTCATCAACTGGATTCGTTTTCGCGCCATACGGCAAACGAGCGAGAAAACGCGGCATTGTCAAACCAATATAACGCGCATCATCCGATTCACGTAGTGAACGCCAAGCGGCGTATTCAGGAGTTTGGAATATCTTGGTTAAATCACGCGGATTCGCCAATTCGCTCCAAGAATCCATTTGCATCACACCGGGGTCGGTGCCAGCAATAAATGGTGCGTGCATTGCTGCGCACACTTTTGAAATCTCGCTTAAAAATTCAACATCGGGCGGGCTATGATCAAAATGATAATCACCGACTAAACAGCCATAGGGTTCACCGCCGAACTGCCCGTATTCTTCTTCATACATCCGCTTGAACAGCGGGCTTTGATCCCAAGCCGTGCCCTTGAATTTCTTCAAGGTTTTATGCACTTCTTTCTTGGAAATGTTCATCACCCGAATCTTGAGCATTTCATCGGTCTCAGTATTATTGACCATGTAATGCAGACCGCGCCATGCCCCTTCCAATTGTTGAAATTCAGGGTGATGCAGAATTAAATTCACCTGCTCACTCAATTTCTTATCAATCTCAGCAATAATTGAACTGATGGTATTGACGACATCAGCAGACATCGTCACCGAACCAGCAAGTGCTTGTTCCGCTAACGTTTTTACCGCCTCAGTCACCGCTTCTTCGCCCGTTCTGATTTCGGGCGAAATTCCTTTTCTAATAGCGCACTGAAATCACTGGGTTCAAAGTCGTTGCGCCAGCCTGACCTTGTTCTTGAAGTTCTGCGTCAGCCACGATTTAACCCTCAGTTGGCGTTGATGCGGCGTCGTCCTGCGGCTTGGGCGCAGAAGCTAACGATTGCAGCAGGGCGGGGTCTTGTAATGCTTTGGCAATTAAATCCTCAGCACCAGTTTTTCCGTCCATATAACTCAGTAGATTAGACAACTGTTCCCGCGCTTGCAGCAACTTATTTAATGCGCAACTTTACGCGCAATTGCCGCAGGTGAAAAATCATCCATGCTCTCAAAAGTAATATCAACGCTCAGATTCCCTTCACCGGTCAGCGTATTTGGCACCTGAAATGCGGTGCGCGGCTTCATCGCTTGAGCCGATCATCAAAATTATCAACATCAATTTCTAAAAACTTGCGTCGGCAACTGGCGGCAAGGCTTCAGCAGGTTTGCCCGATAAATCAGCCATCACGCCCATAATAAATGGAGCTGAACCTTTTTTTCTGCGCCGTATAATTCAACATCGTATTCAATTTGCACTCGTGGAGCGCGATTTCTTGCAATGAATTTCTGACTACTTTGTGCCACAACAGTATCTCCTCAACGGTTGAATTCGATTCGTCAACAGAGCCGCAATGATCTGGCCTGTGCCAAACCATCTGGAGCAATCTGCAAAATCTCTAAAATCTTTTTCACTAATTTGGCGCGAGCAGCATGGAACCGGACTAGACGGCTCTTCCGCTGATAATAATCGCATAAAAGATCAAGTGCACGAATAACATCGTTGCGATTATTAATAGCATTAACGCCTGTGCAGTGGGTTGACCTGTGTTTGCAACCACATTTGCATCTCATCTGTCGGGGATTCTGCAACCGCATCATTCGCCAATTCTGGCGCTTGTTTAATCCGCAGTGCCAACGGCGCGGCAATACTTTTTCTGCTCTTTATCAGGCCACTGAGTGCGTCATATCGGTGCAGCGCCGACGCCAACCTGTGTTAAAAGCACCGCCTCGATGTTGGCAATCAATTGCCGCGATTGACTAATGGCAGTCGCAGTTGCCTGCAATACTGAAAATTCAACTTGTTGAAATGCTGCCTCAATCACATTTAATTCTGGCGCTGGCGCACCTTTTGGTGGCGTAATTTCTTTATTCGCAATTTGCCAATCACGCAAACCAAAACTGCCAATTCCTCGCGCATTCACTAATGGCGCAAACCGCAGTCCGTCAAGTGTCATTTCTGGGTCGCATAGCGTCACGATGGTATTAATCCGCGACGTTGGATCATTATCATCGTCAGGATCAAGCAATGGATAAACAGACTCCCAGTATTGCGCTAGTAATCCGTGAATAAGCGTTAAACCATCACAAAACCCGTTCCAACCCTGAGTACGAATTAACGCCTGAGTCAAATATGCTGCAATGCGCAAATCTTTGGTGCGTTTGAATAATTCAATTGCTTCACGTTGTACCTGCATCCAATCTGGCGGTTCGGCGGGAACAATTGTATTACCAAAACCTGTTCTGTTTTCCGCGAGTGGCGCGTTCTAATGCGCCATAATTTGCGTCATATTCTAAATCTTCACCGCAAGGTTGCGCTGGAGATATTTCTTTTAATAACACATCAATGTCGATCAAAGGTTGACTCCTTAATCAATTAAGATGCAATCTGCAATGCAATTAAAATATGCAATTGCTTTTCTGTAAACACGGTTGCTTCTGTTAACAATTGCTGATAATTTTCTTCAGCAGTTTCAAGTGTTTTACCCTCTTTAACGAGCTTGGCGTTTTGCGCAGCTAACACCTGCCATGCGAATTGTGCCCACTCTGCTGGCTGTTGATGACCTTGTATTCTTGCCAATAGAAAAAGTTGCTGAAAACGCCCCACTGCAACACCACTTCCCGTTACTGGGCTGGCGAGATAACCAATATCACCACGTCCACGCGCCAGTGTAATGAGATGCGTATTCAGTTTGTCTGTGTGCGCTTTCGATTGTGCAATCACGGATTCATCCTGTACTGCTGCAATTTGACCGTGCCCGTGAGCACTAAAATCGCCTGCACCACCTGAGCAAAACTAACTCCTTTATCTTTAACCGCTAATTCAATTTGTGCCAGCGTTTTCGGAGTGTGATCGGCTAATACATCAAGCACAGGATGATAAACACCAATATCCATTGTGCATTCACCCAATGCACCTGCGGCTTTTAATGAGACATCTGCGCGATGAAGCATTAAGATCACGCGCATATTTCGCAGACCTTCTATTTGTTCAATGGAATTGATGCGCCGCGCACCTTTAATCCAGTAATCACGTCGAAATTGCTGATTGACCATGAAATCTCGCGCTGTTTCGCGGAATAGCACGTCGGGAATCTCTTGCAAAAACGCCTGTTGATCTGCGGTCAAATTCATTGCACTGACATGATCGAGATAATGCGCAGAACAAGCGTAATTCAGTTTCGCTGGCATTAACCAATTGGCGATTGTCGCAAAGTGCATTGGCTCCCAATTGCGATTGAAATACTCGTGGGCGAGATAATTGCGGTTTTGTTCGGCGAGTTTTTTAACGCGCTCATTGACTTGCGGATTCGCACGAGCATACAGCGGATTGGTAGCTAACAGTTTGTCGGTGAATGCTAATGCTGCGTCAAGACCATTTAAAACGCCCTGACCTTTGACGCCCATAATTTCGCTATATTCGGTCATTAAATGTCGAATTGGCGCAAAGGCTGCCCAGCCCGGTAAAGCGTTATAACTGAGATAAAGCACACCACCAACTTTTAATTTGCGGCGAATGAAATCAACAATAACTGCGCGGCTCTCATCGGAAATCCAACTCCAAATGCCGTGCAAGCCGATATAATCAAAATCTGGTAAATCATCGCGGCGGCAAAAATCACTGAATGATTGATCAAAAAGCTGGGCATTTGCACCACTGGCGGCAGCTAACGATTGCGCAAAACTGACTTGGCTGGGATTAAAATCAGTTGCCCATAATTGACCATTGGCTTGTGCGGCAGCGTGGATATTGGCGCTTAAACCCTGACCAAATCCCAATTCGCACACGCTGGCAGTTTCAGGAAACGCCAGCCCAAGATTTAGAAACAGCAGACGTATCCGCAATGGATTTAGTTCTTGATAATAGCCATGCGTGTAATCAATTTCGGTGATGTAGCCGTCAGTCCAATCAGTCACAATAAACCTCGCTGTTTGTCAATTACTATTGCTGTTCGCTGCATTCCAATAACGCTGCTTTTTCTAAAACCTGCAATTCTAATTCACGTTTATAGCGCACAATTTGTTCACGCAATACTGCATCAGATGCGCCGAGAATTTGCGCGGCAAGAATGCCCGCATTTTTTGCGCCGTTAATGGCGACGGTGGCGACCGGCACTCCAGCAGGCATTTGCACGATTGACAGCAGCGAATCTTCGCCGGACAGGTGCGCACTTTTCACCGGAACGCCAATCACCGGCAGCGGCGTAATTGCTGCGGCCATGCCCGGCAAATGCGCTGCGCCGCCCGCGCCAGCGATGATGACGCGCAGCCCGCGCTCCACGGCGGTTTCGGCGTAATCGAACAGGCGGCGCGGAGTGCGATGCGCAGAAACGATGGTCATTTCATACGCGACGCCAAATGTGCTCAGTATTGCCGCTGCCTCGCGCATCACTGGCAAATCCGAATCGCTGCCCATGATGATGCCAACTTGTGGCTGGCGCGGAGTGTCTGCGTTCATGGGTGATCTTCTCCTGAAATTTCAATAAGATCGCGTACTTGTTCGGCTTTATTGCGGGCGCAGGCGAGATCAGCATCCAGCACCGTGACATGCCCCATTTTGCGAAACGGCGCAGTTGCAGCCTTGCCGTATAGATGCAAACACACGCCGGGAATTGCCAGCGCCTCCGCCATTCCTTTGATCACCGGTCGCCCGCGATGCCCGGGCGCACCGAGCAGGTTAATCATTGCTGCTGGCGACAATTGCGCCGTGGAGCCGAGCGGCAGCCCAACGACTGCGCGTAAATGCTGCTCAAATTGATCGGTCACATTGGCTTCAATGGTGTGATGACCGGAGTTGTGCGTGCGCGGCGCGACTTCATTCACCAGTAAAGTGCCGTCCGCCAGCAGAAACATTTCTACCCCGAAAATGCCCACGCCGCCGAGCACATCCAACGTGCGCACTGCGAGCTGCTGGGCAGCAATTGCAACGGCAGCAGGAATTTGTGCGGGCGCCAGCAACATGTCCAACACATTTTCGCCGGGACGAAAACACATTTCGACCACTGGATAACTGCGGCAATCGCCGTCACGTCCACGAGCCACCAACACCGCCAGCTCTTTCTCTGCTGGCACGAAATGCTCCAGCAGCGACGGCAGCGGTAAATGCTGCGGATACTCTGCGGCGTGGTGCAAAATTGCCACGCCGCGCCCGTCATAACCACCGCGTCGCGCCTTTTGCACTAGCGGATAGCCAAATGCTGCGAACGCTTCGGGACTCGGTTCGGGCATGGCGATGAACGGCGCAGTAGGAATTCCCGCATCGGCTAACGCTTGTTTTTGCGTCAATTTATCCTGAATCAGCGCCAGCACCTGCGGCGACGGATGAATCTGATGACCTTCGCGTTCAAGCTGAATCAGGGTTTCCGCGTCGATGTCTTCAATATCAAAGTGGTGACATCGCAGGATTCGACCAACTCGCGCAACCGCGCTGGATCGTGGTAATGACCGACGATTTGATGGCCTGCGACTTGACCAGCGGGCGAGCCGGGCGTCGGATCAAGCACCACGCAGGTGCAACCGAGACGTTTCGCTGCTTTGGCCATCATGCGACCCAGTTGACCGCCGCCGATGATGCCCAGCCGAACGAGCGGAAGCGTGAGATAAGGGTTTGTCATGGGTGTAAATTGGTCACATTTATTGGGTTATTAGGAAGAGATGTTAATGGCAAAAAAGCAATTTCCATGTGGACATCGAGGTCAGGGTCAATACTGTCATCGGTGTGCGCAAGAACAAAATTCTCTTATCAAAAAAGAATATGATGAGAAAGCACATGAAGAATGGATGGCTTTATTTGCATCTGATCCAGTTAATTTACGAAAACTCGAGAACAAGCAATTGATCGATAAAGCAAGAAATATCATAAAAGATATTCATAGTGGAACCCCATATACACACTACAAAGGGAAACGAATGCGTTACGATAGAAATGTCATCTCAGTTCCAATAAATCGAGATTATCGGCTGGTTTTTCATGTGATTGAAAAGAAACTCCAAGTGCATAAGTTAATGAGCCATGAAGAATACAATGTCAAAAAACCGGGTGAAAAAAACCAATAATCTCGCAGGTTATTTATGATTGTTGATGTTGTGGTGCGAGATGCGCTGCTGGGATGTGGGATTGAAACTGATTTAACCACGCCGGAATTGCGTTGACATTGTCAAAACATGCCAGCGGATTCAATGCCAATAACCGCTCGGCAGAATGTACACCGCAGCACACCGCCACGCTGCCGTGCCCGCATTATTTGCCATCTGTAAATCGTATTCAGTATCGCCAACCATTAACGTTGCTGACGGAGATACGCCGAGTTCATTCATCACTTCAAAGAGCATTTGCGGATTGGGTTTAGAATGGGTTTCATCAGCGCAGCGGGTGGCATGAAAAAATCCTGTTAAACCGCTTTCAGTCAACGATTGATTTAGTCCAATGCGACTTTTGCCCGTCGCCACTGCGAGCAAATAATCCTGCGCTGCGAGCTGGGTGAGCGTGTCGCGCACGCCGTCAAATAGTAAAGAACGGGTTTGATTAGTCACCAGAAAATGCTGGCGATAACCGTCACTGACTGCTTGCCGCAGCGCCTGATCCGCTGTTGGCATCAGCCGCTGCATCGCTTCCTGCAAACCCAGCCCAATGACGTCGCGGGCATCTGCCGGACTCGGCTCCGGTACGCCAAGATCACGAAATGCCGCTTGTAAACAGGTGACGATTCGCGTTTCGGAATCCATCAGCGTGCCGTCCCAGTCAAACACAATCAGCTCAAAACTCACGCGCAAGCCCCCAGTACAGTTAAAAGTTGTTCCAATTCAATCGGTAATGGCGTTTCGACGCGCAGCGGTTGCGTCATGGCTTCCAAGCGAATTTGTACACTTGCTGCGTGTAAAAACAACCGCGTCAAGCCTGCTGTTTTAAGCATTCGATTGGCTGCGTCATCGCCATATTTCACATCGCCAGCCAGCGGTGCGCCCAGATGGGCGGCATGAACGCGAATCTGATGGGTGCGCCCAGTGATGAGTTGTACCTCCACCAGCGTGAACGTTTGACCGTTAAACGTGAATCGCCGCACCCGCCGAAACCGTGACCGCGCTGGTTTACCGTCGCGTTCATCGACCTTGACCAAGCGTTCGCCGCTGCTTAACACGTTCTTTTTTAACGGCGCATCGACGGTGATTTCTGCCTGCGCCAGCTCACCCACCAGCAACGCCAAATAGCGTTTATCCAGCTTGCTGTCGCGCATCAACTGGTGCAGTTCGCGCAACGTGCTGCGGCGCTTGCTGATAATGATGCAGCCGGAAGTGTCGCGGTCGAGCCGATGCACCAGTTCCAACTCGTGACCGGGGCGCAGTTGGCGCAGCGATTCAATCAAACCGTAACTCAGCCCGCTGCCACCGTGCACCGCTAAACCAGACGGTTTATCAATGATTAACAGGCGCTCATCTTCGTAGCGCACTGCTTGATCGAGCTGCGCTAACTGGGTTGCCGGAACGCGACCGGGCGCGGCGGGCGGCGTGAGATGCAGCGGCGGAATTCGCACCACATCGCCGCAGCGCAAACGATAATCAGCTTTGATGCGACCTTTGTTAACCCGCACTTCGCCGCGCCGCAACACGCGATAAAGATGGCTGCGCGGCACATTTTTGAGAATGCGTAATAGAAAATTGTCGATCCGCTGCCCGTCAGTTTCGGCATCGACCGTCACCAGTTGCACGGCGCTGGGCGCGGCAGGTGGCGGGGGCAATTGGGGATGCGCAGGGCTGGCGCGACGCGGTGCGACGGTGGTCTTAAACGAATTCTGTCGTAGATTCAAGGGGATTTGACCCTAGCCAAGTGGCTTAATTGCTGCTATTAAAGTTCACTGATACCATTGATAAGGTGCACTGACCAGTAGAATCTCTGGTTTTTCTGGGGTGGCACCCGCAATCCAAATTCGGTATTACGCACCGCTCATGCCGCGTCAATCTGATATTGATAATTATACAAAACGCTGATCTTTCAAAGAAAAATATCTATTAGCGTTTTGTTTAATTCAATTGCGTTTCTGGACATCGGTATCACCTGATTTCCTCAATTTGAATACCGGCATCGGTGATTGACGCTTGTCGTCATGTTTGCAACATCAGATGCGCTTGCGTTAACACGACTGATGCGTTGCAGATTCTACACCTAGCGATTTCTTCTGCGGTGTGCGCTGACCGACCAGCACAATTGCTGTCGATGTGCGCCACACCTTGATCGTCGGTTAACTCCCACGCTGGAGTTAAACCACCAATCGCGGATTCGCAATTGAATCCGTCAATGTTTGTTTATGTGCGCGTGCCCGTTGGTGTGCCTCCACGCGAATGGCCCAACGGACAGTGCCGATGCCTTTAGGCTCTAAACCATATAGAGCCGACTGGCGACGCGCCGAGTCGTCCGCAACCATCATCTGCGGGGCTTGTGGCGAGGCGCCCAACCACGGGTCACGCGCCGTGGTGAGAGAAAGAACAACATGAAAAGAATGCTCATTAACGCGACGCAACCCGAAGAGTTGCGCGTGGCGACCGTTGACGGTCAGCTCCTCTACAATCTCGACATTGAATCGCCCGGTCGGGAACAGAAAAAAGCCAACATTTACAAGGGTATCATCACTCGCGTTGAACCCAGTTTAGAAGCAGCGTTTGTCGAATATGGCGCAGATCGTCACGGCTTTTTGCCACTGAAAGAAATCGCTCGCGGTTATTTTGAGCCAGAAACCACGAAATCCGGCGCTCGGGTCAGCATCAAGGATTCGGTGCGCGAAGGGCGCGAGGTCGTGATTCAAATCGACAAGGAAGAGCGCGGCAATAAAGGCGCAGCGTTGACGACCTTCATTTCGCTGGCGGGGCGCTATCTGGTGCTGATGCCAAATAATCCCCGCGCTGGTGGCGTGTCGCGGCGCATTGAAGGGCAGGATCGCAACGAACTGCGCGAAGCGATGAGCCAGCTCGTGATTCCTGAAGACATGGGGCTGATCGTGCGCACTGCCGGCGTCGGCAAAAATGTTGAGGAATTACAGTGGGATTTGGATTATCTGCTGCATCTGTGGACTGCGATTGAAACCTCCAGCCAGAGCCGCAAAGCGCCGTTTCTGATCTATCAGGAAAGCGATGTCATCATCCGCTCGATCCGCGATTATCTCCGCGCCGACATCGGCGAAATCGTGATTGATGATGCCGAAGTGTATTCCCGCGCTGAGAATTTCATTCGTCAGGTCATGCCGCAGAATCTCAAAAAGCTGCGGCTGTATGACGACGAAGTGCCGCTGTTCACGCGCTATCAGATTGAAAGCCAAATCGAAACTGCGTTTCAACGCGAAGTGCGGCTGCCGTCTGGCGGCTCCATCGTGATCGACCACACCGAGGCGCTGACCTCCATCGACATCAATTCAGCGCGTTCCACTCGCGGCGCAGACATCGAAGAAACCGCGCTGAATACCAATCTCGAAGCCTCTGATGAAATCGCCCGTCAACTGCGGCTGCGCGATCTCGGCGGTTTATTTGTGATTGATTTCATCGACATGACACCGTTGAAAAATCAGCGGGCGGTGGAAGATCGGCTGCGCGATGCGCTGAAACAAGATCGGGCGCGAGTGCAAGTAGCACGAATTTCGCGTTTCGGTCTGCTCGAAATGTCGCGCCAGCGGTTGCGTCCGTCGCTCGGCGAATCGAGCCAGCAGGTGTGCCCGCGCTGCAAAGGTCAAGGCACGATTCGTGGCGTGGAATCGCTGGCGCTGTCAATTCTGCGCATCGTTGAAGAAGAAGCGATGAAAGACAGCACCGAACGAGTAATCGCGCAGCTGCCGGTCAGCGTGGCGACTTTCCTGCTCAACGAAAAACGCCGCGCCATTCTCGACATCGAACTGCGCCAAAACACCGAAGTGCTGCTGCTGCCGAATGAGCATCTGCACACGCCGGATTATCGAATTGAGCGGGTGCGGGTGCAGGATGCCAGCAAAACTCCTGAGCCGTTGCCGTCCAGTTACGCGCTCACTGCGTACTCGGAACCGACCGTGACACCGTACGCCAAGCTCGAAACCAAAGTGGGTCAGCCGTCACGCAGTGAGGAACCGACGGTGAAACAGGCAGCGCCCAGTGTTCCGACGCCGCAGTTCCCAGCCTCATCGTTGCAGCGTGGCGAGCCAGAAAGTTTGCTCAAACGCATCTGGACGGGGTTGTTTATGCCACGCATTCCAGACAGCAGTCCCGCGCCGCTGCCGACCGATACGCATTCGCCATTGGTCGCGCCAGCCCGAATTCAGCCGCAAAGCGCAGATCGTGATCCGCAGCCGCAACGTCCGCGCTCCGGTGGTGCAAATCGCAGCGAACGCACTCCACAAAGTCGCCCCAATGCGCCCCGCGATGAGCGGAATCGCAACAATAATCGCGGACGCAATGAGCCAATGGCGTTGGAAAGCGGTAGCAGTGAAACAGAGCCTCGGCGTTTCCGTGAAGAACGTGAGCCATCTGAAAGTGACGCTGCGCCAGAATCGCGCCAGCAGCGTCGCCCGCGTCCACCGCGTGAGCCGCGCCCGGAGCGGGTGAAAGCGGTTGAACAGCAACCACTGCGTTCGGTTGCGCCGGCAAATGATCCTCCGGCAAAGCAAGAGATGTCTGAAGTTGCGGTAATCGCAAATCCCGCAGCAGAAAGCGGGCAACGCTGGTGGGAATCCTCGGCAGAACAATCCAATGATGACAATGTGCTCAATCCGTTAACGGAAGCTGCGCCAGCGCCATCCGCATTATCTGAGCTTGGCGAACGGCTCGACAGTGACGAGCTGGAATCCGCTGATGGTGAAGTAGACGATGATGGCAATGACGTCACTGATGCAACGGCAGCCAATCCAGCGCGGTCACGTTCGGCACGGCGGCGGCGCGGTGGACGTAATCGGCGGCGTAGTCCAGTGAATGCGGATGGAACCGTCAACACAGACAGTGATGAAGGTGCAGTTGCCGAGCACGATGAAGCTGCCGCGTTGGAATTGAGCGATGCGCCGCATTCCGAACTTGTTGTACGTCATCACCATTTACATTCTGCTGCGCCAGAACGCAGTGATGCCGTAACCGAAGCGCCAGCAACACCAATGGTCGTCGCGCCTGAACCGCCACCTGCGCCGCAAGTTTTGCTGCCTGCACCTGCGCCAATTGCACCGCCGGTTGAACCTGCGCCGCGCCCGGTCATTATTTTGCGTGATGAATCGGAACGGACACCGGACGCTTGATTGAAAACCAACCTCGCCCAGTGTGGGCGTGGTTCATCGCAACCCATTCAACGCTTGCCGAACCGCCCGGCGCGTTGAATGACCTTGACGGTTTTCACGCCAGACTCGGTGGTTTGGATAATTTCCAGTGGATGCGCGTGTAGCAGCAAACTGGTTCCCGGCTCGGGAATCGTTTCTAAATACTCTAAAATCAAGCCGTTGAGCGTTTTGGGGCCATCGGTCGGCAATTCCCAGCGCAGCGCCCGATTGAGATCGCGTAAGCCGATGCTGCAATCAATCAGCAAACTGCCGTCCTCGGCGCGGTGGATTTCTTCAAGACTGTCATAAGGATCAGTGGTGAATTCGCCGACGATTTCCTCCAACAAATCGGTCAGCGTAATCAAACCGAGAAAATCGCCGTATTCGTCCACCACCAGCGCCACGCGCCGTTTTAGTCGCTGAAAATTCAATAATTGTTGATACAGCGGCGTTCCTTCCGGCACAAAATAGGGTTCGCGGGCAATCTCGCGCAGACGGGCTTTATCCAGTCCTTTTTCGAGCAGCGCGTGAAGCGCATTTCGCGCATGAAATACGCCAATCACGTTATCGACGCTGCCATCGAAAAGCGGCATTCGGGTGTAACTGGTGTTGCGAATGGCTTGCAAAATCTCCTCTTCGCTGTCTTGGATGTCGATGCCTTCAACTTCGTGGCGTGGAATCATAATGTCCTCGACCGTTGCGTGTTCCAGATCGAGAATCGCCAGCAGCATGTCACGACTGCGTTCGGGAACCATCGCGCTGGATTCACTGACGACCGTGCGCAATTCCTCACGACTTAACGCGGTGGTGCTGCCATCGGCTGGCGCAACACCCATCAGCTGCAACAGACCATTCGTGATGAGATTGACCGCCCAAACAATTGGATAGAAGATTTTTAGGAGCAGGGTGTAAACATAAGCTGCGGGCAGCGCCAACCGTTCGGGATAGAGTGTGCCGTAGGTTTTCGGCGTGACTTCGCCAAACACTAAAACCACCAGCGTCAGAATACCGGCAGCAATGCCAATCGCCGCTTCACCGCCTAACTGCAACGCAATCACGGTTGCCAGCGCCGATGCCATCGTGTTGACAAAGTTGTTGCCGAGCAGAATGACGCCAATCAACCGATCTGGGCGCTCCAACAATTTACGAGCAAGCCGAGCGCCGTGATTGCCGTGATCGGCGAGATGACGCAGCCGATAACGATTCATCGTGAGCAACGCCGTTTCGGAACCGGAAAAAAACGCCGAGAGCACGATCAAGATAATGAGCGTGACGAATAAGCTAACGAGCGGAAGATCGTTCATTGCACACCGATGTTGAATAAAAACAGTATGATTTTAACGAAATCTGTTAACAAAAGATGTTGCGCTTGCAGTACATCATGCACTGAATAAATTTTCCGGCTTTTCAATTAAGGATCGACAATGTTCAAAAATGTACGTTTATTTCGTTTAGAAAATCCCTTTGCTTTGAATGCGTCAGCACTTGCTGAACGGTTGGCGACGCGGCAGTTTCGACCCTGCGGCCCGCTGGAAACCACCACGCTCGGCTGGGCAACACCGTTGGGCGATGACTCCACGGCACTGGTGACGGCAGTAAACGGTTGTTTGCTGCTGTGCGCCCGTAAACAGGAACGGTTGCTGCCGTCGTCAGCGATTGCGGAGGCACTCGATGAGCGGATTAGCGAACTGGAAACCAGCGAAGCGCGGGATGTCGGGCGGGCAGAGCGGCGGCGGCTGCGTGAGCAGGTTATCAGCGAAATGTTGCCCCGGGCGTTCACGCGCTCGCGTCGCACCCAGCTTTACATCGACACTGAATTGGGTTGGTTGATGGTGGATGCAGCGAGCGAAAAGCAAGCCGAGGATGTCGTCACGCTGCTGCGCGAAACGCTCGAATCGCTGCCAGCTCGGTTGCCAAATCCGCGTCAAGCGCCGTCGGCCGTAATGACCGATTGGCTGCTGGCAGACAGTGCGCCAGCGGATTTTATGGCGGGCGATGCTTGCGAATTGCGCGACGCAGATGATGACGCTGGCGTGGTGCGCTGTCGTGGTCAAGACCTTGGCAGCGAAGAGATTTTGAACCATTTACGCGCCCGTAAATTGGTGACAAAGCTGGCGCTGAATTGGAATGAACGACTGGATTTCGTGCTGGCGGATGATTTGTCGCTCAAACGGGTGCAAGTGACGGATGCGCTGCTGGATGAACTCAATGATGACGATGCAAAAGCAGATGCCGCAGCGCGGCTGGAAGCTGAATTTGCACTGTTTGCGTTGCAAATGCGGCAGTTAATCGCCCGTTTTGAAACGATATTTGGCTTATCCGACGCAGTCTGAGGCGATTGATTTCGTTGGCAGTTAACAGCAATTTTTTACTGAAAACTGCCAACTTTTTTCAACTAAAACGCATCAAAGAAATTCACTGCGCCGGTTTCCAGCGCATATTCCGCGCCGATAACTTGCAAACCGTGATCGGCAATGAACGCTTCGATCATCGCCGAACCATGCCGCAAATGATCGACTGAAGCGCGGACGTTGGCGCGAACTGCGGCGCGATGCAGCGCCAGCCGGTCGTGCCGCAAATCGGTATCGAGAAACCCAGCCACTGCTGGTTTCACGCGATCGACAATGGACGCGATGTTGCGTGATTCGCTGTCTTCGCCGTCCAACAGCGATTCAATGGTTGCCGTCACTGCGCCGCAGTGTGAATGACCGAGCACCACCACAAGGCGCGTGTGATAGCGCGAAACCGCAAATTCCACGCTGCCAACTGTGACGGCGCGACGATATTGCCAGCAACGCGAATCACAAATAAATCGCCAAGCCCTTGATCGAAAATAATTTCTGCGGGAACTCGCGCATCGGAACAGCCGAGAATCACCGCAAACGGCATCTGCCCAGCAAGTTGTTCCAGACGTTGATGATGATTGAGTTGCGCGTTAGTGGCGGTTTGATGGGTGGTAAAGCGGTGATTGCCGTCGCGCAATCGCGCCAGCGCCGTTGAGGCAGAAACAGGACTGTTCATCAATTCAGGTCAAAATAATGGAAGATGACCGTTATCCTAACTGGAAATTCGCTGCCTGAAACGCACCAGCCAACCACTGACCGCGCTATATTTACGTCTTATCTTGTTTCGTTTGATAGGGTTTTATCTGATGAGCACAGCCAGAATTGCATTTATCGGTGGCGGCAACATGGCCACCAGTTTGATCGCCGGATTGGTCGCCGACGGTCATTTGCTCTCCAGTATTCAAGTCGCTGATCCCAGTCAGGAACGGCGCGAATCGCTGCAAGCTAACTTCGGAGTACGCGCTTTTGCCAGCAACGCAGCGGCGCTGGCGGATGCCGAAACGCTGGTGCTGTGTGTGAAACCACAAATGGCGGCAGCGGTGTGTACCGAGATTGCAGCAGAGGTGCGCGAACATCAGCCGTTGATTATTTCAGTGATGGCTGGCGTTCCCGAACAGGCGCTGCAACGCTGGTTTGGTGCGCCATTGCCAGTGGTTCGTGCCATGCCCAACACGCCAGCGATGGTGCAAACCGGCGCGATTGGATTACACGCCAGCTCAGAAGTGAATGCCGAAGGACGCAATCATGCTGAGACGATTTTGCGTGCCGTCGGTTTGGTGCGCTGGGTGACAGATGAAGCGCAAATCGACGCAGTGACTGCCATTTCTGGTAGCGGTCCGGCGTATTTCTTTTTATTGATGGAAGCGTTAGAAGCAGCGGGAATTGCGCTGGGTTTGGATGCAGAAACAGCACGCTTATTAACGATTCAAACCGCATTGGGCGCAGCAAAAATGGCAATGGAAAGCTCGGCTCCGCCCGCACAACTGCGCGAGCAAGTCACCTCGCCGGGTGGAACGACTGAGCGGGCGCTGGTCGTGTTTCAAGATGCCGATTTTGTCAATCTGGTCGCACGGGCAACGCAGGCAGCGAATTCGCGGGCAGCGGAAATTTCACACACGTTATCTGGGCAATAAACTGAAATCTCGCAGGCGCAAAGTGACAAGTGATCATGCCGCAACGCATTGAATTAGCAACCGGAACGCTGCAAGTCGCGGTGCGCCAAGCGATGCTTCCACTTGCTGATTTATGCGGATTTGCTGCCCGCAATAACCGCAAACGCGGGTTTTTATTTGTCAGCAAAGTGCTCGGCAAACACTGGCCAACTGCGCCAACGCAAATGCGCCAAGTGCATGAATTATTAGCACAATCATTGCATTTGCGCACGAATGCGTGGCTGTGTGTGGCAATGGCAGAAACCGCAACCGGTTTGGGTCAAGGCGTATTCGAGGCACTATTAAAGCGATATTCAAACCCGGACGCATTATTTCTGCATTCAACTCGCTATCAAATAGCGGATTGGGCGCATTTACAATTTCAAGAACCACATTGTCACGCGCCCGATCAATTGCTTTATGAGCCACGCCAATTGCATCTACGCCAGCGATTTTATTCCGCTCGTGAATTAATTTTAATTGATGACGAAATCAGCACTGGTGCGACACTGTGCAATTTGGCGAATGCGTATCGCGCTCGCAATCCACAATTGGCACGGGTACATTTTGTCGCTTTAACTGATTTTAGTGGCGAACACAGCGCCGAACGCTTTTCCGCACAAATCGGTTTACCAGTAACAGTGAATGCACTATTGCACGGAGATTTTTCATTTATACCAAATTCCATAACCAATAATGAAATCGCTGCGCCAGCAGTGGGCAACAATCGCCGTAATCCAGCGCAACTTGCTATTCATCTCGGTCGTTTTGGAATTGATCGCCAACTTGAAATTCCCACCGCTGATTTGGAACAATTGAGTGCAGGATTGAATACTGGAGCGCGACTGCTGGTATTGGGCACTGGCGAATTCATGCACTTAGCTTTTCGTATTGGGCTGGCGCTAGAGGCAAAAGGATTTGCTGTAGTCGTGCAGGCAACGACGCGCTCACCGATTTTGCTTGGCGCTGATATTAAAAATCGTCTAATGTTTGGTGATAACTACGGTGAAGGAATTGCAAATTATTTGTATAACGTGAGTCCTGACGAATTTGTGCGTATTATCATTTGCCACGAAACACCTTCTGCTGATTTAAATGAATTGCGACAATCACTCGGCAGCTGCTGCATCACTTATCGCCCGGACAATTTGATATGAGCATTCAAGATTTTATCGGCACTCTACAGCAGAAAGCGACGGAATTAAAAAATGAGGCGCTGAAATTCAAAAATAAGGAATTTTTGAATGCCGCAATCAGTGGTTCAGTATTAATTGCAATGGCTGATGGCGTGGTTTCTTCGGAAGAAAAAAAGAAGATGCTGCGCTTTATTGAAAATTATGAAGCACTGTCCGTTTTTTCAAGTAGTGAACTGATCGTAGCTTTTCAAGATACGCTACATCAAATTGAATTCGACCAAGATATTGGTGAAGCCAAAGCCTATGCCGCAATTTACAAAATGAGGCATAATGAAAGCGCAGCCAGACTCATTATGCGGTTAATTATTGCAATTGCGGCTGCCGATGGTTATTTTGATGATAGTGAAAAGCATGTTGCGCGTAAAATTGCGCGAGAACTCGACTTAAATCTCGCGGATTTTGAATTGTCTGAACCTATAGATTCTAAAACACGTCCTTCTACTACAAAGGAGCATCCAATGGCAATTAGTTTGAATAAAGGCGGTAATGTTAATCTGAGTAAAGAGGCACCCAGCCTTGAAAATATACTGGTCGGATTGGGCTGGGATGCTCGCGCAACTGATGGACTGGCATTTGATCTCGATGCCAGCCTATTTATGGTAAAAGAGAACGGTAAAGTTCCGAATGATGCCTATTTTATCTTTTACAATCAAAGCACTTCGCCGGAAAGCTCTGTCGAACACACCGGCGATAATCTGAGTGGTTCAGGCGATGGTGACGATGAAACGATGCACATCACACTATCAAAAGTGCCAGCCGAGATTCAGCGATTGGTAATTGTCGTTACCATTCACGATGCTGATGTACGTCATCAGAACTTTGGACAGGTTGCCAATGCTTTTGTGCGTATTGTTAACCGCGACAATCAACAGGAAGTAGTGCGTTTCGATTTATCTGAAGATTATTCGACTGAGACCGCAATGATCTTTGGTGAGATTTACCGTCACAGCGGCGATTGGAAATTCAAAGCTGTCGGTCAGGGTTATGCTGGTGGATTGCGAGCGTTAGCACTGCAACACGGCGTAAATGTTTAATGATTAATGCAGAATTACAGGTGAAATAACCATGAGTTTTCAAGATTTTGTTAGCAATCTGAAGCAGAAAGCGACTGAACTGAAAAATGAGGCGCTGAAGTTCAAAAATAAGGATTTTTTGAATGCGGCAATCAGTGGTTCAGTGCTGATTTCAATGGCTGATGGCGTGGTTTCTTCGCAGGAAAAACAGAAGATGATGCGCTTCATTGAGAACTATGAGGCACTATCAGTCTTTTCCAGCAAGGAACTGATTGAAGCATTCCAGAACGCAATGAGCCAGATCGAGTTTGATAAGGATTTAGGTGAAGCCAAGGCGTATGAAGCAATTGGTAAGATGAAAAGCAATGCCGATGCGTCACGTCTTATTATGCGTCTCATTATTGCAATTGCCGCCGCCGATGGTAATTTCGACAATAGTGAAAAGCAGGTTGCACGCAAAATTGCGATGGAACTCGGCTTGAATCCGGCGGATTTTGAATTGGTCTAAAGATGCGGACACTGGTCTTTGTGGATTTGGATGACACCCTATTCCAAAGTCTCCAGAAATGTCCAATTGAAAACGCGCTGCATCCAGTTGCTTATTTGCGGGATCGCAGCGCCAATTCTTTTATGACTGCGAAACAGCGCATGTTATGGCAATTGCTTGATGACAATGCACTAATTATTCCCACCACCGCCCGCGACTATGATTCGTTATATCGTGTGAAGTTACCATTTCGCAGTTGGTGTATTCTCAATTACGGCGGCGTTATTTTAACTCCCGCTGGTGTTCCCGACCCGTATTGGCATCAACGTATGACCATTGCATCAGAAGCAGCAATTAGCGACCTCACTGCTGTGCTCATATTAATTAACACTGCTATTACTCGCTACGCATTAGCGGCGCATTCGCGATTGATTACTGATTTTAATTTGCCTTTTTATGTGGTGGTGAAATATCGTGCTGGACACATCGCCGACCTCGATCAATTACAGCAAATGGTAGTCACGCCTTGGCTTATGACGCACCATGATTATCAATTACATCGCAATGGCAATAATCTTGCCATTTTACCACGCAGTCTTGGCAAAGAACATGCGGTGCACTATCTTATTAAACAGCTTACTAACGAATGGGGCGAATTACTTACGATAGGCATCGGTGATAGCCTGATTGATGGTGCATTCATGGCTGAATGCGATTATTCAATAACGCCACGCGGCTCGCAATTATTTAAAGAAACATTGGGTCGGCAGTTGGTTTAGCTTCAGAAAACGTCGTTAAAAAATTAACTCTGTTCAACGGAAATAAATTCAATGACTGAAACAAAATCAGAACAAATTGATTTGTTGTTAAATTCTTTTGCAGATGCATCATCACTTAATGAACGATTAGCAGCACTTACGGAGCTGATTAAAAAACGCAGTTTACATGCTGTGCGAGATGATCCGCGTCTAACATCAGGACTGAATGATTTAACGCAATTAGCCACTAACCCACAGACACCAGATGATTGTCTTCGATCAGTTGCAGCATTAGCACGCATTGGAAACGTCAAATCGCTCAGAAATAATATTACTAAACGGCTGTTACAGGTACTTGAAAAGCCACTCCCTGCACTTTCAATTCTAAAAGACCCAGAAGACCGCTATTACATTGCGACTGCACTACAATACTCAACCCAAAATTGGATTATTAGTTATGCTGCAACTGGCATCATTGAAGAAAAACAAGGTGAAAAATTACGTCAAGAGCTAGGCGCTGTTCTATTCAAAAAAGCAACCACACTTGCTCAGATATTTCACTTGTTAGCAATATCTCTTCAGCAGTTTAAACCGGATACGAAAAACCCTGGGGATGCAGTCGTTAAACGTTTAGAACGTATTTTTGCAGCAATTCGACCTCAAGCGGTATCGGTGTTAATTGAACCTAGTTTAGATGCAGGTCAATACTTACAAAATATGCTACGCGCTGCTTTCGCTGGAGCTAATCCACCCGAAACGCAGGAAATCGCTAAAAAAGCTGTTGAAGATATTGCCGGATTTGTTCACGACATCGCTCGAACACAGATTTCTTTAGTCACTGAATCGTCATTATACGCTGCAATCGATACGCCAAAAAGTTGGTTTTTGTTACCGGAATGGCATTACATTGCAGAAAAATCTACGAATCTCCAACTGGTTAAACGTGATATTCGAGATGCTTTAATGCTGCTCGCAAAACAAGGCGTTATGGATGACAACTTATTTGAGCAGCTAGTTAAAATATCAGGATCACGTGAAGCAGCTGTTAGAGTGACATCAACTATTGTTGAAAGTCATCCTGAACTAAATACTGAAATTTGCAACTGGCTTAAAGGAAAACGCAATTTAAAACGTCGAGAAGTGTTTAGTGGAATAGAAGAAAGTCAGGTACTTTCTGCTGATCCAGTGTTGGCTACGCTAATCATCGACAATCATCAACTTAATAATGCTTTAGTTAATATATCAGACGATATTCTAGCAGAACTGCGTTTGTTAGAACCAACGCTAATAAAACCATTAGACAGTTTAATTGCTCGCTGTCACGCTGTTCTCAATGATGTCAATGCTTTAGCAACTAAACGCGGTTTAGCTATGCAAGGACTACCTGGTGATCGCGTTGATTATACTCAAGCGGCGCATGAGCTCGTTGGTGGACATGTTCAAGGAGTACGTCAAGTTAAAATCATTCAGCCGATGATTGTGCGTGAGAATGCTGATGGAAATTTGAATATCGTAAGAAAAGCCCTTGTTGAAAAAGTCTAGTTATTAAAAATTCGCAAATTTTATTTGGGAGATGTCATGGAAAACGCAACAGCATTAGTTTTTGTAGAAAATTTAATTGAACGTCTTGAACGTGATGCAATAACTGGAAAGCTAAAACTTGATGGTGTTGTTTCGGAAAAGGAGCATCAAGCATTGCAGTTTGCGGTGAAAATACTAAATAGTCTTCAACCTGACCGACCACAGATATTGCTAAAAGATACCGTGCCTACTGAAACAACAAATTTGAAACCAGTTTTAACCCCTATCCTTCCTAACCTCAACTCAATTGGAATTGATCGACCAGAAAGCCCAGATATTTTGCTGTGTTTAGATTTTGGAACAGCGATGTCTAAAGCCTTTGCAACAGATGAAACAGATGACAATCTTGTAGATTTAAAAATTGGTCAAGAAGCTGGTCAATCTGAACCTATCTATTCACTGATTTCATCAATTTTTATTACAGATAGTGGGCGTATCTTGTTTGGGCATCGAGCTGTATCAGAAAGCACACATGCTGATACAATAAACAGAAAGAGATTTGATTCCATTAAAGATATTTTGTGCAAGGATGTCATGTGTGATTTAGATGAAGCGCCTTTAGAAACTGCTTATAACCCAACAAATATCGCTTTAACTAAAGGCGATATGGTGACTTTATTTCTTGCTTATTTTACTGACATGGCTACTTCTCAGTTACAAGCCAATGGTTATAGTCGATATGTTAGTCGTCGTTTTACTCGACCCGTATTACCACCAGACCGAGGATCATGGGCTGAGAATCAACTACGCGCACTGATGGTGCGTGCTCAAATACTGGCTGACACCCTACATGGTGGATGGCATAACGGGATTGATGTGAAGACAGCTAAACAGGTGTTAACAGATATTCGTAATTTAGAAGTACTGCCAACTTATTTAATCGATAGTGGAGTAATTGAACCAGTCGCAGCCGTCGGAAGCCGATTTCGCTCGTTTCAGTGTAAGCAAAATTTCCGCAGACTGCTAATGGTTATAGACGTTGGTGCAGGTACAATTGATTACGCATTGTTCGCGGAAGTCCATGAAATGAATTCACCAATTAAAATTTGGGAAATCCCTGGATCAGTACAAGTATTACGACAAGCTGGTGATATGGTAGATAAATTATTACGAAGCTATATTCTAAAAAAAGCTAATGTTGTTTCTAGTGACAACGATTTTTTAATGATTGATGCAGATTTATCACTCAGAATTAGACAACTAAAAGAACAATTGTTCTGCGAAAGTAAAGTAAATTTTTCTTTAACTAACGATCAACTAGGTCAAATAAATCTTAGTGAATTTATTGAACAACCCGCTGTGAAAGAATTTGAAAAATTAATTCACGAAAAATTTTTTAAATGCCTCACTAGTGTACATAAAAGCTGGGTTGAAGGGCTTGGAAATGGGGAGCTAGCTGTGGTATTTACAGGTGGCGGCGCTACATTGCCAATGATTCGCAGTATTGAAAAAAAGAGTCCACTTGTTCACGATAGGCAACTTCAAATTCGAGCCTCTGTTCCAGTTCCACTTTGGGTTAAAAATGATTATCCTGAATTATCCAATGAATTTCTTCAGCTTGCTGTTGCTATTGGCGGTGCATCGCGGAGTATCCCAATTTTAGCACCAAAACAGTTTTCAGAATTTAAAGGACTGAATGAAAGTGAGAGCAACTGGTCAATACCGCCAGTTTATAAAGGTATTTGAAACGAAAACCAACGATGTTCGTTATTTTTGTTAAATTATTACAGTACACTACAATAGCGTCAATTTTAATGCTGTTGTTCGCCGATGTTTCAGCAACAGTAAAAGATATTCCAGTAACCGGAAATGTGCGGAAAGCATCTATAAAACAAATTGTCATTCATGCGACTGGCGGACCAGATTGTAATCCAGCACAACGCTTTCAAAGCGGCGATCTCGATAGTATCGTTGCTCATTTTTTACGAAATAAAAAGCACATTAGTATTCACTATATTATTGATCGCAATGGCGATTTAGTTCGCATGGTTCCAGAATCTCAGGTTGCTTATCATGTGCGCAGTCATAATATGAATTCAATTGGTATTGAACTTATCAATCATGGTGATGGTCAAGACCCGTTTCCAGAACCACAAATTGTGACATTGATTACTTTATTACGCGATATGTTAATGCGTTATCGATTGACTGTTTCTGATCTTAAATCTCATTCTGAACTAGATAATTCTTACTTGACTTGCAGAAAGATAAAAATTAAACGTAAATCAGACCCCGGCGCTGCCTTTCCATGGCAACGCTTGATGCGTGAATTAACACAAAATACCGTTGATTCAACAGTTGCACAATACAATGCAAAAATTGACGCACTGCAAAAACTGCTGCGCCAATGGACACAACAAGAACATCGTGTTCGCACTCATTTAAGCGCAGTTTTAAACGATCAACGCGATGCTGAAATTGCGCTAAACTGGAACAAGCAAACATCATACAATACGCAAACAATCGCTTTAGAAAATGAACAACGTGATTTGCGTATGGCATCTATTCAAGAAACAATAGATCAACTCAAACAGCGTGAAACTGAGTTGAGTTTAGAAATTCAGGGATTTATTCAGGTAAAAATGAATGCTAAAACTGTGCTGCGGCAGTTGCGCATTCAGGTTCATGATGCTTTAACTAAAAATAAGAAGCAGTTTGGTTTTTAGTTCGCTGTTTTAGGAGATTAATTATGGCTGTTGCTCTGAAAAAAGGCGCAAATCTTTCATTATCAAAAACTGATCCGTGTTTACGGCAGATTTTGGTGGGACTTGGTTGGGAAGCACGGGCAACCGATGGCGATGATTTCGATCTTGATGCCAGTGCTTTTTTGCTTACGGAAACCGGTAAAGTTCGTCGTGATGGTGATTTTGTTTTTTATAACCAATTAGTTTCTTCATGCAGTTCAGTGGAACACACCGGTGATAATCGCATCGGTGCCGGAGAAGGTGATGATGAAGCAATTAAAATTGATCTTGAACAAGTGTCAGAAGACATCGTTCGTATTGTAATTTGCGTCACTATTTATGATGCTGAAGAACGTTATCAAAGTTTTGGTCAGGTATCCAATGCGTTTATTCGTATTGTGAATTTAAATGCGCTTGATTCACAAGGTCAATTGCGCACGGATGCTGAGATTGCTCGTTTTGATTTATCCGAGGACTACAGTACCGAAACAGCAATGATTTTTGGTGAAATTTATCGGCATCGTGGTGATTGGAAATTCAAAGCGGTTGGTCAGGGTTTTAAGGATGGTTTAGCAGCATTATGTCGTCAATTTGGTGTTGTAGTAGTTTGAAATTATTGGTATTCAATTATTTTATAGGCTTTGTAATATGCGTAGATTACCCGTTTATTTAGTGCTCGATACCTCTGGTTCTATGAGTGGTGAACCCATTGAAGCAGTAAAGAATGGTGTGCAATTATTGGTATCGACATTACGCCAAGACCCTTATGCGTTGGAGACAGCGTGTTTATCCGTGATTACTTTTGATAGCACTGCGCGCCAAGTGATTCCGCTCAGTGAATTAGCGAGTTTCCAGACGCCTAATTTAGTCGCTACCGGTATCACTGCATTTGGAGCAGCACTGGCACTATTAGCCGAACGAATTGAAGCGGAAGTTGCGAAAACAACTGCTGATGCAAAAGGTGATTGGAAGCCGCTGGTGTTTATTATGACTGATGGCTCACCAACTGATGATTGGCGACGCGGTTTTGACAAATTAAAACAGGTACGCACTGGAATGGTGATTGCGTGTGCCGCAGGTCAAAGTGCAGAAACTGCGATATTGAAACAAATCACAGAAATTGTGGTTGCACTCGATACTGCTGATGCCAGCACCATTAAAGCGTTTTTCAAATGGGTTTCTGCATCGGTTTCAACTGGCAGTCAAAAAGTCGATCAGGGGCGTAAAGAAGTCACCGGATTGGATGATTTACCGCCACCTCCACCAGAAGTTAATTTGGTACTTTGAGGTTTTCAAGTATGGGAATTTCATTAAAAAAAGGTCAAGGCGTTAGCCTTAAAAAGACCGAACACGATTTATCAAAAGTCACTATTGGTTTAGGCTGGGATATTAATTCAGTTAAGACTGGATTATTCACTAGCTTACTCGGTAAAACGACACCCGATTATGATTTAGATGTTGCGGCTTTTCTTTGTGAAGCTGATGGTAAAGTGCATAATCTTGGGCGTGATTCCAATGGCAAAGCAACTTTAATTGACAGCGATGTGATCTTTTTTAACAACTTATGTCACCGCTCTGGCTGTCTATGGCTTACCGGCGATAACCGCACTGGATCAGGCGACGGCGATGATGAACAAATCATCGTCAAACTAAATGATTTACCTGCGCAATACACCAGAGTTGTTTTTGTGGTGCAAATTTATCAAGGCATTAAAAACAATCAAAGTTTTGCTGGTGTAAATAATGCGTTTATTCGTGCAGTAGACGCAAGAAAGCAGGAAATGGTGCGATTTAATTTGTCCGGCGGCGCATACAATGATACCTGTCGTTCATTGCTATTCGCTGAACTCATTCGTGAATCAAACGGATGGACATTTAATGCCATTGGTACTGCATCTACATCAGACAATTTTGTGGATTGGCTTAAACAATACGTTTAGGTCTCAATAACTGCCAATTTCGGGGCATTCACATGAGCTTGCGCCGTCTTCCTGTTTACATTCTGCTTGATACTTCTGGTTCAATGCGTGGCGAACCAATTTATTCCGTTAATGTCGGCTTGCAAGCAATGCTTAGTGCATTGCGGCAAGACCCCTATGCTTTAGAAAGCGTTCACTTATCAATTATCACCTTTGATATTGCAGCGCGTGAATATCTACCATTAACTCCGCTAGCGGATGTGCAAATTGATGAGATTCAGGTTCCCGATGCTGGCGCAACTTTTTTAGGCGCAGCACTGGAGTTATTAATTGCACGTTTAGATCGTGATATTAAAAAAAGTACAGCAGATACTAAAGGTGATTGGCGTCCATTATTATTTGTAATGACTGACGGAAGTCCATCTGATTTATATGCGTTTCGCCAAGCAATTCCCAAATTAAAACGGCGCAATTTAGCATCCATTGTTGCTTGTGCTGCGGGCCCGAAAGCGAAAGAAGATGTATTGCGTGAACTCACTGATCGCGTGGTCATGCTCGATACAATGGATGCCGCCACCTTTTCAGGGTTTTTTAAATGGGTATCAGCCAGCGTGGCCGCTGGTTCGAGCAGTGCGGGAATCAATGATGCGGTTGCACTACCACCGCCGCCGCCAGAAGTTCAATTGGTACTTTAATACTGTTAAAGCACCAAATAATTGATCTTATTTATTTGGAGTAACCGATGCGTAGACTTCCTGTATTTTTTGTTTTGGACTGTTCAGAATCAATGGTTGGCGATTCATTAAAGCAAATGGAAGAAGGAATGCAGGCCATCATTCGCACTTTGCGCACTGATCCTCATGCTTTAGAAACGGTTTATCTTTCCGTAATTGCCTTTGCCGGACTCGCTAAAACAATTGTTCCTTTAATTGAAGTTTTTTCGTTTTATCCGCCGAAATTACCGCTTGGTAGCGGCACCAGTTTGGGCGCAGCATTGACGGTATTGATGAATGAAATAGATCGCTCTGTTGTCAAAACCACGCCAGAGCAAAAAGGGGATTGGAAGCCTTTAATTTATTTATTCACCGATGGTCATCCGACTGATGATCCGGGCTCGATGATTGCGCGGTGGAATGCGCATTATTCACGACGCGCCACCGTGATCGCAGTTGGTTTAGGCGGTGATGTTGATTTTTCGATATTGCGGCAGTTGACTGAGCATGTCATTCGTTTTGAGCCAACAAAACTCGGTGATTTTACGCAATTTATTAATTGGATTAGTGCTTCGGTCGTTGCGCAGAGTAAAAGCGTAGGTGAAGGAATTGAAAACGATTCATTGCCAACACTTGATTCATCGTTTATGCAGTTAATTAAAACGCCGCCGCAGAATCTTGCTGACACGCATTGCGTGACTTTAATCGGGCGTTGTCAAAATACGCGCAAACCGTATCTCATTAAATACGAAAACGAACTGAAAAATGTCGCCAATCTTGATTTTAAGATTGCCGTGCCGATGTATCGTTTAACCGGTTGTTATCCGCTGGGTGAGGATTATTTTGATTGGTCAGATGCGCGTACGATTGAATTAAAAGTAAATACAGCAAATTTAGTCGGTGCGCCAGGTTGTCCATATTGTGGCAATATCACGGCTTTTGCGGTATGCGGCTGCGGCAAGCTGTTGTGTATTAACGAACCAGGTGAAGCAACTTGCCCTTGGTGCGATCAAAAAGTGATTTTTCAACCGCATTCTGGGAATGAAAATCATGGATTTGATGTTGGTCGTAGCAGAGGTTAATTATGGCGACACGTCGTAAACCAATTTCAGAACAAGCGCGTAAAAAATTGGAACTTCAATCTCAAGCGTTAATTTTAGGATTGTTTTATCCGAATCAGCGACCTTTTTTTGAGGAAAGAGATTACTCAAATGATGAACTAGAATCCTTCATTAAATCGAACGATGTTTATAAAGAAACACTGCGATTTGTAATTGCATTGAAGGAAATTTGGAAAACGCAAAATCCTGATAGTCCTCCTCTTGTTCCATTGCCTGTATTGCCGCCAAAAATTCATGATGTGAATGCACAAACCGTCACGCTACCTATTCAGGAATCTGCGATGAATGTTGAGGAAACAATTCCGCCAGAATTGCTCGCGCCGACTGAGCAGATGATTACACCTGAACCCGAACCAATTACTGCGCCAATACCGATTCAACCCGGGCAAACGCCACCCGCTAATACGCCGCCGCGCTTGCCGTCTGCGCCCGTGCCAAATGTGCGGTTTATGCTGCCCAACGCCAAGGTTGGCGTGGCTTACCGCGCTCGCCTGGAAGGGCAAACTGCTGAAGGCACGGTGCAGATTATGGAGCTGCGGCTGCCGGACGATCTCGGTCTCCATTTTGACACCGAGCATGTTGAATTACATGGAATTCCCACGCTGGCGGGTGAACATCCGTTGCGGGTGCTGTGGACGCTCGACCGCCGCGAACGTTATTCGAGTGAATGCGTGTTGATCGTCAATCCAGACCCGAAAACGCTGTGGCAAGTGAAGGAGCCAGCCGCTGATGCGCCCTATCCCAAAGCGCACACCGAACAGCAGGCGCTCACTGGCTTTGGATTTCGCATTGCGGCTGCGAGTCGGCGCGGGCGTTCGCATGAACACAACGGAACTTTCCGTGATGATGATTTCGTTATCAGATTGATTCCTAACACGAATTGGTCGCTGCTACTGGTTGCCGACGGCGCAGGAAGTGCCAGCGTTTCCCGCGAAGGCTCGCGGCTGGCAGTGACCGCAGCGAGTGAATTATTAACGCAGGAACTGTCTGCAACCACCGGCGCAAAACTCACTGAAGCATTAAATTATTGGGACAGCGATCCTAATGCAAAACAAACGATTGCTAGCGAATGTCATTATTTATTTCATCGCGTGGCAACGCGAGCAGTGGAAGCCATTGAACGAGAAGCACGTCAACACAATACCGAAACCCGCAATTACGCAACGACACTACTTGCAGCAATCGTTAATCGGCATGGCAATGACACTTTTTTAGCAACTTTTTGGATGGGTGACGGTGCAATTGCTGCGTATGGACCACGCGGTAAAGTGCGTTTAATGGGTACACCAGACGGCGGTGAATTTGCCGGGCAAACGCGCTTTTTAGATCGTGCCGCATTAAGTGATCAAGGCTTTGCAAAACGCATTAATATGGGTCGATTTACAGATTTAACCGCAATTCTTTTAATGACCGATGGAGTATCTGATCCGCGTTTTGAAACGGATCGCGGCTTAACGGAAGCGAGCAACTGGGATGCGTTATGGGATGAATTACAACCCATATTAAATACCGTAAATCCCGCACCAGCGTTATGCGATTGGTTGCATTTTTTCACTGCCGGACATCACGATGACCGGACTTTAGCCGTGCTTTGGTGAGTGATTGCATACATGTCAAAAACCATTACCTGCACCACCCGTGACGGTCAATCCATTGCCTTTGTCGATGACATCATTGGCTCTGGCGCAATGAAAGATGTGTATTTTTCACCGGACCGTTCTTATGTCGTCGCATTTTATAAAACGCCACAAGATTATCAAGCGCAGGAACGGTTACAAATGATTGTCGGCAAATACCGTGAGAGCATTTTTAATCAAATTGGCGGCGATTATTGGCAGCATTTATTTTGCTGGCCAAGTGCGATTTTGGAATATGAAGGACGGTTAGGCTTGATTGCGCCGACCTATGCGGCGCATTTCTTTTTTGAGCATGGTTCAAAAAATAATGACATGCTCAGTATTAAAGGCAAAGAAAAAGAGGGCAAATGGTTTGCTGCGGCTAATTTACGCCAACGGTTTGTTGATCCGCGTGAATTAGGCAATTGGTTAAATCATTTAAAAGTTTGTTTATTGCTGGCGCGAGCAGTGCGGCGTTTACACATGGCAGGACTGGCGCATTCGGATTTATCGTATAAAAACGTATTGGTTGATCCATCACGCGGATTTGCTTGTGTCATTGATGTAGATGGATTAGTGGTGCCGGGTAAATATCCGCCTGATGTCGTAGGAACGCCAGATTTTATTGCGCCAGAAGTAGTCAGCACCAGCCATTTGCCAAAAGACGATCCCAATCGCAAATTACCTCGCCGTGAAACTGATTTACATGCGCTGGCGGTATTGATTTATATGTATCTACTTTATCGTCATCCATTGCGCGGCAAAAAGGTGCATGATGTCACTGATGAATTGCGCGATGAACAGCTTTCAATGGGTGAACGGGCATTATTTGTTGAGCATCCTACTGATGCCAGCAATCGCATTAACGCCGCAAAAGCAAAACCAACTGAATTGCCGTGGGCAGACACTGACAAATTAGCGTATACGCTCACCGGTCCGTATTTATCGCCACTATTTCGTCAAGCATTTATTACTGGTTTACACGATCCTGCGCAGCGTCCATCAGCCAATGATTGGGAAACCGCGCTCGTAAAAACCGTCGATTTACTCCAGCCCTGTCAAAATCCACAATGCGAACAACAATGGTATGTTTTTGATAATTCAACGCAGCCCTGTTGCCCGTTTTGTGGAACACCATTTCGCGGCAAATTACCAATTCTCAATCTGTATTCATCGCGCAAAGAAGGGCAATTTCGCCCAGATAATCATCGGTTGATGGTCTGGACGGGACAATCATTATTTTGGTGGCATGTCAATACGCAGATTGCGCCGAATGAAAAGCTCACCGAAACGCACAAGCAGCGCGTCGGTTATTTCATTTATCACGCCGAACGCTGGTGGTTAGTAAACGAACGGCTGCCTGATTTATTGGATGTGAATACAAAAACATCAATTCCCGTCGGCGGCAAATTAGAATTGAAAGACGGTCAGCAAATTCTATTAGCAAAAGGCGATGGCGGACGGCTTGTGGTCGTGCAAATGGTTGAATCATAATTTTTTATTGCGTATGAATAACCGCATCAGCAGCACCATACAACGCTATTTTCATAATTGGCTGCGCCGCGTTCCCATTGGTAATGACGGCATCGCTCGTATTTGGGCGAGGCAGATTTATATTTTGCCGACTTCGGGCGGGTTAATGTTCGGCGCAGTTGTGATGCTAATGTTGCTGGGATCGTTAAATTATCAGAACAATCTCGGACTTTTATTTACCTTTTTTCTGGTCGCTATTGGTCTGCTTGCCATGCACCATGCGTGGTTTAATTTATTAAAATTAGCAGTACAGGTGCGCGGTGGATCGCCAGTATTTGTCGGCGAATTGGCGACTATTGCCATCACAGTTCGCGCCGAGCAGCCGCGAGCGCATTACGATATTCGGTTGTGGCATGAACGACACAGTACTGCGCCAGTGCACATTCCACGCGGCGATCAACGCCAAATCACGCTCGGCATTCCGGCAACGCGACGCGGTTTGCTGCATGTCACTGAATTAATGGTAGAAACTCGTCATCCGCTGCATCTGTTCCGCGCTTGGTCTTACCTCATTTGCGACGCGACTACGCTGATTTATCCACAACCTGCGCCGCACGCGCCCGATCCCGATCAAGACAGTGGTGTGGCGCAAAGTCCACAGCGCACCACTCGCGTCGGCGCAGATGATTATCTCGGTTCGCGTCCGTATCGCCCCGGCGATTCACCGCGACACATTGATTGGAAAGCATTTGCTCGGGAACGCGGGCTGGTGGTTAAGCAATTTGGCGGCGAAACGGGGCAAACGTTGTGGCTTGATTGGTCACAATTGACTGCGCCCGATCCCGAAATTCGCCTGAGTGTGTTGACGCGCCAAGTGCTCGATGCCAGCGCCAGCGGGGTGCAATTTGGGTTGCGGCTGCCCAACGTGATTGAGCAACCGGGCGCAGGTGCGGCGCAGATGCAGCGGTGTCTCACCCATTTGGCACTGTTCCATGTTTAATAAACCGCTGATTTCATTCACTAAAGAAAAACTGCCAGCCCCTGCTGAAGTGCCGGATGCAGCGCAGGTGCTCGCGGTGACGTTGCTGGTGAGCGCGACCACTGCGCCGTTGTTGCCGTATTTGCATTGGCAAATCAACGTTTTTTTGCTGTTGTTATTGACAGTGCGCTTAATAGGCTGGCATTGGCCGCACACGCTACCTAAAACATGGCTGCGCGTATTATTGACGTTAACCGGCGTTGCCAATTGCTTTTATGCGAATCATACGCTGGTTGGATTGGATGGAGGCGCAGCATTATTTTCGACCATGTTCGCGCTCAAATTACTCGAACTGAATACGAAACGCGATCTGCGTTTAGTCGCCATTCTCATTGGATTTTTAATTGTTATTCAATTCCTCTTTGATCAAGCATTATCACGCGCAATTTATCTCAGCGTGATGGTGTTTTTTGCGGTGGCACTATTGGCTGATTTGAATAGTGATTTAGGCGACCACAATCGCTGGCGCGGCGCATTGCGTATTGCAAGTAATTTGGCGCTGCAAGCACTGCCATTAACCCTTATTTTATTCGTGTTATTTCCGCGTTTAACTGCGCCGCTATGGAATTTAGGATTAGATTCTGGGCAAGCGATGACCGGCATTTCCGATAGCATGGAGCCGGGTGCAATTAGTGATTTGGCAGTGAGCGGCGAATTGGCTTTTCGCGTGCGCTTTACGGGCGCACCGCCGCCAGCATCGCAGCGGTATTGGCGCGGACCGGTGTTGTGGGAAATGGACGGACGCCGCTGGTCGGCAGCGCAGATCGCTGCGCCAGTGCCAGCCCGTTTGGAAACGGTCGCAGATGTCATTGATTATGAAATCGTTTTAGAGCCAACCCAGCAAAAATGGCTGTTCGCGCTGGATGTGCCGCTCAACGCGCCAGCGGACGCAGTGCGCAATGCTGATTTACAACTGCTTTCAAAACAACCACTTACCGCACTGAAACGCTATTCGGTGCGGTCGGCGCTGACTTACCAAACTGCGCCGGCGACCGCGACGCAACGGTCACGAGCGCTGCAATTGCCGCGCAATCTCACGCCGCGAATGCGCGAATTGGTGACGGATTGGCGCAGTCGTGCGGTCGATGATTGGGCGCTGGTGCAAGAGGCGTTGGCGTTTTTTCATCGGGAATCGTTTTATTACACGCTGCAGCCGCCGCGCCTCGGCGCAAATCCGACCGATGCGTTTTTATTTGAGACAAAACAAGGGTTTTGCGAACATTACGCCAGCGCCTTTGCACTGTTAATGCGCATCGGCGGTGTGCCAGCGCGAGTGGTGCTCGGCTATCTCGGCGGCGAACCGAATCGGTTAAGCGGACATTGGTCGGTGTGGCAATCCGACGCGCACGCTTGGACAGAAGTATTCATTGACGGGCGCGGCTGGGTGCGCGTTGATCCGACAGCAGCAATTGATCCGACGCGAATAGACAATAGCGGCGCGACGCGCTTACTCGGCGCAGGTCAATCAGTGCGTTTCAATTTGGATCAAGCGAGTATATTGGCACAATTAGCACGAAATTTTCGATTATTTGGCGATACGGTAAATGCCGCGTGGCAGAATTGGGTATTAGATTTTTCAGCAGCAGATCAATTGGCGCTATTGGATCAATTGGGCTTTGGTGCATTGCGGGAATACGGATTGGCGGTGTTAATGATCATTGCGGTGTCATTGACGTTGGGTGTTATCATGCTGGCGCTGGTGCGTGAGCGCGTTAAATATGATCCGCTTGAACAGTGTTATCGCCAATTTTGTCAACGTTTAGCGCGGATTGGATTAGCGCGGCAGCATCACGAAGGCCCACAACATTTCGGGCAACGTATTATTAAACAGCGCCCAGATTTAATGGTTGCAGTGAAGCGTTTTCTGGCGGTGTATATTCCGGCGCGGTTTGGTGTTCAAGCGGATGATGACGCTGTGAATCAATTAAAAACGTTATTACGACGTTTCCATCCGCGAAGACGTCGATTTCCCAAGTGAAATAAAGCCCCCTTTGAGAAAAGAGGGCTGGAGATTTCATTTCACCGTATAGCTTTTGGTGAGTTGATTATTCGTTTCGTTGGTTTCAGTGACCGTGCATTGACTATCCACAAAAGCGCGTAATTGTTTAGCACCAGCACCGCGCACTTTCAAATTGACCGTAATGGTTTTAGATTCACCCGCTGCCAATTGTCCAACTTCTTCCCAAGTGTCGCTCGCCGCTTTACAGGTTTGCAGCGTTGCTTGATCCGCCCAAACATCAAGATAACCGCCATCGCTTTTAATGTTGCCGGCATTCTTAACCGTAATTGCAGCCGTAAAATTGCTATTAGCAGCGGGCGATACCGGACTAATGACAATACTCATCACGCGCACATCAGCGGCGGTTGCTGCCGTGTTTTTTGTGCCAAACGTTGCGGTCACGGTTTTGTTATTACTCATGGTGACGCGACAAATCAGCGGATTGGTAGTGAGTGCAACGCAACCAGACCAACTCACAAAGGTTGCGCCAGTATCTGGTTTGGCGATGAGCGTAACGACTTTGTTGCTGGCAAATTTCGCCGCACAAGCGGAGCCAGTGCCGCATTTAATGCCTGATGGATTGCTGGTCACAGTACCATTGCCAGATTTGTTAATTGAAAGGCTGTAAGTCGCCGACGCAGCAATAATAAATGTTGCTTCAACGGTTTGCGCTGCGGTCATGTTTACCTCACAGATGCCAGTGCCCGAACAACCGCCGCCGCTCCAGCCGCTAAAGATATAGCCAGTTGCGGGTTTGGCAGTGAGTTTAACCAGCGTCCCACTATCAAAAGTTCCGGTGCAGGTGGTGCTATTGCAGGTCACTCCAGTCGGATTGCTGGTGATGGTGCCGTTACCAACTTTGTTAATTAAAAGATCAAAGGTTGATGCAGTCACAAAGGCTTCTGTGCCTTCAACTGCGCCGATGTCAACCACGCCATATTCAATACGCGGTGCGCCGCGTTGATCGGTCGTGATTTCTGCTGGGATTAAACTATTGCTGCCGGAATCTAAGGCTTGGCTGGTGACTGTTAATAAATGCGTTTGCGTTGGGCCACCGTTATCGGCTAATGGAGCAATCGCAGTTGTGATGTCGCCAACAAGAATAATATCGGTATCAGCAGGCGTCGCACCAGATAATCCTGAATTACGGTTTTGACCAAACAGGTTATAGCCCAAAGATAAAAAAGTACCATCGCTGTTATAAATCTCTGAACCATTATTACCAGCGACCAAACTATTGCCAACAGATAAAGTGCTGCCATAATAGGAATGAATCCCGTCACTAGAATTACCGGAAATCGTGCTGTTGTTTATTGTTGCGCCAGATTCATTGACGATCCCATAGCCGTTATTACCGGAGATCGTGCTGTTATTGAACGTTATTTTGCCGGGATTAGCGTTACCAATCCCTGAGTAGTTATTGCCAGAGATTGTGCTGTTGTTGATTGTCATGCTAGATACGTTGTAAATCCCGCTACTATATGATGAGGCATTACCGGAGATCGTGCTGTTATTGACGGTCACGCTGCCGGATGCGTTATAAATTCCGCCGCCCCGATATGAGGTATTACCGGAGATTGTGCTGTTATTGATGATTACGCTGCCGGATGCGTTGTAAATTCCACCGCCATTTTCAGATGATGTATTACCGGAGATCGTGCTGTCATTGATTGACATGCTGCTGGATGAATTATAAATCCCGCTACCATTAACGGCACTATTACCAGAAATTGTGCTGTTATTGACAGTCAAACTGATACTGCCTTTATTATTGTAAATGCCCGATGAATCATTCCCTGAGATCGTGCAATCACTGACAGTGAGCTTTCCTTGGTTTTCGATGCTATTCCAACCATCGGTCAGTTTCAGTTTAGAGATCGTCACCGTTGCTGTGGCGTTGGTTTGAAAAAGCGTGGCTCCGATGCCGGAAACTGTGATCTGGTCAGCGCCTGGACCAACCAATTCAAGGTCATCCGTTATTTTTATGGTGTTCACAATTGGCAAACTGCCAGTGACGCCAGACGCAAATTTGATCGTGTCAGCACCCGCTTGCGCGTTGGCGTCAATGACCGCTTGGCGCAGTGAACCGGGGCCTCTGTCACTCAGATTGGTGACAGTGAAGGTTGCAGCGCCAGCCGAGATGCTGAAAAGGCTGGTTAACAGGGCGGCAATTCCCGCACGGCGCACCAACGAATAAAGTGGATAATTCGAGTAACGCATTGACAATTCTCCAGTGATTGAAACAAGCGGAACGAGCGAGAAAAGTATAAGCCGTCGCGTTGAATTGTGTCACGCATGAAGCGTCTGCCAGTGCGTTCAGGTTATTTCATCAAACCCAGCTCTCAATCTTAAATCGTGTTAATACTGACTTCATACACACCGCCAATCACCACATATTCGTCTTCGCCTTTCAGCATTCCCGGCAGCAGTCGATTAAAAAATAGAATTTTTGGAAGCGGAATTTGTGTTTCTAAAATGTAATCGCCGAATTCATCAGCGCGTTCGCGGGCGCTGGTGAAGCTGTTAAGATTATTTAATAACACACACTGTAAATCGCTTTCGCAAGTGCTTTGTACTTCATGCTCGTCCATGCGATTGATTCCGCGATACAGCGTTAAATGCGTTTGTTCTGGATATTCGCGCTTTAATTCATATTGGCAATAGGTATAAAGCAAATCTAATTGCGATTCCAGCGCATTGGTAGCGTATAGCCCGCGACTGCCGTCACTAATATAACGCTGATAAACCTCGCTATTGCGATCCGCCAGCGAACCGGCATGATGCCGCGCCAGCAAGCCAAAACGACTTTCTACCCAGCGTTTTAATACCGCACCTTCGCGCCCATCCGAATCAAATGACCAGCCGCGCACTTGCCGCAAATAATTCGCATTTGCCCGCGATTTGCGCCCGCGCCCCGGCATCAATCCCGCTTCATCCAATTCATCCAATAGAAAGTTAACCGTCATGTAGTCCTGAAACCGCTGGGCGCGGTCAGCGTGCGTCGGAAAGGTCGCCAACGTGCGGAATAAATCGTCGTGAAAGTGGCTGATGCCGTCGATTTCCAACGGCACGGGATGGCGCTGATACGTCAGGCTGCCGAGGATCACCGCTGGCAAATTGCAGCGATTGACCGGCAGCCGCGCACTGGCGGGAAGCGTCGGCGGTTTGTAAATTGCATTTGTTTTATTCACATTCGCTCTCATTTGCTCACGCGTAGGAATAGCCATCGGCACATTGGACGCGCTGGAGTCGGTGACGCGGGCAGCCGAATGACTTTTGCCGCTACTAAATATCTAACAAAATCTATACAAAAGCGTACAAATCTCGCTTTGATATATTCACACCGTCAACGCAAAAGCCATGATGAAACTATGGTCTAACTTTGCTCTGGTGTGCATTTAAGGTCAGGCTGTAACGTGTCCAGACCGTATTGATTTAGATTGAGCGCGGCGTTCAAATCTCTATCCGCGCTAAATCCACACTCACAGGTAAAAGTTCGATCTGCAAGTGATAAATTTGTTTTAACTTTTCCACAACAGGAACATGTTTTACTGCTGGGAAAAAATCGATTTGCGACAACAACGACACAATTTCTCAATTTAGCCTTGTATTCAATCATCTGCCGTAAATAACCAAAACCAGCATCGCTGATAGCGCGACTGAGTTTTCGATTTTTTAACATGCCTTTAACGTTTAAATCTTCAATCGTAATCACGTCAAAGTTTTTAGTCAGATAATCCGACAATTCATGCAACAAGGCTTGTCGTTGTCGTGCAATACGAAAATGAAGTTTTACAATTGCCAGCTTGGCTTTCGCTCGACGGTTTGACCACTTCACTTTCTTGGTTAAATTGCGTTGAAGTTTTGCCAACTTTTTCAAACTGGCTTTCAACTTTTGATTGGCAGAAAACACTTTACCTATGCTTAAAACGGCAAGTGATTTGATACCAAAATCAACACCAACTGAGTGTTGGCGATCAACATCGTGGGGATTGTAGTCTTCTGTTTCAACTAAAATTGAAGCAAAATACTTTCCAGCGCGTTTAGAAATCGTGACTTGTTTTGCGATGCCTTGAAAACGTAACGGTTGACGCAGTTCAATTTTAGTTTTGAGTTTTTCAATCCGCAATTCACGACCGATAACATCGAATTTAGCCGATTCACGCAACGCAAAACTATCACGCAAATCTTTCTTTTTGAAGCGTGGAAAACCTGCTTTTTGTTTGGCTTTGACGCGCCTAAAAAAGTGCTTAAAGGCGGTATCTAAGTCATCAATTGCATTGCGGGTGACACGGCTTGAAACTTCGTTGTACCAGTCAAATTCTTTACGAAGTACGTTAATGTAATGCTGATATGCTTCGTTTTTTGACCACTTATTTTCTGGTTTTGAAAAATGCGCCAATAATTGATTATAGCAATGGCGTTTGGAGCCACAGGCTTTATCCAAATACACCATCTGTTCAGGTGTGGGGCGCAATTCAATTTTGTGTGCCAGTAACATGGTTTCTAATCTCAATCAACACATCTAAAATTTATTCAACGTAGCCTGCACATCTTCTTTTTGGTCGTGACTTGAAACACGAGCGTAACACACCGTATTTCACCTACGTTCATCAATTTGGCAACGCTGTAGTAACGTGTTCCACCTTGCGTTTTTCGCGTTGGGACTCATTCGCTCGACGCTCCCATCGACGCAATGTATAGCTGTTCTAGTACAAATTGATCGTAGCATTGCAAGTAAAACAATATGTTACGTCACTTTTGGCGATCACTTTATGCTGGATCGACTATATCTACATACGTTCCCAAAATTTTTGCCGCTTCACCTACCTTTACTCATTTCTTTTCCATAAGTATAGATTTATGTAGATATGTATAGATTATTGCAAGCTGTTACTTACCCAATTACTTCGTTCCTTAACGCCTGACGAAAGTGGCAACTGCTGGCGTTCACCGTTGCATTTCATGACCTTTCCAACGGAGTCCGCGAAGGACTGAGCCTGCACCTTTCGTTAACCATCGCAAGCGATGGTTAGGGTTTACGAAAGGGATTGTTCGATTTTTCTGTTGCGATCCATACAGCGCCTACCGCTTTGTCAGAGATGCTACCAGCGCAAATACCGCTTGGCATTTAAGAAGATTCTTGTTTAATCAAATGATTAGACGATTATTTTTAATCTGGCACATGGTTTGCACAATCGTTGTCGAGCATCGATTCACTTAACGTTTGCAATAGCAGAGTCACAGGAGACTGAAATCATGGCAATTCGTCAATGCGCGATCTACGGCAAAGGTGGGATGGTAAATCCACCACTACTCAGAACCTCGTCGCTGGTCTCGCCGAGATCGGTAAAAAAGTGATGATCGTCGGTTGCGATCCAAAAGCCGACTCCACCGTTTGATTTACACGCAAAGCGCAGAACTCGATCATGGAAATGGCTGCCGAAGCCGGTTCCGTCGAAGACCTCGAACTGGAAGACGTGCTCAAAGTCGGCTACCGCGACATCAAGTGCGTGGAATCCGGCGGTCCAGAGCCGGGTGTCGGCTGCGCAGGTCGCGGCGTGATTACCGCAATTAACTTCCTCGAAGAAGAAGGCGCGTATACCGATGATTTAGATTTCGTATTTATGACGTATTGGGCGACGTAGTTTGCGGCGGATTCGCCATGCCGATTCGTGAGAATAAAGCGCAGAAGATTTACATCGTTTGCTCCGGTGAAATGATGGCAATGTACGCAGCGAATAACATCGCCAAGGGTATTGTGAAATACGCCAGCTCCGGCAGTGTGCGTTTAGCCGGTTTGATCTGCAACAGCCGTAATACTGCGCGTGAAGATGAATTGATTATGGAGCTGGCTCGGCAATTGGGAACGCAGATGATTCATTTCGTCCCGCGTGACAATGTCGTGCAACGTGCTGAGATTCGCCGCATGACGGTCATTGAATATGATCCGACCGCAAAGCAAGCGCAGGAATACCGCGATCTGGCGCAGAAGATTATTGATAATAAGATGTTCGTCATTCCGAAGCCAATCACGATGGAAGCATTGGAAGACCTGCTGATGGAATTCGGTTTGATGGATGGTGAAGACGAAAGCATCATCGGTAAGACTGCCGCCGAAGAAGCGGTCGCTTAATGGAAAAGTCGGCAGTAGACAATTAATAAGTCACTGCCTGCTGACCACTGACAACTGTCCACTGATTAAGCCGGAAGTCCGCAGATTGGCGGCACGGCAGGAGCACAAGATGACAGAAATGACCCGCGACGAGACTCAGGCGCTGATTTGGAAGTGCTTGAAGCGTATCCAGATAAAGCGCGTAAAGATCGCGCCAAACATTTGGCCGTCAATGACCCAGAAGTCGAACAATCCAAGAAGTGCATCACCTCCAACCGCAAATCTGCCCGGTGTAATGACAGTACGCGGTTGCGCCTACGCCGGTTCTAAAGGCGTGGTATGGGGACCAATTAAAGACATGGTTCACATTTCCCATGGTCCAGTCGGTTGCGGTCAGTATTCCCGCGCTGGACGGCGGAATTATTACGTTGGTCACACCGGTATCAATACTTTCGGCACGATGAATTTCACTTCTGATTTTCAGGAGAAGGATATTGTATTCGGTGGCGATAAAAAACTCGCCAAATTGATTGATGAGATTGAACAACTTTTCCCGCTTTCCAAAGGTCTCAGCGTTCAATCTGAATGCCCGATTGGATTGATTGGCGATGATATTGAAGCGGTATCAAAAAAGAAGAGCAAGGAATTAGATAAACCGGTTGTACCAGTGCGCTGCGAAGGCTTCCGGGGCGTATCGCAATCGCTCGGTCATCATATTGCCAACGATGCAATTCGTGATTGGGTGATTGGCAATCGTGACGGCGATGATTCCTTTCCAACCACGCCTTATGACGTGGCAGTGATTGGTGATTACAACATCGGTGGCGATGCGTGGGCATCACGCATTTTGTTAGAAGAAATGGGTTTGCGTGTGGTTGCCCAGTGGTCGGGTGACGGTACGCTGGCTGAAATGGAATTGACTCCGAAAGTCAAATTGAACCTGATTCACTGCTACCGCTCGATGAATTACATCAGCCGTCACATGGAAGAGAAATACGGGATTCCGTGGATGGAATACAACTTCTTTGGCCCGACCAAGATCGCCGAATCATTGCGCAAAATTGCTGCATTCTTTGATGAGACGATTCAGGCGAATGCAGAGAAGGTGATTGCCAAATACGAGGCGGAATATAGCGCAATCATTGCGAAATACCGCCCACGTTTAGAAGGCAAGCGCGTGATGCTTTATGTCGGTGGATTGCGTCCGCGTCACGTGATTGGCGCGTATGAAGATTTGGGCATGGAAGTAGTCGGCACGGGTTATGAGTTTGCGCATAATGACGATTACGACCGCACCATGAAAGAAATGGGCAATGCAACGCTGCTTTACGATGATGTCACGGGCTATGAGTTCGAGGAATTCGTCAAGAAGATCAAACCTGATTTGATCGGCTCCGGCATTAAAGAAAAGTACATCTTCCAAAAGATGGGCGTTCCATTCCGGCAGATGCACTCATGGGATTATTCCGGCCCATATCATGGTTATGACGGCTTTGCGATTTTCGCCCGCGATATGGATATGACGATCAATAATCCGTGCTGGAAAAGTATGCAAGCGCCGTGGTTAAAAGCTGCCGATAGCGAGAGCCAAACGCTGGCTGCCTAACATTAAATTCCCTATTCGCCCCCTTTGAAAAAGGGGGTTGAGGGAATTGAAATACACCCGATCATCAATAGCCGTTAGTCCGCCAATTTGCGGCGCGGTAGGAGCAAATTGTAATGAGCCAGATCGCCGACAATATCAAACCCTGCTATCCGCTGTTCCGCGATGCGGATTATATTGACAACCTTGCAAAAAAGCGGGCGACCGCTGAAGAAGCACATTCAATCGAAAAGATTGAAGAAGTGTTCCAGTGGACAACGACGCAGGAATATCAAGAGCTGAATTTTAAGCGCGAGGCATTAACTGTTAATCCGGCGAAAGCCTGTCAGCCACTCGGCGCAGTATTATGCGCACTTGGCTTTGAAAAAACCCTGCCTTATGTGCACGGTTCGCAGGGTTGCGTTGCTTATTTCCGCTCGTATTTCAATCGCCATTTCAAAGAGCCGATTGCGTGCGTTTCTGATTCAATGACCGAAGATGCAGCAGTATTCGGTGGTCAGAAGAATATGTTTGATGGTTTAGAAAATGCGCTTGCATTGTATAAGCCGGACATGATTGCAGTGAGCACGACTTGCATGGCAGAAGTCATTGGCGATGACTTAAATGCTTTTATTGGTAATTCGCGGAAAGAAGGCTACATTCCGCAAGATTTTCCAGTACCGTTTGCACATACGCCGAGCTTTGTAGGCAGCCACACCACTGGCTGGGACAATATGTTTGAGGGTATTCAACGTCATCTCACGCTGAATAGCATGGAAGGCAAAGTTGTTGGCTCCAATGGCAAAATTAACCTTGTCCCCGGCTTTGAAACCTATCTCGGCAATTACCGCGTATTGCATCGCATGATGAAAGAAATGGGCGTTGGTTATAGCCTATTGTGCGATCCAACTGAAGTATTGGATACGCCGGCCGACGGTCAATTCCGTATGTATGACGGCGGCACGACTTTGAATGAAATGCGCGACGCACCGAATGCGATTGATACGCTATTACTACAACCTTGGCAGTTGGTGAAAACCAAGAAGTTCGTGGAGACGACTTGGAATCAGCCAGCGACTGTAATCAACATTCCAATGGGTTTGGAATGGACCGATGATTTTTTAATGAAGGTTTCGGCATTAACCGGCACACCAATTCCTGATTCGCTGGCGAAAGAACGCGGGCGTTTAGTGGACATGATGACCGACAGCCATACGTGGCTGCATGGTAAAAAGTTTGCGCTATACGGCGATGCAGATTACGTATTGGGCATGGTGAAATTCTTACTCGAACTGGGTGCAGAACCGACGCATATTTTGTGCAGCAGTGCGAATAAGCGGTGGAAGAAAGAAGTTGAGAAGTTGCTGGCAACGTCGCCTTATGGCGCTGGTGGTCAAGTACATACTGGTGCTGATTTATGGCACATGCGTTCACTGTGCTTTACCGATAAGCCGGACTTTTTAATCGGCAATAGCTACGGCAAGTTCATTCAGCGCGATACGTTGCATAAAGGGCGTGAATTTGAAGTGCCGCTCATTCGGATTGGCTTCCCGATTTTCGACCGTCATCATTTGCATCGCATGACCACGCTAGGTTATGAAGGCGCAATGTACATTTTAACCACCTTGGTTAATTCAGTACTGGAGCGGCTCGATGATGACACCCGTGAAATGGGCGTCACCGATTTTAACTACGATTTGGTGCGGTAAATCTAAATCCCCCAACCCCTCTTTTTCAAAGGGGGGATTTTTCAAATAGTCGGGGATTTTTTAAGTGAGAACGCCATGCCCAATGTAATGCTGCGCAAGAATGATAATGGCGATTTGCTGTTTTATGTCGCTAAAAAAGATATGGAAGAAACCATTGCCTCGGTTGAAATGGATACTGCTGAAACTTGGGGCGGAATGGTGACGCTCACTGACGGTTCAACTTGGTATATCGACCCAATGAGTCCACCGCCGGTATTTCCAACGACATTGCGCTTTAAGCGCGGTGATGAATAGAATTTTGGAGAATTGAAATGGCCATGAAAATTATGCGTGAACTGTGCACTGCTTGCGGTGACTGTGAACCTGTTTGTCCCACGCAATCAATTAAACCATTTAAGGGCGTGTATAAAATCGACGCCAATACTTGCAGTGAATGCGAAGGTGAAGGCGAATCCGGTTCGCCGCAGTGCGCTGATGCCTGTATGGAAGATGGCTGCATCGTGCCAGCATGAGAATTGCGCAGACGGTGGGCAGCGCCAATACTGCCCGCTTTTAACATCATCGAAATGCGAGGAATTCAATCATGTCTGATAGCGTACTTTCTGATGATATTGCGCTGCGAATTGCTTTGGCAGCGCGGACTTTGCCGGATACTGATCCAGCGCGGTTAATTCGGGTATTAAAAGATGCAGTGGGTTTGCCGCCAACGGCTGAAAAATTGGCAACGTTGCGGGTAAAAGAGTTGAAACAAGCGGCAGATGGTGAATTCGCTGATTTAGAGCAAAGTGTATTAAAAGCAGCCGTGACGATTTTACAAGGTGGTGCTGGAATTGCGAGTGACCCAGCGCCAGCAGTGGAGCCATTGGCAGCGCATGAAATGCCCAATTCGATTCGGGTGGCTTGTGCTTCTGATAGCGGTGAAAATCTTGATGGACACTTTGGCGCAGCGCGGCGATTTTTAATTTATCAAGTCTCGGCAACGGAACATCGTTTAATTGCTGTGCGCACGGTTGATGATAGTCAAGCTGGCGATGATAAAAATGCGTATCGCGCTGAGTTGATTGCAGATTGCCAAGTGTTATATGTTGCGTCTATTGGCGGACCCGCTGCGGCAAAAGTGATTAAACGCGATATTCATCCCATTAAAGATGATCAAGGCGGCAGTGCGCGGGAACGGATGCGGGCATTGCAGCAAATTTTGGCGAATAAAGCGCCGCCTTGGTTAGCAAAAGCAATGGGATTTGCGCCAGAAGCGCGGGTGCGATTTGAACCAATAGAGGCGGTGGCTTAAAAGCCCGGTTCTCGTTTTATTCAATGCGTCACAGTTGAATTAAGCAGCGGCACTGGTTCGCTGTGATTTGAGTTTATACAGCCTGCCGACTATCCTAACGAATCGTTTTTTTCACTGGGATAGTGGTATGGGTAGCAAAACCCTCTACGACAAACTTTGGGATGCGCACGTCGTGCGGGTTGATGAGACCGGCACGGCGCTGCTTTACATTGATCGCCAACTGATTCACGAAGTCACCTCGCCGCAAGCCTTTGAAGGGTTGCGTCTCGCCGGTCGCCAGCCGTGGCGCACCAGCGCCAATCTTGCCGTTCCCGATCACAACGTCCCCACCGCGCAGAGCGAACGCGCCAGCGGCATCGCCGATCCGGTTGCGCGGATTCAAGTCGCCGCGCTCGGCACCAACTGCGCCAGCTTTGGCATCACCGAGTTCGCAATGGGCGATGTACGCCAAGGCATCGTTCACGTCATCGGCCCCGAACAGGGCTTCACCTTGCCCGGCAGCACCATCGTCTGCGGCGATTCGCACACCTCCACGCACGGCGCATTTGGCGCACTCGCGTTCGGCATCGGCACCTCGGAAGTCGAGCACGTGCTGGCGACGCAGTGCCTGATTCAGCGCCCCTCAAAAACCATGCTCATCAGCGTTGACGGTGAACTCGGCGCAGGCGTCACTGCGAAAGACATCGTGCTGGCGATCATCGGCGCGATTGGCACCGCTGGCGGCACTGGCTATGTCATTGAATTTGGCGGCACTGCGATTCAGGCGCTGTCGATAGAAGGGCGGATGACGGTGTGCAACATGACGATTGAAGCGGGCGCTCGCGCTGGCTTGATCGCGGTGGACGAAAAAACCATCGACTACATGCGCGGGCGTCCGTTGGCACCGACGGGCGAGCTGTTTGAACAGGCCGCTGCGTCTTGGCGCACCTTGGTCAGCGATGCGGGCGCGACCTTTGATCGCGTCGTGCATCTGGACGCCGCCAGCATCGCGCCGCAGGTGACGTGGGGCACCTCGCCGGAAATGGTGCTGCCGATTGACGGACAAGTGCCCGATCCCGCCGCCGAAGCCGATCCAGTGAAAGCTGCTGGTATTCGCAATGCGCTGAATTATATGGGTTTAACTGCTGGTCAGCCGCTCACCGAGATTGCGGTGGACAAGGTGTTTATTGGCTCCTGCACCAACTCGCGGATTGAGGATTTACGCGCTGCTGCTGCCGTCGCCGCCGGTCGTAAAGTCAGAAAAAACATCAAGTTGGCGCTGGTCGTGCCCGGCTCCGGGCTGGTAAAAGCACAGGCCGAAGCCGAGGGCTTGGATCAGATTTTCACCGCCGCCGGTTTTGAATGGCGCGAGCCGGGCTGCTCGATGTGTCTGGCGATGAACGCCGACCGGCTGGAGGCGGGTGAACGCTGCGCTTCGACCTCGAACCGCAATTTTGAGGGGCGGCAAGGTCAGGGCGGGCGCACGCATTTAGTCAGCCCCGCGATGGCGGTGGCGGCGGCGGTGACTGGGCATTTTGTCGATGTGAGGGCGCTATAAATGGAACCATTTCAAAACTTTAGCGGCATCGTCGCACCATTAGATCGCGCCAATATCGACACCGACGCGATCATCCCCAAGCAATTCTTAAAAAGCATTAAACGCAGCGGTTTTGGCCCGTATCTATTTGACGAATGGCGTTATTTAGATCACGGCGAGCCAGATATGGATTGCAGCCAGCGCCCGTTGAATAGCGAGTTCATATTAAATGATCCGCGTTTTTCTGCTGCGCAAATTCTATTAGCGCGAGAGAATTTTGGCTGCGGTTCCTCGCGGGAACATGCGCCTTGGGCACTGGCTGATTTCGGTTTTCGCGTCATTCTTGCGCCGAGTTTTGCCGACATCTTTTTTAATAACTGCTTCAAAAATGGCATTCTGCCGATTCAATTAGAGGGCGCTTTAATTGGCGTCCTGTTTGAAAAAGCCAGCGGTGTCGCGCCGCTGCGCATTTCGGTAGATTTGCCAGCGCAGTTATTGACGCTGGATGACGGCAATCAAATTCCATTTACTGTGGATGTCGGCAGCAAACAGCGGTTAATTGAAGGTTTAGATGATATTGGTTTAACCCTGCAACAAGCAGATGCCATTCGGGAATACGAAGCGCGGCGCAAAGTCGAAGCGCCGTGGGTGTTTGTTTGAGTGTGGGTGATGAAACCGTGCAGCAAGAATTTCAGACAGAACTATTTAATTGAGGCAGTACTTTGAGCAAGAACATTTTAGTGGTTGCGGGTGACGGAATCGGCCCAGAAATTGTGGCAGAAGCCATTAAAGTCATTGACGCGCTGCAAGCGGAAGGTGCAATTGATGTCCAATTGCACCATGCGCTGGTTGGTGGTGCAGCTTATGATGAATTCGGCGATCCCTTGCCAGAATCAACTTTGACTGCGGCAAAGGCAGCCGATGCCGTATTACTCGGCGCAGTGGGTGGGCCAAAATGGGAGCCGCTGCCAATTGCCAAGCGTCCCGAAAAAGGCTTATTGGGATTGCGGGCTGGCTTGGAATTGTTTGCTAATTTGCGCCCCGCAATTCTGTATCCACAATTGGCGGATGCGTCCACCTTAAAACCGGAGATCGTCGCCGGTTTGGATTTAATGATTGTGCGTGAGTTGACCGGCGATATTTATTTCGGGCAACCGCGTGGCATTGAAACGCTGCCGTCGGGTGAACGGCGCGGCATCAATACGATGGTTTACACTGAATCTGAGGTTGAGCGCATTTGCCGCGTGGCATTTGAGATTGCGATGAAACGCAATAAACAAGTGTGTTCAGTGGATAAAGCCAACGTGTTGGAATGTACAGAAATGTGGCGCGAGGTGGCAATTAAAACCGCTGCCAATTATCCTGAAATTACATTGACGCACATGTACGTTGATAATGCGGCGATGCAATTGGTGCGTGCGCCCAAGCAATTCGATGTGATGGTCACGGGCAATATCTTTGGCGATATTCTTTCTGATTGCGCGTCAATGTTGACCGGTTCAATTGGAATGCTGCCCTCCGCATCGCTCGGCGCGAGTGGGCAAGGTATGTATGAACCCATTCACGGCTCGGCACCAGACATTGCCGGACGTGGAATTGCGAATCCATTAGCAACGATTTTGTCGGTGGCAATGATGTTGCGCTATTCGCTCGGCGCACCGGATGCAGCAGCGCGAATTGAAACGGCAGTGTCGGCGGTATTGGATCAAGGCTTGCGCACGGCAGACATCATGTCGGCAGGAATGCGGCAGGTTGGCACGGTGGAAATGGGTGACGCAGTGGTCGCGGCGCTGGCGGAGGCGCGTTGATGAAAAAAGTTGGTTTTATCGGTTGGCGCGGCATGGTCGGCTCGGTGTTGATGGAGCGGATGACGGCCGAAAATGATTGGGCGCACATCGCCGCGCCGGTGTTTTTCACCACCTCGCAGGCGGGGCAACTCGGCCCCGATGTCGGGCACGGGACGCAGCCGCTGCTGGCTGCCGATGATCTAGCGGCGCTGCGCGAGATGGATGTCATCGTCACCTGTCAGGGCGGCGATTACACCAAGGCGCTGCATCCGCAACTCCGCGCCAGCGGCTGGGATGGCTATTGGATTGATGCCGCCTCGTCGCTGCGGATGCAGCCGGACGCGACCATCATTCTTGATCCGGTCAATCGTCACGTCATCGACGCGGCGCTCGCAGCCGGCAAGCGCGATTTCATCGGCGGCAATTGCACCGTCAGTCTGATGTTGATGGCGCTCGGTGGGCTGTTTCAGGCGGGGCTGGTGGAATGGGTCAGCGCGATGACCTATCAAGCGGCATCCGGCGCGGGTGCAAAAAATATGCGCGAATTGCTGGCGCAGATGGGCGCACTCAACGCCGCCGTGCAACCGCTGCTGGCTGATCCCGCCTCGGCGATTCTCGACATTGATCGCGGCGTCACTGCGACGCTGCGCAGCGCCGAATTCCCCACCGCCAATTTTGGCGCTCCGCTGGCGGGCAGCCTGATTCCTTGGATTGATACCCAGCTCGACAACGGGCAAAGCCGCGAGGAATGGAAAGGGCAGGCGGAAACCAACAAGATTCTCGGTTTGGACGCGACGCCAGTGCCGATTGATGGCTTGTGCGTGCGGGTTGGCGCGATGCGTTGCCACAGTCAGGGCTTGACGATCAAGCTCACGCGCAACGTGCCCATGCCGGAAATTGAGAACCTGATTGCGGCGGCGAATGATTGGGTGCGGGTGATTCCGAACGAACGGGCGCAAACGGTGCGCGACTTGTCGCCAGCGGCAGTGAGCGGATCGTTGACCATTCCCATCGGACGGCTGCGCAAGCTCAATATGGGCGAGCAGTATTTGTCCGCATTCACCGTCGGCGATCAATTGCTGTGGGGCGCTGCCGAACCGTTGCGGCGGATGCTGATGATTGTGTTGAATCGTTGAGGAAAAAGTTGTCGGTGGTCAGTGCACAGGATCAAACCCGTTGTTAATAACCACTGACAACTCAAAAAACCACCATCCGAGGGCTGAAGATGTCTCGTAAACTCATTCTCGCGGCAGCGGCAACTTTGCTGTTCGCAGGCAACGATGTCGTCGCCCTCGGTCTCGGCGAGATTCGTGCCTATTCCGGTCTCAATCAGCCGTTTAAGGGCGAGATTGAACTCTACGATGTGACGCCAGAAGAACGTGATGCGATTCAAGTGACACTCGCCTCACAAGATGCCTTCGATAACGCAGGCATCGAACGTTATTACGATTTAACTAAACTCAAGTTTACGCTCGACTTTCCAGCATCTGGCGCTCCGGTGATTCAAGTCACCAGCCGCGAGCCAATCCGCGAGCCGTATCTGGACATGTTGCTGGAGGTGTACTGGTCAAAAGGGCAATTGGTCAAAGAATTCACGGTGTTATTAGAACCACCGGAACGCCTCAAACAGACTGCGCCGCCAGTGAGATTGCCCACCACTTCGGCTGCCACCAATTCCAATGCCGCATTACCCAGCGATGCCAGCGGATTTCCGCTGATGATCGGACCGATTGAGCGCGGCACAGGTTTGTGGCAAGTGGCGCGAGCCAATGCGCCAGCAGGTGCGACTGCCGCACAAACGGCGCTGGCGCTGTATCGCAACAATCAAGACGCCTTCACTCGCGGCAACATCAATCGTCTCGTCAGCGGCAAAATGCTGATGATTCCGACCCAAGCCGAACTGCTCGCGCTCGATCCGCAAACTGCCGACCGCGAATTTACTGCTGCGCGACGCGGCGGCGCAGTCAGTCGTGCCCCGCTTACTGCCGTGCCGGATATGGCGCAATTGCGGATTATTGGCGCGAGAACGCCAGCTGCATCACCGGCAGCTGCTGCGCCAGCAGCTGGCACTACCACTGGAAATCCGCGTCGTTTGGAACAGGATGTGTTGATTGCACTGGAAACCACTGAAAGTACGCGACAAGAAGCGCTGGAATTGCGCGGACGCATTCGAGAATTAGAAACGCAGTTAGCAACCATTCAGCAGTTATTGGAGCAAAACGATCTCACTGCGACACCAAATACTGCATCAACGCAGAACACGCCGGGCGTATTGGCAACAACTTCACCAGTCGCAGTCGAACCAACGACTGCGGCGGTCGCCACTGAAGAACCAGCACTGCCGGAAACGCCCAGCGTTGCTGAAGTAGTCAATCCCAATCCACCCGCCGTTGCGCCGGTCGCCGCGGAAACGCCAGCACCACCGATCACAGAAACCGCGGCGCCAGCGCCCATATCAAATGTTGCGCCGTTGCCTTTGCCACCAGTGCCGGATGTCGCAGCGCCCATTTCACCGCCCAAAAATCCCGCCACTGCGCCGCCTGTGACTGCAACGGAGAACGCAGATCAACCAGAAGAATCGTCACTTTGGTCATCGCTGATGTTGCCATTAGCGGGATTGGCGGGTTTATCGGCGCTAGGAATTTTAGGTTTTGCTTGGGTCATTTCCCGTCGGCGAACCGCAGAATTATCTGAAAAAGAAGTGTCACTCGATCTGCTCGACACCGAAAACGAAGATTTTGAAGGTGAACCGACTGCGTTTTTAAATTCGTCGCTGGAACCCAATACCGCAGTGCTGCCATCAACCAGTCATTCAGTGGCGGCGACCTCCGCTGCGGCAGTCATGGGCGCTAGTCAACATTCTGTGGACGACGACGAAGAGCCAGAAACGCCAATGTCGTTGATTTCGTCATTGAGTGATTTTGACGTGGAGACCGACACGGTTGATCCACTTTCGGAGGCCGATGTCTACATGGTTTACGGTCGGCATGATGAAGCGCAGGCATTGTTATTAAAGGAAATGCAGCGGTTTCCCAATCGTTTGGATATTAAATTCAAATTGGCGGAAGCCTGCATCGGCACGAAAAACATTCAGGGTTTGAACAGTGTCATGGCGTCGATTGAGGCTTTGGGCGGTGATCGAAGCCAAGCGCAGCAATGGCAACGGTTACAGGATTTAGCTGCGCCGCTTCTACATCCAGAGCAGTCTACTGCGACCAATGAAGACACTTTCCCAGATTCATTCTTGATTAACCTCAATGATTTACCGCCATTACCTGCGGCATCCGCGCCAGCGCCAGCACCAACATTTGCCCCTGATGATGAGACGGCTGATCTCGGTTTTGACATGGACGCGCTGCCGGATTCGGAACCCACGCCGTTGCAAGACATGCCTTCTCGATTTGCCGTAAAAGATACGGGAACGAATGATGCCCCGCCCGTGATGACGGACATCCAACGCGCCGTGATACGCGGTAACGCACCGCCACCAGTCACCACGCCACCGGATGCTGCATTGTCGTTATCGTTTGATGATGACGAACTCGACAAATTGTTGAGCAGCGCCGATCCGCTCATGCCTGATCCAATGGTGCAACCGCCGCCAGTTAAACCTGTGCCGCCGCCACCAGCGCCAATAGAACCGCTGGTTTTGCCCGATATATTCGATTTAGATTTGAATTTTGAGCCAGCGCCAGCACCACCAAAACCACCGCCAACGTTGCGCAAAGTCACGGATAACGCAGATTCTGAGTTGGTGTTGATGCTGGACGATCCACGTCTGGAGCAGCTTGACGATTTGGATTCGCTCATTGCTGCCGCGCAAAACGAGACGCCGAGCGCACCGCCACTGGAATCGCTCTCCGATACGAGTTGGCAAATGAACAGCGGAGTTTGGGATGAAACGGCGACTAAACTGGATTTGGCGCGAGCGTATTTAGATATGGATGATCCTGAAGCAGCCCGCGAAATTCTTAAAGAAGTCATCGCTGAAGGTCGTGAAGAGCATCAAACCGCAGCGCGTTCGATGTTGGCACAAATCAGTTGAATCGAGATTGTCCCGTGGTGATTTCTAATCGTATTGCGCTCGGCGTGGAATATGACGGCACCGCCTTTCACGGCTGGCAAACCCAGCAGCCGGGCGTGCGCACGGTGCAAACCAGTTTGGAAACGGCGCTGGCGCGGGTCGCCAATCATCCGGTGACGCTGCACGCGGCCGGTCGCACCGATGCTGGCGTTCACGCGCTGGAGCAGGTGGTGCATTTCGATACCACTGCGCTGCGCACCGAGCGGGCGTGGTTGCTGGGAACCAATGTCAATTTGCCGCCAGATGTCGCGGTGCGCTGGGTACAGCCGATTGATGCCAGTTTTCATGCGCGATTCAGCGCGATTGCCCGCCATTATCGCTATCACATTCAACTGACGGAGATGCGCTCGGCGCTGCAACGGGATCGCGCCGTGTGGATTTATGGCGCGATTGATGTGGCGCGAATGCGTGAAGCGGCAGCGGCGCTGGTCGGTGAGCACGATTTTTCGAGTTTCCGCGCTATCTCCTGCCAAGCGAAAAGTCCAATTCGCCGCGTCCATTATCTCAAGCTCACGGAACAAGACCGAATGCTGACGCTGCACATCGGCGCAAATGGATTTCTGCATCACATGGTGCGCAATATCGCTGGCGTGTTAATTGCGATTGGGCGCGGTCATGCGCCGGTGGAATGGACGACGCAATTGCTGGCGCTGCGCGACCGCAAACAAGGTGGCGTTACCGCGCCGCCGCAGGGGTTGTATTTCGTCCGCGCTGATTATCCGGCGCAATTTGAATTGACCAAACAATTGGCAAATGCTTACACCGCTCCGCCTGACAACTGAAAACTCAAAAGCCATGTCTCGTACCCGCGTCAAAATCTGTGGTTTGACCGATGAATCCGCCGTTGCTGCCGCAGTGGCAGCGGGCGCGGATGCCCTCGGTTTCGTGTTTTATCCGCCCAGTCCGCGAGCGTGACGCCGGAGCTGGCGCAGCAGTTGTGCGCAAACTTGCCGCCGTTTGTCAGCGCAGTTGGGTTATTTGTCGATGCTGCGCCAGCGACGATTCACGCCACGCTGGCGCAGGTGTCGCTGGATTTGCTGCAATTTCATGGCGATGAGCCGCCGGAGTTCTGCGCCAGCTTCGGACGGCGTTGGATCAAGGCGCTGCGGATGCGCCCAGACATTGATCTTCGCGCCGAAATGGAGCGGTTTATGACTGCTGGCGCGGCGGGCGTGTTACTGGATGCGTTTGATCCGACTCGCGCCGGTGGCACCGGGCAACAGTTTGATTGGGCACGGATTCCGCCAGAAATCGCTGCGCAGATCGTGCTGGCGGGCGGGCTTGATCCGGGCAACATCGCGGCAGCAATTCAACAGGTGCGACCTTACGGCGTCGATGTCAGTGGCGGCGTTGAGCTGGCGCGGGCGTTAAAGATCACGCAAAAATTTTCGCTTTTATGCAAGGAGTTAAAGATGGCGATACCCGCCGATAACAATCCACTCAATTCCCAAACTGGGGATTTTTCCAATTACACTGCCTGATGAACACGGGCATTTCGGGGTTTATGGCGGGATGTTTGTGCCTGAAACCCTGATGCACCCGCTCGAAGAACTGCGGCTGGCGTATGCCGCCTGCTGCGCCGATCCCAATTTTCAAGCCGAATTGGACGCCGATTTGCGCGATTACGTCGGGCGTCCGTCGCCGCTGTATCACGCCGAACGGTGGAGCCGTGAGCTGGGCGGAGCGCAGATTTATCTCAAGCGCGAAGACCTCAATCACACCGGTGCGCACAAGGTCAATAACACCGTGGGGCAGGCGTTGCTCGCCAAGCGGATGGGCAAAACCCGCATCATCGCCGAGACCGGCGCAGGTCAACACGGCGTTGCCAGCGCGACAGTTGCGGCGCGGCTCGGTTTGGAATGCGTTGTTTATATGGGTGAAGTGGACGTGGCGCGGCAGGAAGCCAACGTTTACCGGATGCGGCTGCTGGGCGCGACCGTCGTGCCGGTCAAATCCGGTTCGCGCACGTTGAAAGATGCGCTCAACGAGGCGATGCGCGACTGGGTGACGAATATCGACAACACCTTTTACATCATCGGCACGGTCGCCGGCCCGCATCCGTATCCGATGCTGGTGCGCGATTTTCAAGCGGTGATTGGGCGCGAGGCGCGAGCGCAGATGTTGGAGCGCACCGGACGCCTGCCGGATGCGCTGGTTGCCTGCGTCGGCGGCGGTTCCAACGCGATTGGCTTGTTTTATCCGTTCCTCAACGACCGCGAGGTGGCGATTTATGGCGTCGAAGCAGCGGGCGATGGCATCGAAACTGGTCATCACGCAGCGCCGTTGACGGCCGGTCGTCCCGGCGTGTTGCACGGCAATCGCACCTATTTGATGGAAGATGCCAACGGGCAAATCATTGAAACCCATTCAATTTCTGCCGGTTTGGATTATCCCGGCGTCGGCCCCGAACATGCGTGGCTGAAAGACAGCGGTCGCGCCAGTTATGACGCGATCACCGATGCCGAGGCGCTCGCGGCGTTTCATCATTTGACGCGCACCGAGGGCATCATTCCGGCGCTCGAATCCAGCCACGCGCTGGCGTATGCGCACAAGCTGGCGCAGACGTTGCGCCCCGATCAAACCATTTTGGTCAATCTGTCCGGGCGCGGAGACAAAGATATGCACACGGTCGCATCGCTGGACGGGTTAATTTTATGAGCAGAATTGCACAACGTTTTCAACAACTTCAGGATTCCAAGCGCACTGCGCTGATTCCATTTATCACCGCTGGCGATCCCACGCCGCAAATCACCGTGCCGCTGATGCAAGCGATGGTCAGCGCGGGCGCAGATGTGATTGAGCTGGGCGTGCCGTTTTCCGATCCGATGGCGGACGGGCCGGTGATTCAGCGAGCGACCGAGCGGGCGCTGGCGCAGGGCGTGTCGCTGACTGCCGTGCTGGAAATGGTGCGGCAATTCCGCGAGTCGGATGCCACGACGCCGGTCGTGTTGATGGGTTATCTCAATCCGATTGAAGTCATGGGTTATGCGCAGTTTGCGCAGCAGGCCGCTGCCGCTGGTGTCGATGGCGCGTTAATCGTTGATTTACCACCAGAAGAAGGCCACGACCTGATTGCGTTGATGAAGGCGCAGGGGCTGGATTTGGTTTATTTGCTCGCGCCGACCTCCACCGCAGCGCGGATCAAACGGATTGGCGATGTTGCCAGCGGCTTTGTGTATTACGTCTCGGTGAAGGGCGTTACCGGCGCAGGTCATCTCGATACGGCAGCGGTCGCAGCGCAAGTGGGCGCGATTAAGTCGTTGATTCCGTTGCCAGTTGGCGTCGGTTTTGGGATCAAGGACGCGGAAACTGCGGCGAAGGTGGCGCAGGTCGCCGATGCGGTGATTGTCGGCAGCGCGATTGTCAGCCAAATCGAAACGCTGGCGGCGACGCCCGAACGCATTCCTGACACCATCGGGAATTTTTTAGCAGAACTGCGGCAAGCGATTGATGCTGTTGATTGTTCTGTCACTTCACGCGCTGCGGAGTAATGGCGATGGCGATCATCACTGAACCGGAAGCCGCCTTAAAACAGGCGATGGATAAAAGCAAAAGCTGGTTTGAAAAATTAGTGCCGCGCCGTATCCGCATTGAAGCCAGCACGAAACGCGCCGTGCCCGAAGGCGTGTGGGCGAAATGCCCCGGCTGCAATGCGATTTTGTATCGCGCTGAATTGGAGCGCAATTTAGAAGTGTGCCCGAAGTGCAATCACCACAATCGCATCACGGCGCGGCGGCGCTTAGATACTTTTCTTGATCCTGAGCACCGTGAGGAAATTGGCGCGGAATTGGAATCGCTTGATCCGTTGAAATTCAAGGATTTGAAAAAGTACAAAGAACGGCTGGTGCTGGCGCAAAAGCAATCGGGTGAAAAAGATGCGCTGGTGGTAATGCGCGGGCGCTTAAAAGATGCGCCGCTGGTGGTGGCGGCATTTGAATTCAGTTTTATGGGCGGATCAATGGGTTCGGTAGTTGGCGAGCGATTTGTGCGTGGCGTCGATGCGGCATTGGAAATGAATGCGCCTTATGTGTGTTTTTCTGCCAGCGGTGGAGCGCGAATGCAAGAAAGTTTGTTTTCGTTAATGCAGATGGCGAAAACCAGCGCGGCGTTGGCGCGAATGCGCGAAGCGGCGCTGCCGTTTGTCTCGGTAATGACTGATCCGACGATGGGCGGCGTGTCGGCGAGTTTAGCGATGCTGGGTGATTTGAATATCGCCGAACCGGGCGCGTTAATTGGCTTTGCGGGACCGCGAGTGATTGAACAAACGGTGCGCGAGAAATTGCCGGAAGGATTCCAACGCAGTGAGTTTTTAATGGATAAGGGCGCATTGGATATGATTTTAGACCGGCGCGATTTGCGGGAAAGAATCGCGGATTTGCTGGCGATTTTGGCGCATCGTCCGCGTTATTGTCGGTCGGTGGTGCCGGTGGTTTAACGCTGCCAATTAAATCATTGCACCGATGATAGGGATGTTATTGGTGCAGAGTTATTTATTGTAACCAATTTTTGAAGTTTTTCTCTTTAGTAAAACGCCAAAAAACTTATTCAAAATCTTCAGAATCTTCATCTTCAGAATTACTTGAACAGTGATGGCAATAATATCCTGCATCCAATTCCTGACGGTTATACGAATCAACGGCTACATAGTCAGTAAATAAGTAATGATCACCAATAAATGCTCCACATTTACGGCAGGTATTAGCAACGTACTTCATTCCTAATGTACGGCTGTAATGTAACTTCATTAATACACCGTACTGAGTAGCAAGCTGGATATCAGATAGTGAAAAATTTCCTTCATATAAAGCGGCAACTTTCATTGGTGCCTGACATTTCCAACAATTTCCATCAATAATGAGAAGATGCTTTTTCGACATATAATTTTCACATTTCGAGCACTTAGGATTTTTGCATACATCAACACTATCTGGTTTCAAAATGGGAGCATCTAACCGATTAAAATCTTCGTCTGATTTTAATTTATAAGACACAACGGCAATATGGTTGTTTTTATAGTAATCCAGTGCTGTTTGTTCAGGAGCGTGAGTAACAACTACTTCAATTACTGCTACTGTGCAATTGAACTCATCTAGCAAAGCAATATCTGGTTGGCAGGTTCCTAAATTATGTTCAAGCACTACTTTAACTGCTTTTTTCAGCAAGTTGCCCGTATGCACTCCACCACAAGCAGGACAATCCCATTGCATCTCTAAAGGTAATTGATGATCAAAATGTTTTTGAATCTTGCCAAAGAGTAAAGTCTTAAAGACATAATGTAAGGCTGTTTCGGGTGTACAGTTAGGACTAAGAGTTTTGTGGGCAAAGTGAGGGCGTTTCCGTGTTCCTTTGCGAAGTATAAGAACTTGGCTACAGGCAGGACAGGTATATGCAATTCCTTTTTCAGCGTCAACCGCCTTAATCAGTTGACCTACTGATGTTCTTCCAATCGAATAAAGAATATCTTTAGAGGGCATAATTACCTCTCCTGTCCTTTTGAATGGGTTACAGTAGTTAATACAATTTTGTAGAAGCGTAAGTTGGGTTGCTGCTTTTGACAATCCAACATCGTCATCATCACTATAACAAGTGATTCAAAAGTAGATGGCGCGGCGCTCATTTTGAAATGGTATACCAGCGGGATGTAACAGCATAAATTATGACTGTTAAGCCAATAAAAAACGATTACGACCACAAAATGGCATTGTCCCGCATTGAACAACTATTCAATGCTGAACAAGGTACACCTGAGGGTGATGAACTGGAAGTGCTGATTGTATTGATCGACTATTACGAAGAAAAAACATTTCCAATTGACCTACCCGATCCTGTAGAGGCGATAAAGTTTAGAATGGAGCAACAATCACTAACTGATGAAGATATGGTTATGTACCTTGGACAAAGTAGCCGCGTATCTGAGATTTTAGGTTATAAACGCAAACTCAGTCTTAACATGATCCGAAATCTCACGAGTCAACTAAAAATTCCGGTAGAGAGCCTTATCTCTGACTATAAGCTGCATGTTTAATAAATAGCCGGAGTTAATTCTAGTTTCAATTGAAGTCTTTTTGCGCTTCAAATCCACTAGCGATGCGATGCACATTAAGGTGAAACATGCCGATTAAGTGTCAGTATATCATTGATGAATTAAACCGTAAGGTTGCTGTTCAACTGGACATAGAGACTTTTGAAAAAATAGAAGAAACTTTTATGGTCTGACTGGTGGGATTAAAGCAGTGTGATTTGCGGGGACGGATTGCGGATTGGATCATTGCAAGACAACTGCACTAGTGAAAGGGATGTTTATCAGTGCGTAGCACTCATTCAAGAAATAAATCACTGGAGACAATAAATGCCAACAGAAAAAAATATAAGCATAACGAAGAGTTTAGTATTATTAACAGTCAGTATTGTTCTGGCAATATCTTTGAATCAATCCGTTGCTTTAGCGGCAGTAGCAAACGATGCTGTAAAAGCAGTTGCGGCATTGATTAAATCGCTCGGTCAATCTAAAAACCTGCTTCAAGAACACCAGATATTGCTACGACAGATTGGCAGCAAGGTTGATGATTTTATCCCATATTTAAGCAGTTATCCAAAAGATCAACGAATTGTTGTTTTACTTGGGGCGGCAGAACAAAAAGGGTTGATTAAACCAACTGAAAAGTTGCGCTGGAATCACGATCTTTTGAACGGAAAAATTGATGAAGATGACTTAATAGAAATGCTGAGAGCAAATCAGTCATCTGAAGAAGTAATGAAAAGTGTTAATGCGATGATTCCGAAAATCAAGCATGATAACCTTTCGTCGGAAGCCCGCGAAACATTAAAACTTATTGATAACGGTGGTCCCTTTCCTTATGCGCAAGATGGGACTGTTTTTCACAATAGAGAAGGCAAACTCCCTACCAAATCACCTCATTATTATCACGAATACACTGTAAAATCATCTAATTCAAACGGTAGAGGGGCGCAAAGAATTATCACGGGCGAGAATGGCGTCAAGTATTTCACTGATGATCACTATCAAAGTTTTAAGGAAATCAAACCATGACCGTACTAGCAAGCGCAGCATTACCCAACTTTTTCTTGCAGCCGCCTGAACATTATTTTGTAGTTGATGGCAATAACATTAAAGACAAGGATTCATTTTTGCGTGAGTTCTCAGCGCAGCTTGGTTTTCCAGAGTATTTTGGGTTTAATTGGGATGCGTTCTACGATTGTATAACAGATATGTCGTGGGTCAACTCAGAACATGGATTGTTGATTGTGTATAAAAACGCGCATAATTTTAGAACCGCCCAGCCAGAAGATTGGCAACAGGCAAGTGCAATTTTGTTAGATGCTGTTGATTACTGGAATAAAGCAGGAAAGGTGATGGTGATTGCGTTTTTATAGCTAACCTGATATTTAGCATCGTTTTATACCACTGAGAGGGCAACATAATGAACAGTTTTAACGCAAAAAACATACGATTTTTCGGTGTAATTTTTTTATTCGTAGTATTGCCCGTGTTAGCTACGGCTACCTTGGCAATTGATGCCTCTTTTTCTAATCTTTATCCAGAACCTTGGTGGGACACCTTTTGGGGAAAAGCAGCAATTAGTGTTGGTGTTGCTGTCGCCATAGCAGGCGCATTGGCATTTACAGTTGTTACTGCTGGCACAGGCGGTGCGATGCTTGGTGCCGCAGGCAGCTGGATTACCGCAGTTGGAAGCATGGTTGGAATGGCAGCAGGTGTTGGAACGGGAGCTGCCGCCGCTGGTCTTGCAATTCTTGGTGGTGGAACTATTGCAGCCGGTGGATTTGGAATTGCGGGAGGTGCTTTTGTTGTCGCCGCTTTAACCGGAGCAGCAACTGGCGTGATTACCGATGTCTCAATTGAAGTGGCATCTAAGATGATTATTAAAGAACCTTATCGGCGTTATGAGTTTATCAAAGTACCGCTAGTTGAAGCGCACGGTAGTGATGATGTTAAAAGTTTAGTCGTTGAACTCAAAGAAATTGAAGATAAACTTGCTAGTAAAGAAATTTTACCTAATGCTTTCGGAATTGAAACAAAACGAGTATCTTCTGAACTAGTCTCTCGTTTGTCCGATGCTTGTAGCTTTGATGATGAAAGTGAAGATGCACGGTACAACGCAGTCAATGCAGCGATTCTTTTTTTCAATTTAAAGGATGATACAAACTCGGTTTATTGCATTAACAAACTGGAATTTAGAACTAAAGAAGATTCTTTTCTCAGTTATTTACATGCACTGAATCAATTAACAGTTGGAAATTATGAAGACGCCTTTAAATATCTTGATATTACGATTGCCCGCGAGCCATCTGCGCTCCAACCCTACATCCTTTATACGATGGCACTAACCGATAAAGGCTACTATCATAAGGCGCTTAAAATTGCTGGTAAAGGATTAGAAAATGTGAGCAACAGCAATTTCCAGTTGCTTTATACATCCGGTGATGCGGCTTTTCGTCTTGAGGATTTCTCAGCAGCGGCGGCATGGTTTGAAAAGGCATATTCCAATATCAGTGAAGATTTTATTGAAGCAGATACCGCAATGATGGTTGCTGTGTCGCACTATAAAGCTGGTGACAAAAAACAGGGTTGGAGTTGGTACGAAAAAGCATTGGATAAACTGGGGAGTGACAACGAAGAAGCTAAAGCTGCGATTACAGCCCGTTGGAATGCGTTGCTTTAAAAAGTAGGTTGGGTTGCCGCTTTTAGCAACCCAACATTGTCATCATTTCCTAACAAGCAATTAAAAATAGACGGCGCGGCAATCATTCTGAAATAGATATTAGGGTGGAATTGATTCCACAAGCCGAAAACAAGGCAGCACTTAAATTTGAGCTAACTTTTTTAATTAACTATAAAGAATCAACATCACTCATTTAAATTGAAATGCGACGCATCAATCAATCGTGACCTCAGCGTAGAATAGGCGCACGCCGCAAGTGGTTTGAATGCGAACACGGCTTTTGTGATTGAGTTTGACATCATCATATTGAATCATAATGATTATTTTAAGGAGTTGTGAATGAATCGTATTACTATCGTTGGTACTGGTTTTGCTGCACTGACTGCGATCCAAACCTTGCGTCAACAACGCAAACTTGCTTGTGAAATCACTGTGGTGAGCTCCAAACCGGAATTTATCTATTATCCCGGACTGATTTGGATTCCCTGTCGATTGCGCAGCGGCGACGATCTACGCATTGATTTAACGCGCTTTTTTGAGCGAATGCAGGTTAAACATGTTGCCGCTGAAGCGATTGGATTGAGTGCGGATGGACGTATTCTAAAAACCACTGTTGGCGAGATTAAAAACGACGCGCTGGTTATTGCCAGCGGCGGGCGATTTATTAAAAAGCTTCCGGGGATTGAACACGCGATTACACCCTGCGAAGGAATTGAATCCGCTGAAGCAATTCGTGATCGGCTGCGTATTATGGAGGGCGGACATATTGCAATGGGTTTTGCGAGCAATCCAAATGAACCGAGTTCAATGCGCGGTGGGCCGATTTTTGAATTCCTCTTCGGTCTTGATACTCAATTGCGCCAAGAGCATCGCCGTGAGCAATTTCATTTAACTTTTTTCACTCCTGCTGAACGCCCCGGTAATCGCCTTGGTCCAAAAGCAGTTAATGGATTACTCGCGGAAATGAAGCGACGTGATATTGCCACGCATTTAGGGCATAAACTTAAAAGTTTTTCACCGCGAGCAGTGACGACAGAAGGCGGTGAATTCGACGCTGATCTCATTATTTTTATGCCCGGAATGACCGGCAATGCGTGGTTTGATAATACGCAGTTACCACGTTCGCCCGGCGGTTTATTACAAGCTGATGCGCAATGTCGAGTGCCGGGTTTTGAGCGCGTTTATGTCGCAGGTGATGCGGGGAGTTTTCCGGGACCAGATTGGATGCCTAAACAGGCACACATGGCGGATTTACAGGCGCGAACTGCAGCGCGAAATTTGGCAGCAGAATTTGCTGGGCGCGAGCCAACTGAGACCTTCAAAGTCGAATTGATTTGCATTGTCGATACGAATGATAGCGGAATGCTGGTAGTGCGGAATGAAAAATACAATTTCGTATTGCCATCTATGCGCGTTTTTCATTTACTGAAACGCTTTTTTGAATGGCTGTATTTACGGAAGTTTCGCTAATTCATTTTCGGTTTCCCCCTTTTTTAGGGGGAAATTGATTTGCTTTTTAAGTTGATAAATCCAACTATGAAATGGCTCAAAATACTAGCACTTATTCTAGGTTCAGCGTGGTTTTTTCCAGTCAGTTGCACAAGCGCACTATACGCTGGAATTCACATCAATGCGCATTTAGATAAGCGTGAAGTGAAACGCGGCGATCAATTGCACAGTGGTTTTTCGGTTGCAGTGACGTCGAATAATAATGATGCGCAATTTCGATTGCTGGTGTTATCAGAGTTGCACCGCTTTCGTGTGGTTGGCGAACAATATCAATTGTTATTACCCAAGCCGTTTGCACGTATGAAAATTAACGATTATCAATACATTGCCTATCGTGTATTAGAGCAAAAGGAAAACTCGCAGTTAATCGAAGTTGAAGACAGTAACGATGATCGAACTATTTGGAGTTGTTATCGCACTGACGGTCGCGCTGTTACTCCAATCGCATCGCGCATGTTTCATGTTGGGTATATGATGAATGCGTTGCCTTATGCGTTTGGTATTGCATTATTTTTGCATGGTATTGGATTGATTTTGCGGCGACGGATCGCTCATTTATCATCAACATAATGATAGTGCGTTCATTCAACAGTTATGAAAACATGGGAACAACGAGATGGGATTATTGAGCGGACTACTCGGCAATGCGTCAATCATCAGCGCCGATGATATGATGCGGCAACTTGAACCGATTTTAGCAATGACGGAAACCGTTGAGTTGGCTTTTCAATTGATCCGCGATCAATTTGTATTTACGAATAAACGGTTAATTTTAATTGATAAGCAGGGTTTAACTGGTCACAAGGTCGAATATCTTTCGATTCCGTATCGTTCAATCACGCGCTTTTCAATTGAAACTGCCGGTCATTTTGATCTGGATGCAGAAATGAAAATTTGGATTGGCAGCGATCCAATGCCAATAGTTAAAGAACTGCGCGGCAGTGACAATATCAGTGCGGTGCAAAAGGCGTTGGCAACCGCAATGTTTTCAGGACATTAACAGCACATTGGTCACGCACTGACGCACTTGCTGCGTGACCTCGGCGAGCGCGGCGTTGGCGTCAATCACGCAATACCGTTGCGGATGCGCCAGCGCCCGTTCTTGATAAACCCTTCTAATTGCAACAAAAAACGCTTCCGTTTCCTGTTCAAACCGATCCGCCGCACCCATGCGCTGCCGCGCCCGCGCCAACCCGACACGCGGCGGCACATCAAATAGCAGGGTCAAATCTGGGCGCAAATCGCCCTGCACCAGCATTTCCAGTTGCGCGATCTGCGCCGGATTGATGCCGCGACCGCCACCTTGATAGGCGTAAGTCGCATCAGTAAACCGATCGCAAATCACCCAGATTCCAGCATCCAGCGCCGGACAAATCGTCTGCGCCAGATGCTCGGCGCGAGCGGCGAACATCAACAGCAATTCGGTCATCCCGCTCATCCCCGTGTTGCGCGGATCAAGCAGCACCTCGCGCAATCGTTCGGCAATTGGTGCGCCGCCCGGCTCGCGGGTGGTCACGCAGTCCAAACCGTGCTCTTGCAACAATTGCGCCAGCGGGGCAACCTGACTGGATTTTCCCGCGCCTTCGATGCCTTCGAGCGTGATAAAACATCCGCGTTTTGGCGTCGTTGTCATGGTTTTTTATCCAAAAGATAGCGGCGTACTGCTTGCTGGTGGGCGTTGAGCGTCCGCGAAAAAGTATGACCGCCGTCGCCGGTCGCCACAAAATACAGGCTGTCATCATCGGTCGGATGCAGCGCCGCGTGAATGGCAGCACGTCCCGGCAACGCAATCGGCGTCGGTGGCAAGCCTTTGATAAGATAGGTATTATATGGATTTACATCGCGTAAATCAGCGCGACTCAGACTGCCGTCATAACGCTCGCCCAGCCCGTAAATCACCGTTGGATCGGTTTGCAACCGCATTCCGCGCTGCAGCCGCCGCAAAAATACGCCGCTAATGCGCGGACGTTCGGCAGCAACAGCCGTTTCTTTTTCGATGATCGACGCCAAAATCAGCGCCTCATCCGGTGTGGTCAGCGGCACATCGGGACTGCGGTCGCGCCATTCTTCCGCCACAATCCGCTCCATTCGCTCCAACGCTCGCCGCAACACCGTCAACCGCTCGGTTTGGGCGGGAAAACGGTAAGTGTCTGGAAAAAAACGCCCTTCTGGATGCAGCTCCGGTCGTCCCAACTGCGTCATCAACGCTGCATCGGTTTGGGGCGCGAGCGGTTCGCCGCACAACTGCGGATGCGCATCGAGCACCGCGAGCGTTTGGCGAAAGGTGCGCCCTTCAATCAAAGTGATTGTGTATTCAATCACTTGTCCATCGGTAAACCGTTTCAGCAACTGCTGCGGCGTCAAATCAGCGGTCACGGCAAATTCACCGGCTTTGATGTGGGTTTGATCGCCCTGCCAATACGCTAACAGCATGAAATAATAGGGATGTTTCAACACACTCTGCGCGGTCAGACGCTCCGCCAATTGCCGCACCGAACTGCCTTTCGTAATGTGAACCGTTGTGTTCGCCACTCCGAGCGGAGTCACTAAAAAGCGTTGATAATCAATCTCAACGATGCCTAGCATTGTGCCCACTGCCAGAAAAACCACGATCAACCCAATGCGCCACAACATCGCGTATCAATCCGGCGTGTGCGACGCCAGAACAATCGCGTTGAGCAGCGACCAAGGCAGCGCCTCCAGTGCGTAATGCTGCCCAGCCAGATCGCGCACCGGCCATACGCCATTGATTGCGTTGGTTAAAAACAGCCCAGTGGCGCACTCAAGATCGGTCGGCGTGAGCGCAGATTCGATGCAGTCAATGCCGAATTTCGCTGCTAATTCAATCGTTAACGCACGGCGCGTTCCGGTAATGCCGCTGCGATTAACTGGCGGTGTGCGCAGCCGCTCGCCGTCCCACACGAACAGATTGGTCATGGTTCCGCCGATCACATTGCCCAGCGCATCACACATCAAGCCTTCGCTAATTGTCGGGTCGCTCCACTCGCGCCGTGCCAGCACTGCATCTAACCGATTGAGATGTTTGATGCCGGCGAGCGCGGGATTAACGGAGGCTGGCGTGTGGCAATAACGCACGATGACGCCGGTTTGCCACGATTGCGCTGGCGCGGGCGGCAACGGGTAAAGAAACAGCAAACGGTGCGGCGTGGGCGCTGGCGGCGGGCGATAACCGCGTCCGCCGCTGCCGCGAGTCAGAATTAGTTTGAGAATGCCGTTCTCGCTGCCGTGCGCGATTTCAGTCATTTCGGCGACGAGTTGCGCGATGTCCGGCATGGGAATTCCCAGCCGTTGTGCGCCATGAATCAAGCGGTTGCAGTGACGTTGCCACTGACACAGACGACCGTGGCGCAGCAGCACGGTTTCAAACAGCCCATCGCCATAATGCAGCCCGCGCTCGGTGACGGCGATGCAATTGCATTCCCGACCGTCAATAAAAACCCGCAGCGGGTCAGAGCCTGCTGCGGGTGTATTTTGTATTGAAACCATTGTGTTAGGTTTCAAACCAGCGGTAAATGCTGGCGCTCAAAGCTGGCGAAACACGAGCGTTCCGTTGGTTCCACCAAAGCCGAAAGAGTTAGACATTGCCACCGCGATTGGCATTTTCCGCGCTGTGTTAGGGACGCAATCGAGATCGCAAGCAGGATCGGGCGTGTGGTAATTGATCGTCGGCGGCGCAGTTTGATCGCGGATTGCCAAGATGGTGAAAATCGCTTCTGCACCGCCCGCTGCGCCGAGCATGTGACCGGTCATCGACTTGGTGGAACTGACCGCTAGCTTGTACGCGTGATCGCCAAAAGCGCGTTTGATCGCCATTGTTTCGGCGATGTCACCCGCGAAAGTTGAGGTGCCGTGCGCGTTGATGTAGTTCACTTGTTCGGTGTTCAGTCCCGCATCTTTCAGCGCCAGCAACATGCAGTCACAAGCGCCAGCGCCATCTTCCGACGGTGCGGTCATGTGATAGGCATCGGAGTTCATGCCCACACCCGCCAATTCTGCGTAAATATAAGCACCACGCGCTTTAGCGTGTTCATACTCTTCCAACACTACTACACCCGCGCCGTCGCTCAACACGAAACCATCGCGGTCTTTATCAAATGGACGACTTGCGCCTTCGGGATCATCGTTGCGACTGGACAATGCTCGCGCTGCCGCAAACCCACCTAATCCAACTGGTGAAGTGGCCATTTCCGCACCACCAGCGAGCATGACATCCACGTAACCGTGACGAATCATAATGGCTGCTTCACCGATGTTGTGAGAGCCAGTGCTGCACGCGGAAACAATGGAGTAATTCGGACCTTTCAAACCGAACTTAATCGACAGATTGCCTGCGACCATATTGACGATATTGGCGGGCACAAAGAACGGCGAAATCCGGCGCGGTCCTTTATCCAAATAAGCCTGATAGTTGTTCTCAATGCCGGTGATGCCGCCAATGCCCGAACCAATCGCAACGCCGATGCGCCGACAGTTGGAGTCATCAATGACCAAACCGGAATCGGCAATTGCCTGACAGCCAGCAACCATGCCGTAATGAATAAATTTATCCATTTTCTTGGCTTCTTTTTCCGAGATGTATTCACTCGGATCAAAGCCATAAATCGGCCCGCCGAAACGGGTGCTGAACGGTGCAATATCGAAGTGGGTAATCGGTTTAATCCCACTCCTGCCGGCCAGAATGCTATCCCATGCGGACTTCACGTCCAGACCAACCGGAGCCACGAGGCCCAACCCAGTGACGACTACCCTTCTGCCTGCCATTACGTACCTCTATCGTTCAGAACGCCACCATCGACGCGCCTAAACTGCGCTGTGATTGACGATGAAAAACACCGCGCAGTTCGACATGGTGAAATTATGCCTTGTGCGCGTTGATGTAGTTGATAGCCTGTTGAACTGTCGTGATTTTTTCTGCATCCTCATCAGGAATTTCAGTCTCGAATTCTTCTTCAAGCGCCATGACCAATTCCACAGTGTCGAGAGAATCAGCGCCGAGATCGTCTACAAAAGACGCCTCTGGGGTGACTTCTTCGTCTTTGACGCTCAGTTGTTCAATCACGATTTTGCGAACTCTATCTTCAACGCTGCTCATAAAAATGAATTCTCCAGATAAATAAAAGTGATCTTCACGAGATCACGCCGCATTCTAGTGATAAAAGGGATTTGATGAAAGCGAGCTATTTTTTCAATTACTGTGGCAGATAAACACTGCCGACCATTTATGCCATGTGCATTCCGCCGTTGATGTGCAGCGTTTCGCCGGTGATATACGCACCAGCCGCAGACGCCAGAAACACCACCGCACCCGCAATTTCCTCCGGTTGACCCAACCGACCCAGCGGAATTGTACCCAGCAAACTGTCACGCTGCGCCTCCGGCAAAGCGCGAGTCATGTCGGTGTCAATAAAGCCCGGCGCGATGCAGTTGACTGTAATTGCACGAGAACCGACTTCCCGCGCCAGCGCCTTGGTAAAACCCATCATGCCCGCTTTTGCGGCCGCGTAATTGGTTTGACCGGCATTGCCCGTCGCGCCAATCACTGAAGCGATATTGATAATTCGGCCTTTTCGCGCCTTGGTCATGCCGCGCAGACAGGCTTTTGACAGACGAAATACTGAGCTGAGATTGGTGTCAATCACCGCGTCCCATTCATCATTTTTCATCCGCATCAAAAGGTTATCGCGGGTAATCCCAGCGTTGTTAACCAAAATCGTCGGTGCGCCGAGCCGTTCAGTTATCTGCGCCAGCGTGGCATCAACCGAGGCTTGATCGGCGACATTCAGCACTAAACCGATGCCGGCATAACCTGCTTCGTTCAGCGCCTGCGCGATGCCCGCCGCGCCAGCTTCCGTCGTCGCCGTGCCTGCAACCGTTGCGCCCTGCGCCGCAAGCGCCATTAAAATCGCTCGCCCAATTCCCCGCGATGCACCCGTTACCAGTGCGATTTCACCGTTCAACATCAGTCATCAGCTCCAGCGCTGCATCCAAAGTCTTCGGATCAAAGACCGGCAGCATCGTCAAGGTGTCATCAATTCGTTTGGTCAATCCAGTCAATGTCTTACCGGGACCGCATTCCAGCGCCGCAGTGATTCCCTGCGCAGTCACGGCGCGTACTGTTTCCACCCAACGCACCGGGCTATAAAGCTGTTTGATTAACAATTCGCGCAGTTCGTCCACGCTGGCGGCAGCCGTCACGCTCGCGTTGTGTAACACCGGAACTGTCGGCAGCGTCAACGGCACTTCTGCTAATCGCTCGGCCAATCGCTCGGCAGCGGGGCGCATCAGATCACAATGCGACGGCACACTGACCGGCAGCAACATGGCTTTTCGTGCGCCAGCACTTTTTGCGGCAACGAGCGCCCGATGGACTGCTGCCGTCGTTCCGGCAATCACCACTTGACCAACTGCGTTGAAATTGACTGCCGCCAGCACGTCGCCTTGTGCTTGTTCCGCGCACAACGCAATCACTTGTTCATCGGTCAAATTAAGCACTGCGGCCATCGCGCCTTCACCAGCGGGAACGGCGCTTTGCATAAACTGCGCACGATCTGCTGCCAATTGCACTGCATCAGCAAAGGACAATGCGCCCGCTGCAACCAGTGCGGAGTATTCGCCCAAACTGTGCCCAGCCATCAGCGTTGCTGGCGCGGTCATTTGCGCTTGCCACACGCGCCACACAGCAATGCCGCTGCGAGCATGATCGGCTGAGTGTTTTCTGTTTGATCTAATTCTTCTTTCGAGCCGTCAGTGACCAGTTGCCACAGATTCCGCCCGAGCGCATCAGACGCTTCTTCAAATGTCTGTTGCACGCTGGGATAAACGGCAGCGAGCGCGTCGAGCATCCCAATGGATTGGGAACCCTGACCGGGGAAAAAAACCGCGAATGGTTGTGCCATGAACAGTGCGCTGTATTTGAATCAAAAATTAGTAACGGAGCAGAACCGAACCCCAAGTAAATCCACCACCGAACGCTTCCATCAGCAGCATTTGACCACGCTGAATGCGCCCATCGCGCACCGCTTGATCAAACGCCAGCGGAATCGAAGCAGATGACGTGTTGCCGTGATCGGCAACGGTCACAATCACGCGCTCCATCGGCAAATCCAATTTACGCGCAGTCGCTTGAATAATACGGATATTGGCTTGATGCGGAATCAGCCAGTCGATGTCGTCACGCGTGAGATTGTTGGCTTCCAGCGTTTCTTCACGATGCGTCCCAGCGTGGTGACAGCGATGCGGAAAACTTCGTTGCCCTTCATTTCCATAAACGCTGCTTCGGGGCGACCGTTGCCGTGACCGCCGGGAACCTGCAACAAATCTTTATACGCGCCGTCCGCATGAAGATGGGTAGAAATAATGCCCTGCTCTTCAGATGCGCCAAGTACAACTGCGCCAGCGCCGTCGCCAAATAACACGCAGGTGGTGCGATCCGTCCAATCCAGAATGCGTGAAATGGTTTCTGCGCCGACGACGAGGACGTGTTTTGCTGCGCCAGTGCGGATGAATTTATCCGCAACATCCAGCGCATAGACAAAACCTGCGCACACTGCTTGCAAATCGAACGCGGGGCAGCCGTGCACGTCAAGGCGTTGCTGCAACAGGCAGGCGTGCTGGGAAAAAATTGATCGGGCGTCGTCGTGGCAACCAGAATCAAATCGAGATCGGCAGCCGCAATTCCTGCTGCATCCAAAGCGTTACGCGCTGCGGCTTCAGCGAGATCGCAACAGGTTTCGCCATCAGAAACGAGATGGCGTTTTTCAATGCCAGTGCGTTCATGAATCCAACTGGCTGTGTTTCGACGATCGCTTCCAAATCCGTGTTGGTCATTACCCGCGCTGGCAGATAACTTCCTGTTCCAAGCACCCGTGAATACGTCATCAGGCGGTTTCCCTGTATTGTTCACTGCCGAGGTGGAGACCGACCTGCTCGCTAATCCGCTGGCGCGGATTTCTTTTTCAGCAATATAGATCGCATTTTCAAAGGCCAGCACATCTGCGCCGCCATGACTTTTAATCACGATGCCGCGCAGTCCGAGCAGACTGGCTCCGTTGTAGCGACGTGGGTCCATCGTCCGGCGAAAACTTTTGAGAATCGGCAGTGCTGCCAATCCCGCCAAGCGTGTCCACCACGTTCGTTTGAACTGCGCGGTGAGCGAATGGCGCACGAATTTCGCCACTCCTTCGCTGCATTTGAGCGCGACGTTACCGACGAAACCGTCGGACACGACCAGATCAACATCGCTCAAAAAGATGCCATCGCCTTCGACATAACCGATGTAATTCAAGCCACTACGCGCCAGCAATTCGTGCGCCTGCTTGACTTGGTCATTGCCTTTGATTTCTTCCTGCCCGATGTTGAGCAACGCCACTCGTGGTCTAGCGACGCTATCGACTGCCGCCACCAACTCGCTGCCCATCACTGCAAACTGAAACAGATGCTCGGCAGTGCAATCAACATTCGCGCCGAGATCGAGCATGTGCGTGTGACCGTAAATCGAGGGCACGGCAGTAATAATCGCCGGTCGATCTACATTCGGCAGCATTTTCAACACGAAGCGAGCGGTCGCCATCAGTGCACCGGTGTTGCCAGCACTGACGCAGGCATCGGCTTGACCGTTTTTCACCAAGTCAATCGCCACGCGCATGGAGGAATCTTTTTTATTGCGCAGGGCTTTTGACGGTGATTCGTCCATTGCCACTGTTTGCGTGGCTGGCTGAATACGAATGCGCTCGCGGGCGCTGTTGCCAAGGTGTTCGTTGATCTGCGCTTCTTGTCCAACCAAAATCAGGGTGACATGCGGATTATCCGCATGAAACCGCAACGCAGCCGGAACCACCACATCAGAACCGTGATCGCCGCCCATCGCATCCAGTGCGATGGTGCACGGTGGTGCGGTGGGACGTTTTTTGTCGTGACGGGAACGCATTAATTGCACAACGCCGCTGCGACCGGACTGGCTCACTCAGCCTTATCCAAAACCTTGCGACCACGATAAAAGCCGTCAGCGGTGATGTGATGACGGCGATGCGTTTCACCGCTGGTCGGATCAACCGACAACGTGGGTTTAGTCAGCGCATCGTGGGAACGGCGCATTCCGCGTTTGGACGGGGTTTTGCGATTTTGTTGAACAGCCATGCTTTTTAATCTCCACGCAGAATAGCAACCAGCACAGTAACCGCTGCTTCTGCAACACGTTTAAGGAATACAGGAATTGATCCTGCGTTTGAAAATCAGTGGTCTTGATCGCGCTTCAATCCGCGTAATATCGCAAACGGATGAGGCGCTTTTTCTGTACAAGCAGACGCGATATTTGCGCCTGATTCTTGGTTATTAATCAATGCTGGCGCTGGAGCCTGACAATCACCTTCGTCATGGCGCGGAATTGTTGGAATCGCCAGCAGCAGCTCGTCTTCAATCAGCGCCAGCGGTGACACTGATCGTCAATCACGATTAACGGTTCAAGATCAGACGGCAACGCTTCAGCCAGTGCTTCAGTCGTCACCAACCCCAAACTCAGCGGCACATCAATCGCAATTTCAACCACGCCTAAACACCGCTGACACGGCAGCCGCAAACGTGCTTGAACGCGCCCAGTAACCAACTTGTCGCCCTCGCGGCTGCGCGTAAAACGCAATTGATAATCCACTTGTGAGATGGCGTTATCCGTACCTGCGAGCACGATGGCGTTCAACCGCGTCAATTCAATTAGAGCAACCTGACCGACCAGCGAAAGTTCATTTCGCACTGCTCGCCAAGGATCAAGAGAATTGAGTAATTTAGTTGACATAAGCGCGTAAAGTTAACCGACTAGCAGTGATTTCGTCAATTTGTTTGGTTGTTCGCCAACGACAGACGATTCGCAAGCCAAGCGTTGATCGACAGGTTTATCATTGCGCGTCGCAACCGACACCTCATCGACAGCGCCCGAAGCACGGGCTTGCGGAGAAAATTATGCACAACGACAGAATCATTGCTTTCGTCATGGCTGGCGGGCAAGGCGCCAGATTGCAACCGCTGACAACTGGGCGCTCTAAACCCTCAGTGCCTTTTGGCGCTCGTTATCGCATCGTCGATTTCGTTTTGAGCAATTTGGTTAATTCCCAAATTTCAACGATCTATCTGCTGGTGCAGTATAAATCTCAGGCGTTGATCGAACATGTACGCAAAGCCTGGACCATTTCACCGCTGCTGCAAAGTCAATTTGTCACCGTCGTTCCGCCGCAGATGATGACCGGCGAACATTGGTTCCAAGGTACGGCAGACGCCATTACGCAAAATATCAACCTCATCGAAGAACATCGTCCCAACTTGGTCGCCGTGTTTGGCGCAGACCACATTTATCGCATGGACATTCGGCAAATGGTTGAATTTCATCAGCAACGCAAAGCTGATGTCACCATTGCCGCACTGCCGGTTCCGTTGCGTGATGCGCAGGGATTTGGCGTGATTGCTGCCGATAGCGATGGTCGCATTCAAGCCTTTGAAGAAAAACCCGATCATCCAACGCCAATGCCCACTGATCCCAGTCAAGCCTTTGCCTCGATGGGGAATTACATCTTTAATGCTGATGTTTTGGTCAAAGCATTAAAAGAAGCGCAGGAAGCTGGTGAAACTGATTTCGGACAACATGTTTTACCGCGATTGCTGCGGACACATCGGCTATTCGCATACGATTTTGCTACGAATGAAGTGCCGGGTATTTTACCGTATGAAAATCGCGTGTATTGGCGTGATCTTGGAACCATTGATGCGTATTTTGAAGCGCACCAAGATGTGCTGGGACACGAGCCAGTGTTTGATATGTTTAATCCTGATTGGCCAATCTTTTCAAGCAGCTATCAAGGGCCGGTGGCGCGAATTCTCGGTGGTGAGATTCGCAACAGCCTATTAGCTGCGGCAACGATGATTCATGAAGGAGCCAAGATTACCAATTCAATTATTCGCCGTGAAGCAGTGATTGAAGAAGATGTAGTTCTGGAAGATTGCGTCATTATGGATTATGCGCGAGTGTGTCGTGGAGCGCGATTGCGCAAAGTGATTGTCGATCGCCATAACATCATTGCCGCTGGCGATGAAATCGGTTTTGATCCATTGAAAGATCGGCAGCGTTTTCATGTCAGTGAAGGTGGCGTTACTGTAATTCCAATGGGACGAGTGAATTATTTTGCGCGTGATAATCGCGGTACTGGTGGACGCGGCGGTTATTCGGAATAACGTTAGCGAGTGAATTGGGATTAGCGTCACGGTGCGCTGTGACGCTTAATAATGGTGCTTCTATGGCACCATTTTTATTGCTTATTGTTATCCGCCAGTCATATTCATACAGCGGGTTAATGTTGAAGTCACTGCATGGGTGAATTCATGTCCCAGTGGTTTTAACATGACAGCGGCATAAATTGCCGATTTAACCCGTTGATCTTCAAGCGGATTAGCGCGAATCACGCGCCGCAAATCAATTGATTGTGTTTGGCCGAGGCAAGGCAATAAACTTCCCGCAGCAGTGATGCGAATACGATTACAACTAGCACAAAAATTGTGGCTGTATGGTGAAATAAATCCAATACGGCTGTTTGTTCCTGCAATACGATAATAATTCGCCGGTCCACCGCTGCGCTCGGTGGTGGGGATAAGTCAAATGCTTGATTAAGATCATTGCGAATAGCGTCGCTAGAATAATAAGTGGCACTGCGGTCGCCATTGATGCCGAGCGGCATTTCTTCAATAAAGCTGATGTCGATGCCGTGATTGATGGCGAAGCGAGCGAGATCAAGCACTTCATCGTGGTTATGGTGGTGGAGAATGACGCTGTTGAGTTTGATGTGCTGAAAACCGGTACGGATTGCGGCGTTGATTCCATTGAGGGTTTTGCTGAGTGTGCCGACACGAGTCAGTTGCTGGAAACGTGCTGGTTGCAGCGAATCAAGGCTGATGTTCACTCGTGTCACGCCGGCAGCGTGGAGTGCGCACGCATCGCGGGCAAGTTGCGTGCCGTTGGTGGTAATGCTGAGGTCGTGAAGTGCGGGAAGTGCGCCGAGTTGCTCAAACAGCCAGATGGCGTTGCGGCGGACGAGTGGCTCGCCGCCGGTGATGCGCAGTTTGGTGATGCCGAGTTCAGTCAAACATCTGCCGATGCGGGCAATTTCTTCTAATGTTAACAATTGGTTGCGTGGCAAAAAGCGCGTTCCTTCCGAAACACAGTAGATGCAGCGCAAATCACAACGGTCGGTGATCGAGAGTCGGGCATAGGTGATTTTCCGTCCAAAACGGTCGATTAAACCTGAGAATTCAGCGGGTAAGGGAGCAAGCATGTGACGCATTCGACTCAAATTTCCTATGTAGACAGATCGCAGTCATCAATCTGCTGGCGGGTGCGAGAGTGAAAACAAATCTAAATACTTTGCAGATTAAAGATTCTGCAACCGGAATTCATTATCAATGGTGTCTGAATTGTGCAGATAAAAATTTGAGCTAGACAAACGAAAAGACAGCCTTTAACATTGTCGGTCTCAGAAAGCATTGTTAATGAATGGGGCCATAGCTCAGCTGGGAGAGCGCAACACTGGCAGTGTTGAGGTCGGCGGTTCGATCCCGCCTGGCTCCACCAATAATTTAATTGCTAAAATAACTTATTCAGGTTTTAATTGATGACAAGTTTAGTCCCCATCGTCTAGTGGCCTAGGACATCGCCCTTTCACGGCGGTAACCGGGGTTCGAACCCCCGTGGGGACGCCATATTAAAACCCAGCATTCAATTATTGAATGCTGGGTTTCTTTTTATGCGCTGCGATTTAATGACGCGAAAAATTGCTTAATTATTTTCACACACAAATGCGCCAGCCTTCTCATTCATCGCAACGCCAGTGCTACGGTGTAATGCGTGCCCTGTTTGAGTTTATCGTAATTGCCAAAGACTTCAGTTAAATTGCGTTTCATATATTGGCGCAACCCGTTGATTGTCACCAAATACAGTCGCCCACCGGGGCGCAGCCGCGCATACGCATCGTGCAGCAACAGCGCCAGCAATTCTTTTCCCACTTTTGCCGGAACGTTGCTGGCAATCAGATCAAACTGTTGTCCCTGTTCAACCTGATCGAAACCGTTACTCAACTGGGCGCTGGCGTTTTGAATCCCATTCAGCCGAAGATTACGATTTGCGTAATCAACGGCAACAAAATCCTTATCAATCATCAGTGTGCGCCCTTGATGCGCCTGCACCGCCAGCGCCAGCCCAATCGCGCCATAACCACAACCTAAATCTAAACAATCGGCATTCGCCTCTGGCTGCAAATGGCTCAATAACAGTCGCGTTCCTTCATCAATTTCTCGCGGCGAAAATAATCCCCAAGTGCTCGTTAGTCGCAGATTGCGTCCGCCAAGTTCGACTTGAAATTGAATATCTCGCCGTAATTCAGCGAGTTGTGCAGCAGTCAGCATGAGATGCAATTCCAGAAACAGAAAAAAGCCCCCCTTTGAAAAAGGGGGGTTGGGGGATTTAAGCTCGGGCGGTTGAGAATTTTCAGGATTTCACAACAGCAACCGCCGAATATCGCCCAGCAATTGCGCCAGCAACGTGGTAAATCGCGCTCCGTCTGCGCCATCAACGACGCGATGGTCATATGACAATGACAGCGGCAGCAGCAGACGCGGCACAAATTCTGCGCCATTCCACACCGGCTGCATCGCCGAACGTGACACGCCGAGAATCGCTACTTCCGGCGCGTTGACGATGGGCGTAAATGCCGTGCCGCCGATTCCGCCGAGACTGGAAATCGAAAAGCAACCGCACTGTAAATCCGCTGGAGCGAGTTTGCCAGCGCGAGCTTTAGCACTTAAATCAACCAGTTCCTGCGCCAGCGCCGTGAGATTTTTCTGATCTACATCGCGCACCACCGGCACCAGCAAACCGTTCGGCGTATCCACCGCCACGCCGATATGCGTGAACTGTTTGAACACCAATTGCTCGCCGTCGCCGCTCAACGATGCTTTCAAAATTGGCATTCGTTGTAGCGCCACCGCAACAGCTTTGAGCAAAAACGCCAGCAACGTCAATTTGACACCGTCCGGCTGACTTTTGCGGAACGCCTCCAGCTCGGTAATGTCGGCTTGATCGAATTGCGTGACATGCGGCACGGTTAGCCAGCAGCGGTGCAAATGCCGTCCGCTGAGTTTTTTAATGCGCGACAAATCAACAACTTCAATCGCACCAAAGCGGCTGTAATCGACTTCTGGCGCAGCGGGAAATGCAAATGGCAGAGAAGCTGCTGCGCCACCAGCGTTGCCCTGCGCCAGCGTCTTTTTCACAAAACTCTGCACATCAGCTTTGGTCGCTCGCCCTTTCGCGCCAGAACCTTTCACTCGCGCCAAATCCACACCGAGTTCCCGTGCAAAGCGGCGCACCGTTGGGCTGGCGTGAGGTTTGCGCCCAGTCGCAATTGCGGTCATATCCGCTGGGCGCGGCAACACTGGCGCTTGACGGCGTTCAGCTTCACCGTGGGCGCGAGCTGGCGGTGTGGAATTTTGCTGATCCGGTTGTTCTAACAACGGATTTTCTGGTGCTTTCGCTGGCGCAACGGGCGCTGGAGTGGATTGCTCCACCGGACGCAGCATCAGCAATAAATCGCCGGGATTGAGCACATCGCCGATTTTGACCGCAATTTCTTCCACAATTCCGGCTTGCGGCGCAGGCACTTCCATCGTCGCTTTATCGGTTTCCAACGTCAGCAGCGACTGATTGGCGGTGATGCGATCGCCTGGGGCAACCAAAATTTCTACCACCGGCAAATCACTCAAATCGCCGATGTCCGGCAGAATGACGGAAATAATTTCTACTTCCGCCGCAGGAGCAACGGGCGGCAGTTCTGGTGTCACCGGCAGCGTATCAACAACCACTGCTGGCGCTGCATCAGGCGCACCTTCGCCCACTGCCAGCGTCATCAGTCGCGCTCCCTGACTGACTTTGTCGCCGATGCGCACAATCACTTCTTGAATCACGCCAACTCGCGGCGCAGGGATTTCAATCGTTGCTTTGTCACTTTCCACCGTGAGCAGCGACTGCTCCGCCAGCACTTGATCGCCGGGTGCGACCAGAATTTCAATCACTTCGACATTGGCAAAATCGCCGATGTCGGGAAGCACAATTTCTTCAATGGTTGCCACGCGCATTCTCCTTGAAGTCCGTTACACCGTGACCGGATTGGGTTTTTCTGGGTCAATGCGGTATTTGGCGATGGCCTCAGAAACCATCGTTGTGGGAATTTCGCCCTCATCCGCCAGAGCTTTAAGCGCCGCCAGCGCGATGTAATAACGATTGACTTCAAAGAACTTGCGCAACTGCACCCGCATGTCACTGCGTCCAAAGCCGTCGGTTCCCAGCACTGAATAGCGACGCGGCATATACGGACGAATCTGCTCGGCGTAAAGACGCATGTAATCGGTGGCAGCAATGATCGGACCGCGAGTTCCGGCCAATTGCGCCTCAACATAAGTGGTGCGCTGCTCCTGTTCGGGATGCAGCAGATTCCAACGTTCCACGTCGATTCCGTCACGGCGCAATTCGTTGAAACTGGTGACGCTCCACACCGCCGAACCGACATCAAAATCCTGCGCCAGCAACTCGGCAGCCGCGAGCACTTCGCGCAGAATCGTTCCTGATCCCAGCAATTGCACGCGATGACTGCGTTCTTCGCCGCGCTGGACGCGATACATGCCGCGCAAAATACCCGCCGCGCTGTCTTCTGGCATCGCAGGCTGCACGTAGTTTTCATTCATTGCGGTGATGTAATAGAAACAATCTTCTTGTTCCTGATACATCCGCCGCAGTCCATCGTGAACAATCACCGCCATTTCATAGGCATAGGCGGGATCGTAAACGACGCAGTTGGGAATGGTGGAAGCGAGAATCGGGCTGTGACCGTCTTGATGCTGCAAGCCTTCGCCTGCCAGCGTGGTGCGCCCAGCCGTGCCACCGATGAGGAAACCACGCGCCCGCATATCGCCAGCAGCCCAAGCAAGGTCGCCGATGCGCTGAAAACCGAACATCGAGTAATAGATGTAAAACGGAATCATGCTCTGACCGTGATTGGCATACGCAGTCGCTGCGGCGATCCACGATGACATCGCGCCAGCTTCGTTGATTCCTTCCTGCAAAATCTGCCCTTTTTTGTCCTCGCGGTAATACATCACTTGATCGGAATCCATCGGCTCGTACAACTGACCTTGCGAAGCGTAAATCCCGAGCTGGCGGAACATGCCTTCCATGCCGAAGGTGCGGGCTTCATCCGGCACGATCGGCACCACCAATTGACCGATATTTTTATCGCGCAAAATTGCGGTCAGCAGCCGCACCAGCGCCATCGTGGTAGACATTTCTTTTTCGCCACTGCCGTCGAGCAGCGGTTGAAACGTTTCCAATGGCGGTATTTCCAACGGCGCAGCAATCGGCTGGCGCGCTGGCAAAAAGCCGCCGAGCCGTTCGCGGACTTTATGCAGATATTTGATTTCTGGGCTATCAGCGGCGGGTTTATAAAACGGCGCTGCGCCAATCAGGTCATCAGAAATCGGAATGTTGAAGCGGTCGCGGAAGGCTTTGAGGTGCGTTTCGCCCATCTTTTTCTGCGAGTGGGTGATATTCATTCCCTCGCCAGCGACGCCCATGCCGTAACCCTTGACGGTTTTGGCCAAAATTACGGTCGGTTTGCCATTCGCAGTCATCGCCTGCGCATAGGCATTGAACACCTTGACTGGATCGTGTCCGCCGCGATTGAGTCGCCAAATGTCCTCGTCGGTCATGTTGGCAACCATTTCTTTTAATTCGGGATATTTGCCAAAAAAGTGCTCGCGGGTGTATGCACCGCCCCGCGCTTTGTAGGTTTGATAATCACCGTCCACGCATTCTTCCATGCGTTTGAGCAGCAAGCCGTTTTTATCCCGCGCCAGCAGCGGGTCCCAATAACTGCCCCAGACCACTTTGATGACGTTCCAGCCTGCGCCACGGAAGACTGCTTCTAATTCCTGAATAATCTGCCCGTTGCCGCGCACTGGACCATCCAATCGCTGCAAGTTGCAGTTGACGACAAAGACGAGATTGTCCAACCGCTCGCGGGCTGCCAGCGAAATCGCGCCGAGCGATTCCGGTTCGTCCATTTCGCCGTCGCCGAGAAATGCCCAAACCTTGCGTTTGGTGGTATCGACCAGTCCGCGATCATTTAGATAACGCATAAACCGCGCTTGATAGATCGCCATCAGCGGGCCGAGTCCCATCGACACGGTGGGGAATTGCCAGAAATTCGGCATCAGCCACGGATGCGGATAAGACGATAAGCCGTTGCCGTCTACTTCCTGCCGGAAGTTATAAAGCTGATCTTCGGTAATGCGTCCTTCCAGAAAGGCGCGAGCGTAAATGCCGGGCGCGGAATGCCCTTGAAAAAACACGAGATCGCCGCCGTGATTCTTGTCGCGGGCGTGGAGAAAATGGGTGTACGCCACATCCAGCAGCGTTGCCGAGGACGCGAAGCTGGCGATGTGTCCGCCAAGTTCGGTCGAAAGCCGATTGGCTTGCACCACCATCGCCATCGCGTTCCAGCGGACGAAGGAACGAATCCGCCGCTCCATCGCCCGATCACCGGGAAACGCTTGCTGGCGCTGCATCGGAATGGTGTTGAGATAGGCAGTGTTGGCGCTGTACGGCAAATAAGCGCCAGAACGTCGCGCCTTGTCAATCAGGCGTTCCAGCAGGAAATGGGCGCGTTCCACGCCTTCGTTTTCGAGCACGGCGTCGAGCGAGTCGAGCCATTCCTGAGTCTCTTGCGGATCAATGTCCGGCTTGTTGGTCATGGTGGGTCTCAAAGCAAAGTGCTCACCAGTGGCGGTGTGCGGGAAATGAGGAATTATAACGCTAGATTCTGCATCTTAATCAGGGTCATGCCGCAGCCTGATTTTTTGATTAAGGCGGCGATTACCAGCGTTACAAAATGTCGAATTTTTTGACAGTGGTCAGCGACGGGCAATTAAAAATAACTGCTTGACTTTGCAGGATAAAAATAAAAATCAGTGTTGATTCAGGCGATGGTCGCCAGCGTTGCTGGTGTTGAATTTTTTGACAGTGGTCAACGGCGGGCAATCAAAAATAACTGATTGATTTTACAAAATAAACACAAAAATCAGTGTTGCGAAGCGGGAATTCAGCCGCTGTGAACTGTCGATATTTTTGACAATTTCCGCCAGAAAATGCGGTTTTATTGTTAAGTATTCACTTAAATTATTGAAAAAATTGGGATTTTGATGGCTGGCATTTTTATTGAATGCTGGAGTCTGGTGGTGATTGATCGTTTCCGCAATGAATGCTGAATTCCCCGCGAAGAAGATTGCGGTTATGAGTGTTCTTCTTTTATTAACTTTTTGTTTTTAGATGTCAAGGGAACACTGATTTATTCGATTATTGCGTGATTAAAAATCAGATTGTTACCACGAGTCCCGCCATACGCTATTTAATCAATGTTTCCCTAACTCCATACACAAGAGAACTTGTATGTTGAAAATTAAACCAGTGCGCCGAAAACTCATATCCACGCTCGCAATAACACTGGGGCTGAGTGTTACTACGGTCAAGGCAACTACGATTTGGGATCCCGTCACCGAATTCAGCATCAATAACGGCAATCCCAATGGCGTCTGGTCATATGGCTGGATGCCCACGAATTTCAGCAGCTTTAATCCTTATACGAACGTCCGACCAACGACCCCGTACCCAGGATGGTATCGACCTGGTAGTAGCGGTGAATACTTGACACCTACGATTATGCGCAACGACAGTGGTACACAGGCATGGGGCGTCGCTCCCGGACAATTGACTTTGCACCCGGGGCGAAGCTACGAGCCTTCCGTACTGCGCTGGACAGCGCCCGCCAACATTACAGGATCGGTGACTATTCAAGGGCTGTTCTTGGCAGGCGATTCTGGGCAGATGCAGGTGGATGTCCGCAGAAACGGCGTCGAGATTTGGCAAGCACAGGATCACGGCGCGTTCGACTTGGTCGCCAACGTGGTGTCGGGCGACACGCTAGACTTTGCGGTATACGGTGGTTGGGCCTATGGAAACACACCCCTTGCGGCGCTCCTGACCCTCAGTGATACGCTTCTCGCTTCGACGCCGCCGGTGACAAACACTCCGCTTGCCAGCGCGGGTCCGACTTCTGCCGCTTATGTCCAAGGTGCTCAAACTCTGCCGGGTGCATTGAGCACTTCTACGTGTTCAGGTACAGCAGCCAATACGAGCGTGTCTTCATTGGAATTGCGAGCTGGCTCGGCGCTAACGATGTACGAAGGAGATAAACTTACTGCTCCTAACGGCGTTTTTATTGATGTCGGCGCTACGTTACAAGGTTCCGGCACCATCACCGGCGAGGTCATTAACAGCGGCACGATTCATATCCTTCTCCCTATTTCATGCGCTGATTTAAGTAGTGTTAGCAATATCACTGGTAACAGCATTGCCAATTTCGGCACTACCTATTTAGGAGGCGGCAGCGGCAGTAGTGGTAGCGGCGGCGGCAGCAGTGGTGGAAGTAGCGGTGGTTATTATGCTGGTGATATTACTAACGCTGGCACTATCTCATTTGAGCGAAATTTCGATGGTGAATTCCTTTTAGATGGTGATTTTTCTCAAACTGCCAGCGGGCAAACCATCTATGACATTGCTGGGTATCTCCAAGGCACACAATATAGTTATTTGCATGTCACAGGAGCGGCTGATCTTGCCGGCACATTCGCGGTTAATTTGCTTGATTCGTTCATTCCCACTGACGCATCCACTTTTGACATTTTTCAAGCTGATGGCGGAATCACATTTAATCCGGCAGACTTCAATTTAAGTATGCCCACCGGATTTGATTGGTCAGTTGTTGATAACAGTCTAATTAGATTGACCTATCATGGAATTAGCGATGGAGCCGTATCTGAACCCACAACATTAGCTCTTTTAGGTTTGGGCTTGTTGGGAGGAATGGCTTTCCGTTTATCTCGAAAAGCAGCGTAGACGTAGTGCCGTAGGTTGGGTTGCCGCTTTTGGCAACCCAACAACTAACAATAAGCATCTAATAACCAATTCAAAAGTGAAAAAGATGGCACTATTTTTTGGTATTTAATGGCACTCAGGTTTGATGATCCAGAAGATCAATAGAGATTGACTCCAGAAAATTTAGCAACCAATGAAGATTACGGAAATCTTAGCCATGCTTAAAGATGACGGCTGGTATTTGGTTGCTACAAAAGGGAGTCATCGTCAATTCAAACATCCGACAAAACCGGGGCGCGTAACAGTTCTTGGAAAACCAAATGATGATGTCGCACCTGGAACCAAAAACAGTGTCTTCAAACAGGCAGGCTGGAAGTAAAATGATGCGCTATGCAATTGTCATCGAAAAAGCAGCGGGCAATTTTTCCGCCTATGTTCCTGATCTTCCCGGTTGTATTGCTACGGGTAGCTCGGCTGAAGAAGTCGCAAAGGAAATCAAGGATGCTATTGATTTCCATTTGGAGGGTATGCGAGATGACGGAATCACACCGCCTATTCCACAAAGCTATGTCGAATATGTGGAAGTTGCAGCTTAACCAATTCAAAAGCAAACCTCGCTAACGCAGCCTTTATTGCAGAATGCTGCGTTAGCGGAGTCGCTTAACTTATTAAATAGGCATCGCTTTAACTGCCCACTTCTTCACAGAGATCAATTATGAAAGCAGTCAAATTTACATCTTGGAAGGATGGTGAGTTTTACATTGGTTTCCTCAATGATTATCCCGATTACATGACCCAAGGTTTAAGTCGGGCGACATGATTGGTATACGAACAAAAACAAAGCGATCCCAAATAAACCCAGTATTTTTCTCAATACAAACCAAAAAAGATCATCTATGCCTGCAATTTCTATGTTCTATGGAATTTTGATCTTGATGTATTTTTACGATGACAAAAAACATCATCTGCCTCACATTCACGCTGAATACGGAGAGTATGAAGCATCTATTGCGATAGAGGATGGTGCTGTCTTGAGTGGAAATCTTCCATCTTCAAAACTAAAGCTCGTTCAGGCATGGATTGAAATTCATCGTGAAGACTTGATTATGAATTGGAAGCTGGCGGTTTCTGGAGAGCCCGTATTTAAGATTGATCCGCTACGCTAAAGGAAATTTAAGTGGATAAAATAATTAAAGCCACACCGCTTGATGACTATAAAATAGAAATACTAACAAGCAATGGTATTTCAGGCATATTTGATGTGAAACCATATCTGAAAGGGAGTGCATTTAATGAACTAAAAAACCCATCATATTTCAAATTAGTTCGACCTGCACATCATGGAATATCATGGCCGCATGAGCAGGATTTAAGTTCGGACACGATTATTTATGACATTCAAAATGCTTAACATGGCACTACATTCAACGAAAGGAAATTTAGCAACCAACGAAAGTTTTAGTCATGTTCAAAGATGACGGCCGGAAGTAAAATGATGCGCTATGCAATTGTCATCGAAAAAGCAGCGGACAATTTTTCCGCTTACGTTCCTGATCTTCCCGGTTGTATTGCTACAGGGAGCTCGGCTGAAGAAGTCGCAAAGGAAATCAAGGAGGCTATTGATTTCCATTTGGAGGGTATGCGAGAGGATGGAATCACACCTCCTATTCCACAAAGCTATGTCGAATATGTGGAAGTTGCAGCCTAACAAGCGGTTCAAAAGCAATTTATGCAGCTCTTATTCTAAAATACCGTGCCGGCGGGATCGCTTAACCGATGCGTTAGGCGCAAAGTGAAAACCTAAAATGAGTCTCGCCATGAACAGCAAGATGAATATGATTTATTGGAAATCCGAAAAATTTTGGTTAGGTAAGCTTCTTGAGCATCCTGAGATTATGACTCAAGGTGAAACACTGGAAGAACTAGAAGTGAATTTGAAAGAAGCTTATTTGTTAATGGCAATGGAGGATGTACCAGAGCAATACGATATAAAAGAGATCGCGGTGTGAAAAGAAAGGAATTTATTAGAAGCCTAGAAACTCAAGGGTGTCGTCTCCAACGCCACGGATCGAACCATGATATTTTTCTGAATCCAATAAACGGTAAGAAGCAACCTGTGCCGAGGCATCCCGAAATCGATGACCAACTTGTAAAACATATCCGAAAGCACCTTGGTTTATAAGCGCCTAACAACCAATTAAAAAGCGAATCCCGCAGACGGCTCAACACTTATTCTACAACGCGGCGCTAGTGGTATAAAACAGAATCAAGACACTGAAGAAAATGACGATATGCGAGAAGAATATGATTTTTCCCGTATGAAGGATGGTATTCGAGGAAAAGACGCCAGTGTATTTGAAAACACGGCAATAACCGTCTTGCTTGATTCTGATGTTGCAAAAGTATTTCCAAATTCTCAGGCGGTAAATGAGGCTTTGCGTACCTTAGCCAGAGTATTAAGCAACGCAGAAATAAACGCTCAATAAGCACCATTTTAGACCATCACTCCTGCGCTAATGTGAATGAAAAAAGCCCCGCTAATGTGGGGCTTTTTTTGTGTCTGTATTTAATCGGCGCGTTTAACCCCAGCAGATGTCAAAATTCCTGACCCACGCCAATCCATCGCTGGCAAGCAGCGGTTTACCCGAAAACCGGAGCTTGGCAACGCAACTGCTAAACTGCGTGACCATTCGCATTTCATCGTTTTTCTGCTCGCGGGACATTTCAATCATGGAATTAAACAGCTTTGTCCTGTCTGCGATTGTGTTGCTGACCGCAGCGTCGCTGGCGGTCACGTTGTTCAAACATCTGGGGTTGGGATCAATTCTGGGGCTATTGGTCGCGGGCATCGCCGTTGGACCGCATTCGCCGGGACCGATCGTGACGCCACATGTTGATGACGTGCGCGATTTCACCGAATTGGGCGTGGTTCTACTGCTATTTGTCATTGGTTTGGAGATGCAGCCCAAACGATTGTGGGCGCTGCGCCGTGAAGTATTCGGGCTGGGCACGGTGCAAATTCTGCTCTGCGGCGGCGCAATTGCTGGCTACATCGCGCTTTATCAATCGACATGGCAAGCCGCGTTATTGATTGGCTTGACGTTGGCGCTGTCATCGACTGCGCTGGTAATGCAAATGCTTCACGAACGCGGCGATCTGGCGACTCGGCACGGCACGGCAGCGTTCGCAGTGCTGTTGATGCAGGATTTAGCGGTCGTTCCGCTGCTGGCGCTCGTCCCACTATTTGCGGATCGCGGCATCGAAAATCCCGCGCCCTGGTGGGAACAATGGCTGATAGTGGGCGGCATGATTGGCATGGTGTTAATGATGGGGCGTTATGTGCTGCCATTTGTATTAGAACGGCTGCTGCGCCAAAACAACCGCGATGCGTTTGCGCTGGTGGTATTGCTGTCAGTCTTTCTCGCCGCTGGCGCAATGCACCACGCTGGATTGTCAATGGCGCTCGGCGCATTTTTAATGGGAATGCTGCTGTCATCGACACGTTTTAGCTTTCAAATTCAAGCGCATATCGAACCATTCAAAGGCTTGTTAATGAGCTTATTTTTCGTCGCAGTTGGCATGTCAATTGATCTGCCAGCAATTGCTGCCGAGCCGCTGCTATTAACGCAGCATGTGCTGGTTATTCTGAGTATTAAATTGATCGTGCTGTTTTTAATTGCGCTGATTTTCGGATTATCACGCGGCACTGCGACCCGTTTAGCATTCATGCTGGCGCAGAGTGGCGAATTCGGTTTTGTATTATTTGGTTCTGCCAAATTGATGGACGTGATTGACAGCGACACCTTTGCGCTCGCAGTGAGCGTGATTTCCGTCAGCATGTTGGTGACGCCATTATTGGTGCGCCTTGGCGATGCGCTGGCAAAACACGCCGAGCACCGCAGCGGTATCACCAAATACTTCGATCAAGCCGCCACGGGAATTCCAGTGAAAGGGCGCGTGGTGCTCGCCGGCTACGGGCGCGTCGGACACACCATCGCCACGCTGTTAGAAGTCAATCAAATTCCGTTTATTGCGTTTGATACCAATCCGATTTATGTCGAACGCGGCGAGCGGGACGGACGAGCGGTGTATTACGGCGACATCGGCAATCCCGAATTGCTCCACGCCGCGCAAATCGGCAGTGCGGCGCTGGTGATTTTGACCATTGATCACGGCTTAACTGCGTTGCAAGCGGTGTCGCATATTCGCGTTGCTTATCCACATGTTCCCGTGATTGCCCGCGCCCGCGATTTGGAAGCCTGCGGCAATTTGCTCCGCGCTGGCGCGACTCGCGCTTATCCCGAAGCCATTGAAAGCAGTTTGCGGCTCGGCGCTGAAGCACTGGAAATGCTGGGCGTGTCCACCAGCGAAGTCGATCAACTGCTGTCTGGTGTACGCAGTCAAGGTTATGCGCCCGTCGTTGAATAGGCGCGGTTGCCGTCACTAGCGAAACTCAGTAGGCTCATTTACCACTAAAAACACAACACGTTAGAGGACAAACTCGCCATGAATGACCCCTTCGCCCAAGCCTGTTTCAACATGATTCAACAGCAAGTTCGCCCTTGGGATGTACTCAACGACCGCGCTTTGGAAGCCATGGCTGCGATTGCCCGCGAGCACTTTGTTCCAGAAGCGTATCGCGGGCTGGCGTATGCCGATTTTCCAGTGCCGATCACGCCTGAAGTGCAGATGCTCGCGCCAACCGTCGTCGGGCGACTGCTGCAAGCATTGGATGTGCAACCCGGTGAACGGGTACTCGAAATTGGTACCGGCAGCGGCTACATCACTGCCTGCCTGCATCATCTCGGCGGACGAGTGCTGAGTTTAGAAATTGATCCTGCGCTGGCTGCCGCAGCACGAGCACGGTTGGCTGCGTTAAAAATCAACGGCGTGGAAATCCGCGATGGCGACGCGCTTGCCGGTCCCGTCGCCGGTGGACCGTTTGATGCCATTGCGCTCAACGGCTCCATGCCGAGCGCCGCATTGTTGCCGCTGCTGCGCAAACAATTGGCAGTTGGCGGACGGCTGTTTGCCGTGATTGGCGATGCGCCAGCGATGACTGCAACCTTGATCACGCGCCACACCAGTCACCATTTCGACACAACCACGCTGTTTGAAACCTGCATTCCAGTACTGTCTGGCGTGGTGGAACCGGAACGATTTGTTTTCTAACGGCATCACCAGAATTCCAACGCATTAAAGTTGTCAGTTGATGGTTGTCAGTCAAAACAACGTTGTCACTGAAAACTGCACACTGACAACTCCATCAACTGCGCCACCTCTAGCATTTACCGAAACTATTAACCATGACTCCGACACAACATTTGCGAGCGTTGATTGAAGTGCTCTCAACGCAGGGCTGGGAACATCAGCACGGAATGCACTTGGCTGAAGTTGGGCGACAGATTCTTGAGCAATATCGAGGTTCTAGCTGGATCGAAGTGATCGGACGAGCAGAGGCGCTGATTGGCGTGTTGGGCGAATTCATGCGCGATACGCCGCTGATGTCGCGGCTGCTGCCGGTGTTACGAGCGGCGGAGGGTTTAGCCAATTTATTGGAAAAAGGTCAACAAATCTGCGAACTAGATTTAACGCTGTTGCCAGCACAACCGCAAAATTGGATGTTTGTGGCGATTCAAGACAACAAACTGCTGCCAACTACACTATTAACCGCACTGCGCACCCTCGGTTTTATCGTGGAGCTGCAACCCGCTCATACCGTACTGGAATTTCTGCGCCAGCACTTAAACCGGGTGCACACGATTTTACTGGTAGACAGCGCATGGTTGAGCACCTATGCCGCTGATTTACGAGCACTATTGCCGGAAGCAACCACGCTGACGCCGCCATGCTCACCGCTGGTGGTGGCATTACTCGACACCGAAGATTTTGCGGTGCAATTGGCAACCCGACAGGCCGGAGCGCGGCTGCTGCTGGAGCCGCCGATAACGTTGGAGCGCTTGCTCAGTGAACTTGCAGGCGTGGCATGGATGCCGAGAGTTCCTTATCGCGTGTTACTGCTCGATACGCCAGAGCAACTGGAACAACATCAACAGATATTGCACGAAGCCGGCTGCGCAGTGCTGGCGGGTTCCGATCTGCATGAACTGTGGTCACAAATTGATGCGTTTGCACCGGAAACCTGCGTGATTAACGCCACGTTGCCGACCTGTTTGGGCAGCGATGTCATTGCACTGCTGCGGCGGCAAAAACGCTTTGCGCGGCTCGCCGTCATTTCGCTCTCTGCCGCAGAAATTAACGGTCATCCGCTGGCCTGTTGTGACGGCAATGGCGAGGCGTTTTTTACCACGCCCGTAGTTCCGAAATGGCTGGTGATTGGCGTGATGGCGCGAGCGCGGCAGTTTCGGCGTTTTGAAACGGTGTATGCACAGCGGCGGCAGGCATGGCGCGAATTGAACGATTTGAAAAAAGCAATTGATCGTCATGCCATTGTTTCTATTGCCAGTGCTGACGGCACGATTACCAGCGTCAATGCGAAGTTCTGCGAAGTTAGCGGTTATCTGCGCGAGGAACTGATTGGGCGCAATCATCGGCTGATTAAATCCGGCTATCACCCGCCGGCGCTGTTTGAAGGCATGTGGCGCACCCTGACCAGCGGGCATATTTGGCAGGGCGAAGTGCAAAATCGGCGCAAAGATGGGCGACCTTACTGGGTGCAAGCGACGATCGCGCCGATTCTCAACGATCAAGGACAGCCTGAGCGTTATGTCTCCATTCGTACTGACATCACCGAACAAAAACGCCTGTTGAGTGAGCAAAAACGGCAGGGGCGCTTATTGGAATTGCAACGGCAGGCGCTGGCGCAATTCATCGCCACGCAAGACTTGAGTGCGACTTCATCGTTGTTGTTGGATGGTCTGCTGATTTTGACTAAAAGTGCGCATGGCTTGATTTTGGAAGCAGTTGAAAAACCTGATGGCAGCATCGGTTTTAAGCCGCAAGCCATCAGCGGCATTGCGTGGAATGATCAGACTCGGCAACTGCTGGAAGTAGCGCAGGTCGAGGGCATGGAATTTCGGAATCTGCAAAATCTATTCGGTACGATTTTGCGTGCTGGCGCAGCAGTCATCGTGAATGACTTTGATCATGCCGCTCACGCCTTGCCATTTCCAGTGGGGCATCCGGTCATTCATGCGTTTTTAGGAATGCCCATTCGCAACGGCGATCAATTACTGGGCATCGTCGGTTTAGCCAATCGCCCCGGTGGTTACGATCAAGCTGAAGTAGATTTTCTGCAAACGTTAACCATGACTTACGCCAGCATTCTCGATGCAGCGCGATTGAAAGTGGTGCAGCAGCGCGTTATTCGAGAATTAACGCGGACGCAAGTGGAAAATCCGCCCGCCAATAAATCTACACCCTGTTCTAAAAAATTGACTTCTTTGATCAATCCACCCAACCCCCCTTTGCCAAAAGAGGGCTTGTCAAGTATTCCAGTTTCGCCGAAGGATTCTGCAACTCCACGAGCAGGGGGGATTTCACCCGTGCCGCGCATCCTCATTGCCGAGGACAACATTGCAAATCAAGTGCTGCTGCGGATGCAGCTCGAATTGCTGGGTTATACCGCTGACATTGCAGCGGACGGCGCAGCGGCGTTGGCGAAATGGAAAGACGGCGGTCACGCGCTGTTATTAACCGATTTGAATATGCCGGGCATGGATGGTTTGGCGTTGACACGTTCGATCCGCGCTGCCGAGCAGGAACAAGGCGGTTATCTGCCGATCCTTGCGATCACGGCGTCTTGCCAGCCAGAAGTCGCGCCCGTTGTATGGCATCCGGCATGAGTGAGGTGCTGAATAAACCTGTTGATCTCCAAGACTTGCGTGACCGCATCGCCCACTGGTTGCCGCACACCGTCACCCATGACGACACCGTTGCGCCGATTCACACTCCGGCTGCATCCGACCATCGCGCCATTCTCGACACTGCGCACATCACCCGCATTGTCGGCAATCTCAGTCAACGACAAATCCGCGAGCTGGTCGATTTATTCACTTCGACGGTGCGCACCGAGCTGATTGCGGGGCGAGAGTTGTTGCGCACGGTGGATGCGCGGGCGCTGGCGCTGTTGATGCACAAAATCAAATCCTCGGCACGCATGGTTGGAGCGCTGCATTTTGCGGGGCTGGCGGAGCGACTGGAAACGGCAGCCAATGCCGGACGTCTTGACGCAGTGTCAGTGCTGTTTACTGAGTTAGAACATGCACTTGGTGACGTGGAAACCTTGGGCGAACAACTGAGTGTGTCGGCATCACCCGTCATCAATCACGAATTACCGCCAACGTTGCCACCCGAATCCTTGCCTTATAGCGTGTTGCTGGTGGATGACGATGTGATTGTGCGCCGCCAAACCGGGCTGCTGTTGTCGGCAATCGGCGTGACCGAAATTTTGACCGTCGCCAGCGGTGAAGCTGCGTTGCTGGAAATTGAACGCGCTGGCGTGATCGGTATTGATTTGTTGATTACTGATTTGAAAATGCCGGGCATGGACGGCATCGAATTTTTACGGCGGCTGGCGCAAGTCAATTATCCGGGCGATTTGATTATTGCCAGCGGCGTTGATGCGCAGTTATTGCATACGGTGGCGGATTTAGCGCGATCAAAAGGCTTGCATCTGCGCGGCGCAGTGAAAAAGCCATTAACCCGCGAAAGTTTGACTGAATTATTAACAGCACGGCGGCAAATGAGTCATCAAATCATTCCGGTGCTCGCGCCAGAAATTATGGGCGAAGACCTTCTGGACGGTATTGCCGGCGATGAATTCAGCATCATGTTTCAACCCAAAGTAGACGCAAATACATTAGAAGTTATTGGCGTTGAAGCGCTGGCGCGATGGCATCGCAATGGGCAAATGGTGCGCCCAGATTTATTCATTACTGCGGCGGAGCATTTGGGATTAATTGCGCCATTATCACGAGTGCTGCTGGCAAAAACGCTTGAAGGCGCGAATGAATTGTTTACGGCGGGTTTTAAGCTGGTGATTGCATTTAATCTTTCTGCTAATTGGTTATCTGATTTGCAATTGCCGGAGTTTATTGAAAATAGTCTGAGCAGCAGCTTGTTAATGCCGGAAAACTTAATTTTAGAAATTACCGAAACCACGCTGCTGTCCGATTTAGATGTTTCAATGGATGTGCTCACGCGCCTGCGCATCAAGGGTTTCAAGCTATCAATTGATGATTTCGGCACAGGTTATTCCTCAATGGAGCAGTTGCAGCGTATTCCCTTTGGTGAATTGAAAATTGACCGCAGTTTTGTACAGGGCGCAGGTGAGCGCCCCGCAGTACGCGCTATTCTCGCTGCCAGTATTAATATGGCACGCAAACTCAATCTTTCTACTGTTGCTGAAGGTGTAGAAACGCAAACTGATCTGGATTTAGTGCGCGGTTTAGGTTGCGATTTGGTGCAAGGCTGGCTGATTGCGAAAGCCATGCCTGCGGCGGAACTCATTGATTGGCTAAAGCGACGCAGCACTGAATGAGTAATTACAACAACACATTAAGTAGCACTGCATTATTTTTACTTGCGATAGGATTGGCGTTGGCAGCATTTTTTATTGAGCGCGTTAATGACCATCGTCACGCCGAAGTGATACGCCATTCGGTGCAAGATCGTCTTGAAATAGTGGAAAGCCGTTTAGAAAGCAATTTAATCAGTGATATGCAATTAGTGAAGGCTTTGGTTGCAGTTGTTGCAGCCGATCCTAATCTCGATCAGAAGCGTTTTACACGGGCAATGAAAACGCTATTTGAAGGTCATTCCCGACTAAAAAATATTTCCGCTGCGCCTGATTTAATCATTCGGATGATGTATCCAATTGAAGGTAATGAATTAGCCATTGGCTTAGATTATCGCACTCTTCCGAATCAATATCCTGCGGTTGCATTGGCGCAACGCACTCGAAAAATTATACTCAACGGTCCAATTAAATTGATACAAGGCGGCTGTGGTTTCATTGCCAGAATTCCAATTTATTTAGATACTGAAACCGCAAAAGAGGTATTTTGGGGTTTGAGTTCTACCGTGATTCACTGCGAAAAGCTCTATAAAGACAGCGGTTTATTGGATGAGACGCTGGAATTAGACATCGCCATTCGAGCGCGGAATGATGGCGAAGCATGGGGATCGGTGTTTTTTGGTTCTACTGAAGTGTTTGAAACTGCGCCAGTACTGACAGAAGTTTCATTACCTTATGGCGCATGGCAATTGGCCGCAATTCCACACGGCGGCTGGCCGCAACACGCTGAAAATCTATGGACGCTGCGTATTATTCTATTGATTGTGGGCGCACTGGTATTTTTTCCAGTTTGGGGATTATTACGCGCACTCCACCGTGCCAATGCTGCGCAAGAGAGTTTAGTGAATGCGCTGTCATTAACTGAAGCGACGCTAGAAGCAACGATAACGGCATTTTGGTAATCAAACACAAGGTCAAGTCGTATCGTTTAATCAACGCTTTGTAGAAATGTGGCGCATTCCAGATTTGTTATTAGATAATAAAGACGATCAGCTCTTTCTAGCGCACGTATTGGAACAATTGGAATCTCCGCAGCATTTTTTAGAAAAAGTGCAGACATTATATGCACAACCAGAATTGATTTCTCATGATACTGACGTTTATTGACGGGCGCATATTTGCGCGGTTTTCGCATCCGCAGCGAATTGGCACTACCATCGTTGGTCGTGTATGGAGCTTTTTGGATATTACTGAACAAGATCGCGCCGAACGCAGCGTGAAAGAATTAACCTGGATGGTGACAGAAGCATTAGATCGTTCTGAACGGCAGCGCGTCAATTAGAATCATTAATCGCAGCAATTCCCGATCCAGTGTGGATGAAAGATTCCAATGGCGTATTTTTATCATGCAATGCGAATTCAGCAAAATGATGGGTGCATCAATTACCGAAGTTATTGGCAAAACGGATGCGGATTTTTTCCCGCAGAAGTTGCTGCGCAGTTTCGCGCTGACGATCAAATTGCCGCTGAAAGCGCCACGCCTATTCTGTGCGAAGAGTGGATTACTTACCGTAGTGACGGTCATCGGGCGCTGTGGGCAACGGTAAAAACTGTTTGGTCAACGGATGGGCACAAATTGCTCGGCGTTCTCGGCATTGCCCGTGACATTACCGAACGTCAAACCTTGCTTGCTGAACTCAAACAAGCGCATCAAGCTGCGCTCGCTGCCAGCGACGCCAAAAGCAAGTTTTTATCTACCATGAGCCACGAATTGCGCACACCATTAAATATCATTATTGGTTTTGCGCAGATGCTTGATTTAGGTGCTCCTAATTCATTGTCATGCAACAGCGCGAAGCAGTAAATCACATTCTGAATAGCGGACACCATTTGCTCAATTTAATTAATGAAGTGCTTGATTTAGCGCGTATTGAATCGGGACTATTGGATTTACATCTCGAAAACGTAGCATTTTTACCGCTGCTTGATGAAGTTATTGGGCTGTCACATCCCGCTGCCGCAGCACGCCAGATTACTATTTACCGTGATGTGTCAGTCAAGAATTATGGCTACAAGCGAACGAAAGGCGACTGAAACAGGTATTACTCAATCTATTATCGAATGCTGTAAAATACAATCGTGATGGCGGTCAAATTAAAATTGATTGTGCGTATCAAGGTAATCAAGCACGAATTAGTATCGCCGACACTGGCGTTGGCATTCCACTGGAACATCACACTGAAGTATTCCAACCTTTTCATCGCTTTTCAGCGGAACAATCAATAATTGAAGGTACTGGAATTGGATTATCAATTTGTAAAAGTCTCATTGATGCAATGGGCGGAAAAATCGGTTTTGAAAGCACAGTTAATCAGGGGAGTTGTTTTTGGATTGAACTATTTAAATCCGAGCAACTTACGCCTGAAATTAATTCAGTTGCATTAAATACATGAATCTAATTACAGATGAAATTATTACTGCGATACTGCGATGGAATTTAGTATACACACCAGAGTTTTACTGCGGTTATTCAGTGGTTGGATTGTACTTTCACTGCTGATTGGCGGAATTGTTTTCTATTTTGAAATGAAAAAAGTTGATGATCGGGTGTTAAAGCTCGCAACGCAAGAAGTAAGCACCTTTACCATTGATATTCTTGATCATTTCAATCTGATTGACCAAACGCATGCCGATATTTTACAAAAAATTCAACTAAAAGTTGCTGATTTTTGCAACAGCATTTCATCGTTATTGAATTATACGACGCCTCTAAACAAAAATTTTTAGAGCAAACGAAACCCGAAGCAAAATTAATTGAAGCAGAACTAAAGCAATATACACATTCATTTCCGCTTGAAAACACGGTGCAATATAACAAGTTTTATATCCATTCCAAAATTTATATGCAGGTATTGCTTCCGCTCAAAAATAGCCAAGCAGTTAGCTGGATATTTTGAAGGTTTATATCAGGTTGATGATATTACGCTGCGCAGTATTCGCAATGATGTTGTGCATATTTTGTTATTGGTTGTTATTGTAGTATTTGCCACATCCATTGTGCTTTACCCGCTGATTATTTCACTAACCGCGATCTAATGAAGTTGTCTGATGATTTGCTTCAGGGTAACACAGAATTGATGGCGGTATTAGGCAGCGCCATTGCTAAACGCGATTCTGATACCAATAGCCACAATTACCGCGTCACCATTTATGCGATTCGTTTAGCAGAGGCTCTAAAATTAAATCCTTTTGATATTCATCGTTTAATCGCTGGGGCTTTTTTACATGATGTCGGAAAAATTGGGATTAGCGACAACATTTTGCTTAAACCCGACAAACTCACTGCGGAAGAGTTTGCGATTATGCGAACCCATGTGTTGCTTGGCGTAGAAATCATTGCCCATTCAGCATGGTTAATGGGAGCCCGCGAGGTCGTGGAATATCACCATGAGAAATACGACGGCAGTGGTTATTTGCAGGGTCTTAAAGGCGATGAAATTCCATTTAATGCGCGTATCTTTGCCGTTGTTGACGTATTCGATGCACTCACTTCGCGTCGTCCTTATAAAGCGCCTATGGAGTTCAATGATGCAATGGCAATTCTGCATCGTGATCGCGGTCGTCATTTTGATCCAATAGTTGTAGATGCCTTTAATGTTATTGCGCGAGATTTACATCAAACACGGGTTTAGCTTCTGATCAAGCATTGAAAGTAGAACTTGCTTGGCTGTTACAGCAATACAGGTCACTTTCTAATGCAATTAGAATTGATAAAAAAGCGCGTCAATCGTATTTAAAAATAAAAAAAGAATCTCCTTCCGTTGACTCGTTTTGGAGTTTATGATGATTTTGGCATTCAATCAGTCGTCGTATTCTCCTGCTCGCCGCGCATCACCACGCACTTTTTCTGCTGGATAGCGCACTGCGTTAATGGCGATTTTTTCATTTGCCGCAGCGATTAAATCAATATCTAATCGCTCAGATAGCGAATCAGGTACAGCAGAATATCCGCCATTTCATGCGCGACTTGCTGCTTTTTTTCATCGCTCAATGTTGCGCTTTGCGCTGCGGTTAGCCATTGAAAATGTTCTAACAGTTCACCAGTTTCGCCTGCCAGCGCCATCACTAAATTTTTGGCGTGTGAAATTGTTCCCAATCCCGTTCGTGGGCGAATTGCAGTAAACGTGCGTTTAATTGATCGAGACTATCTGACATTTAGAATTACCTATTAACCTAGTTAAAACCAATTTGCGCAGTCACGCGCTACCGGCAATTTAATGTGTACTGCATTATTTTGGTGAACTTTTTTGTAATCTATTGACTTAAACGCACAACACAAAATACTTCTATCCAGACAAATAATCAAGTGCTAGAATCGGTCACGCATGACCACCTTTTTACGATTGTATTAACCTGATAAAAACTGACCTTTACGCGGTTATTCGTTGTTTTTTATGAGAGCGCAGATGATGAAAAAAACGACACTCATTAGTTTAACATTGTTAGCAGGCAGTGGATTTGCATTTGCTGGACACGGTGCGCATTGGGATTATTCCGGCGCAGAAGGTCCTGAGCACTGGGGCGAACTCGATTCGCATTTTAGCACCTGTCAGAATGGCAAAGCGCAGACGCCAATTGATTTAACGCACATGGTCGATCAGCAATTGCCGCCGATTGATTTTCATTATCGCCCGGATGGAGATGATGAAATCAATAATGGTCACACGATTCAAATCAATTACGAGATGGGCAGTTCAATTACGCTCGACGGTCACGAATACATGCTCAAGCAATACCATTTTCACACGCCGAGTGAAAATCATATTGGGGGAAAAGAATTCCCAATGGAAGCGCATTTGGTACATGTCGATGCTGAAGGTCATCTCGCAGTCATTGCCGTGATGTTCCAAGAAGGTGCGGAAAATCTGGCGTTGACCGTGCCCTGGTCGGCGATGCCTGCGCATGTTGATGAGGAAACGCATTTGACCACTCGCGCTTCCGCTGAGGCGTTGCTGCCGCAAGATCGTAATTATTATCGGTTTACTGGCTCGCTGACCACGCCGCCGTGCACTGAAGGCGTAACTTGGTTGGTGATGAAACATCCGGTCACGGCGTCGGCAGCGCAGATTCACCAGTTTGCGCAGGTGATGGGGCATCCCAACAATCGCCCGATTCAGCCGCTGAATGCGCGAATCATTTTTGAATAAGCGGGATTTTTGCGAATGATGACGGCAACTGCACCGCTGCCGTCAGCGATTACTGGCGTGATTCTCGCTGGCGGGCGGGCGCGACGCATGGATGAACGCGATAAGGGATTGATGTTGTTGTCGAATCGCCCGCTGGTGGCATGGGCAATTGCGGCGCTGAAGCCGCAGGTGACGACGCTGCTGATTAGCGCCAATCGCAATGTGGCGCGTTATGCCGCCTACGGTTTTCCGGTGGTGACGGATGAAATAGCGGATTTTGCCGGACCGTTGGCGGGGATTTTGAGCGCGATGACAGTGGCGCAAACTGCGTGGTTATTGACGATGCCCTGCGATACGCCGCATTCACCGGTGGATTTAGGGCAGCGGCTGGCGCAGGCAGTGATCACGGAACAGGCGACGCTGGCGGTTGCAACTCTCGGTCGCCAGCGCCAGCCATTACACGCGCTATTGCCGGTGGCACTGGCGGCGGATTTGCGCGAATACCTCGCCAGCGGTGAGCGAAAAGTGGGCACTTGGTACGCTCGGCAGCGCGTGGCATGGGTCGATTTCAGCGACCGACCCAATGCGTTTATCAATCTCAATACCTCTGCTGAATTGCGCACTCTGGAATTAAAAATGCCGTCGAATCAATCGCCAAACAGCCGCGTCACTTCTGCCTGACTGCGCGTCAACGCATCTTCAATCGACACTCCGAAAAACCAGTTGCCCGTTACACCGAGACGCTTGCCAGCGAGCGCCGCATCCAGTTGTTGCACCACGTCAACATGCCCAAAACGCAACGCTGGCAGCCGATTATGAATCTGCGTGTGCGCAGCGATGCGCTGCGGAGAAACGTTCAACACTGCGCAGGCATGTTCAATCTGCGCTTCTTCGCACAGCACGCCGGGGCGGAAATGAAAGGCAAAACCGCGATAACGGTCATCAGGCAGAAAATCCCGCGATACCGCTGAATAAAACGCATCGTCCACTGCGATCAATCCGGCGAGCGGTTTCAGTGCTACATCCGCTGCACGAAACACCAGCACCAGCGTTTCAATTTCCGCCATGCCAATGTTTTTAACCAACATTTGCGCGGTTTCAAAACCTGCCGGCAGCAGACTGGCGGCAATATCCGGCGGCACGGCGAGCGTGAGATGACCGCAGCGCAGCGTGTCGCCATTTTCGATTTCAACGCGAAACCCGTCGCCATCACTGACAATTCCGCTGATGCGCTGACTGGTGCGCACCGTAATTGCGGGTTGCGCCGCAATTGCTTCGGCAATCGTCGCCAAACCTTCGGCGAAGGTGAACGCTTTAATCATGTCTTTGCGACGCGGTTTGCGGCGAAACAGCGCCTCGGTCGGATAATCGTCGGCTGGCTGGCAAATGACGGCAGCGAAAGCGTGACGCAGCAAATCCCGATAATTGCGTTGACCCAACACGCTGCCGTAATAATCAGCGACGCTGCGTCCGTCTTTCGGCGCAGTAAACAAGCGCGGAATGGAGCGCAGTGCCTCGAAAATATGCAGCGCCGACACAATCGACCGCCGCTTGCCGCCTTTCCACAACGAATAACCGACCTTGACTTTGGCTTGTGCCTGCGCAGTTAAGCCGAGATCGTCCAAAATGGTCAGCAAATTGCCGTAGCTGTTAAAGCAAGTGTGACCGCCAGCTTCGACCCAAAAATTATCAAGCGCGGCGAAATGCGGGCTGTTGAGACAACCGCCGACGCGGTCGCTGGCTTCCAACACCAACGTCGATAAACCTCGCCGAGCGGAAAAATGCGCCGCACCAAGACCGCTGATGCCTGCGCCGATGACGATATGGTCAAAATCTGTGCTCATAATTCTTCGCTGTCTTTTCGTTTGGGAGTGGTGGAATCAATCGCAGCAAGCGAGAGGTGACTGAGATCGGCGATTGGCGCTGGCGTGATGGGAATTTGGCAGTCTTCGAGACTCCAATTGGTTTCCGTCACGAGACTTAAATAACTGGTATCCAATGCTGACATGTTAACGACCGCCTCCTGCTCGATAAAGCCTTCTTGCGGCAGCACCGTCAACACTTCCGGCGCGTCAATGAAACGCGGATTGGCGCGATCAACGGCTTTTTCAGTGACGGCTGGCGCAACTGGTGTTGGTGTCTCCTCCACCACTGCGGCAATTGGCATCAACTGCAACACTGCGCCGATGCGGGCAAATGCCAATTCAAACTTTGCGGCGGTCGCGGCATCGGCATCGGCGCGTACCAACACCGGCTGCCCGCTAAACAATCGCTCCACGCCCGCCGCATCGAGTTTGAATAACGCTGCAAGTTGCTGGCGCACGAGCGCAGGATCAGTACCCGCCATCAGCGTTCCATCAAAATAAAGATCACAATGAGTATTGGTCATAAAAGTTACGCAGTTGAAAAAAGTTGGCAGTTGTCAGTTAGCAGTGATCAGCCAAAAATACAACGGTCACTGAAAACTTCTTTAATTACAACGGAGCGCCGAACATGGGTAAGGTGTGGTTTGTTGGAGCCGGTCCTGGTGCGCCGGACATGATTACGGTACGCGGTGCGCGATTACTCGCTGAAGCGGATGCCATTTTGTATACCGGTTCATTGGTGGCGGAAACTGTTTTGCAATGGGCAAAACCGGAATGTGAAATCACTGATTCTAAAACGATGGCGTTGGCAGAAGTCACTGCATGGTTATTGGATCGCGCCCAGCGCCACGCAGTGGTGGTGCGGCTGCAAACTGGCGATCCAACGTTATACGGCGTGGTTGCCGAGCTGGCGCGACCATTCGATGCAGCGGGAATTCCGGTTGGTATTGTCTCTGGCGTGTCCTCAGCAATGGCATCCGCTGCTGCCGCTGCCGGTGAATGTTTGACGCTGCCGAACTCACGCAAACGGTTGATTTTCACGCGGCTGTCTGAACGAACCGCAATGCCGGAAAGTGAATCCTTTGCATCGCTCGCCGCGCACGGCTGCACATTGTGCATTTTCCTGTCGATTGAACGAATTGATGCCGTGGTTGCGCAGTTAATCGCAGCAGGCTGGGCAGAAACGCGCCGATCGTCATCGTCCACAAAGCACTTGGCCAGATGAAGTGGTGTTGCGCGGAACCTTGATCGACATGCGCGCAATGCCGCGCCGCACAAATTGACCGTCAAGCGTTGATTTTAGTGAGTCCGGCGCTCGGAGCACGATTACGCGCCAGCACCACCACGTCCAAATTGTACGACGCAGCTTTTCCGCGACGTTTCCGTCCAGCACCATCAGCATCCTGAGTGTGCCGCCATGAGCTTAATTTTATTCGCTTGTTTGCTTGATCTCACCTTTGGCGATCCGGTCTATCGACTGCATCCAGTGCGGCTGATTGGCGATCTGAGCGCATTGATTGAACGGCAATTTTTCGCTCGCGGTTGGAACGAACGCTGGGGCGGTATCGCGCATGGATTACTGGTAATCAGCGCAGTGTTCGCCGTATGGCTGGGCATTCGTGCTGGCGCCGCGTGGATTCATCCGCAGCTCGCGCTGCTGTGGGATTTATATCTGGCTTACAGCCTGCTGTGTTTGCGCGATTTGTTAGAACAAGGTCGGCGCGTACTCCGCAATTTGGACGATCTGCCCGCAGCGCGAAATCAATTAACACAATTAGTTGGGCGCGATACCGCGCCGTTGCAGCGTGACGGCATTGTCCGCGCCACGATTGAAAGTCTGGCGGAAAATCTCACTGACGCAGTGCTGACACCGCTGTGGGCGCTGTGTTTATTTGGCTTGCCGGGGCTGCTGGCGGTCAAAGTTATTTCCACGCTCGATTCGATGATCGGCTATCAAAATCAACGTTATCAAGATTTTGGCTGGGCAGCAGCGCGATCTGACGATTTCATTCATTGGCTTCCAGCGCGACTCTCAGTGCTGGTGATTGCGACTGCTGCTGCGTTGTTACGGTTACATCCGCTGCTGGCGCTGCGCACGGCATGGCGCGATCACGCGCTGCTGCCGAGTCCGAATTCGGCTGGAGCGAAGCCGCTTGTGCGGCGCATTGCGGGTGCGTTTACTCGGTCCCGTGTGGCGCAACGGGCAAGTGGTCAATGAGCGGTTTATCGGCAATTCTGCGTGGCCTGCCGAGCTTGACGCGACGGATTTGCAGCGGGCGTTGACGCTGATTTTGGTGTGTTATCCGCTGGCGCTGGCGCTGGGTTTGAGTTGGCAATAACCGAGTAAGCAATTGATTAATAAGCATCTTTTAATTCTCGGCGGCACGACTGAAGCCTACGCGCTGGCGAGGCACTCGCGCCCTGCGATGATTTACGGGTCATCACGTCGCTGGCGGGGCGCACCGCGCAACCGCGCATTCCCGCTGGTGAATGGCGTAGCGGCGGGTTTGGCGGCGTCGCCGGACTGACGACCTATTTGCGCGAGCAGCGGATTGATGCGGTGATTGATGCGACGCATCCGTTCGCAGCCGCGATGACGTGGAATGCGTTGGAAAGTTGCCGCGCAGCGAAAGTGCCATTGCTGCGTTTGGAGCGCCCAGCGTGGATTGCTGCGCCGGAAGATCGCTGGGAATTGGTAACAGATTGGGCGGAAGCGCGAGCCGCGTTGATTGCAAACGGAGCGCAGCGCGTGTTGCTGGCGGTCGGGCGGCAGGAACTCGCGCCATTTGCGGAATTGCCCGACATTTGGTTGTTGATTCGCGTCGTCACTGCGCCCGATCCGCTGCTGCATTTTCCTGCGTCGCAGATATTGCTGGCGCGGGGACCATTCGACTTGGCTGGCGAACGGGAATTATTCACCGCGCACAACATCGACACGATTGTGTGTAAAAACAGCGGCGGCGACGCAACTGCTGCCAAATTGATCGTCGCCCGCGAGCGCAATCTGCACGTCATCATGCGCCAGCGTCCACCGCGCCCAGCGCAGGAATTGGCAACAACGGTTGCAGAATCAATTCACTGGCTGAATCGGCAGCTTACGGCATGATCGACGAATTGCGCCGAGGCACACTGTTTTCGCGGCTGGATGCAGCGCAATTGGCGCGAGTCAGTCTCCACGCCAGCCGCGTGATGCTGGATGCCGAACAAATGCTGTTTTATCAAGACGATGCAGCAACGCGCTTTTATTTGCTGCTGTCCGGGCAAATGCGGTTATTTCGGTTGGCGGCTGACGGCGGCGAAAAGGTGATTGAGATCGTCAACCCCGGTCAAACCTTTGCCGAAGCGTTGGTTTTTCTCAACGCGCCGCGTTATCCAGTCTGCGCTGCGGCGCTGTGTCCATCGCAATTGCTCGCCATCGACGCCGCTGATTTCGCCAGCATGTTGCGCGATTCGGTGGACACCTGTTTTCAATTGCTCGGCGTGTTGAGTCAACGGCTGCGCGGTTTGATTGGCGAAATTGATGATTTGACGCTGCACACGGCGACCAGTCGCGTGGCGCGTTATTTGGTTGCCAAACGCGAGCCGGGGCAGATGCAGATTGAATTGGCAGTGCGGAAAAGCGTGTTGGCGTCGCGGCTATCGGTGCAACCGGAAACGTTTTCGCGGGTGATTAAAGCGTTGAGCGAACAGGGTGTCATTCAAGTGCTGGGCAATCAAATCACGGTGCGCGACTTAAACCGTTTAATTCAAATCGCAGAAATAGATGACCTAATTGCGCCAGCGTGACGGCAATTAATCCGCCGAACGTCGTCCCCATACCGCATAAATTGGATCGGACAGCGCCATTTGATCGGCGTATTTATCATTTGCCGGACGCGGTAATCCGCGCACACTGAAGGTTTCCAATTCAGTAAAACCGCCCGCAGCGAGAAAATACTCCAGTATTAAACCCGGGCGCTCAAACTCGTGAATCCCTTCCCATAATTGAATAGCTTTGGTTGGAAACCAGCGATTAGAAAAACCAATTACGCAAACACCGCCGGGTTTTAATACTCGCGCCACTTCGCGTAATACCGCAATTGGTTCAATCAGATATTCAATCGACAAACTACAAATCACTGCATCAAATTGCGCGGCAGCAAATGGCAATTGCGGCATCGCGTTGAGATCGTGCACCACGCGTTCGGTTAAACGCGGATTGGCGTCCAATTCTGCCGCATTCATGCCCAGCCCCACCAATTCGGCAAGCGCCAACTCTTCCGGCAAATGTGTTTGCCAACTGCTCATTAAATCAAGCACTTGGCTGTTTGGTGCGAGCAATTGCCCATGCAGCGCCGCCAACTCATCCTGCGCCGTTTGATCGAGATGTGCAATCAAACGCGGCTGGTCATAAAACGCCAGATCGGAGCGACAATCGCGGCGCATAAACGGCATATCTGACCAAAAATCAGTCGGTTGGTCGCGCCAGCGTGTCTGCATTCCCGGACCGTTGGCGGTCAACAACGCCGCGACATCCTGACTGCGCCCGCCGCGCTGCTCGCCCTGCGCCCAAATTCCAGTGATTGTGACTTGTAAATCAAGCGGATAGCTTGCCAGCGGATGATTCAAATCGGCATAAAATTCCGCTTCCGCTGCCGCACCAGCAATCAGGCGAAACGGATGACAATCTTGGGCAAAAATTGTGGACAATTCCTGCAACATGCCGCGTGGATAAAAACGTCCATTGCGTTGCGGAATCAAGCCTTTATTGCCAAATCGCTGATTAAATTGGTGGGGTTTGAGCCGAAAATACTGGCGCGAATTCATTGGTTCCACCAATTCACCGGGCGCAAATGAATAGTGCGTTTGCTCGCCGAGCGAGCGCCCCATTAAATCGTTTTCTAATTGCGGCGGGAAAAAATCCCGCCACAAATTGAGGCGCGGCGTATTAAAACAATCACGGTGTTTCGCTATAGCACTTTCCCAGCGCAATTCGCAGCGCAATTTTGCCAGCGTCTTTTTATCCATTTGCGGCATATTAAGTGCTCTCGCTATCTGCCATCGGCGTTGAATGCGTTTCGATTGCTTTTCCTTTTAAGATACGCTCCACCGTTGACGCATTACGCGCAAGATAGATTGTTAACTCTTCCATATCTGCTTCGGATAATGTCGGCAATACGGCATCAGTGCGCAACAATTGCGCGAGCCGTTGGGCATTTTCCAACATGCGATCATAGGCGTCGGCAGCTTTTTTATCTTGAGTACGAAAGCGTTCAATGCCGTTGTTGTCTTTCACGATGTATTCAATCTCAATCATGGTTATTTTTAATAGTGAAGTGAAAAAGCGGGAATTAAGAATTAAATGCTGCCGTCTGATGAATGCGGCGGCTCTTCGGGAAATGATGCGGTATCGCGGATGTTTTTTTGCACTGCAACTGCGGCAAACAGACTAAGAATAAACGACATCGCATAAAAACCTTTTTCGCTGGTTGAAAAGGTTGCATTTGATAATCCAATCGCCAGCAGCAGAATTGCCAGCCCTAAAGAAAGCCAACACAGCCCAAAATAAATGCCAGTAACGGGAATGCCTTCCAGCCGGTCACGCACTGATTTTTGTAATGACACTGCTGCAAATAAGCCATACATCAAGAGCGTGAAGTAATAGCCTTTTTCATTAAGCAACATTGACGCATTCCATAGCCCAGCAAGATAGGTGAGCACACCAATAAATAATGCTGCCCAAGATGCACCAATAAATGCGCCAGTCGGTCGTGGAGTTAGCATGGGTTTCATTGCTTTTGCTCCGCGTCACACTGTGTTGTAGTGTGACGCTAAAGAATTGCGGTTAATGTGCCGCTTCATCGTCTTTAGAGATACCACCGGGACATTGTTCGGATTCGTACCACATGACGTTAATAATACCAAACGCAAGCGCCAGCAATACGCCCAATAACCATGCGAAATACCACATAAAAAACCCTCTAAATATCAACAAAAAATGCAGCAATGATTGATTTATTCATCGCTGCATTTAGATTGTGGTTAATACGCGAGATGATCCTGTGCTTGAATTTCTTCCACCGTGACACGCCGCCACATCATGGCGTAAGTCCAAGTGGTATAAATTAAAATCAATGGCACAAAAATCACTGCCGCCCAGAACATGACGCTCAGGGTTAAATGACTCGATACCGCATCCCATGCAATTAAACTGCTATTAGGATTGGTGCTCGACGGCATAATGAATGGAAACATCGTGGCGCCAGCGGTGAGAATAACGCCGCTTAAACCCAAACTGCTGGCAACTAACCCCAGCCGGGACGATTTGCCATTGAAGCCAAAACGCCTAATCCTAATCCAGCAAATCCGAGCAGCGGCAGCAGCATTGTTAACGGGTAATTGCTGTAATTCGCCAACCACGCATGAGCTTCCTGCACTACTTCTTTCGTCAGCGGATTTGGCGTTGCGCCCAATTCTGGCATCGAGACCACGCGGAATCCGTCAATGCCGGTCGCCAGCCAAATGCCCGCCAATGCGAACGCAGCGATGGTGGCTAAACCGACTTGTTTGGCGACACCTTTGGCGCGTTCGGCAATCGGTTCGGCAGTGCGCAGTTGCAACCAAATTGCGCCGTGCATGACCAACATGCCGAGGCTAATGAAGCCAGCGAGCAGTGCAAATGGATTGAGTAAGCCTAAAAAGCTGCCGCTGTAATACGGACGCAGGAAATCATCGAGATGAAACGGTACGCCTTGCAATAAATTGCCGAATGCAATGCCGAATACCAGCGCGGGAACTGCGCCGCCGATAAATAAGCCCCAATCCCACGCATTGCGCCAATGTTTATTAGCGATTTTGCTGCGGTAATCAAAGCCGACTGGACGGAAAAATAATCCGAATAACGCCAATAGCATGGCGAAATAAAAGCCGGAAAATGCTGCGGCATAACCAGCGGCCACGCTGCGAAAATCGCGCCGCCAGCGGTAATTAACCACACTTGATTGCCGTCCCAATGCGGACCGATGGTGTTGATGATGACGCGGCGCTCGTCGTCGGTTTTGCCCAAAAACGGCAGCAGCGTACCGACGCCCATATCCATTCCGTCGGTCACAGCGAAGCCGATAAACAGCACGCCGACCAACACCCACCACGCAAATTTCAGTGTTTCGTAATCGAGAATCATCAGAATTCCTCCGGCTTATTCGATTGGTTTCTGCGGCGCAGTGATTGGCGTCATGCCGCCTGCGTGTTCGCTGTTGTGCTCGTGGTGATAACGCCCAGTGTGCAGCGAACTCGGCCCCAACCGCGCAAACTTAATCATCAGGAACATTTCGATAATAAACAACGTGGTGTAGAAAATCAGGAAGCCGGAAATGCTGATAATCAAATCATTTGTCGTCAGGCTGGAGACCGCGATGCTGGTCGGCAGCACTTCACCAATCGCCCACGGCTGGCGTCCGAATTCCGCCACAAACCAACCCGTTTCCACTGCGATCCACGGCGCAGGAATACTCAGCAGAAATAGCCACAGCAGCCAGCGTTGCTGTTGAATCACGCGCTTGGCGTTGAAATAAAATCCCAGCACCAGCAGCAGCAACATCCACACGCCTGCGCCCACCATCACGCGAAATGCCCAGAAAATCGGCGCGACTTCAGGAATGGAATCTTTCACGCCAGTTGGATTTGCTCCTCGCTGGCTTGCGCGGGATTTTCGATGTAAGGCTTCAGCAGCAGCCCGTAGCCCAAATCCGCCTTATGTTTTGCAAATTCCGCCCGATTTTCCGGCGTATCTGCACCACCGCGCAGTTGTTCCAGATAGGAATACGCAATCATGCCGCTGCGAATCCGCACTTCATGCTCCGCCATTAATTCTTTCAAACCTTTGACTTGCGTATCCAGCGAGCGGGTGGCGATCAAACCCAGCAGCCACGGGATTTTGATCGCGTCGTGGGTTTCTTGATCGGTGTTGTTGGGATTGCCGTACACGGTAAATGCCGCTGGCGCAGGTTCGGTTTCCCATTCCGCTTCAATCGCCGCCAATTTCACCCGTTGAATGTCGCCGACCTCATAACCGGATTCATCGCCGAGCAAAATCACCGACAAAATCGACGCCATGCCAAAGCCGACGGCGACGGAAAACGAGCGTTTGGCAAAGGCGAGATCGCGCCCTTTCAACATGTACCACGCGCTGATGCCGAGCACGAACATCGACGCAGTGACATAACCGGCAGCGACGGTGTGGACGAATTTGACCTGCGCGACCGGATTTGTGACCAATTCGGCAAAGCTGGTCATTTCCATGCGCATGGTTTCAAAGCTGAATTCTGCGCCAACCGGATTTTGCATCCAGCCGTTGGCAATCAAAATCCACAGCGCGGAGAGGTTGGAGCCGAACGCCATTAAAAGTAACGCCCAGATGCTGGCGCTTGCTCAGGCGTTCCCAGCCGAGGAAAAACAAGCCGATGAAGGTCGATTCCAAAAAGAACGCCATCAAGCCTTCAATTGCCAGCGGTGCGCCAAACACGTCGCCAACATAATGGCTGTAATACGCCCAATTGGTGCCGAATTGGAATTCCATCGTTAAGCCGGTGGTGACACCGAGGGCAAAGTTAATGCCGAATAATTTGCCCCAAAACTTGACCATATCGCGGTAAATCTCGCGCCCAGTCATCACATACACGCTTTCCATGATGACCAAAATCCACGACAAACCGAGCGTCAGCGGAACAAAAAGGAAGTGATACAACGCAGTGCTGGCGAACTGCCAGCGTGAAAGTTCGATCATGGTACTGTCGAACATAAAGACCGATCTCCTGTGTGAACAAACGTCGAGAGGACAACTTGCGGCGCTTTACTATTCCACAAGATGCTGCATAACTATAGCGTCTTAGGAGTGACGCAGTTAAATACATAAACGATTGATTCAGTTGCCAATTTTTAGCGGTCATCATATTTCCCGCTGATCATTAACAAGTTTTTCAACCGACACTTCATGCAGCAGTGCGACCTGCATCCGTTCGCGCCGAACCCGCATCCACCGCGCCAGCCCATACACCAACGCCAATCCACCCAGCGCCAACAGATCATTCAACGTTTCCCACAGCATTTGCCCTTGCGGACTGAGCGGCATCAGCAACCGACTGAATTGACCGCGTCCGCGCAAACTCAACAATCCGCGATCTTCCAGCGCCCATTCCACTGCGTTCTGCATAAATTCCAATGATTTAAGATAACGGCTCTGCGTCGCTTCACTGGCCAAACTGATCGCCGTATCGCTGAGAAAACTCGCTGACCCAATCACAATCAACCGCGCAGTTGCTGGTGACATTTCCACCACACCAGAAATCACTGGCGGCGTTTTCTCCCGCGCTGTTTCATCCGCTGGCGCAGTGTCGTCATCCGCATTTCCTCCGTTGTTAAAGGATTTCCGCATTTCCCCCTTTGACAAAGGGGGGTTAGGGGGATTTCCGCAAACGGCGATTGAAACTGCCCTTCAATTGCCACCGCCAACAATTTCGGTCCGCTATCGTTACCGCGAGGAAAACCCAGCGCTCCATCCGTCTCAAAATCCGGCTGCATCTGCTCCGAATCGCTCGTCCAGGCTTCGGTCGAACTTTGCAACAACGGCATCACCGTGCGCGACGCATTCGGCGCAGCATCTACTTCCAGCGGCGATGCCCAATTCAACGTGAGTTGCTCAAGATTCGCAGTGATACCCGCGCTGGCGCTCATCAATCCATCGCCGCGCACATCGACAAAGTACGGATAATCAAGCGTTTGCACTTCCTGCACCGCAAAACCGCCGACCTCGCGCTCCACTGGAATCGGAAACGGCGTGTTGTGCGGATCAAGCACCAGCGACGGCTCCAGACGCAGTCCCAACGCACCGAACCAATGTTCCAAACCGGTTGCATGATGCGCGGCGGTAATCCCATCGCCACCGAGATCAACATTAAAACTGGAGGCAGCAATAATGACTGTGCCGCCCTGCATCAGGAATTGATCAATTGCAAATTGCTGTTTGACATCCAGATTTTCTGGCGCAATCACCATTAACAAATCTGCATCTTCTGGCACTTGACCACTGATTAAATCGGTTTCGCGCACACTGAAATGTTCTTGCAATGCCTGCTGCAATAAACTGTATTGCCCGCCGTCATTCGTATTCGCTGGCGTATACAATGCAATGGTGCGCAATACACCGGGCGTAAAGCGTTTAATTGTTGCTTCAATTGCCCGCTGCAATCCCGCTTTATCCAATGATTCCGGCAATGGAATCGGAAAGAAATCCCCCCTGCTCCCCTTTTCCAAAGGGGGGTTCACAATCTCTTCTGCCTCCTTTTGCACAGAAGAAACTGCGTCTGTCCCCCCCTTTGTAAAAGGGGGGTTAGGGGGGATTTCTTCACCAGACTGCGCCACCATATAAAAATAAAATGGCGTCGGATTTAACAAATCGACACGCAGCGGCTCAAAACCAAATTCATCTTGAATAGTTTTCGCTAATGCGCCATCGCCAGCCGCGGGTCTTGAATTTCAAATGTAAACTTACCGCAGATTGCGCTGCCAATTCACCGAGCAGCGTTTCTAAAGTTTGCCGCAATGCGGGCAAGGGTTCGGGCAATTGCGCGGCATCGGAAATAAACCCGTGAAATTGTACTGGCGCAGTGAGATTGGCGAAGACATCACCGCTGCTGCGATACGCATAAAGCACCTTTTTAATAGCGCGAGTTAAATCATATTCAGGATTGCGCAGCCGCACTTCTAAATCGGATTCTGAACGCGCTTTAATTTCAATCAAATCTTGAAAATTCAACGTTTCAAATTGATCGCCGTATTTCACTAACAAATCGAAATAAGAATTCACCACTGCGGCTTGATATTTGGTTTCTGTTTGAAATGCCACCGGATGAATTCCGTATTGCTCACCAGCTTCGCGTTCTAATTCCGGTGACTGCTGCGGATCAATGATTTCAACGCGCACTTGCCCATTTCCAGCCACTGCAAATTCTGCTAATAAATCGCGCAATTGTGGCACAAGCGGCGCTAATAACGGATGCGTTTGGGCGCTGAAATAACCACGAATGAGCAGCGGTTCCTGCAATTGATTTAAATAATTGCGTGTGGTTTCCGAAAGGCGATACAACTGCCCTTGTGTGAGATCAACTCGCGCTGTGTTAATCGGTTGCAGCCACAGATTCACGGCGAGCAGATTGACAATTGACAGTATTATCATCAGCGACCACCGACGATGCTGGCGTGTATTGATTGGCGCATTCGCCCAGCGCAGCCGTTCTAAACTATCAACCGTTAACATTAAAAAAATAGTCGTTAAACTGAGGTAATAGATCAAATCGCGCAGGTCAATAACGCCGCGTGTAATCGACGCAAACCGCGCTCCGCTGCCGAGCAATCGCAGCAATTCGCCGCCGTTATGTCCAAATAATGCGGTTATTGTTGGCGAGCCAATGAGATAAAACAGACTACAAATTAAAGTGCTGCCAATTAATGCGATGATTGAATTGTCGGTGCGAGCAGAAATAAATAAGCCTATTGCTAAATAGGTCGCTGCCAGTAATAGCGTTGCTAAATACGCGCCAATTACGGGTCCCCAATCGAGTGAACCGATGAGCGCGACGGTAATTGGCAGTGGTAAAGTTAATGCCAGCGCCACTTTCACTAATCCGAATGCGGCGAAAAATTTGCCCAAGACTAATTTAGTTGTTGAGACCGGCAGCGTGAGTAATGTTTCTAGCGTTCCAGCGCGGCGTTCTTCACTCCATAAGCGCATCGTTAATGCGGCACATAGGAAAATAAGCAGAATTGGCATCCATTCAAATAATGGGCGCACATCGGCAAGATTGCGGGCGAAAAATGCTTCCACCCAAAAGAATACAAACAGCGATACCGCGAGAAATGTACCAATAAATAAATAAGCAACTGGTGATCCGAAAAAAGCTGCCAATTCGCGGCGCGTCACCCGAATGATTTCAAACATGATTCTTCTCCGCTATTTCGAGCGTCACTGCGCCGAATAGCGCCTCTAAATTATGGCGTTCTGGGGTCAATTCATATAGCGCCCAACCACGTTGCCCAATTGCCGCAGCGATTGCTGGCGCAACGGTGCGGGGGTCGGCAGCGGTCAAGGCGAAACGGTGCAAATCAATCCTGCAAGCCCCGTTTGAAATCTCTTCAACCCCCTTGTTTTGATAAATCCCCCAACCCCCCTTTTACAAAGGGGGGCTTCTTCCCCCCCTTTAGCAAAGGGGGCTGGGGGGATTTGTTCTCAAAGGGAATTTTCAACTCAATCACGGCATCAACGCCCGCAATTTCAGATAGTAGCGGCGCAACTTCGCCCAGCGGTCGATCAAGGGTGACAATCAGCCGCGACTCGCCAATCGCGTTGAGCGGACTATCCAGCGCCAGTCGTCCGTGGCGCAAAATCAACACTCGCTCGCATACCGCTTCGACTTCCTGCAACACATGCGTCGAAATCAGCAGCGTCGCCTCGGCGGAAAGTTCGCGCACCAGCGCCCGCATGTGCTGAATTTGTGCCGGATCAAGCCCGTTGGTCGGCTCGTCGAGAATCAAAATGCTCGGCGCGTGAAGAATGGCGGCCGCCACGCCAACGCGCTGCCGATACCCGCGAGATAGTGTGCCAATCGTCGCAGTGACTTTTGCGCCCAATTCAGTGCGTTCTATTGCTTGACGAATAGCGCTGGCACGATGCGGTGGCATGAGACCGTGCAACGCAGCTTGATAATCCAAATAATCCAATACCGTCATATCAGGATAAAGTGGACAGTTTTCCGGCAAATAACCGATATGACGCTGAATAGCACGACGATTCTGATTGATGTCTAAACCGTGAATACGAATGCTGCCGGCACTGGGTTCTAAATAGCCCGTGAGCATTTTCATCATGGTGGTTTTACCCGCGCCATTATGACCGAGTAAACCGACAATTTCACCGTGATTAATATCGAATGAAACCGCATCAACTGCGGTTAGCGTGTCGTAACTGCGACTGAGCGCACGAACTTCAATCATTAGAACTGCTCTCTATTAAAAAATCGGTTTTGACGCAGCGATGAATTACCAAATAACGGTTAATTTCTATTGATGTCGCTGCAACACTGCAACGACATCACTGCACATCATATCCTGTTAATTGATCAATTCACCTTGCAGCACCCGATTAAACACCAGTTGCCCGTCTTGTGCGCTGATTTCAATTCGATCATTCGGTGCAAATTTACCGGATAAAATCTCCTGCGCCAGCGGATTTTCCAATTGCGCTCGAATTGCCCGTTTCAATGGACGTGCGCCATAAACTGGATCAAATCCTGCTGCGCCTAGATGATCAAGTGCTGCATCGTTAAGCGTGAGATGCAGATCGCGTTCTGCCAATCGCTGTTGCAGAAATGCGATTTGAATCTGCGCAATGGCGCGAATTTGCGCTGCTTGCAACGAATGAAAAACGACGATTTCATCCAGCCGATTGATGAATTCAGGGCGAAATGCGTGGCGCACTTCATCCATCACTGCCTCTTTCATAGCCGAGTAATTCGCTTCACCACTCTGCTGTTGAATAATGCTAGAGCCAAGATTGGAAGTCATTACAATCACTGCGTTACGGAAATCAACGGTGCGTCCCTGTCCGTCAGTTAAGCGCCCATCATCAAGCACTTGCAATAGGATATTGAACACATCGGGATGTGCTTTTTCGACCTCATCCAACAGAATTAAACTGTAGGGTCGCCGCCGAATCGCTTCGGTTAAATAACCGCCTTCTTCATAGCCGACATAACCGGGCGGCGCACCAATTAAACGAGCGACGGAATGCCGTTCCATGAACTCCGACATATCAATTCGCACCATTGCTTCATCGGTATCAAATAAAAATGCGGCCAATGCTTTGCACAATTCGGTTTTACCAACACCAGTCGGACCTAAAAACAGGAATGAACCAATAGGACGCGCTGGATCAGATAATCCCGCTCTTGAACGGCGGACTGCATCGCTTACTGCGCGTACTGCTTCCGTTTGTCCAACGACGCGTTGCTCGATTTCTGTTTCCATGCGCAGCAATTTATCGCGTTCACCTTCTAACATCCGTGAGACCGGAATACCTGTCCATTTCGAGACAATCTCGGCGATTTCTTCCTCGGTAACGCGAGTGCGTAATAACCGATGTTCGCTCTGCGTGAGTGTATTCGCTGCGGTTAATTGCTTTTCCAATTCAGGAATACGTCCGTATTGCAATTCCGACATCCGCGTCCAATCGCCAGCGCGTCGCGCAGTTTCCATTTCCAAGCGCACTCGATCCAATGCTTCTTTAATATGCGCAGTGCCTTGACTGGCTGCCTTCTCTGCTTTCCAAATCTCATTCAGATCGGCGAATTCATGCTCCAACCGTTCAATTTGATCTTTCAAATCAGCTAGCCGTTTACGCGAAGCATCATCTTTTTCTTTCTTCACTGCCTCGCGCTCAATTTTGAGCTGAATTAAACGCCGATCAAGCCGATCCATTTCCTCCGGCATAGAATCAATTTCCATGCGAATTTGCGCAGCCGCTTCATCAATCAAGTCAATGGCTTTATCGGGCAATTGCCGATCCGCAATATAACGATGCGAAAGTGTGGCGGCAGCAACAATTGCGGGATCGGTAATTTCCACCGCGTGATGCACTTCATAACGCTCTTTTAATCCACGCAAAATGGCAATGGTGTCTTCAACATTTGGTGCATCCACCAATACCTTTTGGAATCGCCGTTCTAATGCCGCGTCTTTTTCGACGTATTTGCGGTATTCATCCAATGTGGTTGCGCCGACACAATGCAATTCGCCTCGCGCCAGCGCTGGTTTCAACATGTTGCCAGCATCCATCGCGCCCTCGGCTTTACCTGCGCCGACCATCGTGTGCAATTCATCAATGAAAAGAATGACTTGTCCTTCTTGACGAGCGATGTCATTGAGCACCGCTTTAAGCCGTTCCTCAAACTCGCCGCGAAACTTTGCGCCTGCAATCAGCGCCGCCATATCGAGCGATAACAGGCGCTTAGTTTTGAGACCTTCCGGCACTTCGCCGTTAATAATGCGTTGCGCCAAACCCTCAACGATGGCGCTTTTGCCGACTCCGGGCAGACCAATTAACACCGGATTATTTTTGGTGCGGCGCTGCAACACTTGGATTGTGCGGCGAATTTCGTCATCACGTCCGATCACCGGATCAAGTTTGCCCTGCTCGGCGCGTTCGGTCAGATCAATGGTGTATTTTTGCAACGCCTGTCGTTGATCCTCCGCATTGGGATCATTGACTGCCTGTTGCCCGCCGCGCACTTCCGCAATTGCTTTTTCCAATGCCGCTTTATTCGCACCAGCTTCACGCAATGCCGTGCCCAATACACCTTTATCATCCAGTGCTGCGAGTACAAACAATTCCGATGAAATGTATTGATCATTACGTTGCTGCGCGAGTTTATCGGTGAGATTCAGCAGGCGATTCAAATCGTTACTGAGATGAACATCGCCGCCAGCGCCCTGCACCGTTGCCAGTCGTTCCAATGCTGCACCGAGCGTTGAACGCAGTCGATTGGCATTGACATCAGCGCGAGTTAATAAATGACGAATGCTGCCGCCCTCTTGATCGAGCAGAGCAATCATTAAATGCGCTGGCTCAATGAATTGATGGTCGCGTCCCAACGCCAAACTCTGCGCATCGGCGAGTGCCATTTGCAATTTCGCGGTTAACTTATCCTGTCTCATGTCGTTAACTCTATTAGTTTCCGAAGATTGGCGTTCATTTGGGGAACGCTGATGGGGGAATCAAGCGATGCAAACGCAGTTTTCTGCGCCAGCCTGCGCCAACGATTCCGTTATCATGCGCCTACTCATCGACCGGATTTCTGAACCGCATGTTGACCGTTTTGGCACAATTAAGTTGCGATCAGAGCAACATGTCGCAGAAATAAATAATCTCTTGCTATTTTGCCAATGTGCTAGATTTAAGGTGTCAATCACGGAAATTTTGCAACAGAAAAGTTGTTTGTTGTTGCCCCATCGCAACATTTAACCCCGTCAGCCGGAGAACTTCGATGAGTACCAAACAATCGCAAGCCATTTGGGAGCTGTGTCGCCAAGGATTTCAACGCACTGCGGATGAAGCAGCTCGCTGCTGGCACAGTGGTCAACGTTTTCAAGCGCATGATGTACATGTTGCGCATTCGCTAAAAGACCTGATCGATCAATGCAACTGGGAAATTGAAAAAATGCCCAGCAACCTGTTAATTTCACGAGATTTTTAAGCATTATTTGCCATGTTGACCTATCCTGATCTTGATCCCGTTGTCGTTGCCGTCGGTCCATTAAAGGTGCACTGGTACGGCTTAATGTATCTTTTTGGCTTCAGTGTGGCATGGATGCTCGCCCGCTGGCGCGGTACTCGCGCCGGCTGGTCGAGCGATCAAGTCGATGACCTGATTTTTTACGGCGTGATTGGCACCATCATCGGTGGACGAGTGGGCTACATGCTGTTTTATGGTTTTAACCAGATTCTCGATAACCCGCTGAATCTCTTCAGAGTTTGGGAAGGCGGGATGTCTTTTCACGGTGGGCTGATTGGCGTGTTGCTGGCGATTTGGTTTTTCGCCCACCGCCAGCGGTTGCACTTTTTTCAAGTCGCTGATTTTGTTGCGCCATTAGTTCCACCCGGGTTATTCGCTGGGCGTTTAGGGAATTTTATCAACGGCGAGCTGTGGGGACAACGTACTGATTTACCTTGGGGAATGCGCCTACCGTGCGCACAATTTCCAATGCAATGCGCCGATCAACCACCAGCCACATTGTGGAGTCCGCCAGTGCATCCGTCGCAATTGTATGAAGCTGCGTTGGAAGGTCTCGTGCTGCTGCTCATACTGTGGCTGTTTTCCAACAAGCCGCGTCCAATGATGGCAGTTTCTGGCGTGTTTTTAGTCGGTTACGGCAGTTTTCGGTTTGTGGTGGAATTTATACGGTTGCCGGATGTGCAGATCGGTTATCTGGCATTCAATTGGCTGACGATGGGCAATTGCTCACGTTGCCGATGATTTTAAGCGGGGCGCTGTTGCTGGCGCTGGCGTATCGTCGCCGCGCAATATCCTGATTTTACTGCATTTAAGCTGCGGCGGTGCGCAATACACCGCCGTCATACTGTCAATAATTTTGCCTTTACTGCTTTTGCAACATTACCAACCGCGTCCGCGATTTGCGGTCGTGCCACGCCAGACCGTCACGGTCAAACCAACTCCACCACAGCCCTAATCCTGCCGGTAATAGGCTGAGAATCGCCCAATCAAACCGCGCCAGCGCACTGCCAAAACGCAGATTGCCGCCGTCTTCTCGCACCACACGAAACCGCCACGCCCGCATTCCCAACGTCTGACCGCCTCGCGTCCAAAAGTAGACGTAGAATGCTGCGATAACAGTAATGAGATACAGCCGCATCAATGCCAACGGCAAGGTTGCCTCATAAATCTTTTCATGCGTGATGACTTCATAGGGAATGGAGACCAGCCCAGTCGCTAACATCAGAATGCCGAGCAACAGGATGCTGTCGTAAAGCATGGCACCAAGACGACGGAAAATAGAGGGTTGTTTTGCAAGTGTAATATCGAATTGCATAGTGATAATAACCAATCAGTGAATGACAAATGATCGCTTCTACTGGAAGCCGTGATGTTCAAACGAATCAGTATTAAACCACTTTTATTCCGCCTGTTGCGACGGTTGCCAATGCCGTGGATTGCCATTCTGGTCGGACTGCTGGCAGGGCTGGCGGTGTGGAGCATTCTCGATCACATCCAGAGTTTTCAGGTCGATAAAATCTTTCGACAGGAGTTGCAAGTACAACTTGATCTGCGGGCGCGAGAAAGTTTGATTCGTTTTGATCGTTATCTTTCCGGTTATAGCGCATTGACCCAATTGCTCGCCAATCATCGTCGGTTATCGGATTATCTCGAAACCGCAGTGATCACCGATGAACCCCGACGGTATATCAATTCACCGCCGCCGTGGTTGCCCAATCTATTGATGCGCACTGCGCTTGAATTACCTAGCCAGATTTTGCTTACTAATTTATCGGGAAAAGTGCAGGAAATTTTCCAAACCAATTCCACGCCAGCGCCAACTGAAATTGCTCATCAAGTGGCCGCTTATCTACTGAATCAACACGATTCCAGAGCAATTATCGAACGCATTGCCAATCATTTTTATCTCATTACCAGCGCCACTATTGAACATTTGAATGGGCATCATCTCGGTTATTTAGTAATGCTTGTACCGATTGATGACTTATTTTTAGCAGCATCGCAGCACGGACTTAATGTAGAACGCGCCGCAGTCGCATTGGTTGATGTGATTGATCGACGACTAATTGCCAGTGTTGATGCTACAGCCTTACCACCGGGCAGCCAATTAGAAGATTGGGATGCAACTTACGTTATTACTACACAATCTTTAGACGAATACGCTGGGCAAAATTCGCACCCCTTATTTGCAACCTTTGTTCCGCACAGCGCAGTAGAAAAAATGTCGCGGCATGTGCGCATTTTTGAACGGCGACAACGTTTCATTGCGGCGTTGGTATTCGTCATTGTATTTACTGCGGTAATTTATTTAGTATCAGCGCGATTAAATAAAGTTTTGAAACGAATGACTCGTTTTTCACAACGAGCACTAGGGATTGCCGAACCGGGATTTGATCGTGACGGCAATCAATTGCTGTTATTGGAAGATTGGATTCGTCATTTCACGCAATTGGTATTGATTGCCCGCGAAGAAATGAACCGTAAACATCAGGCAGCAATGCGCGAAAGTGAAGCACTCAAAGCCGCAATGATGGAAGCGTCACTCGATGCAATTGTCACGCTGGATCGTGATGGACAGGTAATTGAATTTAATCGTGCTGCCGAACGGCTATTTAGTGTAACGCGGCAAGAAGCATTAAACGCTTCATTTGCAGAACGGTTTTTGCCGAGTGTCGCTCGCGCTGCATTCAAACGGCTATTAGATCGCTCGCGTCATTTACATCGCCAGCCGCAGGAACGCTGCGAATTGCTGGCATTATTGCCCGATAATGTTGAGCGACCAGTGGAAATCTCTATTGCGTTAATCGGATTGGATGATGAGCGGTTTTATACGCTTTATATTCATGATATTTCTAGTCGCAAACAAGCCGAACAAGAAATTAAAAGTCTGGCACGCTTTGCCAGCGAAAGCCCAAATCCAATTATGCGCGTGACAGCAGAAGGGCTAATTGTATACGCCAATAATGCCAGTCGCCCACTATTGCTGGCATGGCAAGCTGTTGATTATGATGCGCATTTGCCTGAAGAATGGCGCGAAGTTGTGATCTTGGCGCTGGGCGCTGGGCAACCGCTGGAGCGCGAATTTGAGGTTGCTGGGCAATTATATTCATTATTATTTGCACCAATCCGCGATCTCGGTTATGTCAATTTATATGCCCGCGACATTACTGCTGTGCGCCGCGCCGAGCAGGAATCGCGTCAGCATCAAGCTGAATTGGTTCACGTTTGTCGTTTGAGTACACTTGGCGAAGTGGCGACTGGAATGGCGCATGAACTTAATCAACCGCTATCCGCAATTGTGAATTACGCTAATGGTTGTACCCGTCGTTTACAAGGCGGTTCTGGTCAAGTGGAAGAATTAGTTGGCGCAATGAATCAAATCACTGCGCAAGCACAACGCGCCAGTGAAATCATTCGTCGCTTACGGGCATTGGTAGGGAAACAACCACCGAGTCGATCATTAGTTGATTTGAATCAACTTGTGCGCGAAGTAAGGACGTTTTTAGAATTCGATACCAATCGTTTAGGAATTGACATTGACCTAGATTTATTGGTGGTTAATACCATTCCGGTGCGCGTGGATTTAGTACAAATTGAACAGGTATTGCTCAATTTAGTCAGTAATGCGCTGGATGCGTTAGAAGAGCGACATGAAGAACAACGACAATTGTGTATTCGGACAGGAATGCGGGATGGTCTGGCTTGGGTGGTCGTTGAAGATACGGGATTTGGTATTGCACCTGAGCGGCTGGGTGAATTATTTAATCCCTTTGTAACAACCAAAGATACTGGAATGGGTATGGGATTAGCAATTAGCCAAACCATTATTGATAATCACGAGGGTAAAATTTGGGCAGAATCTGAATTAGGACGTGGTGCGGCATTTTATGTCACCTTGCCGCTGGCAATAATTAAACCGGCAACGACTGAATTATCTGACAGCGATACATGTGAATAAATGCTTGCACACAAACAAACAGCATTGCGCTTGCATGTGTCTTAAAAAACAGCGTTTATAGATCATCATGCTATTCTAAACAAGAGAAATAATTATGGCTTTATTACGACATCGCATTATCTTATTGACTATCACAATTTTTGCTGCCAGTTCCGCAATTGCGCAAAACAATTCAGCGGAATTGTTGCTCTATTGCGGTATTACAATGGTGCGCCCGATGACTGAAATTGCGCAGCGTTTTGAGCAGCATGAAAAGGTCAAGATCACCATTGCACAAGGTGGCTCAGAAGACCTTTATCAATCCGCCAAAAAAAGCGGTGTCGGTGAATGGTATTTGCCTGGCGAACCGAGTTACCGTGATAAACATCAGGCGGAAGGCTTACTTGGTGATGCCGTCACTGTAGGTTATAACCAAATGGCATTAATGGTACAAAAAGGTAATCCCAAACACATTAAAGCTGATCCGCGTGAACTGTTACGCAAAGATGTCATCGCTATTATTGGCAACGCAGAATCCGGTAGCGTTGGTCAGGAATCCAAAGTGATTCTGGAACAACTTGGCATTTATTCAAAAGTGGTTCGCGCTACTGCTTTTCTCGCACCAGATTCGCGCAGTCTATTAAATGCGATGAAAAAACAGGAAGCAGATGTCACGCTAAGTTGGCGAGCAACGGGCTATTTTCCTGACAATGCAGCAGTGCTTGATGTGATTGATCTTGATTCCAAACTTGCCAAGCCACAAGCACTGCTTCTCATTCAATTGCAACACACAAAATACCCAGAATTGGCGCAACGTTTCATGCGCTTTACAGCGGGTGATTTTGGTCAAGCGATTTTCCGTAAGCATGGTTTCCTTGATAACCAGACCACTATTAATCCCTAATTTGCGATGAATGCCATCATGGAGCAATTTAGTCAGGACGGCGCAGCGCAAGTGCCAGTGGCGGGTTTAAAAACCACTGGCACATCAATTCGTTGGCTGTTTGGTTTATTTATTTTATGTCTTGTGTTATTAGTTGGGTTACGAATACTTTTTGCAAATCTTCAAGCAGAATTGAGTGCCTATAGCGCCAATGAACGGGCACGTTTATTTATTGGAGAAGAAATAGTACGCAGCATTCATGGTATTGAAAAAGACCTCTATCGCATGGCGTCAACACCAAATTTAGTGGGACTCAAACGAATCAATCGCGCAATCCAAGATCAATTAAATAAATTACAGCACGATCTGCTGGTGCTGAAAAACGGCGGAGTGGTGATGCAGCGCGTACAGCTTAATTTGGATGGACGTGATGAGATGATTAGAGAGGCGAATTATCGCCCCGATCATAGCCAGCAACATGTCATGGAGTTAATTGAAATTGCGCCATTGCTCGAACAATTAACGAGCAAAATTGCAGAATTAGAACGCATGTTAATTAAAAGCTGGGAAGCGCAGGAAAATGAAGATCGCCAAAGTTTTTTTGATCTGCATTTTGAAATTGATGGATTTTTAAAACATGTTCCGCCGTATTTTGAACGATTGGATGAAAATGCCAATCGTTTATTTTTTGATAGTAGTGAACGATTGCGTGAATTAGAAATGGCGTTGCAGTTGCAAAGTGAACGACTAAAATGGGTTGAATGGTCGCTGGTGTTATTAGTGGTGTTATTAACCAGTTTGGCGAGCTGGTTATTTGTAAAACGAATTAACCAAGCCAATCGCCAGCTTGCTGCCACAGTTGAAGAAATGCGCAGTGCGAAGGATGCGGCTGAACGCGCCAGTCGAGCGAAATCGGAATTTGTTTCGCGGATGAGTCACGAATTACGCACACCATTAAATGCCATTATTGGGTTTGCGGAATTATTGGAAGCAGAGCCATTGTCGTTATCGCATAAAAATTATGTGAGTTTAATTGGTAATTCGGGTAAGCATTTAATGGAGTTAATTAATGCGGTGCTCGATCACGCAAAAATTGAAGCAGGTGGATTGACGCTGGAAAGCATTGCTTTTGATTTTCATGCCGCAATTGAATCAGTGAAGACGATTGTTGGCGATCGAGCGCACAGTAAAGGTCTCGATTTTGTGGCAAATATCGATCCAGATTTAGCGCATTTTGTGATTGGCGATCCAACACGATTACGGCAAGTGCTCATTAATTTATTGGTTAATGCGGTGAAATTTACTGAGCAAGGCGCAGTGACATTGTGTATTGCGCCAATGAAAACACAGATTGTATTTAGTGTCCGCGATACGGGTATTGGAATGGAGCCAATGGTGTTGGCGCGGTTATTTAAACCATTTAGTCAGGCGGATGATTCAATTACGCGGCAATACGGCGGAACTGGGCTGGGGCTATTAATTTCAAAAGAGTTAATTGAGGCAATGGGCGGTGAAATTGACGTAGAAAGTCGCCCCGGTATTGGCAGTGTGTTTCGATTTTGGCTGCCATTGCCACCCGCGCCAGAAATGCCGTTAGCCGCAATCAGTGCGCCACAGTCGGTTAAACAGCAGGATTTAAAAAGTTTAGTGAACGGGTTGGTGCTTTTAGTTGACGATAATCTTGTAAATCAGAAACTTGCCGGTGCGATGCTTAATCGTCTCGGATTGCCGCATGAATTTGCAGACAATGGAGTAGTGGCGTTGGAGCGCGTCGCAAACACCAGTTATGCGTTGATTTTAATGGATATGGAGATGCCGGAAATGGATGGAGTGACAGCAACGTTGCATCTTCGCGCCCGCGAGATTGAATACGGCAGTGGGCACATTCCAATTATTGCGATGACTGCTAATGCAATGCAGGAAGACCGTGAGCGTTGTTTCGCAGCCGGAATGGATGGTTATGTATCCAAACCGGTGCGTTTGAGTACGCTGGAAGCTGAAATACGGCGGTTATTTGTATGAAATAAGTTTCCGCTCTTTTTGATTGACGAATTAAAAATCAATTTTAATGCGCTAAAAAAGAGCGAAAAAATTTCTCAATTAACCGATGACCAACGGACCGACTAAATCCACGCTGGGAATGGGATTCTCTTGTAATTTCTCGGCAACCAGAATGTGATTTGCGGCCATGCGTCCAGTCATGGTTGCGGCTTCCATTAAATTAGCTGGCACTTCCAAGCGCAGAAAATCTCCGCCTAAAAACAGATTTTCAATCGGAGTTTCGACCCCCGGACGTCCAGCATAATCACCCGGTGCCCAGCGCGGAAAGTTTTTCTGCATCGTGTAAATGTCATACACAATAGATGCGCCATCTAATTCGGGAATCAATAGATTCAATTCCTCGCGCATGATTCGCTTTACTTCTTCTTCCGGCAACACATTTTCCGGTTCGACTGCATAGGCGTGAAGTTCAATTACCGATCCCTGATGACGTTCTGCCCAATCCTGATATTGCGGTTGCAACTGCGAATAAATCGCAATTGAATCGGTGAATTGATAACCGCTTGTCGTATAAAAAGGGACATCCAGCGGCTTCATTGTTCGATCCAACCAAATGCGCCAAACAATATAGGGATCAGCGACGCCCAACTGCTCGACGCTTTCAATAAATTGTTTATTCGACAGCGTTGAATGTGCAACGATTTCTTTTAATCCGGGCACGTCACACGCCAGCACCACATAATCGGTTTCCAGCGTGGTTCCAGTGGCGCGAGCACTCAAGCGCAATTGTTCGCCTTCCCGCGTGGTATTCATTGCTACCAACGGCATTTTGGTTGGGCCGGCAGTGGGCACACCGTCCGCGTTATATTTCGCGCCGTGACACGGACAGGCAAAACCACCAGTCGCTGCATCCAAACCGACTGGGCAACCCATGTGCGTACAACGTCCTGATACTGCATGAAATTCGCCCTGCGCATCGCGCTTGACGTAATACAAATCAGTCGGACTGCCCCAAAACGGCGTCCACGTCGTTTCCACATCAGCGGCGTCGATGCTGTGATCCTGCGCTGGCATTTCGCCGGGGCGTTTGAGCACAACTTTGGTAATGCGCCCGTCCTGTTCTATTAAATGCTGCACTTCCATTCCCGACAGAATTGTGCCGCCGAGTGCCTTTAAGCGTTCCGTTAATGGCGTCACGACTGAAGTCATGGCATCGTCAATGGTTTGGTCATAGCCCATTCCATCGGGATTGCCGAGATAAAAGAAATGGAAAAACTTAATTCCCTCAGCAGTTGAATACTGATGAAACTGATTAAATGAAGTGTGCGCAAAGGGTTCGACAATGGTATCGACCATCGGCTGATTGATGCCCTGACAGAACGTCTTAAAGTCGATGTTATCCAGCCGGGCAAAGGTGTCTTTTGGATCGTAGCGCATCAACTCGTAAATGTTGCCCATTGGATCATTAAAATCCATAATCGAAATGGATTTTGCTTGATCGACCACTGACAGCAGATTGAACGGAAACAGTGTGGTTGTGTTCGTGAAACACTCGGCTTCTTTGTTCTTAAACAGAATGGGATAATTCTTCACTGGCTTAAAATTGCCACGCAATCCCAATTCATTTAATAAGCCATGCAGATTGTAATACTGATTGAAAAAACCATGAAAACCGTGCTCGGTCGCCATCGTTTCGCCATTCACATCGACATTCCATCCGGTTAAACGTCCACCGAGATTAACCGACCGCTCAACTAACGTCACTTGAAAACCGCGTTTAAGCAATTCATACGCCGCTGCCATTCCCGCCAGCCCACCGCCGACCACCACCACTCGTTTTGGCGTTGTTGGTTTTAATGGAAGCGCATCATTATTGGCAGCAATAAATGGTAAAACAGTGCGCCGAGGTTGGATTGCATACAAACCGAGTGCGCCAAAGGTCAGGGTTCCCAGCGCAGCATATCCAACATTGGTCAAAAAACGACGACGGTGCATAACTTCAATTCTCAATAACAAAAAGGGCGACAAGTTTAACCGGATTGGCGCTGAAAACGCGCTGATTGATCTCACTGCAACCACGATGAAAACTGCGACCGAATCCCATGATAAGCTGTTAATTCGTTATAAATCACCGCGCTTATCATTCATCACCGTTGCAACAGGAGACAACACCCATGACAGCATCTGCTAACGCATCCATTGACGCCGATTATTTATTGGTCGGCGGCGGTCTTCAGAACGCTTTGATTTTACTCGCACTTGCGGCACGACAGCCGCAGGCATCCGTTTTGTTGTGTGAACGCGACACCGCGCTGGGCGGCAATCATATTTGGTCATTTCAGGCGTTGGATATGCCGGAAACGGCGCGACCGTGGGCGGAGCAATTGGTCGAATATAGCTGGCCTGGTTATCAGCTTTATTTTGCAGAATCAGCGCGTTGGGTCGAGGGCGCGTATCGTGCTTGCAGCTCTGAACATCTTGATCGCGTCGTGCAGCAGGTGGTTGCCACACGCCCCAACATTCGCATTTTGACCAATACGACGGTCACACATTGCGACGCGACCAGCGTCACGCTGGCGGATGGGCGGGTGCTGCGTGGACAACTGGTGATTGATGCGCGGGGTCCCGAACACAGCGCCCAGCGTCGTGGTGGCGGTTATCAAAAGTTCGTTGGTTTGGAATGTCAATTGCGGCAGCCGGTGAATATGAACGCACCGATTTTAATGGATACGCGCTGCGCCCAGCGTGACGGCTTTCGGTTTCATTATGTCTTGCCATTTGCTGCCGATCGCGTGTTAATTGAAGACACTTATTTTTCCAATACACCAGATTTGAATGTGGACGCGCTGGCAGCGGGAATTGTTGCGGAAGCTGGGCGATTAGGTTTCGATGTTGAAAAAGTATTACGCACCGAAGTTGGCGTATTGCCAATGCCAGCATTAAGCACCTTTCATCCGCGCAAAACGGGCGCACTCATTGCGGGATATGCTGGCGGTTGGTTTAATCCCGGCACAGGTTATTCATTTGCTGCTGCGGTGCGTTTAGCCGAGCACATTTCTAATGTGCCTGTTGCTGAAGTGTATGGCGATCAGTGGAAAAAATTAGTACGGCATCAACGCATTCAAGCGCATTTTCTCGCTTTCCTCAATTTAATGATGTTTGGCTTTTTTCACGACAGCAAACGCGCTAAATTGATGGAGCGTTTTTATTTAGTGGCTGATGTCGTGGTGCATCGTTTTTTTGCAATGGAAAGCACTTTAGTTGATATGTGGCGCATTATGTGGGTTGGTGCGCCGTGGACGCCAAAAGGCTGGGCAAAACGCGCCACTGCGCCAGCAAATCCACTGCGGTAATTTCGCAATCAGCAATTGAATCGACAAGCTCCCATTGGAGCTTGTTAATCGCCAGCGCAATTACAAAATATCACCAGTTTTTAATGTGTTAATAACGCTGCCAAGCAATTGATCGACGCGCTGAAAACCACGCGGCAATAGCCGCCCACGTCGCCCGCGTTCATTCCGATATGCAATAATATCCGCCGGTTTTAATGTTAAATCGCGTTTCCCTGCCAATACCGTTAACGGGCTATTCGGCGCAATCACCGCCAGCGCCACGACGATTTCTGCTCGCGTCGCCAATTTCGCCGCTGGAATTCCGATTAACCGATTGCCCTTGCCCCGCGCCAGCGCCGGCACTTCATCCAACGCAAATACCAGCAAATAACCGGCGCTGGTGACAACCGCCAACTCTGCGCCAGCCCGATCATCCGGCAATAGCAGCGGCGGCAATACCTGCGCATCGGCAGATAAATTCAACACCGCTTTTCCGCTTTTTGGTTTGGCAATCAAATCGTTAAATTGCACGATGAAGCCGTAACCGGCATCGGATGCCAGCAGATATTGCGCTGCGGGCGCTTCGCCGAGCACCGCGATAAACCGCGCTTCGGCTGGCGCATCAAAACGTCCGGTTAACGGTTCGCCTTGCCCGCGAGCAGACGGTAAACTGTTGATTGCAAGTGCATAACTGCGTCCAGTCGAATCAAGAAACACCGCAGTTTGATGACTGCGCAGCCGCGCCACCATCAGCAGCGTATCGCCAGCGCGGAAACTCAAACCCGCTGCGTCCACATCGTGTCCTTTCGCGGTGCGCACCCAGCCTTTTTCCGACAACACCACCGTCACCGGTTCGCTCGGCATCAATTCGGTGTCATCCATCGCGCTGGCGACATTGCGCATCACGAGCGGCGAGCGGCGATCATCGCCCAATTGCGTTGCCAGCGCCGTAATCTCGGCGCGGAGCACTTGATTTAATGCGCCAGCGTCGCCGAGCGGTTGCTGCAACTGGTCGCGCTCGACAGTAAGCGCAGCCAATTCCGTGCGAATTTTCACTTCTTCCAGCCGAGCGAGCTGGCGCAGGCGCGTATTCAGCACGGCATCTGCCTGCGTTTCAGACAGATTAAATTGTTTGATTAACAATGGTTTGGGATCGTCAACGGTACGCACCAGTTCAATCACTGCATCGAGATTCCGCAGCGCAATCAATAGCCCGTCGAGCAGATGCAGCCGCGTTTCCACCTGATCGAGCCGCTGCTGCAACCGTCGCCGCACCGTTTCGCGCCGAAAGGTCAACCATTCCGTCAAGATGTCGCCGAGCGTCATCACTCGCGGTCGTCCATCCAAACCGATCAGATTCATATTGACGCGATAACTGCGTTCTAAATCAGTGGTGGCGAACAGATGCAGCATCAGCCGCTCGGCATCGACGCGGTTGGAGCGCGGCACGATGACGATGCGCGTGGGGAATTCGTGATCGGATTCATCGCGGAAATCCTCGATCATCGGCAACTTTTTGGCGGTGAATTGCGCGGCGAGCTGCTCCATCACGCGACTGCCGGAAACCTGATACGGCAGCGCAGTAATCACAATATCGCCGCGTTCAACGCAATAACAGGCGCGTTGGCGCACACTGCCACCACCAGTTTGATACAGCTTCAACAATTCAGCTGGCGCGGTGATGATTTCGCCCGCAGTCGGAAAATCAGGCGCGGGAATGAACTGCACCAATTCGGCAACGGTCGCGTCTGGCTGGTCGAGCAAATGCAGACAGGCGCGAGCAACTTCGCGCAGATTGTGCGGCAGGATGTCGGTTGCCATGCCCACCGCAATTCCGCTCGCGCCGTTGAGCAGCAGATTGGGCAACTGCGCTGGCAGCAGCCGAGGCTCTTGCAGCGTGGCATCAAAATTCGCTTGCCAATCAACGGTTCCTTGATCGACTTCGCCCAGCAACAGCGCCGCGTAAGGTGTCAACCGCGATTCGGTGTAGCGCATCGCCGCAAACGATTTCGGATCGTCTGCCGAGCCCCAATTGCCCTGCCCATCAATCAACGGATAGCGATAACTAAATGGCTGCGCCATCAACACCATCGCTTCATAACAGGCGCTGTCGCCGTGCGGATGAAACTTACCGAGCACATCGCCGACAGTACGCGCCGATTTTTTGAACTTGGCGCTCGCCGATAGCCCCAATTCCGACATGGCATACAAAATGCGCCGCTGCACCGGCTTCAATCCATCGCCGACATGCGGCAGCGCCCGGTCGAGAATGACCGACATCGCGTAATCTAAATACGCTTGTTCGGTAAACTGTTTCAGTGGACGACGCTCCAGATTAGTATCTGAATCGCCTTCAAAATCAAAGAGATTTGTACTCATAGCGTGTTAGTTTCGCTCGCAAACAGGCGAACATGATAGGCACAAATCAATGATACCGCTGCTTTCTATGTAACCCGAACTCTATACTGCGCAACTCACTTCTATTTGGAGCACAGGTGATGTCTTTAAACGAAAAAATTGATCATTGGTTATCCACCATTTTTCAGTACACAGAAAAAGCGGTGTTAGTTGTCATTGGCGGGCTGGCGCTCATTGGAATTGGCGAACTGGTGTGGATCATTTTTCAACATCAGGAAGTCAGTCTTCAAGACCTATTGATGATGTTTATTTACATCGAAATCATGGCAATGGCCAACATTTATTTTTTACGGCGTACCGTACCCTTTACCTATCCAATGTTTATTGCCGTGACTGCCTTATCTCGATTAATTGTATTGCAAGGCAAGAATATCGCACCAGAGAATTTGTTGTTTGAAAGCGGCGCAATTTTGTTAGTCAGTATTGCAATTTTAGTGGTGCGATTTAGCCAGCGTCACTGTTTGGGAGAGGAAAACGAAGACGGAGCACAAAAATAAATTAACATCATTCAATTGACCAGTGTCAGTCACACTGGTCTAAATTTGTAACCGCTCAACAGCAAATATCACTCAATAGCGTTTTTGCTGCTTCATTTTCATGCCATGATAAGGCGACTTCACTTTTCATACCAGTTATTAATATGCCAAATCCGCCTTATTCAGATCAACCTGATCCAACGAACCAGATTGCAAATGTTCTCGAAGCGCGTGGAATTGTGACGCCAAATTTGCCAGCGCAGGATACCAGTAAACAAATTGCCGCCCTTTTAGAAGAACGTGGAATAGTGACCCATGAACAACTAATACAAGCAAGACGTGTACACGGCAAATTGAGAGATGATTATTCGCTGACAAAAGTATTGCAGGAATTGGGTTATGTCGATGCTAAACAACTGCGTACTGCTTTACGCGAACAACGCCAAGTTGTGCCATTGGGCAACTTGCTGGTCGAATTAGGTTATCTTAAACCACAGGAATTAAGGTCTGCATTACAAGCGCAACAGTACCCTGAATTTCAAGGCAAAAAGCTGGGAGAAATCCTGCTTGAAAAACGCCTGATTCAAGAACATCAATTAATTGAAGTCCTCGGCGATCAACTCGGATTTTTAAACGAAGAACCCAGTTTTACCGATATTGATCACGATCTTTTATTTCAAGTCACCCCTGACTGGTGTAACCGCTTTCAAGCCATACCGATTCGCCGTAGTAACGATGGAGTGGTGATTGCATTCCGTAATCCATTGGATGGAATTGCCCGGCAGGCGGCTGAAAGCGTTTATGGCAAAGTCATTGCGGCAATTAGCACTCGCAGGGCGATTGAAGATAGCATTAGCAGTTATGAAAATAGTCGTCAACACAGTCGCGCACGTCCGGTTGAATTAAATGAAGCGGATGTGATTAGCGTCGTTGATAGTTTAATTATTGATGCTTTAGAATTAGGTGCAAGTGATATTCATATTGAACCAATGCGCCAGCAGCTTCGTGTCAGAATGCGCCGCGATGGTATTTTGATTTTACATAAAGAATTAGATCGAGCGATGTCGCCAATTATTAGCAGCCGACTTAAAATTTTGTGTCAAGCAGATATTGCCGAAAAGCGTCGTCATCAGGGTGGTGGTTTTCGCTTCGATGATCCACGCAGCGGACGCCGCAGTGATGTTCGCGCATCGTTTTTTGCAACTATTTTTGGTGAAAAAATTGTTTTACGATTACTGAGTCGTAAAGCTGAATTACTCGATATTAATGAAGTTGGCATGGCAAAAAGAATGCTGGAGCGGTTTATCGGCGATGCACTTGATTTACCCAGCGGCGTGATTTTAATTACCGGACCAACGGGCTCTGGTAAAACCACTACCTTATACGGTTGTATCAATTATCTTAATGATAGTGAACGCTGTATTATTACTGCTGAAGACCCAGTTGAATATGTCATTGACGGTATTGCGCAATGCAATCTCAATCCAAAAATCAATCTCACATTTGAGGAAACATTGCGCCACATGGTGCGCCAAGACCCTGATGTAATTGTATTGGGTGAAATCCGCGATCAATTTTCAGCGGAATCAGCAATTCAAGCTGCGTTGACTGGTCACAAGGTGTTAACGACTTTTCATACCGAGGATAGCGTTGGCGGATTGTTGCGCTTGATGAATATGCAAATTGAAACTTTTTTAATTGCGTCAACTGTGGTATCTGTATTAGCGCAGCGGTTGCTGCGTCATGTGTGTAACAACTGTGCAGAACCCTATCGTCCGAATGCACAAGAATTACATCGCTTGGGTGTACATCAAACAGATTTAATTGGGGCTAATTTTCGCAAAGGACGAGGTTGTAGCGAGTGTCAATACACAGGTTATGCTGGACGAGTGAGTGTTTTTGAAATGCTCATTCTTAATGAAACGGTAAAAGATGCTGTGATTTCCAAACGCTCATCCTCGGAAATTCGTCGTGCAAGTATTGAAAGCGCAGGGTTAGTTACACTATTAGAAGATGGTTTAGCTAAGGCGGCGATAGGCGCTACAACCATTCAGGAAGTGTTACGCAATTTACCACGCTTAGGGCGACCACGACCATTTAAAGAAATTTTGCGACTCATTGGTGATATTCCGCAATAATGTAATCATATTTCAATTTGCAGCGATTTTATCTATTTAACTAAGGATGCCTGTGAGCAATAGTAAATCACTAAAAGCACTCATTGATGAACGTTTTGAATCCGACAGTTTACAATTGCCGGTGTTTAATCGCGTCGCATTGGAATTGCAGAAACTCAAGCAATCTGGCAACGCCAGCATCCGCCAAATTTCTGATTTAATTATGAAAGACCAATCGTTAGCCAGTCGGGTACTGCGTTTGGCGAATTCATCTTTTTATGGCGGATTAAAACAGGTTGAAACCATTAGTGCTGCCGTGACGCGCTTGGGAATGAATCGCGTGGCAAATCTAGCAATGGTTGCATCACAGTTAATGGCGCATGACATTCAAACTAAAGCGGTAATTCATTACATGCCAGAATTGTGGCGTCATTCGTTTGTGTGTGCGACTGGTGGACGCTGGCTGGCGCAGCAAACGGGATATGATGCGTTAGCAGAAGAAGTATTTTTAGCTGGGTTATTACATGATATTGGCGAGCTATTTTTACTCAAAGTTTTAGATTTACTGGCGCGTGATGCTGAACATCCAGTGCCAATGACTAAAGCGTTGGTTGGTGAAGTTTTAGAAGCAATGCACAACGACATTGGGAGTCGGTTATTAGCTAAATGGGAATTGCCTGAAGTGTATTCACGAGTTGCTCGTGATCATCATCTCGATGGTTTTAATGAAACTGATGTTATTTTAGTAATTACGCGCTTGTCAGACATCGTGTGTCATAAACTCGGTATTGGTTGTGAAGCGGATTTCGATATTGTATTGGCGGCGACCCCAGAAGCGCAGGTTCTGGGGTTGCGTGAAATTAAATTGGCGCAGTTGGAAGTGTTATTGGAAGATGTAGTTGCTGAGGCAAATGCACTTATTGTTGCGCCAAAATAAGGTCTGGCATTACGGTTAATTTATTGGCGTATTTGCTGCCTGCGCTTTCATCTTATTGACAATAGCATATACGCCAACATGTCGATTGGGACTGAGATTTTCTTCAAGTCGCAGTTCTTGAAACAGATGATCAATATCGAGTGCAGCAATTTCTGAGGCTGTTTTTCCAGAAAATAACCCAATCAATAGCGCAACCACACCTTTAATAATTGCAGTATCGCAATCACCGCTATAATAAAGATGCTCTGGGTGTACAGCATCTGTTTGCGCAACGACATGCACTAAACTCATACACTCCAACACTTGATTATCTGCTGTTTTATACACAGCATTCATTTCTGGCAATGCCTCGCCAAGTTCGACGAGATATTGATAGCGTTGGTCCCAGTCGCCTAATAGATCGAAGTTGTCGATGATTTCGTGAATGTCAGCATGATACATTTGAAGTGCTCGCGGAAAATAACATCACTAAATGCTAAAGGATTCGCCGCAGCCGCAGCGTTCTTTTGCTTGAGGATTGCGAAATTCAAAGCCTTCATTTAATAGGCTGGAACGCACAAAATCAATCTCCACACCATCAAGATAGGTTAATTGTGCGTTGTCAATGACGATTTGAATGCCGTGACTTTCAAAAACGCAATCAGTATCGGTAATCTGTTCGGCATAATCGACGACATAAGCAAAACCGTTGCAGCCACTTTTTTTAGTGCCAATGCGTAAACCAATACTATTGCCGTATCGCGCCAGCATTGCGGTGACATGTTTCGCTGCTGCTTCTGTGAGTGTGATTGCCATGATAAAATTCCTGTGATTAAAAATGCAGGTTAAATTCGGTGCATGATTGCGGTTATGATTTCGATGTTAATTCATCGCTAAACGCATTGATGAAAACAATTTCAATGCGGTCACTGAATACTCTACCTTTTGCAGCATGTTATCGCATGATGTACTCACCTGAGTAGATTAGTCGTCAAATTAAGGAGCAAAATTTATCCGGTTGCTTAACGTGCTGTTCAGCAACCTCAGCATCAAGTCCCTTGTTGCCTGCTGCGCAAATTGCTGGGAGCTTATGATCAGCCGTATCGTATTGATCGGCGGTGATCTTCATGCACAAAACGACAATCTAGTGGACAATTGTCGCCGCTGTGCAGCGAGCGTTTTAACGGTTTGAATTGTCAGATGAAAGAATCCACTTTTTGAATGTTTCTGGTTTTGCGGATTTACACCCATGTCATTGTTGACCTTATCTTTATCCTGTGTTGTCGCTACGGCGACGCTTTGTGCATCGCCTGTCGTGTTGGCGCGTGCCGATCCCGCAGCACCTGCGCCAGCTGCGGCGCTTACTGCATTTCCAGCAACAAATTCGATGAAAACCGCTGGGCTGAATGCCGAGCAGGTTTACGCGATTTTATTGGGCGAAATTGCTGGACGGCGTGGCGACATGAGCACTGCATTTACGCAGTATTTCAAAGCCGCACAGTTGACCCAAGCGCCGCAAATGGCGGAATTGGCGGCACGGGTGGCAATTCGCAGCGAGGATTATGACGCAGCGGATCAGGCAGTGCGGCTGTGGTTAACGCTGGCTCCGAATGCGCCGATGGCACAACAGGTTGCTGCGTTTTTGCGGATTCACGCCGAAGATCAAGAAGGTGCGTTGATTCATCTCAACCGTTTGATTGAATTGAGCGAAGGCGCAAATGAAACGGTGTATGACGATGCGGCGGCGCTCATTGCGCGGGCGTCCACACCAGAATTGCAACTGCGCTTGATGCAGGCGCTGGTGACGCAGTTTCCTGAAAGTGCCGACGCGCAGCAGGCATTAGCGAGTCTTGCTGCTGGGATTTCGCAGTTTGCAATTGCGGATAAAGCGGCACGGCGGGCATTAGAATTGCGTCCGGAATGGAATAAACCTCGGTTATTTTTAGTACGGCTGCTGCTAACGCAGGATAAACGCACCGAAGCGCGACAATTGCTGGAAAGTTTCATTGTCAATACGCCAAACGATCTGGCCATGCAGATGCTTTACGGACAGTTTTTAGTTGAAGAAAAGGAATTCACTTCAGCGCGAGCAGTGTTTGAACAATTATTAAACAGTCAACCGAAAGCGCCAGAAGCATTATTTGCAGCGGGGATTTTATCGCTGCAACTTAATGAGTTTGATCGTGCACAAGCGTATTTCACGCGGCTTTATGATACTGGTGAGCGTCAAAATGATGCCGCGTTTTATTTGGGACAAGCGGCGGAACAAATGAATGATGTTGCGGCGGCGCTCAATTGGTATCAGAAGGTAGAAGAAAACCATGTTGCTGAAGCGCAAATGCGCATTGCGGTATTACGCGCAGCAGCGGGTGATGTCGCCGCAGCGCGAGAAATGTTGCAGCAATTGCGTATTGATTCGCCAGAAGATGCAGTGATGTCAACGCTGGTTGAAGCGGAAATTCTCGAAAACGCTCATCAAGCGGAAGAAGCGATGCAAGTGCTAAATGCTGCATTGAATGAGCAACCGGATGCAGTGGATTTGTTATACGCACGCGGATTGCTGGCAATCAATTTGGGACAATTAGAACGTGGCGAGCAGGATTTACAACAAATCATTACGGTGGATGCCGAAAACGCCAATGCGTTAAATGCGTTGGGTTATACGCTCGCCGATCGCACTGACCGTTATACGGAGGCGCTGGGTTATATTGAACGCGCTTATAAACTCAAACCCGATGAGCCAGCAATTCTCGACAGTTTGGGCTGGGTGCATTACCGATTGGGGCATTTAGAAACGGCGCGGGATTATTTGCGGCAGGCGTTAGCCGCATTTAATGACGGTGAAATTGCAGCGCATCTCGGCGAAGTATTGTGGGCAATGGGGCAGCAAACCGAAGCGTGGACAGTGTGGAATGCGTCATTAGCGGCGCATCCTGATGACGCAGATTTGCAAAAAGTGATTGAGCGTCATCGCGTCCTTAAAACAGAAGCCAATTCAAATAATGCTAAAGGTGCGCCGAAATGACATTAACGCCAGATTTGAATCAGGTTGCAGCGAATGCGTGGCCAGCGCCAGCCAAACTCAATTTGATGTTGCGAATTACCGGACGACGCGCCAATGGCTATCACGAATTGCAAACGGTATTTCAATTCATCGACCGCTGCGACCGGCTGTGGTTTGATGTCCGCGCTGATGGTCAAGTACGGCGCGTGAATGAAGTCGTTGGCGTGGCGGAAGCGGATGATTTGACGGTACGCGCCGCGCTGGCGCTGCAACGAGCGACGGGCTGCGAACTCGGCGCAGACATTCGCTGCGAAAAGAATTTGCCGATGGGCGGCGGTCTCGGTGGTGGCAGTTCGGACGCTGCGACGACGCTGGTGGCGTTAAATCAGTTGTGGAACACGGGATTAAGTGAAAATGAATTGGCAACGCTGGCGCTGCCGCTAGGCGCAGATGTGCCGGTCTTTGTGCGCGGACGAGCGGCGTGGGCGGAAGGCGTCGGTGAGGAATTGATGCCAGTTGATCTGCCAGAATCGTGGTTTTTGGTGGTAATTCCAGATTGTCATGTGTCCACCGGGGCAGTTTTTGCACATCCGCAATTGACACGCAATTCTAATCCCATCAAACTTACCGACTTTCTACGCGGGGATATCACCAACGACTGCTTGTCGGTCGTGCGAAGTGAATATCCGCCGGTTGAGATGGCGCTACACTGGCTTGAACACTGGGGTGGTGGTCGATTAACCGGAACTGGAGCCTGCGTATTTGCGGTATTTGATGATCGAGAACTGGCGCTCAATGCGCACCAACAACTTCCTGCATCTTGGCAGGGTTTTGTTGCACAAGGTTTGAATTATTCGCCATTATTGGCGAAGCGCGACGAACACCGATGAACATGAATTAAACTCAATAGTTGTTTTTATTGGGGTGTAGCCAAGCGGTAAGGCACCGGGTTTTGATCCCGGCATTCCCCAGGTTCGAATCCTGGCACCCCAGCCAACTTCCAATCTCCTCGCAACGCGCAGACAAGAATTTGCCCATGCCTGCCAGCCAATTGATGGTCTTCTCTGGAAACGCTAATCCAGAACTTTCAGTCGAAATCGCCGGTCATTTAAGCCTTCCGCTCGGTAAAGCCGTCGTCGGTCAATTCAGTGACGGCGAAGTGATGACCGAAATTCAGGAAAACGTGCGCGGCCGCGATGTGTTCGTGGTGCAATCAACCTGTGCACCGACCAATGACAACCTGATGGAGCTGTTGGTGATGATCGACGCGCTGCGTTGGGCATCCGCCAAGCGCATCACCGCCGTCATTCCCTATTTCGGTTATGCCCGCCAAGATCGTCGCACCCGCTCGGCGCGTGTTCCCATTACCGCCCGCTTGGTGGCGAAAATGATCGGCGAATCCGGTGCAGATCGCGTTTTGACCGTCGATTTACACGCCGATCAGATTCAGGGTTTCTTTGATATTCCGGTCGATAACGTCTACGCCTCACCGATTTTGCTCGGCGATGCGTGGCGGCAGAAATACGATGATCTGATGGTCGTGTCGCCAGATGTCGGTGGCGTGGTGCGGGCGCGAGCACTGGCGAAACGTTTAGATGACGCGGATTTGGCGATTATCGACAAGCGGCGTCCACGTCCCAATGAAGCCAAGGTGATGAATATCATCGGCGATGTGCGCGGACGTTCCTGCATCTTGATTGATGATTTGGTTGATACCGCCGGAACGCTGTGTCGTGCTGCCGAGGCATTGAAAGAACATGGAGCGCGGCTGGTCGCAGCCTATTGCACTCATCCAGTGCTCTCCGGTCCCGCAGTCGCGAATATCTCAGCATCGCAATTGGACGAATTGGTGGTCACGAACACCATTCCGCTGAGTGCTGCGGCTAAAGCCTGCGGCAAGATTCGTCAATTAAGCATCGGCGAATTGCTGGCAGAAACCATGCGGCGCGTGTCTAACGAAGAATCCGTCAGCTCGTTATTTATTGATTGATCTCAGCATGGCGCGGCATTTTGATGCCGAATTGCCATGACCACGCCGAAAGTCTGGTCGCGGACTTTTGGCGTTTTTCTTTTTATCAACCACAGTGGAGAACGCCCATGAGCGTCAGTTTTAATGTTATTGCCCAGCCGCGTGTTGACTCAGGAAAGGGTGCGAGCCGCCGCCTGCGTCGCACCGGACTGGTGCCAGCCATCGTGTACGGTGCGCATTTGGAACCAGAAATGATTACGGTTTCGCACAACGAATTGCTCAAGCATTTGGAGCACGAGGCGTTTTATTCACACGTCCTTGATCTGACGATTGGCGACGCAGTGTCTAAAGTCGTGTTGAAAGACATGCAGCGGCATCCCGCCAAGCCGTTCATTTTGCACGTCGATTTCATGCGCGTGTCGCAGGACGAAAAGCTGCGCATGATGGTGCCGATTCACTTCATCAACGAAGAAAAGTGTAAAGGCGTCAAGATCGGCGGTCAGGCATCGCACAAAATTACTGAAGTTGAAATCGTGTGTTTGCCCGCAGATTTGCCGGAATTCATCGCTGTTGATCTCATCGACATGGAAATTGGCGACATCGTCCATCTGTCGGAATTGGTGCTGCCAGAAGGCGTGACGCTGGCGCATCAGCCTGATCCTGATGAGCCGGTCGCGGTCATTCATGGAGCGCGTGGCGGCAGCGACGACGCCGAAGAAGCAGCGGTTTAAGCGCGATTAAATGCTGGCGCGGCGCATTTTCATTGACGCAGCGCCAGCACCATTTATTTAGTGAAATCATGGCAATGAGCGACACTGGCATCCGTTTAATCGTCGGTTTAGGCAACCCCGGCAGCCAATATGAAGCGACTCGCCACAACGTCGGATTCTGGTTCGCCGATATCGTCGCCCGCACTGCGTCCGCACCCTTTCGCGTCGAGCCGAAATTTTATGGCGAAATCAGCCGTTTATCCCGTGCTGGCTGCGATCTGCGCCTACTCAAACCCGCCACTTATATGAATCGCAGCGGCCAATCCATTGCTGCCGTGTTGCGTTATTTCGACATTCTTCCAGAACAAATTTTAGTCGCCCACGACGAATTAGATTTGCCAGTCGGCGCAGTGCGCTTAAAACAGGGCGGCGGTCACGCTGGGCACAACGGGCTGCGCGATACGATCTCGGCACTGGGAACCCGCGAATTTTGGCGGTTGCGCATCGGCATCGCGCATCCCGGCGACCGTTCACTCGTCACTGGCTACGTTCTCGGTCGCCCATCGCACGATGACCAGCAACGCATCATCGCCGCGTTAGATGATGCTGAACGCGTTGTGGATGATCTGATTGGAGCGCGTTATCAAGCCGTGATGAATCGACTGCACACGCCGATTTAATTTAATTCTGCTTCATTATCAAGCACTTCAGCGTTTACCGAATTTGCCGCCACCAGCGATTGATGATGTCGGCAACATCCAAATCCTCCGGCCCTGCGCTCCAACTCTGCGCCAATGGCGCATCCTGACTTGCTGGCGGCGGATTCGGACGATCTACCAAAATGCGCGACGGCAGCAGCGACGCATCGCCGATTGCCAACACTTCGCCGCGCCGCAGCGACGCCAGCATATCCGCCAGATTTTTTGCGCCTTCCGGCAATAAACGCCGCACATATTCTTGATCGTCGGCATTGGAAATGCGCAAACATAAATAATTGCCGCATTGCGACAATACTGTTTCTGATAATTCAGTTGGGCGTTGACTCACAATGCACAGCGTCACTCCATATTTGCGTCCTTCTTTGGCAATGCGTTCCATTGCGCGGCGCGTTCCAATGTATTGCGTATCGGTATCGCGTGGAATGTATTGATGCGCTTCTTCACAACCAATAACAACGGGAATTCGTGACGGCGCGGATTCCAATAATTGAACTCGAAAGCCAGCCGACCAATTTGTGCAGAAACGACTGGACGCAAATCGGTCGGAATTGGGCTGAGATCAATCACCGTCACCTGCCGCTTTGGTTCGCCTAAGCCAATGAAATCACGCATAATCCTTCAAGGCTGGCAGAATTGTTGTGTTTTTGCGGATGCAAAAAGAAATCATAACGCGCATCGTTATACATGGATTGAAAGCGCACAAGAAAATCATCAAATGCGCCGTGCAATGGTCCTTTGGCTTTACCGAATTCGAGCTTTTCTTCGTTGGCTTTTTTAAATCGCTGATACAGTTCTTCAATAGAAAAGTACACTGGCGAATCCACTGAAATTCGTTCTAAGCCTAAATGTTGATTGGCTTGGCAGCGCAGGCTAAATAACGCATCGCGTAAAAACGCAATTTGCACCGTCGCATTGCATCGCTGCGTTCAATGAATAAATCAACCAATTCCGAATAGGTCAATAACCAATACGGAATTTCCAATTCACGCGCATCCAAATGACGAGCGGTTTGCGCAGGAAAAATGCCTTGATAAGGCGCGTCTGGCGTGGTGCGCCAGCCATATTCTCCATGTAAATCAAGCAGAACGATGTGCGAATGCGGCAGCGTCGTCACCACTCGTTGCAGCAAACTACTCAGCGTCCACGATTTGCCCGCGCCGCTTTGTCCCAAAATCGCCAAATGTCGCCCGAATAATGCCGATGAATTCAGTCGCGCAGGCAGCGTTGGACGCGCTGACAGTCGCCCAATTTCCAGCATTCCCACTTGTTCGCGCACCAATAATGTCGCCAGTCGTTCGCTCGAAATCAGGTGCACGGTCGCGTTGAGCAGCGGAAAACGACTCACGCCAGATTCCAGCCGTCCCTCGGCATTGATTTCTGCCAAACCAATTAATTCCAAGCGGCGCTCGCGGCTGCTGATGCGACGTTTGTGCGGAACGCCTTGTTCTGGCAATAAATGTCGCTCCAGCGTCTCTTCGCTGCTGCGCACGACTTCTGCGAGCAAGTGCCCGGCGCGGTCGCAAATTTCGACCAGCGTCCCCAATTGACCAATCGGCAGCGTTTCTTCATCGAGGGTCAGAAAAGATAAAAATCCCTCTTTGGCGGGCAGCAGCGTGGCAATTAAGCGACAACCTTCAATGTCGATAATGCGTCCAATCAGGCTCGTTTCGGGCAGTAACATTGTTTATGCTCCTGATTTTGAACGAAATAAATCAATGTGAATTACAGTGGAATCGCGGAATGCTGAAAGCTGGTGAGCGCAGTACGCAACATTGGAGAAAGATCATCGGCGGCGCTGCCGTCGGCGTTGATTTGGCAGTGAATGGTGCGCGCAGTCGCTGCGATTTGATGGTGATGATTGAGAAAAACGTAATGAATCGCAAATGAACGGCGACGAATTTCTGCAATTGTCACCTGCACTTGCACTTGATCGCCGTGACATAGCGGCTGGCGATAATCGGCTTCGGCGTGAATGAGTGGTAACAGCGTTTGCCCGGCGCTAATCATGGCATCCAGTGGAACGCCGAGCGCAGTCATCAAATTTTCAAAGGCGTCATGCGCGTGACGGAACAGATGCGCAAAAAATAGGCGTCCGGCGGCATCGGTATCGTGCAGGCGCAGTGTGAAAAAATATGTAAAGGGCGTGGGAATCATGGGAACTGCGGCGCTGCGAGGAAAAAACGAGACCGCCGCGCCGGGCTGGGCGGCGGCGGTTTGGAGCGAATGGTTAACTTAAGAAGCAGCTAACCGAGTGCGTTTAGCGATTACTGCGCCGCGAGTGCCCATGACAAACACCGCGTTCACTGCGAAAGCAATCAACCCTACGACCAAAATCATGGTCAACGGCTTGCTTTGTGGATCGGCGATGCGCAGGGTTTCACCAATTGGCTTGAGAATGGCAATGTTTGCTGGAGCAGCTAACAGATAGGTGCAGAAGGCGAGGAAAGCGCCGAACAGAACCTGCTTCAGGTCAAGGTAAAAGCCGCCAAGAATAATGGTTAAACTCAGCAGATAAAGCAGCACCAGCGTATATTTTGGTGCGCCGAGTGCCGCAGTAACGCCTTGGGTTTGCAGCAGCCATAACAATCCCAGAAACAGTCCCCAGTGCACGATTTGCTTGATGAGATAGCTAAACCGCGACGCATTACGCGCATAGGTCGGTCCCCAGCCAGACATCAACGAAATCAGTGCTGCCAATGGCACCATAAATTCCCAGTATTTAATCGTCCCACCCAGATCGCCACGGGTGAGCGCGACAAGGATGATGGTGCTGGCATAGAGAATGAACGACGGCAACAGTGCCATCATCAACGAGCCTTGTTTTACGGATTTAGACACGATGAACCCTCCTAAACGGGTTTTTTGAAGGTGAAAATTGCGATCATTGCTGCTCGCAGCGCGAACCAAACGATCATTGCCTAGCTCAATGATATTAACGCTTAACCGAAATGGCGTGTTAAGGAAAAATGCTGAGGACAGCGGCACAAGCAGCAGCGTCTCCACTGCCTACATTGTTGGTTTGATGACTCGATCCAAACTGATGACGGCGGTAGAATAAGCACAGACTAAACGCGATGTTTCTTTATAAATCAAGGGTTTACTATCTATGCCGTTTCTTCGACTTTACGCTGATGGACACTTGCAAAAACAGTGGTCACTGACGACTAATCGACTAACGATTGGTCGAGCAAACGACAATGATATTGTGTTGCCAAATCCGCGTGTTTCAAAACATCATGCCGTAATTGAAAAAGAAGATAATGCGTTTATTTTAATTGATCAACAAAGTGCTAATGGCTCTTTTATTAAAGAACAGCGCGTTAATCGACATACACTTGAATTTTGGGATGAGATTAAAATTCATCCCTATACACTTATTTATATGGCACTCGCAAAATTGCCAGGTGAAGAAGAAGGATTAGATACACAGATTAATAAACCACTACAAAAAGAAAATACCCTGATCATGGCAGCTGATGACGTTGCTCGCTCTTTACAACAAATACAGGCACGAAAAGCCACTGTTGCTTATTTAATTTGCAAGCAAAATAACGAAAAACACGTTTTAGATCAAACAATTATTAGCTTTGGCCGTGCCCGTACCAGCGATATTCGTTGTGGTGGATTATTTGCACCAAATACGGCAGCACTCATTGAACAACGCGGCGATGGTCATTATCTCATACCAAATGAACGCGGACGTGTGTTCGTTAATAATCTTCGCATTGATAGCGCAGTACGTCTTGCAGAAAATGATCGACTTGATATTCAAGGTGCGTCCTTCACCTACTACATTCGCCCAGTACGCAGCTGATTGCTACAAATATTGGCACTCGCTAAACTTCTGCGTTTTGCACTACAATTAACAAGTAGCAATCGCTACTCATTTTTCGCTAGATAATACATTCATGAGAGGTTTTTCATGTCCGCAATACGCAATGAACTCATTAAAACCCTGACATTAACTGCGCCCGCTCAAGCAAAAATGACCGATTTATTTCGGGATATTGATGACAGCATCCAAGGTGTGCGTGTTTATGCCGCAGCGGGTGGTTGCAGTGGCATTAGTTTTGGAATGACTTTTACCGATATGATTAACGATGATGACGGCGTTTTATCTTTCGATGGTTTTAAGGTTATTGTCGATGACAGCACCCTAGAATATCTGCGCGGAGTCGAGATTGATTTCATCGATCAGGATGATGGAAATGCCACTTTTGTATTCAATAATCTGCCACAAATGGGCGGTGGTTGCAGCAGCTGCGGCTCCTCTTCATCAAGCGGCGGATGCTCTTGATTATTATTGGTGCGCATTCCGTAAATAATAAAAAAGCGGCATGAATGCCGCTTTTACATTTTTCAGAAATTCATCACCATTCAATGAAAAATATGAAGAAGGAAATCCCGATTACACCTAAAATTAAAATCGGTATCGTGGGCGGAACTGGCTATACCGGTGCGGAATTGTTACGCATTTTGGTACGCCATCCCCATAGCACACTTGCGGTTATTACCTCACGCGCTGAAGCTGGATTGCCGGTTGCCCAATTATTTCCGCATTTACGCGGTCAAATTGATTTGCAATTCACCGCACCAGATGACAATGCGTTGAGTGATTGTGATGTTGTCTTTTTTGCAACACCCAACGGTACGGCGATGCAGTCTGCGCCACAGCTACTGGATCGTGGTGTGCGAGTCATTGATTTAGCAGCAGATTTTCGCCTGAAAGACCCAGCGGTTTGGGCGCAGTGGTACGGAATGCCGCACGCCTGCCCCGACGTGCTCGCTGAAGCGGTTTATGGACTGCCAGAACTCAACCGCGCTGCGATCCGGCAAGCCCGCTTGATTGCCAATCCAGGCTGTTATCCGACTGCCGTCACGCTGGGATTTTTACCCCTGTTAGAGGCGCAAGTGATTGATCCCAATTGGTTAATTGCGGATGCCAAATCCGGTGCGAGTGGCGCTGGGCGCAAGGCTGAAACGGGATTATTGCTGGCTGAAATTGGCGAAAGTTTTAAAGCCTATGCGGTAACGGGTCATCGTCACGCGCCCGAAATTGCACAAACGCTCGGTCAACTGGGTAGCGGCGCAGTCGGTTTAACATTTGTACCACATTTATTACCCATGATTCGTGGTATTGAAGCGACGCTTTATGCCCGTTTAACCGACGACAACTGTGACCTAGAACAACTGTTCGCTAAACGCTATGCCACTGAAACATTTGTTGATTTTATGCCAAATGGTCAACCTGACACACGCTCAGTGCGCGGCTCAAATATGTGTCGCGTTGCGGTAGCGCGACAGGGAACAAGCAGTGTGGTAATTGTGCAATCGGTGATTGACAATCTGGTCAAGGGTGCAGCAGGACAAGCCGTGCAGAATATGAATTTAATGTTCGATTGGGATGAAACACTGGGATTAGATGCGTTGGCACTTTTACCATAAACACGCCAACTGAATTGGCGTTAATCATTCGCGTATTATGGAGCATACAATGAATACAGAAACAGCTTCAGTACTGATTTTTACTCAGGCCGCTGCCGCAAAAGTAGCGCAACTCATTCAGGATGAAGGTAACACTAATTTAATGCTGCGTGTTGATGTTCGCGGCGGAGGTTGTTCAGGATTTCAATATGGCTTTAATTTTGATGAAGAGACACAAGAAGACGACACCATTATCATTACGGATGGCGTTAAATTGATTGTCGATGCCACAAGTTTGCAATATCTTGTTGGCGCAGAAATTGATTACACTGAAAATTTGCAGGGTTCACAATTCGTCATTCGCAATCCTAACGCAACCACAACTTGTGGTTGTGGTTCGTCATTTTCTGCGTGTCCAAAAGCAGATGAAATTGATGCTTGATGTATTAGCGTTCACTATTCACGCTATTGATTGGCAAAGAAGGCGGTGGTGATGGTGGACTCACTTTCAATGGCGGCAACTGTAGTGGAATAATGCGGCTGTTTTTATCAATCGGTGAAGCGTTATCCTTTGGCATACTAGAAAACCATTGATAACCAAAATAAGTGGCAGCAGCAATCACAACCACGCTGATTAGGTTGACAAGCACTCTCATAGTAGGATTACGCTCTTTTGCAGTAGGCCATTCTTGTGGTTTAGTTTTGTAATCACGCATTGCAATCACCTATAAACAAACGGTTGATGTTGCTTTTTAGAGTGTAATCGGAAAAGCCAGTAGGAAACAAGCTGAGTTTTTTCTCACTTTTTGCATTGACCAATCTATTTTATTGAACTGCCGATAACAGTTCTTTTTGGAGCAAAATCGTCATCACAATGGACGCATTTGAACATACGTTTGCACGTATTCAGCGCGGTACTGCTGAAATTTTACTTGAAGATGCGCTGCGTAAGAAATTGGCGCAGGGAAAGCCATTAAGAATTAAAGCGGGATTTGATCCAACTGCACCAGATTTGCATCTTGGTCATACGGTGTTAATTGAAAAATTACGCCAATTTCAGGAGCTTGGTCACGAAATTTTGTTTTTAATCGGCGACTTTACCGCAATGATTGGTGATCCAACCGGTAAAAGCGCAACACGTCAACCATTAACTCGTGAGCAAATTGAAAACAACGCGGCAACCTATGCTGCGCAAGTGTTTCGCATTCTTGACCCTGAAAAAACGCAGGTAGTGTTCAATTCGACTTGGTTAGAACCCCTTGGCGCAGCAGGAATCCTGCATTTAGCCGCACAGCAAACGGTTGCACGAATGCTGGAGCGCGATGACTTTTCTAAACGTTATAAAGCTGGTCAACCTATCGCAATTCATGAGTTTTTATATCCGCTCATTCAAGGTTATGATTCGGTGGCACTGAAAGCGGATATTGAAATTGGTGGTACTGATCAAAAGTTTAATTTGTTGGTTGGACGACAATTGCAAGAGGTGTACGGGCAAGAACCGCAAGTGGTCATTACGCTTCCTATTCTCGAAGGATTGGATGGGGTGCAAAAGATGTCGAAATCGCTCGGTAATTACATTGCAATTACTGATTCACCAACAGAAATGTTCGGTAAACTCATGTCGATTTCTGATGAATTAATGTGGCGTTATTTCGAGTTATTAAGTCGGCGCGATTGGTCAGAAATTACTGCTTGGCAAGTTGCAGTAGGCGATGGGGCAAATCCGCGAGATATTAAGTTTGAATTGGGTTTGGAATTGGTCACGCGCTTTCATAGTGCGATACAAGCGCAACAGGCGCGTGATGAATTCATTGCGCGTTTTCAGCGTGGCAGTTTGCCTGATGAAATGCCAGAAATACAATTGTCAGATGTTGGTGATGGAATGGCAATTGCCAATGTCTTAAAAGCCGTAGGATTAGTTAAAAGCACGTCAGAGGCCTTGCGGATGATTGAACAAGGCGCAGTGCGGATTGATGGCGAACGAATTGAAGATACGCAATTACGCTGCGCAGCAGGGAATACGCATGTTTATCAAGTTGGAAAACGCAAATTTGCGCGGGTGCAACTTGGTTGAAGCAATACGTTTTCGCCCAATGACTCATGCGGATTTGCCGACGGTATATGCAATTGAGTGTGCGGCTTATCCACATCCGTGGAACCTTGAAATTTTTGTTGATTGCTTGCGGGTTGATTATTGCTGTTTAGTCGTTGAAATCGGTCAAACCGCAATTGGCTACGGGATTATTTCAGTTGCGGTTGGTGAATGTCATATTTTTAATTTGTGTATTCATCCGCATTGGCAACGACGCGGTTTTGGGCGCATATTATTAAGACATTTACTCACGCTGGCGCGTCAACATCAAGCAGGTACGGCATTTTTAGAGGTGCGAGCATCCAATCAATCTGCGCAGGCGCTGTATAGTGCGGAGGGATTTTGTGAAATTGGGGTGCGTCGTCATTATTATCCGACGGTAAAAGGTCGTGAAGATGCAATTGTGCTGGCATTGGAATTGATGCCAATTGATTTTAATGTGTGATTTTCGACTTCTATCGCGCAATTTTGCGTATACTGTGCCGCTGAGAGTTGACTAGGCAGTCGCGCTTTCAATCAATAGAAAGTGAGGAAAGTCCGGGCTTCATAGGGCAGGGTGCCAGGTAACGCCTGGGGGACGCGAGTCTACGGCTAGTGCCACAGAAAATAAACCGCCGATTTCGCGTAAGTTGCGGAAGGTAAGGGTGAAATGGTGCGGTAAGAGCGCACCGCGCCATTGGTAACAATGGTGGCAGGGTAAACCCCACTCGAAGCAAAACCAAATAGGGAAACAGGCAGCTTTTGCTGCATCGCATGGCCCATGCGAGTTTCCGGGTAGGTTGCTTGAGGTGTGCGGCGACGTACATCCTAGATGAATGACTGCTCACGACAGAACCCGGCTTATCGGTCAACTCTCAATTCAATTGCGTATTCTAAAATTCATCACTTTTCAATAAAAAAGGCTTGCATTTCGGCAAGCCTTTTTTATGTGTTTCAATTCGTCAAAATGCGCATTCAAGTCACGACAAAATCTGCTGCCGTTAACACCACGCCAACAGTGACAATTGCAAATTGTACTGCTGCGCCAGCGCCTGATCCATCTGCGTCATAAAACAGCGCCCCGCTATCGGTGTCGTGAATAATGAAATCATTGGCATCTTTCGCAGCGCCAGCAGTATTTGCGACAAAGCTGGTTGTTTTACTCAGTGCCCCCGTCGTCAAGAGCTTTTTGAAGATGGCATTTTCCAATTGAATGGTGTCATCTTTGACATTGAAATCAGTAATGGTATCGACGTTGCTGGCTTTGAGCGCACTATCAAAACGGAAGATGTCTATTTCCGCGCCACCGGTCAGTTTGTCATTGCCACCACCGCCAGCCAGCACATTTGCGCCGCTATTACCGCTCAATGTGTCTGCGTTATTTGAGCCAGTGAGGTTTTCAATTGCAATCAAGCGATCACTGCCGGAACCGCCGGTATTTTGCGCGGTGGTGGTGGCGAGATTCACGATCACGGCTTTGGTGGCGTTGGCATACGACACGGTATCAATGCCAGCGCCGCCGTCGATGACGTTATTGCCTGCACCTGCATTCAGCAGGTTGTTCAGCGCGTTGCCGGTGAGATCAGAAGCGCCCGTGCTCACAATGCGTCCGTTTTCAACATTGGCGGCCAAGGTGTAGCGGGCAAGAGTGCTGGCAACCGTATCGGTGCCGCCGGTGCTGGTTTCGACCACCACATCACCAACATTATCAACAGTATAGCTGTCGTTGCCTGCCCCGCCAATCATGCTGTCGGCACCCGCGCCGCCATCGAGAATGTCATTGCCAGCTCCGCCGTCAAGCGTGTCGTTGCCGTCAAAACTGGATAATTTATCGTTGCCAGCCAAACCGTTTAATTGATCGTTGCCGGCGACGTTGGCATTGCTTTTGAGCTGGTCACTGCCCGCCGTGCCGGTGATGACCAGATCATCAAGCGCAGCTTCAATGTTGAAGGTGAGCGTGGCGGCTGAAGTAGACAGCGCGACGCCGTCACTGACTTTGAAACTGAAATTCACCTTGCCGCTGGGCGGGGCGGTGAACACCAAACCATCGGCAGCAATATCGGTGGCGGTGATTTCTTGATTGCGGGTGACGGCTTCGCCAAACAGCGTGAGGCTGCCGGTCGCTGGCAAGCTGGTGATGGTGACGGATTGCAGGGTGTCGCGGGGATCGGCGTCGCTAAATCCAAAGTTGGCAAGCGTCAGGATCGTGGCGACATTGGCGCTGGCGGTGAGCGTTTGGCTGCTACCGGTTGGGATGTGATTCGCCTCGCCGTCGCCCGTGTTGAGCAGCACGGAAACAGTGTTGCCGTCGTGATTAGCAACGATCAAATCGACTTTGCCGTCGTCGTTGACATCGGCACTGGTGACGCCAATCGGCTGGTCGCCGGTCTTAAAATCAATCTTGTCTGCAAAAAATTGGCTTGAGCCAGCGGCAGAAATGTTTTTCAGCACTGAAACGGTATCGCTGCGTTCGTTGGTGACAATAATGTCAGCGCGACCATTACCATCGACATCGGCGGTGGTAACGCGGGCTGGACTGTCACCAACGACGTAATCCTTTTTTGCAAAACTCACTTTTTCAGCAGTGGAGGTATTGAAAAGCACCGACACGTTGTCGCTGCTTTCGTTAGCAGTGATGAGATCGATTTTGCCGTCGCCATTGACATCGGCGCTGGTCACTGAAGTTGGCCTAGTACCCACAGTGACATCGACTTTGGCCGCAAAACTGACAGTTCCGCTGGTGCTAGTGTTAAGCAGCACCGAAACGTTGTTGCTGGAGTAGTTAGCGGTGATTAAATCGAGCTTACCGTCATTGTTGACATCAGCACTAATCACTGAATATGGAGAAATGCCGGTGGCAAAATCAATTTTGGCGGCAAAACTGACGGTTCCGCTGGCGCTGGTGTTGCGTAGCACGGAAATGCTGTTGCCGCCAAAGCTGCTGCTGGAGATGGTGCTGGCGATCAAGTCAGCGAAACCGTCGCCGTCAATATCGGCGCTAATAGCCGAGACGGGATTTTCTCCAGTAGTCAATTGAAACTGGTCAGCAAAACCAATTGCCCCCGGAAAGCTGGTGTTTTCCAGCACGGAAATCCTGCCGGAATAACCTCCGGAGGAGTAGTAATAGTAATGACCGACAATCAAATCGAGCTTGCCATCACCTGTGATGTCGGCAGTAGTCACCGAATATGGGTTATCGCTAGTGGCAAAAGTGCTGCTGGATCAAAAGAGAGCGTGTCACCGGTGCTGGTGTTAAACCGCACTGAAACCTTGTTCGCGCCATAGTTAGTCGCCACTAAATCGAGCTTGCTGTCGCCATCAAAATCAGCGGTGGCGACCGAATACGGAGCATTGCCTACTTCAAAATCAATTTTCTCGGCAAACGACACAGTTTCATCCGTCCCCGCGTCGGCATAACTCGTCCGCACTGCGCCAGCGGACGCTGCCGCGTCAAGTGGATTGAGGTCGTCGAGCAGCGTGTCAGTCGTTTGGAAAGCAACGGTCATAATGAAACTCCGATGGTGTTGATAAAAAGTTTAACGCATTGATTTTATAGCATTTGCGGGCAGCGGTTTTGCAAAATTTTAAGCATGACGCAAATTCATTTACAACTGCTTGGTTTCATTGAAACTTGGTTTGCGCAGCGTACAACAGATTTGTATCAAGTGTTGCAAAGCCTTATCTTTATTATAAGATGCAATTTAATTGTAAACGGTGACTGCTGTAACTTTTTAGAATATCATAACGAAAATGTTTTCAATAAACAGGATTAACTTGCAGTCGCCGAAGTTCTATAAACACTAATCTGCCTTAAACAGAGCAAAAAATCACCCATGACTGAACTCATTCACGAGCTGTTAATTCATCAAGCCCAGCGCACACCAGCCAATGCAGCATTACGCGCTTCTGGAATAGAATGGTCTTATCAAGCATTGGCGGAAGCAGTGCACAATGCCGCAGCACATTATTTAACGCTGGGTTTAGAACGCGGCGAACGTATTGCGGTATATTTAGAAAAGCGCCCAGAAACGGTGATTGCGTTATTCGCAGCAGCAGCGGCTGGTGGCGTATTTGTTCCGATTAACCCGTTATTAAAACCGGAACAAGTTGCGCACATTTTAATGGATTGTAATGTGCGGATTTTGGTGACTTCGGCAGAACGTTTAACGCTATTGCAAACAGTGCTTAATCAATGTATTGATTTGCAAACGGTGTTAATCGTAGGCGACAAAATCCCTGTTGATCCTCCTTTATTCAAAAAATGGCAGTTATTTTCTTATTCGCTTTCGCTTGAAAATGAAGCATTAAAAAGATTTCACCGCGTGATTGATGGTGATGTTGCAGCAATTCTTTATACATCCGGCAGTACTGGACGACCGAAAGGCGTCGTGTTATCGCATCGCAATTTAGTTGCGGGCGCAGTGAGTGTGGCGAGTTATCTCGACAATCGCGCCGATGATCGGATTTTATCCGTATTGCCACTGAGTTTTGATTACGGATTGAGCCAGCTCACGACGGCATTTCGCGTCGGCGCGTGCGCAGTATTAATGAATTATTTGCTGCCGCGTGACGTAATTCGCGCTGTGATTAAAGAACGCATCACTGGATTGGCTGCCGTGCCGCCGTTGTGGATTCAACTCGCCGAATTGGAATGGCCGAAAACAGTCGGCGAACATTTGCGCTATTTCACTAATTCTGGCGGCGCAATGCCGAGTGCCACGCTCGCTAATCTTCGCGCCAAGTTGCCGCAAACCAAGCCATTTTTAATGTACGGATTGACTGAAGCATTTCGCTCAACCTATTTGCCACCGGAAGAAATCGACCGCCGCCCCGGTTCAATGGGACGGGCAATTCCAAATGCCGAAATCATGGTGGTGCGCGAAGATGGTTCACCGTGCGCTGCGGGCGAATCGGGCGAATTGGTGCATCGCGGCGTTCACGTTGCGCTTGGTTATTGGAATGATGCGGAAAAAACTGCCGAGCGGTTCAAACCTGCACCCGGTCAACCGGCGGAATTGCCGCTCACAGAAATCGCCGTGTGGTCGGGCGACACGGTGACGCAGGATGCCGATGGTTATCTGTATTTCGTCGGTCGCCGCGATGAAATGATCAAAACGTCCGGTTATCGCGTCAGTCCGACCGAAGTTGAAGAAGTGATTTATGCCACTGGTTTGGTTGGAGAAGTCGCCGCGCTGGGCGTCGCGCATTCGGTGCTGGGACAGGCAGTAGTGCTGGTGGTGTACGCGCCAGACGCCAGCGCCGAACTCAGCGCCGAACTGCTGGCAGCGTGTCAGGCGCAATTGCCGACATTCATGTTGCCAGCGCGAATCATCGTTCATGCCGAGCCGTTGCCGCGCAACCCGAATGGCAAAATTGATCGCAAACGGCTGGCGTTGGAATTGGCGGATTTATTTTAAATTGCGCACAAGTTATTTTTAGATAAAAATGCGCCGGCATATTACGCAGTGATTGGGTAAATTCTTTTATTCGATGAGGAAATTGTTTATGCGGGTTTCGTCCGTTAATCAGATTGTCACCATGATAATGACCATCGTCGCCGTTAACTTGGTTGGATGTAAAACCATGTCTGCCACAGATATGATGAGCACAGGTTCCAGCCTATTGGAAGCGACATCAATCACCGACGCGCAAATGATGCAAGAAGCACGAGCGGCAGCAGTGGCTTCAGACCAGAATAATATCCTCGCTCCATCGAACAGCAAATATCAAAAACGGGTGAATAAACTCGCTAAAAATTGAAATCTGTTAATGGATTCCATTGAATGTTAAGTTTATATGACCAAGACATCAATGCGTTTGCGATGCCAGACGGTACAATTCGGGTTATTCGGGTTAATGGATAGTATGAATGACGATGAGCTGTTGTTTCATTGTTGGTCACGAAATTGGACACGTTGCAAAGGTCACTTAAAACAACGGATCGTGCTTCATTGCTCACCAAAGTTGGGCGCGACATCATTACTAAAACCGCGAGTCAGCAAGTTGCGCGTTGACTGCTTCACAACTCGGCGATTTCACCGAAAAAGTCATTAACGCCCAGTTCTCACAAGCGAATGAACGTGAAGCAGATGATTATGGACTGGAGAGCTAAAACAAAGCGGCAGAATCCAGAAGGTGCAGCGACGGCATTAGAAAAACTCGCGGCAATGGGTGATAGCAATTCGACTTTTGTCACGCAAATGCTCTCGACCCATCCTGAGCCGAAGGCACGCGCAGAACGGATTCGGAAAGCGATTTAAGATCGCTTCATTTCAACCGTTCTCTATTCAAAGAGAGCGGTTTTTTATTGCCAATTGAGCATGAAAATGACCATCATCCGTCACACCGCACCGCTGGCATTTCCAATCAGTGATAACCAATTGATGATCGGCAGTTTTTCTGCAACGCGGCTGGCGGCGCGAGTCGGGCAAACGCCGTTTTATGCCTATGATCGCGGTTTATTACTGCCCGCATCGCGCAGCTCCGTTCTGCGTTGCCGTCCGCAATTCAGTTGCATTACGCGATCAAAGCCAATCCGCTGCCTGCGGTGGTGCAGCATTTGGCGGGATTGGTTGATGGTTTCGATGTCGCGTCTGGTGGCGAATTAAATACCGTGCTTGATACGCCGATGTCGCCGTTAAACATCAGTTTTGCGGGACCGGCGAAACAGAAAACTGAATTAACCCAAGCCGTTGCAGCGGGAATCGTTATCAATCTGGAATCGGAGCGCGAGCTGCGGGCAGTGACGGAAATCGGCGCGGCGCTGGGCATTCAGCCGCGAGTGGCAGTGCGGGTGAATCCTGATTTTGAATTGAAATCATCGGGCATGAAGATGAGCGGCGGCGCGAAACAATTCGGGATCGACGCCGAGCGTGTGCCGGCAGTGTTGACCGCGATGAAGGCGCTAGACCTTGAATTTGTTGGTTTTCATATTTTCAGCGGTTCGCAAAATCTCCGCGCTGCCGCGATCAGCGAGGCGCAGGAACAAACGCTGGCGCTGGCAATCCGACTGGCGCAGGACGCGCCAGCACCGGTGCGGTCGCTCAATCTCGGCGGCGGCTTTGGCATTCCGTATTTTCCCGGCGAGCAGCCACTGGATTTGAACGCAGTCGGCGAGCGGCTGGCAGAATTGCTGCCGGCGGCGCAGCGCGAATTGCCCGACGCAGAATTTGTCATTGAGCTGGGGCGGTTTATCGTCGGTGAAGCGGGCATTTATGTGTGTCGCGTGGTGGAGCGCAAAATTTCACGCGGACAACTGTTTTTGGTGACGGACGGCGGACTGCATCATCATCTCGCTGCGTCCGGCAATTTCGGGCAGGTGATTCGCAAAAATTATCCAGTCGTGGTCGCCAATCGCATCAACGCAGCGGATGAACCGGAAATTGCTTCGGTCGTCGGTCCGCTGTGTACGCCGCTGGATGTGCTCGCGGATAAAATGCCGCTCGGTCACGCGCAGGAAGGAGATTTGATTGCAGTATTGCAATCAGGCGCTTATGGTTTAAGCGCCAGCCCAACAGCATTTTTAGGACATCCAGCAGCGATTGAAGTGTTGGTGAATTAGAAAAATCATTTTGAGGTTATTTGCCCATGACTGCTCCGAATACGCACACCTTGCCCGCAGCGATTCAAGCCACGCGCCACGATTTCAATTCCGCCAGCGCCGGACGCATTCACTATTACGCCGACACCAGCGCCAGCGGTCGTCCGCTGTTGTTAATTCACAGCATTAACGCTGCGCCCAGCGCCATTGAAATGAAACCGCTGTTTGAACATTACCGCGCCCAGCGTCCGGTTTATGCGCTTGATTTGCCCGGCTTTGGGCATTCCGACCGCAGCAAACGCCGTTATTCGCCGGAACTGTTCGCAGGCGTGATCGCGGAATTTTTGGAGCAAGTGGTGAAAGTTCCGGCAGATGTCGCCGCGTTTTCGCTCGGTTGTGAATTTGCCGCTCGCGCCACGCTGCAACAGCCGACATTGGTGACGAGCCTGACGCTGTTATCCCCGACTGGTTTTAATCTGCGCGGCTTACCGACCGGCAAGGCAGCAGAACGGGCATATCAATTCCTCAGCGTTCCGGTCGTCAATGACGGTTTATTCAGCCTGCTCACGACCCGCGCCAGCATTAAATTTTTCTACAATCAAGCATTTGTGAATGGCATTCCGCCGGAATTGATCGACTACGCCCACGCGACCACGCATCAGCCGGGGGCGAAATACGCGCCGCTGTATTTCCTATCCGGTCAACTGTTTACACCGCAGGCGGGCGAAACGCTGTACAGCAAATTGACCGTGCCAGTGCTCGTGCTATACGACCGCGATCCAAACATTGATTTCCATGAGCTGCCGGACTTTTTGGGGCGTCATCCCAATTGGCTGGCGCAGCGCATTGTGCCGACTCGCGGAATGCCACAATGGGAACGCCCAGCGGAAACCGCCGCAGCGATGACGCATTTTTGGGCGACTCGCGCCGCGTAACGCGGTCACTTCTTTTGCGCATGGCATCTGCTGTGCAATGGTCATGCGCCAGCTTCTTTTTGATTGTCCGACTCATTCATCCATGCTTGCACCGCTCAAAGTTTTAGAGCAACTGCGGGCGCGGTTGCACGAAACCATCAGCTTATTGCCGCTCGATCAAGCGGATGGTTTCGTGTCGCTGATCCTCGCACTGCCTCACGCCCTCACCATCGCGCCGGAATTGCCCGGACCGCAGTTTCATTTTGCCCACAATCATCGTGATGAATTACGCGCCGGATATGGCATTGCTGGCGAATGGCAAGCAGAAGGCGCAGCGCGATTGCCGATGCTGGGCGCGGTGGTTAAAGCTGCCACTGCCAATTGGCAACAGATTGATCCAGACGAAACCGGCTTTACGGGTTTTGGAATGCTCGGTTTTGCCGCAGCGCCGGTGGATAAATCTAAATCTCCTTTTTGCAATAAATCCCCCAACCACCTTGTTTTGATAAATCCCCCCAACCCCCCTTTTTCAAAGGGGGCTTTCCTCATCCTTTGCGAAAGGGGGGCTTGAATCTCCCCCTTTAGAAAAAGGGGGGTTGGGGGGGATTTCTTCCGACACGCTTCCCAATACTTTGTTTTGGTTGCCAGAATTGGCGTTATGCAGTCAAGCCGGACAAGCGGCGTTGATTCTGACGACTGCGCTGCCGGCAAAACGCGAGACATTACTGCCGCGCTGGCTGGCGCAGTTGGATGCAATCGTGCCGCTGCTGGCGCAACCCGCACTTGATCCGCTCACGCCCGCGCATTTAGAACGCGGCGCGAGTGAACCGGATTTTGCAGTGTGGCGTGAGTTGGTGAACACCGCTCTGAGCGACATCGCGCTGGCGCGATTGGAAAAAGTGGTGATTGGACGGCGGCTGCGGTTGGAAGGACATCGCCGTTTTGATTTAACCCGCCTCAGTGCTGCGCTGCGTTACCTGTTTCCGTCATGTCAGGTCATTAACATTCGGCGCGGCGTATCTAGTTTTGTCGCTGCCACGCCGGAGCGTTTATTTACCCAATGCCGCGACCGGATTGAAGCCGATGCGCTCGCTGGCACAATCAGTCGCGCCGAAGATGCAGAACGCGATGCAGCGATGACGTTGGAACTGCTGCATTGTGAAAAAAATCTGCGTGAACATCAGGTTGTCGTGGATGCAGTGACCGCTGCATTGCGCCAATGCTGCCGTCATCTCGACGCGCCGGATGGCCCGCGCATTTTGCAGCTCAATAATGCGCAACATCTGTGGAGCATTCTGCGCGGGCAGCTTGAACCGGACGTGGATGTGTTTCGACTTGCGGAATTGCTCCATCCGACTCCGGCAACCAACGGGCAACCGCGTCAAGCTGCGCGGACTTGGTTGCAGCAAACGGAACCGCTGGAGCGTGGTTGGTATACCGGCGCAGCGGGAATCGTCGCACCGGATTTGACGGGAGAACTTTGGGTGCTGCTGCGCTGTGCGCAGATCAATGATCGTGTCGCTGATTTGTATGCTGGCGCGGGCATCGTGACTGGTTCTGATGCGCTGAGTGAATGGCAGGAAACTGAGCACAAGCTCGCCGCCATGTCTACTGCGCTGCAATTTGCTTAAATGATTGTTATTGATGGAGAAATCGAATGGATGAACACTGCGATCAAGGTTGCCAGAATCTGCGCTGGGCGCTGGCGTTGCTGGACGGATTGGTCGCTGGCGGAATGCGCCATCTCGTATTTTCGCCCGGTTCGCGTTCGACACCGCTGCTGCTGGCAGCGCAACGCCAAACCAGCCTGACCTTGACACCGATTTTAGATGAGCGCAGCGCCGCGTTTTTCGCACTCGGGCTGGCGCGAGCGGCTGGGCATCCGGTGGGATTGTTGTGCACTTCGGGCAGTGCGCTGGCGCATTGGTTTCCGGCAGTGATTGAAGCGTATGAATCGGAAATTCCACTGATTTTATTATCCGCCGACCGTCCGCCCGAACTGCGCGGCTGGGGCGCAAATCAGACCATTGACCAAACGCGACTATTCGGCGGTTTCGTGCGCGAGTTTCACGATCCCGGTCCGGCGGAAAGTGGCGCAGCGGCGCTCAAAATGATGCGTACCCTCGGCGCACGCGTCGCCGCCGTCAGTCTCGGCAATTGGCCTGGTCCGGTGCACATCAATTTGCCGTTTCGAGAGCCACTGGTGCCAACCGCAGAGTGCAGTGCCGAATCTAATCCGCCACTGTCGTTGAATCGCAACAGTGGTCATAAAACGACATTGGCGAGCAGCGAGCAGAGTTGGGGCGAAGATATCGACGTGTGGACGCGGGATTTAACTGCGATGATGTCTGGACGCGGGCTGATTTGTTGCGGTCCGGGGACATTTTCACCGGTGGGCGAGTCATTAGCGCCCTTGGGTTTTGCCGAGGCGCTGTGGAAATGTTCTGAGCAACTGGCGGTGCCGGTATTGTGCGATCCTTTATCCGGGCTACGTTTTGGCGCAGATTCCACCCATCGCATCACCCGCTACGACAGTTTTCTGCGCCATCCCGCAACAGCAGCGGCGCTCAAACCCGATTGGGTATTGCGCATTGGACGCGCCCCTGTGTCGAAAACGCTACTCAATTGGCTGGCCGATATTCCGACGATTTTGGTCGATCCCGGTCAAGGCTGGAGCGATCCGAATAAAGATGTGCGTGTGCGGGTTAATGCCGACGCCAGCAGTTTTTGTCTGTGGCTGGCGACGCTGGCGCAGGATGTCATGGATAAACAAACACATGCGGATTGGTCAGCGCAATGGACGGCGATTGAACAACAATGTGCGCAATTGACTGCAAATTATTTAGCGCAAGCGCCTTGGTGTGAAGCGCATTTATTAACTACTTTATTAGCGCATTTACCCGCAGATGATGGTTTATTTTGCGCCAATTCAATGCCCATTCGTCAATTAGATACTTGGTCGGGCGGGCGTTCGGCACCACTCGGTATTTTTGGCAATCGCGGTGCGAGCGGTATTGATGGGCAAACTTCAACGCTTGCGGGCTTAAATGCCAGCGGCATTCCAATTACTGGTGTGCTTGGCGATTTATCGTTTTTTCACGACCTTAGCGGGCTTTTATTGTTACGCCAATTACAACGCCCGTGCATTGTATTGAATAATGGTGGCGGACGTATTTTTGATTATCTGCCACAACGGGGTTTACCGGATTTTGAACGCTTGTGGCGCACACCAATTGATCTTGATTGTGGCGCGTTATTACATCCATTTGGCATTGCACATTGTGCAGTCACCAATGGTGATGAATTCCAAGCAGCACTGCGTGAATGCGTTAACCCAAGTGAACACCAGAGTAGCGGCGTGATTGAAGTGCGCATTGATGCAGAACTCAGTCGTCGCGTTCATTACGAATTTTGGCAACACATTCAGGCGAGTCAATCAATATGACTGACTCATTTACATTGACCACTTTTTATTAATCACACTGCGTATGATCACGCCATTGTCTCAAACCGCAATTTCTTCACACAATCCAGCGGCACAATTTACTGCGCTGCGCCAACATGTGAATCACAGCATTCTTGGTCAACACACCTTAGTTGATCGCCTATTGATTGCCTTACTTGCTGACGGTCACTTATTGGTTGAAGGTGCGCCGGGGCTGGCTAAAACTACGGCAATTAAAGTATTAGCGAGCGGATTGGAAGGTGATTTTCATCGCATTCAATTCACTCCAGATTTATTGCCTTCTGATCTCACTGGAACCGAGATTTATCGCCCGCATGACGGCAGTTTCCAATTTGATCGCGGGCCAATTTTTCACAATTTATTGCTTGCTGATGAAGTCAATCGCGCACCCGCAAAAGTGCAATCTGCATTATTAGAAGCAATGGGCGAACGACAAGTCACTGTCGGACGTGAAACCTATACGTTGCCACCATTATTTTTAGTGATGGCAACACAAAATCCGATTGAACACGAGGGCACTTATCCATTGCCGGAAGCACAATTGGATCGCTTTTTAATGCACGTTCGCGTGGATTATCCTGATTATGAAACTGAGCGAGCAATTCTCACGCTTAATCGCAATCAAGCACGAAGCAATCAAACAGAATCCACTGGTGCGATTGTGAGCCAAGCTGATGTTTTTGCTGCGCGAAAAGCGGTTCTCGATCTTTATATGGCTCCAGAAATCGAAACCTATTTGGTGCATTTGATCATGGCAACGCGCCGTCCCGCTGATTATGCTTTAGATTTAGATGGTTGGCTGCGTTTTGGAGCAAGTCCACGCGCCACAATTGCGCTTGATCGGTGCTCGCGGGCGCGAGCGTGGTTGAATGGTCGTGATTACGTTTCACCCGAAGATGTGCAAGCAGTTGTACCAGATATTTTACGGCATCGCGTATTGCTATCTTATGAAGCGGAAGCGGATGGGCGTACTGCTGATAATTTCATTGCGGCGCTATTGCGGCGAGTGCCAGCACCATAACTGAAAACCGGAATTAAAAGCATGTGACTATTCCATAGAATTCACTGCTTTAAGAATACGCACAGTTGCCACTTTATCGCAGTGGCAATTTTAACTACAAACGCACCACTGTCAGTGATTTTATAATTGAATTGTGCGCATAATTCGATCCGTTTCGCTCAAAATTTTTAGCACAGATTGATAGTGTTTAATCTCTGCAAACGTCAATTCTCGCCCTTTACGATCTTTTAACCATTTTTGCGCTGGTTGATAGCCGCCAATATAAAACATCCACGCAATTTCTGGCACTTCATCAAAATACTGCATTTTATTGATCCACACTTTACCAACGTCATAACGCGGTTTATCAATGACCAGATTTCCTTCCCCCTTAAATGAATAAGGCGTCTCACCAATTGCAGCGGGTTCCATTAAATGTAAACGCCGCAATTGTTTACCTTGATCAGCAATTGCCCAAAACGCAGTTGGACTGCGCGGCCAAGGAATACGCGGAAAATCAGTTTTCAAAAATTCCGCATAGGTTTCTCGATATTCAGTGCAATGCAAAACACCATAAACATAATCAAATACGGCAAGTTCATTTGGAATGCCGCGCTGTGGATGCGTCGCCAGTGTTTGCAATTGTTGATATAACGCAGGATCAAAATTGATGCGGCGGGTGTTTTCAGTCAATTGCTCTTCGGAATAAAGATAAAGCGGCGCAGCTTGCGCAATGCCCTTATTAGTAAACACACTGCGATTATCAAAAATCGTATCCGTTAACATGATGTTGACCGGCGGAATTTCACCGCTAATTGTCTGCCGTGAATAAATTAAACCGACGTTTTTATCTGCGGATACTTTATGACACTGTGGATCAATTTTTTGAGTTTCAGCATCAAGGTAAAGCGGAAACGCTGATCCAATTTCTGAAGTTTTATTTGAGACTAAACTGGATTCAGAAATGGTGGAGTGAACGAGAACGTGATGAAAACCATGCGGAGTTTTTTGTTGCGCACTGATGGTCATAGAAATGTTATCTTTATTGACGCAGCGTATTTGATCAGTCAATTGATTTTCGGGATAAAGATAGAGCGGGAAAACAGAGTTAATGTCATAAGCACTAAAAGTTTTATGCCCAGCTATCGAATTAACAGTCATGCCACCAATACCATCTTTAGTCTGACTGGGGCTACACAAAGCTAAATTCTGATAACCAATCATGTGCCGCATCACATTGTGGCGAGGATAACAAATTAAACCGCGTGATTTCCCGGTGTAATAAATCCAGCGCAGATCAAAAGGACGATAAGCAATTAGCACAATGTATTCTATTCCGAAATGGTTTTTAATATCTTCTTGCGCCCATTGCACTTGCCAATCTCGTGTATCCTGACCCAAATTGTATTTAATTCGCGCTTGTTCTGGTGGTAATGCGGCAAAATCCTGTATTCGTTCCCATAGCACCATCTTATTCATGTCAATCGTCAATGCGTCGCGGGCAGTGACAATGCCGACCGAATTGACTGGCATCAGTTCCTGCACACTAAACCCAGCCCGATAAACTGCGCCTTGTTCATTATCACGCCGCACAAATGGATACAGTGGCGCAGTATGAATTAGCGGCTGCCAATTGTTTCCCGTTAATTCGTGTTCTCGCAATGCCGCATATTTTTCTACCCGATTGCCCCACAAATCCGCATGAAACACTTCAGCCAGCGGTTTTATCGCTGCGTCTGTTTTCTTTTTCACAGCGATAATAATTGACACGCCCTGCTGAATATCAAACACGTTTTTATCTGGCTGACCGTCTGGCGTGACTTCTTTCTTTTTCGTGTTGCCGTGTAAATCCAACACATAAATCGTGTTAAACGTGTTGAGCAAATGCCAGCGCATTCCGCGAAACGTTGGATTATCTAAATAACCGTGATTGGTAATAAAACCCAACACGCCCTCGCCGTTTTTACGAATCATGTGCTCGGCAAACCGAATAAACTTTACATAATCATCATTGATCCATTTCGGATTACGTTCGTTGAGCTTGTCTATTCCACCCGGCTCTTTTTTATACACATCCATTAAACTGGTGATCCAGTCGCCTTTATTCACACTCTCGCCCGAATACGGCGGATTGCCCAATACACACATAATTGGTAAATTGCGTTTTACCGTATTTGCAGATTTGGCTTCATTCGATAGCCACTGCGCAAACGGCAAGTTTGGAGTGCTTAAACTGCCTTCTTCCAGCGTGTTGGTTAAATACACTGATAAACGCGGCGGCGCACCCGTTGGCGTATAACCCAGTTCGGTCAAAATCATATCCAATTTAAGATGGCACATTGCATAAGATGCCATCAACAACTCAAAACCATGCAAGCGCGGAATCAAATCGGTTTCAAGATAACGCGACCACACGCCAGCTGCGACGTTTTTAATACGCGGTGCAATGTGTTTAATTACTGCCGCTAAAAAAGTTCCGGTGCCAACTGCGGGATCAAGAATTTGTACCCGATGCACCTCTTTTTTCATTGTAATGGGCTGACCTTCGTTATTACATTTTCCGGTATCCCAATCAATTGTCACTTTTGAGGTATCGGCTAAACCATCTGGCAAATTGAATTCAGTTTTTAAGACGCCATCCATTGCGCGGACAATGAAATCAACCACCGCTTCTGGCGTATACCAAACGCCCCGCGCTTTACGTTTGGCGGGATTATAAGCCGTTAAAAACGTTTCATAAAAATGCAAAAATGGATCGGTTTTTTCGGTGAGTTTGCCAAAGCCAGCCAGCACCTGCGCAATATCAGTGACCTGAAACACCAGCACCAAATCATCAATAATCCACGCGATGCGTTCATCTAAATCGACGCCAGCAATATACGCAAATAAAGCGCGTAAAAATGGATTGGATTTCGGCAATAAATTGAGTGCAGTGTGACGATTAAACTGCTGCGGGTCGGTTGTGTGTAACCGCGCAGCAAATAATCCATACGCCAACGTTTCCGCATACACATCAGCGAAGTCATCACGCGTAATCCCTTTGATTAAATTATCTTGAAAGGCTTGGAATTGCTCGGTTAATTCCGTGTGCTGGTTGGCGTCAATTTCAAGCGTGTTGCGCAGAATATCTTTAATCAGTGAGGCTTTACCCGCCATGCGCTCGGCTAATACTTGCGGAGTTGTGATGCTGATTGGGCGCTGTTGAATAAAATCCAACAGCAAATTTTCTAACGCAGCGAATTGCGCTGCATCAGCACGAATCCCATCGCGCCAGCTCCCAATGCACACCGACGCAATCAAATCGCCATTGCGGAAAAACTGCCAATCCAAACAATTGGTATAAATTAAATTGGGTAATGCTTTGCGATAACGGTCTTGTTGCTCTCGATTCTGTTCATTAAAATTTGACAGCGCGACCGTGACATCCTTGGCTTCAATATGTCCAATCACGCGCTCGCCGGATTGAATCATAAAATCCGGCGCACCGCAGGCAATGCGTTTGGGTTCGTTAATGATATTGAGATCGGCGGCTAAACTGTTCAATAATGCCGATAATGCCGGGCGATAAGAATGTTCGGTTGCATTGCCAGTGGCATAAATTGCGGCGATGTCGTTAATAAATGCAGTGAGCGATAACATGCGCTGTTCTCAAGTGGTGTTGACAGTAAAAGCCCCCCTTTGAAAAAGGGGGGTTGGGTGGATTGATCAATAGGCAGTTGGGGGGATTTCGATTTAATGCGCCGCGTCCCAATTGTCACCATGACCAATATCAACGATTAACGGCACAGCTAATTCCGCTGCTGCTTCCATTGCAATACGAATTCGTTCGCTCGCCATTGCCACTGCGTCGGTGGCAATTTCAAATACCAATTCATCATGCACTTGCAGCAACAATTTCACTGGTGGTTGTTCAGTTTCAATCCAGTGATCCACTGCGAGCATGGCGCGTTTAATAATATCAGCAGCAGTGCCCTGCATCGGCGCATTGATTGCGGTGCGTTCGGCAGCAGCGCGACGCGCTTGATTGCTGTGGTTAATCTCAATTAAATGCAGCCGCCGTCCGAATAACGTTTCGACATAACCATTTGCCCGCGCTTGTTGGCGAATACGTTCCATAAATTCTTTTACGCCAACGTATCGTTCAAAATAACGTTCCATATAACTCGCTGCCTCGCGTTTGCCGCAGCCAATTTGCTGCGCCAATCCAAATGCGGACATTCCATACATCAATCCAAAATTAACGGCTTTTGCTGCTCGCCGCTGTTCGGTGGTTATTTCATCCAGCGGCAATTGCAAAATCTCGGCAGCAGTAGCGCGATGCACGTCTAAACCATTCACAAATGCCGATAGCAATCGCTCATCGCCGGATAGATGCGCCATGATCCGCAGCTCAATTTGCGAATAATCCGCTGACACAATTTGATAACCCGATGTAGCAATGAAGGCTTGACGAATACGTCGTCCGTCTTCGGTACGAATTGGAATGTTCTGCAAATTCGGATCGCTGGATGACAACCGTCCAGTTGCAGTAATAGCTTGATGATAGGAAGTGTGTAATCGACCGGTCGTTGAATTGACCAATTTGGGCAGCGCGTCGGTGTAAGTCGATTTGAGTTTGGCCAAACTGCGATGGTCGAGAATTAAACGCGGCAGCGCGTGTTGCTCGGCGAGTTGTTCGAGCACGTCTTCTGAAGTGGACGGCTCACCTTTGGGCGTTTTGCGCACGACCGGCAGCTCCAACTCGGTAAACAAAATCGCGCCAATTTGTTTGGGCGAATTGAGATTGAAGCGCCGCCCTGCCGTTTCATACGCATTCAATTCCAGCGCCGCCAGTCGCTGCGCTAATTCCACACTTTGCTGCGCCAGCAAATTGCTGTCGATTTTGACACCAGTGCGCTCCATCCGCGCCAGCACCGGAATCAACGGCAATTCAAGTTCCTGATAAAGCTGAGTTAATTTTGGATTTGCTAACACTTGCGGCCACAACTTCTGCTGCAAACGCAGCGTGATATCAGCATCTTCAGCGGCGTATTGCGCGGCAGTTTCGACCGTCACCTGATCGAAGGTGATTTGCTTCCTGCCCTTGCCCGCCACGTCCTCAAAATGAATCGTCGTGTAGTCGAGATGTTTTTGTGCCAGCGCATCCATGCCGTGACTGGCGGCAGTGCTGTCAAGCACATAACTGGCCAACATCGTGTCGTGGGCGATGCCGCGCAGCGTGATGCCGTAACGCGTCAAAATGTTGAGATCAAATTTGAGGTTTTGCCCAACTTTGGCGCGGCTGGCGTCTTCCAACAGCGGTCGCAACTGCGCCAGCACCGTCGCCCGCTCTAGCTGCGCAGGCACGTCAAAATAGCGGTGCGCCAGCGGAATGTACGCTGCCTGCTCCGGCGCGACGGCGAATGACACGCCGACCAATTCCGCAGTCATCACGTCCAAGCCGGTCGTTTCGGTATCAAACGCAAACAGCTCGGCAGCGGCGAGTCGCGCCAGCCAAGGTTCCAATTGTTCCGGCGTGAGAATCAGGTCATAAGTGGCGCGAAGCTGCGGCGGTGCGGTCGGCGCAGTGCTGGCTGGCGCGAGCAAATCAAGATTCATCGCGCCGATAGTTTTCAGCAACCGCGCGATTCCAAACGCAGATACAACTCGCGCAGCGCGACGTTATCCGCCGCAGTCGGGCGCAAATCGGTTGGATGCAGCGCCAGCGGCACATCGCATTTAATCGTGGTGAGCTGGCGCAGCAGCGGCAATTGCGGGAGCGCAGCGCGGAGGTTGTCGCCAACTTTGCGCGGAATGGCGTTGGCATGGGCGATGATCCCGTCCAAATCGCCAAATTGCGTCAACCATTGAATCGCCGTTTTATCGCCGCAGCCCGGCACACCGGGAATGTTGTCGCTGCTGTCACCTTTCAGCGCCAGATAATCAGCGATGCGCTCCGGTGGACGCCGAACGTCTGACACACCGGCCGGATCAAGCAGACGGTTTTTCATGGTATCGAGCAGATGAATGCGCTCGCAGACCAGTTGCGCTAAGTCTTTGTCGCTGGTAGCAATTAGCGTGGCGATGCCAGCCGCAGCAGCCTGCGTCGCCAGCGTTCCAATCACATCGTCGGCTTCCACATCAGGAACAATCAGCAATGGCCAGCCAAGTGCCTGAATTGCGGCTTGCAGCGGCGCAAATTGCGGGCGGAGATCGTCCGGCAGCGGCGGGCGCTGCGCTTTGTAGGCAGGGAACAGCTCGTGACGAAAATTGCGCCCGCCAGCATCGAATACGACGCCGAGATAATCGGGCTGATATTCATCAATTAAGTTTTGCAGCATGATGAGAACGCCGACGACTGCGCCAGTCGGTTCGCCATGTGCATTAGTCAATTTAGGCATCGCGTGATAAGCGCGAAACAGATAGCCAGAAGCGTCAACAAGAATGAGTGGGTATTGCGTAGACATAAGCGCAGGAATTAGCAGTGAAGAATGAATGAAGAAATAACGCAGAACGCTGGCGCTGTCCACTCACTGAAAACTGCATCGCACAAAGATAAGCATCGAACATCATTGTTTACTGACAACTGTCAACTAAAATCAGCAATACACCGAAAACTCCGTATCATCGGCGCAATTGCCTTACTGCAACCTAATTTAATCTCGTCCGCAACAACCTGTTCATACGCTGCTGCATCAAGCAAATTGGCAAGCGCATTCACATCATTCAGTTTTAACCGAAAAATCCAACCTGCTGCATACGGACTGCTATTAATTGCATCTGGCGTATCCGCGAGCTGTTGATTTGCTTCAATCACTTCACCAGCCAGCGGCGCGTAGATATCCGACGCAGCTTTAACCGATTCAACCACCGCAGTGGCTTCATCTGTCATCACCACACGCCCTAATTCCGGCGTTTCTACGAATACGATGTCACCGAGTGCTTCTTGCGCATGATCGGTAATACCCACCGTCACCGTACCATCGCCATTATCACGCACCCATTCATGGGATTTGGTGTATTTTAATTCAGTTGGAACAGCATTCATCTCGATTTTCTCAGGTTAATTAAACATCAGGTGATTACAATTCAATACAGCTTTTGCCATTGCGCACGAATGGCGGTTTAACCACTCGCGCAGGCACTGCTTTACCGCGAATTTCCACTGCGCAATGCGCCCCCAATCCCGATTCTACTCGCGCCAGCGCAATTGACCGCTCTAGCGTGGGTGAAAATCCACCAGAAGTAATTTCGCCCACGACCACTCCATCGCACAATACCGATTGATGATCGCGGATGATTCCCGCTCCGGTCAATAATAAACCGACTAATTGGCGACATTGCGGATCATCGCGCCGCGCAGTCATTGCCGCCCGTCCAATAAAATTGCGCTCGACAGGTTCCCACGCAATCGTCCAATTCAAACCCGCATCCAATGGACCAACTGTCTCATTCATTTCGTGCCCATAAAGATTCATTCCCGCTTCTAAACGCAGCGTATCGCGGGCACCAAGTCCACATGGTTTAACTCCAGCAGCCAATAGTTTCTGCCAAAAATCAACAGCTTGTTCCTGTGGCAATAGAATCTCAAAACCATCTTCGCCAGTGTAGCCGGTGCGCCCAATAAACCAAGATTGCGCTTCATCTTCAACTGCAAAAAAAGGTTGCATTTGCAATGCAGAATCGCGGAGATTAATTGGCAGTAACGGCGCAGTTTTTTTCGCGCTTCAGGCCTTGCACTGCAATCATAGCCAAATCAATACGGGATTGAAGATTAACCATAAATCCACTGCGCTGCGCTTCTAGCCACGCCAGATCACTGTTTGCAGTGCCCGCATTAACCACTAAACGATAGCGATTAATTCCGCGACTATAAACGATTAAATCATCAATAACGCCGCCCTGTTCGTTGAGCAAACAGCTATACAATGCTTTATTAGGTGCAGTTAGACGCGCAACATCATTGGCGAGGACATAACGCAAAAAAGCGCACGCATCCGCACCGTCAATATCAATTGCCCGCATGTGCGATACATCAAACATTCCCGCAGCACGGCGCACGATATGATGTTCTTCAAGTTGTGATCCATAATGCAGCGGCATTTCCCAGCCACCAAAAGGAACAATCCGCGCACCGAGGCGCTGGTGTTCTGAAAACAACGGAGTGCGTAATCCCATTTAATAAAATCTCTTTTTGGAGCAAAATGCGAGCAGTCAATATAGACTTTAATTCAGAAAAATTCTAGCCATCCTCTTTGCATTTTATATCGCAATTCTATAAAAAATGTGTGCTAAACGAAATGAATCACCTAGATAAAACAAATCCATCGCTGACGCAAAATCAGCTTACGCAACTCACCGCACAGATAAAAATATGGGGTGAACAACTGGGATTTCAGCAACTCGGAATTACCGATATTGATCTTGCTGTAGCGGAAACACGGTTATTGAATTGGCTCGCCGCTGGGCATCATGGCACGATGGATTACATGGCGCGACACGGTACGCGGCGATCGCGCCCAGCAGAATTGGTTCCGGGAACATTGCGCGTTATCTCAGCGCGAATGAATTATTGGCATGAACCGCCTGCGACAAGTGCACAGATACAAGTTGATCCTATTCAAGCATTTATTTCTCGCTATGCGTTGGGACGTGATTATCATTGTGTGTTACGAAAAAGATTACAGCGCCTTGCGAATCAAATTGCGGCAATCATTAACCCATTTGGTTATCGCGTTTTTGTTGATTCCGCACCGGTTTTAGAAAAACCACTGGCGGAAAAAGCTGGATTAGGTTGGATTGGTAAGCACACTAATCTTATTCATCCTCGCGCTGGATCATGGTTTTTTCTCGGTGAAATTTACACTGATTTAGCATTACCGATTGATACGCCAATGCGTGATCATTGCGGAAATTGTCACGCCTGTTTAGATTGCTGTCCAACTCATGCTATTATTGCTCCCTATCAATTGGATGCACGACGTTGTATTTCTTATTTAACGATTGAATATCGCGGCAGCATTCCAATCGAATTGCGTTCATTATTGGGCAATCGCATTTATGGTTGTGATGATTGCCAACGCGTGTGTCCATGGAATCGTTTTGCAATTCAAACCGTAGAGCCAGATTTTATGACGCGCAATCATTTAAATGCCACCACGCTAATTGAATTATTCGCATGGAATGAAACCACTTTTTTACAGCGCACCGAAGGTTCGGCAATTCGGCGGATTGGTTATGCGCAATGGTTACGCAATCTCGCAGTGGCACTTGGCAATGCACATCATTCGCCGCAATGTATCACCGCACTTCATTCGCGGATCAATTATCCTGATTCGCTGGTGCGTGAACATATTGAATGGGGATTAAATCAACAACATGCACTTGAAATAACTAATGGTATTATTTAACGCGTAAAACACAGATCATTGCAGTGCACTAAAATCATTGCATTCTGGCTGAATTTGTTTTAGAAAATACGAGAATTTAGAATGACGCGGAGATGACAAATGACTGACAATAATGGTGTTACTAAAAAACCAGCAGCGAAAAGAACGGCGCAGAAAAAGAAAGTCTCTTCTGCTGTTGATGTACCGGAAAAAACGGCGTCATCACCTGTTACTGCACCTACAAAAACATCAGCAGCAAAATCAATGACTGCTGAAAATCCGGTTAGTCTCCAACAGATTGCGACAGTTTCGCCTGATGTTCGCCAGAAAATGATCGAAGATGCTGCTTATTTCAAAGCCGAAAAGCGCAATTTTGCACCCGGTCATGAAGTGGAGGATTGGGCGGATGCCGAACGTGAAATTGATGATTTAATCAATCATGCTAAAACCATGACTGGCAATTAAAAATTGATAGTTGCATGATCTGCATTTTATTCATCAAAAAACCTGCGTCACACGACTCTTAATAGTGTGACGCATTTAATAACATTCTGCACCATTCCAATCACTTTAATTCCTGTCTCGTTTTATTATAAACCGAGTGCATCTAAAAAGGCTTGATCTGCTGCTATGGTTGCTAACTGAGCATCCGATACTGCATTAGATTCAGAAATTCCTGCGGCTCCTGCTGTTTGTCGTGCTTGTTCTTCTACAATACGATCAGGATCGGTTTCTTCACGCTCAAAATCATGCAGTTTAATGAAATCAGTCTTATCCATTGCTAATTCCATATAAAAAACATTGCGACTGGTCGTGTTAAAAGTGACACGCCGTGCCTGTGGACGATCCAAATTCGTATCAATACTTACCATCACTTCTTTATTGATAGTGAGCATTTTTGGTTGATTCTGGTTAATACATACTTGTAATTCATGTCCAACATTGCCAGTGAAATCACCTACAATCTGGTTCATTAATTCTCCAAGCATATTCCCAACTTCCTCAGAAGTATGTCGACTGGCTAATTCAGATTCTGGCATTCCCATTGAAATCATATAGGCACGATAAAGCTCCATAGCTGATGCTGCTGAGAAGTTCATAATGACCAACCCAGAAAAACCTCCATCAAACAGTACAAAGCAACCAATATCAGGACGCAGACAAGTACGGGTAATGCGCTGTACCATTGCGGAATAGCTAATCGGCGTTTTTGTTGCTGCAGTCAGCACCTTGCGTACTGAATTACACAACATCACTAAAATATCATCGGTCGTTATCGTTTTTGTCTTTGCCACGGTTATCAATCCCAATACATCAAATAATCACAAAGACTGTTTGTTCTAGTGTGAAAGTACAACACCAGCAACATTAACAGCCACTACTGAACAAAGGTTGTTCGCTAATTTCGTCTTATACTGTAACATGCTATTAAGTAATGAACAGCAGATTTTAAAATTAAATACAGGAAAAATAACAATGAGCCTCAATTGGAAAGAAATAGACAGCGTATTTTTAGATTTAGATGGCACTCTTCTTGATCTTCATTTTGATAATCACTTTTGGTTGGAACACGTACCGCTGCGTTATTCTGAAAAGCGTGGGTTATCAATAGCGGAGGCAAAAGCTGAACTCTTTTCTCGTTATCGTGCAATTGAAGGCACATTGGAGTGGTATTGCGTTGAGCATTGGAGTCGTGAATTAGATTTAAACATTGTTCAACTTAAACGGGAAGTAGCACATTTGATCGCAGTACATCCACATGTCATTGATTTTTTAGAAGCAGTGGTCACGCTCAGTAAACGGCTTGTTCTTGTCACTAATGCACATCAACACTCACTTAAATTGAAACTTGAGCGCACTGCATTGGGCGGTTATTTTGATCGCATCATCTCAGCACATGACCTAAAAACTGCTAAGGAATCGCCAACATTTTGGTCGCATTTTCAGGCAATTGAACCTTTTGATCCTCAACGCACACTATTTATTGATGACAATTTAAACGTTTTATATCAAGCGCAACGCTTTGGTATTCGTTGGCTCGTTGCAGCAATGACACCAGATTCTACTACGGTACGCCGTCATATCAATCATGAGTTTTTAGCAATTGGCGATTTTTCAGAATTGTTGCCGATGTCATTATGACACCGGCAAGCCTGTCATCTCATTGCTCAAGCAACAGATTGGTAATACAAGTTTTGTGGATGTTTTGCTTCCGCAAAAAATGACCAACGTTCTGCAATCAAACCAAAATACTGAATGATAAATGCGAGAATGGGTAGTGTGGGTGAAGCAGTGATGTAAGCCGCACCAATGAGTACAATTGGAATCGGAAAGACCACAATTAAAAAGATGCGGCGCATCATTTCAATCGTAGACTGACTTTGACCATGAAAAAACTCACGGGTATTGAAACTGCCACCAGTCGCTCCCTGTGCTTTTTGAGCAATCGCAGTATGACGAATACCAATTGCAGTCTGAACACTGCTTCTATGTTTAAGTTTGGCATTGCGAATTAAATGTGCAGCGCGTGATGCCAATCCAGCAAGCGTAAGAATTACTGCCCAAGTGCCAAAAAAAGTAACGAGCGGATTGCCGATATACGCTGAATAAGCGGCAGCAAGCATGAAGCCAGAAGCTGCCCCTAAAAAGAGAAAATTAGCTACAGTTAATGGTGTATGCCATTCTTGAATAAAACGAACACCACCATAAACCATTGCAGTGCACACAAAAAGCGCAAAACTGGCAATTGTTCCCATTAAACCGAGCAGCAGCGTCGCATCGACTTTTAACAATTCGCCAACCTGAAATAATGGCATTGTCCAGCCCAACCAATGCACTGCGCCATACGCAAATACCAGTGCCATGACAATTGGTAATACAATCACTTCCCGTGCTAGCCATGAAGTGCGCCATTTAGTTGCTGCTCGCCAAGCGCGTTCGGGATGACCAAGATGAAAGAATGAAGCCAATAGCCCGACAATCAGTAATATCAACGCTACTAAACTGCCGATAGCATAAAATTGATCGACTTGCGTCGGTAAAAAGCGGGCAATGGCGTAGAGTTGACCTGTGACCAGTGCGAGAAATAATCCCTGACCAGCACCGATCAGCGTGGTTAAAAAGATGACAGAAAAAGCAGGGTGCATGAATTGAATTCCAAAATGAGTGATCAATAAATAGTGGCGAAATAACCGCCTGCTTTTTACCAAGCCACGTCGTCAAGTGTTTCTTCACCAGTGTAATCGGTGAGGTCTTCTTTACGCAGAGGGTTGTCAATACGAGTGAGTTCATCAGGGTCAATATGCAGCACGATTTTACGGCGTGGCAAATAATGATTTGATGGTTGAGTTCCCCATTCCGGCATCAATTGATAACCGCCGCGTTCACGAATAGCAATGGACACTGCGGAATCAGGATCATGAACATCACCAAAGAGCCGAGCACTTGCTGGACATGCCAATACGCAAGAGGGTTTGCGATCCCGGTCGGAGAGTTTGGCGTCGGCAATACGATCAATGCACAATGTGCATTTTTTCATTACCCGTTGCAGTTCATCTAATTCCCGCGCACCGTATGGACAAGCCCATGAACAGTATTTGCAGCCAATACATTTGTCATAATCAACCAATACGACGCCATTGTCTGGGCGTTTATACGATGCGCCAGTTGGACACACCGGAACACAGGGCGGTTCTTCACAATGTAGGCAGCTTTTGGGGAAATGTACCGTTTCGGTTTGCGGAAATTTTCCGACTTCAAAAGTCTGTACGCGATTAAAAAAAGTGCCAGTTGGCGAACCATCGTAAGGGTTTTGATCGGCTAATGGACCAGCCCAACCAGACGTATTCCATTCTTTACATGAAGTCACGCAGGCATGGCAGCCAACGCAGACATTAAGGTCAATGACGAGAGCGAGTTGAGTCATGATTTTTTCCCGAAAATACCAGCCATATAAGCCTGCCATTTACCACGCGGTTTATCTTGTCCCGGCAGACGTTTCATCGGTGCAAATTGCGGTGAACTCACTTGCTCCTCACCATCGGCGGCTTTATAAACCCGCACCCGCACATCAAACCACGCGGCTTGCCCCGTGACTGGATCAGAATTCGACAGATGTTCGCCCGCATCGCATGGCGGTAATTCTCAGAAATCACATGGTTAAGCAAAAAGCCCTTGCGTGCTTCATCGGCATTTGCGCCCAATCCCCAAGCGCCCGCTGCCTTGCCAATCGCGTTCCACGTCCACACCGTGCCCGGCTCAACTGCCTCAGAAAACCGGCACATACAGCGCACCCGACCGTGCGGCGATTCCACCCAAATCCAATCGCCATCGCCAAAACCGTTCGCTAAACCGACACCCGGGTTTACAAACAAATAGTTATGGCTGTGAATCTGCGCAGCCACGCATTTTGGCTGTCCCAACTGTGATACATCGCCATCGGGCGCTGCGTCAGTGCGTTGAGCGGATAACGCCGAGGATCAGTGACTTGCATCTCCAGCGGATCGTAAAAGAACGGCAGCGGATCAAAATAGGTTTCAACGCGCTGGCGCAACCGTTCCGGCGGTTGGCGACCGGGCCATTTACCTGCGCGGCGAGCCGGAATTTTTGCAGCACTTCGGAATAGAGATGCAGCGTAATGGGTTCGGCATAACGAATCATGCCGTGTGCTCGCGCCCAATGTAAATAACCCTTATTCCAATTGCGCATGTATTGATAACTGCGCGGCAATTCGTGATGAAATACGCAACCATTTGTGCGTACATTTCCCATTGCCGAGGATTCGGTTCGCCTTTTAAAAACTTCTCGCCAGATTTGCCGCGCCAGCCTGCTAAAAAGCCAATGCCTGAACCGGGCGATGTTTCATAGTTGACGATTAAATCTGGGTAATCACGGTATTTGCGACTGCCGTCAGCATTGGTAAATGCCGGTAGTTTTAACCGTGAACCCAATTCAACCAATACTTCCTGAAAGGGTTTGCATTCGCCTTTTGGTGGCAGAATTGGAATGCGCACTGCATCGACGGACCATCAAACTCTGAAATCGGGCGATCCAGCATTGACAGCGCATCATGGCGTTCTAAATAACTGGTGTCTGGCAATACCAAATCCGCAAATGCAACGGTTTCCGATGCAAAGGTATCGCATACCACGAGAAATGGGATTTTGTATTCACCATTTGGTTGTTTGTCTACCAGCATCTTGCGCACTTCGCCGGTATTCATTGACGAATTCCACGCCATATTTGCCATGAATAACAGCAGCGTGTCAATTGGATAGGGATCGCCGCGCCACGCATTCGTGATGACGTTGTGCATTAGCCCGTGCACTGATAGCGGATATTCCCACGAAAAGGCTTTATCAATGCGTACTGCCTCGCCATTGCTATCCACAAATAAATCTTCTGGTTTAGCCGGCCAGCCCAGCGGCATTCCATCCAATGGCGTATTCGGTTGCACTGCTTCTGGTCCATGCGGCGGTTTAGGGCATGGCGGAATAGGACGCGGATATGGTGCTTTATGGCGAAAACCACCGGGGCGATCAATTGTTCCCAAAATGGTCATTAATACGCCCAATGCGCGAATGGTTTGAAAACCATTGGAATGTGCGGCCATGCCGCGCATTGCATGAAAAGCGACGGGATTGCCGGTGACTGAACTATGTTCATTATCCCAGCAATCTGTCCACGGAATTGGCAATTCGATTTTTTGATCGCGGGCGGTGACGCCCATTTCGTGCGCCAGCCGCCGAATGGTTTCTGCGGGAATGCCGGTGATTGGCGCTGCCCACTCTGGCGTGTATTGCTCGACGCGCTCTTTCAATAATTGAAATGCGGGTTTTACGGGTGTGCCATCATCAAGCGTATAGCTGCCCATTAAACGTGGATCAGCGCCCGGCGTGTGGGTACTGATAGGAATGTTTAATTCACGATCCCACCACAGTTTGTTTTGTGGATCAAAACAACCTTCTTCAATGTGCATTTCAGCGCGATAAAATAAACCGTGATTATCGCGTTCGGGGTCGTCAATGACCAATTCAGCAGAATTGGTGTACTGAATTAAAAACTCACGGTCGTAAAGACCCTGTTTAATAATCTCATTGGTAATCGCCAACAGCAATGCGCCATCTGTGCCGGGTTTAATTGGTATCCATTCATCAGCAATTGCGGAATATCCGGTGCGAATTGGATTGACGGAAATGAAGCGACCGCCGCGCCGTTTGAATGCAGCAATATCAATTTTAAGCGGATTGGAATGATGATCTTCGGCAGTGCCAATCATTACAAAGAGTTTGGCGCGTTCTAAATCGGGACCGCCGAATTCCCAGAATGAACCGCCGATGGTGTAAATCAATCCAGCAGCCATATTGACTGAGCAGAAACCGCCGTGCGCAGCGTAATTCGGTGTGCCGAATTGTTTGGCAAACATGCCAGTTAATGCTTGCATTTGATCGCGGCCAGTAAATAACGCGAACTTTTTTGGGTCTTCAGCGCGAAGTTTACTGAGTCGTTCAGTGAGCATTCCGAATGCTTCTTCCCATGAAATAACTTCAAATTCACTGCTGCCACGTTCTGCGCCAGCTTTACGCCGCAGCGGTTGCGTAATTCGCCCCGGTGAATACTGTTTCATAATTCCCGAACTGCCTTTGGCGCAAATGACGCCTTTATTCAATGGGTGATTCGGGTTGCCGTCGATATAGCGCACTTCGCCGTCGCGCAGGTGTACGCGAATCCCGCAGCGACAGGCGCACATATAACAAGTGGTTTCCTTGACCTCGACGCGGCCAATTTGACTGTCCGAGTGAGCAACTGGGTCTTGCATGGAATAACCACCTTTAATGAAATCTTGACGAAATAAGGGACGCATTCTAAGCATCAAACAACGGCAGTTTCAAACATACACCGTTTTTGAACGCCTGTTGCAGTGCATCAATTCGCCAATCCAAAGCGCACCTGCACATCACGCGGCGGCGCTAAATGCGGCGCAGTGGTAATCAGGAGATGCGCTCCAGCGCGGGCGTAATCTTCAGCATTATGAACGTGGATGCCACCAGCGGCAGCGAGTACAGCCTGAGAACCCAGCGCTGCGCGTACTTCTTCAACACCCTGAACAGTAAACTTTTCTAATTGCAGCACGTCCGCATTTGCCCACAGCAGCGCTTCTTCCAACGTCGCTACTTCGACGACAATCCGCTTTTCTGGACACTGCCGCCGCAGTCGTGCGAGCGTGGCTGCGGGACATTCTGCACCGAGAAATAGCCGATGCTCGGCGAAAATCAACAGCGTTTCCGAGAGTCCATTGCGGTGCATCACTGCGCCGCCAGCGCGAAAGGCTTTCGATGCAAGACGCCGATTGCCGGGAACATTTTTGCGCGTTCCTGCCACCATCGCCGACGCATCACCGCGTCGTGCAGCAGCGACAATGCCCGCCGCACTGCTCGCCACGCCCGAACACCATTCCACCAAGGTTTGTGCGGTTTTCCAGCCACGATGCAACGCGCCAGCACTGCCCTGCGCTTCCAATAACAGCGTTTCCGTCGGCGCGGCAGTACCAGAAGGAACGCAAAGATGCGCCTTCGTACCGCACAATTGGAACATCCGCACTGCTTCCTCAGTCCCGCACACCACCATCGGATCGCGGGCGAAAAAACGAATTTGTCCCGAACAGGCAGCAATCCCAAGCGAATCAGTGGTCAAATCGCCAAAAGGCACATCTTCGGCGAGTAGTTGATGCAATTCATGGTCACTGAGAATAGAAGGAGTGTGGTTCATAATTGAGTTTTCAGTTGTCAGTTAATTGTGGCGGTTATCAACGCCGATAGCACTTCAATCCAACCAATAGAGTACGAATTTAATGCACATTCTTTATCTTGATGATGATCCTCGCATGGAATCCACTTTGCGGCGCATTGTACGACGCCATGGTCATTCCTTTGAGTTCTGCACCTCTATTCAAACCTGCAAAATAGCAGTATTGGCACTAACCCCCGATTTGTTACTGCTTGATCTTGGGCTGGGACAGGAAAGCGGACTAGATTTAATTGAATGGCTGGCGATAACTAAACAGCGCATTCCCGTCGCTTTTTTATCTGGCTATGGCGATGATCTTTTAGATACTGCGCAACGTATCGCCAAAGCACGCGGAATTGAAGTACGTGGTTTGGTATCTAAAGCACTATTAGCCAACGATTTGATGCCATTACTTAATCCACATCAACCATTACAACCATTACAACCATTACAACCACTGCATTCGCCATCAATCGCTCCAAATTATACTGCATTGTCACATTCGGAAGTACACAATCCACCATTCGATGCAGAATTATTGGCTGAACGGCTTAAAGCTGGAGCGTTGGAGCCATTTTTTCAGCCCATTATTTCGTTGGTTGATGGCCGACCTTGCGGAGCAGAAGTGCTGGCACGACTGCGATTAGCAGACGGCTCGTTATTGGCAGCACGGGATTTTATTCCACTGGCAGAAACCGCCAATTTAATTGATCCTCTCACCCAAGATTTATTCAACAAAATTATCCTACTGCGTGAACGGTTACAACCGCTAGACCTCAATTTTCTATCGGTAAATTTATCACATTTTACCATTGAAGAACCGCAAGCAATTGAACTATTGCAAACACTGGTGACGGGACTAGATGGCTGCTGTAGGGTGCAGGTTGAAATTACTGAAACTTGGGCGCGGAATGATCGCCAAGTATTACGCGATTTTGCGGCACGAGCACAATTGATGGGCGCATCGCTAGCCATTGATGATTTTGGCACTGGTTATGCGTCATTGCGCAATTTAGCAGAATTGCCATTTAATTTTCTGAAAATTGATTTGAGTTTTGTTTCAGAAATGTTTGATTCAATTAAAGCCATGACGGTATTGATGGCCGTGATCAGTTTTGGACAGCGCCTTGGTCTTAAACTCATTGCGGAAGGAGTCGAAACTGAAGCGCAACGTGATTTATTATTTCGTGCCGGATTAGATTTAGCGCAGGGTTATCTCTTTGGACGCCCGGGCAGTATTGATCTACTTGAGGAATTGTGTTCACAATCACAGTTTTATCTTGATAATGGTGTTATTTTGCACAGTTTAAAATAACGCCATTGCGATCACGCTGGCGTATCATCAAATCACTAGATCGTTATATCACATTTCAATTTTTTAGGTGAAAAGCTGTTATGCCAATACCACAACTTTCCAACCATTTGTATCTTAAAAAGATTCTGTTCACTGTATTGCTGGCAGTGGCAGCAATCGCCGGTAATGTGCTGCATCTTTCACTCTTTTTTGGCGTTGATCTGTTATTCGGATCAATTGCTGCGTTATTGGCACTGGTTTGGTTGGGTAGAGCTTCCGGTATTTTAGTTGCCGCAGCAGGCGGAGCCTATACTTTATTGCTCTGGGATCATCCCTATGCGCTATTGATTTTTGTTGCAGAAGCTGCCGTTGTGGGCGGGCAACGTGAATGGGCACGGCGACGCGGACGCCCTTTGCTACCGCTGGCGCTTGCTGATGCGTTGTATTGGTTACTCATTGGTATTCCGCTAGTTATTCTGTGTTATCGCGTCGGATTAGAAATGAACTGGTCACAAACATTATTAGTGGTATTCAAACAGTCACTCAACGGCATTTTCAATGCAGCAATTGTTAGTCTATTTATATTATTTGTGGCGCTGGTGCGACGACCACAGGGTGGAATGCGCATTTCTGAATTACATTTTTCCAGCCTGTTATTCGCTACGCTATTACCGGGATTGTTAATTTCCAGTTGGAATAGCCAGCGTTATGGCGTTGAAATTGAAAGTCGGCTCGGTGAACGCTTGCAGTTATTCGCGCAATTAACGCTACAGGAACTTGATAAATACGCTGCGAATGCACACCCAGAATTATTAGATGCTGAAATCAAAATGCTTATACAGATTTACAATTCCAGCCTATTAAAAAATGCAGATTTGCAAATGTATATCACCACTGCCCAAATGCCGCCGCCATATCCAATTGATAGTGTGATGCGTTTACATCAAGCAGTACCAAAAGATGGAGTTGATTCACGGAATGGAACGCTATCGTGAAGGGCGTTATGACATTGCTGTGCCATACCCAAAAACTGGTGGCGCATTGGTAATGTCAGTAATTGCGCCAATCATTGACCGTGTGCAAACTGAAGTACGATACACATTGGCGTTATTGATGGCGCTAACGCTGTTGGCATTATTAGTTGCGCAAATCGGCAGTCGTCATTTGGCGTTATTACTACAACGTTTAGTCATTAGTGCGCGGGCGCTGCCAGTGGCAATCCGCGATCAAATTTCGTGGATTGCGCCACCCAAGTTTTTTTGTTGAAATGAATCAATTAGCTGATACGCTCACTATCATCGGTAACGCATTAACCATAAATTTTCGCTTACTTAATATCGAACGCACCAACTTCCGCGCTTTTTTTGAGAGTATGGATGATAATTTTTGTGACTACATTAAACGGGCAAATTCTCGATATTAATCCTGCGGTGAAAGTAAATTAGGTTATTCAGTAACCGAATTAGTTGGCAAATCTATTTCGTTAATTCATCCCGCAGATTTTTTGAAGCCAGTGATGAACTGTGAGCGAATGCGCAATGGTTTAACCAATACTACAACCGACCGCTGTTAATGAAAAACGGTGAACAATACCTGCAACGGCGCGAGTATGGCGTGGACATTGGAATGGTCAAGAATGCTTTTTTGAATTAGTAAAGATCAAACTGCGGAATTGGCAGCGCGAGCTGCATTAAGTCGTGAGCGAGATTTATTTTCTGCAGGACCAGTGTTTACCATTACTTGGGATGTCGCAGAACACTGGCCGGTAATCAAGTCTCGAATAACGTGACTGATATTCTTGGCTATACGCCAGCAGAAATGCTAGATGCCGATTTCCGTTACGCAGATATCATTCATCCTGATGATTTAAAAACAGTAGTTGATGAAATTAATTGGTATATTAAATATCGCGCGACACCTTTGAGCAATCCTATCGCCTGCGTTTGTATTCTGGTGAATACCGTTGGTTTTACGATTTTACGCACTTGATGCGCGATGCTAAGGTCAACTTAATGAAATTCGTGGTTATCTTTTTGATCAAAGTCATTTGAAAGAAGCGCAGTTGGCGTTAATTCAGAGCGCCAGCGACTCGTCAATGTGATTAACGGCACACAGTTGGGTACTTGGGAATGGAACATTGCTACTGGTGAAGTGACAATTAATGAGTATTGGGCAAAATTTGCGGCTATACCGTAGCTGAATTAGAACCGTGTCTTATGCCACTTGGCAGCAATTAGCACATCCAAAGAATTGGCGCGTTGTGAGGAGAACTGAAAATACATTTGGCTATCCCAATCATCGCTATTCGTGTGAGTTACGAATGCGCCATAAAGATGGTTATTGGGTGGGTACTTTCTGAAGGGAGCGTGGTCATCACGATGCGAATAACCAACCACAAATTATGGCGGTACGCATACTAACATTAATGAACGTAAACATGCGAAATCCAACTTCGTCGCCGCGAATTTCTCGATCATTTATTAGTGGAGCTGGCTGGTGAACTGGTTAATTTAACGCCAACACTTGGTATTATACGGTTATTGAACGCGCATTAGGGCGGCTGGGGCATCATTTGATCGTACCTTTTTTTGCAAAATTGATCATATACCAATACCGTTAGCAAAACCCACGAATGGACGGCAGAAGGTGTTATTCCGCTGCGTGATCAATGTCAGTGTATTGCAATTGATCGTTTCTTACATCGTAAATCGCTGCGTCGTAATGAAGCTGTGATGATTCCACAAATTGTAGACCTGAATAGAAATTGGCAGGAAGAATGCTCGTTTTCGTTGCTCAGGATACGCAATCATTGTTATTTATGCCGGTCATGGATGGCGGTCGTTTAATCGGCTTTTTGGATTAGATGCAGTACGTTGCCATCATTTACGAAAATAAAGTTGAATTTATGCGGGTATATGCCAATTTGCTGGCCAGCACTTTTCAACGTGAAGGCACTTATGAATCGTTGCGTGATAGCGTGGTGCGTTATGACTTACTTGCGCAGCAAACGCGCTCAATTGCATGGGAAGTCAATGCTGAAGGTCAATTCACTTATCAGTCCTTTAGTGGAATCTATTTTGGGTTATCGCCCAGATGAATTGATTGGTAAACAGCATTTTTATGATCTCTCTCAGAAGCGGAACGCGAGGCATTTAAAGCACAAGCATTTGAAGTATTTGCGCGTCAGGCTGTTTCAAGATTTGGTTAATGTGGCACAACACCGCAATGGGCAACGGGTTTGGCTGCTCACGCACGGTCAACCGTTTTTTGATGCGAATGGCACATTGCTCGGTTATCGCGGCGCAGATCAAGACGTTACTGCTTGGCAAGAAGCCTTATCGCGGCTCGCTGCAAGTGAGCAGCGGTTTCGGATTGTGTTTGACCATGCGCCGCTGGGCATTGCCATTCCTGATGCCAAACGGCGTTTTATTTACATCAATCACGCTTACGCCAAACTGTTGGGGCGTGACGTGAGGCGCTGCTGGGACAGTGTCTTGACGGCATGATTCATCCCGATGATCGCCTGAAATTGCAACACTTTTTGCGGAATTGGCATCGGGAAAACGCACCAATTATCAGGTCAATCGGCGTTATCTGCGCCAATGGCGAAGTGGTGTGGGGAGATGTGCGGGTCACGATGATTCCGGGTTTGGATGGAGATAGCGCTGCCGTGTCGATGGTGGAAGACATCACCGAACGTCTTGCGGCGCAGGAACACAATCAACGACTGCAACACGATCTCGACGCTGCCCGCGAACGCGCCACATTGGACATCTTGCCAGCGGAATTTCCCATGATTTCAATAATTTGCTGGGCGTAATCGACGCAAATCTGCTTTATCTCAGCGAGGGCATCAACAGAACTGCTGATCCAGAAATTGCTGAAGTGCTGGAGGAAACGCAAAGCGCACTTGGTCACGCCAAAGTCATCACCGCCGGAATGCTGTCACTGAGTCGCGCTGGGGGCATTCAATGCGAACGGGTGGAATTGCGCGTTGTATTTGATGAATTAATTGGGATTTTGCGCCACCTGTTACGCGCATTATTGATGCGCAATTCGATGTTGCTGCCGATCTCACGCTTCAGTAACGCTGCGTTTTTACAGTCTGCGTTGCTCAATCTGGTGCTCAACGCCCGCGACGCGATGCCCGACGGCGGTCAACTCAAATTAACCGCCAGCGCCCAACCGACTGCGCCGGAATCGCCACCGCGTTTAGGTATTGCGCCGATTGGCGCTCACGTTGCCATTTGCATCAGCGACACCGGTCACGGAATGCGCCCGGAGACGCTGGAACGGATTTTTGAACCGCTGTTTTCGACCAAAGCCAAGCAACGCGGTCACGGGCTGGGACTATTTATGGTGCAGGAATTTGTCATTCGCAGCGGCGCAGCATTGACAGTGGATTCGCGGCTGGGTGAAGGCACGGAATTTCGTCTGCTGCTGCCCGGCGCAACAGAATTGCCGGATGACGCAGAGGATTTAAACGCGATGCTGTCGATGTCAATAAACAAGGTGCAACGAGTGTTATTGGTCGATGACGATCCACGAATACGCGAAGCAATTGGACGGTTATTGACTGCGCAGGGCTGGCGGTTTTGCACGGCGGAACATGGTGCAGATGCGTTGCAACTTCTCAGCGCAGATAGCAATTTTGATTTCGTATTATCAGACATCGCCATGCCCATTATGGATGGCTTTAGTTTGTTTGAAAAAATGGCGAAAGAGCATCCGCAATTGCCGGTAATTTTAATGAGCGGTCAGGATTTACAACCAGACTGTCATATCGACTGCAAACACCATCACGCGCATTGTCCATCAGTATTGCGTAAACCATTGGACATGCAGCAATTACTGCATACCGTTGAATTGGTCTGTGCGGATGCACTGCCACGTTGTCAGCCGCATTGCGTTTTCAAATCAGAAACCGTAAGTTGGGTTGATGCAATCAACCCAATTTTAACGCATTAAAAAACATCTCTTTTGCGCAGATGCTGTCATTCAATCATTGCGATGTTGATCTGAATTGTTGGGTTGCCAACAGCGGCAACCCAACCTACGACTATTATCCCAACCGACGCAGTAATAATAATGCGCTAGAAATAAATAACAGTGGCGGAATAATCGCTGCAAGAACGGGATTCATTCCAAACAGCAGAGCTAAATAAGCAAAGGTACGGCTAATCAAATAATAGAGAATGCCGATTAAAATGCCGACAAATAACCGCCAACCCATGCCGCTGCTGCGCGATGAACCAAGTAATAACGGTGTTGCCAGTAAAATCATGGATAACATCAAAAACGGATAAACCACTTTAGCCCAAAACACTACTTCATAAGCGCCAGCATCCTGTTTATTAATTGCCATAAACCGAATATAACGGTATAAACTCCACGCTGGCAGTAAATGCGGATTTGCAATTACGATTTTAAGTAATCCCGGATCAAGCAACGAATCCCAACCCGTTTGTGCAATGCGCTCTACTTGCACACCGCCGTCACTAATTCGACTGCGGACAATGTCTTCTAATATCCAATGTGCATTCCGATAACGTGCTGCGCTGGCGTGAGTTTCAATCAACGTTTCTGTCGCTGCATCGAATTGATAAATGAAAATATCGCGTAAATCAGCGCCTGATTGAATTTCGCGGATGTTGACATAAGCACCTTCATCAATCGCCCAAAAACCATCGAGCGTTTGCTGCGCAATTTCTCCCGATAAGGCTTGGCGCCGCAATTGCACTCCGCGTTGTTCTGTCATTGGCGCAATGACTTCGCCGAGCACCAGCGCCAGCACGACTAATAACACGCCGCCGCGCAATCCGGCGAATACGATTTGCCACACTGATAATCCCGCAGCACGCATGGCGACCAATTCAGAGCGATTGGCTAATGCACCCAATCCAATTAACGCGCCAATTAATGTGGCAATTGGAAAAATCTGATAGGCGTAACGCGGTAAACTCAGCACCATAAAGAGCAGCGCATCCGTTAATTGGTAATTGGCAGTGCCAATGTTGTCTAAATCATCAGCAAGAATCACCACGCCTAATAGCGGCAGCAAAATGCCGAGCGTCAGTAAGGTGCCGCCAATCACTGCCCACGCGAGATAACGATCAATCAGGCGCATGTGTATTCAGGTCTGTTATTTGCCAAAGTGTTCAATCATCCTATCACTATCACGCCAACCGGCTGATGTTCCAACTTTGTGTGTGATTTCAACGTTTATTTGAGGAATGCTGACCATGAAAATGACTTTACGCACCGGCGCACTGGCAACCCAGACCGCCTTGCCTTGTTCTCAGTGTTTTTGCGCAGGAGCCATTGAGCGGCGCAGCGGCAGATATTGATCGCGCCAGCAATGGGCGATTGAAGGCGTTGTGGGAAAAGGGCGATCTGAGCGGTGAAACGGGGCGCACGCTGCTGTTGTATGACGTGCCCGGCGTGACTGCCGAGCGGATATTGTTGATGGATTTCGGTAAATCATCAGCGTTGACGCGGGCGAATTACCGCAAAACGCTCGCCGCTGCGATCAACGCGATTCAGCAAATGCACGCGGGTGAAGCAGTGCTGGCGCTGCCGGATCTTGCCGGACGGCATGGATGCGTATCTGGCGCAGCGCGAGGCGGTGATGATCGCTGAAGAGCGGATTTATCGTTATA
>NZ_PPGH01000036.1 GCF_002958735.1 Chromatium okenii | reverse complement strand
CGAATGGTTTCTGCGGGAATGCCGGTGATTGGCGCTGCCCACTCTGGCGTGTATTGCTCGACGCGCTCTTTCAATAATTGAAATGCGGGTTTTACGGGTGTGCCATCATCAAGCGTATAGCTGCCCATTAAACGTGGTCAGCGCCCGGCGTGTGGGTACTGATAGGAATGTTTAATTCACGATCCCACCACCAGTTTGTTTTGTGGATCAAAACAACCTTCTTCAATGTGCATTTCAGCGCGATAAAATAAACCGTGATTATCGCGTTCGGGGTCGTCAATGACCAATTCAGCAGAATTGGTGTACTGAATTAAAAACTCACGGTCGTAAAGACCCTGTTTAATAATCTCATTGGTAATCGCCAACAGCAATGCGCCATCTGTGCCGGGTTTAATTGGTATCCATTCATCAGCAATTGCGGAATAATCCGGTGCGAATTGGATTGACGGAAATGAAGCGACCGCCGCGCGTTTGAATGCAGCAATATCAATTTTAAGCGGATTGGAATGATGATCTTCGGCAGTGCCAATCATTACAAAGAGTTGGCGCGTTCTAAATCGGACCGCCGAATTCCCAGAATGAACCGCCGATGGTGTAAATCAATCCAGCAGCCATATTGACTGAGCAGAAACCGCCGTGCGCAGCGTAATTCGGTGTGCCGAATTGTTTGGCAAACATGCCAGTTAATGCTTGCATTTGATCGCGGCCAGTAAATAACGCGAACTTTTTTGGGTCTTCAGCGCGAAGTTTACTGAGTCGTTCAGTGAGCATTCCGAATGCTTCTTCCCATGAAATAACTTCAAATTCACTGCTGCCACGTTCTGCGCCAGCTTTACGCCGCAGCGGTTTGCGTCATTCGCCCGGTGAATACTGTTTCATAATTCCCGAACTGCCTTTGGCGCAAATGACGCCTTTATTCAATGGGTGATTCGGGTTGCCGTCGATATAGCGCACTTCGCCGTCGCGCAGGTGTACGCGAATCCCGCAGCGACGGCGCACATATAACAAGTGGTTTCCTTGACCTCGACGCGGCCAATTTGACTGTCCGAGTGAGCAACTGGGTCTTGCATGAATAACCACCTTTAATGAATCTTTGACGACGAAATAAGGGACGCATTCTAAGCATCAAACAACGGCAGTTTCAAACATACACCGTTTTTGAACGCCTGTTGCAGTGCATCAATTCGCCAATCCAAAGCGCACCTGCACATCACGCGGCGGCGCTAAATGCGGCGCAGTGGTAATCAGGAGATGCGCTCCAGCGCGGGCGTAATCTTCAGCATTATGAACGTGGATGCCACCAGCGGCAGCGAGTACAGCCTGAGAACCAGCGCTGCGCGTACTTCTTCAACACCCTGAACAGTAAACTTTTCTAATTGCCAGCACGTCCGCATTTGCCCACAGCAGCGCTTCTTCCAACGTCGCTACTTCGACGACAATCCGCTTTTCTGGACACTGCGCCGCAGTCGTGCGAGCGTGGCTGCGGGACATTCTGCACCGAGAAATAGCCGATGCTCGGCGAAAATCAACAGCGTTTCCGAGAGTCCATTGCGGTGCATCACTGCGCCGCCAGCGCGAAAGGCTTTCGATGCAAGACGCCGATTGCCGGGAACATTTTTGCGCGTTCCTGCCACCATCGCGACGCATCACCGCGTCGTGCAGCAGCGACAATGCCCGCCGCACTGCTCGCCACGCCCGAACACCATTCCACCAAGGTTTGTGCGGTTTTCCAGCCACGATGCAACGCGCCAGCACTGCCCTGCGCTTCCAATAACAGCGTTTCCGTCGGCGCGGCAGTACCAGAAGGAACGCAAAGATGCGCCTTCGTACCGCACAATTGGAACATCCGCACTGCTTCCTCAGTCCCGCACACCACCATCGGATCGCGGGCGAAAAAACGAATTTGTCCCGAACAGGCAGCAATCCCAAGCGAATCAGTGGTCAAATCGCCAAAAGGCACATCTTCGGCGAGTAGTTGATGCAATTCATGGTCACTGAGAATAGAAGGAGTGTGGTTCATAATTGAGTTTTCAGTTGTCAGTTAATTGTGGCGGTTATCAACGCCGATAGCACTTCAATCCAACCAATAGAGTACGAATTTAATGCACATTCTTTATCTTGATGATGATCCTCGCATGGAATCCACTTTGCGGCGCATTGTACGACGCCATGGTCATTCCTTTGAGTTCTGCACCTCTATTCAAACCTGCAAAATAGCAGTATTGGCACTAACCCCCGATTTGTTACTGCTTGATCTTGGGCTGGGACAGGAAAGCGGACTAGATTTAATTGAATGGCTGGCGATAACTAAACAGCGCATTCCCGTCGCTTTTTTATCTGGCTATGGCGATGATCTTTTAGATACTGCGCAACGTATCGCCAAAGCACGCGGAATTGAAGTACGTGGTTTGGTATCTAAAGCACTATTAGCCAACGATTTGATGCCATTACTTAATCCACATCAACCATTACAACCATTACAACATTACAACCACTGCATTCGCCATCAATCGCTCCAAATTATACTGCATTGTCACATTCGGAAGTACACAATCCACCATTCGATGCAGAATTATTGGCTGAACGGCTTAAAGCTGGAGCGTTGGAGCCATTTTTTCAGCCCATTATTTCGTTGGTTGATGGCCGACCTTGCGGAGCAGAAGTGCTGGCACGACTGCGATTAGCAGACGGCTCGTTATTGGCAGCACGGGATTTTATTCCACTGGCAGAAACCGCCAATTTAATTGATCCTCTCACCCAAGATTTATTCAACAAAATTATCCTACTGCGTGAACGGTTACAACCGCTAGACCTCAATTTTCTATCGGTAAATTTATCACATTTTACCATTGAAGAACCGCAAGCAATTGAACTATTGCAAACACTGGTGACGGGACTAGATGGCTGCTGTAGGGTGCAGGTTGAAATTACTGAAACTTGGGCGCGGAATGATCGCCAAGTATTACGCGATTTTGCGGCACGAGCACAATTGATGGGCGCATCGCTAGCCATTGATGATTTTGGCACTGGTTATGCGTCATTGCGCAATTTAGCAGAATTGCCATTTAATTTTCTGAAAATTGATTTGAGTTTTGTTTCAGAAATGTTTGATTCAATTAAAGCCATGACGGTATTGATGGCCGTGATCAGTTTTGGACAGCGCCTTGGTCTTAAACTCATTGCGGAAGGAGTCGAAACTGAAGCGCAACGTGATTTATTATTTCGTGCCGGATTAGATTTAGCGCAGGGTTATCTCTTTGGACGCCCGGGCAGTATTGATCTACTTGAGGAATTGTGTTCACAATCACAGTTTTATCTTGATAATGGTGTTATTTTGCACAGTTTAAAATAACGCCATTGCGATCACGCTGGCGTATCATCAAATCACTAGATCGTTATATCACATTTCAATTTTTTAGGTGAAAAGCTGTTATGCCAATACCACAACTTTCCAACCATTTGTATCTTAAAAAGATTCTGTTCACTGTATTGCTGGCAGTGGCAGCAATCGCCGGTAATGTGCTGCATCTTTCACTCTTTTTTGGCGTTGATCTGTTATTCGGATCAATTGCTGCGTTATTGGCACTGGTTTGGTTGGGTAGAGCTTCCGGTATTTTAGTTGCCGCAGCAGGCGGAGCCTATACTTTATTGCTCTGGGATCATCCCTATGCGCTATTGATTTTTGTTGCAGAAGCTGCCGTTGTGGGCGGGCAACGTGAATGGGCACGGCGACGCGGACGCCCTTTGCTACCGCTGGCGCTTGCTGATGCGTTGTATTGGTTACTCATTGGTATTCCGCTAGTTATTCTGTGTTATCGCGTCGGATTAGAAATGAACTGGTCACAAACATTATTAGTGGTATTCAAACAGTCACTCAACGGCATTTTCAATGCAGCAATTGTTAGTCTATTTATATTATTTGTGGCGCTGGTGCGACGACCACAGGGTGGAATGCGCATTTCTGAATTACATTTTTCCAGCCTGTTATTCGCTACGCTATTACCGGGATTGTTAATTTCCAGTTGGAATAGCCAGCGTTATGGCGTTGAAATTGAAAGTCGGCTCGGTGAACGCTTGCAGTTATTCGCGCAATTAACGCTACAGGAACTTGATAAATACGCTGCGAATGCACACCCAGAATTATTAGATGCTGAAATCAAAATGCTTATACAGATTTACAATTCCAGCCTATTATTACAAAATGCAGATGTGCAAATGTACATCACCAGTGCCCAAATGCCGCCGCCATATCCAATTGATAGTGTGATGCGTTTACATCAAGCAGTACCAAAAGATAGATTTGATTCCCGAATGGAACGCTATCGTGAAGGACGTTATAACATTGCTGTACCATACCCAAAAACCGGTAGCGCATTGGTCATGTCAGTGAATGCGGCACCAATCATTGATCGCGTGCAAACCGAAGTACGACATACGCTTGGCGTTTGATGGTATAACATTGGCATTATTAATTGCGCAAATCGGCAGTCGTCATTTGCTATTACTGCAACGTTTAGTCATTAGTGCGCGGGCACTGCCAGTAGCAATCCGCGATCAAATTCCGTGGATTGCGCCACCTTCAAGTTTTTTTGTTGAAACAAATCAGTTAGCCGATACGCTCGCTGTTATCGGCAACGCCTTAACCATAAATTTTCGCTTACTCCATGTCGAACGCACCAACTTTCGCGCCTTTTTTGAGAGTATGGACGATTTAATTTTTGTGACCACATTGAATGGGAAAATTCTCGACATCAATCCAGCAGTGGAAAGTAAATTAGGTTATTCGGCAACAGAATTAGTTGGCAAATCCATCTCATTAATTCATCCCGCAGATGCTTTTGAAACCAGCAATAACACAGTGAGCGCAATGCGCAGCGGTTTAACCCATACTTGCAACCTGCCGCTGTTAATGAAAAACGGTGAACAATTGCCTTCAACAGCGCGAGTATGGCGTGGACATTGGAATGGTCAAGAATGCTTTTTTGGAATTAGTAAAGATCAAACTGCGGAATTGGCAGCGCGAGCTGCATTAAGTCGTGAGCGAGATTTATTTTCTGCAGGACCAGTGTTTACCATTACTTGGGATGTCGCAGAACACTGGCCAGTAATACAAGTCTCAAATAATGTGACTGATATTCTTGGCTATACGCCAGCAGAAATGTTAGATGCCGATTTCCGTTACGCTGATCTCATTCATCCTAACGATTTAAAAGCAGTGGTTGATGAAATCAATTGGCATATTAAATATCGCCGCGACACATTTGAGCAATCCTATCGCTTGCGTTTGTATTCTGGGGAATACCGCTGGTTTTACGATTTCACGCGCTTGATGCGCGATGCGAAAGGTCAGCTTAATGAAATTCGCGGTTATCTTTTCGATCAAAGTCATTTGAAAGAAGCGCAGTTGGCGTTAATTCAAGAACGCCAGCGACTCGTCAATGTCATTAACGGCACACAGTTGGGTACTTGGGAATGGAACATTGCTACCGGCGAAGTAACAGTTAATACGTATTGGGCAAACATTTGTGGCTATACCATCGCCGAATTAGAACCGGTGTCCTATACCACTTGGCAGCAATTGGCACATCCACAAGAATTGGCGCGTTGTGAAGAACAACTGAAAATACATTTGGCTGATTCCGATCATCGCTATTCGTGTGAATTGCGAATGCGCCATAAAGATGGTTATTGGGTATGGGTACTTTCTGAAGGGAGCGTGGTCATCCGCGATGCGAATAATCAACCACAAATTATGGCGGGTACGCATACTAACATTAATGAACGCAAACATGCGGAAATCCAACTGCATCGCCGCGAATTGCTTGATCATTTATTAGTGGAGCTGGCTGGTGAACTGGTTAATTTAACGCCAACACTTGGTATTGATACGGTTATTGAACGCGCATTAGGGCGGCTGGGGCATCATCTTGATCGTACCTTTTTTTGCAAAATTGATCATGTTACCAATACCGTTAGCAAAACCCACGAATGGACGGCAGAAGGTGTTATTCCGCTACGCGACCAATGTCAGTGTATTGCAATTGATCGCTTTACTACATTTAGTAAATCGCTGCGTCGTAATGAAGCAGTGATAATTCCACAAGTTGCTGACCTGAATAGAAATTGGCAGGAAGAATGCGTATTATTCGTTGCTCAGAATACGCAATCATTGTTTATGCCGGTCATGGATGGCGGTCGTTTAATCGGCTTTTTAGGATTAGATGCAGTCAAATTGCCGCATCAGTTTACGAACAATAAAGTTGAATTTATGCGGGTATATGCCAATTTGCTGGCCAGCACTTTTCAACGTGAAGGCACTTATGAATCGTTGCGTGATAGCGTGGTGCGTTATGACTTACTTGCGCAGCAAACGCGCTCAATTGCATGGGAAGTCAATGCTGAAGGTCAATTCACTTATATCAGTCCTTTAGTGGAATCTATTTTGGGTTATCGCCCAGATGAATTGATTGGTAAACAGCATTTTTATGATCTCACTCCAGAAGCGGAACGCGAGGCATTTAAAGCACAAGCATTTGAAGTATTTGCGCGTCAGGGTCTGTTTCAAGATTTGGTTAATGTGGCACAACACCGCAATGGGCAACGGGTTTGGCTGCTCACGCACGGTCAACCGTTTTTTGATGCGAATGGCACATTGCTCGGTTATCGCGGCGCAGATCAAGACGTTACTGCTTGGCAAGAAGCCTTATCGCGGCTCGCTGCAAGTGAGCAGCGGTTTCGGATTGTGTTTGACCATGCGCCGCTGGGCATTGCCATTCCTGATGCCAAACGGCGTTTTATTTACATCAATCACGCTTACGCCAAACTGTTGGGGCGTGACCGTGAGGCGCTGCTGGGACAGTGTCTTGACGGCATGATTCATCCGATGATCGTCCTGAAATTGCAACACTTTTTGCGGAATTGGCATCGGGAAAACGCACCAATTATCAGGTCAATCGGCGTTATCTGCGCCCGAATGGTGAAGTGGTGTGGGGAGATGTGCGGGTCACGATGATTCCGGGTTTGGATGGAGATATGCCGCTGCCAGTGTCGATGGTGGAAGACATCACTGAACGTCTTGCGGCGCAGGAACACAATCAACGACTGCAACACGATCTCGACGCTGCCCGCGAACGCGCCACAATTGGACATCTTGCCAGCGGAATTGCCCACGATTTCAATAATTTGCTGGGCGTAATCGACGCAAATCTGCTTTATCTCAGCGAGGGCATCAACAGAACTGCTGATCCAGAAATTGCTGAAGTGCTGGAGGAAACGCAAAGCGCACTTGGTCACGCCAAAGTCATCACCGCCGGAATGCTGTCACTGAGTCGCGCTGGGGGCATTCAATGCGAACGGGTGGAATTGCGCGTTGTATTTGATGAATTAATTGGGATTTTGCGCCACCTGTTACCGCGCATTATTGATGCGCAATTCGATGTTGCTGCCGATCTCACCGCTTTCAGTAACGCTGCGTTTTTACAGTCTGCGTTGCTCAATCTGGTGCTCAACGCCCGCGACGCGATGCCCGACGGCGGTCAACTCAAATTAACCGCCAGCGCCCAACCGACTGCGCCGGAATCGCCACCGCGTTTAGGTATTGCGCCGATTGGCGCTCACGTTGCCATTTGCATCAGCGACACCGGTCACGGAATGCGCCCGGAGACGCTGGAACGGATTTTTGAACCGCTGTTTTCGACCAAAGCCAAGCAACGCGGTCACGGGCTGGGACTATTTATGGTGCAGGAATTTGTCATTCGCAGCGGCGCAGCATTGACAGTGGATTCGCGGCTGGGTGAAGGCACGGAATTTCGTCTGCTGCTGCCCGGCGCAACAGAATTGCCGGATGACGCAGAGGATTTAAACGCGATGCTGTCGATGTCAATAAACAAGGTGCAACGAGTGTTATTGGTCGATGACGATCCACGAATACGCGAAGCAATTGGACGGTTATTGACTGCGCAGGGCTGGCGGTTTTGCACGGCGGAACATGGTGCAGATGCGTTGCAACTTCTCAGCGCAGATAGCAATTTTGATTTCGTATTATCAGACATCGCCATGCCCATTATGGATGGCTTTAGTTTGTTTGAAAAAATGGCGAAAGAGCATCCGCAATTGCCGGTAATTTTAATGAGCGGTCAGGATTTACAACCAGACTGTCATATCGACTGCAAACACCATCACGCGCATTGTCCATCAGTATTGCGTAAACCATTGGACATGCAGCAATTACTGCATACCGTTGAATTGGTCTGTGCGGATGCACTGCCACGTTGTCAGCCGCATTGCGTTTTCAAATCAGAAACCGTAAGTTGGGTTGATGCAATCAACCCAATTTTAACGCATTAAAAAACATCTCTTTTGCGCAGATGCTGTCATTCAATCATTGCGATGTTGATCTGAATTGTTGGGTTGCCAACAGCGGCAACCCAACCTACGACTATTATCCCAACCGACGCAGTAATAATAATGCGCTAGAAATAAATAACAGTGGCGGAATAATCGCTGCAAGAACGGGATTCATTCCAAACAGCAGAGCTAAATAAGCAAAGGTACGGCTAATCAAATAATAGAGAATGCCGATTAAAATGCCGACAAATAACCGCCAACCCATGCCGCTGCTGCGCGATGAACCAAGTAATAACGGTGTTGCCAGTAAAATCATGGATAACATCAAAAACGGATAAACCACTTTAGCCCAAAACACTACTTCATAAGCGCCAGCATCCTGTTTATTAATTGCCATAAACCGAATATAACGGTATAAACTCCACGCTGGCAGTAAATGCGGATTTGCAATTACGATTTTAAGTAATCCCGGATCAAGCAACGAATCCCAACCCGTTTGTGCAATGCGCTCTACTTGCACACCGCCGTCACTAATTCGACTGCGGACAATGTCTTCTAATATCCAATGTGCATTCCGATAACGTGCTGCGCTGGCGTGAGTTTCAATCAACGTTTCTGTCGCTGCATCGAATTGATAAATGAAAATATCGCGTAAATCAGCGCCTGATTGAATTTCGCGGATGTTGACATAAGCACCTTCATCAATCGCCCAAAAACCATCGAGCGTTTGCTGCGCAATTTCTCCCGATAAGGCTTGGCGCCGCAATTGCACTCCGCGTTGTTCTGTCATTGGCGCAATGACTTCGCCGAGCACCAGCGCCAGCACGACTAATAACACGCCGCCGCGCAATCCGGCGAATACGATTTGCCACACTGATAATCCCGCAGCACGCATGGCGACCAATTCAGAGCGATTGGCTAATGCACCCAATCCAATTAACGCGCCAATTAATGTGGCAATTGGAAAAATCTGATAGGCGTAACGCGGTAAACTCAGCACCATAAAGAGCAGCGCATCCGTTAATTGGTAATTGGCAGTGCCAATGTTGTCTAAATCATCAGCAAGAATCACCACGCCTAATAGCGGCAGCAAAATGCCGAGCGTCAGTAAGGTGCCGCCAATCACTGCCCACGCGAGATAACGATCAATCAGGCGCATGTGTATTCAGGTCTGTTATTTGCCAAAGTGTTCAATCATCCTATCACTATCACGCCAACCGGCTGATGTTCCAACTTTGTGTGTGATTTCAACGTTTATTTGAGGAATGCTGACCATGAAAATGACTTTACGCACCGGCGCACTGGCAACCCAGACCGCGCCTTGCCTTGTTCTCAGTGTTTTTGCGCAGGAGCCATTGAGCGGCGCAGCGGCAGATATTGATCGCGCCAGCAATGGGCGATTGAAGGCGTTGTGGGAAAAGGGCGATCTGAGCGGTGAAACGGGGCGCACGCTGCTGTTGTATGACGTGCCCGGCGTGACTGCCGAGCGGATATTGTTGATGGATTTCGGTAAATCATCAGCGTTGACGCGGGCGAATTACCGCAAAACGCTCGCCGCTGCGATCAACGCGATTCAGCAAATGCACGCGGGTGAAGCAGTGCTGGCGCTGCCTGCGATCTTGCCGGACGGCATGGATGCGTATCTGGCGCAGCGCGAGGCGGTGATGATCGCTGAAGAGCGGATTTATCGTTATACGCACACGAAAAACGATAAACATGCGCCGAAAATGCCGCTGACGGCGCTGGCGCTGTGGCTGGCAGAAGATGCCGATCCAGCCGTTGCCGAACGCGCCATTGCACACGGTGCGGCAATCGCGGGCGGAATGCGACTGGCGAAAGAATTGGGCAATTTGCCGGGCAACATTTGCACTCCGAGTTATTTGGCGGCGCAGGCAGTGGCGTTGGAAGAACGTTGTCAGGCATTGACGGTGGAAGTGCTGGAAGCAGAGGCGATGGCGGCGCTGGGCATGAATGCGTTGTTATCAGTCGCTCGCGGCAGTCGCCAGCCACCCAAGTTGATCGTGATGACCTACGAAGGCGGCGCACCTGATGAGCAACCGATTGTTTTGGTTGGTAAAGGTTTGACTTTCGACGCAGGCGGAATTTCGCTCAAACCTGCAACCGAGATGGACGAGATGAAATACGACATGTGCGGCGGCGCGAGTGTGCTGGGCGTGATGGAGGCTGCCTGTGCGTTGAATTTGCCGCTCAATCTCGTGGGCGTTGTGCCGAGCAGCGAAAATCTGCCGGACGGCGATGCCAACAAACCCGGCGACATCGTGACCAGCATGTCCGGTCAAACCATTGAAATTCTGAATACTGACGCGGAAGGACGGCTGATTCTGTGCGACGCGCTGACTTACTGTAAACGCTTTGATCCCGCGTTAGTCATTGATATAGCAACCTTAACTGGTGCTTGCGTGATTGCGCTGGGCAAACATGCAACGGGATTATTTAGCAGCGACGAGGCGCTGGCTGCCGAATTATTGACCGCTGGCGATCGCGCTGGCGATCGGGCGTGGCGCTTGCCGTTATGGGACGATTATCAACAGCAATTGGATACCAACTTTGCGGATATGGCGAATATCGGTGGGCGCGAAGGTGGAGCAATTACAGCGGCTTGTTTTTTATCGCGTTTTACCAAGGAATATCGCTGGGCGCATTTAGATATTGCAGGCGTGGCGTGGCTCAGTGGTAAAGAAAAAGGCGGCACTGGTCGTCCAGTGGCATTATTAACGCAGTTTCTATTAGAGCGCAGCGGTTTAATGTGATTTAACTATACGGGGTTGTTTATTGCGACAACCCCGGCGAATAACCAATCAATTCAGAAATAGGCTAGGCAAATGGGGATTGAACTAAAGCAAGGTGCGAATACAGCAATTTTAGATCAAAACATTGCAATTGCCATTGGTTGGAATGCAGACGCATCATTAGAAGCAGATGCGAGTGCATTTTTAGTTAACGCCGCTGGCAAGGTGCGCAACGATCAAGATTTCATTTTTTATAATCAAACGCAAACCAGTTGTGGTGGATTATTACTGGATACCACACCAACCCATGCCCAGCGCAGTTTTCGTGTTGCATTAGAACGTATTCCAGAAGATGTCATTAAATTGGTGTTTACTGTAACGATCGCAACTGCTCCGAATGCTGAAGGTTGTCCTCATTGTGGCATGATGGGCAATATCTCAATTTGGGCACTCAACCAAGAAGAAGTTGAGTTAATGCGCTTTGATTTGAAAACTATGGGCAAAGAGCGAGCGTTAATTCTTGGTGAATTATATCGTTATCAGGGAGCTTGGAAGTTTCGTGCAGTTGGTCAAGGTTATAATAACGGACTTGATGCCTTGGCGACATCATTCGGTGTTAACATTCAAAATGCAGCTAATAGCAGTAAAAAAGAAAACGCGGTTGAACTTACAAACCGCTTGCCATCCAAACGGGATTGGACAAAAAGAGCAGTTAAATTACAGCAGGCATTACAAAAGTTTTTGCCACAAATCAACGCCGCAGTTGCGAATAATGCGAATGAAAGCAATACGCGGATGATTCTGGATCGTATTCTATTAGATGTCTTTGGTTATTCGATGGAAGAAGTCAAAGCCGAGCAGAAAATTCAAGGTCGAAAAGCAGATTATGTGCTTGCTGTAGATGAAGAAGATGTGATTGTAGGTGAAAGCAAACGCGCAGGTTTGAAGTTGAGTGAAAAGCATGTTTTTCAAGCAACTTCTTACGGCGCTTATTCTGGAATTCGCTGGGCATTATTAACCAATTTATCAACATGGCAGATTTATCATATTTCGATGCAGAATATCGTTGATGCAAATCTTGTATTTTCAGTTAATTTATTGCCAGAAATCAGTTTAGAAGATTGCGAAAAATTGGTTTTAATTTCCCGCTTTGGCATGACACAAAAAGGTGCTTTAGAAAAATGCTGGCGGAAGTTAACGCATTAACACGAGAGAATTTGATTCAAGCAATTTTGACCGAAGATGTCGTTAAAGCAATTCGTATTGCCATTCGGCGAGATACGGGTTGCAATTTCGACAATGACCTTATTCAACAGACTTTACTGGATGTGCTTATTCATCCGTGACTGGAGGAAAGATTGGCATGATTGGAACAGCAGATGAATAATGTTATCACTAAGTTTAATTGCGCATTGCGGATGATTATCGGCATTGCTCCGCTACTGTTAACTGCCTGCGCAACCAATGGCGTTAATTCGATTTGGTTAAAACCAGAAGGTGTGCCAGCGCCTTATCAGCATTTAATTGTGTTGGGAATTGCAAATCATCCCAAAATCCAACGCGCTTATGAAGATGCGTTTGTTCAAGCATTCAAAGCACAAGGATTAACAGCGCGTTCCAGTGAGGCATTGGTTCCTGCACTTAATCCCAAACGCAGTAAAACTATTCAAACTGGATTACTTCGCGCTGGAGCGGATGCAGTATTGGTGACACATTTGGTTGCTGAACCAACGAAAAGCGCAGAACCATTACCTGTGCGAGTAAATACAGTACCAGAAGTTTATCGCCAACTTGCGCCCTATTATCAAGATGTTTATTTCAAAGTGATGCGCACTGGTTATTACAGCGGTTATCAAGAGTTGCGCTTGGAAAGTAATTGTTATGACACGAAAACTGGCGCACTGCTTTGGTCTGGACGCTCGCAACCGCTTGATCCTAATTCCGAACAAACGATTGGGCAGGTGGTGGCGCAAGTTGTGATGCAATTGCGCGATGATCGACTGCTGGCACTGCCGCGTGCTGATCGGCAGACGCAGACATATGATTGACGATCTGCATTGATATAATTCGGAAGTTGTCACTTGTCAGTTGGTAACGGAAACACGATGGTCACTAACAACTGAAAACTGACAACTTTTTTCAACCGCATAACTCTTATACTTGTTCAAACTTCCGATAAACTTATCAACGGTCATCTCAATATCGAATGGACGCCAACACGATTCGTATCATCTTGATCGTCATCGGCGCAGTGCTCATCTCACTGCTCTATTGGTGGGAACGTCAACGCAGCAAGGATAAGGATGCTGACGATGACGACGAGCACTGGGAAGATAACGACCGCAGGGAAGACAGCGATGAGCGCAGTGATGATGTCGCAAATTCCGATGCGCCCTACGGTGTACGCGCCAGCAAAACGCAACCCACATCCGACAAACCAGATGCTGATGACCGTGCTGCATCGTCTGCTCGCGCTCAGTCGCCTAAAGCGGAATCTGATCAGCGCAGTCAATCTAATCAACGGTCTGCGCCAGCCAAACCCGCTGCACCAGCTAAACCTGCTGCAACAAAACCAGTTGCTAAACCACCTGAACCGAAACCAGCGGAGGTCAAATCGTCCGCGTCATCAGCTCCGGCAGTGGTGGAAACGAAAAAACCGGCGCTCGAACCGCTGTTGATTCAGGTCAGCGTCATGAGCGGACGCGGTCACACTTTTCGCGGCGCTTCGGTGTTGGATGTGGCGGAATCGTGCGGATTGCATCCGGGCAAAATGGACATTTTTCATTGCCTTGACGAATTCGAGGATGAAACGCGGGTTTATTTCAGCATGGCCAATTTAGTCAAGCCGGGTACTTTTCCTTTTGATGCGATGGATGAATTCACCACGCCCGGTTTGGTGCTATTTGCGCAATTGTGCGGCAGACCTGAAGACATGACGATTCTCGATGAAATGATTGCCACTGCGCGTAAATTAGCGATTTCATTGCGCGGCGACGTTCTTGATGATATGCGCTGTTCGCTGACAGTGAAAAAGCAGGATGAAATGCGTAAAGCAGTCATTGCCAATCAACTACGGTGGGCAAAGGAAACGCAATCGTGAATAAACCTGAAGATTTAATTGAAATTGTCGCTGCGCTCACTGCCGAAATTCGTGAGCATAACCATCGTTATTATGTCGTAAATGAACCAATCATTAGCGATGCAGCATACGATGATCTAATGCGTCAATTGCGCGATTTAGAAGCTGCGCATCCTGAATTGATTACTGCCGATTCACCAACGCAGCGTGTCGGCGCAACACCCAGCGCAGAATTTCTCGCCGTACGCATCAAGTGCCAATGATTTCATTGGATAACGCATGAATGACGACGAATTGCTGGCGTTATGCGTAAATTAACGGACGCATTGGCAGAGAATGAACCGTTATTATTTATTGCCGAACCGAAATTGGATGGACTGGCGGTGAGTATTCGTTATGAACGCGGCGTTTTGGTGCAGGCAGCGACTCGCGGCGACGGCAGCACCGGCGAGGATGTGACGCATAACGTCCGCACCATTTCCAGCGTGCCGCTGCGCTTGCGCGGTGACGATTGCCCGGAGATTTTGGAAGTGCGCGGCGAGGTGTACATGACGCGCAGCGGGTTTGCGCAGATCAACGCGCAATTGGCGGATCGTGGCAAAAATGCTTTGCCAATCCACGCAATGCGGCTGCCGGTTCGTTGCGCCAGCTCGATCCGCAACTCACGCAAAACGTCCGCTGGCGTTTTGTTGTTACGGCTGGGGCGCAGTGTCGATTGCGCCAGATAATAGCCAATTCAACATGTTGCAGCGTATTCGTGACTGGGGAGTGCCGATTTCACCGGAGTTGCAGCAGGTCGCCGGCATTGACGGCTGTCGGGCGTATTTCGACACGCTCGGCGAGCGCCGCGAGGCGTTGGATTACGACATTGACGGCGTGGTGTTTAAGGTCGATGCGCTTGCCACGCAAACCGCGCTCGGCGCAACCAGTCATCATCCGCGCTGGGCGATTGCCCGCAAATTTCCGGCGCAGGAAGCACTGACCACCGTGAAGCGATTGATTTTCAAGTCGGTCGCACGGCGCAGTGACGCCGGTTGCTCGGTTAAAACCGGTCGCAGTCGGTGGCGTCATCGTCGCCAATGCCACGCTGCACAATCTCGACGAGGTGCATCGTAAAGATGTGCGCGTCGGCGATACCGTCAGTGTGCGCCGCTGGTGATGTGATTCCCGAAGTGGTTGGCGTGGTGCTGGAGCTGCGCCCGGCGGAGGCGCAACCGCTGGAGTTGCCAAGTCAATGTCCGGTGTGCGGCTCGGAAGTAGTACGCACTGAAGGCGTGGTGGTGGCGCGATGCAGCGGCGGGCTGTATTGCCCGGCGCAGCGCAAAGAGGCGTTGAAACATTTTGCATCGCGGCGGGCGTTCGACATCGTGGGCTGGGCGACAAGCTGATTGAGCAACTGGTGGATGTGGACTGGGTGCGCGAGCCAGCCGATCTGTTTCAGTTGACGCATGACCAGTTGGCGCGACTGGAACGGATGGGAATGCAGTCAGCGACTAAATTGTTGTTGGCGATTGAAAAAGCCAAGGCGACGACGTTGGCGCGATTTATTTTTGCGCTCGGAATCCGCGAAGTTGGCGAAACCACAGCGGCAGCATTAGCCACCAGTTTTGGTGGGCTGGCGCAGTTGATGACCGCAAATGCTGCGGAAGTGATGGAGCGGGTTGACGGCGTGGGACCGGTGGTTGCCGAGCAGTTGGTGCAGTTTTTTGCGCAGCCGCACAACCGCGAGGCGATTGCGCATTTGCAGGCAGCGGGTGTGCACTGGACGGAAACTGAGCCGTTGCCGCTGGTCGCTGCAACAGTCGATACGCGCCCACTGGCCGGAAAAACGGTGGTGATTACCGGCACGCTCAGTCGTTCCCGCGATGAAATTAAGGCGCAATTGCTGGCGCTGGGCGCGAAGGTGACAGGCAGCGTGTCGCGCAAAACTGATTATTTGCTGGCGGGTGAAGCGCCCGGCTCGAAATGGGATAAAGCGCAGGAATTGGGTGTGCAGATTCTGACTGAAGCGGAGTTAAATGTGCTGCAACCTGATGAACAACTTGGATTTTCTTTAACAGGTAACGGAATCAACGATGAGTGAATTAACGCCAGAACAAGAAATTTTGCTGCTGATGCGTCACACGCTCACGGCGATCATCCGCGATGTAACGCCGCAGCCGGGAATGCGGCATCCGCTTTCAAATGCGACGGTGGAGCAGGTAAAACATTGTTTAGCAGCGATTGCTGCGCGTGAGCAGACGCTGGCGACTGGTGGCAGCACGGAACGTCCGTATTTCGTTGATGAACCGCAGCCGGTGTCGATTCCGGTGAGTGCGATCAAAAAGCATAGCGATTAACGCACAAGATAGTTAAACTGCGCCCCCAACGCTGACGTAGCTCAGTTGGCAGAGCAGCTGATTTGTAATCAGCAGGTCGTCGGTTCAAATCCGACCGTCAGCTCCACATCATTAACGGCTTGTATCCAATTCTGGTACAAGCCGTTTTTTTATGCGTTTGATTTGGCTGGCAGCGTTGCCAATCTTTTGCAACTGCGTTATTCCTGAGCTGGATTAAAAATTTCGATATGAACATTTTTGTTTTAGATGAAGATATAGAACAATGCGCACAGTATCATTGCGATCAGCACGTCGTAAAAATGATACTTGAAAGCGTACAGATGTTATGTACTGCACTCAATAAAAAAGGATTTAGCACACCCTATAAATCCACGCACATTAAACATCCATGCTGCTTTGGGTAGAACATTCATTTGAGAATTTTTTATGGCTAAAAAATCTGGCGCTCGCATTAAATACTGAATACCGTTTTAGATTTGAGAAAGAGGTTGATCATCGTTCAATCGGGGTGCTAAATGCAATTGCAAATTATCGCTACGCAAGTCAAGGATTAACTGCATTTGCTCAAGCAATGCCAGATCAATACAAGATTCAAGGCGACGCAGTCGCTGCGTATAGGCAGTTTTATATCGGTGAAAAAATGAGATTTGCAAAATGGTCTAAAAGAAATGTTCCCGAATGGATTCAGCAATCGTAGCAAACCATGAAAAAATGATTTTGCTGGTGCGATGACAGTGCAATCCAATTAATGTGATATTGGCGTAAATTGTTGGGTTGCCAACAGCGGCAACCCAACCTACGACCGAGGATTTAGCGATGGACGACAGTATTCATCCATTAATACCGGGAACTCGTGTACATGAGTTTGTGATTCGGAATGTGCTCGGACGAGGCGGCGCAGGGATTGTCTATGCTGCCGACCACGAAATCCTCCGCGAAACCTTTGCCATCAAGGAGTTCCTGCCAAATCATCTGGCGCACCGCGTCGTTGGAAACCGCGTTGCTGCGTTGCCCGGCAAGGCGGATGTTTACGACAAATTGCGGAACAAATTTCTCGAAGAAGGGCAGACGCTGATGCAGCTTGCACACCCTTATTCGCATCCAAATCTCGTGCAAGTCACTGATGCGTTTCGAGAAAATGATACCGTTTATCTGTGTATGCGCTTTGAGCGCGGACAACCGCTCGATGAAATTCTTCAGGTGCGCGGCACACTGAGCGAGCCGGAACTCAAGACATGGTTAATGCCTTTGCTTGACGGTTTGGCTCATGCCCATGCCTGCGGCGTGTGGCACCGCGACATCAAACCCTCCAACATTTTTATTCGTGAGGACGGTTCACCGCTGCTCATTGATTTTGGGGCGGCGCATCGTGAGCGTCCCGATAGCGCCGTGAGTGTGATTGCGCAATACACGCCCAGTTTTGCTGCGTCAGAACAAATGTGCGGTGGTGTGCAGGGCCCTTGGACCGACATTTATGCGATGGCGGCAACCTGTTTTGCGGTGATGAGCGGATTTCCGCCGCCGCAACATTTGGAACCCGGTTGGCAAACGCAATACCGCCATTACAGCCAAAGTTTCTTATTGGCGCTGGAGGCAGGTTTGCAATTCAATCCCAAATTGCGTCCGCAAAGCGTCGCGGAATGGTTGCAGCAATTTAACGCCGCACCATCAGCAAACGCTGCAACCGTCGTCACCGTCGCCGAAACTATTCACGACTTGCCGACAGTGTTTGAAATGGCGAACGCACCGGCATCAAGCGCAGCTGCGCCAGCGCCAAGTTCGAGCATTGCCACTGTTGTTGAACCGCCGTTTACTGCGGGCGCGGCATCGTCCGCTGCCCCGTCGCAATCCCGCCGCAAACTGGCGCTCATTGGTGGATCGCTCGCGTTGGGATTAACTGCGCTGGGAGGATTTGCAACCTATCAATGGCTTAAATTCAATGCCTTAACAGCAACTGCATTTTCACTCGCGCCGGAAGCGCCCGCGCCGGTTTCGCCATTGCCCACGCCAGCACCCGCAATTCCCTCGCTGTCATTCACTGAACAATTGCAACAACAACTTCAGCAACTCGATTGCGCACAAATCACATTGAAACAAAATGCCGAGCAGCATATTCAATTGACTGGTTATCTGCGTGATCAAGCGCAATTGACAACATTAATCACCCAATTAAATGCGCGTTATCCGCAGCTCGTAATAGAGACGCAGGCGCTTACTTTTGCTGCGCCATTTTGCGATTTAATAACAAATGTTAAACAGCTTAATGCAGAAGCAACAGCAGATTTTACACTGCCGACTATTACGTTTAATCGTCCAGAGCGGATTTATCACGAACAGGATTATTTGGTGCTCACCGTGAATACAGGAGACGTTGGCGGTTATTTGTATGTGGATTTTGTAGACGGCAACCAAGAGGCAGTCCATTTATTTCCGACGGTTGCCATGCCGGAATCTTTTGTTGCACCAAACACGCAATTGATTATTGGTGCACGGAATAAAGCAGAATGTCGTCGCCAGCCAGATGCTTGTTTTATGGTTTCGCGTCCGCATGGCAATAACTTAATTATTGCCACATGGAGCGAAACGCCGCTATTTTCTCGCTGGCGTACTCCGCAAGCAGAACCAATGGATGTTTATTGGCCAGTGTTCGCAGCGGCGATGCGCAATCACCAAGCGCCGCACCGCGTTAATCAATACTTTTTCACTACTGCGCCATAGCATTTTAAGCGGTGATGTGAAACGTGGTTCTGAACATTTGTGTTCCAGCATCCATGAGTTTCGTTGCTGCTTCAATCTGTTGACGAGTTGAGATTGAACTTGTCAACGGTTTATCAATGTTCGTGCTCGAAACACCTTCAATTCGTTGTTTACTAGCAATATCAGCCGCATTTTCGCGCAAACCCTCAAAACCGTATTGCAAGCCCCGCATTCCTGATTGATATACCGATGAAATTAACATGATCGTTCTCCTGCATAACGCCCTGCCTGAATACTATTGTAGATGATTTTAATTGATTGATTGGACGAAAACTGATAGCGCGTTCACATCAATCAACGTCCGCCCCGGCGTCCAGGCGCACCACGTTCTGCGCCACGCATCAATCGCGCTCGCACTCCCGTGCGATCCATTTGGGTATTTCCACGTTCTAAAGGCGAAAACTGCGCTCCAATAGAAACGCCATGCGCATCAGGCGTTGCGCCCGGCCATAACCGCACCAATGCGCCCGGCACGATTTCTATTGGCAATTCATTTGGTGCGCGGATGACGGTAATCGGACTGGCGGTTTCGTCCTGCACCAGCAGCGTTACACGGTCGCGTTCAACCGATAACACCCGCGCCAGCACTGGTTCCACCGCTAAAACTGGCGGCGCAGTTAGCAGAAGTAGCGCCATGCTGAGGAGCCAGCGGCGCAATTTAGAATGACCACGCCACGCCACAGGAATTGACCTGTTGCTGGAATCCGCGTTCCGGGTGGGTGGAATCGCTGTTGAGCCAGTCACTGCGACAAAACCACGCGCTGTTAAGGTCAATGCGCCGGCGCAGTTCAATTCCCAATCCACGTTGTAAATCAATACGTTCATGCTGTTGCGGCGCAGCGTCGTAACGCAGACGCGACCAATCAAAGTTGAATTCCAGTGACCATTTTGGCCTCGGTTCCCAGCGCAGCACTCCGCCGATGTTGTGTCGCATAAAAGCCTCGGTCGCAATTGGCGAAGCGCAGCGATCAATGCTGACGGTCAACACGCTGGAGCGCGTCGGCGACCAGTAGTGCGTCAGATCAAGACGGGTGGCAGTTTGCCAATCGGTGCGTCCGCTGGCATCAGCGCCATTTTGCATAATTTCCAATGGTTTGATGGGGTTGCGTTCGCGCATTTCGTGTTCACGCGGATCAGAACCGGGACGACCCGCCCACGGCAGCGCGGCTTGTTGATAGGCGAGCTGGCGCAATTCGCCGCTAATGCTCAGGTTGTTGCGAGCGTCGAGAATGTGATCGTAGCGCAGCATCAACGCCATTTCGTCGCGTTCATCTGCGGGAACGATACGGTCACGGTAAGCCGCAGCAGCGAGTGAAACTGTTAATAAACCAAGACCTTGTGCAATGTCATGCGCCCAATCGCTGTAGAGCGTGAGGCGCGACATCAGGTTATTTGCAGTGAAATCGCGGTTCCAACCATTGATTCCGACCGTCAACGCATCGCTGGCGTGATAAGCCGCATCTAAATCGGTGTGCACAAACGCAAAGCCTTGATTTACATTGGTTTGTGCTGGATTGGAATCGTAACCGCCGCTCACTTTGCCGCTGAAATCAAACGGCGCAGTTGCCGCAATAACGGCGGTGCTGGCGCTGAATAACAGCAAAGCGATGATTTTTTGATGCGCAAGCATGGGTTATTTCAACGCATCGCAATTCGCACTGCATCCGCAAAAAAACTAGAGCGCGTTGTTCCATGCGCCCGAACGTAATCATCAAGTTTAATCAGTAAATCATTGGGTAAACTGATATTGATTTCTTCCTGCTTTTCAAACCGCGAAATATCCACTGTTACTATTGCCCAAATCCATCCTGCAAAATCAGGATTTGCGAGATGTTCGGCAATTGGTTTCGACAATGGAATCTCGCCGCCGTCTTCAATAATACCTTCCAGATGTAAATCTATTGCTTCTAATACAGAATCCAATGCTTCATCAATCGTATCACCTGCCGAAAAGCAACCGGGCAAATCTGGTACAACAACTCCGAAAGCAGTTGTTGTAGTACTCGGTTCAATTGCAATCAAGAATCTCATCGCTTTTTCCTCTGACTTATTCGGGCATGTTGTGATGATTGCTTTTTATAGTGTTTGACTATTCATTCTCTACCTTTAATCAATTGTACCACCGGCAAATTCTGCACTGCAACCAACAGCTTGGCAATTGCATGATCGGCAGCAAAGATGCAATCTGCATATTTAAGAATAGCGGCATTATCCATTGCCGCAAGTTGCGTGATCTGCGCTGCTTCACACGCAGCGAATAACTGAATGTTGGCGTTATGCAAATCGGCAGCAAAATAGAGTTCATACACGAGCGCGTTAATTAGTTGCTCAAAACGCAGCTCGGCAGCATTCAAAATTGCAGTGACAAGTGTTTCCAGCGTTTCCTGTTGCTTCGCCGTTGCTTCGGGGATAGGAAACTGCCGCATAAATGCTGCGCTTGGTTCAAAAAACTCATTTTGTAATTTCGGCAGCAGTTGCATAAATAACCACATTACAGTTGATGAGTTGAGATAGCCCAGCAAAAATTTTGATCCGCACGGAATAATAAAAGTCTTTTGATTCGCATAAAATCTTGTTTCGTCCCAAGCAAATTGATTGCTTGAGCAAATGTTTGGATAAATAATCTTGGGCTGCTCAAATTCTTGCCAATAGGCGCAACTGCGCAACTCCCAGAAATACTTTCCTTGATCAGAACGGTTAATCATTGCTTGTCGGTAACGCTGAAAATGTGCATGTATTGCCGGATAACATTGAGCAAATAACTTTTCCGCTTCAGATTCTGATTGATTGCTCCAGTTATGCGTCACATTTTCTGATGACGGTATTTTAATTAAGTATTGATCAAGAAATGTCACTTGCCAGCGTTTACATCGCGCCCACGCAAAAACGGTTTAATCACTTCTGCCGAATTGGGATCAGCCGCAATCAAACGCGCCCGCGTTGCGCCATCAATCACAAATGCCTCATTCAATCCCGTAAGAATGCCACGATAAAAACGCCCGTGTACATATTGACCGAGCGGCGTTCCGGCTTGCCGGATTCGCGCCAACAATTGTCGTTGCAACGGCGGTTCTAATTGCCAGCCTTCATCTTTCAATTCAGCTTGCGCGACCTCAAAACTCTCAGCCGCAAACACTGCTGGAAATGTTTCAATTGGCGCTTGCTGCGCCCAATTCAACACCCGTATTTGTTCATCGGCAGCGGGTTTTATCACTTCTGCCGGACGGCGCGTTGCAATCACGATGGTTGGATACGCAATAGCGGTAAACACCGCTTCATCACCGAAATCAAGCACTTGTTGCAAGCGCGTATGTTGATTGAGCCATTTGCGCAAATTTGTTCCATATTTGGCGCGATACCATTTATTGGAAGTGATAAAAGACAACACGCCATCTGGTTTTAATAACGTCACTGCGCGTTCAAAGAAATAAACGTATAAATCCGCCGTGCCGGTAAAACAATCGTAGTTTTTCTTAAATGCGTCTTTCAGATGTTTAATGGCTTCTTGACGCACATACGGCGGATTGCCGATTACGATGTCAAAACCGCCGTTCATCTGAAACATCCACTGCGCATCAAAAAAACCAGCGGCAGTGTTTTGATCAAACGGATTCCAATGCACCAACTGCGCGACCGTTTCCGCCGCCACAAATTGATCGGCTTGTAATAACTGCGCCAATTCATCGCGTAAATCGCCAATGCGGTCGCGCCATTTGCGTTTGGTTTTACTGGTGCGAGCTGAAAAATAGTGTTCATTGGCTTGCGTCAACGCTTGTTCTGTCTCATCAATGCGCGGATCGCGTAATTCCATTTGCAGCGCGGCAATTGGCGTCAAACTATCGGCGGCGATCAATTTTGTTTCCAAATTCGGCAGTGCAGTGATGCCAAAATTATCGGCTGTCAATCAACCTGCTGGCTCACAATCAACGCGATAAAAAAGCGCAGTTTGGCGATTTGCACCGCAATTGGCTGTAAATCAATCCCGTGAATGCAATGATTGATAAGATAGAGTTTGCGGGTGTAATCCGCGTGATGATGAGAAAACGTGCGATCAAACTGCGCTAATTCTTCTTCCGCGTGCTGCATTTTTTCATCGCGCAATACCAGATCAGGAATGGTTTTAAGACTGTGATAATTTGCCTCTAAATGCGCCCGATTTTGCGCCCGCCACTGCGCATTATTCGGATCAAGTTTGCGCAACACCTGCACCAATTTATTTAAGACCCCCATTGGAAATGCGCCCGAACCGCAAGCGGGATCAAGAATACGCAACGCCTCAATTGCGGCAATGAGCCCCGCAGTGATTTCCGGCGCAAACGGATTGCCGTCACTGGTATAAGCCAATAACTCGCGCAATTGCTGTTTGAATGCAGCTTGATCGTCAACTGCGACCGCTTGCGCAAAATAAAGCAGCAACGCTTCATCCACCATATAATCAACCACTTCACGCGGCGTATAAAAAGAACCGGATTGTTTCCGCGCTGTGGTTTGGGTTTCCGCGTTATAACTAGCTAATAAGTTTTCAAACACCTTGCCGAGCAATTCTGGATCAAGCGCGACTTCTTCCTCCAGCGGCATATTTTCTTCCACCGTGAATTGATAACGCGCAAAGATGTCAAATAACCCGTTTACTTGATAACGTTTATTTTTAGTGCCGAGATCAGTGTTCAAATCGACATCTGCTGCGCCGTTAAAAAATACCCGATTTGGAACCATTGCCTGCGCTTCGGCGCGACGTGAAAAACCATCAATCCGCAATACCAAACCGTTGCCTTCTTGATTAGCGATTGCCTTCAATTCTGGATGCCGTTCTAAATCGCGTTCCGTCACTTCCCGATCCAAACAATCAAATAAACCACCATTCAAAAAAGGAATCTGCGCAAATAAATCTAACGCTGCCTGCGCATCGCAAAATAAATCTTTATACCGATATACTGAATGAATCAAACGATCATTTTTCATACCGCTGCCGGTTGTCGCCCATTTTCGCAATGCGCCGCGCTCAACATTCAAAGTTGCAAAAAAGAGATTTTGCAGAATTGCACAATAATAATTACCAGCGTCACCAGCAGCGGCGGGATCAGTTTTCAAGAGCATTTTTAGCGCCGTTGGATCAAATAACTCCGCTGGAATTAACTTCTTTTCTTTAATAAACCACACAAAAATCAGGCGCGTTAATAACCGAATCACTGCAACTGCGTTACGCTGCGCAACCTCGCCACCGCCACCGCGTGGAAATTGCACTTGTTTAACTGTCCAAAAATACCAACACGACAATTCCGTATAAAACCGCTGATTGAGTTTTTGAATCGACAACACCGCAATCCACGCATCATAAAGATCGCGGAAGTTTTTCGGGCGTTGTTTACGTTCACCAATTAAGGCGCTAAACGTCAACTCAGATAAAATATCCAGATGAGCGCGATGTGGTGCCGAGCAACACACATCTTTAATAACCGTGATGCGGCTATGAATCACATCACGACTGGAATCGCGCAAATTAACGCGCCGATCAATCACCGCCAAAGACAACAATTGCCCATGACGAAATAGCACAATTGCAGGCATTGGAAAGCGGCGATTGAGTTCCCGCGTGATAGATGCAAATTGCGTCCGCGACCACGTTTCACCATCCAATTTAATCGCTAAAAAAACAAAGGATTCAATCTCGCTGGGCATCAGTTGCTGCGCTTCATTGAATAAGTTTGGTGGCGTAGCCAGCACCGGAATTTCATCATCGGTTAATTGAAACAAAAACGCACAAGACAACCACTTCTCGGCATAAAGGTGACTGCGCTTAAACGACAGATTATCTGGAGATAGTCGTTCGATATTACCGAGAAATTCCTCGGCGCTATTACCAAAATCAGCAGTTTTATCGCTGTGATAACCGAGCGTATTGAATAACGCGATGGCGGCGTTTTTTAGCGGTTGCTGCGTAAACGCCAATAGTGCCGTTTGCAATGCTTGGCGACGTTCAAACCGAGGTTCTGACATGGGTGGTTATCCTGTTGACTGAATCTGTTTAACTTGCAAAACTTTGATATTTATTTGCTATAATTTATCCATGAACAGCAAACACCGCAAAACGTTAGAAGCCATTTTCGCCAAGCCAACGAGTGCTAACCTAGAATGGGCGCGGATTGAAATGCTATTTATTGCCATTGGTTGCCAATTGATTGAAGGACGCGGCTCACGGGTGCGCTTTGTATACGGCAACCATGTGGGCACTTTTCACCGACCGCATCCCGCAAAAGAAGCTAAAGCATACCAAGTTGAAGCAGCTTGTACTTTTTTAACACTCATAGGAATTACACCATGAATCGCTGGACATATAAAGGCTACAGCGCCCGCATTGAGTTTGATGAACGCGATGACCTTCTAATTGGTCACTTAGTTGGACTGACTGATATTGTGAGCTTTCATGCTGATACCGTTGCTGATTTACGTTTTGCATTCATTGAAGCCGTCGATGATTATTTAGAAACCTGTCAAAAAATTGGCAAAACACCGCAAAAAGGCGTTGAGCATCAAATAACAGTAATAGAACCATGTCGCAAAACAGTATGCGAATTAGCAAAATGAGTAATCAATCACGCAAAATATCATTCAGCGGATTGATTTCCGTGCAATATGTTTGACGCATCATCGCCTCACCTTCCGCACGAGAAACATCGCGCTCTCCAATTTTCCATATACCGGTTTCAAAAAAATCATCAGTTAATTCTGGCGCATCATCGGGATCAACCCAAGATTCCGTAACATTCAATTTCGCGCTCATTCGCTTTCCTCATGCTAATAGTACGGCAACAGAGTTGGGTTGACAGCGTCAACCCAACCTACAATTAAGCTGCTTCAGCAATGCGCCGCGAGTTTTTAATCGTTACCGTTGGATCAGGATTACTCATTGGAATTGGCAAATCGTTTTCTTTTAACACTAAAAGATGTTCATCTATTTCAGAAATTGCTTGTGTGATGCAATTTTCAATAGAGCATCCAACGCCGGTAAACCCCTGAAGATCGGGAGAATAAAAAGAAAAAAACTCAGGGTCTTCTGTTGCTTCAATAACTAGCTTGTATTTCAGATTGAGCATCACATCTCACCAAATACTATTTAACCACCAACCACGTCACGAGGTCAAAATCAGTGGCGGCAGCGATTAACTGACCACCCCGACTTGCAAACAGATTACCAGAATTTTTTTCATTAAACTGTTTTGCCATTGCCGCCACTGCTTTAATCAACAGCGCGTTATATTTTGACATCTCTTGACCATGCTGCGTTTCAGCATCAAACAAATCACACAATTGAGCATAGGGTTTTGTTTGACCTCCCACACTCAGCGCCCGCCAAATCTCCAATATCTGTTTTGGTTTGATGAAGTTATAGCCCACCTTGCCATTGTCATGAACATAAACTAAAAAATAAGGATGTAATGGATTGACTGCATTCGCATCATCTCCAGCCAATCGCTGCCGCAAACAAAAGATCACACCGGGTTGAATTGACGGATAATCGGCGCACACTGGAACCACTGCATATAAACCTAGCGGCGCATCTTGTAATAGAACTAAATTAGCCTGAATATAACTATTTAATTCCATCCGAAAATCATCCAGTGTAAATGCAGTGAGCGTCACAGATTCGTTAAAATCCTCCAAATCTAATACTTCATCTTTCAGGCGCTTTAATTGTTTATCACGATAATTTAAATCATCTTTCGCTAATTTGCGTAAATCTTCTGGAAGCAAGATATTATCTTCTGTTGTTGCGGCAATATCGACCAATGCCATTCGCGCTTCCACACGATTTTTCAGATTAATATATTGATTCAAATCATGTGTTGGCCAAAAATTGGTTAACTGAATTTCAGTATTCAAACTGCCGATGCGATCAATGCGCCCAAAGCGTTGAATAATTCGTACTGGATTCCAATGAATATCGTAATTCACTAACAAACCACAATCTTGTAGATTCTGCCCTTCAGAAATACAATCGGTTGCAATTAAAATATCTATTTCTTCATCTTGCGATAGCGTGGTGAATTGTTCGCGTCGTTTTGCACGTGGCGCAAAGTGAATTAAAATTTGTGTAAAATCTGGATTACCCAAGGTTGTACGATTTGGTTTAGAACCACCAGAAACCAATGCAATATGCACTTTAAGCGAATTCTTAACCCATGTTTCCAGCGCATCATAAAGATAACTAGCGGTATCAGCAAAGGCGCAAAAAATTAACACTTTGCGATTTTTTTCTCCGTTGCGATTTGTGGTTGGATGCGTCACTTTTTCTAAAATGATCTCTTTCAGTTTCGCTAACTTTTCATCGCGTTCAATTGTGACTGCCTGCGCAGTATTGGCTAATGACGATAACTGCTGTTTATCAGCGGCTAAATCACTTAACCATGCCGCAATATCTAAATGCGCCATCTGAAACTTGAGTTTGCCGCCAACCTGAAAGGCTTCTGCAAGTTCATCGTCTTCTTCGTCAAGTTCATCAATTTGTACTGATATTTCTGCTTGCTGATCCTGCGCTTGAAATTGCAGCAAACGCTGTTCAAGTTGTTCAATTTTTTCAACAGTACGCTGCATCGTAATCGCAAAAGAAAACACCGAACTTTCTAAACGTTTCAGAAAATTAACTTTCATCATGCCAATTAAAAAAGTTTCACGGGTTTTCTGCGTAAAGTTTAATTGCTTATACGGGGCATAATGTT
>NZ_PPGH01000035.1:150000-697721 GCF_002958735.1 Chromatium okenii | reverse complement strand
CACTGCGACAAAACCACGCGCTGTTAAGGTCAATGCGCCGGCGCAGTTCAATTCCCAATCCACGTTGTAAATCAATACGTTCATGCTGTTGCGGCGCAGCGTCGTAACGCAGACGCGACCAATCAAAGTTGAATTCCAGTGACCATTTTGGCCTCGGTTCCCAGCGCAGCACTCCGCCGATGTTGTGTCGCATAAAAGCCTCGGTCGCAATTGGCGAAGCGCAGCGATCAATGCTGACGGTCAACACGCTGGAGCGCGTCGGCGACCAGTAGTGCGTCAGATCAAGACGGGTGGCAGTTTGCCAATCGGTGCGTCCGCTGGCATCAGCGCCATTTTGCATAATTTCCAATGGTTTGATGGGGTTGCGTTCGCGCATTTCGTGTTCACGCGGATCAGAACCGGGACGACCCGCCCACGGCAGCGCGGCTTGTTGATAGGCGAGCTGGCGCAATTCGCCGCTAATGCTCAGGTTGTTGCGAGCGTCGAGAATGTGATCGTAGCGCAGCATCAACGCCATTTCGTCGCGTTCATCTGCGGGAACGATACGGTCACGGTAAGCCGCAGCAGCGAGTGAAACTGTTAATAAACCAAGACCTTGTGCAATGTCATGCGCCCAATCGCTGTAGAGCGTGAGGCGCGACATCAGGTTATTTGCAGTGAAATCGCGGTTCCAACCATTGATTCCGACCGTCAACGCATCGCTGGCGTGATAAGCCGCATCTAAATCGGTGTGCACAAACGCAAAGCCTTGATTTACATTGGTTTGTGCTGGATTGGAATCGTAACCGCCGCTCACTTTGCCGCTGAAATCAAACGGCGCAGTTGCCGCAATAACGGCGGTGCTGGCGCTGAATAACAGCAAAGCGATGATTTTTTGATGCGCAAGCATGGGTTATTTCAACGCATCGCAATTCGCACTGCATCCGCAAAAAAACTAGAGCGCGTTGTTCCATGCGCCCGAACGTAATCATCAAGTTTAATCAGTAAATCATTGGGTAAACTGATATTGATTTCTTCCTGCTTTTCAAACCGCGAAATATCCACTGTTACTATTGCCCAAATCCATCCTGCAAAATCAGGATTTGCGAGATGTTCGGCAATTGGTTTCGACAATGGAATCTCGCCGCCGTCTTCAATAATACCTTCCAGATGTAAATCTATTGCTTCTAATACAGAATCCAATGCTTCATCAATCGTATCACCTGCCGAAAAGCAACCGGGCAAATCTGGTACAACAACTCCGAAAGCAGTTGTTGTAGTACTCGGTTCAATTGCAATCAAGAATCTCATCGCTTTTTCCTCTGACTTATTCGGGCATGTTGTGATGATTGCTTTTTATAGTGTTTGACTATTCATTCTCTACCTTTAATCAATTGTACCACCGGCAAATTCTGCACTGCAACCAACAGCTTGGCAATTGCATGATCGGCAGCAAAGATGCAATCTGCATATTTAAGAATAGCGGCATTATCCATTGCCGCAAGTTGCGTGATCTGCGCTGCTTCACACGCAGCGAATAACTGAATGTTGGCGTTATGCAAATCGGCAGCAAAATAGAGTTCATACACGAGCGCGTTAATTAGTTGCTCAAAACGCAGCTCGGCAGCATTCAAAATTGCAGTGACAAGTGTTTCCAGCGTTTCCTGTTGCTTCGCCGTTGCTTCGGGGATAGGAAACTGCCGCATAAATGCTGCGCTTGGTTCAAAAAACTCATTTTGTAATTTCGGCAGCAGTTGCATAAATAACCACATTACAGTTGATGAGTTGAGATAGCCCAGCAAAAATTTTGATCCGCACGGAATAATAAAAGTCTTTTGATTCGCATAAAATCTTGTTTCGTCCCAAGCAAATTGATTGCTTGAGCAAATGTTTGGATAAATAATCTTGGGCTGCTCAAATTCTTGCCAATAGGCGCAACTGCGCAACTCCCAGAAATACTTTCCTTGATCAGAACGGTTAATCATTGCTTGTCGGTAACGCTGAAAATGTGCATGTATTGCCGGATAACATTGAGCAAATAACTTTTCCGCTTCAGATTCTGATTGATTGCTCCAGTTATGCGTCACATTTTCTGATGACGGTATTTTAATTAAGTATTGATCAAGAAATGCACTTGCCAGCGTTTCACATCGCGCCCACGCAAAAACGGTTTAATCACTTCTGCCGAATTGGGATCAGCCGCAATCAAACGCGCCCGCGTTGCGCCATCAATCACAAATGCCTCATTCAATCCCGTAAGAATGCCACGATAAAAACGCCCGTGTACATATTGACCGAGCGGCGTTCCGGCTTGCCGGATTCGCGCCAACAATTGTCGTTGCAACGGCGGTTCTAATTGCCAGCCTTCATCTTTCAATTCAGCTTGCGCGACCTCAAAACTCTCAGCCGCAAACACTGCTGGAAATGTTTCAATTGGCGCTTGCTGCGCCCAATTCAACACCCGTATTTGTTCATCGGCAGCGGGTTTTATCACTTCTGCCGGACGGCGCGTTGCAATCACGATGGTTGGATACGCAATAGCGGTAAACACCGCTTCATCACCGAAATCAAGCACTTGTTGCAAGCGCGTATGTTGATTGAGCCATTTGCGCAAATTTGTTCCATATTTGGCGCGATACCATTTATTGGAAGTGATAAAAGACAACACGCCATCTGGTTTTAATAACGTCACTGCGCGTTCAAAGAAATAAACGTATAAATCCGCCGTGCCGGTAAAACAATCGTAGTTTTTCTTAAATGCGTCTTTCAGATGTTTAATGGCTTCTTGACGCACATACGGCGGATTGCCGATTACGATGTCAAAACCGCCGTTCATCTGAAACATCCACTGCGCATCAAAAAAACCAGCGGCAGTGTTTTGATCAAACGGATTCCAATGCACCAACTGCGCGACCGTTTCCGCCGCCACAAATTGATCGGCTTGTAATAACTGCGCCAATTCATCGCGTAAATCGCCAATGCGGTCGCGCCATTTGCGTTTGGTTTTACTGGTGCGAGCTGAAAAATAGTGTTCATTGGCTTGCGTCAACGCTTGTTCTGTCTCATCAATGCGCGGATCGCGTAATTCCATTTGCAGCGCGGCAATTGGCGTCAAACTATCGGCGGCGATCAATTTTGTTTCCAAATTCGGCAGTGCAGTGATGCCAAAATTATCGGCTGCTAAATCAACCTGTTGACTCACAATCAATGCAATAAAAAAGCGCATTTAGCGATTTGCACCGCAATTGGCTGTAAATCAATCCCGTGAATGCAATGATTGATAAGATAGAGTTTGCGGGTGTAATCCGCGTGATGATGAGAAAACGTGCGATCAAACTGCGCTAATTCTTCTTCCGCGTGCTGCATTTTTTCATCGCGCAATACCAGATCAGGAATGGTTTTAAGACTGTGATAATTTGCCTCTAAATGCGCCCGATTTTGCGCCCGCCACTGCGCATTATTCGGATCAAGTTTGCGCAACACCTGCACCAATTTATTTAAGACCCCCATTGGAAATGCGCCCGAACCGCAAGCGGGATCAAGAATACGCAACGCCTCAATTGCGGCAATGAGCCCCGCAGTGATTTCCGGCGCAAACGGATTGCCGTCACTGGTATAAGCCAATAACTCGCGCAATTGCTGTTTGAATGCAGCTTGATCGTCAACTGCGACCGCTTGCGCAAAATAAAGCAGCAACGCTTCATCCACCATATAATCAACCACTTCACGCGGCGTATAAAAAGAACCGGATTGTTTCCGCGCTGTGGTTTGGGTTTCCGCGTTATAACTAGCTAATAAGTTTTCAAACACCTTGCCGAGCAATTCTGGATCAAGCGCGACTTCTTCCTCCAGCGGCATATTTTCTTCCACCGTGAATTGATAACGCGCAAAGATGTCAAATAACCCGTTTACTTGATAACGTTTATTTTTAGTGCCGAGATCAGTGTTCAAATCGACATCTGCTGCGCCGTTAAAAAATACCCGATTTGGAACCATTGCCTGCGCTTCGGCGCGACGTGAAAAACCATCAATCCGCAATACCAAACCGTTGCCTTCTTGATTAGCGATTGCCTTCAATTCTGGATGCCGTTCTAAATCGCGTTCCGTCACTTCCCGATCCAAACAATCAAATAAACCACCATTCAAAAAAGGAATCTGCGCAAATAAATCTAACGCTGCCTGCGCATCGCAAAATAAATCTTTATACCGATATACTGAATGAATCAAACGATCATTTTTCATACCGCTGCCGGTTGTCGCCCATTTTCGCAATGCGCCGCGCTCAACATTCAAAGTTGCAAAAAAGAGATTTTGCAGAATTGCACAATAATAATTACCAGCGTCACCAGCAGCGGCGGGATCAGTTTTCAAGAGCATTTTTAGCGCCGTTGGATCAAATAACTCCGCTGGAATTAACTTCTTTTCTTTAATAAACCACACAAAAATCAGGCGCGTTAATAACCGAATCACTGCAACTGCGTTACGCTGCGCAACCTCGCCACCGCCACCGCGTGGAAATTGCACTTGTTTAACTGTCCAAAAATACCAACACGACAATTCCGTATAAAACCGCTGATTGAGTTTTTGAATCGACAACACCGCAATCCACGCATCATAAAGATCGCGGAAGTTTTTCGGGCGTTGTTTACGTTCACCAATTAAGGCGCTAAACGTCAACTCAGATAAAATATCCAGATGAGCGCGATGTGGTGCCGAGCAACACACATCTTTAATAACCGTGATGCGGCTATGAATCACATCACGACTGGAATCGCGCAAATTAACGCGCCGATCAATCACCGCCAAAGACAACAATTGCCCATGACGAAATAGCACAATTGCAGGCATTGGAAAGCGGCGATTGAGTTCCCGCGTGATAGATGCAAATTGCGTCCGCGACCACGTTTCACCATCCAATTTAATCGCTAAAAAAACAAAGGATTCAATCTCGCTGGGCATCAGTTGCTGCGCTTCATTGAATAAGTTTGGTGGCGTAGCCAGCACCGGAATTTCATCATCGGTTAATTGAAACAAAAACGCACAAGACAACCACTTCTCGGCATAAAGGTGACTGCGCTTAAACGACAGATTATCTGGAGATAGTCGTTCGATATTACCGAGAAATTCCTCGGCGCTATTACCAAAATCAGCAGTTTTATCGCTGTGATAACCGAGCGTATTGAATAACGCGATGGCGGCGTTTTTTAGCGGTTGCTGCGTAAACGCCAATAGTGCCGTTTGCAATGCTTGGCGACGTTCAAACCGAGGTTCTGACATGGGTGGTTATCCTGTTGACTGAATCTGTTTAACTTGCAAAACTTTGATATTTATTTGCTATAATTTATCCATGAACAGCAAACACCGCAAAACGTTAGAAGCCATTTTCGCCAAGCCAACGAGTGCTAACCTAGAATGGGCGCGGATTGAAATGCTATTTATTGCCATTGGTTGCCAATTGATTGAAGGACGCGGCTCACGGGTGCGCTTTGTATACGGCAACCATGTGGGCACTTTTCACCGACCGCATCCCGCAAAAGAAGCTAAAGCATACCAAGTTGAAGCAGCTTGTACTTTTTTAACACTCATAGGAATTACACCATGAATCGCTGGACATATAAAGGCTACAGCGCCCGCATTGAGTTTGATGAACGCGATGACCTTCTAATTGGTCACTTAGTTGGACTGACTGATATTGTGAGCTTTCATGCTGATACCGTTGCTGATTTACGTTTTGCATTCATTGAAGCCGTCGATGATTATTTAGAAACCTGTCAAAAAATTGGCAAAACACCGCAAAAAGGCGTTGAGCATCAAATAACAGTAATAGAACCATGTCGCAAAACAGTATGCGAATTAGCAAAATGAGTAATCAATCACGCAAAATATCATTCAGCGGATTGATTTCCGTGCAATATGTTTGACGCATCATCGCCTCACCTTCCGCACGAGAAACATCGCGCTCTCCAATTTTCCATATACCGGTTTCAAAAAAATCATCAGTTAATTCTGGCGCATCATCGGGATCAACCCAAGATTCCGTAACATTCAATTTCGCGCTCATTCGCTTTCCTCATGCTAATAGTACGGCAACAGAGTTGGGTTGACAGCGTCAACCCAACCTACAATTAAGCTGCTTCAGCAATGCGCCGCGAGTTTTTAATCGTTACCGTTGGATCAGGATTACTCATTGGAATTGGCAAATCGTTTTCTTTTAACACTAAAAGATGTTCATCTATTTCAGAAATTGCTTGTGTGATGCAATTTTCAATAGAGCATCCAACGCCGGTAAACCCCTGAAGATCGGGAGAATAAAAAGAAAAAAACTCAGGGTCTTCTGTTGCTTCAATAACTAGCTTGTATTTCAGATTGAGCATCACATCTCACCAAATACTATTTAACCACCAACCACGTCACGAGGTCAAAATCAGTGGCGGCAGCGATTAACTGACCACCCCGACTTGCAAACAGATTACCAGAATTTTTTTCATTAAACTGTTTTGCATTGCCGCCACTGCTTTAATCAACAGCGCGTTATATTTTGACATCTCTTGACCATGCTGCGTTTCAGCATCAAACAAATCACACAATTGAGCATAGGGTTTTGTTTGACCTCCCACACTCAGCGCCCGCCAAATCTCCAATATCTGTTTTGGTTTGATGAAGTTATAGCCCACCTTGCCATTGTCATGAACATAAACTAAAAAATAAGGATGTAATGGATTGACTGCATTCGCATCATCTCCAGCCAATCGCTGCCGCAAACAAAAGATCACACCGGGTTGAATTGACGGATAATCGGCGCACACTGGAACCACTGCATATAAACCTAGCGGCGCATCTTGTAATAGAACTAAATTAGCCTGAATATAACTATTTAATTCCATCCGAAAATCATCCAGTGTAAATGCAGTGAGCGTCACAGATTCGTTAAAATCCTCCAAATCTAATACTTCATCTTTCAGGCGCTTTAATTGTTTATCACGATAATTTAAATCATCTTTCGCTAATTTGCGTAAATCTTCTGGAAGCAAGATATTATCTTCTGTTGTTGCGGCAATATCGACCAATGCCATTCGCGCTTCCACACGATTTTTCAGATTAATATATTGATTCAAATCATGTGTTGGCCAAAAATTGGTTAACTGAATTTCAGTATTCAAACTGCCGATGCGATCAATGCGCCCAAAGCGTTGAATAATTCGTACTGGATTCCAATGAATATCGTAATTCACTAACAAACCACAATCTTGTAGATTCTGCCCTTCAGAAATACAATCGGTTGCAATTAAAATATCTATTTCTTCATCTTGCGATAGCGTGGTGAATTGTTCGCGTCGTTTTGCACGTGGCGCAAAGTGAATTAAAATTTGTGTAAAATCTGGATTACCCAAGGTTGTACGATTTGGTTTAGAACCACCAGAAACCAATGCAATATGCACTTTAAGCGAATTCTTAACCCATGTTTCCAGCGCATCATAAAGATAACTAGCGGTATCAGCAAAGGCGCAAAAAATTAACACTTTGCGATTTTTTTCTCCGTTGCGATTTGTGGTTGGATGCGTCACTTTTTCTAAAATGATCTCTTTCAGTTTCGCTAACTTTTCATCGCGTTCAATTGTGACTGCCTGCGCAGTATTGGCTAATGACGATAACTGCTGTTTATCAGCGGCTAAATCACTTAACCATGCCGCAATATCTAAATGCGCCATCTGAAACTTGAGTTTGCCGCCAACCTGAAAGGCTTCTGCAAGTTCATCGTCTTCTTCGTCAAGTTCATCAATTTGTACTGATATTTCTGCTTGCTGATCCTGCGCTTGAAATTGCAGCAAACGCTGTTCAAGTTGTTCAATTTTTTCAACAGTACGCTGCATCGTAATCGCAAAAGAAAACACCGAACTTTCTAAACGTTTCAGAAAATTAACTTTCATCATGCCAATTAAAAAAGTTTCACGGGTTTTCTGCGTAAAGTTTAATTGCTTATACGGGGCATAATGTTTTTCAGAATCTGGCAATACATAATACGCGGGATTAAACAGCGACAATTTGTAACCACTAATATCTTCACTCAGTTTTTGATACGACGGAAACTGCCGCTGCAAATCAATCTCAGGAAAAATAGAATCCGGTTTTTTGCGCTGTGGAAATTGTCCAATTTGAGCAATTGATGCCTGATAATGCTTGTGCAAATGCTGGCGTGAACGGGCAATCGTTAATTCATCTAAAAGCGTAAAAAATCCTACAGATAACTTAGCCATTAACGCATTGGCATTTTTTTCATTACCACTGTCATTGGCATTTTGATTATCGCTGCGTTTGGGCTGCGCCCATTCTATAAACGCTTTTTGTGCAACTGCCAAAGTTTCTTTAATACTGCGAATGCCAAACGCTTTGGCAAAAGCATCATCGCGCCCTTCAGTAATGAGATAAATCTGGTTTCTTAAATCGTTTAAATCATTATTTACTGGTGTTGCCGATAACAACAGCACCCGCGTTTTGATGCCAGATTTGACGATGTCTTCCAATAACCGTTCATAACGGCTTTTACGCATGATGCGACCGCTATCATCACGTTTGCTGCGCAGAGCATTCCGAAAATGATGTGATTCATCAATCACAATCAAATCAAATTGATTCCAGTTAAATGTCGCTAAATCGACGCCATCCACTTTGCCACCGGAACGCGACAAATCGGTATGCGATAAAACCGTATATGCAAAACGATCTCGCAAAAAAGGGTTTAATTCACTGTTATTTTGTGCCAGATAAACAGTCCAATTCTCTCGCAAACGTTTCGGGCAAAGCACCAGCACCCGTTGATTGCGCAATTCATGGTATTTAATCACCGCCAGCGCAGTATAGGTTTTACCTAAACCCACGCTATCCGCCAAAATACAGCCATTGTGTGCATTAATTTTGCGCAATGCACCTTTGACACCATCGCGTTGAAAATCAAATAATACTTGCCAAATCGCGGAATCAACCAGCGCGGTTTGTTCAAATAAAGCAGCATCGCGTTCTTGACTGATTAAAAACCGTTCAAAGACATGATATAGTGTTTTGTAATAAATAAACTCAGCGTTATGATTGACATAAAGCTGTTCTAAATAACGCAGCACGGCATCTTTCACATCAACAACCAATTGTTGATTTTTCCAAAGTTCATCAAACCACGTTTTAAATCGGCGCGATCGCGGTCGCCATCAACAATTAAGTTTAATTCAATGTTTGGCGTAGCAGATAAACCCAAACCACGCTGCGTAAAATTAGAACTGCCCAATAACGCATGTTCCCGATGTCCATCATGAATATGATACAGTTTGCCATGTAATAAATTCGCGTGCCGCATAGAACGAATTTCAACCTTTTCTCGTATCCAATCAGCACAGCGCCGTGCCACATCGCGTTGGCGTAAGCGATTGGCTAAATCTAAACCTTCATCTGCAATGTTGAAATACTTTTTATCATTTTTATTCGGATCAAGCGCGGTAATAAAACTGGGCTCACCAAAAAAAAACGCAAATGTTGGATTTGATCTAATTCCGTCGCCAGCGCGTCATAAGCGTAAATGGTAAAATAGGCGGAAACGATGGCTAATTGACTGTTAGCGGTCACATGCTGCGATAAAAAATCAATGACTTTTCCGCGCTGATGATTATCACGAATGCCGTGCAATGTGGGTGCTGAAGATGGCTGTTTCGACATGATTGAGAATTCCTGATTGATCCAATTATTAACAAGCACTGTTGATTGCCGCGTTATGACTTTCAATTAATTGCACCACCGGCAATTGTTGCACTTCTAATAACAATTTAGCAATCGGATGAGTCGCAGCAAAAATGCGATTTACGAATTGACTGATAGCGACATTATCCATTGCCGCAAGTTGCGTGATCTGCGCATTTTCACACATAGCAAAGATGTGAATGTTGGCGTGATGTAATTCAGCAGGAAAATAGAGTTCATAAACGAGCGCGTTAATCAGTTGCTCAAACCGCAATTCGGCAGCATTCAAAATTGTGGTTACGAGTGTTTCTAAAACTAACTTTTGCTGATCTGATGCCGCAGGAATAGGAAACTGGCTGATATACATGGGCTTGAATTCAAAAAATCCGTTCGCTTTACTGGCACATAATCGCTGAATCCACCACCACGACAGACGAGAATTTAACACCGCCAGTAAATAACGCCAATCGGTTGCAACAATAATGCTAGTTTTATCGTTGCTATAAAAACCGTTAAGATCGGCTGCATAATTCACAGTATTTGTAATTGCAGGCACGATGATTTTTGGTTGCGCAAATTCTTCCCAATATGCAGTACTGGTTTGCAGTTCAAACCATTCATAATGACCCGCTGCCCGTCCAAACCAATCGCCATCCCAATCCGCTGGTTTTGGCATTAACTGCGCCTTAAATTGTTCCAAATGCGCAGCAATTGCTGGATAATTTTCTATTGGAAAAGGTCGCCGCGTAAAAATCAGCCATAAATCCGGCGACACCACTTGCCAACGTTTTACATCGCGCCCGCGCAATAATGGTTTAATCACTTCTGCCGAATTGGGATCAGCCGCAATTAAACGCGCCCGCGTTGCGCCATCAATCACAAATGCCTCATTCAATCCGGTTTTAATGCCATAATAAAAACGCCCGCGCACAGTTTGACCGAGCGGCGTTCCGGCTTGTTGAATTCGCGCTAATAATTGCCGTTGCAATGGCGGTTCTAATTGCCAGCCTTCATCTTTCAATTCTGCTTGCGCGACCTCAAAACTCTCAGCCGCAAACACTGCCGGAAATGTTTCAATTGGCGATTGCTGCGCCCAATTCAACATCCGTATTTGTTCATCGGCAGCGGGTTTTATCACTTCTTCCGGACGGCGCGTTGCAATCACGATGGTTGGATACGCAATAGCGGTAAACACCGCTTCATCACCGAAATCAAGCAATTGTTGTAAGCGTGTGTGCAGATTCAACCATTGGCGCAATTTTGTTCCATATTTGGCGCGATACCATTTATTGGAAGTAATAAACGACAACACGCCATTTGGTTTTAATAACGTCACCGCCCGTTCAAAGAAATAAACGTATAAATCTGCTGTGCCGGTAAAACAAGCGTAGTTTTTCTTAAATGATTCTTTTAGATGTTTAATCGCTTCTTGACGCACATACGGCGGATTGCCGATCACGATGTCAAAACCGCTATTTATTTGGAACATCCACTGCTTGACCGTTTCCGCTGCCGCAAATTGATCGGATTGTAATAACTGCACCAATTTATCGCGTAACTTTATTTGCAATGCCGCAATTGGCATTAAACTATCGGTGGCGATCAATTTCGTTTCCAAATTCGGCAGCGCCGTAATACCAAAATTGTCGGCTGTCAAATCAACCTGTTGATTCACAAGCAATGCCATAAAAAAGCGCAGCTTGGTGATTTGTACTGCAATTGGCTGTAAATCAATTCCGTAAATGCAATGATTGATAAGATAGCGTTTGCGAGTGTAATCCGCTCGCCACTGCGCATTATTCGGATCAAGTTTGCGCAATACCTGCACCAATTTATTTAAAACACCCATTGGAAATGCGCCCGAACCGCAAGCGGGATCAAGAATGCGCAGCGCCTCAATTGCCGCAATGAGCGCCGCAGTGATTTCCGGCGCAAACGGATTGCCGTCACTGGTATAAGCCAATAACTCGCGCAATTGCTGTTTGAATGCAGCTTGATCGTCAACCGTGACCGCTTGTGCAAAATAAAGCAGCAACGCTTCATCGACCATATAATCCACCACTTCACGCGGCGTATAAAAAGAACCGGATTGTTTCCGCGCTGTGGTTTGGGTTTCTGCGTTATAACTTGCTAATAAGTTTTCAAATACTTTACCGAGCATTTCTGGATCAAGCGCGACTTCTTCCTCCAGCGGCATATTTTCCTCAACCGTGAATTGATAACGCGCAAAGATGTCAAATAAGCCGTTTACGTTGTAACGTTTATTTTTAGTGCCGAGATCGGCATTCAAATCTGCATCTCCCGCGCCGTTAAAAAATACGCGATTCGGAAAAATTGCTTGCAACGCAAAATTATTTTCTAAATCGTGTGTTGTCGATTCCATATCCAAACACTCAAATAAACCGCTATTTAAAAAAGGAATACGCGCAAATAAATCTAATGCCGCTGGTGCGTCGCAAAATAAGTTTTTATAACGATAACCATTCATGCCGCTGCCGGTTGTTGCCCATTTCCGCAATGCGCCGCGTTTGACAGTCAAAGTCGCAAAAAAGAGATTTTGTAGAATTGCACAATAATAATTGCCCGCGTCACCAGCAGCGGCGGGATCAGTTTTCAAGAGCGTTTTTAGCGCCGCCGGATCAAATAACTCCGCTGGAACTAACTTCTTTTCTTTAATAAACCACACAAAAATCAGGCGCGTTAATAAGCGAATCACCGCAACTGCATTGCGCTGCTCAACATTTGCACCACCGCCGGACGGAAATTGCACTTGTTTTAATGTCCAAAAATACCAATACGACAATTCCGTATAAAACCGCTGATTGAGTTTTTGAATCGACAACACGGCAATCCACGCATCATAAAGATCGCGGAAATTTGCCGGGCGCTGTTTGCGTTCACCAATTAAGTTGCTAAACGTCAATTCAGATAAAATATCGAGATGAGCGCGATGTGGTGTCGAGCAACACACATCTTTAATGACCGTGATGCGGCTGTGAATTACCTCACGATTGGAATCACGCCGATCAATGACCGCCAAAGATAGGAATTGACCATGACGAAACAGCACGATTGCGGGCATGGGAAAGCGGCAATTGAGTTCTCGCGTGATAGATGCAAATTGCGTTCGTGACCACGTTTCCCCGCTCAAATCAACTGCTAAAAAAACAAAAGATTCAATTTGTTTAAGCGGGAATTGCAGCCTGTTATTCGTTTGAATTTCATCATCGGTTAATTGAAATAAAAACGCACAAGACAACCACTGATCGGCAGCCAATTGAGCGCGATTAAAAGGCGGATAGTTTGGAGCTTGCTGTTCGATATAGGTGAGAAAGTCATCGGCGCTATTACCAAAATCAGCGGTTTTATCGCTGTGATAACCGAGCGTATTTAATAGCTTAATTGCAGCGATTTTGAGCGGTTGCTGCGTAAAAGATAACAGTGCAGTTTTAATTGCTTTGCGACGTTCAAAACGGGGTTCTGACATGGATTGGTGATCTGTTTTAAGTCGTAGGTTGGGTTGACACCGTCAATCCAACCCACAATTAAGCTGCTGTTATTTATTCTGTCCAGTCTGCTGGGCGTAATTGATCAGGGCGCAATTGCGGAGTGAAATACACATCAGCGTCATCAAGATCAACAGGTTCACCATCGCCATTGACTAAGGCTTGATCGTAATCTTTCCAGCCGCGCAATCCGGTTTTTAATGAAGCGACATGCTGATAACCCAGCACGGTAAGCGAATGCGCTGCTAATACGCTGCGATAACCGGAGCGGCAAATCACGACGATTTCACGCGCTCGCGCTTTCACCAATTCTGGCAAAGTTTCTTCATAATCCCATTCACACGCAGATTCTAAAATGCCACGTGGCACATTCAATGATCCGGCAAGGTGCATCGCAGCAAATTCATCCGGTTCGCGCACATCAAGCAGTAATAACTCAGGATTCTGAGCGAGACGTTCTTCTAAATCCCACGGCATGATTTCTTGAATATCGCTCAAGCAGCTTTTCATCAATTCCAGAAAGTTTTTCATTGGTTTTTTCCGTTGTCTTCATTCAGTCATGGTCAATAAAAAAGGTCAGGTAAATTGCGCAGCGGCAATACAGGCCTGACCCAGTGATAACCCGCCATCATTAGCGGGAATTTGTCGATGCAATAATACTTGCAAGCCAGTTTTCATTAGCGCAGTGCTGACAGTTTCTAATAGGATGCGGTTTTGCCATACGCCGCCGGAAAGTGCGACTGTATCCAAATGATGTTGGGCAGTTAAATCGCAGGATAATGCAATGATGCTATTGCTAAATCCAATATGAAAACGCGCCGCAATGTGCTCGCGGGCGACGCCATGCGCGAGATCATTCAATAGCGCCGTCCATAATGGCGCGGGATCAAGTTGAATCGCGCTCGGCGTCGTCACCTGCGCCAGCAAATAACCCGCGCCAGCCGTTGATAGCGCATTCGTCGCCAAGGTTTCGAGGGCAATTGCGGCCTGACCTTCGTAATTGACGCGCTCATTGCCTGCGCCGAGCGCCGCAGCGACGGCATCGCACAGTCGCCCAGCCGAACTGGTGCGCGGTGCGTTGATGCCTCGCGCCAGCATTTGCGTTAATAAATCAAGCGGTTGCGCCAGCAACCCGCGCACAATCGGCAATTGCGGATGACGGGCGCGGAGCGTTTCCCAGAGTCCGGCGCTTACCAATTGCGCGTATAAGTGACGCCACGGCTCGCGGATTGCCTGCACTCCGCCGGGCAGCGCAACCGGTTTGAGATGTGCAACCCGCTGATACGATTGATAATCGCCAATTAAAAATTCTCCGCCCCACAGCGTTCCGTCCGTTCCGTAACCCAAACCATCCAACAGAATGCCGAGCACTGCGCCAGCCGTGCGCGGTCTGCCGTGGTCAGCGAGCACGGCAGCCAGATGCGCGTGATGATGTTGCACGTTAATCAACGGCAATTCGGCGTTGCTCGCCCACTCGCGCCCAAAGTGGCTGGCGTGATAATCAGGATGTAAATCAATCGCTAATACTTCCGGCTGATGCTGCACCAGCGCCAGCATTTCCGTGATCTGCTGGCGATAAGCCCGCGCAGTGCCCGCGTCGCCGAGATCGCCAAGATGTGGCGATAAAATTGCTTGCCCGTCACGGGTGAGACAAAAGGTGTTTTTCAATTCGCTGCCAAACGCGAGCACGGCTGGCGCGTCGGCAAATCCTGCCGGTAATGGCAACGGCGCTGGTGCAAAACCTCGCGCTCGCCGCAGCAATCGTGGCGCTCCGGCCACCACGCGCAGCAGTGAATCGTCGGCGCGATGCACGATTTCCCGATCATGCAGCAACAGCGCGTCGGCGACCGTTACCAAACGGTTCAACGCCTCAGCATTGCGCAAACACGGCGGTTCGTCATTGAGATTGCCGCTGGTCATCACGAGCGGTTGCGCCCAGTCCGCCAGCAGCAGGTGATGAAGTGGACTCGACGGCAGCATCATGCCGAGCGTGGTTTGTTCTGGCGCGAGTGCGGCAGCGAGCGGTGCGGCATCGGGACGCAGTTGGAGCAACAGGATCGGCGCAGCAGAACTGGTGAGCGCGGCGCATTCCTCAGCATTGAGTTGGCAATAACGACCGATGACTGCCAAATCGCGTGCCATCAGCGCCAGCGGTTTTTCTGGGCGACGTTTGCGGCGGCGCAATTCAGCAACCGCAGCATCATTGGTTGCTGCGCAAGCCAGTTGAAAACCGCCGACACCTTTAATCGCCACAATTTGCCCAGCGGCGAGCAGACGGCTGGCGCTCTGCATGGGATCATCAGCGGGATCAAGCACTTGCCCAGCGCGATCCACCAGCCACACTCGCGGTCCGCAGTTCGCGCAAGCAATCGGCTGGGCATGAAAACGCCGATCAGCGGGATTGGCATATTCCGCTGCGCAGTGTGGACAGAGCGCAAATGCTGCCATGCTGGTATTAGCGCGGTCGTAAGGAAGGCGATGCACGATGCTCAAACGCGGGCCGCAATGGGTGCAATTAGTGAAGGCGTAACGGTAACGGCGATTGGCTGCGGTGCGGATGTCCGCGAGACAGGCGGCGCAAGGCGCAGCGTCAGGCACGATGCTGGTGCGAATCGCGGTGCTGGCGCTGGACGCAATGACAAATTCCGCAGCAATCAATACAGTGGATTGCGCAGTGCGTTCAATCCGTTCAATCCGCGCCAATGGTGGACATTCGGTGATTAACTGCGCACAAAATTGTTCCAATGCCGCAAGTGTTGCGGCTTGCGCCATAATCAACACGCCAGCGCCGTCATTGCGCACTTCGCCAGTAATGCCGCAGTCGTGCGCGACTCGCCACACGGTGGGACGAAATCCGACGCCTTGCACCAAACCATAAACGCGAATGTGTTCAGTAAATCGGGTTTTTTCAATTAATTCCGTCTTTAAACCAGAGACGTTGGAGCGAATTTTGAAAGAGTAATCATGTATTTTTTCATCTAAAATTCGATAGTCTTAGCGGTTAGGCAGTTAAAAAAGTTGTCAATTGTCGGTTGTCAGTAAAAACCGCGTTGTTACCGACAATTGACAACTTTTTTCATTTAACGAGATTTTCCAATGAAATATCCAGAACAGCGTTTAAATGTCCTATTCGTGTGCATGGGCAATATCTGCCGCTCGCCCACTGCGGAAGGTGTTTTTCGCAAACTATTAAAAGACCATGATGTAGAGCATCTCATTGGCGTCGATTCCGCTGGAACTCATGCTTATCATCTTGGCGAACGCCCCGATCAACGCGCTTGCGAAACAGCCCGCGCACGAGGAGTTGAGATTCGTGATTTACGCGCTCGGCGTGTGACCGCTGAGGATTTCGAGCGATTTGATTACATTCTGGCAATGGACGAGGACAACGCTGCCAATCTGCGTGATCTTTGTCCACCAAATATGACGGAAAAAATAAAGTTATTCATGGACTTTGCGCCAGAGCAACAGGTGCGCGATGTGCCTGATCCGTATTACGGCGGACAACGTGGATTTGAGCGGGTATTTGATTTGGTCACTGCGGCAGCGCAGGGATTATTCGCTGAACTCAATGCGCATCTCAGCGATTAAAAGTAGCACAGCATAATTTAGGCAATGACGGTGCAACTCAATTACCGTGATATTGATGTAAATTGTTGGGTTGCCAATAGCGGCAACCCAACCTACGACTACTTATAATAAAAATAAATCTCTACAAGGAAAAATACTCACATGTCAGCAACCCTATTGATCGTCGATGATGTTCCAGAAAATCTCACCATTCTCGGCGAATTGCTGCGCAATGCGGGTTATCGAGTACGGGCAGCAAATTCCGGTATCACCGCATTAAAATACGCGCTGCTCGCGCCGCCGCCAGATTTAATTCTGCTCGATTTGATGATGCCGGAAATGGATGGGCATGAGGTGCTATTGCGCCTGCGAGAAAATCCACAAACCGCCGATATTCCAGTGATTTACGTTACAGCAATGGACAGCTCGGAAACTGAAACGCTGTGTTTAGAACAGGGCGCAGCTGATTTCATTTCTAAACCGCTGATTGCCTCGGTGGTGCTGGCGCGAGTGAGTAATCAATTGGAATTAAAACAGGTGCGCAGTTGGTTGCTGGATCAAAACGCTTTTTTAGAAAGCGAAGTAGCGCGGCGGATTACGGAAGTGCAGGCAGTACAGGATGCGAGTGATCGCGCTCAGGCGCATCTCAATCACCGCATGGAAATGATTCTCAATTCGACTGGCGAAGGTATTCAGGGTTTAGATTTGAATGGAAAGATCGACTTTGTGAATCCCGCAGCGGCGATGATGCTCGGTTATCGACCAGAAGAATTATTGGGAAAAGATTTTCATCGCACGATTCATCACAATCAAAATGATCAACGTGAATGCGGCGTTGATCACGATTGTCATCTGCTTTCCGCAGTGAGAAGCGGCGGAGTGCTTGAAAATTATGCCGATCATTTCTATTGCAAAAATAGAATGCGAATGCCAGTGGAGTATTCCTGTATGCCGTTATTTGAAAACGGTAAACTACAGGGCGCAGTGATTGCTTGGCGTGATGTCAGCGAGCGTAATCATTATTTGGAACAGATTGAACGGAAGTCGAATTTTGATGAATTAACTGGATTGCCTAATCGCAATTTACTCTATGACCGTTTAATGCAAGCATTGGAACGCAGTCGTTTAGAACACCAGCCGTTGACGATATTAACGCTGAGTCTTGATCGGTTTAAAAGTATCAATGCCAATTTGGGACGGGGCGCGGGCGATCAGGCGCTGCGCGTGGTGACGGAGCGGCTGGCACGGTTGCTCACGGCGACGGACACGCTGGCGCGAGTGGAAGGTGATGAGTTCATTTTGGTGACCAAAGCTGATGAGCGAGAAATCATTGCCTATTACGCCCAGCCGATGCTCGATGCTGTGCACGCGCCGCTGTGGATTGATGCGCATGAAATCGTGCTGTCAGCCAGTATCGGCATTGCCACTTTTCCCAAAGACGGCTGCAATGCCGAGCTGCTGTTGCGCAATGCCACCGCAGCGATGACCAAAATTAAAGTCAGTGGCGGTCAGGGTTTTCGGTTTTATGCGCCGGAAATGAACGCTCGTGCATTGGAGCGACTTGATTTAGAAGCAGATTTACGCGATGCCATCAAAAATGGCGGGCTGGCGCTGCATTACCAACCGCAGATTGATCTGCGCAATGGACAAATCATCGGCGCAGAAGCACTGGCGCGATGGCCGCATCCGCGACGCGGGTGGATTTCGCCGGGTGATTTCATTCCGCTGGCGGAAGAATGCGGTTTAATTTGGGCGCTCGGCGCGTGGGTGCTGCGTGAATCCTGCCGTCAAAATAAGGAATGGCAGCAATTGGGTTTGCCGCCGATTACGGTGGCGGTGAATCTTTCGGCGCTGCAATTTACTGCTGGTGATGTCGTGGAATTGACCGCCAAAACTCTGCGCGAAACGGGTTTAGCGCCGGAATATCTGGAATTGGAAATCACCGAAAGCGCAGCGATGAGCGACATGCCGGCATTTATCACTGCGACGCAGCGGCTGAAAGGATTATCGGTGTCGCTGTCGATTGACGATTTTGGTACGGGTTTTTCGTCGCTCAGTTATCTGCGCCAGTTTCATATCGACCGCCTGAAAATTGATCAATCGTTCGTCCGTGACATCGTGCACGATCCCAGCAGTGCCGCAATTATCACCGCAATCATTAACTTAGCGCATGGTCTCAATTTGGCAGCGATTGCGGAAGGCGTGGAAACCGAAGCGCAGTTGCAGTTTTTGCGCAGTCACGATTGCGACGAAATGCAGGGTTATTATTTCAGTCGTCCGCTGGCTGCTTCTGATTTTGAAGTGTTATTGCGCAGCGAGCGGTTGCTGGTATTTCCCAATGAAACGCTCGCGCCGCAGCGCACATTGTTGCTGGTGGATGATGACCCGCAGATTCGTTTGATCTTGGATCGCCTCTTCAGCTATGAAGGTTATCGAGTGCTGGTTGCGGGGCGCGGAACCAATGCACTGGAATTGCTGGCGCTGCATGACGTTGATGTGGTGATTTCCGATGGCGATATGCCCGAAATGGATGGTGCCGAATTGCTGCGGCGGATCAGCTCCATGTATCCGCAAACCTTGCGTATTTTGCTTTCCGGCACACTTGATCCCCTGTTGATTACCCGCTCAGTCAATCAAGGCGAAATCTTCCGCTTTCTCACCAAACCATGGAAAACCGCTGAATTGCGTGAGGCAGTGCGCGAGGCATTTCGCGTCGTTGAAGAACGGAAAAGTCGTCTGCCGTCATCACGCAGTTAAATAATGGATTTCGTTAGCAGTAAAAACACGATGGTTACTAAAAACTGACAACTTATTCCAACCGCGTAACGCTTAAATACAGCGAGATGCCAGATGACTACAGATTCTCGCGCCAGCGATTGGCAAGAACGACAAACCATGGCGGCGCTCGCCGCAGTCGTGCGTCACAGTGATTCAATCATCGTGGTGAAGGATTTAAATCGGCGGGTAATTGCGACCAATCCCGCTTATGCCAGAGCTGCGGGCTATGCTTCCGATGCGGAATTGATCGGTAAAACCGATGCGGAAATCTTCGGCGTGTCACCCGACAGCGAGCCGGTGCACACCTACATGACCGATGATCTGCAAGCGCAGCAGCTCGCGCCCGGCGAGGCGATTATCCGCGAGGAACCGGTGCTCGCCGCAGATGGAAGAACGTTGTATTACTTAACAAAAAAATATCCAATCTACGATGTAGACGGACAATTGATTGCCACTGGCAACATTTCTGTAGACATCACCGCTCGCCGCAATGCTGAGGAACAACTACAGGCAAGCAACGCCGCTCTGAAAATTGCGAACGCTGAAGCACAGGAATTTGCGGCACGGGCAGAAACCGCTAATCGCGCCAAAAGCACGTTTTTAGCCAATATGAGCCACGAAATCCGCACGCCAATGAATGCAATTATTGGCTTAACGCAGTTGCTGCGCCGCGAATTAACCGAAAGTGCGCAAACTCGCCGTCTCGCTAAAATCGAAACCGCAGCGCAGCATTTGCTCAACATTATCAATGGCGTATTGGATTTATCGAAAATCGAAGCGGGACGAATGCAGCTTGAAGAAACGGATTTTGCGCTGGCGGATGTGCTGGATTCAGTACGTTCGTTGATTGACATCAGCGCCAGCGCGAGGGGTTTGGTGATCGCCGTAGACAGCGATCACGTACCGAATTGGCTGCGCGGCGATCCCACGCGGTTGCGGCAAGCGTTGCTCAATTACGCTGGCAATGCGCTCAAATTCAGCGAGCGCGGCACGATTCTGTTATCCGCCAAAGTGTTAGAAGAACGCGACGGGCGATTACTGGTGCGATTTGCTGTGACCGACAGCGGCATTGGCATCGCGCCTGAAGCAGTGGCGCGGCTATTCAATGCGTTTGAACAGGCGGATGAAACGACCACGCGCCGTTTCGGTGGCACGGGTTTGGGCTTGGCGATCACGCGCCATTTAGCGCGGCTGATGGGCGGCGATACCGGCGTAGAAAGTGTTCCCGGTCAAGGCAGTACCTTTTGGTTGACGGCATGGCTAAAACGCGGAACCGGCGTGTTGCCGTTGCAAATGAACATTAAAGATGCCGAGACGCAGTTGTGCGAGCGCCGATTGGGACGACAGGTGTTGCTGGTTGAAGATGATCCGGTGAATCGTGAAGTGGCAATGGAACTGTTGCAGCGCGTCGGAATGGTGGTCGATACCGTGAATGACGGGCTGGAGGCAGTGGAGCGGGCGAAGATGTGTCGCCCCGATGTTCTATTGATGGATATACGAATGCCGCGTTTGGATGGGCTGGCAGCGACGCAGCAAATTCGCATGTTACCCGGCTGGGAAGTGCGCCCGATTATTGCTTTGACGGCGAATGCGTTTGAAGAAGATCGACAGGCCTGTTTAGCCGCAGGCATGAATGACTTTCTCACCAAACCAATTGATGCCAATCAGCTTTACAACATGCTCTTAAAATGGCTTTCAACGAATGCACATGCCACCACGTTTTCAGTGATGAATAAAGAAGCATCATTCACATTACCGGTTGCTGCGGAAATAGATGCAGCAACGATTACTGTGTTTGTCATGCGGTTTAAACGCATGTTAGAAGAAGGTGATATGGCAGCGAATGAATTAATACACACGGAAGCGCCGCTGTTTCGTGCTGCATTTGGCGATCTGAATGAAGAATTGCAGCATTTAATTGAACGCTTTGATTATCTTGGTGCGCTGGCGCTAATGAATTCAGTCTATTGACATGGTTGCAAATTGCGTCACGCCAGTATAAATCGCAATACAAAAAACCAGCGCCATTAAAAAACTGTGTACTCACCGATAAATCTCCGTGAAATGATTACAATGCGAAGGATGATTTTTTAATTGTGTTATTTCTAGCACAAATAAAAAGGGCGCTCGCTGCGCCCTTTGTTTAGCAGGATTATGGGCGATTAAGTGTGCCGCCGATGCCGCAATTGCCAACCGAGCGGGCTGAGTCCAGCCAGAATGAGCGCCAGCGAAGCGGGAACAGGAGCCGGATTGGGCGATGCGTACAAATTGGCAGTCACGATGTCATCGACGTTATAGACAAACCATGGACCGCCAGCGCCACCAAATGCGGTCACGCTCGCCGTCGTGAAGGCAGCGGCGGTATCAATGATGCCAAGAAAATACACGCTATCATCATCAAGCGGCACACCCGCAGCGGCGACTAAACCGACGCTCGTATTGCCTGCTGTCAGGGTGATGTCGCCATTCAACATCTCGCCAGCAGTGATGAAGGTCATGCCAATGGCGAAACTGTTGGCAAAACTCAAATCAAAGTCGTCGCCGTCCATAAACACGCCGTAATCGGTAGTGCCGAGATAATTCGTTCCCGAAGTGGTGAGATTATCATTACGCACCTGCATTGATACACTATACGAGGCGAGTTCATCGTAATGAAAAGTAATGCCGTCCAACGCATTACCGTTGCCGATCAGCGAACCCGCATCTGTTAAATCAAAATCCAGAGTGTGGGTGGTTAAACCCGACAGCGCCGTTAAAAATTCGACGCGGTTGGTATAAGCAATTGGCGCGGATTGGGCAGTCGCACTGACTAGCGCCAGCGCCGCAATAAATAGAAGACGTGACATCGTGGTTACTCCGAATAGTTGTTAGGCGAATTGCCACCGAACGCATAACGCCCGGTGGCGGTTTTACGTCTAGCTAAGGATTAGGGTGCATAAGAGTAGGAATCTGGAGTTGTTTGAGATTGCCCACCGCTAATGCTGGAGCGAGAACCCGAAGCAATGTTGTCTTCACCACCGCTGACGCTGGAGATAGGACCCGAGGCGACGTTCTCTTTGCCGCCGCTGACGCTGGAGAAAGTACCCGAGGCGGTGTTGTTATTCCCGCCGCTGACGCTGGAGCGATAACTCGAAGCAATGTTGTGTTCACCACCGCTGACGCTGGCAACCTCACCTGAAGCTAAATTGTCACTACCGCCAGACACGCTGCCAAAATCTGCGGTCACGGAATTGTGATAACCCGCTAGAAAACCGCCGGTTGCCGTGTAACTGTGTTTTATTCCGACGACCAAGTTATGAGAACCAGTCCGCTCAACCGCTGTCATCCAACCGCCTGAAATATCCCAATCAGTCGGCTCTTCGTTATAGCCAAGAATTAAATTGCCCTTGCCATTTTTCGATTTGGTAGACCCTGTATTGTTGCGTACATGGACGTTGCAACCAGTGAAATAAAGATTTTCACTGTCGCTGTCTGTGCTAATACAAGCGAGGTCGTCTTCCAGAGCAGCGATGCTGGTTGTGTAACCCGACAGCGCGTTATCGAGCGCCGCTGTTGTGACGTAACTTGATAGATTGGGCAGGTCAGTTTTTTGGGCGTAGCCAGACAGCGTGGTACCGAGTGCCCCAGTTGTGACATAGCCCGATAGACTGGGCAGATCAGTTTTTTGGGCGTAGGGCGCGAGATCAGCCGCAGTGAGGAATGTGGTGAGATCGGGGAACGCTGGCAGTTCAGCGGTTTTGGCGTAGGGCATCAACTTGGTATCAAGTGCCGTTGTTGTCACATAGCCGGTTAGATCAACCGAGCTGACGGGCGGAACGCCGTACTGTGTTGCCACAGTGATCGCTTTGCCGCCGGTGACGGTCGCAGCTTGCGCTGAAGCGATATTGTCCTCGCCCCCGCTGACGCTGGCATAAGCAGCCGATGCCTGATTACGCGCCCCCGCTGTTACGCTGGCGTAATCACCCGTCACGACGTTGTAACGTCCACCACTGATAACCGACGTTTGGCCCTCGGCTTTGTTCTCGACGCCACCGCTGACAGCAGAGCGATAGCCAGATGCAATGTTCGCTTGACCACCCTGAACACTGGCTGAAATCCCAGTGGCGGTGTTGTACAAACCGCCGGTGACGCTGGCGTAATTGCCGCTAACAGTATTGTGATAACCGGCGATCAAACCGCTAACCGCCGAATAGCTGTGCAGCGGCCCAACGATCAGGTTATGTGAGCCGGTGCGGTCACGGCTAGAAGAATCCGACTCGTTGTAACCCATAATCAAATTGCCCTTGCCATTTTTCGACTCGGTGACGCCAACACCATTGACCACGCGCACGTTACAACCAGATAACAGTAACTCGTTGGCGTTGCTGGTACTGCTCACGCAAGCCAGTTTGTTATTCAGGGTAGTCACGCTGGTTGATAGCGTGGAAATGTCTGCCGGTAGATCGTCGGTTTTCACATAATCCGACAAATCGGGTGCTGCTGGTAAAGCCGCGACCTGCGCTTTCAAATTCGCGTTTTCGGTTTCTAACTGAGTCACTTTCGTTTGAAGCGTTGAAACAGTGTTGCTCAACGTATTGATAGAGGTTTGTAAATCCTCCAGCGACACCCGTGCTGCCTGCGCAGCGGGTGCGAATGATATGGCGGCTGCCAACGCAACCCACGACCATCGGGTCAAAATGCGAAACATAAAATCAATCCTCGTCACTATTTGAAAAACCAACTGGTATTCGCTCGGAATGCCACTAGCAAACGCACTAAAAGACATCGTGCGCCTGCCCGCCGGTTTCAGATTAACGAGAATAAAAATTCATACACCTGTCCTTTAGGGCAGGTTCGTCAAATTTTTATGTGGTATTTTTGCTAATACTCAGCAGCGCCCGCCTCGGTCGGGCAAGCCACGCCGCCAGCGGTTGAATCCGCGTCAATTCCTCGCCATGTGTGCGCAGCACTTCTTCCGTGTCGTAGTCGGTCTGTAAAGTCAGCCAAAATCCCGGCGTTGTGCCAAAAGCGCGGGATAACCGCAACGCCGTATCCGCCGTAACGCCGCGCTTGCCGGAGCAAATTTCGCTAATGCGCATCGCCGGCACACCAATCTGCTTGGCGAGCCGGTATTGGCTGATGCCCATTGGTTCCAAAAACTCCTCGCGCAGCACCTCGCCGGGGTGAATATTTTTGATCGTGTCCATGCTGTTTCCTCAGTGATAGTCGCAAATTTCCACGCGCTCGGCGTGACCGCTGTTCCACACGAAACAAATGCGCCACTGATCGTTAATTCGGATGCTGTGCTGTCCGGCGCGATCTCCTGAGAGTGCTTCCAGACGATTGGCGGGCGGGATACGCAAATCGTCTAGGCGCTGTGCGGCATTGATCATGCGCAGTTTCCGACGTGCGATCTCCTGAATCTGACTCGGTAGCTTCTTGGTAAAGCGACCTTGCCAGACGGTTTCTGTCGCATCAGTGTGGAATGAAATAATCATAGATTGATGTTATCGCTCAACGATACTATTACCAAGCGATAAGGGTAAGTAACGGTGAATATTCCTGATCGTGTCCATGCTGTTTCCGACCACTACAACTGCATCTCATCCACCAAGCGCACCAGTTCAATCACGCTTTCAACCGCGAGTTTTTCCATCGCGTTTTGGCGATGAAACTTAACGGTGCGCTCAACAATGCCGAGCGCCGCGCCAATCTCAGCATTCGTCTGACCTTGTGCCACCCGCTGAATCACCTCACGCTCGCGCTCGGTGAGCAACGCCATCCGTGCAATCACGACCGTCCGCCGTTCCCTCGCCAACTGGCGCTCGGTACTCAGCGCCAGCGCCTTCGCCACCGCAGCCAGCAGCACGTCGGCATCAACCGGTTTAATCAGAAAATCCACCGCACCCGCTCGAAATCCTGTAATCGCCTCATCAATGCCGCTGCTCCCACTGATAAAAATCAGCGGTGCGTCGCGGTACAACGCCAACTGGCGCTGCAATTCCAGCCCATCAATGTCCGGCATACTCACATCGCACAGCACACAGCATGGACCGGGGAAGCGCGGCTGCTTCTCTCGCAGCGTGGTTAAAAACGCCGTCGCTGACGCGAACGTCTCGCAGGCATAACCTTCCAACTCGATCAAAACGGCGTAGATAAAACAAATCTCGGCATCATCATCAATCAACACCACCCGCCCCCGCGCACAGCGCGCTGCCCGTTCTTGATCAGCGACGGTCACGGGGCGACGGCGTGGCGCATCGTCAGCCATTGCCGAACGCAAGCGGCAAGGTCAGTGTCGCCACTGCGCCGCCGCTCGGTGCATTGGTCAGAGTTAAATCACCACCGTGCTGCGCCGCGATGGTTTGCGAAATCGTGATTCCCATCCCCAACCCACTGGTTTTAGTACTAAAAAACGGTTCGCCAACTCGCGCCAGCGCCTCGGCGCTCAACCCCGCTCCCGTGTCACACATGCGCAGCACTGCCATCCCCGTCTCCTCGCTCAAACTGATGTGAATCTCACGGCGTTCGGCACCAGCCAGCGCCTCAATCGCGTTGCGCAGGACATTGATGAGGATTTGCGACAGTTGCACCGAGTCAGCGTTGATCCGCAACGGCGGCATGTCCGGGTCAAGCGTGATCGTCACCCGCTGCGCTCGTGCTTCGGCAGCAATCAGTTTGACGACCTCCGGCACCAACTGCTGCAACGCCAGCAGTTCGCACTGCGTTGGGCGCGGACGAATAAAGCCACGAATGCGCTCGATGATTTGGCTGGCGCGTTGGGTATTGGACACGATGCGCTCTAAAAACTCGCCGATGGGCGCGGCATGAGCCGCATCGCTGGTGGCAGCCTGTTGCAAACCGCGTTGCACGATTTGCGCATTGGTCAAGATCGCAGCCAGTGGCTGATTCAACTCGTGCCCCAGCGATACCGACATCGCGCCCAGACACCGCTGGCGATCCAGTTGGGTGAGCTGTTCACTCAGGCGCTGATTTTCTTCTGCCCGTGCTTGCGCGGCGGCCGCAGTCATTTTGGCGCTGGTGGAGCGTTCAAGATGAATACCCAGATAACCCATGTTGCTGATGATGGCGACGACGACGGACGCGAGCGCCAACACCAACGCATCTGCGCCTTGGGTAAGAATCGTGGGATGAAAATAGCCTGAGGCGACGACGATGAAGCGAAAACTAAACATCAGCGTCATCACGGCATAACCGAGTCCAATCCAGAAGGCGCTAAAAATCTGTTGCTCGCGCCAGAGTCGCCACGCCCACTTGGTCAGCAAGACATTCATCAGGGTGAAACTGGCAATTCCGAACAGGAAATTGAGCGACGTCTGGTGGTAACACGCAACAGAAAGTGAATAGACGAGAAACAGCAGCGATTCGCCCACCAAACCGATGCCAAGATGCGGATTGACCGGCTTCCAAGCGCAAAGATTGCACTTTGGCGGCAAACGCCACGAAGATACATAAATTGCCCAGTTCATACGCAATTGGCGGCAGCACATCGCGCAGTGCCATGAGCATGGAGCCGGCAGCGACGGCGAGACCACCGCCGCACCAATACCACACCGATGATGTGCGTTGACCGCGCAACACGATCCAAATGGCGAGTGCCATGACGACGCTCATCGCGCTCATATAAACAAACCCTGTGCGGGCATCAAATAGCATGATTTTAATATCCTGATGAGTTAGCGTATGCGCTTTAATTATTCTGTGTTATTCAATCCTGACGCGGTTGATAACTATCTGGAATTAAAATGGTTGGGCGACATTGCGTCGCATCCAAATTGGGAAAGTCCAGCGTGTAATGCAGTCCGCGACTTTCACGGCGGCGCAGCGCCGATTGCACAATTAAATCAGCAACGTCAATGAGATTGCGCAGCTCAATTAAATCGTTATTCACGCGAAAATGACTGTAGTATTCAATCACTTCCTGCGCCAGCAAATCCACTCGTCGTTTCGCCCGGCGCAACCGCTTATTCGTCCGCACAATGCCGACGTAATCCCACATAAAGCGCCGCAATTCATCCCAATTATGCGTGACCACAACTTCTTCATCCGGCTCGGTGACGCGGCTGTCATCCCAATTCGGCACTTCTGGCGGAAATGGGCAATTGATAATTTGTCGTTCAATATCTGCTACTGCGGATTCTGAATAAACCAAGCATTCTAATAATGAATTACTCGCCATCGATTTGCGCCGTGTAAACCCGTGTACGCAGTTTCACCAGTGGCATATAAACCGGGCACATCAGTTCGCGCATATTGATCGACCATCACGCCGCCGCAGGTGTAATGCGCAGCCGGAACAACCGGAATTGGTTCGCGGGTAATGTCAATGCCCAATTCTAAACAACGCCCGTAAATAGTCGGGAAATGCGTAGTGATAAAATCAGCCGATTGATGTGAAATATCGAGATAAACGCATTCTGCGCCGAGCCGTTTCATTTCGTGGTCAATAGCACGAGCGACGATGTCACGCGGGGCTAATTCGGCACGACGATCAAAGCGCAGCATGAAACGTTCGCCATCCGGTAACAATAAATGTGCACCCTCGCCGCGCAGTGCTTCACTAATTAAATAAGTGCGTGCTTGCGGATGATATAAACAGGTAGGATGGAATTGCATGAATTCCATATTGGCAACGCGACACCCAGCACGCCATGCCATCGCAATACCGTCACCAGTGGAAACATCGGGATTGCTGGTGTAGAGATAAACTTTATTCGCGCCGCCAGTCGCGAGTACGACAAAACGCGCTAAAAAGGTTTCTACTTGTCCAGTCTCACGGTTCAAAATGTAAGCACCGAGACAGCGATGTTCCTGCGCATCGCGGAGATGATGACGGGCGGTAATGAGATCGACAGCGATGTGCTGTTCATACAGGCTGACATTGGCGCGAGTGCGAATTTGCGCCTCCAGCGTGGTTTCCACTGCGTGACCAGTGGCATCTGCGGCATGAACGACGCGGCGATAGGTGTGCCCACCTTCGCGGGTGAGGTGATAACCGCCAGCGGAGGTGTATTGCGCATCGCGGGTGAACGCAACGCCTTGATTGAATAGCCAACCGATATTATCTGGACCGCGTTCTACGATGTGTTGCACAACTGCGGGTTCACACAAACCAGCGCCCGCTTCGAGCGTATCGGCAACATGCGATGCCACTGAATCCTGCGCATCAAGCACGGCAGAAATTCCGCCCTGTGCATATAACGTGCTGCCTTCGCGCAAATCACGTTTAGAAATCACAGCAACGGAAATATCGTCCCGCAAGCGCAGCGCGAGACTCAACCCTGCTGCGCCGCTACCGAGAATTAAAACGTCATGACGCACCGGAATTTGGGGCATAGTTTTTTAGCTCACTCGCTTGATGTTTTTAATGAAATTGCAGGGTATTTGTATTCATGGTGACGCATTTAATCATTCAAGGAATGATTAGCGTTGTCAGTTATCAATTGGTAATCGTCATTGCGTTTCCTACTGACAACCGACAACTTTTTACATTCAATACATTTTATTCGGACTGATGCAAAATAACGCCCTGTTCATTCTGCACCGTCACACGCAGCGGAATGCCTTGACGAATACTCGCCGACACCACACAAAAATCTTCAAACAGTGTTTTACAGCGAGCAAAACGCGGCGACGCAGTGACTAATTCATTCACAATCAGCGTGACTTCCAAACCGCCAATCCGTTGGCGTTTCTGCGCATTGCGAACCATGATGCAGGTTGCTTCAGCGCGTAAACAATTGTCTGGCGGTTCTTCTTTGAACACGCAATACAGCAAACTCGCGCTTAAACAATTAGCCGCTGCGGCTGCCAATAGCCGCGACGCATTCGGACCAGATTGTTCGCCAAGTGGCGGCGGCTCGTCCATGATGAGATCAGGTGCACGTTTCCAATCAAAACCCACGTTAATTTGGAAACCCTCTTGCTGTTCAAGACGAATGGTAAAACGCCCTTCTTCTGACATGTCGTGTGTTCCTAAAATAATGTTGATATTAACAAAAATTGAGTTATTTCAGCTTCTTGACCTCAGTGCGGCCTGAGCCGCCAATTCATCGGTGATTATCATGGGGATCAAGACCAAATTAAAACTCATTGGGATTTTGCCGCTGCTGATGGCAATCACGTTTGGGATCACGGCTTATCGTGGTCACGCAAACCTCAGTGAATTGCGCGATCTCACCGCAGTTGCTGACGGAATGCTCGATCAAGTAGAGCAACTGCAAGCGACGGTGCAACGCTTTCTGGAAACTCGCGCCAGCCACTATCGAAACAAGCGTATTTACTGATTGATTCGTTAGAAATTCAAGCCTATGTCGTGGACAACGTTTTGAATACCCTGCCGCACCAACACTGGTGAGTGAATTACGTCGCAGCATTACCCATACGCATTGGCTCGTGATGGAATTAGATGCGCTGTATTTACCCATGCTCACTGCCGCAGATGTCGTGCAAACGCAGCAATTAGCGCGGCGGTTTCAGATTGAAATCAGTCGTATTCAACCAATTCTGCATCAGTTACGACTACTCAGTCATCATCATGTCGTCGATTACAGCAATGAATTATGGAAAATTGAATTTATTCTCATTATTACCACCGCTATATTGGTTTTACTTCTGATGATTCCGGTGCTTTATCGTATTGCTACGGCGCTGCATCTTCTCAATCTTGGTGCGCAGACGCAGAGCTTAAATGGTATTCCACCGCCGCTGCGCATCAATGGAAACGATGAGTTTAGTCAGTTGGCGCGAGAGTTTAATCTCATGTCGCAGCGGTTAGCGCAAGCAGAACAGTCGCGGGAATTCACATGGCGGAATTGGAAAACGCAGTGAAGGATTTGGAAAACTTCAGTTATTCAGTATCGCACGATTTACGCGCTCCGCTGCGAGCAATTGACGGTTTTGTCGCTATTTTAATGGAAGAATATGCGCCACTATTGGATGCTGAAGGCTTGCGCTTATTTGCAGTTGTTAGCACCAATGCTAAAAAAATGGAGCAACTTATTAACGATATTTTGGCGTTATCTCGCGCCGGGCGATTGGAATTGGAGCCGACGCAAATTGAGATGACGGCGTTGGTGTTCGAAGTGTGGGATGCGCTGATTGAACAACAACATGAACGCCCAATTGTGTTTGAATGTGCGCCGCTGCCGGCTATTTATGGCGATGCACGCGCACTGCGGCAGGTTTGGCAAAATCTGCTCGGCAATGCGCTGAAATTTTCAGCTGGATGCAACCCAGCGCGAATTGCCGTCACTGCCCAGCGCGAAGGCAATATGATCCGTTATTGCGTGACGGACAATGGCGCAGGTTTCGATCCGGCTTACCGCGACAAATTATTTGGGTTATTTTTGCGGTTGCACGGCATGGACGAATTTGAAGGCACTGGCGTGGGGCTGGCAATTGTCAAACGTTTTATTCAAAAACATCATGGTGAAGTGACTGGTATCGGTGAAGTTGGTAAAGGCGCAACCTTTTGTTTTACTTTACCAATGACCTGATTTTAATCGTAGGTTGGGTTGCCGTAGTTGGCAACTCAACACAATTTGCACCACAGTCATCCATCACCAAGATTGAATTAAACCGTTATCAGAACATCAAGGCAGTTTTTCATGCGGCAGCGATTATTAAGTTGGGCTGATTGCGACGACCTCTTGATTTCAGCATATTTTAATAAACGGGATGGATGTAATGGAAAGAGAATTAGTCGTTGACATTTTATTGGTGGAAGACAACCCCAATGATGCAGAATTAGCGATTCGTGCCTTAAAAAAACATCATCTTGCTAATCATTTAGAATGGGTAAAAGATGGCGTTGCTGCCTTGGATTTTCTCTTTCAGCGCGGTGAATATGCTGGGCGTTCAGCAACGCTTCCCCGCGTGGTATTACTAGATTTACGACTACCCAAATTAGATGGTTTAGAAGTACTCGCACAGATTCGCGCCAATGCCGATACCCGCGATTTGCCCGTTGTCATTCTTACATCATCAAAAGAAGAACAGGATTTAGTGGCAACCTATCAACTCGGCGTGAATAGCTTTGTCCCTAAACCCGTCGCTTTTGATGAATTTGCCCGTACTGTCGCTGACTTAGGTATGTATTGGGTGCTCGTTAACCGTGTTCCCCCTGATATTCGCAATGACTGAACCGCTACGCATTTTGCTTTTAGAAGATCACCCGACCGATGCCGAGTTGATCGCACGTTTTTTGAAAAAGTCTGGATTGAACTTAATCACTCTGCGCGTCGATCAACACGATTCTTTTGTCAACGCACTCAACGATTTTTGTCCAGACGCTATTCTTGCCGATTACAGCCTGCCGCATTTTGACGGTGTGCAGGCGCTCAATTTAGTGCGTGAACGCGATCCCGATTTACCTTTTATTTTTGTCACTGGTGCACTCGGCGAAGAAGGCGCAGTAGAACTGTTATGTAATGGGGCGAATGATTATGTACTCAAGCATTTGCTTACGCGTTTACCAATGGCATTGGAGCGGGCGCTAGAAACAGCGCGTCGTCAAAAAGCCTTGCATCGCACTGAACAATCCCTGCGTGACAGCGAAGAGCGTTTCCGCGCCATTGTGGAAACCACGCTCGATTGGATTTGGGAAGTAGACGTTGCTGGTTGCTACACCTACGTCAGTCCTGCGTCACAACGGCTGCTCGGCTACGCGCCAGAAGAAATGCTCGGTCAACATTTGACCGCATTCATGCTGCCCGCAGAAGCAGTGCGCATTGCTGCCCGGTTTGCTGAGATCACTGCCAAACGAGAATCGTTTTCATTGTTGGAAAACACCTGTGTACACCGCGATGGGACGCTAATTGAAATGGAAACCAGCGGCATTCCGATTTTTAGTGCCGATGGTCAACTGCTTGGTTATCGCGGGATCGACCGCGAAATCACTGAACGCAAACGGCAAGTGGCGATGTTGCAGTTGCAGGCGCGTCGCGCCAGCGCCTTACTCGAATTGCCCCGCGCTGCCGAACGACTTGATGAAGCGGAATTCATGCAGGTGGGGCAGGAGCTGGCGGAAGAACTGACCGAAAGTCGCATCGCCTTTATTCATTTCGTTAATGACGATCAAGAAACCATCGAGCTGGTGACTTGGTCGCGGCGCACTTTGGAGAGTTATTGCCAAGCTGCTTTTGATCGGCATTATCCAATTAGTCAGGCTGGCATTTGGGCAGATGCGCTGCGCAACCGAATGCCGGTGGTGTTTAACGATTACGCCACTGCGTCGTACAAACACGGTCTGCCCGAAGGTCACGCGGAATTGACCCGCTTGATTAGTGTGCCGGTGATGGAAGGCGATCGGGTGCGCATGATTGCGGGCGTGGGCAATAAAGACAGTCTCTACACCGAGTTAGACGTGGAAAGTGTGCAGCTCATCGCCAATGAGATTTGGCGGATCGTGCGCCAGCGCCGCGCTGAACAGGCGTTGCGAGAGAGTGAAGAGCGATTTCATGCCCTGTTTGAAAATATGCGCAACGGCGTCTGCGTGTATGACGCTAGCGATGACGGATTAGAGTTTTATTTCCGCGATGCTAACCACGCCGTTGAACGCATTGAACAGTTGACACGCTCCGCAATGCTCGGCAAACCCGTGACCGAAGTGTTTCCGGGGATTGCTGCCAGCGGTTTGTTAGCGGTGTGGCAGCGGGTGTGGCGCACCGGTCAATCGGAAGATATGCCGCCGACGTTCTATCAAGATGAACGGATTTCCGGCTGGCGCGAGAACTTCATCTATCGGCTGCCACATGGAGAACTGGTGACGGTGTACGCAGATGTCACCGAACGAAAAGCGTTGGAGCGGGCGCTGGAGGAAAGTCGGGAACGGCTGACGCTGGCGCTCGAAGGTTCGGACATGGGCATGTGGGATTGGCAGGTGCAAACCGGCAAAACCCAGTTCAATGAACGCTGGGCTGAAATGCTCGGCTATACGCTCGCTGAGTTGCAGCCGACCACCCTCCAAACTTGGCTTGATCGGTGTCATGCCGATGATCTTGAACTCGTTAATAAAAAATTAGATGAGCATTTTCAAGGACTCACTTCGCATTACGAATGTGAATTGCGTTTGCGCCACAAGGACGGGCATTGGCTGTGGGTTCTGGATCGCGGCAAGGTCGTCGTCCGCGATGAAAACGGACAGCCGCTGCGCATGGCGGGAACGCATCTGGACATCAGTGCGCGTAAACGGGTTGATGAAGAATTACGCAAGCTGTCTTTGGCAGTGGAGCAAAGCCCCACCAGCATCGTGATTACTGATCTCAATGCGCAAATTGAATACGCCAATCCAGCATTTACGCGGTTTCTGGTTACACGCTCGAAGAAGCGAATCATCAAAATCCGCGCATTCTCCAATCCGGGAACACGCCGCGCTGGGTGTATGACGAACTCTGGGCGACATTGAAAGCTGGCGAGGTATGGCGCGGTGAATTTCACAATCGGCGCAAAGACGGCAGCGAATATGTGGAATTGGCGATCATTTCGCCGGTGCGCCAGCCGGATGGTCAAATCACCCATTACCTCGCAGTCAAAGAAGACATCACCAGTCATAAGCAGGTTGAAGAAGAGCTGAAACATTACCGTCTGCATTTGGAAGAGCTGGTGGAAACCCGCACCGCCGAACTCAAAAGTACCGAGGAACGCAGTCGCCTGATTCTCGAATCCAGTGCTGACGGGCTGTATGGCGAAGATGTCAATGGTGTTGCCACCTTCATCAACCCGGCTGCCTGCGCCATGATCGGTTACACCGCCGAGCAGGTACTGGGTCAATGTATGCACGATTTGATTCACCACCGCCACGCCGACGGTTCGCCATATTCCAAAGAAGACTGTCCGATTCAACGGGCGTTATTGCACGGCGAAGTGCTGCGACAAGATGAAGACGTGTTTTGGCACGCCGACGGACATTCGTTTCCCGTGTCTTATTCGTCGCATCCGATGTATCGCAACGGCGAACTGATCGGCGCAGTCGTGAGCTTTTTTGATATTTCCGTGCAAAAACAAACGGAAGCAGCGCGAGAAGCGGCATTGGCAGAAGCCGAGCGGCTGGCGCGGTTAAAAAGTGAATTTCTCGCCAACATGAGCCATGAAATCCGCACTCCGCTCAATGCCGTGCTGGGATTTGCCCAAATTGGTGTGCGCCAAAGCGAAGGACGTAAATCTCAGGATTTCTTTAGACGTATTCTCGATTCTGGGCAATTGCTGCTGGGCGTTGTGAACGACATTTTGGATTTCTCCAAAATGGAAGCCGGCAAACTTAACCTCGAACAGGGTTCGTTGGACGTGCGCGAGGTGATCGAACACGCAGCGGATCAATTGCGCGAACGGGCGCTAGATAAGGGTTTAGAACTGCGGGTTGAAATTTCTCCAAACTTGCCCGCGACTTGCCAAGGTGACGCGCTGCGGCTGACGCAGGTGCTCGGCAATCTGCTGTCCAATGCGATCAAGTTCACCGAACACGGCAGCGTGCGGCTGGCGGTGGAAAGTTGCCGGTTGATGGAAAATTGTCAGTCAACTGGCAATCAACCACTCAACGCCGATAAACGCAGCGTCAGCCAGTCAATGATTGAAAACTGCCCACTGAAACCAGACCACTGTCAACTGATCACTGAGCATTGCCCACCGACTGACAACTGCCTGCTGTTTACCGTCACTGACAGCGGCATCGGCATGACCGAGCAGCAGGTGTCGCGGCTCTTTCGTCCGTTTGAACAGGCAGATGGTTCGATTACGCGCCGTTTTGGTGGCACTGGGCTGGGGCTGGCAATCAGTAAACGCTTGGTTGACATGATGGGCGGCACGATCACGGCAACCAGTCAGCTTGGTCAGGGCACTTGCTTTGCCGTGCAGATTCCGTTGTGCAATGCCAAAGGCGTGATTACCGATGCCAAGGTTCCGTTTGCACCGCCGTTACTCGATGTGCGGCAACGTTTGCACGGGTTGGTGATTTTGGTTGCCGAAGATAATTCAGTGAACCGTTTGGTGCTCAAAGAATTGTTGCGGGACGAAGGCTGTCGGCTGGTGCAGGTGGAAAACGGGTTGCAAGCCGTGGAGCAGGTCACGAGTAACACGACACCTGCGTTTGATCTGGTGTTGATGGATGTGCAAATGCCGGTGATGGACGGCTTTGAAGCAGCGCGACTGATTCACGCATATCGACCAACATTGCCGATTGTGGGTTTGACTGCCCACGCGCTGCCGTCGGAACGGCGGCAATGTTTGAACGCGGGCATGATCGATCACGTCGCTAAACCAGTGGAATTGGAAACGCTGGTCGAGGTGATTTTGAAATGCGCCACCTTATCGCTAACCGCAACGACTGCCGCTGATGTGCCGCCGCTGCTGCCGGAATCGCCAACAGATGAGCAATACCATGACGCACCGCTGATGGATTGGACGGCGCTGGCGCTGCGTTATCAAACCCGCCCAGCGTTTTTGCCGAAGTTGTTGGAATCGGTGCTGGTCGGATGCGTGACCTATCCCGATGATTTGCGCCACGCCGCCAGCCGCGGTGAGATGACGCGCTTGGCTTTTCTCGCGCACACGTTGAAAGGAACGGCAGGCAATCTATTTGCAAAACGTTTACAAACCTTGGCTGCCAGCACCGAATACAACGCTCGCGCTGAATTGCCAGAAGCAACACGTCAGGCCTTTCAATTGGCAAATCTATTAGAGACATTGCTGCGCGACATCACCGATCGTTTAGTCGTTTTGACTCCGCCGACCATCAATCCATCGGTTGTGATTGACATTGAATCAAAGGTGATTGCAGCGTTAATTGATCAATTAGAAGCACTGCTTATGATTGATGACACGGCAGTCAATACGCTTTTTGAGGAAAACGAAGCACTGTTATTGCGGACATTTGGCGAACAGGCGCGTCAATTGAATCGTCAAATTGAGCGTTTTGATTATCAAGCAGCGTTGAATACGTTACGCACTTTCAAAACACGGGAGTTCGCCACGTTCTCGCCAATTCCTCCGGCATCATCGGATGACTGAATAAATAACCCTGCCCTTCGACACAGTTTTCTTCTAGCAAAAATGCGACCTGCGCTGACGTTTCAATGCCCTCAGCGAGCGTTTCCAAACCCAGACTGCGACCCAACGCGAGAATCGCTCGCACAATCGCATCGTCATTGGTGTCTTGCGTTAACTTTTCCACAAAAGAACGGTCAATTTTCAAGCGGTTAAGTGGCAGCCGTTTGAGATACGCCAGCGACGAATAGCCCGTGCCGAAATCGTCCACCGCCAGCGTCACGCCCAGCTCGCGCAATGCCGCCAACGTTTGAATGCCGCTTTCCGGGTTGCGCATAATCATCGACTCGGTGACTTCCAATTCAAGACGTTCTGGCGCAACGCCAGTGCGTTCCAGAATATCTTTAATTTCAGTCACTAAACTTTTACGTTCCAGCTCTCGCACCGACAGATTGACCGCCAGACGCGGCACGAGAAAACCCGCTTGATCCCAGCGAATGATCTGTTGACAGCTTTCCTCCAGCACCCACGCGCCAAGGCGATCAATCAGTCCAATGTCTTCGACAATTGGAATAAATTGGTTCGGCGAAATCATGCCGAGAAGTGGATGTTGCCAGCGACACAAGGCTTCCACGCCGCGCAATTGCTGGCTGCTCAGATCAATTTGCGGTTGATAATGCAGAAAAAATTCTTGGCGCGTCAGTGCGCCGTGCAGGTCGTGCTCCAACCGCAGCCGCTCGGTTGCGCCCTCGGTCATCGCCGAGTCAAAGAAACAGAAACCGTTGCGCCCGCCGTTTTTAGTCTGATACATGGCGATGTCGGCATGACGCACCAGCGCGTCGATGTCCACGCCGTCTTGCGGATACAAACTCACGCCCATGCTGGCGGTCACAAATAATTCGTGTTCTTCCACGATGAACGGCTGGCTGAATGCGGACATCAGCCGCTCGGCAAAATTGGCAGCAAACCGCGCTGCCGGAATGTCGTCGAGAATGATGACGAACTCGTCACCGCCGAGGCGGGCGATGGTGTCGGATTCGCGCACCTGTTTGGAAAGTACGTTCGCTACCTGTTTAAGCAGCGCATCGCCGACCGGATGTCCCAGCGTGTCGTTGACGATTTTGAAGCGATCCAAATCTAAAAACAGCAGCCCAACTTGATGGTGACGACGCGCAGCGCGTTGTAAACATTGTTCTAATCGCGCTTGAAACAGTGTGCGATTCGGCAGCCCAGTCAGTGAATCGTGATGCGCGAGATAGGTCAGTTTTTCTTCCGACCGCTTGAGATGCGTGATGTCACGGAACACGCCGACGTAATGCGTTAACTCACCGCAGCCATCAACCACTGCGCTGATGGTCATCAGTTCCGGGTAAATCTGCCCATTTTTATGACGGTTCCACAGCTCGCCGCGCCATTGCCCAGCGCGGCTTAATTCTGCCCACATATCATGGTAGAACTCGGCGTTGTGTCGCCCAGAGTTGAGCAAACGCGGTGTCGCACCGAGCACTTCTTCCTCGGTATAACCGGTGATTTCCACGAAGGCGCGATTGACCGCCAAAATCCGTTCTTCAGGATCAGTGATCACCACGCCTTCCGCAGTGTTTTCAAATACTCGCGCTGCCTGCCGCAGAGATTTATCGGCTTCCATGCGCGTACTGACGTCCTGAATCGTGCCCAATAACTTGACTGCGACGCCGTGCTCCAGCAGCGGTTCACAGGCCACTTGCACCCAAATTGAGCGATTGCGAGCCGTGATAATTCGCGCCTGCGTGTCAAATGGCTGACCTAGCGAGATCGCCAAATCCATCATTTTTTCTAATTTCGGGCGATCATTCGGATGAAAAAATTGCAGACCACCTTTGAATGACGGCGTTTCGGTCAGCGCCAGCTCAAAAATGTCATACGTCACTGGTGTCCAGCGCATGGTGTTCGTCACGGGATCAAGTTCCCAGCCGCCCACTTTCGCCATTCGCCCGGTGGCATTCAGAAAATCCTCGCTGCGTTTCAATGCTTCTTCAAAACGTTTACGCGCAGTGATATTGCGATTGACACCACGCCGACCGAGACAGCGTCCATCTTCAGCAATCACTGGATTACAAATGTGTTCGATCCAACGCTCCTCGCCGTCGCGGGCGAAAATACGCAATTCCAAACTGTCAACTTCACTGGCATTGGGATCGACAATCGACGTTAAGGTTTGAATGTGTTTGAGCCACTGCGCCCGATCCGCTGGATGAATGAGATGCGCGAACAGCTCCGGGTCATCAATAAAGGCTTCGGCTGGATAACCAGTGAGTTTGAAACAAGCTGGAGAAACATAACGATAGACGCCATCAGGACCGAGCCAGTATTCCCAATCCGGGCTGTATTGCGCGAGCACCCGATAACGCTCGCGGCTTTCGCGCAGATGTTCTTCATCGGCATGGCGATCTAAAAAGCCGGCGACGTGCGTGGCTACAGCCATTAACAGCGATTGCTCTTCCGGCAGAAAATGCACCCGTTCTGCGTTATCCGGTGGAGTGCGGTAAATCACTGAAATATCGCCCTGACAACCCTTCGCCAGAAAAATCCGCGCCGTGAGCATCCATTCAGTGACGACAAAATTGGCGGTCTCAAAACACGCATCCGGCAAGCGAATTCGCGCCTCTGCCAGCTCCGCAAACTGCCATGCCGCCGGAAGCCGCTCCACGATTTGCCGCAACGCCACTTCAACTGGCGTTTCCACTCGATGCGTTGCTGCCAGCACGTCGTGTAAACACGCCAACTCTTTCAAGCGTTCTTTAAGATTGACTTCGCTGCAACGCAACCGCTCGGTGGTTTCAAATAAATCTTGGCGCTGGCGCACTGCATCGCTGCGATCAATCACCGCGCACACAAATTGCGGCGGCGCATCCTCAATAGTCGGCAGCGGCGCAAAATGTAGATCACCGATAAAGGAGCCGAGATTACCGCCGCGAAAATGAATTTCCTGAAGTTCAAGCGTTTGATTGCCCGATAGTTTTGACCACGCGCCAACCACCGTGCTGCGATCTACTTCGTCAATTAAACGTGCAAAAAAATGTTGATGAAAATGCGCATCTTTTAGATTAAATAATCGCTGTGCCGCTAAATTGCTTTCTTTAACTAAACCAGTGCGATCAATGACCAATTCCGCTACCGGTAAGCTATTAAAAAACGAGGTAAAGCGATTCAAAGCGTCTTGGCTTTGGCGCTGGCTACGCAACAATTCTTCATTCTGAATTTCGAGTTCAGCTTGATAGATACGCAGGTTTTCAACCAGTGCCGCAACTTTCAAATCGCTATTGGCGAGCACTTCATCTGCAAGATCAAAACGCCCTTGCTGTAGCGCCAGCAGCGCACGTTCCCGCAATTCTTCGGGAGAAATATGAATCAATTCGTTAATACGAGCAGAGTCATCCTGACCCCCTTTTTGCTGTCTACTCATCCGTTTTTCCGTGAGAAAACCCCGAGTGCATGGAGAAAAATTCAGGATTCAAGTTGGCTGTGTTTACCTGAAGACCATTGGCTGATATTGATATGACTAATAATCACACCGCCGCCTGGATGTTCAATTGGCGCAACGTGCATGACATACCAACGCTGCTCATCAACAGTGTGGCGCGGATATTCAATTGAAAAGGCAGTGGCTTTACCTTCTAAAACGCGGCGAATACCAATCATCGCTTCTCTTAATGTCGCTTCATCAGCAATCTGGCGTAAATCGCATACATCGAGATAATTGGTACCAAGCCCGGAGTTTTGCAGTGACAAATAACTATTTTCACTCGCAAAATCTCCCCAAGAACGATTCACCATCGTAATCACGCCATTCGCATCAAGCACTGCAACGTGTTCTGGCAATGAATCCAATACCGCTTGTAATCGCTCTACATCGCGCAGCGTCGTAATATCCACAAAGGTTGCCACTGCGCCGCGTGCTTCACCAGAGCGCACTGCATACGGCAGCACTCGCGCTAAATAATGTCGCCCATTTGCTGCATCAATTTCATGTTGAAGCATTTCACCGCTGGCAATGGTGCGATGCAATTCGGGTAAAAACTCTGGGTATTGCAACAGGTTCGTAAAATCATCAATAGGACGACCCAAATCGCCATCGCGGATTTTGAATAACGCAGTGGCTTCTGGCGTGAAGCGCGTTAACCGCAATTGCGAATCAACAAACACGGTGGCAATTGATGCTGCTTTTGCCATGCCATCTAAATCAGCATTCAACCGATTTAGGATTTCAATCTTTTCCTGATTTTCGGCATTAACGGTGTAGAGTTCTTCATTCACCGATTGCAATTCTTCGTTTGAACTTTGCAGTTCTTCATTCGATGCCATTAATTCTTCATTCGTCGCTTGCAATTCTTCATTCGCAGTTTCCAATTCTTCAATTGTCGCCTGCAAACTTTCACGCGTCGCCGCCAATTCGCGCTCCAACGTTTCCAAACGCTGCGCGGTTTCGCGGTCAAGACTGAGCGTTTCAATTTGCGTGGTGACAGCGTTGGCGCTGCCGCCAGCCCACCGTTCACACCGTCGCCTTCAGTGCACACGACCAGATGCGGCTCGGTTTCAAACGACAGCAGCAAATGCGGTTCGCCGTGCGGTGGCTCCAGCGGACGAGCAACCAAACGCAGCCGCTCGGTGCGCTTTTCATCCAGCGATAATCCCAGCACGTCGGAACGCAGCGGCGCACGATCTCGCGCTGCTTTGTAAAGCAAGGCTTTGGCAATGGCGACCAGCGAACTGGGCAGCAATTTGGCTAAATCCAGTGTGACTGCGCCTTCGCCAATGCGCAGGTAATGACTGACATCCCCAAAAACGTGCAGCAAATCATGGCGTTGATTGAGCAACAAACTGGTTGGCGCGTAGCTGCGCAGCAACAGATTTTGCGCCGCATCAATCGCCGCAGCATCGCTGGCGACGCCTTGCGTGCGCACACCCGGACGCGGACGCGCTCCCGTCACTGAACTGCGCGAAAGCGACGCAATTGCGGTATCGAGTGGCAGCGCGACGTGGCGCAAAATTCGATAAATCTTGTGTTTAGAACTGACCGCCGTGAAATCGGATTGCAGATTGGCGAGCGTTTCGCTGGGACCGAGAAACATAAATCCGCCGGGCGCCATCGCGTATTGCAACCGCCGCAGCGCCCGTTCCTGTGCTTCAGAACGGAAATAAATCAATAGGTTGCGGCATGACACCAAATCCATGCGCGTAAACGGCGGGTCTTCCAGCAAATTGTGCCGCGCAAACACGATGCTTTGGCGAATCTCGGTTTTCACCACGAAATGATTGCCGCGCCGCAGAAAGAATTTCTCCAACCGCTCGGGCGAAATCTCGGCGGTGATTGCCTCGGAAAACACGCCTGCGCCACCGACTTCGACGTTTTGCGATTCGACATCGGTCGCAAACAGTTTGAAATTCGGCCAGCGGCGAGCGCGGTCGAATGCTTCAGCGAAGAGAATCGCCAGCGAATAGGCTTCTTCACCAGTGGCAATGCCGGGTGCCCAGACGCGAATTGGTTGATTATCGGGACGCTCGGCAACGATGGTTTTTACCGCAGTTTCAGAAAGAATTTCAAAGGCTTCTGGATCGCGGAAAAAGCTCGTGACGGGAATCAGCAGCTCGCGGCGCAGCGTCGCCAGCTCGCCGCGATCCGCACTGAGCAGACGCACATAATTGAGCAAATCCGGCGTTTGGCGCACCTGCATTCGCCGTTCCATGCGGCGCATCACTGTCGCTGGTTTGTATTCTCGAAAGTTGATTCCGCCCGAATGTTGCAACAGGTGCATCACTTCTTCATGGGCGTTGTCTTGGTCAATTTCCGTCGCAAGCACCGGCATTCGAATTTTAACGTGTGGTAATTGATGAATATGTTCGAGCAAACGCGGGCCGAGTTCTTCTGGCGGCAGAATTGCGTCGACTAACCGGTCGCAATCACGCTGCGCGGCATTCCGTCGAATTTCGCTGATTCCGGGTCCTGCGCCAGCAAAAAACCGCCAGCGTCGTTGATGACCACTGAACCGCGAGTGCCGTCGGAACCGGTGCCCGACAAAATGACGCCAATGCCGCGATTGCCATACTCTTTTGCCAGCGAACTGAAAAAATGATCGACTGGCAGCGTGAGACCACGCGGATTTTTCGGACTGAGGCGCAGCACATCGCCGGACACGCTCATCATGCTGGCGGGCGGAATCAGGTGCACGCGATCTGCTTCGATCTTCATATCGTGCTCGACCGTCACCACCGGCATGGCGGTATGGCGCGAGAGCAGATTGGCCATCATGCTTTTATGATCGGGTGATAGATGCTGAATCACGACGTAAGCCGCACCAGTACTCGCTGGCAGTCCTTGAAAAAACCGCTCCAACGCATCGAGACCACCCGCCGAAGCACCGACGGCCACGACATAACCCTTAAAGCGATTACCGGTCGTGGTCAGCCGCTGATTGTGCGCGACATCCAGATCACTGGACATGCCAGGCGTTTGGTTGTCAGTCTCATCGTTTGTCATCTGAAAGGCGCTCTATTCAATTCAAAATTGGCGGAAATAGCAGTTGGTGTGCATCTCAAGTTTACTCGGATCACTGCGATCTTGCTGACCACTTCTATCGTTATTCGCCGACAATACTGCCAGCACATTTAACTTCGTGAGACTTATGAACATCCTGTTTATTCACCAAAATTTTCCCGGTCAATTCAAATTTTTAGCGCCCGCACTCGCCGCGCAGGGTCACAACGTGCTGGCAATGACGATGCAGAAAACCACTGTTTCACACTGGCAAGGTGTGCGTTTATTGCCCTATTCCACCACTCGCGGCACCACGCCCGCATTCACCCGTGGGTCAGTGATTTTGAAACAAAAACCATTCGCGGCGAGGCTTGTTTTCGGGCTGCGTTGCAACTGCGCGACGAAGGTTTTCAGCCGGAGGTCATCATCGCGCACCCCGGCTGGGGCGAAAGTCTGTTTTTGAAAGAGATTTGGCCGCTGGCGCGACTCGGAATGTATTGCGAATTTTTCTATCACTCGACGGGCGCAGATGTCGGTTTTGATCCTGAATTTCCGCCGTCTGAAGTCGGCGATGTCTGTCGTTTGCGTTTGAAAAACCTCAATAATCTGCTGCATTTCGAGACAGCTACTGCCGGATTAGCGCCGACCCATTGGCAAGCCAGCACCTTTCCATTGCCGTTTCGGGAACGCATCAGCGTTATTCACGACGGCATTGATACTGCTGCGTTGACGCCGAATCCGAACGCCAGCTTGACGCTCAATAATTCGCTGCAACTCAGTCGTGCTGATGAAATCATTACGTTTGTGAATCGCAATCTCGAACCTTATCGCGGTTATCACATATTCATGCGGGCGCTGCCGGAATTATTGAAACGTCGTCCACAATTGCGCGTGTTAATTGTCGGCAATGATGGCGTGAGTTACGGCGCAAAACCCAGTGGTGAATTAACGTGGAAAGAGATTTTCATTCAAGAAGTGCGCGAGCACATCAGCGCAGAAGATTGGCAGCGGGTGCATTTTCTCGGCAGCATTTCGTATCAACATTTTGTGACCTTGCTGCAATTATCACGAGTGCACGTTTATTTAACGTATCCATTTGTATTGAGCTGGAGTTTATTAGAAGCAATGAGCATTGGCTGCGCAATTGTTGCCAGCAATACTGCGCCGTTGCGCGAGGCGATCATTCACGATGACAACGGGCAATTGGTGGATTTTTTCGATGTGAATGAATTAACAGCGGCGATTTGTAATTTGCTTGATGACGCGCCAGCGCGAGAACGTCTTGGTGCTCGTGCTCGCGCCGCTGCAATAGCGCATTACGATTTGCAGACGGTGTGTTTACCGGAACAATTGCGCTGGGTGGCGCAATTGGCGGCGTCTTGAATCTGCGTTAATTCAATTCTATCAACGCGAGCAGCGGCGCAACATTCAATCGTCATCTAATTGCGCCAAGATATTACGAGCAACTGCACGTTGCTCGGCATCGCCTTCTTCCAACACTTCATACAGAATTTGTCGCACCGCGAATGGATTATTCAATTCGCGCAAACGATTAGCGCGTAACAGTTTGGCTTCCACCGAATTGATCGGATGATCGCTCGTTTCTACACGAGAAGCAGGTGCTGGTGTTTGCGGTGGCGCAGTAACAACTGGCGCACCTTTATCAAAGGGCGCAGCAAGCCCCCTTTAGCAAAGGGGGTTGGGGGGATTGATCAACTGGTGGTTGAATAGATTTAACCAATTCAGTTTCGCTATCACGCTGGCGCAACATCAATCGTGAAAACCACACGCCCAATTCAAATAATAACCACATTGGCACGGCTAACATGGTTTGTGAAAACACATCCGGCGGAGTTAAAAACATGCCAATCACGAATGCGCCCACAATAACATAAGGGCGCTTTTCCACTAATCCGTCGGGAGTGACGATGCCGATCATCACCAATAATACGGTGGCGACCGGAATCTCAAATGCCAAGCCAAAAGCAAAGAATAGTTAAGCAAAATCTAAATAAGCAGCGATATCGGTCATCATCACTCAGCGGGTGGTTGCTGCCATAAAGCTGAAGAGGATCGGAAAACTAGATAATAGTCAAACGCTACTCCAAGATAAAACAAGGCAATACTGGACACCATGGCACTGCAAACCGCTTTTCGTGTTGATAGAGTCCGGGCGCAATGAATGCCCAAAATTGATAAAGTAAATAAGGCATTGCGAGAAAAATTGCTCCCACCAGCATCAGCTTAAGTGGTGTGATAAGAGGTGAAATAACTTGCGTGGCAATCATGGTGCTGCCGCTGGGCAATTGTGCAATCAGCGGCTCGGCAACAAAAGTGTAAAGATCATTGGCAAAGGGAAAAAGTAGTAATACCACGATGCCAATTGCAATCAGCATCTTAATCATGCGATCGCGCAATTCAATCAGATGCGAAATAAATGATTGTTCAGCGCCGGAATTATTGGGGAGTTTTGCAAGAGACATCAGTGCTGCTCAACGAAATAATAACAAGTGATTGGAATTTTAAATCCCCCCTGCCCCCTTTTTCAAAGGGGGAGAAAAGCCCGCTTTGAAAATTAATTATCACTTCTATTAAAGGGGGATAAAAAGCCCCCCTTTGCAAAAGGGGGGTTGGGGGGATTTAGAATTTAGGATTTAAGCCAAATGATATGCGCGGCTTAATTCGTGTACTGCGGCAACCATTGCGCCAGCGTGTTCGGGATTTACATCGGGCGTGATGCCGTGGCCGAGATTGAAGACATGCCCCGTGCCGTGTCCGTAGCTGGCGAGCACTTTGGCGACTGCGTCGCGGATGTATTCAGGCGAGGCGTACAGCGAGCACGGGTCGAGATTGCCTTGCAGCGCGACGCGATCTTCGACCATGCGCCGCGCATCAGCCAGATCGGTCGTCCAATCAACGCCCAGCGCGTCGCAGCCGGTTTTCGCCATGTCGCCGAGCCATTGCCCGCCGTTTTTGGTGAACAGAATCACTGGAACTTTGCGCCCTTCGGCTTCGCGGGTTAAGCCTTCGATCACTTGCTGCATGTAAGCCAGCGAAAATTCCCGATAATTCGCCGGAGCCAACACGCCGCCCCAAGTGTCGAAAATCATTACAGCTTGTGCGCCGCGAGCAACCTGTGCGTTGAGATAGCTCGTGACGATTGCGCGGTTTTATCGAGCAGGCTGTGGAGCAAATCCGGGCGATCAAACATCATGCCTTTGATTTGAGAAAAGTTTTTGCTGCCGCTGCCTTCAACCATGTAGGTCGCCAGCGTCCACGGGCTGCCGGAAAAACCAATCAACGGCACGCGCCCGTTGAGCTCGCGGCGAATGGTCGAAACGGCGTCCATCACATATTTCAATTCGCCTTCTGGGTCGGGCACGGCGATTCGCGCTACATCCGCTGCGTGCGTACTGGGCGCTCAAAATGCGGGCCTTCACCTTCCGCAAAATACAGCCCCAGTCCCATCGCATCCGGCACGGTGAGAATGTCGGAAAACAAAATCGCCGCGTCGAGCGGAAAACGCTCCAGCGGTTGCAGCGTGACTTCGCAGGCGAGTTCAGAATTTTTACACAATTCCATAAAGCTGCCGGCTTTGGCGCGAGTGGCGCGGTATTCCGGCAAATAGCGCCCAGCTTGGCGCATCATCCATACTGGCGTGTAATCAACAGGTTGGCGCAAAAGTGCACGAAGGAAAGTGTCGTTGGTTAGGTCGGTCATAAACGCAGTGCCCGCGCAAAGTTGGATGAAAAATGATGGATGTCGGCGTCGCGTCGCTGCGTCACAGCGGGGGCGCTGACCGTATGATTCGGCGGCGCATTCTACACTGTGATTGAGGGCGGCGTGGTTTGCGCACCAAGCGGCAGGATGCAGGTGTCGATTTTCTTTACAGGTGTAAATTGGCGGAAAGGTTTTGATAGCGCGGTATTGAGTGGATTTGTGGTGATTCTGGCGCGTCAACGTGTCGATTTTTTATACACTTTGCCCTGCTGGAGCCGTAGATTGGCAGAAGTCAAAAAATTAACAGATTGAAATAAAAGGTTATTTATAAATTGGCATACGCTGTGCTTTAAGAAAAGTGGCTCCACAGTTTGCACTTGAACTAGATTTGCAACTGCACTGAATCAACTTTCTATTTAACGACGAGGTTTATTATGAACAAAACACTAGGCGTTCTCGCTTTATCCGCCAGCCTGTTTGCTGCGAGTTCTTATGCCGCCACAATTACAAGTACAGCAACTGGCATTGGTTTCTCTGATACAAACTGGGATACAACAGGACTCACCTTTGGAGTTCCTACGGCGGGTGGCAATTTACTTCTTAATTTATTCGATGATTTAGGTGGCACTCGGGTTCTCGAGAAAGTGGAAGTATATGGTGAGGCTTGGGCACGCGGTTTGACAACCATTACCAATACGGGCACTACTCCTTTGATTTATGGTACGCCAAGTGATGTTGTATCAGGTTCCCTTTTAATGTCATCTACTGTAGGTAGTATTAACATCTCACTGAACCCAATTGCTATGGCGAATGTTGGAACGGGTCTCGTTATGCCTGGCTCACCAGCACTTAACATTGATGTTGGCGGTGGTTTATCGGGTTCGGGGGTTTATGATGATGCTCTTGTTACCTATACTGGTTCTTCAGCTCAACAATTTCTGGGTAGCGGAACCTTTTTACTCAGTGCATTAGCTGTTGGCTCCCAAACTATTAGCTTAAGTGGTCAAGGCTCAGTGAGCGTCGATCTTGAAGCTGCGGCAGGTGCTCGTGTTGTTTATACGTATAGTGAAAAAACCATTCCTGAGCCAGAAACCCTCGGCTTACTCGGAATTGGTCTGTTAGGTTTTGCTGCCAGCCGTCGCCGCAAAGCTGCGTAATCTGCAATCACCATTGACACCACAACATCTTGTGGTGTCATGCGTTTCCCCGCACTCCGCATTACAAGCAATCGTTTTAATCAATTGAAAAGGTGAAATTAAGTTTAATTCCTTTATGAGGGGGTTTAGACCATGAACAAGATCAAATTGATTTCGTTTGTTGCCGCAGTTCTTTTGTTGTCGCTTGGTTCAGTTCAACCCGCCAGTGCTTTTATTTTCGGATCGAGTAGTTTGAATCCAGGAGATGTAGTGCTAACGCTTGATGGTAATACTTCGCTTGGGGCTACTGATAGTGGCTGGTATTATTGGACTGGATACCATAATCCAGATAATACTAATTACATGGTTGATGATGATCCGTATGGGCCGCACAACTGGTTCCTATTCGACATTTCCACGTTTACTATTCCAGTCACTTTCTCTTCCGCCACGCTGACCCTCTATAGTTATGATGTTTCAGGGTGGGAAGATTACAAACTCTTTGATGTCACAACGTCACTTGATCTTTTACAGGCTGGAACCGGCGGCGTTGCAGCCTTTAATGATCTCGGCAGCGGTGATGTCTATGGTCAACGTTGGTATTCCACGGATGATACTGGTAAATACCGAACCATTACTCTGACTTCAGCTTTCTTATTTGATTTTAATACTGCCATTGAAAATCATCTCAGAAATCCTAATGACCCACTTTTTAATGAATTCGCCATTGGTGGCAGAATTCCTGAGCCAGCAACCCTCGGCTTATTCGGAATTGGTTTATTAGGTTTTGCTGCCAGCCGTCGCCGCAAAGCTGCGTAATCTGCAATGACATGAAATGACACCACAGCATCTTTTGGTGTCATTTTTTTGTGTCTAAAACTCATCCAAAATTCCACTGCCTTATCACGCTGGCGTCGCAGTTCTAAACTTTTCCAATACCTGCGCCACTGCACGATCCGTCAACGGATTTTGACTGAGCAACCGCGCCGTACCCTTGCGCAAATGATCGGCAAGACTGGTCGCCGCCAGCGTCATCGCATTTTCGCCTGCCGATTCGTGAATAAATACACCCGTTTTAAATCGCTCACCCAATTGAGCCGCAGCGTGTTGCGGGTTCCGCGCAGACTCTGAAATTCAATCCACGCGCCCACTTCCAACGCCTGCACCAATCGTAAATGCGGGTCTTGCGGCATTTCAGCGAGCGGCGCAGCGGTTGGCGTTATCGGCAATGGCGGCGTCACCGGCACGGCAGCCAGCGGTGGAATCGGTGAAGCTGGCGCGATGGGAATCACCGGCGAAACTATCGGAGCAACATCTTGTTTTGACAGCGAAATCACCGGTGGCGGCGCTGCAACTGGCGGCGGTGCAATGTTGGTTTTGGGCGCAATTGGCGGTGGAGCAACCGCTGGCGCTGGCGTGGGTGTCACTGCAACCGGCATCACGGGAGGAACCGGCGCAACCGGCGTCGGATCAGCCCGCAATGCCGCCATGTGCAACCGAATTAATTCCCGAAAAAACGCATCCCAGGCTTCATCCAGCTTCAATTGCTCCAGATTTTGCCGCAAGCGTTTGAGCAAATTCGGCAGCAGCGCCAGCAACCGCTCACGCTCCGCCGCACTGGTTTTTAATTCCACGCTCCAGATCAAATCATCCATCAGCGTGACTGCTTCCTGCCAATCGGCGCTGTTGTCCGTATTGCGCAAATCAATATCCACCAACACCAGCCGCCAATGCCGCTCCAGAAAATCGCTAATCAACGGCGGCATCGGTCGTTCACGGCGCGATTGCACGGCGGAATTAGCACGAAGCAACGCAACTTCTTGCGCTCCACCGACGCCAATTGATTGACCATCTGCTCGGCGTTATCGCGGGCGCGTCCTTCTTCCTCTTTGAGAAACGCCTCCAGTCGCTGCACCTGCGCACTGAAGATTTGCGTATCAGAGTCAAACTCGCTCACGACGCTATCGACAATCGCGCAAATCTCTGCCGTCAACCGCGATTCATCCTGCTCGCCGCGTCCGATGCCGGAATTGGCGATGGTATCGAGCAAGCGCCGCGTCGGATGTTTACGATCAGAGAAAAAAGTCTTATCAATCAACGCGACTTTCAGCACTGGAATTTGCAATTTGGCAATTTCTGCCCGCAGCGTCGCCGACAAATCAGGATCATTAAAAATCGCGTCAAACAGCATCGACACGATGTCAATCGTCATCGCGTCCATCGGATGCGACCGACTCGCCATTGGTGTGGCGCGAATCTGCCGCAGCAAATTGTCCTGCTGCGACGGCGATGCCATTTGCACCATGCCCACGCCGGGCATGGTGCGCGGATCAAGTTGACCGTGCTGCAAATTGCCCAGCGCGTCCATCAATTGATGAATGCTCACCGCTGGCGCAGCACTGGTGTGCATCGCTGCGGGTGGCATTGGTAACGCGCGGTTGACCAATTTTCCTGCATTGGCGCAGCGCGATTAACGGTTTGAATGGCTTGTAATAATTGACTAAAAACGTCTTCATTAACGAGCGGTGCGCCATCGCCGCCAACGTTGTATGCCGAAGCAGCGGCTGGCGCGACCATTCGTGGCGCATAACCGCCTGCTGCCGCGCCACCGCTGAATTGACCGGCGATGTTTGGTGTTGCTGGCGCAGTCACGGGAATGGTCGGCAGCACACCTGCTTCTGCGAGATAACGGTTGAGATCAGCGTATAAGCCGGGCAATGCTGCGGCGGTGTGCCGTTCAAATGCTTGCAGCAGCGCCAGCGTTAATCCGCGTTCTACGCCCAATTCGCCGAGCGCGTGCACCAGCGCATTAAATAAAGCGCCGGGATACAACGGGTTATCGTCTTGGCTCAGACGCTGCACTTGCAGCAATACCGCCATTCGTCGATCCAACGCGACGAGCTGCTGTGAACAATTAAACGCAGCACGAGTGGCAATTTTGCTGATGGCTAAATCACGTTCAAAATCATCAGGATCAATCAACGTTAATTCGTCAGGCAGCGCAAAATCGGTTGGCGCTGGCGCGACCGAACGCAACCGCCATTCGTCGATCCAACGCGACGAGCTGCTGTGAACAATTAAACGCAGCACGAGTGGCAATTTTGCTGATGGCTAAATCACGTTCAAAATCATCAGGATCAATCAACGTTAATTCGTCAGGCAGCGCAAAATCGGTTGGCGCTGGCGCGACCGAACGCAACTGGTTCGCGGTGGCGTCAAAATGAGTGGCGTAACTGCGTTGAAATTGATCAATTAAAGTTTGCGTGCGATGGCTGAGAAAACTCATCGCTGCAAAATAGATTTGCTGCTGTTCTTGCGTGGTCGCCCGATCCGCCAGATTGAGAAATTCATCGCTGGCGCGTCCGACGTGCTGAACAAAGGCAGTCATCACGCCTTGCGCAAGGCGATCACGACAATTGGAAAGAAGAATGATGGCTTCGGACATCGCTGCACCATAACTAAAATTAAGTGGCAATCTACCGATCGGCAGGACTGTCAGAACCAAAAGATTGTAGACCTGTTTTTTGAAGCATTCGGGTTCTTTCTGCTGCCAGTTGTTCAACGCTTATAGTTGTTCAATGCTTACACCGGGAATCAGGTGATGTTCAATCTGGTGTTTTTGACACACTAAATCAAAAAGATGGCGATTGGTTGTCTTGTCCGGCACTCTGAAGAAGGCATTTGACTGACATAACCTGCGCCACCGGTCGCTACGTCGTATAGATATAGAGAATAGGTTTTTTCGTCATCACTGCCGCGACTGAGTTGATCGGTTAGCGTAAAACGCTTTTGATCTGCTGTATTAAATGCTGGATGGATGATGTTGACAATTGACGAGTGTCTAATGGCGTGTGGTGACAACGCGGGCAAGCTCTAAAGAACTCACCCGCAAATAACACATCACTTTTAGGCGTTACGGTTTTTGACCAACCGCAATTGGGGCAGGTATAGCGAATTGGAGCGGGAGGAATTGGCATCGTGCAATACTGATGACAACTTAAATAGAAGACAGCCGATATTTGATTGATTCCAATGCAGCGCGATCCGAAGTCAATGCTTGTGATTTCTGATCTAAAGCACGGGATTGTTCAATAAAAGCCGTTTCAATTGGCGCAAATGCCTGTTTAATCGCAGCTAAATAACCATCTTCAAACTCTCTTTCTAAACGAGTTGCCTGTTGTTCAACTGCGTCTTGAATTGCGCGTGCCTGTGCTTCCATCTGCCGAATTTGTGCCTGCTCTTCTTCCTGCGCTTTATAATAATCACGAATACCACTGATAATACTAATCGCAGGTCCAATAAAAGGAACTGCTTTGCCTAGAAGTTGACCAGCTCCTTCTGCCATTTTTTCAATGGTTTTAACACCAACTCCCTTCATTAAACTGGGAAGCCAATCTTTAGCAAGCGTAAGAGTTGCATGAACTGCTGTTTTAGTCGCTTGCTGAACACCTTCCTGCGTCAGTTTAGACGTTAAGCCACGCATGACATCTTCAACTGGAAATAACGGCTTTGAATCACCTTGATCAGTGAGTGCATTGTTGCTTGTCGGTAATGATAAGCTCGTTGAATCGGTATTCACTGCCAGCGCAGCAGCCGTGAGTCTTTCACCCAATGCAATCAGGTTATCGTTCGCTATTCCCAGTTCTTTTTCTATCGCATGAGTAGCCCCAGAAATCGCATTTTCAAATGCAGCCTTAGCGCGACTTTCATCACCAGATTCAGCCGCCACCCGATAACTCTGGCGAAAATGATTGACTACGCTACGAATTGCCAACGTGATTGCTGCTCTCGTGCGTAATTTTTCACCCTGCACTGATTCTTGCAAACCAGCCAATAACTGAGATTCTGGAGATTTTTCTCGCTGATCCAGTTTTTTCAATGCCTCATCAATCAGTGACTTCACGCGCTCGCCCAGCACGCTGGCAATTTCACTCGCATCACAGTCTTTTAAGCGGTTCTCAACCGCATTTTCAAGTGCTGGCAGATTGCTATGTATAACGAGTTGTTCTTTATTCTCCAATCGTCCTTTCAGCGCAGTTTTTGCATTGATGAGAAAAATTGGCGCTTTTTGAGACAGCTTACGTTGTTCTGCTGCTGCGTTCAGATTGTTAGCAACAGTATCGTATAGATGACGATAATCAGCATCGGCTTCAGATTGCCCGCTTTTATTATTGACAATCACCAACAGCGGTTTTTTTGCTGCCAGAATGTCGCACATTTCATCGTAAGTTTTTTGTTCTTCAAAAGTGCCATCATTACTCAACACAAACAGCACCACATCGCTACGTTCCAATTGCTCGCGTGAAACCTTCTCATGTTCAATTGGCGCATCAATTCCCGGTGTATCTAAAATCGTGAAGCCGTGCCATTCATAAGGCGTCACCTTATCTGTCTCTGGTTTGTCTGCCATTGAGGCGCGTTCTTCACCCAGCATGGCATTGAGCAGCGTACTTTTTCCCGCGTTGTAAACACCAAACACCATAACCACTGGTGTTGCATCAATCGCTTTTTTTTGAACGTCATCAGTAACGGTTTTAATCATTTCTGCATCAAGATAAGTGCTTAAAATTGGCTCACCTTCATGCAAAAGTTCTTGCACTGTGTTAATTGCTGTTTTCATCGCGGATCAACCTCTTTTTCTAAAATGTTCACAAAACGATCAAGTGCCGCATTGACTGTCTGCACTTGCTGTTCAATGGATTTGAGAAAATTCTCATTCATTTGTTCAAAAGCAATGGTTTTTCGTGAAAGTTTGAAATCAGACTTTTCAATAGCTGTCTCCAGCAGAGTAAGATCATCGCGCAGTTCTTTAACTGATAAATCACCAGTGAGAATATGATTGACAACCGCTCGTAAATTATTGAGCGGCGTTTCTTTTTTCAATCGCACACCTTCAGATTGCGTTAATGCTGTGAGCTTGCGAAACAGCGCATTCATACCGCTCTTTTCAAGTTCATCAGCATTATTGTCATGTTCTTCGGCATAGCGGACTGAAACTGTCAGCACCTCTAATTCATCATCGCGCTGTTTTTGTTCAAGCTGAACAATATTCTTATAAACATAATCGCTCTGCTCTTTACGATCCTCCTCCGATTTCATTAAGATTTGAGAAACCAGTTCTCCAGCATCATTTCATCCACATCGGTCATATCGCAGCGAGTAATAACCACTTCAACGCGCTTGCCTTTTTGCAGCAAATCAGCAATTTCCTCTAAATCGGTTTTACGTCCGGGTTGACTCGAACTCATTGAGTATAAAATCAAATCAGCAGCATCAACATAACCCTGTGCCAATTCACCTTTTGGTTCGGTTCTGGAATGCAATCCAGGGGAATCAATCCAAGTGAGACCAGACAGTTTAAACCCTTGAATAGATGCAGTTCTTTCACAAGCGCCAACAGCAAACTTGCGTTGTTCGGCTAAATTACGTTGTGCGGCTAATTTACGTTTTTCTTCTAATTCAGCCGCTGTTAATTCCGCTTCTGGTTTTTTTGCATCTTCTGCGATTGCTTCACAAAAGAATTCAGGTGTCGGTTCAGCCGCATCAATAATTGAGCGGTTTGGATCGCCATGTCCGTAGGCAACATAATTCCCAATCGAACTCTTTCCGGCCTTGACCTTGCCACAGACATAAACCAGTAGTGAATCACCAAACTGCTCTCGAAATTCAGTGTTCCGTTGCTGGCGACTCACATCTGCTCGCCATTTTGCTAAACTGGCAGTTATTTTTTCGTTGGTGTTGGCAACTGCTTGAGTGAGGAAGTTATCCTCTTTTAATCCCGAATTATTTGAAGCAATTGATACCGAGCGTGCCAATTCACTAAGCGCACGCTCTAATGTTTTCTCACGAGGTTTTATACCAACCTTTGCTGCATTAAACTCGCCACGCAATTGAGCCAAGGCAGTCAGTAAGTTTTGTCGTGGTGAAACATCAACCTTTGCTGCATTAAACTCACCACGCAATTGAGCCAAGGCAGTCAGTAAGTTTTGTCGTGGTGAAACGGAAAACACGGTACATAACCCTGAAAACAGCGCATCATCATCTAATTCTAATAACGCTTGAACTGCTGTCAGTTCATCTTCTAACTTACGCGATCGCAACCATTTTACTAAAGTACCATTACGCGCATATTCTAAAATCTCAAGCGTAAAATGCTCTCTTATTTCCTGCATGTTTTTTGCACGAATGCCACCGATAGGTAAATCAAACTTTATATTCTTTTTGATAGCCATTGTGACCTTCTTGTGTATAAAATGCGGTATTAAGCTGATCGGTTAGCGTAAAACGCTTTTGATCTGCTGGATTAAATGCTGGATGGATGATGTTGACAATTGACGAGTGTCTAATGGCGTGTGGTGACAACGCGGGCAAGCTCTAAAGAACTCACCCGCAAATAACACATCACTTTTAGGCGTTACGGTTTTTGACCAACCGCAATTAGGGCAGGTATAGCGAATTGGAGCGGGAGGAATTGGCATCGTGCAATACTGATGACAACTTAAATAGAAGACAGCCGATATTTGATTGATTCAATGCGCGCGATCTGAAGTCAATGCTTGTGATTTCTGATCTAAAGCACGGGATTGTTCAATAAAAGCCGTTTCAATTGGCGCAAATGCTTGTTTAATTGCTGCTAAATAACCATCTTCAAACTCTCTTTCTAAACGAGTTGCCTGTTGTTCAACCGCGTCTTGAATTGCGCGTGCCTGTGCTTCCATCTGCCGAATTTGTGCCTGTTTCTTCCTGCGCTTTATAATAATCACGAATACCACTAATACTAATCGCAGGTTGCCAGAAGTTGAACCTTCTGCCATTTTTTCAATGTCATTAAACTGGGAAGCCAATCTTTAGCAAGCGTAAGAGTTGCATGAACTGCTGTTTTAGTCGCTTGCTGACACCTTCCTGCGTCAGTTTAGACGTTAAACCACGCATGACATCTTCAACTGGAAATAACGGCTTTGAATCACTTTGACCGACGAGTTCGTTGTTGCTTGTCGGTAATGATAAGCTCGTTGAATCGGTATTCACTGCCACGCAGCAGCCGTGAGTCTTTCACCCAATGCAATCAGGTTATCGTTCGCTATTCCCAGTTCTTTTTCTATTGCATGAGTAGCCCCAGAAATCGCATTTTCAAATGCAGCCTTAGCGCGACTTTCATCACCAGATTCAGCCGCCACGCGATAACTCTGGCGAAAATGATTTGACTACGCTACGAATTGCCAACGTGATTGCTGCTCTCGTGCGTAATTTTTCACCCTGCACCGATTCTTGCAAACCAGCCAATAACTGAGATTCTGGAGATTTTTCTTGTTGATCCAGTTTTTTCAGTGCTCATCAATCAATGACTTCACGCGCTCGCCCAGCACGCTGGCAAGTTTATTCGCATCACAGTTTTTTAAGCAGTTCTCAACCGCATTTTCAAGTGCTGGCAGATTGCTATGTATAACGAGTTGTTCTTTATTCTCCAATCGTCCTTTCAACGCAGTTTTTGCATTGATGAGAAAAATTGACACTTTTTGAGACAGCTCACGTTGTTTTGGCTGCTGCGTTCAGATTTGTTAGCAACAGTATCGTATAGATGACGATAATCAGGATCGGCTTCAGATTGCCCGCTTTTATTATTGACAATCACCAGCAGCGGTTTTTTTGCTGCCAGAATGTCGCACATTTCATCGTAATTTTTTGTTCTTCAAAAGTGCCATCATTACTCAACACAAACAGCACCACATCGCTACGTTCCAATTGCTCGCGTGAAACTTCTCATGTTCAATTGGCGCATCAATTCCCGGTGTATCTAAAATCGTGAAGCCGCGCCATTCATAAGGCGTCACTTATCTGTCTCTGGTTTATCTGCCATTGAGGCGCGTTCTTCACCCAGCATGGCATTGAGCAGCGTACTTTTTCCCGCGTTGTAAACACCAAACACCATAACCACTGGTGTTGCATCAATCGCTTTTTTTTGAACGTCATCAGTAACGATCTTGATCATTGCTGCATCAAGATAAGTGCTTAAAATTGGCTCACCTTCATGCAAAATTTCTTGCACTGTGTTAATTGCTGTTTTCATCGGGGGATAAACCTCTTTTTCTAAAATGTTCACAAAATGATCAAGTGCCGCGTTGACTGTCTGCGCTTGCTGCTCAATGGGTTTGAGGAAATTGTTGTCCATTTCTGCAAAAGCAGTATCAACAGTTTTATGAGCCGCTTCACTAAAAATGTTCATTGTTTCAGCCAAAACATCTTGCATGTTATTGCCGAGATTGACACGTTCGGTTTTTGTTCCGTAAGCGCCGAGCCTGCTGCACCACCAAGTCGCCAGCAAGCGAAGCACCTAATGCTGCACCGGTGGACCGCCTAAAAAAAACACACTCCTCCGGCTAATGCAGCAATCCCAAGTCCAAAAACCACTGTTTTTATTGGTATGAATCTGAAATCCTTAAAATTATCACGAAATTCGGGTAGCTGTTTAAGCTCCTGAAAACGCACTGCGTTATCTATTACGCTCTGCGTTTCATTAAAAATTTCGCGGAGCGCCATATCAACATGATTTGAAACAATGCGCTGAAGATGCTCTGTGCAGGTTTTTTCAAGCGCCTTTATATCGCGCCGTTTTTCTCTTTCTGTACAGCGTCTCAATCAATGGGTTAAGTTCAGTCAGCACTGGCCCAATAACGATGGTTTGCTTTTGCTTCAATTGACGCGTGTTTGCAATGCTTTTTTCCAATGGCTCAAGCTCACTGCGCAGTTTTTCAACCGATAAACTACCAGTGTGAATAATTGACAAACGCTCGTAAGTTATTTGCCAGGCGTTTTTTCTTTCAATCGCACACCTTCAGATTGCGTTAATTTTGTGAGCTTGCGAAACAGCGCGTTCATACCGCTCTTTTCAAGTTCAGCAGAATTATCGTCATGTTCTTCAGCATAACGGACAGAAACCGTCAACACCTCTAATTGATCATCGCGCTGTTTTTGTTTAACGATCTCCTTATAAACATGATCGCTCTGCTCTTTACGATCCTCCTCCGATTTCATGACAAGTTGAGAAACCAGTTCTCCAGCATCATTTACATCCACATCGGTCATATCGCAGCGAGTAATAACCACTTCAACGCGCTTGCCTTTTTGCAGCAAATCAGCAATTTCCTCTAAATCGGTTTTACGTCCGGGTTGACTCGAACTCATTGGGTATAAAATCAAATCAGCAGCGTCAACATAATCCTGTGCCAGTCCGCCATTTTCTCCGGTTTTGGAATGCAATCCCGGTGAATCAATCCAAGTGAGACCAGACAGTTTAAACCCTTGAATAGATGCAGTTGTTTCACAAGCGCCAACGGCAAACTTGCGTTGTTCGGCTAAATTACGTTTTGCATCTAATGCAGCCGCTCTGTTTTTTCTGCATTCTCTTTGCTTCCTCAAAAAAAGAATTCAGGTGTCGGTTCAGCCGCATCAATAATTGAGCGGTGCGGATCGCCATGTCCATAGGCAACATAATTCCCAATAGAACTCTTTCCCGCCTTAACCTTGCCATAGACATAAACCAGTAGCGAATCACCAAAATTCTCTCGAAATTCAGTATTGCGTTGATAGCGATTCACATCTTTACGCCAGTTTTCTAAACTGGCAGTATTTTTTTGTTGGTGTTGTCAACTGCTTGCCGAGCGAGCTGTTATCCTTTTTTAATCCGAATTATTTGAAGCAATTGATACCGAACCTACTAATTCACAAGAGCACGTTCTAATGTCTCCTCACGAGTTTTTATATCAACCTTCGCCGCGTTAAAATCGCTGCGCAATTGAGCCAATGCAGCAAGGAAATCTCGCCGTTCACAGCGTGTATCAGTCGCCATCAAAATGACTCCAAGTCTAATTCACTCAATGCTTGTTTTGCCAGACGCAATGCGTTTAACTCTTGTTCCAAACGTAAAATTTCTAGCCGTCCCTTGATTGCGTCTTGTGATTCGTTCATCTGTTGTTGCAGTTGGCGCAAAATCGGATTGTTCTGCGGATTGGTCTTAAACGCCTCTCGTAGTTTATCAAAACTGGAAACCTGTATTGAATTGGCTCCTGATACATGCTCTTCGCACAGACCAGTCAGTTCTGTCTTCACACAAGATAGAATGAAATCGCGTTCTTTTTGAGCGCGTTCTTCTTTCGCCTGACGCTCCAATCGTCTACGCTCCTCATCGGAGCTGCTGGAGCTTGAGCTGCTTCCGCTTAAGGCTTCTTCTATCAACCACCCAATAGGCCCACCAATAATCAATCCTTTCCAGCCCATAAATCACCTTATTTTCAGTATAGTTGCTATGAGCAGATTTAATCCGCAGTCAAGCCGGCTACTGCTTGCCGCGCCATACGCAATGCGTTTAACTCTTGTTCCAAAAGCAAGATTTCCTGACGGCCTTTAATTGCATCTTTTGATTCATTCATCTGTTGTTGCAGTTGGCGTAAAATCGGATTGTTCTGCGGATTGGTCTTAAACGCCTCTCGTAGTTTATCAAAACTGGAAACCTGTATTGGATTGGTTCCTGAGATATGTTCTTCGTACAGACCAGTCAGTTCTTTATTCACCTGAGGCAGAATTATTAAATCACGTTCTTTTTGAGCGCGTTCTTCTTTTGCTTGACGCTCCAGCCTTCTGCATTCCTCGTCGGAGCTGCTGGAACTACTTTCACTATCCTCGTTAATTTTTTTTACTGCAAAAGCTGCCGCTAGAGCTGTTGCGCCCGCAACGGCTCCCCAAATCAATAACGGAATGGGCATGATGTTTCTCCTCTATTTCTTCGGTGGTAGTGATTGTAAAAATGCACAACTTTCTCGCATGAGCTGATGATATTCTGCTATTGAAAATAATTCAACAAAAAATGCGGTGTATGCTTCATCAATTCTGCACAATAACGGTCGGTTTTCATAAATTGAACACTCTCGCTGTTCAGCATTGAAATGTTGGCAAATGCCGTCGCCGCGATGCAATGCAGCGTAAAGCGCATTGCGCTCAAGATGCTGACAGCACACACCGCAGCGAGAGCACTCAAACTGTGTTTTTTGCATTTGCACAATGACGTTAAGACACAGATTTATAGCCGCAATTCATTCAATACTCTTTATCATAATCCGTCAATCGTTTCTGAGTCCGCTGCGCAAATTGCTCAAAAGCGGTTTTAAGCGCCGAGTTTGCTTTAGCAGTTCTCTCATTCATCCACTTAATTCGTTCACTGCGAGTCTTGATCTGTTGGTCTAATGCACTGGATAACTCAGCTTTAATCTCTGTAATGCGATCCTGACGCAATTTCAGTGCAGTTGCTTTCAAATGATTAAATTGACCGAGCAAATGATCCCTCAAGATCGGAATGCGGCTATGTTCTGTCAATGGTGGTTTATTCTCTAAATAGCCCTTGCGATAAGTTGTGTATGACACGAAAAACGTTTGCGGTTCAAATTCCAAATACTTCTTAATCTGACCACGAATGGTCTCTGCTGTGTTCTCTATATCTTGCGCATGGCTATCAAGATGACTCAGAACTAACAAAAACCGCTGTTCTAATCCCTGCGTTGCGCACGGCAATTTAGCGAGTTGTTGCAAAAATTTGATCTCCAGTTCATCTAATTCGCCGTTTGCAGGATTGTGTACAAATAGCAATACGTCAGCAATTCGTATTACTTCCCATGCTTCCTTATCATCCGCTTCTGTTGCATCAAGCCCCGGCGTGTCAGTAAAAATAAACTGATGATGTGACAGCTCTGCTTTTTTGGTGGTAGTCCGAACTGAACCAGTTGCAAAAACCTCGTTCTCAAGTTGATCGGTCAACGCATTGAGTAATGAACTCTTGCCCGCGTTAAGCATCCCGCAAGCAATCACCTTAATTGGCTGTTCTTTCATCTGGAGCGCAGCAGTGAGTGTTTCGCGGGAATCTCTTGTGTTTGGTAAAAATCTCTCAAAGGTTTTTTCAACTGAGGGATCGAATACAGTTTTCATTTAATGTTCCTGTGGATTAAAAGTAAGCTCGGTTTAAGATACGTTTCGCTCAATCAAGACATCAAAACCACACCTTCGCTTAAAAAAGCGCATGGATTGTGACTTCACCCACTTTGCACCAACTCCCGTACTTTTTCAATAAAAACCCGTCCGCGATGGGTGTAATCATTAAACATATCGAAGCTGGCGCAAGCCGGTGACAGCAATACGCAATCGCCCGCTTGTGCTAATTGCGCCGCTTGTTTTACTGCATCAGCCATATCAATCGCCGTCACTCGCGGAATTGCCTGCGTTGATGGATCGGCGGCAAGTTCTCGCGCAATCAATGGCGCATCGCGTCCAATTAAAACGACCGCCCGCGCAGCTTGCGCCACTGCCGGCACCAACGGCGCAAATTCCGCGCCCTTGCCGTCGCCACCCGCAATTAACACCACTCGTGCCGCGATTCTGGCGTCACCAAACCTTCCAACGCCGCAATCGTTGCGCCCGGATTCGTGCCTTTGGAATCGTTAAACCAGCGCACGTTATTGAATTCAGCGACCAATTCGCTGCGGTGCGGCAACCGGGGAATTGGCGCAACACGTCCACTGCTGGCGCGAGATCGGCATCAGGTGCGCAGGCGGTCAACAGCGCCAGCGCCGCCAACGTATTGGCGAGATTGTGGCGACCGGGAATCCGCACCTCGGACGCAGGCACCAGCGCCAGCTCGCCGCGACACAGCCAAGTTGCGCCGTCAAGCGTGCGCACCCGAAATCGCTGGCGGCTGGCGCGTTGAGGGTGAAGCCGATTTCAAATCCCCCAACCTAAGGGGGCTTTTCTTCTCCCCCTTTGGAAAAGGGGGGCGGGGGGGATTTCCCGCATCGCCACCACCGCCGCATCATCCCGATTCACCACAGCCACCGTGCATTGCGATAAATCTGCGCTTGGTTGCCGCATACGCCGCCAGATCGGGATACCGATCCAAATGATCCGCAGCGATGTTGAGCACCACCGCCGCTTCCGCGCACAAGCTGGGCGTGGTTTCCAATTGAAAGCTCGATAATTCAAGCACATATAAATCAACATCAGGCGCGAGCAGCTCCAACACCGGCTCGCCGAGATTGCCGCCGACCGCCACGCGCAGCCCAACCGCCTCCACCATCAAACCCACCAACGTCGTAACCGTACTTTTGCCGTTGCTGCCGGTGATCGCGCAAATCGGCGCAGTCGCAATTTGAATAAACAATTCCACATCGCCGAGCACCGTCGCGCCTCGCGCCAACGCCTGTTGAATTAACGGCTCGCTAATGGGCACGCCGGGGCTAACAATTAAGCGCGTCGCTGCCGTAAACAACGCCGGCTCAAAACCACCGACGGCGATTTTTAACTCCGGCAATTCATTGCGCAGCGCATCTAAACCCGGCGGATTTGGACGCGAATCTGTTATTGCCAAAATCCCGTGATTTGAATGCCGCGCTAAATACCGCGCACATGACAATCCAGTTTTACCCAACCCGACAATTAACGTGAATTCTCCCCCCTTTGGAAAAGGGGGGCAGGGGGGATTTTCAATTGCTTCAATCAAGTTATTCATCGGATTTTCAAACTCGCCAGCCCAATTAACACCAATACCACCGTGATAATCCAAAACCGCACAATCACTCGCGGTTCTGGCCAACCTTTCAATTCAAAATGATGATGCAGCGGTGCCATCCGAAAAATGCGTTTACCGGTTAATTTGAATGAAATCACCTGCATCATTACGGAAACAGTTTCCATACAAATACGCCGCCCATGACGAATAGCACCAATTCTGCCGGCGGCGACTGCGACCACGCCCAACGCTGCGCCTAATGCCAATGCGCCAACATCGCCCATGAATACCTGCGCCGGATAAGCGTTGAACCATAAAAAGCCCAAGCCCGCGCCGACTAATGCCGCGCAAAACACAATTAATTCACCGACTTCGGGCAAATGCGGAATCAATAAATAATTGGCAATTTGCGCATTGCCCGCCGCGTAAACCAACACCGCCAGCGCTCCGGCAACCAATACCGTCGGCATGATCGCCAGCCCGTCCAAACCGTCAGTTAAGTTCACGGCATTGCTGGAGCCGACGATGACGAAATAGGTCAGGACGATGAACCACGGGCCGAGCTGCAACGTTAGGTTTTTCGCATACGGAATCAGCAGTGCCGTCTCCGCCGGTGACTGCGCCGTGACATACAGCGCAATCGCAGCGGCGAGTCCGGCGAGCGTTTGCCAAAAGTATTTCCAGCGGGCGATCAATCCACGCGGATCGCGCTCCACTAATTTTTTGTAATCATCCACCCAGCCAATCGCGCCAAATGCCAGCGTGGTCAGCAGCACGATCCACACGTAACGGTTGCTCAAATCCGCCCACAGCAACGTGCTAATCGCCACTGCAACCAGAATCAACGCGCCGCCCATCGTCGGCGTACCGGATTTGGATAAATGACTTTGCGGGCCGTCGTCGCGCACCATTTGCCCGATATTGAAATTGCGCAGATGACGAATCATCGGTCGTCCAACCACCAGCGCGATCATCACGCCGTCATCACGCCCAAAATTGCCCGCAGCGTGAGTAGCGGAACACATTGAAGCCGCTATAAAAATCGGCCACCATTCAGTTAAATACAGCAACATTCTAAATTTCCATCCCAGCGCACAGCGCGTTAACAATGTTCCATCCGCGCGAGCGCGAACCCTTACTAAAACCCGATCTGCCGCGTGGAGTTGCGGCACTAACCACGCCAGCAATTGTGCTTGATCGACAAAATGCCGCCCGCCTCTCCAAACGCAGCTGGCGCGAGCACTGAGCGTCCGACCGTTATCAAATGTTCAATACCGGCAGCGCGAGTCACATGCCCGATTTCCTCGTGCAATGCGCTGCATTTCGCCCAATTCCGCAAATCGCCACACCAGCCAGCGCCGCCCGTCCAACTGCGCCAGCACTGCACGGCTGCTGCGATGGAATCGGGATTGGCATTGTAGGTGTCGTCAATCACGCGCACGTTTGACCTTGCGCGGACACAACCGCCCTTTCACCGGCTGCAGCGTGGCTAAACCGTCATAAATCGCGGTGTCATCAATGCCGAGCGCCAGCGCCGCAGCGTTGCTGCCAACGCATTGCGGACGTTGTGTGCTCCGGCTAAATGGAGCAGTAACGAAAGCTGGCGCTCGCCGCTGCGGGCGACAAATTCGGTGCGAAAACCCGCTTTATCCCAAGGCTTCGCAGCGAATCCGTTGTTGTAGACACGTGGCTGGCGCATCAACAGCAAACGTCAGCACTTGCCGTCCCGCTGCCAATTCCCGCCACAATCGAGATAAGGCGCATCGCCGGGCACGACCAACACGCCGGTTTCACTTAAACCCTGCGCAATTTCGCCCTTCGCTGCTGCTACACCGTCGAGCGAGCCGAAGCCCTCCAAATGCGCGTGCCCAGCGTTGGTAATCAGCGCCACATCCGGCTGGGCAATCCGGCTGAGATAACCGATTTCGCCCGGATGATTCGCGCCCATTTCGAGCACGAGGAATTCTTCAGTCCGCACCGAGAGCAGCGTCAGCGGCATTCCGATGTCGTTGTTGAGATTGCCGCGAGTCGCCAGCACCCAGCCGACTTGCGCCAAGATTGCCGCGAGCATTTCCTTGACCGTGGTTTTGCCGTTGCTGCCGGTGATCGCAATGACGCGCCCAGTGAAACGTTGCCGCCACGCTGCGCCAGTTGCCCCAAACCCAGCCGCGTATCCGCAACCACCCACTGCGGAATGTCCACCGGCAGCGGATGATCGACCATCGCGGCGACTGCGCCAGCCGCTTGCGCGGCAGCAACGTGATCGTGACCGTCGAAATGTTCGCCGCGCAGCGCGATGAATAAATGTCCGCTGCAATCCACGCGGGAATCGCTGCTCACTTCGGTAAAGGCTTGATCTGCGCCCAGTAATTGTCCACCGACTGTTGCGACGGCTGCGCTTAAAATCCACATTGTTATGATTCTCTATTCTAAAAAATGCGTAAACTATACCAACTTAATAGCAGCTTTTTGGTTCTTAATTTCTGGCAATAGCGAGCTTGTCGCTCAGTAATGACCGTATTTAATCGTCGTATTGATTGAAGTTATTGAAAAATGATTGACCGATAAAGATGCGCTGCTAAAGCGTACAATTCAATTGTTGAAAAGGAAACGCGCTCTAAAAGCAAACGACTAATCAATGCTTTATTTATGTCTCACTTTTGGCGAGGTTTAATACGAACTGCCGACCACAATCCCGACATCAATATCTTCCCACGCTTCCAATTATTCGCCAGTAGCCGTAGCAACCCAACAACTTACGTCGGCATCACTGTGATTGAATTGCACTGTCAGCGCACCAGCGAGGTCGTTTTTTCATGCTTTCCAATGGTTTTAGAATTTGTTTAGCATAAAAAAAGGGCACATTATCAATGTGCCCTGAGTTAAATCATCAAAATTTTGGCGCGCCCGACAGGATTCGAACCTGTGACCCCAGCCTTCGGAGGGCTGTACTCTATCCATCTGAGCTACGGGCGCAAGCCGCACATTATGCGGATTACGCACGATAACGTCAAAAATCATTTACTGCATTCAGTCACTCAACATTTCCCGCAAATTCCGCAAATGACTCAGCGCCAGCGTCCGACTTTGTTCTGGACTACGAGCGCAGTCGCCATCCCATTCCAGTTGCTCTCGCGGCAATTCAGTCAGAAAGCGGCTCGGAGTGCTGGGTTCCCATTTGCCATAGCGTTTGCGTTTGCGGGCAAAAGTGAACGTGAGTGCGCGACGGGCGCGAGTAATGCCGACATAAGCAAGGCGGCGCTCTTCTTCAATACTGTCATCGTCGATACTCACGCGATGCGGCAATAAATCTTCTTCCATGCCGACCAAAAAAACGTGTGGAAACTCCAGCCCTTTCGCAGCGTGAAGCGTCATTAAATGAATACGATCTCCGGCATCAGCGTCATCTTGACGATCTAGCGCATCCAACAGCATTAAATGCGCAACCATTTCCGCCAGCGTCTTATTTTTGTATTCGCCATCGTGCAATTTTTTAAGCCAGCTCAATAAATCATTGACGTTCTCAAAACGCCGATCAGCGACTTTTTGAGTAGAAGCAATTTCACGCAGCCACAGTTTATAATCAATCTTATGAATCAGCGCATTCATTGCTTCAATTGGGTCAGTGATTGCACGAGCTGCATGATGTTTAATTAAACGTGCAAAATGAATTAACTGCTCACGCTGGCGATCAGTGAATTGCTCGGAAAGCATCAATTCAGTATCGAGCGCAATACAAAAAGCGAGCAATCCGCCGCCACGCTCGCGGGCATATCCCGCCAATTGCTCTAAAGTCGTTGGACCAATTTCGCGGCGTGGCGTGTTCACAATCCGCAAAAAAGCTGCGTCATCTTCTGGATTCGCCAATAGCCGCAGATATGCCATGTTGTCTTTCACTTCGGCGCGAGTAAAAAAGGATGTGCCACCGCTCAGAAAATACGGGAGATTGTGCTGGCGCAGCACCTGCTCGAATGGTCGCGCCTGATGATTGCCGCGATATAAAATTGCAATGTCGCCGAGTGCTGTTCCATTGAATTTCAAGCGTAACATCTCTGAGGCGACCCGTTCTGCTTCATGCGTTTCATCTCGACAGCGCAGCACTCGTGGACGCTCGCCAGAGTCAAGTTCGCTCCATAATTGCTTTTCAAACACGTGTGGATTGTGCGCAATTAACGCATTGGCCAAGCCCAGAATACGCGCACTGGAACGGTAGTTTTGCTCCAGCATGATGACCTTCAGAATGGGATAATCTTCTTTAAGCCGCGCTAGATTTTCTGGTCGCGCCCCGCGCCACGAATAGATTGATTGGTCATCATCGCCAACCACCGTAAACGCGCCGCGAGCGCCAGCCAGTTGCCGAACCAATTCATATTGCGCACTGTTAGTATCTTGATATTCATCAACTAATAGATAACGAATGCGCATTTGCCAGCGTTCCAATACATCGCGCTGGGTTGCAAACAATCGTGCTGGGCGCAAAATAAGATCATCGAAATCGACTGCGTTATAAGCGTTTAAGCTGCGTTCATAATCGGCATAAAGTTCTGCCAGCCGCGTTTCAAACGCATCTTCAGCGCTGCTTAATGCTTGATCGGGATCGACAAAATCGTTTTTCCACTTGGAGATACGCTGTTGCACCGCAGACAAACTGATATTTTCCGCAGCGGGAATACTGCGCAGATGTTCTTTAATCAGCCCTTCGGCATCTTGAGCGTCGAGCAGCGAGAATCCACTGCGCAAGCCAGCGCGTTCGGCGTGATGGCGCAGAATATCAAGCCCAAGCCGATGAAAAGTCGAGATATTCAGTCCGCGAGTATTCAGTCCTTTGACCGATTGGCTGACGCGTTCGCGCATTTCACGAGCAGCTTTATTGGTAAAGGTGACGGCGCGAATGTGCCGCGCCTGCATTCCCATTTCGCCGATCAAGTGGGCAATTTTCTGAGTAATCACTCGCGTTTTGCCGGAGCCAGCGCCAGCCAGCACCAACAGCGGCCCGGCGGTGTAACGCACAGCGTCGATTTGACGGGGATTCAGTCGGCTCATTCATGTCCTCAGCGGCAAGTTCGCACAAAAGCGGCGAATTATGGCTGAATTGCTGCGCGAAGGTCGTGTTAATAGGCTATATTAGGGTTATGAGATTGGATGCAGTGGCGGTCAATTGATTGTAATCACCCACTGCTTTTTCATTTATTTCTCGACATTGAGATATTGATATGAATAAAGACACATTGAACAGTAATGATTCTGAGCAAGCACCAATTGCATTGGAAACTCAGGCGGATGAATTGAACAGCAAAATGACACGGCGGCGTTTACTTAAAGGCGCAGCATTTGGTGCGCCAGTGATTTTGACTTTGCGGAGTGGCGCGTTAATGGCGGCTGCTTCTTGTAATACAGGGATCAAAGGATATGTCGCTGATAGTTTACCTGAGAGAGGCGATTACTGCGTTCAACTCATTAAAACTTGTGACGGCGGTGCTGGCCGAAAAGTAAATAGCGAAAGCATTGGCAATGGCACTCCGGCTACTTTAGATGATACAAATGCTGATGGCTACATTACTGGTGACGATAACACATACACTTGTCCGGCTCCGCCAGATGGGAGTGGATACACCTACAGCATCATTCTCAGTTCCGCCGCGTGGACATCTCTAACAATAATCTGATTAGATAATGATTTAAATTATCAAATTAAATTAAGCTGCTGTGCACATCTGGCGTATTCACTCTAAACAATCTCTCCATTGGAAACACTGGAGTGAGCAATCTGCACTTTATCAAGTGGATTCTGGTGAAACTCATTTTCTCAATCCGCTTGGTGTTGTTATTCTGATGCAGCTTGAAGCCAATTCTAGTAATCTAGATCAACTTTGCGAGCGCGTTGCAACAGAATTTGACTGCCCAATTGATGACAATTTACGCAATCAAGTTGCTGCTTCATTGATGCGCTTTGATGAACTTGGTTTAGTTCAATGCCAACACAACGAAGATGTAATAGCATGAACGTCAGCGAACTGACATTGGTCGAATTGCGCCAGCGACTAACAACTGCTGGCTTATGTTTTGGCTGCGGTCCGTTCCGTATTCGGCTTCGTACTCCAATCGCCGAGCTATTGCACGATCTTTACGCTCACTACCCAGTTTATTCTGAACTGGGCATTGACGATTACCGCGTTAAATTAGATTGGGCATCTTGGTCGCGCCGGTGGGTTCGTCCAATAGTGCGCTTCACAGCAGACGGTCCCGCACCTTTTACTGATGTTCCAGTATCGCGGGCATTACCAACGTTGGAATGGGGAACCAATTGGTGTATTGCGACTCGTGCACATCATTTTCTAATGCTTCACGCTGCGGTAGTTGAACGCAATGGGTGCGGATTAATTCTCCCAGCATTACCCGGTCATGGAAAATCAACATTATGCGCAGCATTAACACATTCTAATTGGCGTTTATTTTCCGATGAGTTTGGATTGGTGCGCCCAGAAGACGCTATGCTTATTCCGCTTCCGCGTTTGATTTCACTTAAAAATCAATCAATTGATGTCATTCGTGCTTTTGCACCGAACGCACATTTCGGGCCTTTATTTTATGGTACTCACAAGGGAACTGTGGCACATGTTCGCCCGCCATTGAATAGTGTTGTGCGCATGAATGAACCCGTTAAGCCAAGTTTGATTATCTTTCCACGTTGGCAATCTGGCGCACTTTTAAATCTTGAATCAATACCAAAAGATCGTGCATTTATGCTCTTAGCAACCAACGCATTTAATTATGAAGTTCTGGGTGAGTTAGCTTTTAATGCTGTCGCAAAAATTGTGCAAAACTGTGACAGTTACTCATTGGTTTATTCTGATTTAACGCAAGCAGTTCAGGCGATTGATGAATTGGCTCACAATGCACATGATTAAATCGCCAGCACATAATGCGCGTACATTGCTAATCAATGCAGTACGCTTTCCAGAAACGCTACCACAACTTACGCTTACTGATTGGGATTTGCTATTACGAATTGCTCGTTCTAAACGATTGCTTGGTCGCTTACACGCTGATCTTAGTCGATTAGAATTACTCGAATCAATTCCAACTGCTGCCGCTGCACAACTGCAAGCAGCACATAATTTAGTTCGTCATCGCCATACCGTGTTAACTTGGGAACTGGATCGTATTCTTTGGGCATTAAACGAAATAAAAGTGCCCATTATTGCGCTTAAAGGCACAGCTTATATCATTGCTAAATTGCCAAATTCTGCCGGTCGTTTTTTTGCTGATTTAGATATTTTAGTACCAATTTCACGAATTGCTGAGGTTGAGCAAAAACTCACTAAACGCGGATGGTTAAAAACGCAGTTAAGTCCTTATGATGATCGTTATTATCGACTATGGATGCACGAAATTCCGCCATTACGTCACCGTGAACGTGAGAGCGAAATTGATATTCATCATGCACTATTACCGCGCACTAGTCGTTATGGTACGAAACTCGATACAATGATGCTTTTCAGTGAATCTTATTCAATTAAAAATTCGCAAGTACGAGTGCTTGGCGCACAAGACATGGTATTACACGCACTTGTACATTTATTATTGGAAGGAGATCCAAATGAGGGGTTGCGACTCCGTGATTTAATTGATGTTGCTGATTTACTCTGTCATTTCGGATCAACGCCTAAATTTTGGAAAGGTCTTGTACTACGTGCGCAACAATTCCAGCTTGAGCGAATACTGTATTATGGTTTGCGTTATTCGCAACGGTTGCTTGCAGTGCAAATCCCAAACTCGGTATTACAATCTCTAACACAGTCAGCACCAAAACTTCCTATACGCTGGCTCATGGATTGGTTAATGCCACTGGCGCTTTTACCGGAACATCCTGATTACCCGCAACGAATAGCGGTGTTTGCACGATGGTTACTTTATTTGCGGGCGCATTGGCTACGAATGCCGTTTTTATTATTGGTGCGGCATTTAACTTACAAAAGTTGGTTAAGAATGCGTGGAACACAGCGACATGTTGAAATTAAACCGCAAGATTTGCAACAGCTTTGAAGTTAACCTGAGTTTATTCAAATAATCCATTTAGGAGATGACAATGAAAAACGTTTTATCGATAGTAGGTTCTATTATTGGCTGGCTTGGAGTACTGATTTGTTTCGTTTCAGGGATAATGAAACTGGTCGGTTCATATCACCTTTTTGATTACGAAACAATGACATTATTTACAGTTGGAATCGCAATGATTGCGACTGGCTGTTTGGCGAAATTTGAAAGTAAATAATTTTAGATGATGCCTATCATCAATACATCGTATTTGATGATAGGCAAGATTAGAGATTACTATTCAACTGTAAACGGAAGATTCTATATGCACTCGGTTCGAATTTTTCGCCATTACATGCGAGTACCGCTTATTCTGCTTGCAGGAATTGAGGCAATTATCTTTGTAGTTGCCTTTCAACTTAGTGTTCATTTGCGTTGGTGGTTTATTGATATTGAATCTACAAGCGAACCTACTGGTTTATTCATTTACTCAATTGTTATTTCACTTATTTTTGTGCTAACAATGGGGGCGACCGGTCTTTATGAAGCTAGTTTACGGGAAGGATTAACCGGCTCACTTATTAGAATTACACTATCATTGCTGCTTGGTTCGCTCGTGTTGGCTGCTTTATCTTTCTTCTTTCCATTGCTGGGTTTATGGCGAAGTATTTTATTTTTTACAGTAATTTTTTCTTTTATTTTAGTAGTTACATTAAGGCTAATTTTCTTTTATTTTAACCCCAGCATTTTTAAGCGCCGTATTTTAGTTTTTGGCGATTCTCAGCTTGCTAATCAAGTGATGATTGCCAGTCAAAAACGCTTAGATATTGTTGGGTTTATTCCGATATCTGAACAACGTGTTAATAACCAAATTAAAGTGATTGAACACAACAAGCCGTTAATACAAATTGCAATTGAAGTACAGGCTGATGAAATTGTGTTAGCAATTGAAGACAGGCGCGGAAAATTACCTATTGAAGAATTACTCGAATGTCGTATGAGTGGAATTCAAGTGCTTGAGCAACAAAGTTTTTTTGAACGTGAGTTGGGCGTTCTTAAATTGGAGCTGCTAACGCCAAGTTGGTTAATTCATTCAGATGGATTTGAGCATGGTTTAATGACTATGCTGATTAAACGCTTTTTTGATGTTTTAATATCTTTGATTTTTATTACATTACTTTGGCCAATAATGTTGCTAACGGCGGCAATTATTTTTATTGAAAGCGGATTTCGTCATTCAGTTTTATATCGTCAACTCCGCGTTGGTGAAAACGGCGAACCCTTTGAAGTGATTAAATTTCGGAGTATGCGCATTGATGCTGAAGCAGATGGGCGTGCACGGTGGGCAGTCACAAATGATCCGCGCATTACACGCGTTGGGCGCTTTATTCGTAAGACGCGAATTGATGAATTACCGCAAATTTTTAATGTGCTGAAAGGCGAAATGAGTTTTGTTGGTCCACGCCCAGAACGTCCCGAATTCGTTGCTGATTTAACGCGCAAATATGAACACTATGCGACACGTCATCGGTTAAAGCCCGGTTTAACGGGCTGGGCGCAGATTTCTTATCCTTATGGGAGCACTGAAGAAGACGCACTGCGTAAGCTCGAATATGATCTTTATTACATTAAAAATCATAGTATCTTTCTTGATCTATTAATTTTGGTGGAAACAGTTGAAGTGGTGTTGTTTGGAAAGGGTGCGGTTTAATTGTACATCGCGTTTAGTTTAATTTGTGCGCCAACATTCTACGCGAGCAACGAATAAACCAGCTTCGTCGAGAATTCGATCTTGCTTCGAGGTTTCCGTTGTAATTTTTTTAGAAATTGTTGGTGTAATAGCATTGCGCTCTAAAAACACCAACGAAAAACGATTTGGAATTGCAATACCAATATCACGCACAATGCGCCCTGTATTCTTATAGACCGCTGGTGTATCAACCGCCGCAAAAATAACACCAATGACTCGCCCAAATTCGTCAAGTACTGGTCCACCGCTATTGCCAGGGCGAACATCTGCTTGAATTGAAATCGGGCTTGGTGTAGATGAAGTCAATTCTAATTTTGATGGCATGATAATACCTTGGGTTAATAATGGGCGTATTGGCGGTAAACCCTGATTAGGATAGCCAATAATGGCAACTGATGTTGGTAGTGGCGCGTCGGGTGGCGCAAAAACAGCACTTTGTTTAGGATGAAAATCAGTCCCAATTAAGGCAAGATCGATTTTTGGCTCAATAGCGATTAAATGTGCTGGTAACAATTCGCCACCCGCACGAGAAACAATCAGAGTTTCACAGTTTTTGACGACATGCGCATTGGTAAGTAGTGTTCCTTCGGTATTCACAAAAAAACCTGCGCCGATGCTCATCAATCGCTTTCCAACAATAATTGGATTTTTATCTGCATCAATAGATTGTTGAACATAGGCGCGACGTCGATCACGAATTGCATTGGCTTCGTCGTCACCCACTGTTTGACCTTGACAATTATCGGGATGTGTGCGTGTGACCATTTCGCGTTTTTGGTCATAGCAATTCACGAGTGTTGCTGCGTTTGCATGTGTTGAGATTAGTAGTACCGCTGAAACCAATGTTGAAAGCAGGCGTTGAAAGTGTGTAAAAAATCCTGACATAAAAAATGATCCTGCTGAGATTGCGTTTTAACTTGCATGGTAGCAGTCCTGAAAGTCTTCAACCCATTTTAAGGGCGACCAAAAATGACCGCTTTTTTTGATTATGACCTTGCTTTTTCACGGAATATCGGTTGGGTAACTGAAACTGAGCAGGCTTTTTTGCGTACCCGGCGCATTGCGATTGCTGGCATGGGAGGCGTGGGCGGCAGCCATTTATTGACGTTAACGCGGCTGGGTGTCGGAAAATTTAACATCGCAGATTTTGACGTGTTTGAGTTGGCAAACTTCAATCGTCAGGCGGGTGCGAGTTTACGTCATGTGGGACAACCAAAGGTTGACGTGATGGCAGAGATGGCGCTGGACATCAATCCAGAGTTGGAAATCCGTCGTTTTTCTACAGGTGTAACTGCCGAAAATTTGAACGATTTTCTGGAAGGCGTTGATGTTTGTGATGGATTAGACTTTTTTGCAGTAGAGGCACGGCGACAAGTATTTGCTGGCTGTGCGCAACGAGGCATTCCAGCTATAACCGCTGCGCCTCTTGGAATGGGATCAGCACTACTCAATTTTTTGCCCGGACGAATGAGTTTCGAGGAATACTTTTGTTTGGAAGGACAGCCCGAAGCAGAACAATTATTGCGTTTTCTACTTGGATTATCGCCTGCAATGTTGCAAATGAATTACCTAGTAGATGCAACGCGAGTCGATTTACCAAATCATCGCGGACCATCAACACCAATGGCGTGCGAATTGTGTGCGGGAATAGCAGCAACACAGGCACTTAAAATACTATTGAAGCGTGGCAAAGTATTCGCAGCGCCATGGGGATTACATTTTGATGCCTATCGCAATAAGTTAGCAGTCACTTGGAGACCTGGTGGAAATAAAAATCCTTTACAATGGCTTGGGCTGTGGATAGCACGACGCCAGCTTGGACAACATTTATAAAAAAGCAGAGTATTTAATTAAAGCACGATAACTGAAGTGCAAAATGACACACTCCAGCTAACGTTTTTATCATTCAGATTCCAAATAATTTACCGCGCCGACCAACAGCGCCAATACCTAGCAATCCAATTCCTAATAATGCCAGCGTTGCCGGCTCAGGAATCGCCATTCTGATCGAACCATCAAGCTCAGTTTGGCGAATTGCGGCTACTGCGTAAGGTGTACCTGTTGTGAAAGGAAAGTTGGCTGGGAGCAGTAACAAATTATCAGCCGTCGGAATTGGCGGATCAATGTTTGTATCGAGTCGTATTGTCGCATATTCGCCAGTTAATGCCGTGTCGTGCGGATCAAGATAAGTTCCACGACCGTTATCAATCCAGAAAAAATCGTCTACAGCAGATGTAACATCGAAAAAGAGATCCAAATTTGCCGCGTTGATAGATGATCCAGTCAAATCTGCATGTAAAAGCGTTTTTTCATTTGGATTGCCAGTATTGATAGCAGTTCGTATCCCTCCAGAAAAGGTATCATTAGAAAGATCGTTGAAAGAAATCTCTAAATAACCTGACGTGAAAGAAATGCCAGATGTAGTGAGAATTCCCTCAAACCTGTAGTTTACTTGAAGATCCCAACTCTGCATAAACCCTTCGTCATCTCCATATTGGATTGGATTTAACGTATTAAGGTCACACTGACCACCAACACAGTTTGGTTGCTTTAGATTAACAGTTGTGTTTCCAGCAAGCGAAGTACCAGTCTCAGGAATGCCGTAGCTGTTTAATACAGATAAGTTATTCGTATCAATAAAATTCCCATAAACACTTCCATCTGTCATGTCGTAAATGGAAGTTGCTAAAATGTCATTGAAGCCAAATGATATAAATGATGCAGTAGTGAAATTAGTATCTCGAGCTGTGTTGACACCGGGTATGACTGTTCCAAAAACAACAATTTCACGATCATCATCGTAGCTATTGCTGCCAAGATTCAAATACATTTGATTTGCCGAAGCTGTTCCAGCAGTCAGAGTGGCAGTCATTGCCAGCACGATTGATATGGATGTTTTCATGAGTTACTCCGAAAGGAAGCAATTAAACCGTGAACTTAAAACATTCTGTATAGAAAGGCAGCAAAAATTACGCCAAATAAAAAAAATATGAATATCAATGAGTTAGTTTTTTATGTTTTTACTTTATCCCGCATGTGTAAAATTATCTGACACTTTGAGTGTCGTCATATTTTAGCTAGTCAGGAGTTACACCGTTAAAAACGCACACTGTTAAGTTTTGTAAGAAGCTGATTTCCTATTATAGCAAGGTAAGTTTCAATAAAATCATGTAGTTAAAGATGAATATGCACGATTCGCTGGTTTGATGGCTGTGCGTAAAATTTTCCGACATACGCACTCCAGTGCTGTAACTTCAAATTGAGAACGAAAGCCCGATCAGATGATGGTGAGCGGATGCTTCTTCGAGAACAACATTAAGGGAACACTACAAATAGATTTTTATTTGTATGAAAGCATTGATTTTGCTGGCTGTAAGCATGGCTACCGACTGAATAAATCCACTTTTTTAAATTAAAAATTACATTATCATTATTCTAACTAGGTCTTATTTAAGCTATCATGGACGAACTTATACAAACCCTGCATATCTTCAGGGACGTTATCTATAACCTGTTGCACGGATACATAATAAGGCGCTCTTTGTCCATGATAATCAACGACATTTCCCGTCTGTACAAATGGTAATTTTAAGGTAATTGCCCGCCGTGCTAATCGTGGTTCAATCATTACAAATACATGCTGACGCTGTACGAAGGTCATCATGGCGGCACTTGCGTAAAATAATGCAAGACTGAGTAAAGGAAATGTCCGTTGTTCGTTAGGTGAAGGATCACTATTCAATGCAATCCCTACTGGTGATTCCGTCTCACCAACCCTTCTCCGAAACTGGGTATGCACCGCTAACCGTGAACCTTCTGCAACATTCAAACGCGGTAAATGCGCAGGATGCAAAACTGGATCGGTTAAACTTTCACCACAAAAACGTTCCAGCGGTAATAAAAAGTCTGGTTCATTGTTTGCCATCACCATACGAACACAGCCAGCTCCTACACCAGTTGCACGATGAACAATCAAACAATGTTGTGCTAAAGCATCATAATCATCATGTTCCAACCCCCCGCACAGGCCTCACCTTCTAAATAACCAAATTCACGACAATACACATCATGGCGAATGCGAAAAATACGTTCTAATAAATCTGGTGTTCGCGCTGGAATAATTTCAAAATAATTGTGGAAATGATCACTTAATTGTGACGTACTCATTAGAATTTTACCTCACAGAAAATTCACTAAAAAGTGAAGGTTAAGTAACAAAATTGGGCTTAATCTGCATTTGTAAAACAAATAAATTTCAGCCGCAATTCTGTAAAGCAAAGCACCACCTCAATCGAGACCTTTTAACATGGAAAGCTACACCGTCGTTCGCCCTGAACACCTCAATCAATATGGTCATTTATTTGGTGGCTGCTTGCTAAAATGGGTCGATGAAATTGCATGGATCGCTGCCAGCCGCGATAACCCCGGCTGTAGATTTGTCACCATCGGCATGGATCGCGTCGCCTTTCATCGCGGTGTTCATCAAGGCGCAGTACTGCGTTTCGATGCTAGCGAGCAGTCACGCGGATGCACTTCAATCACCTACGTTATCCGCGTTTTTGCCGATGATCTCAATACTGGTGCAGAAGAAGCCATCTTTTCCACTTGTATCACTTTTGTTCGTCTCGATGAAACAGGGTGCAAAATTCCGTTACCCAATGCAACCATCGTTTAAACCCACCTTAATTCGTCAGTCCTATTTCATTTTGCTCTGCTCGCTAATCGGAATGACCGCTGCTTCACCAAAAACAATATGACCATGTTTGTTATTGCTCATTTGGAATTCACCAATTCCATTTTTACCGCCGTGATCGAGAATAATATCGGCATGACCGGTAATACCGTTATTACAACGAATGTTAAAAATTGAACTGGCATCACCAGCAAAAGCGTTGTATTGACCAATGCACTGTTTTTTCTGGTGATCGACTTTGAAGTAGGCAGCAAAAGCATTGGATAAATAACGTCCGCGATATTCTGCTCCATCATCAAATACCAGTAAAAACGGTTTATTCATTGGCGTTGGTGAAGTGGATTGCTGCTGATGGACGTTTTCATAATGTTCAATCACCGCAGTTAAACAGGTATGACGTTCTATAATTGGAATACTACTGCATTGAATCTGCGCATATTCGATTGGTGCAATCACCCTCGTGACACGACGGTAATCAATACGTTCGGGTTGATTGGCGCAACCGCTAATCATTAAACCGGAAATGAGCAGAAACTCAATTAACATAATGTTACGCATTCTGAATTCCGCTTAAACGTCAGGATGATGAATAAACGCATCAATAATCCACACGCCAATTCAATACTTCACCAGCCCGCAAAGGCACAATTTGCTCTGAACCAAAGCGATAATAATCAGGCACTTGCCATGATTCACGCCGCAGCGTAACTGTTCCCGCATTGCGCGGCAGAGTGTAAAAATCTGCGCCAAAATGACTGGCGAATCCTTCTAATCGCTCCAATGCGCCCGCCTGTGCAAACGCTTCGGCGTAAAGTTCCAGCGCGGCGTGGGCGCTGTAAATTCCCGCACAACCACAGTGCGTTTCTTTTGCGCCAACTGCGTGCGGTGCGCTGTCAGTGCCGAGAAAAAAACGCGGTTCGCCGCTCGTCGCAGCATCCAATAGCGCCAGCCGATGACGTTCGCGTTTCAACACCGGCAGGCAATAAAGATGCGGATGAATACCGCCAGCGAGAATCGCGTTGCGGTTATACAACAGATGATGTGGCGTAATCGTCGCTGCCAGCGTTTCAGTGCCAGCACGAACAAATGCCACTGCTTCTGCCGTCGTAACGTGTTCAAACACCACTTTTAATGCCGGAAATGTTTGGGTTAATGGCGCAAGCTGATCGTCGATAAACCGTTGTTCACGATCAAAAATATCCACTTCCGATGCAGTCACTTCACCATGTACCAGCAACGGCAGCCCAACCTGCTGCATCGCCTCCAAAACGGGATAAATGCGCTCCAACGCGGTGACACCATTGTCTGAATTGGTGGTTGCGCCAGCCGGATACAACTTGCAGGCGAACACTGCGCCGCTGGCTTTTGCCGTGATGATTTCCGCTGGCGCAGTGTCATCGGTGAGATAGAGCGTCATCAGCGGTTGAAAATCACTGCCAGCAGGCAATGCAGCAATAATTCGTGCTTGATAATCAGCTGCTTGCGCGGTGGTGACAATCGGCGGTTTCAGGTTGGGCATGATGATTGCCCGCGCAAATTGGCGAGCGGTGTGACCGATGACATCCGCCATCGCTGCGTCATCGCGGACGTGCAGATGCCAGTCATCAGGACGGGTGATTGTGAGGCTATCGAATTGATTCATCTGCGAAAATGGCTTTGTTTGAATTCACCCAGCTCCCTTTTTTTCAAAGGGAGCTGGCGTGATTTAACCTGCCAGCGGTCCGGCAGCCTTAATCCGCTCATCCACCTGATCGGCGAATTTGGTGAAATTGGCTTGGAACATGCCGGCTAATTTACGCGCCTGCGTGTCGTAAGCCGCACCATCCGGCCAGGTGCTGCGCGGATCGAGAATGCCCTCCGGTACATCAGGGCAGGATTCAGGAATTTGCAGACCGAAAATTGGATCAATCCGCGTTGCCACGTCGTCCAATTTGCCGTCGAGCACTGCGTTGACCATGGCGCGAGTGTGCGGAATTTTAATCCGGTCGCCCACGCCGTAAGCGCCGCCACTCCAACCAGTGTTAATCAGCCACACCGTGGTGTTGTGATCAGTCAAACGTTTGCCGAGCAGTGCGGCGTATTTTTGTGGATGCAGCGGCATAAACGGTGCGCCGTAGCAGGCGCTGAACACTGGTGCGGGTTCGGTCACGCCTTTTTCCGTCCCAGCGACGCGAGCGGTATAACCAGAAATGAAGTGATACATCGCCTGTTCTGGCGTCAACCGCGACACTGGCGGCAACACGCCAAACGCATCGCAGGTTAAAAACAGAATCGCGCTGGGATGACCGCCCATGCCGGTTTCGCTGGCGTTGGGAATGGCGCTGATGTGATAGCCGCCGCGAGTGTTTTCGGTCAGCGATTCGTCGTCCAAATTCAACCGACGATCTTCTGCTTCAACCGTCACGTTCTCCAGCACCGTGCCGAAGCGCATCGTGGTCGCGTAGATTTCTGGCTCGGCAGTCGGCGACAACCGAATCATTTTGGCGTAACAGCCGCCCTCAAAATTAAACACGCCTTCATTGCTCCAGCCGTGCTCGTCGTCACCAATCAAAGTGCGTGACGCATCTGCCGACAGCGTGGTTTTGCCCGTTCCACTCAGACCAAAAAACAGCGCAGTTTTTCCATCTGCGCCGATATTTGCCGAGCAGTGCATCGGCAGCACATCGCGGAACGGCATCATGTAATTCATCACGGTAAACAATGACTTCTTGATTTCACCAGCGTAGCTGGTGCCGCCAATCAAAATCAGTTTCTTGGCGAAATTGACCATGATGAAGGTTTCGCTGCGGGTGTTATCCAGCGACGGAATGGCATGAAAACGCGGCGCGTCAATCACCGTGAATTCAGGAATCAGGCTGGCGAGTTCACTGCTGCTGGGTTGAATAAACAGATTGCGGGCAAATAGGCTGTGCCAAGCGTATTCGGAGACGATTCGCACCGGCATTCGATATGCCGGATCAGCGCCAACATAACAATCCTGCACATAAACGTCTTTCATCTGGAGATAGGACGCGAGCCGGTGATGCACCAAATCAAAGTGCGCTTCATCAATCGGGCGGTTGATTTCGCCCCACCAGATATGCGATTTGCTGGTCTCTTCTTCGACGACAAATTTGTCATTTGCCGAGCGTCCGGTGTGATGACCCGTGCGCACCACCAGCGGGCCCATGTGGGATAACACGCCTTCGTGTGCCCGTAATGCCTGTTCATACAGCGCAGGCGTGGGCAAATTCCAGTGCACAGTGTTGAGGTTATACAGGCCGTGATGATCAAGCGAGTGTTCGCTATTCGGGCGTCCGGTCATAGTCATCGTGTGGTTCCGTCGGGGATATAGAGGAGTGAACATGAAAAGTATCGCTAACGGCTGTCAGTCGATGCAGTTGAGACTACACGATTATCAGATGCGACTGAACGGACGGCAATGCGCCCGTTCATTAAAATGATTATGGCGCAGTCTTTTTCTCAGTCATCGGAAGCTGCTGCGGCGACGAGGGCAGCAGCGCACTGGTGCTGCAACGGCTGGCGCAACTGGTGCATCCGTTGGCGCAGCAACTGGCGCAACTGCATCAGCAGCAGGCGCATTCTTTTTGTACCCTTGCGGCAGTGGGCGCTCACCTGAACACCGTCTTTGCGGGTCAGCGCCGCTTGCCAGCGACATTGTGCATTGCCTTCACAATCTGCTTGCGCTAATCCTTTACACACTGAATCCGCAGCACTGGCGGGTTGCCACGCGAATGCCGTAAATGCGGCAGCAGACAATAAGGCGATACGAACTGGGAATAAAACAAGTGATTTCTGCATGGGCTATTTCCTCAATCAAGGTAAACTTCGCTTTCTACACGAAAAAGCATGACAAGTAATGGCGTCGCCATCAGTATTTATGGAACCGCTGATCTATTTAATGTTCTCCACGTTGCCTTTTTAAAAGCATATTTTTATAGAGGGGATATTAAATAAATAGTTTTTGCTTTAGTGATTCAAAATAGTCAACCTCTTTATTAGGTAAAATTAAGGTACTCTTATGCTGTGAACTCTATATTAGGCTTTTAACAGCGCCTTTTTTGCTATTAAGAGATTAGCCAGAGCAAACAAAGTTTGTAGTTGCGCAGTGTTTTTCGCAAGCCCTTTATAACGTACCTTACGGTGCATAAATAGATTTTTAATAATGTGAAATGGATGTTCAACACGCGCGCGTATTTGCGCCTTAATTTTTTCAATCTGTTGCGTGAGATTTTTCAACAAACCATCATCCATTTTTTCAACTTTAGAACGTTTTTCAGCGATATTCCAACTGACTACTTTTTCATTAAATTTGTTTTTAACTTTTTCGCGTTTATCTGCACCAGTGTAGCCAGCATCACCAAAAACTTTTTGTTCTTGACCATGTAAAATGTTTTCAACTTGAGTGACATCATGCTCATTTGCCGCCGTGCCAACCACGGTATGCACTAACCCAGAATTAACGTCAACACCAATGTGTGCTTTCATTCCGAAATACCATTGATTTCCCTTGCGAGTAGAATGCATTTCTGGATCGCGTTCTTTTGCTTCGTTTTTTGTTGAAGAAGGGGCATTGATAATGGTCGCATCAACGATTGTCCCTTGATTTAACAACAATCCTTTCTCGCGTAACTGCGCATTGATTGTAGAAAAAATCACTGTAGTCAGTGCATGACGTTCGAGTAAATGGCGAAATTTCAACAGTGTTGTTGCATCTGGTACCGCTTCAACACTCAAATCAATACCTATGAATTGCAGTAATGATTGACTATCGTAAATTGCATCTTCCAGTGCCTCATCAGCAAGATGATACCATTGCTGTACAAAGTACATCCTTAACATCCGCTCTAATCCTATTGGCGGACGACCACGCTTACCTTGACTATCAGGGTAGTAATAAGGTGTCAATGCTTTAACCAAAGTTGACCATGGAACAATTTTTTCCATATCATTGAGAAAACGTTCACGGCGCGTCGTTTTCTTTTTTGCTAAAAATTCTGATTGTGCAAAAGAAAATTGTTTCATGCTGGTATCATATTTACATTACGACTGATGCCTATTTTATCATTTAGATCGCAACGATGCTGGCTATTTAATCAGTGTTTCCTTATCGCTCCAGCACCGGGCACAAATAGGTTAACTCAAATCATGCACAAATGGCTCATTCCACTCATGTTCATCACCTGCGTCACTAACGTTGGCGCAGATGAAATCGGCAGCGTTTCCACTAAATTCAAACTGATGGGACCAAACGACAAGGTTGTTATTGAGGTTTTTCAAGACGACGCCATTCCCGGCGTGGCCTGTTATCTCAGTCGCGCTAAAACCGGCGGCGTATCCGGTGCGGTGGGATTGGCGGAAGACACTTCGGATGCGTCACTGGAATGCAACCAAGTTGGCCCGATTAACCTGCCGGATGATGTGCGTTCGGGGCAGCGCAATGGCGAGGATGTGTTTAAGAAACGCACCTCGCTGTTATTCAAAACCCTGCAAGTAGTGCGTTTTTATGACGCGCCGCGTAACACCTTGGTTTATTTAAGTTATAGCGACAAAATCATTGAAGGCTCGCCGAAAAACAGTGTGACGGCAGTGGCGATTGCGCCTTGGGCAACCGCCGCACCATCGACTGCTACTGAACCACTGAAACGTTGAGAAGTTGCGTTAATTCAGGATGTTCGCTCTCACCTTTACAGGTTTGGCGCAACATCTGAGTATCACGCGCATCGCGCCCCACTGCCACCCGCAAATAGGTTGCATCGGCAAGCAGCCGCAGCGCCGGATCAATGCCGCGCCAGCCCCCGCCCGGAGTCAACACTTCGACCCAGTGATGCAGCGTTTGCGGACGCGGCGGTGTGTCCGGCGGGTCTTCATCGTCTGGATCAAAATAGGACGCATCGAGATAACCCGACACGAAACGGGCGGGAATGCGCCATTGCCGAATCACCGCAATCAATAAATGTGCGAGATCGGCTGCCGTGCCGCGCTGCGTTGTAAACAGTTCGGATAACGCGGCAACGGGGGTTTCAATCGTCGGATCAAACTCGGCAATTTCCGCGATCCAATCACTCGCGTCGCGCACCTGTTGCAATATCGGCACTCCATCGCGCCAAACTGGAATCACATGCGCTTCAATCTGCGGCAGTAACGCGGGCGTCAAGGCGCTGTGACTGAGCACGAAATCCCATAATCGCGGCGCTTGTCGCAAACTGTCGGCAATCCATTCCAATTCCCGCTCCGGCACAACTGCCAGAAAATCAAACGGATTTTCACGGTGCGTTTCAACCTCGGCAATGAGCGAAAACTCCAGCGTCTGATGCGCACCCAGCACCGTGAAATGATGCGCGAGATTGCCAAAGCCGTCGTAAAACGCGCTGGGCGTGGCGCTCGGTTCAACTTGCAGCGCCAGCGATAATAAACTTTGGCTCTCGTCGTTCCACGGCGCGAGGCGAATTTGGACATGATGCTCGCGGACGGCAGCAGCAAATTGAATGCGAAAGGCTTGTTCAAGATGATATTTCACGGCGCGTCTCCCAAATAAGCGTCGAAATAATCGACTTGCAGCGCATCGCTAAATGCGGCCAATCGCGCCAGAAATTCATCGAGATATTCATGCAGCCCTTGATCGAGAATATGCGCGGCAGTGATGCCGGATAAATGCGCTCGCAGCGCCAGCAATTGCTCGGTCACTGCGCCATTTGGCGAATGACCAATTCGCTCCAACGCTTGCGCAATACCATTCACACAATAGGTTAATGAACGCGGGTAATTCGGATTAAGCACCACGAATTCGACTACTTCTAGCGGATTGATTCCGCCTTGATATTGCCGCCGATAGGTTTCAAAACACGACAATGATTTGAGCAACGCGCCCCATTGGTAATAATCCAACGGTGAACCGACGCGACTTAAATCCGGCAGCAGCAGGTGATAACGCACGTCCAGAATCCGCGCCGTCATATCTGCCCGTTCCTGCAAACTGCCCAGCGCCGTAAATCCATACGCCTGACCGCGCATCATGGTGCTCTGGCTCAAACCGAAAAAGGTCGCCACTTCCCGATGCACGAAAGCGTAAAACTCTGCGGCTCGCCACGGCGGCAGCGTGGTCGCCAGATGTTTGTCGGTCGCCAGCCAAAATTGGTTGAGCGTTTCCCACATCGCGTTAGAAATGCGGTCGCGCACCACGCGAGCATTTTCACGAGCGAGTTTTAAGCTGTTGAAAAGACAGCCGGGATTGCTGCGATCCTGCGTTAACAGATGAATGACGCGCTGCACGGTAATTCGCCCGTCGGGATAAGCGCGAGCGTAACAGTCTTCCGCGTTGACGATGGCCAGCAGCGGTTTCCACTGCATCTCTTCGGTCGCGTTTTCATCCGCCTCCAGCATGTGTACGACGTTAATATCCAGCACGCGAGCGGTGTTATCGACCCGTTCCAAATGGCGTGCCATCCAATACAGTGATTCTGCAATTCGACTGAGCATCATGAGTCGGCCAGCACCCAAGTATCTTTGCTGCCCCCGCCTTGCGAGGAGTTGACGACCAGCGAACCTTTGGTCATCGCCACCCGGGTCAAACCGCCCGGAACTACTTCAATATCGCGCCCATAAATGGCAAAAGGACGTAAATCCAGATGACGCGATTCGAGTTCGCCGTCCAAATAACACAGATGCCGCGAAATCTGCACCACCGGCTGGGCGATGTAATTACGCGGATTTTCAACAATTTTGCGGGCAAAATCCGCACGTTGTACGGCAGTTGACGACGGTCCCATCAGCATTCCATAACCGCCGGATTCCGCCACGGCTTTAATCACCATCGTCTGCATGTTGTCCAGTACATACGCCAAATCCTGCGCGTTGGTCATTTGATAAGTCGGGACGCTGGCTAAAATGGGCGATTCGCCAAGATAATACCGAATGATGTCAGGCACATACGCATAAACCGCTTTATCATCCGCAATGCCCGCACCCGGCGCATTGACGATGGCGACTTGTCCGGCTCGCCACGCATTGATGACGCCAGCGACGCCGAGCATCGAATCCGGTCGAAACACCAGCGGATCCAGAAAATCGTCATCGACGCGGCGATAAATCACATCAACTTGGCGCAATCCCTGCGTGGTTTTGAGATAAACCTTATTGTTTTTGCAGACCAAATCGCGCCCTTCGGCCAATTCCACACCCATTTCTTTAGCTAAAAAGGTGTGCTCGAAATACGCGGAATTAAAAATCCCCGGCGTTAATACGACAATTACTGCTGAATCTTCACCACGCGGCGAAAGATGACGCAATGCTTGTAATAACAACTCAGGATAATGTTCAACGCGCCGTACTCGATAACGGGCGAAAAATTCCGGTAAAATGCGCCGTTCAATAATGCGATTTTCAATCATGTACGACACGCCAGACGGAGTGCGCAGATTGTCTTCTAATACCAAATACTGACCGGCTTCATCCCGAATTAAATCGACGCCGCTGATGTGTGTGTAAATATCGTGCGGCGGATCAATGTCCATGATTTCACGGCGAAAATCTTTACCGCGATAAATTAACTCTGGCGGAATAACGCCATCTTTCAAAATCCGTTGACCGTGATAAAGGTCTTTCAAAAACAGATTCAGCGCCCGAATACGCTGTTTAATGCCTGCTTCAATTTGTCGCCATTCCGCTGCCGGAATAATGCGTGGCAAAATATCGAACGGCCACACCCGCTCAATGCCTTCATCGGAATCGGAATAAACAGTAAAAGTGACGCCTTCATTGTGCAATGCGAGATGCGCATCATGGGCTTTAGCGCCGAGCATTTGCTGGCCAGTGATTTGGATGTGTTCCCACATCGGCAAATAATGACCACGCGGGCGAAAATCATCTTGATAAAACTCGTGAAAAGCCGTAAGTGGCCCTTCATGGCGATTCCGTAATGGTCCCGCAGTGCTGGATTGGAACTGTGTAAGCATGGGCTGTGGACTCCTGCAACCGCGCTTGTTTTTAGAAATCAGACAAAAATCATGCCATTTATTGCGTTGCCGTGCCCACCAAATGCCGTGCGATGGTTGGTCACGGTATTTGAACCAAAAGGTGGAGCTGGCGCGGAAAACGCACTATTGAAGTGCGGACAACGCATCGAGATCAGCGCCTTCTGACCTCTGGTTTATACTCGCGCTTTCGCTCACTTCGCGCTTAAAACCATGCACCAAACTGACGATCTGCGCATCCGCGACATCACTCAAGTTCGCTCGCCGCGTGCTCTGCACGATGAATATCCGCTATCTGAAGCGGCGGCATTGACGGTTTATTCCGCTCGCCATGCGATTCAAAACATTCTTAACGGTCACGATGATCGGTTATTAGTCGTGGTCGGTCCCTGTTCAGTGCACGATCCGCTGGCAGCGTTGGAATACGCGCAGCACCTTCAGCCGCTGTGCCGTGAATTGAATGAACATTTGCTATTGATTATGCGGGTATATTTTGAAAAACCGCGCACCACAGTAGGTTGGAAAGGTTTAATTAACGATCCCGATCTTGACGGCAGTTTCGAGATTAACAAAGGACTGGGAATCGCTCGTAAACTGCTATTAGATGTGAATGAAATGGGCATCCCAGCGGGCACTGAATTTCTCGATTTAATTAGCCCGCAATACATCGCCGATCAAGTGAGCTGGGGCGCGATTGGTGCACGAACCACGGAAAGCCAAGGTCATCGAGAATTAGCTTCCGGGCTATCCTGTCCCATTGGTTTTAAAAATGCGACCAATGGAGATGTGCGCGTTGCCATTGATGCCATTCATGCCGCTGCACGTCCACACGTATTCATGTCAGTCACAAAAGACGGGCAATCGGCAATTTTTAGTACCACTGGCAATAGCGATACGCACATTATTTTGCGCGGCGGTCAACGTCCGAATTACGATACGGAAAGCGTTAATATCGCTGCCGAGCAGATTATCGAAGCGGGCTTAATTCCAAAAGTGATGATTGATTTCAGTCACGCCAATAGCGCCAAGCGTCCAGAAAAACAATTGCGCATCTGTCAGGATGTTGCTGGGCAAATCGGACGCGGTGATCGGCGTATCATGGGCGCAATGATTGAAAGTCATTTAGTTGCTGGGCGGCAAAATCTTGATGCTCAAAAAGAATTAATTTTTGGTCAAAGCGTGACCGATGCTTGCGTGAGTTGGAATGACACCGTGCCAATGCTGTATGAACTCGCCGAAGCGCGAGTACAGCGGCAGCAAAGTTGTCGCTGATTGTATTCATCAACGCTGCGCCGTTAAATACGGCGCTATTATTGGGAGTCGCTGTTTATGTCTGCATCCTTCATTGCGCAAAATGATCTGGAACGTCAATTGATTGCTGCACAAAATGGCGAATTGCCACCAGAACAGTTGTTAATGACGCTGCTTAATTCTGAAGTGTTTATGCCGGTATACGAGTCGCAGCAAATCGGTGGTTTGCAAACCACGACTTCAACGGCGCAACCGCTGAAATTGACGACCGAAACGGGCGATGCAGTGCTGGTGTTGTTTAGCAGTCCCGAACGCGCAAAGGTATTTGTCGCAGATTTTCCGGGGTACGGCGGCGGATTAGTGACTGAATTTCGGTGGATTTTAGAAAAACTCGGCGTCGGTTATGCGATTACGCTCAATCCGAGTTTGGAGGTGGGAATGGATTTTGAAGCGCAGGATGTGGCGCAACTTGCTGCGCTGTCAGCGGAATGAATGCAATGCGTCACACCGCTGCCGGCGTGACGCGCTACACACTACAACCCCATCTTTTCAAAGAAATTCTTAACGCCATCAAGCCACGAATGCGACTGCGGATTGTGATGCGAACCGCCTTCCTGAACGCTGGACTCGAATTCTTGTAACAACTCTTTCTGCCGTTCGGTGAGATTGACCGGCGTTTCTACCGTCACGCGACAAATCAGATCGCCGAGCGCCCCGCCGCGCACTGGTTTCACGCCCTTGTTGCGAATCCGAAACAGTTGGCTGGTCTGGGTTCCGCCGGGGATTTTCAACATCACCTTGCCGTCCAGCGTCGGCACTTCCAATTCTCCGCCAAGCGCCGCAGTGACAAAACTAATCGGCACTTGACAATATAAGTTGTTGTCTTCACGGGTGAAAATCGGATGCTGCTGCACCTGAATTTGGACGTAAAGATCGCCGTTCGGTCCACCCTGTTCGCCGCGTTCACCCTCGTTCGCCAGCCGAATGCGGTCGCCGTTATCCACGCCAGGCGGCACTTTCACCGACAGCGTTTTCTCTTCCTGCAACCGCCCACGTCCTCGGCAATGCGGGCAGGGTTCCTCAATCACCGTGCCCGCTCCGCGACATTCGGGGCAGGTTTGCTGAATCGAGAAAAAGCCCTGCTGCATTCGCACTTGACCCGCGCCGCCGCAAGTCGGACAGGCTTTGGGCTGCGTACCGGGTTTTGCACCAGTGCCGTTGCAGAACTGGCAATCAACCTGCACCGGTAGGCGAATTTTGACCTCTTTGCCGTTGACTGCGTCTTCCAGTGAGAGCGTCAAGTCGTAGCGCAGATCATTGCCGCGCTGGGTACGGCGACCACCGGCGCGACCGCCAAAAATATCCCCGAAAATATCTGACCAAAAATATCGGAAAACGAACTTGCGCCAGCGCGTCCACCGCCGCCACCAAATCCGCCCGCGCCAGCGTCCACTCCCGCATGACCAAATTGATCGTAAGCGGAGCGTTTTTTTGGATCATTTAAAACATCATGTGCTTGTTTTGCTTCCTTAAATTTGCCCTCAGCTTCGGCATCGCCGGGGTTGCGGTCGGGATGATATTTCATTGCCAAACGCCGAAAGGCTTTCTTCAAATCGGCTTCGCTGGCGTTGCGCGGAACGCCTAAAACTTCGTAATAATCGCGTTTTGCCATAGTGTTGATTCCAGTCACAAACATCCGCTAACCCGCTGCCCTCAAAGGCAAAAAGCGCAGCGGCGAAGATGACACCGGTGCGCTTTCAAGCGATCAAGCAAAGACCGGCGGGCGGCCCTTGAGCTTATTTTTTGTTGTCCTTCACTTCCTCGAATTCCGCATCAACCACGTCATCCTTCGGTTTGGCTGGCGCTTCTTCAGATGCAGCGCCAGCCTCGCCCGGATTGGCATACAACCGCTCTGCCATTTTGCCGGAAACTTCGCCAAGTTCCTTGGTCAGGGATTCAATGCGCTCTTTATCTTCGGTCTTCATCGCTGCTTCCAGTGCAGTGATCGCCGATTCGATGGATGATTTCTCGCCGCTCTCAATTTTGTCGCCGAGCTGCTCCATCGACTTGCGGGTGGCGTGAATCATCGAATCGGCCTGATTGCGAGCAGCAACCAGCGCGTGGAAATGGCGATCTTCCTCAGCATGAGCCTCGGCATCCTTGACCATCTTGGCGATTTCGCCTTCCGACAAACCAGATGAAGCCTTGATGATGATTGACTGCTGCTTGTTGGTCGCCTTGTCTTTCGCCGACACGTTCAAAATGCCGTTGGCGTCGATGTCAAACTTCACCTCCACCTGCGGCACCCACGCGGCGCGGGCGGAATATCGCTCAAATCAAACCGCCCCAGCGATTTATTGCTGACTGCGCGTTCGCGCTCGCCCTGCAACACATGGACGGTGACGGCGGTTTGATTATCCTCAGCGGTCGAAAACACCTGCTGCGCCGAGGTCGGAATCGTGGTGTTTTTCTCAATCAGCTTGGTCATCACCCGCCGAGCGTTTCGATGCCGAGCGACAACGGCGTCACATCCAGCAACAGCACGTCCTTGACTTCGCCGCCGAGCACGCCGCCCTGAATCGCCGCGCCAATCGCCACAGCTTCATCGGGATTGACATCTTTGCGCGGGTTTTGCCAAAGAATTCCTCAACTTTGGCCTGCACCTTCGGCATCCGCGTCTGCCCGCCGACCAAATCACCTCGTCGATTTGTCCGGCAGCCAGTCCCGCATCTTTCAGCGCGATGCGGCACGGGTCGATGGTGCGATCCACCAGCTCATCCACCAGCGACTCCAGCTTGGCGCGAGTCAGCTTGACGTTGAGATGCTTCGGGCCGTTTTGATCGGCGGTGATATACGGCAGATTGATGTCGGTCTGCTGACTGGTGGAAAGTTCGATCTTGGCTTTTTCCGCCGCCTCTTTCAGCCGTTGCAGCGCCAGCGGATCGTTGCGCAAATCAAAGCCTTGGCTCTTTTTGAAATCCTCCACGAGGAAATCAATGATCCGCATATCAAAATCTTCGCCACCGAGGAAGGTATCGCCGTTGGTGGAAAGCACTTCAAACTGATGCTCGCCCTCGATTTCCGCGATCTCAATAATCGACACGTCAAAGGTGCCGCCGCCGAGATCGTAAACCGCGATTTTTTGATCGCCGCGCCGCTTATCCATGCCATACGCCAGCGCCGCTGCCGTTGGCTCATTGATGATGCGCTTGACCTCCAAACCAGCGATGCGCCCAGCATCTTTCGTCGCCTGCCGCTGCGAATCGTTGAAATAGGCCGGAACGGTGATCACCGCCTCAGTGACCGCGTGACCGAGATAATCCTCGGCGGTCTTTTTCATCTTCTGCAACACCTTGGCGGAGATTTCCGGCGGTGCCATTTTCTTGCCGTTGATCTCCACCCACGCATCGCCGTTGTCCGCCTTGACGATTTTGTAAGGCACCATGTCCTTATCTTTGGCGACAACCTGATCCTCAAACCGCCGTCCAATCAAGCGTTTAATCGCAAACAACGTGTTGGCGGGATTGGTGACGGACTGGCGTTTCGCCGACTGTCCCACCAGCACTTCGCCGTCATTGGTGTAGGCGATGATGGACGGCGTGGTGCGGTCGCCTTCGACGTTCTCAATCACCTTCACCGTGTCACCTTCCATCACCGCGACGCAGGAATTGGTGGTGCCAAGGTCAATACCGATAATTTTGCCCATAAAACTTCACGCTCCAAAAAGATGTTTAGGGAGAGCGCCGCAGCGCCCAGTCAAGATGTCAAATGGGGAAAAATCCCCGTTAATTCAAGCGGATTGCTCAGGAAGGCGCGGACGACACCAGCACCATCGCCGGGCGCACTAGGCGACCGTTAAGCACATAACCCTTCTGCACCACCGCAACCACCGTATTGGGGGCGACATCGGCGCGGGGCTGCATCGAAATCGCTTGATGAAATGCCGGATCAAACGGCTGCTCCAACGGATCAACCGCCGTCACGCCGAATTTCTCCATCACATCGCCGAGCAATTTCAAAGTTAATTCAGTTCCTTCGCGCAGTTTCTCGACATTGGCCGTCGCATCAAGCGCAGCTTGATGACCGAGTTCCAAACTGTCGCGGACTTGCAACAATTCGCGGGCGAAACCTTCCAGCGCGAATTTGTGCGCCTTTTCCAATTCATTCACATGGCGACGGCGAATGTTTTCCAACTCAGCGCGAACCCGTAACACCTGCTCGCGCTGCGCTTCGGCATCAGTACGGGCAGCGACGAGCGCAGCGGCGAGTTCTTCCGCAGTTACAACCGGTTCCGCTGGGTTTTCCAGTGCGACTTCCGCGCTGGGATCGGCAACCAAGATCACTTCATCAGTGTTATCAATGATCGGGTCAGGAGTGAGCGTTTGCGCTGCCTGCGCATCTTTATAAGGGTTTGATTTCATATTTTATTCCAGTGTTTAGTTGGCAGTTTTCAGTAGACAGTGGATTCGCAGTTTGCGCACTGAAAACTGACAACTCGTTTATTGCCGCAGCGCCGCAGTCAGCAGCCGGGCGGTGACATCAACGATGGGAATCACTCGTTGATAATCCATGCGGGTTGGACCGATGACGCCCAGCACTCCGACGATGCGATCATTCACCTGATAATTCGCCGTAACCAGACTGCAATCGCCCAACAGCGCGTAACCAGATTCCTCGCCGATGAAAATCTGCACACCGTCGGCAGCGATGCAGCGATCCAAAATGTGCAAAATCTCGCGCTTTTGATTGAACACATCAAAGAGCTGTTTGATGCGCTCCATGCTGGCTAACTCACCGAATTCCATCAGGTTTGTTTGCCCAGCGATAAAGCAGTCGTCGCGTTGTTCGGCGGCTGCCACCACGTCCTGCGCCAGCGCCGCTGCCTGCAACATTTGCTGATCCATGTCGGCATGAGTGTTTTTCAACTCTTCCACCAACCGCCGCCGCACTTCGCCGATGTCCTGCCCGGTGAACATCTGATTCAGATAATTCGAGGTTTGCTCCAACTGCGACGGCGTAAACGGACGCGCCGTGCCGATGACGCGGTTGTGCACCTCGCCTTCGTTCGTGACCAAAATCACCAACACCCGCGTTCCCGACAGCGGCAGCAGTTCAATCTGCCGAAAAACGTTGCTGTTATGGCGTGGCATCATCACCACGCCGGCAAGATGCGTCACCCCCGATAACAGCGTTGATGCCGTTTCAATCAGTGATTTCGCATCGGTACGCACATCAAAACGGTGGCGCAGTGCGGCGATGTCATCTGCCGACGGTTGGTGCCAAGTCAACAACGAATTCACGAACAGCCGATAACCGGCAACCGTCGGCACACGCCCGGCGGACGTATGCGGCGACACCACCAGTCCCATTTCTTCCAAATCAGCCATCACATTGCGCACGGTTGCTGGACTCAAATCCAAACCGGTGTCTTTTGCCAGCGTGCGCGAGCCAATCGGCTGACCTTCGCGGATATACCGCTCCACCAGCACTTTCAAAAAGTGCAAAGCGCGGTCACTCACCGGTGTTTCAATGCGTGAGGTCTCGGTCGTCAAGGTTGTTTTACCAGTGATAACAGTGGTTTGAAAAGGTTGACCTGAGATATGCCAGCGGTGGCTGGTGGTGTTAGCACTCACCGTTAAAGAGTGCTAACACGCAATTTAGGGATCGTGATCGAGGCTGTCAAGACTCAGCTCGCGTCAATCGTGCACAATTCATGCGCAGTGCTACTTTCAGCGCGTCAACGCAACATTTAGGCTGTCTGCGGAGCGATTTGTGAGTTGTTAAGCGGAAAGCATGGTCACGATAACGCAGCAAAGTCGGTTGCATTCTGAATTGATGATTTGAATGGTGGGGCAAATCGCCGATTCCAGTACGCAACTCACATTGTGACAAATTAAGATTTAATGCCAATAAGAAAACTCCTCATTCTTAATGCGGAACGGGTGGAAATTAATTAAGCTGGTTCTAAAGGACTGATAAATGAAAGGCTGGGTTTACATTATTTCCAATGAAGCAATGCCGGACTTTATTAAAGTTGGCTACTCCACAAAAGACCCAGCCGAACGTGCAAAAGAACTTGGCACTGGTGCGCCATATCCGTATCAAGTCCAGTACGAAATTTTGGTTGAAGACCCGAACAAGATCGAAAAAACAGCACACAGCATTTTATCTTTTCTAAACGAGGGTAAAGAGTGGTTTCGATGTGATGTTTCTGTCGCAGTGAGGGCGATTAAAAAAGCCTGCGAAAATAAAACGATTCATCTTGAAAACTATCCTTGTAAAGCAAGCGAATCTTCGGAGAACACAACACTAGAGTTAAAAGAATTTGATCCTCCTCATGTGAGCAAAAAAATTACTCCGGCAGTGCCCCGATTTGCAGAACAGCATTCTCTTAATATATTGAATAAAAATGATAAATGCCAGAGTGATCCTAAGAATTGGAGCACTACTCCCGTTGAATATGTTATTAATAAAACTGAACAAAATCGCTCTGCGTTTATTGATGCTTTAAATAAAGTGTTGTTGGCGTGTGAGGGGCGCACAGTCGTCACCGATAACAACATGTTTTGGTATACGAGTAGAGAAAACACATTATTTGTAGATGGCATGTTCAAAACCGCGCCGATTGCGCGTCATAGTCTGAAAGAAGATTGGTTTATCATTACCCTAAAGGGTTTCAAGGACATCTGCGCGGAACACAATATTGATATAATCTGGTTCAAGAAGGAGTTAAACCGCAACGGCTTAATGCTATCTAAAGCTCAACTACGTCTTGACTCCAGAGAGCGTATGTGTCTATTTAGGGGCACATCATTAAGGGAAAGAAACGTACAAATGCGAGTGATAGGAATCAATATGGCAGAGAAATCTCGCCACACTGAAACCCAACAACCGACCCAAGGAAATGCTGATTTATTTGGCGAATAATCACGTTCTGATTAGTAAATTCAACATTTAATAAAATCTAAGTTTTACCACATTAAAGCCCATTTAATTCGGAGCATCCGCGTGACTTGTCGTATTCAAATCGCCCAATTTAATCCCGTGGTTGGCGCAGTCGCTGCCAACGCTACGCGCATCATTGCTGCTGCTGCCCAAGCGCAGGAAGCTGGTGCAGATTTGCTGCTGTTTCCCGAACTTGCGCTCACCGGCTACCCGCCAGAGGATTTGCTGTTGCGCCCAGAATTCATGCAGCGCGTGGAAACCGCGCTGACACAAATTCGCAATGCAATCAATGGCATCACGCTGGTGCTGGGTTATCCGCTGCGCACCGCCACCGGATTGTTCAATGTCGCTGGAGTGCTGCGCGATGGCGTCGTGATTGCCGAATATGCCAAACAACAGTTGCCCAATTACAGCGTGTTCGACGAAAAACGCTATTTTCAGCCGGGCACGACGGCGACCGTGTTTACACATTGCGGCATTAAATTCGGGCTGAGTGTGTGTGAGGACATTTGGCAGGATGCGCCGACGCGCCAAGCAGCAGCGGCTGGTGCGCAAATTATTTTGAATCTCAATGCGTCGCCGTTTCATGCTGGCAAAATCGCTGAACGTGAAGCGATGGTCGCGCAACGCGCCATTGATCACGGTGTGGCGATTGTGTACGCCAATTTGGTCGGTGGACAAGATGAATTGGTGTTTGATGGCGCATCATTCGTGGTGGATCGCAGCGGGCAAATCGTGGCGCGGGCTGCCGGTTTCGTGGAAACAACACTGACAGTTGAGGTCGCGGATAACGGCTTGATTGAGAAATCCCCCCCGCCCCCCTTTTTCAAAGTGGGGAGAAAGAAAAGCCCCCCTTTAGCAAAGGGGGGTTGGGGGGATTTGGATTTGATGAATTAGCGACGATCTACGCCGCGCTGGTGCTCGGAGTCCGCGATTACGTTTACAAAAACGGGTTTAGCGGCGCAGTGCTCGGATTATCTGGCGGCGTGGATTCCGCATTGACGCTGGCAATTGCGGTGGATGCGCTGGGTGCAGAGCGGGTGGAAGCAGTGCTGATGCCCTCGCGCTACACCGCCGACATGAGCAACGTTGATGCGTTAGAACAGGCGCAGTTGCAGGACGTGAAAACCCAGACGATTCCGATTGAGCCAGCATTTCAGGCCTTTTTGACGCTACTCGCACCGAGTTTTGCCGGGCAACCGATTGATGTCACCGAGGAAAATATCCAAGCCCGTTGTCGCGGGGTGATTCTGATGGCGATCAGCAATAAAACCGGACGCATTCTGTTAACCACCGGCAATAAAAGCGAAATGGCGGTTGGTTATGCCACGCTGTACGGCGACATGGCGGGCGGATTTGCGCCGCTCAAAGATGTGCCCAAAATGCTGGTGTATCGGCTGGCGCGGTATCGCAACACGCCAGCAGTCGTCATTCCTGAGCGAGTATTGACGCGCCCACCGTCGGCGGAATTGCGCCCCGATCAAACCGATCAAGACAGTCTGCCGCCGTATGACGTGTTGGACGTGATTTTGCAGCGTTATATCGAAGAAGATCAAAGTGTTGACAGCATTGTCGCGCTGGGTTATCCCGAAGAAATCGTGCGGCGCGTGACGCGCTTGGTGGATCGCAACGAATACAAACGGCGGCAATCTCCACCCGGCGTGCGGATTTCAACCCGAGCATTTGGGCGTGATCGCCGTTATCCCATCACCAGCGGTTTTTAACGGCAGCGTTGCGGATTGGCGTTATTTATCATGCGGTCAAATCGCTATACTTTCCGGCTTGCAGTCGTCACGAATCACAACGGAGCACAATCTGATGAAAAAAGTTGAAGCTGTCATTAAACCGTTCAAGTTGGATGATGTGCGCGAGGCGCTGTCTGCCGCTGGTATCACCGGCATGACCGCAATTGAAGTGAAGGGCTTTGGGCGGCAAAAAGGTCACACCGAGCTGTATCGCGGTGCGGAATATGTGGTGGATTTTCTGCCGAAGGTGAAGATCGAACTGGTGTTGGCGGACGATCAAGTAGAAGACTGCATCAATGCCATTACCACTGCGGCGCGAACCGGCAAAATTGGTGATGGCAAGATTTTTGTCTCAGAAGTCACGCGGGTGGTGCGGATTCGCACCGGCGAGGAAGACGAAGCGGCGATTTAACCGCTGGCGGCGTTTAGTTCTCGTCGAGACTGAAGTACTCCCACAGTTTGCGAGCAAGATCGACCTTTTCTGGTTTGGGTTGCGCTGCCGTCAAGCGTCCGGCTTGGCGATTCAGTTCCAACACGCGCTTGGCGTCAGCGGCAAGTTCCGGCTTGTCGAGGGCGCGATACGCCTCAATCAGCACTTCAAGCGCCGCTTCCACTGCACTGGTGCGTTGAAAGTGCTCAATCACATAATTCGCCCGATTTGCTGCTGCCAAATAGGCGTCGCGTCGCATGTAATACTGCGCCACGTTGACCTCGTGCTGTGCCAAATTGTTGCGCAAATACAGCATCCTCTGCCGCGCATCCTCGGCATATTTGCTGTTGGGAAATTTTTCCACCAGTGCGGAAAAGTCGTTGAACGCATCGAGCGCCGAACCGGGATCGCGCTGGGAAGCATCCATCGGAATGTAGCGGTCGAGAAAACCCACGCTGCGGTTGTAGTTGACGATGCCCTTGAGATAGTAGGCGTAGTCAACAAACGGGTTTTGCGGATAGAGTTTGATGAAGCGATCCGCTGCGGCAATCGCTTCTTCCGGCTCCTCGGCGCGATAGTGCACATAAGCAACATCAAGCTGCGCCTGCATCGCGTGACGACCGAACGGATAACGCGCTTCCAACTTTTCGTAAAGTTCGACCGCTTTGGCGTAATTACCGGAATCCAATTCAGCCGCTGCTTCGGCGTAGAGTTTGGCTGCACTCCAGCCCTCGGTGGGGTCGATTTCCTTGCCAAACACTCCGCAGCCAGCGAGCGCGATAGCGAGTAACAGCATGGATAGTCGTATTAACGTTTGTGGCATAACAACCAAAGGATACCGGTTTGAAATTATGTGCAGTATAACCAAAGGCATTCATTCCCGTGCGGTGTCGGCATGAGCGCCAACGTTGTGGAAATTGTGCAACGTCACGTTGCGGTTGACGCCACACTGGCGGGCGCTCGGCTCGATCAAGCAGTGGCCGCATTGCTGCCGGAATTTTCCCGCAGCCGCTTGCAGCAGTGGATCGACGCCGGGCAAGTGCTGGTCAACGATGCACCGCGCCGTTGCCGCGACAAAGTCTGGTGCGGCGATGCGATCCGCGTTGATGCCCAGCTCGCAGTCAGTGACACCTGCATCGCGCAGGACATCGCGCTTAATGTCGTTTATGAAGACGCCGCGTTGTTGGTCATCAATAAACCTGCCGGTTTGGTGGTGCATCCGGCAGCGGGCAATCCCGACGGCACGTTGCAAAATGCGCTGCTGCATTACGCGCCAGCGTTGGCGACCATTCCCCGCGCTGGCATCGTTCACCGATTGGACAAAGACACCAGCGGTTTATTGGTTATCGCCAAAACGCTCGCCGCGCATCGCTCGCTGGTCGAACAGTTGCAGGCGCGAGAAGTGCACCGCGAATATCGGGCGCTGGTGATTGGCGAAGTCGTCGCTGGTGGACGGATTGAGGCGTCAGTCGGTCGTCATCCCACGCAGCGGCTGCGGATGGCAGTTGTCGCGCACGGGCGACCAGCGGTGACGCACTATCGGGTGCTGGCGCGGCTCCCCGGACACACGCTGCTGGCGGTGGAACTGGAAACTGGGCGCACCCATCAAATCCGCGTTCATCTCACCCATCTGCATTTTCCGCTGGTTGGCGATCACGTTTACGGCAGCCGCCCGCGTCCACCCAAAGGCTGTGCGCCAGCTCTGACGACCGCGCTGCAAACCTTTCCGCGTCAGGCACTTCACGCGATCCGGTTGGGCTTAATCCATCCGACCAGCGGCGAGCCGATGCAGTGGGAAATTCCGCAAGCGACCGACATCACCGCGCTGTTGGAACTATTGCAACAGGAGGCAGCGCGTGGAACTGATCCAACCTGATTGGCCAGCACCGTCACGAGTGCGCGCGTTTTCCACCACGCGCAGCGGCGGTGTCAGTAGCGGCGAGTTTGCCAGCTTGAATCTGGCCGATCACGTCGGCGACGCGCCAGCCGACGTTGCCACCAATCGCGCCCGTCTGCGTACTGAATTGGAGTTGCCCGCCGAACCGTGCTGGCTGCACCAAGTGCACGGTTGCACCATCGTCACCGCCAGCCCAGCGCAGCAAAACTGTGAAGCAGATGGATCGCTGGCGCGGGAATCGGGCGCGGTGTGCGCAGTAATGACTGCCGACTGTTTGCCGCTGCTGTTTTGTGATGAACTCGGCACGAGCGTCGCAGCGGTTCATGCCGGCTGGCGCGGGCTGGCGGATGGCGTGATTGAAATGGCAGTGGCAACGCTGGCGCTGCCGCCAGAGCAAATGCTGGTGTGGCTTGGCCCAGCAATTGGCGCTACGGCGTTTATCGTTGGCGATGAAGTGCGCGAGCGGTTTGTGACCAACGATGCAGCGGCGGCGGGTGCATTTCAGCCAAGCCCCAACAGCACGGTGACGCTGCCGCGCTGGCAGGCGGATTTATTTCTGCTGGCGCGGCAGCGTTTGCAGCGGTTGGGAATTGAGCGGATTTATGGCGGCGGTAACTGCACTTTTTCACAGCCAGACCGCTTTTTTTCTTATCGCCGTGACGGAATCACTGGGCGCATGGCGAGTGTCATTTGGCTGGCGCAGCAAGTTAATTAAGCTCTTGTTCCCAAATGAGATTCAGCAATTCAGAAGCATCGAGCCGTTGATTCACCAAACACTCTGGGCAACCGCTGCGCGTTGGCGCATTCCCGCAGTGAAAACAGGATTCCAAAGTGGTTGCAGCAAATGATAAATCTGCTGTCAACTGCGTTAATAACGCCATTTGTGCATTGACCTGTTCATGCAATGTCGTTAATAGCGTATGAATGGCATGGCTGCTTTCTGCGCCGGTTGCATAGTGTTCTCGTGTGGTCGCAATGGTTTTGACTAAATGCAGCGGAATTCCCGCATTTGCCAACCGTAAAATGGCACTAAACCGCGCAATATCCGCATCAGAATAATAACGAGTTCCGCCCGCCGTGCGCCGACTAGAAATTAATCCTTCTGCTTCATAAAACCGCAGTGTTCGTGGCGTTGTGCCAAGTAATTCAACCACTTCACCAATTTTTTTAAATGCACCGGTTTTCATTGTGCTTAAATACCGATCAATTGCGCGGTATAGCCAAAGGATTGAACTTGTGCACATAGCGTTGCGCTGTTCGTTAAATCAGGATTGAATGCGATGGTCAATAAATGCGCTTTCTCTGGAGTAAAACGCGGGGCAATGACGCCGTCAATTTGCCGCAGTGCCTGTTCTAACTCCGCGCACTGTTGCGCATTTAGATTGTCGGTAATGTGAATTAAAATGTCGCTGATATTCATAAAATAGCCTCGATAGACGAATTGTTGGAACCACAATCTTTATATGACGCTAAGGTTAGATTGTCAACACAGCATTCCCTACAACGCTATTTTTAGCATAACCAACAGAATTAACCGGAGAAATAACTGATGGCGGCTTGGAATATGTTGACTTGGTGGTGTCGACCGCCCGCATCGTGGCGCAGGTGACGCACACGCTGTATCAACTCGGCGGCAATCTCGGCGAGGCGTCGATGATTCGGCTCGGCGGCAATTTCACCATCATGTTGATGGTGAGCGGCGATCTTTCTACCGAAGCGATGTTGGCGGCGCTCGCGCCAGTCAGCACGGCGCTGGGTTTGCGGGTACACGTCGATCCGGTGCACGGCGAATTACACCAGCATCAGGTGCCAAATTTTCAGGTGCGCGTCAACGGCGCGGATCGGGCGGGGATCGTCGCCGAAGTGACGGCGATTTTGGCGACACAGGGGTTTAACATTTTAGAACTGGATTCGGATGTCGCTGGCGATTTGGCGCAGCCGCTCTATCTGATGAATATCCAAGGATTTTGCGCCGCACCGCTCGAGGCACTGGAGACGGCACTCGCGCCGTTGATCGCGCAGGGCGTGGCGGTGACGGTGGCGCCGCTTGAACTGATGATTGGTTAAGTCATGGCAATTCTGGAGATTTTGAAACTTCCCGATCCACGTCTCAAACAGATGTCGGAACCGGTGACGCAATTTGATGCTGCGTTGCACGACTTCATCGCTGATTTAGAAGCCACGCGCCAAGCTGGACCGTCGGCAGTTGGCATTGCTGCGCCGCAGGTCGATTATTTTCAGCGGATTGTGATTGTGGACGTGTCGGGGCGACCGAAAACACCAAATCACGGTTATCTCGTGCTGGTCAATCCTGAAATCGTGCACTGGGAAGGTCACGCAGTCGGGCGCGAAGGTTGTTTATCGGTGCCGGATTACACTGGCAACGTGATTCGAGCAACGGCAATTCGGCTGCGAGCGCAGGACGGCGACGGTCAAGTGCATGAATTTGAAATGGAAGGCTATGAAGCCGCGCCGTCCAACACGAAATGGATCACCTTGACGGGTTACTATTTGTGGATCGCGTCGTGAGTCGCCGCACTGATTTGTATCGGCGCAAACAAGCTAAAACTGATGGTTTGCGTTGGCGGTTAATCGTTATCAGTGATTGGTGTTGTGAATGACCACTGCCAACTGACAACTAAAAATTTGAGAATTTATTATGAAACAAAGTTTTAACCGCGTTTTCTTTTTTGCAGCGCTGCTGGTAGCAACGACGACGAGCTGGGCGACGCCGCGCCCGGTGCCGTTATCGGAACTGTTTCCGGGAGCGGGGCAAACTAAATCAGTGGTCGTTATCAACAAGGTGCTGGAGCGGTATCACTACCGCAAAGTCAATCTGGATGATGAATTTGCGCAGCAAGTGTTTGAAAAATATCTGGAAGCACTTGATCCCAGCCGCGCATTTTTTCAAGCGCATGATATCGAACGTTTTGAAACCGGCAGCCGCCGACTCGCCGAGCAGTTGCGCAGCGGCGATTTGGCAATTGCATTTGATGTGTTTCGCGTCTATCGAATGCGCGTTGATGAACGGGTTGCTCACGCGCTGCAACTGTTAAAAGGGCAATTCGATTTCAATCGAACATTGTTTTATGAAGTTGATCCTAAACATAAAAAATGGCTTGACAGCGAAGCAGAGCTGAACGAACTGTGGCGCAAGCGGGTGATGAACGACTTTCTCACATTGCGGCTGGCCAGCAAGCCGGATGCTGAAATCCGCGAGCGGTTGCAAAAACGCTACGACGGGCTGGCGCGGCGCATTCACCAATTCAAAGGCGATGATATTTTTCAAACCTTTATCAACGCTTACACGCAGACGCTGGAACCGCACACCAGTTTTATGTCGCCAGATACCTCGGTTAATTTCGACATCAGTATGAAATTGTCGTTGGAAGGCATCGGCGCAGTGTTGCGCGGCGATAACGAATACACCGTCGTACAAAGCACCGTCGCCGGAGGGCCAGCGCGGGAATCTGGGCAAATTCATTCCGGCGATCAAATGTTGGCGTGGGACAAGGACTGGATGGCGCAATGGAAGATGTCGTCGGCTGGCGCTTGGAAGATGTGGTGGACAAAATTCGTGGTCCCAAAGGTTCCGTGGTGCGCTTGCAATTGCTGTCCAAAGCGCCCGGCACGTCGAACCGCACCCGCGAAATCACGTTGGTGCGCAACGAAATCAAATTAGAAGATCAAGCCGCTAAAAGTTTCGTCGTCGATCAACTGGCAAATGCGCCCGATACCAAAATCGGCGTCATTGAAATTCCAGCGTTTTATCGAGATTTCGAGGGCGAAAATGCTGGCAATCAAAATTTCCGCAGCACCACCCGCGACGTGCGGCAATTGATCATGGAGCTGCGGGCGCAGGGCGTGTCGGGAATCGTGATTGATCTGCGCGGCAACGGCGGTGGTTCGCTGGCGGAAGCGACTTCGCTTACCGGCTTGTTTATCGACACCGGACCAGTCGTTCAGGTCAAGGATGCGTTCGGCAAAATTGAAGTCGAAGCCGATACCGATCCGGGTGCGGCGTACACCGGACCGTTGGCGGTCGTCGTCGATCGGGACAGTGCCTCAGCGTCGGAGATTTTCGCTGCCGCAATTCAAGATCACGGACGCGGTTTGATTATGGCGAACCGACGTTCGGGAAAGGCACGGTGCAAACGCTCATTGATCTCAACCGCTACGTTCCCGGTGAACACGGCGATTTGGGACGACTGCGTTTGACGATGGCGGAGTTTTTCCGCATCAACGGCGGCAGCACGCAACTTCACGGCGTCACGCCAGATATTGAATTTCCCAGCGCCAGCAATCTCAATGAACACGGCGAACGGTCACTCGACCACGCGCTGCCGTGGACGCAGATCAAACCCGCTGATTACCACGCCAGCAAATTAATCAATCTTGACCAATTACGCCGTCAATCTGCGGCGCGGATTGCCCAAGACTCTGGATTCAAAATGCTGACCGAACGCAGCAAGATGCTGCATGACATCGACACCGAAACCGAAGTTTCGCTGCGGGAAAGCCAGCGTCGGGCAGAAAATCAACAGCGTGAACAGGCGTTTAAGACCGATCGGGAGCGTTATCTGCGGGTGCGCGGCATTACACCAGTCGATGAAAATGCCGAGCAAATTGATGAAGACGCGCTGGAAGTGGAGCGCAAAGCGATTGCGCGGATTGAAATTGAAGAGGCAGCGCGGATCGTGATTGATAGCATTTTGCTGGAACGCGGAGCGCCAGCGCCGCAACAAGCCGTGATGCGGTGATGAACAACGATCTCACTTTGATGAAATCCCCCCAACCCCCCTTTTTCAAAGGGGGGCTTTCCGCTGCGTCCACCGTTGCAAAAGAGGGGCTTGCTGCTGTTCCCCCCTTTGCGACAGGTGAACTTTCTCCTGTTCCCCCCTTTGTAAAAGGGGGGTTAGGGGGGATTTCAACGCAGTTAATTGCTGCCGGTGGCACGGCAGCGTTGCGCGGCAATCGCATCGGCTTGGAAAAAGAAGCGTTGCGGGTGACGGCAGACGGGCACTTCGCCACCACGCCGCACCCGTTCACCCTCGGCGCAGCGTTTACCCATCCGCAGATCACCACCGATTTTTCTGAGGCGCTCATCGAACTCATCACGCCGCCGCTCGCCGATGCTGGCGCGGCACTCGCGGCACTGACTGAGATTCATCAGTTTGTTTATCAACAGCTTGGCGATGAACGGCTGTGGGCAACCAGTATGCCGTGTCGGTTGCGCCACGCCGAACATATTCCGCTGGCGCGTTACGGCAGCTCCAACGCCGCGACCATGAAAACCGCGTATCGGCGCGGGCTGGGCAATCGCTACGGACGCACGATGCAGCTCATCGCTGGAGTGCATTTCAACTTTTCCCTCGCCGATGCGTTCTGGGATATTTATCAAGATCAAACGCTTGCCCTTGATGCAGCGACCGCATTTCGCGCCGAAGCGCAGATGGGCATGATTCGCAATTTGCAGCGGATTGGCTGGCTCGTGCCGTATTTATTTGGCGCATCGCCGGTGGTGGATGCCAGCTTTGTCGCCGGTCAAGCGACTGATTTACAAGGTTTTGATGCCGACACGCTGTGTTATCCGTTCGCCACTTCGCTGCGCATGGGCGACATCGGCTATCAAAACAAACAGGAAGAAGGCGCAGGCATCAAGGCCAATTACGACAGCCTCGATGCGTATGTGCGCAGCCTGACTTGGGCGATTGAAACGCCTTGTCCGCGTTATGAGGACATCGGCATCAAAATTGGCGAGCGTTATGAACAGCTCAACGCCAACGTGCTGCAAATCGAAAACGAGTACTACAGCACGGTGCGTCCGAAGCAGCCGCCGCATTGGTTGGAAAAACCAACGCTGGCGCTGCGGCGACGCGGCATTCGCTATGTCGAACTGCGCTCGCTGGATGTGAACATTTTTGAGCCGGTCGGCGTCGGTAGCGAGCAACTGCTGTTTCTCGACACGCTGATGTTGACCTGTTTGCTGCAACCCAGTCCGCGCATCAACGCCCGCGAACGGCGTGATATTGATGATAATCAAGTCGTTGTCGCGCATCGTGGTCGCGAGCCGGGTTTGGCATTACAGCGCGACCGTCGCGCCGTTTCGCTGCAACACTGGGCAACGGAAATGCTGACCGAAATGTGCGCAGTCGCCGAATTGCTCGACGGCGCAGCGGGCGGAATGCGGTCACGTAATTTGCGGCGCCAGCGCGAAAAAATCGCCGATCCTGAATTGACGCCCTCGGCGCAGATTCTCGACGCGCTGCGCCAGCACGGTGAGAGCTTTGCAGAATTCGCGCTGCGCTGGTCGGAACAGCATCGTCAACAGTTGCAGGCAACGGCGCTGGCAGCAGAACGTCAAGCTGAATTTGTGCAATTGGCAGCGAAATCACACGCCAAACAGCGGGCGATTGAAGCAGCGGACGATCTGAATTTCGATGATTTTTTAACGGCTTATTTCGCCGGAGAACAATCCCCCCCAGCCCCCCTTTTCCCAAGGGTGGAGCGAGACGATGGAGAACCCGCATGACCGTTGTCACTTGGCTAATTGCGCTGTTGCAAGCCGTGCTTTACGTCGCACTCGCGCCGCTGCTGATTGGCTGGGTGCGCAAAGTCAAAGCGCGGCTGCAAAACCGACGCGGTGCGCCGCTGCTGCAAGCCTATTTCGACCTGCGCAAGTTATTGATTAAAGAGATTAGAGTGCCGCACACCGCGTCGCTGCTGTTTCGCGCTGCGCCGTATATCGTGTTTGTGGCGACGTGGCTGGCGGCGGCGACCGTGCCGCTGGTGACGCTCGATCTGCCGATTGCGCAGATTGCCGATATTATTGTTTTGGTTGGATTATTGGCGCTGGCGCGGTTTTTTCTGGCACTGGCGGGAATGGACGTAGGCACGGCATTTGGCGGCATGGGCGCATCGCGGGAAATGCTGATTTCGGCGCTGGCGGAACCGGCGATGCTGATGGCGGTGTTCACGCTGGCGATGACCGCGCACAGCACCAGTTTGGTCAGCGTGATGGCGCATCATTTGGCCGACGGGTTTCTGTTGCGCCCATCGTATTTATTCGCACTCGGCGCATTGCTGCTGGTGGCGCTGGCGGAATGCGGACGGATTCCGGTTGACAATCCAACCACGCATTTGGAATTGACGATGGTGCACGAGGCGATGCTGTTGGAATACAGCGGGCGACATTTGGCGCTGATGGAATGGGCCGCGCAGCTCAAATTGCTGCTGTACGGCGTGTTGATTACCAACGTATTTTTTCCGTGGGGCGTGGGTCAGGATTTCGCACCGTTGACGCTGCTGCTCGGACTGGGCGCAGTGGTCATCAAGCTGATGGTGCTGGGCGCAGTGCTGGCAGTCGCGGAAACTGGATTGGCAAAAATGCGACTGTTTCGCGTCCCAGCATTTCTCAATTTGGCATTGCTGCTGGCGCTATTGGGCTTGTTAAGCCATGTCATTTTGGAGCTGGGCGCGTGACGCAATTATCACTGCTGCAACAAATCATCCTCCTGCTCGCCGCGCTGGCGCTGTTTTTATCCTTCGTATTGCTGGCGCAGGCGCGATTGGTCGCTGCCATTCACGCTTTCGCATGGCAAGGCGTGTTGGTCGCTGCCGTGACGCTGGTCGTCGGTTTAGCTGGCAGCGCCCATCACCTTTATTTTTCGGCGGGATTAACGCTGGCGCTCAAAGGCTTGCTGATTCCGTGGATGCTGCATCGGCTGGCGCGGCGACTGGAATTGTCGCGGCATACCGAACTGCTGTCTCACCCAGCGTTGGTGATTATGGCGGCGGTGCTGCTGGTGATTTTCAGCTACTGGCTGGTGGAACCGATGGTGGCGCAGGAGCTGGCATTTACCCGCAATATCATCGCCGTGAGTTTGGCAGTGGTGCTGATTGGCTTACTGATGATGGTGTTTCGGCAGCAGGCAGTCGCGCAGGTGCTGGGCTTTATGTCCATGGAAAATGGGCTGTTTCTCGCCGCAGTCTCGGCCACGGCGGGAATGCCGCTGGTGGTGGAACTGGGCGTCGCATTTGACGTATTGGTGGCGATGGTGCTGTTTGGCGTGTTCTTTTTTCAAATCCGCGAGAGCATTGATTCGCTGAATGTCGATCGCTTGAATCGGTTGACTGAGGTGGAAAATCCCCCCCAACCACCCTTTTCCAAAGGGGGGAATTTATGACCGCGCTGCTGTTGATGCTACTGACGCCACTGCTTGGTGGTTTGCTGCTGGCGCTGATTCGTCCGCCAGCGTGGGCAGGTTGGTTCAATCTGGCAGTGTCAATTACGACGCTCGGCGCGGCAGTGTGGCTGGCGTGGCAGGTGGCAACCGATGGAGTGATTGCTGGAGCGCATTTTCGCGTCGATGCGTTTAACGTTTATCTCGTGGTGTTAACTGCCTTTGTCGGCGTTACGACTTCAATTTTTTCAAGACCTTACATGCGCCATGTCTGCGCCAGCGGCAAAATCAGCGCAGGCAGTTTGCGGGTTTATCACAGCATGTATCAGGCGTTCATGCTCACCATGCTGGTGGCGTTGACGACTGACAACCTCGGCGTTTTATGGGTGGCAATTGAGGGCGCAACGCTGGCGACGGTGCTTTTAGTCTCGCTGTATCGCACTCCCGAAGCAGTCGAAGCAGCATGGAAATACTTTATTTTATGCGGAGTTGGCATCGCGTTGGCGCTGTTCGGAACGGTGTTGACCTACTTCGCAGCCCAGCACGTCGTCACCGATCCCAGCGCCGGATTAACGTGGAGCCTGTTGTACGAACGCGCTCACGAACTCGATCCAACCGTGATGCGCATTGCTTTTGTATTTTTATTAGTCGGTTACGGCACGAAAGTGGGCTTGGTTCCGATGCACCAGTGGCTGCCCGATGCCATTCCGAAGGCCCAACGCCAATGTCCGCCGTGTTATCCGGGCTGCTGCTCAATGTCGCGTTGTACGCAGTGGTGCGACTGAAAATGTTGGTGGACGGCTCGCTGGCGACAACGGCAACGCCGCATTTGGCGGGATCGCTGCTGATGGGTTTTGGTCTCGTGTCGTTTACCGTCGCCGGACTATTTCTGCATCGTCAACGCGACATCAAACGCATGTTCAGTTATTCGTCGATTGAACACATGGGACTGATGACCTTTGCGTTTGGGCTGGGCGGACCGCTCGCCACCTTCGGCGCACTGCTGCACATGCTGGTGCATTCCTTAACCAAATCAGCGATTTTCATCACCGTTGGTCACGCCACGCACATTGCAGGAACGCAAGCCATTGAGCGCATTCGTGGGTTAATTCGCACCCAACCGGCAGTGGGCTGGTCGCTGCTGTTCGGCGTGGTGGCGATTGCGGGCTTTCCGCCGTTTGGCGTATTTACCAGCGAATTCTTATTGTTAACGGCGACGATGCAAACGCAGCCGTGGTTTACCGTCGCGCTGGTGAGTGGATTGGCGATTGCCTTTGCTGGGCTGTTTCGCCACCTGCATCCGATGGTGTACGGCGCAGCGCCCGAAGGTCAGCAACCCGTCGCTGCCAACATGTTGCCGGTGTTGCTGCATTTAGGGCTGGTGTTGTGGCTGGGTTTATCCATTCCAGATTTTCTCGCAGCTTGGTTGGATCGGGCGACCGAGTTGATTACTGGAGTGCGGTTGCTGTAACACTGCCTGTCAACTGAAAACTGCCAACTTCTCAACTGCTAACAGGAATCCTCATTGCCATGACTGAAACCAAACATTGCCAATTGCTCATTCTTGGCTCCGGCCCGGCGGGATATACCGCAGCGGTTTACGCTGCCCGTGCCAATCTCAAGCCGGTGCTGGTGACGGGATTGGAACAAGGCGGTCAATTGATGACCACCACCGAGGTCGATAATTGGCCCGGCGATCCTGACGGTGTGCACGGCTCCGAGCTGATGGAGCGGATGCGCCGTCACGCCGAACGCTTTGATACAGAAATCATTTTTGATCACATCAACGCCGCAGATTTGGCGCATCGTCCGTTTCGTTTGACTGGCGATTCGGCGGTTTACACCTGCGACGCGCTCATCATTGCGACCGGCGCGAGTGCGCAATATCTCGGTTTACCTTCAGAGCAGGAATTTCGCGGGCGCGGCGTATCAGCCTGCGCGACCTGCGACGGTTTCTTTTATCGTAATCAAAAGGTTGCTGTGATCGGCGGCGGCAATACGGCAGTCGAAGAAGCGTTGTATTTATCCAACATTGCCTCGGAAGTGATTTTGGTGCATCGCCGCGATGCGCTGCGGGCGGAAAAGATTTTGCAGCAGCAGATTCTCGAAAAAGCTGCGACCGGCAATATCCGGCTGGCGTGGCATCACACGCTGGACGAAATCCTCGGCGATGCAACTGGTGTGACCGGTATGCGCATTAAAAGCACGCTGGATGGCTCCACCCAAGATATTGATTTGCAAGGCGTGTTTATTGCGATTGGTCATCATCCGAATACGCAGTTGTTCACCGGGCAATTGGCGATGGTCAACGGTTATCTGAGTGTGCAAGGTGGCGCTCAGGGCAACGCGACTGCGACTTCAGTGCCCGGCGTGTTTGCGGCTGGCGATGTGATGGATCAGGTCTATCGTCAGGCGATTACCTCAGCGGGCAGCGGCTGCATGGCGGCGCTCGATGCGGAGAAATATCTGGAAATGCTGGCGCTGGAACAATCCCAGCTTGTAGCGTTAAAAGAAGCAAAAGCGGTCTAACGTTTTCATTTCAAAGCAAATGCTGGCGCTCCTCGATCCTCACGATCCGACTGCATTTCCGCATCCCGATCAGGCGCTGCGCGAACCCAACGGTTTGCTCGCGGTAGGCGGCGATCTCAGCGTGACTCGCCTACATCACGCCTATCGACACGGCATTTTTCCGTGGTTCAGTCCCGGCGATCCGCTGTTGTGGTGGTCGCCCGATCCGCGTTTGGTGCTATTTCCCGATCAAGTGCATATTTCACGCAGTCTGGCAAAACGTTTGCGACAACAACGGTTTACCCTCAGTTTTGATGTTGCGTTTGCGCGAGTGATTCGCAGTTGCGCTGCGCCGCGTGATGAAGATGGCGGAACCTGGCTGGTGCCGGAAATGATTGCTGCGTATGAAAATCTGCATCAGCACCATCTCGCGCATTCGGTTGAAGTCTGGCGCGGCGAGCAATTAGTTGGCGGGTTGTATGGCGTGGCAATTGGGCGCGTTTTTTTCGGTGAATCAATGTTCAGCCGCGTGAGCGATGCGTCAAAAATTGCGCTGGTGCATCTGTGTCAACAACTGGCGGAGTGGGAATTTGGCGTGATTGATTGCCAGATGCAGACTGCGCATTTGCAGCGCATGGGCGCAGTCACAGTGCCACGAGCGACTTTTTTGACACTGCTCGACCAGTTTTCTCCGCTGCCGGGACGATTGACGCGTTGGAATGGTGAATCAGTGCGATGAATCAAGACACGGCTCGTCACTTTGCGCTGTATCTCACCGAGGCACATTCCTGCGTCTATCTCACAGACCAGTTGAGCCGCACCTTATTCGTTGATCCGCACGCGCTTATGGATGGTTTTAGCTATCAAGCGTTGATTAACAAAGGATTTCGACGCAGCGGCGCACACGTTTATCGTCCACATTGTGACCATTGCAACGCCTGCGTTCCGGTGCGTATTCCCGTTGCAGCGTTTCAGCCGAACCGTTCACAACGCCGCAATTGGCAGCGCAACGTCGCCGCAATCACCAGTGTCGATACGCCAGCGTGTTCAATTCGCGCATTTCGATTTGTATTGCCGTTATCTCGCAGCGCGTCATCCTGACGGAGATATGGCGGAAGATGCCAGCGCCGAAAATTATCGAATTTTTTGGTGAGCCTTGGGGTGGAGTCACCCGCTTTATTGAATTTTGGTTGGCAGATCAACTGATTGGCGTCGCTGTTACCGATCAATTGGAATACGGACTATCGGCGGTTTACACCTTTTTTGATCCTGAAATTGCCGAGCGAGCGCCCGGCGTGTTTGCCATTCTCACGCAAATTGAACTGGCACGGCGGCTGGCGCTGCCTTATCTGTATCTCGGTTATTGGATTCGAGATTGCCAAAAAATGGCTTACAAAACGCGGTTTCAGCCGATCGAAGCGTGGAACGGTCTGGATTGGCAAATTTTGCTCCACCAAAAAAAGCCCCCTTTGAAAAAAGAACCTCCGCAAAGCCCCCTTTGAAAAAGGGGGTTGGGGGGATTTATCAAAACAGGTAGTTGAGAAGATTTAATTATCCACGCCGATAATCACTGCCGAAGCCGGAAAACAAGCGCAGGCAGCATCACCATCGCAAATGTGCTGTTGATTGAGTTGCGCAGTCGTCATCAACCCGCGAATCGTCACGCCAGACGGCAATGCAATCACCACTTCAGTCGATTCTTCGCCGCAAATAATGCGCTGCACAACGCCACATAATTGATTGATTGTGCTTGGCAATTCTGGATTTGGTGCACGATGAATACTCACTGCCACTGCTTTAATCAACGCCCACACTTGACGATTGGGATACAGACGCAGCAATTCCACGCTCTCATTGGTGACGCCGACGCTAATCTGCATTCCGCCTTGAATTTCCAGCACAACTTCAGCATCAACCGTGCGCATGGTGACGGCAATCACTTTTCCAATCAGTTGGTTACGCGCACTGGTGCGCATTGCCAGCCGCTGTAGCAGCGCCAGCGCCGCCGCAGAATCGCCAAGCGTGGCGTTAATCCCGTCGAGAAAACGAGCGTATTCAGCGGCAATGGCATGATAAACGGTGATTAACTGCCGACCTTCTTCGGTCAGTCGCGTTCCGCCGCCACCGCGTCCACCAGTGGCAGTTTCTACCACCGGCGCAGGCGCGATGTTATTCATTGTATCCACTGCATCCCACGCTGCTTTGTAACTGATTTTTAAGGATTTTGCGGCTTGGGTAATCGAACCACGCTCGGCGATTTGCTCCAATAACGCGATGCGTTCTTTACCGAGAAGTCCGCCTTCGCTGATGTTGAACCAGAATTGCCCACCAATGTGGAGCGGCGTTGATTTAGGCATAGCAGTTGACCGATTCAGCAACGTTGATTTCAAACCAAGTGGCGCGTTTTACTTTGCCACCACGCCCACAGCGCCAGCGCCAGTGCTCCGCTGAACACCAGCCCAGCCAGATTTGCCAGTGATAATCCGAAGATCACCAGCCCACGATCTTCGCAAAAACCGCTGGCTAAAAAGAGTGCTGGCACTTTTTCACCAAGCCATTCAATCAGTTGTTCGAGAAGATTCGGCTGTCCGCCCACGCAGGATACGGTGTCTGCGGGTTGCCATTGCAGCCAGCTTTGATATGCCGCAACGCTTGCGCCGCTGGCAGACACGACGATGAAGAGTAGTCCGGCAAACGTCGTTAACTGCGCTATTCCGCTGGCGGTGAGGATGGCCAGCAGCGCCAGCACCATGAACAGTAATCGTTGAAAAATGCAGAGATAACAAGGATCAAGATCGAACCACGGCGTTAAAATAATGCTCGCTGCTGCGACCGTAGCCGTGATGACTGCCAGCAGCAGCCAGAGTGCTCGTGTTGAGATTCGGCGCATCACGGCAGCAGCTCCGCAGTAAATCCCGCCGTGACGGGAACGCGCAGATAAAACAGATTCAACTGCTGCGCCGCGAGATGCGTCAAGAAACGATCTGCTTCATCATCCGTAATGACAAAACCCACTTCAACTGGCACATCGCCAGCCAATTCAAAAAAATGCTCTTCGTGCAACCGCCCGTGACGACCGAAACCCGCCAGCGCCCGAAATGCCGAACCGCCGTGTAAACCGAAACTCTGCGCTTCTTCGAGCAGCCATTCGTACACCAACCGATGCCGATGGCGGCGATTTTCGGCGACGTAAAATTTGAGAAAACATCCGTTCATTCACTTAAATCCTCAGCGTTTACAGCGCCGTTTCTGGTGCGACCAGCAGCGCCATCCGCACCAATTCCGCCAGCGATTCCGCCCGCATTTTTTCCATCACTCGCGCTCGATGCGCTTCCACTGTTTTGGCACTGACACCGAGCGCAGCGGCAATTTCGCGGTTTGACAATCCATCAGTCACCATCGTCATCACCTCGTGCTCACGCGGCGTCAATTCCGCCAACCGCATGGCAATCTCAGCGCGAACGACATGGCTGGCGCGATTTTTTTGATCAAAATCTAAGGCTTGATGAATGCTGCGGAGCAAATCCTCATCGTGAAACGGCTTTTCAATAAAATCCAACGCGCCAGCTTTCATCGCTTTTACCGCCATCGCTACATCGCCATGACCAGTAATCAGAATCACCGGCAGCCGATAGCCCTGACGCGTGAGATAACTCTGCAATTCCAAACCTGTCATGCCCGGCATACGCACATCCAGCAATAAACAGCCTGCTCGCCCCGGCGCATAATCAGCCAGAAAAACATCTGCTGATTCAAACGTTTGTACGGTAAGACCCGTCGATTCAATCAGCCACTGTAGCGAAGTGCGCATGGCTTGATCGTCATCGACCACAAACACGGTTGCATCCGTTGTCATTGATTTTTATCCCGTTTTTTCTGCATTTGCCGTTCCTCTTGCCATGTTTCCAAACGTGCCTGAATTCGCGCTGCATCGTGATACGGCAATTTTGGCTGGCGCAAGGCAATCTCAAGCTGGCGAATCGCTGCCTTTACATCGCCCTCGGCATAATGCTTTTCGGCCCGAAACCGATGCGTTGCGGCTTGATTCCCGGTCTTCATCGCCGCCTGTTCCAGCAAATCGTAAAGCACCGCGAGACCGGGGCGCTGGCGCTCGACGGCAGTGAGTTCGTCCAATGCCAACTGCGGTTGGTTATTGGCCAGCAATGCCTCCGCATAAGCCACCCGCAGCGGCCAGACATCAGGCGTGTGCGCAAGTGCCTGTTTCAATTGTGCCAGCGCCGCTGCCGGGTGTTGCTGCGCCAACTGCAACCGCGCTGCGAGAATGATGAATTCCGCTTGCTGCGGAGACGCTGCCAGCAATTTGCTGATTTCCGTCTGCGCCTCGGCGAACTGGTGCGCCCGCAGCAGCGCCAGCGCATAACCGTAACGTTCCGCAATTTCGCTGCGATACCGTCCCTCGCGCAAACTGTCTCGAAAATACGTCACTGCCAGTTCCGAGCGGCGGTAACTGCGTTCGCGCAGTCGCGCCCGCACCAGTTGAAACCGCAAACTGTCTGGGCGCTGATGTGCGCCAAATTCATCCGCACGACTGAGCGCATCGGCGATGCGATTACTGGTGACGGGATGGGTGCGCAGAAACTCCGGCGCGTGGTTGTCATACAGCCGCCCCGATTGCGCCAGCCGCCCGAAAAATCCCGCCATCGCGTGTGGATCGTAGCCCGCGTGGGCGAGCGTGGTGATGCCGAGGCGATCTGCTTCATTTTCGTTATCGCGGGTGAAGTTAATTTGCCGTTGCACGGTTGCAGCCTGAATTCCGGCAATGGCTGCCATGCCCGCATCGGGCGAGACCTGCGCACCGAGAATCGCGGCGGCTACCAACAGCGCCGTCGCGGGAATCGAAAATTGGCTTTGATCTTCAAAACCGCGCATCAGATGGCGCTGGGTGACGTGCGCGATTTCGTGGGCGATGACGCCCGCCAGCTCGCTCTCGGTTTCTGCGGCGAGAATCAACCCGCTGTAAACGCCGATATAACCGCCGGGCCCAGCGAAGGCGTTGACCACCGGCGCATCAATCAGGAAAAACGTGAACCCAGCGCTGGCTTGCTGATCGGCTGCCACCAGCGTATTGCCGAGCATTTCGAGATAACTGACCAGCAGCGGATCATCCAACACCGGCAGCGCAGTGCGGACGCTGCGCATAAACGCTTGACCGAGCCGCGTTTCTGCGCCAGTGGACAGCAGGCGGTCAGCGGAATTGCCGAGATCGGGAAGATTGAGCGTTTGCGCGGGCGGTTGACCGAGCCAGCACAGCGCCAACACGCTGCCGATGAACAACTGCTGGCGCATCATCTGGGCATATCCGCTGCGCGGCGTTGCCAGCGCACATAAACCGCCAGCGTGAGCACGACAAAGATCAGCACGGCAACTGTCACCAGCGGCAAATTTGCCTGTAATAATGCGGCGTTATCGCCGATGACATAACCCAGCAGCGTCAGTACCACCGACCAAATCCCTGCACCCAAACTGGTATAACCCGCGAAGGTGGCGACCGGCATTCGGCACAATCCGGCGGGCAATGAAATCAAATGGCGAATGCCGGGAATCAATCGCCCAGTGAAAGTAGAAATCGCGCCGTGCCGTGCAAAAAAAACGTCGGTTTTATTCAATAATGCTGGGCGCACAAAAAAATAACGCCCATAACGTTCCAGAAATGGTCGCCCCACCCAGAGCGCAAACCCGTAATTAATAAACGCTCCGGCAAGGCTGCCGAACGTTGATGCCAGTATGATGAGCATCAGATTCATTTGTCCCTGATACGCGAGATAACCGGCCGGAATTAACACCAATTCGCTGGGAACCGGTAACACGGTCGATTCCAACGCCATTAAAATGAAAATACCAGCGTAGCCCCAACCGTTAACCGTGACCAATAACCAATCAATCAATGTGTGCATGGGCTTATTCGCTCGCGGTGGCTAATAGGCTGTGCTGGCGCGAATAGAGAAAATAAATCGCTAATCCCAGCAGTAGCCAAATTAAAAAACGCAACCAAGTAATGAGCGGCAAATTCAACATCAATATAAAACAGGATGTTGCGCCCATTAATGGCACGATTGGCGACCACGGCGTTTTGAATGGACGCGGTAAATCAGGATGGGTGTAACGCAAACTGACCACGCCAATACACACTAAAAAGAATGCGGCTAAAGTGCCGATATTCACTAATTCAGCTACATCGCCAATCGGTGTTAATCCGGCGATAGTTGCCATCAATAGCCCACTGACCATAATCACTCGCGTTGGCGTATGGGTGCGCGGATTCACTTGTGCGAATAGTGGCGGTAATAAACCATCGCGGGACATGGCGAGAAATACTCGGGTTAATCCGTAATACAGCACCAGCATCACTGTTGTTAATCCGGCAATTGCGCCAGCGGCAATGACGCCCGCTGCCCACGGATAACCTAATCGCAACATGACATCCGCAACTGGTGAACCGACATTCAATGTTGGATAAGCGACTACTGCCGTCAGTAATCCGGCAACAATAATATAAATTAAGGTGCAAATGACTAATGAAGCCAAAATGCCAATTGGCAAATCACGCTGCGGATTGTGGGCTTCTTCGGCAGCAGTGGAGACTGCATCAAAGCCGACATACGCGAAGAAAATCAACGCTGCGCCGCCCATGACGCCGCTCCAGCCGAACGGCATAAATGGCGTCCAGTGTGCGGGTTCGACGTGAGATGCAGCGACGGCGATAAAAATGGTAATAGCCACCAGTTTGACGAACACCATTACGGCGTTGACGCGCACACTTTCGCGCACACCTAAACTTAATAATCCCGCCAAAATCAACACGATCAGCGTGGCGGGCAGATTCAGCCAACCGCCTTCTAGCGGGCCTTTCACCAGCACTTCTGGCAGCGCCAGCCCGACGGCAGCCAGCGCGTTGTTGACATAGGCTGACCAGCCAATTGCGACGGCGGACACTGCAACGCCGTATTCCAAAATTAAATCCCAGCCGATGATCCACGCGATGATTTCGCCCAAACCGGCGTAGCTGTAGCCATAAGCACTGCCGCAGCCGCCGACGGATGCTGCCAATTCTGCATAAGCCAACGCGCTGAAAGCACAAGCAATTCCGGCGATGACGTAAGACAAAATGATGGCGGGACCGGCTTGGGTCGCTGCGGCAACGCCGGTTAAAACGAAAATGCCCGCGCCGATGATCGCGCCGATACCCAGCAAGGTGAGATCAAACGGGCCGAGCACGCGCCGCAAGCCGTGGTTAGACAGAACGTGATCGGCGTTAATGACTTTGGTGCGCAGTAATTCGGAGGGGTGCATCAACGAAAACTCCGGGCGATTGAGAATCAAGGTGTTCAAACATTCTGCCATTGACGGCGCGTCGGTGCGATCCGGGTGATTCAGTTGGCAGTAACCCGCTTTTTTCCTGACAATTGCCAACTTTTTTTCCGACCGCGCTATGCCACAATCGCTTCCACGCGCTAACAGTGGTGCGCATCTCGCCGGTTTTCACCGAGTTATTTTTAGGAATCAACATGGTTAACAGTATTCGTATCGCAACCCGCAAATCTCCGCTGGCGCTGTGGCAGGCCGAGCACGTCGCCGCGCTGCTTAAAACGCTGCATCCCGAACTGGCGATTGAAATCATCGGCATGAGCACCAAAGGCGACCGCATTCTCGACGCGCCGCTGGCAAAAGTAGGCGGTAAAGGGTTGTTTGTGAAAGAGTTAGAGCAGGGAATGCTGGCGGGCGAGGCGGACATCGCGGTGCATTCGCTCAAAGATGTGCCGGTGGAATTTCCCGATGGGCTGTATTTGGCGGTGGTGATGGAGCGCGAAAATCCGCACGACGCTTTTGTATCGAATCAATATGCCGATTTTGCTGCGCTGCCGCACGGCGCTTGCGTCGGCACGTCCAGTCTGCGCCGCCAATGTCAACTTGCTGATTTACGTCCAGATTTGCGCATCGAACCGCTGCGCGGCAACGTCAACACGCGGCTAGCAAAACTCGACGCTGGCGATTACGACGCGATCATTCTCGCCGCTGCCGGATTGATTCGTTTGGGTTTTGAAGAGCGCATTCGGGCGCACATCGCGCCAGCCGTCAGTTTGCCCGCTATCGGTCAGGGCGCGATCGGCATTGAATGTCGCTGCAACGATCCGCGCATCGAAGCGTTAATTGCGCCGCTGCATCATCCCGAAACCGCCGACCGCGTGCTGGCGGAACGGGCAATGAATCTGCGGTTGCACGGCGGTTGCCAAGTGCCAATTGCCGGTCATGCCGTGATTGATGGCGACCAGTTGCTGCTGCGCGGTTTGGTGGGAACGCCGGACGGCACCCGCATTCTTCGGGCGGAAAGTGCCGGATTGCGCAGCGATGCAGTGGCAATTGGAACGCAGGTTGCTGACGCGCTGCTGGCGCAGGGCGCGGGCGAGATTTTGAGCGCCTTGGCGGAGCAGCACTAAATGAGTGCGCCCTGTGATCTGAGTGGACGCGGCGTGTTGGTCACGCGCCCCGCTGCGCAAGCTGAACCGCTGTGTCAGTTAATCACAGCGGCTGGTGGACGGGCGATTCGGTTTCCGACCATTGCGATTGCACCAGTGGCGACGCCGCAAACCGCCGCACTGTTGGCGGAAACGTGGGATGTGCTGTATTTCGTCAGTCCCAACGCAGTGGAACAGGCGCTGGCGCAGGTTCCCGACGGACGCTGGGCGCAGGTGAAACACGTTGCAGCAGTTGGGCGCGGCACGGCGCGAGTGCTCACTGCTGCCGGTCGTGCGCCGGATTTAGTGCCGAATGACCGCTACGAAAGCGAGGCGCTGTTGGCCATGCCGGAGCTGGCGGACATGCGCGGGCAGCGGGTGTTGATCGTGCGCGGCGAAGGCGGACGGGCGTTGTTTGCTGACACGCTCACTGCTCGCGGCGCGACGGTGCACTTTGCGGAGGTGTATCGCCGCGTTCAACCGGACGTTGATTCCGCGCCGTTGCTGGCGCGGTGGGCGGATGACGTGGCGGTGGTGATGGCGACCAGCGACGAGGTGTTGCTGAATTTGGCAGCGATGCTCGGCGCAGCAGGAAAGGCGCAGTTGTTGCGAACGCCGCTGGTGGTGATTGCCGAACGCACCGCGCTGACGGCGCAGAAGCTAGGATTTAAGGTGGTGAAAGTTGCAGCGCGGGCAGAAGATGCAGCGATCGTGCAAGCAGTGTGTGAATTGCTCTAAACCGTTGGTTTACCAACGATAAACCGCTTCCACCACGCGCCCTTGATCGTGATACGTCAGTGATTCGCACAGTTGGCGCACCAGCGCGATGCCGCGTCCCCACGGACGCGCCGCTGCCAGCGCAATGTTCGGATCGCTGAGTTGCCAATCGGTGACATCAAAACCCGTGCCACTGTCGCGGAAACGAATGTGAATATGACCGCCCACGGCATTGGGTTTGTAGTTGATTTCTAAACGAATACAGCCCAAACAACCGGCACTGAGTGAATCCGCCCGCCGTTCGTAGTACACCTCAAATCCGTCAGGTGCGGATTTGAGACTGGAAGGCAGTTTGAGAATGCCGTGCTCCAGCGCATTGGAATAGAGTTCAGCAACGATGGTTTCTAGCGCGACGAGATGCGCGTCGAGACCGTCGAGCAATCCCAATGGACGCAACATTGCATCGACCGAGCGCAGATTGCCGAGATGTTCATCGCGCAGTTCAATCGCCCAATTCCATCCGCCATTGACCGCCCGCTGCACCGTTGCTTGTGGCGCAGTGAACAGACTGCAATTGAGCGGAATTTCCACGACTGCGATGTCATCGGCTTGCTCGGTATTCAGGCAATGAGTATCAAGTGCTTCAATCATCTTAGAAAACACCGTGTCTGCATGTTGCCAAGCGTTTATCGTGGGACGAAATCCAGCATTTTCAAAGGGAATGCCGTCACGATTTTGCGCTTCCAGTAAACCATCACTAAACATCAATAAACTGTCGCCAGCTTGAAGGGCGTGCTGGCGCAATCCGGCGCTGTCAGGCAATTCCGGCAAAATGCCGAGCGGCAGCGCGTGAGAGGTCAATTCGTGCAATCCGTCTTGAGTACGCAACCATGCACTCGGCAAACCGCCATTCCACCAGTGCAGTATTTGCCCGTCACCGGGAATCGACACCAAACAGGCAGCCATAAACCGCTCAATCGGCAGCAATTGATAGAGTTTGCGATTCAGTTCGGCGAGGATTTCTGCATCTTCAACACCTTTGCGCGTCATCGCATGAAACGCATCGGCAACCGGTAGCGCCGCCACTGCTGCCGCTAATCCGTGACCGGTGAAATCACCGAGCAACACGCGCAGTCCGCCATCGGGCAGATGCTGGGTCAACACCAAATCGCCGCTGAACATTGCTGCCGGACGCAGCAACAATCCCAATTGATCGGTGGCGACGTTGCGGTTTTTAATCGCTCGACTAAAAATCCGCTCTGCCAGCGCCTGCTCTTCATCTTCACGCTCCAATAATTCCAGCAACGGCAAATGCTCTGCTGCAACATGGCGCTGTAGGTCGCGCATTCGCTCCATCGCAAAAATCCGCGCCCGCAGCAGTCCGTGGTTGTATGGTTTAGTCAGGAAATCATCACCGCCAGCTTCAATTCCGCGCAACAGGGAATCTTCATCTTGCAGCGCCGATTGAAAAATTACCGGCACAAAATTCAATTTGGTCAAGGCTTTAATCTGGCGCGTTGCCTCAAAACCGTCCATGCACGGCATCAGCGCGTCCATAAACACGAGGTCAATCTGTGGATGCAGAGCAGCAAATTGCACCACCGCTTCTTTACCATCACGAGCGCTCTCAGTACGAAAACCTTCGTGCTGTAACATCCTCGCCAGCAGATGACGACTGATCGGATCGTCATCAACCACTAGAGCGCAACCGCGCCAGCCCATTGGTTTTTCTACTGATGCGTTCTTTACCATCGATAGACTGCCTCAACCTCAGTGCCGTAATTGGTATAGGTTAGGCTTTCGCACAGATCACGCACCATCGCAATGCCGCGCCCCCACGGACGCATCGCATCCTGCGGCAAAGCGAATACTTCGGCGTCACAAAAACCGCGCCCGCTGTCGGTGACGCGAATCCGCACACAATGCCCCGGCGCTTCCGCGTCATAAGTCAAAGTCAACGTTAAACGTCCATCGCCAGCCGTTGTCAATCGGCGCTCGCGCTCGCGGTAATAGCTATCAAAACCTTCAGGAGTCGCTTTCAACGCTGAATCCAATCCCAAAATGCCGTGTTCCAGCGCGTTGGAATAAAGTTCGGTGACGATGGTTTCCAACACGCCCGCGTGCATTTCAATACTTTCCAACAGCCCCAGCGGACGCAATGCCGTAATTAACGAGGGCTGATTGGCGAGGCGGTCGTCTTCAAGTGTCAATGACCACTGCCAACTGCTGCCGCTGGTGGGATTGGATTCCTGATCTAAGGTTGCGAACAGCTTGTCATTCAAAGGAATTTCCAGAATAGCAATGTCATCTGCTTGTGTGCTGCCGGCACTGTGCGCATCCAACGCAGTTAACAACACTGGCAGAATTGGCTCGCCATACGCCCAGCGTCGAGAATCTTGCGGAATCCTGCATCTTCAAACATTTGCCCTTGGGCATTGCACGCCTCCAGCAAGCCGTCACTCATCACTAACAGCCGATCTTCGCGCTGAATCCGAATGCGCTGCGGTATTTCCCGCGTCGCCAATTCCGCCAGAATGCCGAGTGGCAGCGCGTGTGATGCCAGCTCGTGTAAACCGCTCGCGTTACGCAGCCACACGCTGGGCATTCCGCCATTCCACCAGCGCAACTCTTCGCCGTTGCCGCTGATAGAAATCAAACAGGCAGCGAGAAACCGATCTGGCGGCAGGATTTGATGCAGCTTGTGGTTGATTTCTGCCAACACTCGCGTGTCATCAACGCCTTTGCGTGCTGTGGCATGAAACGCATCAGCAACCGGCAATGCGCCAATCGCAGCGGCTAATCCGTGACCGGTGAAATCGCCGAGCAAAATGCGCAGTCCGCCATCGGGCAAATGCTGGGTTAATACCAAATCACCGTTAAACACAGTTGCGGGACGTTGCGCCAAGCTGAGTTGCTCCATCGACACATTGCGATTGGTGACTGCGCGATTCCATACCCGCTCCGCCAAAATCTGTTCCTCGCGGCGGCGTTCCAGCAATTCCGCCAGTGCATAACGACGCGTAGTGATGGTGCGTTGCAAATCGCGCATTCGTTCCACCGCCACAATCCGCGCCCGCAGCACCTGCGGATTAAATGGCTTGGTCAGAAAATCATCGGCGCCTGCTTCGGTGCAACGCATCAAAGCGTTTTTGTTAATCAAGGCAGTCAAAATGATGATCGGAACAAAGCTAACATTTGATAAAGACTTGATTTGTTTAGTTGCTTCGCAGCCATCCATGCCTGCCATGAGGATGTCCATAAACACGATGTCGGGCGGATCAGCGATGAAGCTGACTAGCGCAGCCGCCCCATCCGCTGCTTCGCGGATGTGAAAACCTTCGTGCCTAAGCATCGTCGTCAACAGGAGTCGATCTGAAGGCGAATCATCGACAACGAGCGCCGATCCACGGCAAGGTGGAGACGCAGGCGGTGGCGCACCGAGCCAACGTTCAGAATGTGGTGCTTCTAATGGATGAGCGGGAATTGAGAGCGCCATAAACATCTGAGTATCGTGTTAACTGTTCAGCCAAGCCTGAAGCTGAATTTTAAGTTGTTGAAAATCTTGCTCAATGAGCTGCGTCATCCGTTGATATTCCGCTACATCAGTGCCGGTATCGCTGTAGATTTCCAGATTTCCAGCGGAATCCTCAAGCTGACACGCTGAGATATTTGCAGCTAACCCTTTAATTGCATGGGATTTTAAGCTCGCCTCAGCTAAAAGGTTATGTTCCACTGCCGTGCGCAGTTCTGCGATGCGTACTGGCGTGTCCAACAAAAATTGGTCGATGACTTCCCGCGCAATTTCTGGGTCATTCATCACGCGCCCTAAAAAATCGGTGATGTCGAAAATGGGGCGTTGAAATCCCCCCAACCCCCCTTTTGCAAAGGGGGGCTTTTCAGAGTCTGTTGCTGAGGGGGGCTTTTCCTCTTCCTTGAGCAAAGGGGGCTGGGAGGCTTTGTTGATGGGCGTTTCATCTTCCTTCCCTCTTTGCAAAAGTGGGGCTGCGGGGGATTTAATTTTCTCCAGCTGCGCAGCAATCGTGCTTGCCAATTCAACAGGTTGCACTGGTTTGGACAGATACGCATTCATTCCTGCATCCAAACAACGCTGCTCATCACCCAGCATCGCCAAGGCGGTCATCGCAATAATCGGCATCTGTTGATTGAGCGGTCCCACATCGCCACGACGCAGCCGTCGCGCTACTTCAAATCCATCCAATTCAGGCATCTGTCCGTCAAGCAGCATCAAATCGTAATGCGTGTGGCTCAGGCGCTCCAACGCTTCCCAGCCGTTGCTGGCAGTGTCGATGTGGCGATAACCGAGTTTTTGCAAAATGCCCCGCGCCACAATTTGATTGGTGAGATTGTCATCGACTAACAAAATGCGAATTGCCGAAGTGAACGCATTCACCGCTGAGATTTCAGCAGCTTGCGTCAAAATTTGGTGACTCAACAGTGCTGGCGCAGCGTCTGGCTCTGGCGCGACACCCAGCACTTGCACCAAACATTCATACAACCGCTGTTTACGCACCGGCTTGGTGAGATGCGCAGCAAATCCGGCTTGCGTCATGCGCTCGGCATCGTCACCGCGCTGTAGCAGCGAAGTCAACAAAATCAAGCGAGTATGACGCAGAGTTGTTTCAGATTTAATCATCTGTCCCAGTTGCAAGCCGTCAAGCGTCGGCATTTTGATGTCGAGCAGCGCCACTGCGAACGGCGCTTGTTCCGACGCAGCTTGGCGCATTAACCGCAACGCATCTTCCGCCTGCGCAGCTTCGGTCGTGACGCAACCCCAAGCGCGGAGCAACGTCGCCAGCAGCAGCCGATTGGTGGCGTGATCGTCCACCAGCAGCACCGGCAACCCTTTTAAGATGTCGGTATGTTGTTCCTCAGTCGCCTCTGCCGACAGCGGCGGACATTCAAATTCGGCAGTAAACCAAAATTGCGATCCCTCGCCGATGGTGCTGTCCACGCCGATTTGCCCATTCATCAATTCAACCAACTGCTTGGCAATCGCTAAACCCAAGCCCGTACCGCCAAAGCGCCGGGTGGTGGAGCTGTCTAATTGATTGAACGCTTTGAATAAATTGCCGCGCTGATCGGCAGCAATGCCGATGCCGGAATCGTGCACTTCAAAGCGCACCAGTGCCCGCTGTGCACTTTTCTGCATCAGCGCCACACGAATTCCGACTTCACCAAAGCTGGTGAATTTAATGGCATTTCCCATCAGATTGATGATGATCTGGCGCAGATAACGCGGATCGCCGCGCAGCAGCTGCGGCACTGCTGGATCAATCTGATAAGTCAATTCCAGATTCTTTTTCTGCGCGTTAAATGCCAGCATTTCCAGCACATCTTCCAGCGCGACCCGTGGATCAAAATCGAGCATTTCAAGTTCGAGTTTGCCAGCTTCGATTTTGGAAAAATCGAGAATGTCGTTAATCAACACCAGCAAATTTTCACCACTATCACGCACGATCTCGGCCAAACGCCGCTGCTCGTGGGTCAATTCGGTATCGAGCAGCAAGCCGATAATGCCGATGACGCCGTTCATTGGTGTGCGGATTTCGTGGCTCATGTTGGCGAGAAACTGACTTTTCGCCTGCGTGGAGGCTTCCGCTCGCACCAGCGCCTGATCCAATTCTCGATTTTGGCGTTCCATTTGTCGGGCGTAATGCTGCATCTTTTGTTCGGAACGTTTGCGTTCGCCGATGTCTTTCACGCCACCATAAATGTGCCAATGTCCGCCTTCTTTGGAGCACGCTGATTGGTGATTTCGACCCACGCAGTGCCACCATCGCGGCGGCGCAAGCGCAGTTGGCAGGTGGAAATGGCGTTGGTTTCTGCGTCGGCATCCAACAGATTCAGCGCATGAAGATCAAACAATGCGCGATCTTCCAGCACCACCAAACGCCGCCATGTTCCCATCGCCACAATCGCCGCAGCGGAATGACCGGTGATTGCCTCCACCGCACCATTCACCCAATCCAGTCGATAGCGATTCGAACCAACTTCGATGCAGGAATAAGCGATGTCCGACATCAGCATCGACAACCGCCGAAACCGCTGCTCGCTCACGCGCAACGCCTGTTCTACGCGACGCTGGCACACGATCCGCCAAATGGCGTTGGCAATGAGCTGAATTGTTTCGAGATCAAGATCAACGTAATCGCTCGCTTTATTGCCCAGCCCCGCAAGCATCTGCACCCGTCCGCCATCCATCACCGGAATGGTGACAAAACGGGTCAACGGCAGGTGATGTGGCGGCAATTCCAGTTTGGTATCGTAGGTTGAATAGTCATTACAAACAAAGGGCTGGCGCTGCAACATCGCTGCATCCCAGAGATTACAACTGGTCACGAGTGAATGCAGTTCCGCCGCTGGCAGCCGCCGTCCTCGCGCCAAAGTCGCCCGCGACCACGTGACAATTTCTGCGTCATTGTGTTGATGATCGTGAATGAGTTGTACAAAGCCGAGGTCACTGGCAGTTAATACTGCTGCCAATTCCAAACCATAACGAATCAATGATATTTCATTTAATTCATCTGCTGCCAGATGTAATTCAAGCAATGATTCGGAACGGCGCTTTTGCAAATCCATTAAGATTTCGGCTTGCTGGCGCACCGTAATATCACGATTGACGCCACGTCGCCCTTGATAGGTTTCATCAATGTCATACACCGGGCGACATAAATGCTCAATCCAACGCATTTCGCCATCCGGTCGAAACAGCCGTAAAATCAACCGCTCCGGTTTTAGCGTGGTTGCTTGTTCACTATGACTAAAGACTTCTTGAATATGCGCTTGCCACTGCGCTAAATCATCAGGATGAATAAGATCATCCATCAACTTATTATTAGCAACAAAGGCTTCTGGTGGATGACCACACACCGCTTCACAGGCTGGCGAGACATAAAGATAACGCCCTTCAGGATCGCGCCAATAATCCCAATCAGTGGAATAATCCGCCAGCATTCGATAGCGGGTTTCACTCTCGCGCAATCGCGCATAGGTACTGCGTAAATCCTGTTCTTGACGCAATCGCTCTGTTAAATCTGTCACCGTGCAAATTAAATGATCCGCACCATCATTTTCAGCCGGTAAACGCGCCACGCGGAGTTCACCTTGAAAGCTCCCTCCATCAGTGGTTAAGAAATGAATAAGAATAGGTTCATTAACATTATTTGCCCATGCGTGACGCAGCATATTATCCAACTGTTCATCAGAAGATTTACTGACTAAACGTGGTAAATAGTGTTTACGCAAATGATGATGCTGCAAACCAAATAACCGATTGGCAGCTTCATTGGTCATTAAAATTAATCCGCCGCGCTCAACCACCAATACCGGTTGTGGAATTGCCGAAAACAACACGGTATAGCGATTTGCAGTGCGCTCCGCTGCCGCTTGCGTCACACGCAATTCGGCATTTTGCAATTCAAGTTCGGCTTGATAGATGCGCAGATTTTCATTGAGTTCAACAAGGTCTATATCACCCTGTGTGATACCTTTTCCAATCCAATCAAAAGTGCCTCGCTCGAGCGCCTGCCGAGCCCGCGCTTGAATATCATCTTCGCTAGAGTTGCTCAAGGGTTTAGCCGCCGTTGCTAAGTTGTGATTGAAATTTAAATTCTAAGCGTATTAAGCACAAATTAAATGCTAATTTGTCGATGCTTGTTGATTGCCCGCACTGTCAAGTTTAATCACTGCATGGCGTGAATGTGCGGCATCAGAAAAGCGGTTGCGAATGTTAAGAATTTCAGAAACTAATTGTAGAAAAACCGCAACTATACTGGGATCAAAATGTTTACCGCTTTGTTCTCGAATTAAATCAAGTGCTGCATCAACTTCCCACGCTTTTTTATAGGGACGCTCTGAAGTGAGCGCATCAAATACATCGGCGAGCGCCACAATTCGCCCCGAAATTGGAATGGCGTTTTCCGCTAAACCCAGTGGATAACCGCTGCCATCCCATTTTTCGTGATGGGTTAGCGCAATTTCTCGTGCCATTTGCAGTAATTCAGAATCATCGCCACTGAGAATATCACCACCAATACTGGCGTGCTTTTGCATAATTAGCCATTCTTCAGGCGTTAATTTGCCGGGCTTTAATAGAATGCGATCGGGAATACCAATTTTGCCAACATCGTGCATCGGGCTGGCATGAAGCATGATTTCACATTGATCATTATTCCAACCAAGATGTCGCGCTAATAATGCAGAACTGTGACTCATGCGTAAAATATGTTGACCCGTTTCATTATCGCGGTATTCCGCTGCGCGACCTAATCGCTGCACCACTTGTAAACGTGTTTCTCGAATTTGATGGGTGCGTTCTTGTACAATGCGTTCTAATACATCTTTTTGATCATAAAGCATTTTATGTGCTAAACGCACATCAAGCATATTGCGCACTCGTGCAGCAACTTCAGCTTGATCAAAGGGTTTACGAATAACGTCATGTGCACCAGATTCTAATGCCCGCAACATTTCGCCGCGCCCATGCCGTGCTGTTAGTACCAGAATTGGTGGCATGAGCGGGTCTTGCAATGCAGAGAGTTGTTCAATCACATCAAAACCAGTGAGATGCGGCATTTGAATATCCAATAGAATTAAATCTGTTGGCGCTGCTTGATATGCAGCCATCACCTCGCAGGAATCTTGAATTAACACGATGTCGGAATAACCAGACGCTTGCAACAGGCGTTTCATTAAAATAAGGCTGGTGCGTTCATCATCGACGACAAGAATGCGTGCCATTCCGCGTGTTGTATGGTTGATTGTGCTGGGGCTAAACATACGTCACTCATGGGTTTTAAAACTGATTACGAATTGGTCAAACGCTGGTTTTAATCTTCTTGCGTTTGTGCCTGTATTCGTCGCATTGCATCTTCACGAGCATCGTTGATTTCACGCAAAACGCTGTCAAGATCAACGGTTTTGTGCTGACCTTTGAAATGTCCAGTCAGTTTAATTTCCGGCGTTAAATTGCCGCTTTCGTACAGATGCCAGATTTCTTTACCATAACTGGTGGTGAGTAATTCTGGGGCAAATTGTCCAAAATATGCCGCTAAATTATTCACATCACGCTCCAGCATTCGCGGTGCATGATTATTCGCAGCGGCATCGACTGCCTGCGGTAAATCAATAATCACTGGTCCTTGTGCGTCAATTAGGATATTGAATTCCGATAGATCGCCATGTACCAAACCACCGCAGAGCATTTTAACGACTTCGGCAATTAAGCGATCATGGTAATTAATCGCCTGTTCTGGCGTTAATTCAAGATCATTTAAGCGTGGTGCTGCAACTCCATCTGCATCGGTGATAAGCTCCATCAATAATACGCCATCAATGAAATGATAAGGCTGCGGAACGCGGACACCAAAGGCAGCTAAACGATACAGTGCGTCAACTTCAGTATTTTGCCAGACATCTTCTTGTTCTTTGCGACCATAGCGTGTGCCTTTTTCCATCGCACGAGCTTGTCGACTATTACGCACTTTGCGTCCTTCTCGATATAACGCTTGTTTATGAAAGCCGCGTTGATTTGCATCTTTATACACTTTAGCGCAGCGAATGAAGCCCTCTGATTGCACGACATAAACCGCAGCTTCTTTACCGCTTTTTAATGGACGAATAACTTCGTCTATTAGACCATCTTGTAATAGTGGTTCGAGACGTTTGGGGATTTTCATTGTTGTCTATTTCTAAATAACCGACTGGCGCTGCTGATGTCAAAGAATGCCATGAAACCCGCCAAATGACCGAGTTTCCACCGTATTTGTGACCAAGATAGCGATTTTGCCAAGCCCTCTGCCTATCGCCATAATCCCCGCGATTCAAGTGCAAAAATCAAGACCGATGATTAAAAACAACACGCCTGACCCGTATGTGACACTTTGGAACCGTTGTGAAGCATGGTTTTTAGAACACTTGCAGGACTGTATGAATGGCGACGATTTCACCGAATACCAGAGTTTTCGCCACAACGCAGACACGCACATTCGCGCTCGGTCGCGGCTGTATCAGGGCGAAAAACTCGATCGCGTGATGGTGCATCAATACAGCCTGAAAGCTGGGCGCAGCGGTCTGGTGATTTTCGGTTATCCGCGTGTCGAGTACGCAATTCCCTGTTTTTTATTACATATCGGCGGAATGCCACCAGCGCGAACGCTGTTGATTTTGGATTTAGCACCGATTGATCCTGCGCTCGATATGACGCCTTTTCAAACGGTGGCGGCGCAGCAGCGAGCTGTGCTGGGACTGCCGGAGACGCAGGTCGAATGGTTGCAGTCTGTCACCTCGCCGCACCTTTTATATTGTCCACTTAAACCATTGGAACCTGAGCAGTTTTTCGCAACTTTCACCGCAACGATTGAGACGTGGCGCTCGGCCTACATTGAACCGGCGCAACGCGACACGAATGCAGCGGCAGTGCAACGGCGCAGTGCCGCGATTGTGGAACTCAAACGAGTGTTGTTGCGTAACGATCCAGCATTTCCGGTGTTTACCCGCGCTTTTGGTCAGAGCATGTCAGACGTGTTTGCTGAAGCCGCGTTTGGCGGCAATCCCGGAGTGACGATTGCCGAGGCAGTAGAACCGCTGCCCGTGCCGGGCAGTTGGATCAATAAAAAATTGGGCGTCAGTTGGAACGCCGATGCGCAGGAACGCATACATGAAGCGCCAGCATTTTTACGTCCGATCATTCGGCGCATCATCGAAAAAGAGGCAGTCAAAGAAGAAATCACTGTGGTAACGCTGGAACTGGTGTTGCGCTGCGAGAAAAAATATCGCAGCGGCATGGAGTTATAAGCTGCGGCATCAATCGTCGGCGTCTGACCCGCGATCACGGCGAACGGCAGTTTTCGGATCAGCGGTAATCGGGCGATAAATTTCGATGCGCTGACCGTCGCTAATCTCCGCATCAAGCGCAGTGATTTTTCCGAAGATGCCGACTTTATTTACGGTCAAATCAATGTCTGGAAACTGCGCCAGCAACCCAGAACGCTCAATCGCCTCAGCGACGGTGCTGCCGCTGGGCACATCCAGTTTCACCAAGTCTTTTTGAATTTGTCTGCGTAAGCAACGCCGATTTGCATGTTGGATGTCCCGATATTTTAGATTGAAGCTGGCGCGGCGGCAGCAGCAGCTTTCTTTTTCGCATCAGCTTCACGTTTCCGCGCTGCCATTGCTTCGCGTTTAGCCTGTTGAATGGCTTCCATTCGCGCCGTGCGCTGTTCAATCAACCGCTTGGTTTCAACCTGTTTCTGCTTGGCGCGACCGCGAGCTGCCATTTCGCCTTTCGCATAATTGAAAAATTGCACCAGCGGCAAATGCGACGGGCAAACATACGCGCAGGAGCCGCAGCCGATGCAATCCAGTAAACCCAATTTGACTGCGCCTTCCAATTCGCCAGCGCGGGTGTGTGCCGCCAAATCCAACGGCACCAGCCCACACGGGCAGGATTGAATGCAGCTGCCGCAGCGAATACAGGGCATCGGCGGCTGCGCATTCACTTCGCTGCCGTCAGCGCCAGCACACCGTTACTGCCTTTCACCATCGGCACTCGCGCACTCGGCAGCGGTTGTCCCATCATCGGCCCGCCACTCAGAAAGCGCGTGGGTTCGACAGTGAAACCACCGCAATAATCCAGTAAATCCTGCACTCGCGTTCCCAGCAGCACGCGCACATTGCGCGGCTGTTGAATCGCGCCGCCGCTGACTGTGACCACCCGCGACACCAGCGGATAACCAAAACGCAGCGCCTCATGCACCGCAAACGCAGTCGCTGGGTTGTGCACGACGACACCAATATCGCGTCAAACCACGCGCCGGAGTTTCCTGTCCGGTCAACGCCTGCACCAGATGCTTCTCCGAACCCATCGGATAACGGGTCGGCAAATGCGCGATCTGGATATTGGAATGCTGGGATGCAGCAACAGTCATCGCCGCTTGCGCTTCGGGCTTGTTGTTTTCAATGGCAATAATGATTCGTGTCACACGAGCGCGTGCGCCATGATGCGAATGCCATCGAGCACTGCATCAGCCTGTTCGCGCATCAACCGGTCGTCGCAAGTGAGATATGGCTCGCATTCCGCGCCGTTAATCACCAGCGTGTGCAGTCGGTATTTTTTGCGCAAATTGAGTTTGACTGCTGCCGGAAAGGTTGCGCCGCCCAGCCCGACAATGCCCGCTGCGCCGACTCGCGCTGCGATGTCGTCGGGATCAAGCGCGAACGGATCGGCGACACCCTTGATCGAATCTGCCCAGCGATCTTCGCCGTCGGGTTGCAGCGTCACGGTCGGCACGGACAAACCCGAAGCGTGATGCGCGGGATAACTGCCGACACCGACGATGCGCCCTGAAGTTGGTGCGTGAACGGGCGCAGAAATCACGCCCTGTCCGTTGGCAATCAAATCGCCTTTGGCACGCGCTGCCCACGCCGGACTGCCGGACTTGCTGGCGCTCCAATGTGCTGCTGCAACGGAATGTGCAGCAGCGCAGGCAGCGGCAGCGTTTCAATCGGTTGATTTGCCGACAATTGCTTGCAATCGTCGGGATGAACGCCGCCGCGAATGTTGAACAGTTGCATGATTTATCCAGCCATCAGTGCCAAGGTTTGGGCCAATACCAAGTTTGCAGCGTCGCCGTCAGTGGCGCATTTCGATACATTCGGTGGGGCAAGCCTCAAAACACTTTTCGCAACCGATGCAGGCATCCGCAAACACGCTATGAATCATATTGTTAGCGCCCATAATTGCGTCGGTGGGGCAGCGTTTGAAGCATTTGGTGCAGCCGATGCAGAGCTGTTCGTGAATGTGAGCGATCAACGGCGGTTTCTCTTCGACACCCGCCATATCCACCGACACGCCCAACACTGCCGCTAAATCTTCTGCGACGCGCGACCGCCGGGGCGACAAATGGTGACTCGCGCTGCACCGGAAGCAATCGCCTCTGCTGCGGGCCGCAGCCGGGATAACCGCATTGTCCGCATTGCGAGCCGGGCAATAAGGCAGCGAGCTGCTCGGTCAAAGGATTGCCCTCGACTTTTAGATAGCGAGCGGCGAGGCCGAGCAATCCGCCGAGAGTAAGGCCGAGAATGAAAAGACTGGTGATGGCGGACAACATGATGGCGATGCTCGTGTGTCTTCCCCGATGCAACAGGGCTGAATAATTGCGATGTCATGAGCAAAAGCAAACCAAGTGCCAAGCGTTAACGCTGCGTTTTGTGAATGCCGTAATCCATTAAAAAATAAAGAGTTACGGCGCTGGCGCAGGGGGATTGCGCCAGTGCTGGTTGCGGGATGAATTCGTGCGGAATGTGAGAAAACTGACAAGCAACGGCAGATGGCGCTGTCAGGCTGGCGAATGCGTTTTGAGCCAATCTTTTAACGCCTCATCCATGCGCGTCTGCCAATCATGCCCCGTTGAACGAAATGCAGCCAACACTTCAGGACTGTAATCAATCGTGACTTTTTCCTTGATTGGAAAGCGATTTGGCTCTCGTCGCTGCGCTTTAGAAAACTCTGCATCTGTCCATTCAGGATGATCAGATTGATCAATCTCAGCGTCGCTCATCGCGTCAATGCGTTCCCAATGGTTAAATCAGTCTCCGCGTGCTTCAAAATAGCGTTTGTGTTCATTGCTGGTTGCCTTACGAAGGGAAATAATACGAATGTTATCGTTGCGTTCGGTATAAACCACTGCAACAACACGCCCTGACTTGAGACCTAAAGCAAGATAACGTTCTTCACCATAGGCTTCACGATCATCTTTAAAAACTAACATGAATTCATCGAAGATCGTTTCACAGCCAACAAAATCAAGACCGTGCTTTTTTAGATTGGCGATGCGCTTGGCTTCATCATAAGTGATCATCGCCAATTCAAAACAGTGCCGCCAATGCTGCGCCTGGATCAGCAGCTCGCATAAAGGCTTCACCGACTAAAAACGCATTCACGCCGTGCGCTCGCATTAATGCAACATCTTCCGGCAATAGAATTCCGCTTTCCGTCACCAGCAGCGTTCCGCGGAATGGCTGCGCGTAATTCCAATGTCGTGTTCAGATTCATTTCAAAGGTGCGCAAATCGCGGTTGTTAATTCCAATTAACCGTCCGGGAATCGCTAATGCTCGCGCCAATTCCGCTGCATCATGCACTTCAACTAATACGTCCATGTTCAATTCTGCGCCAGCGCGTTTAATTCTGTTAATCGCGCATCATCAAGCCCAGCCGCAATTAACAAAATGCAATCCGCACCCAGCACCCGCGCTTCATAAACCTGATACGGATCAATAATGAAATCTTTGCGAATGACCGGTAATGCGCAGGCTGCTCGCGCTGCTTGCAAATACGCATCGCTGCCTTGAAAAAAATCAATATCAGTTAATACCGATAAACAGCTGCGCCAGCTTGCGCATAACTGGCAGCAATGGCAGCGGGATGAAAATCAGCACGAATCACGCCTTTGCTGGGGCTGGCTTTTTTGATTTCGGCGATGACTGCCGATTGACCGGCAGCAATTTTCGCCGCCAGCGCATCAGCAAAACCGCGTGGCGGATCAGCGTCTGCGACTCGTGCTTGCAGTTCCGTCAGCGGCATCTGCGCGACGCGATCGCGGATTTCGTCCACTTTGCGGCGCAGGATTTTTTTCAAAATATCAGGTGTATCAGTCATTTGAGTTATTGGCAGTTTTCAGTGGTCAGTTGGCAGCAAAGCTGGCGGTGAGCGCGATCAATTGTTCAAAACGCTGCGCTGCTGCGCCGTTGGTGAGCGCAGTTTCCGCCAGCGCAATGCCTGCGGCGAGGCTGTCAGCGCAGCCCGCTGCGTAAATCGCCGCGCCCGCGTTGAGTTGCACGATGTCACGCGCTGCGCCGGGTTGACCAGCAAGTACGCCGCGCAACATTTCCAAACTTTCCGCTGGATCGTTGACGCGAATGTCGGCGAGATTGGCGCGAGTCAGACCGAAATCTTCCGGCTGGATGCTGTAGCGATGAATCACGCCGTCTTTCAATTCGGCGATGTCGGTGGGCGCGGCAATGCTGATTTCATCCAAACCGTCGCGGGCGTGGACGACCAGCACATGCCGACTGCCGAGGCGTTGCAACACCAGCGCCAGCGGTTCTAATAACGCCGCACTGAACACGCCGAGCACCTGATTCGGCACTCGCGCCGGATTGGTGAGCGGACCTAACACGTTGAAAATGGTGCGTACACCCAGCTCGCGGCGTGGTCCGATGGCGTGTTTCATCGCGCCGTGATGACCGGGCGCGAACATAAAACCAACGCCGATTTCACGGACGCAGCGCACCACCTGCGCGGGCGTTAAGCCAAATTAACGCCGCAATTTCCAACACATCCGCCGCACCGGATTTGCTAGAAACTGAACGATTTCCATGTTTTGCAACCAGACAACCCGCTGCTGCAGCCACGAACATGCTGGCGGTGGAGACGTTGAAAGTGCCGGACGCATCGCCGCCAGTGCCGACGATGTCCACGTGTGCGCCAGCCCAGTGAGATCAACACCGGTCGCCAATTCGCGCATGACGCTGGCTGCGGCGGTGATTTCAGTGACGGTTTCGCCTTTCATGCGCAGCGCAATTAAAAAACCAGCGATTTGCGCCGAGGTCGCGCCGCCGGTCATCACTGCCCGCATGACGGCACTCATGTCGTCTTCGCGAGGTCTTGGCGCTCCAAACAGCGGGCAATGGCATCTTTAATGTTCATCGGTCGCTCCCATGATGAAATTAAGCAGCAGGTCGTGACCGTGCTCGGTCAGGATAGATTCGGGATGAAATTGCACGCCTTGAATCGGCAGCGTTCGATGTCGCACACCCATGATGGCCTCGCGCTCGCCGTCTTGAGTCTGCGTCCATGCAGTCACTTCGAGACAATCCGGCAGACTGGCTTGTTCGATAACGAGCGAATGATAACGGGTTGCTTCAAAAGGACTTTTTAATCCATGAAACACGCCGCAATTGCGGTGATGCACTTGCGAAGTTTTGCCGTGCATCACGGTCGGCGCTTTAATGATTACGCCACCGAACGCTTGACCGATCGCTTGATGACCGAGACAGACACCTAAAATCGGTACACGCCCCGCCATTGCCTGAATCAGCGCCACCGAAATTCCTGCCTCGTTTGGAGTGCACGGACCGGGCGAAATCACGATTCGCTCTGGTTGCAGCGCCGCCACCTGTTCCACCGTCATTTCATCATTGCGCACCACGCGCACCGCCGCGCCCAGCTCGCCGAAATACTGCACGAGGTTGTAAGTAAAGGAATCGTAATTGTCGATCATTAAAAGCATGGTGCAATTTATCCTGTGTTTTAGTCGGCATGACTTGATGATTGAATGGTAACGCAGCGCCTCAATTTAGTAGACCAACGAAAATCACCATAAACCACTCCCCAATGAAGCAACTGCCTTTTGATGATCCCGCCTGCTGCGCCGCCCAGCTCGGCGAATTATTACAACAACGCGGCTGGCGCTTGGTGACGGCGGAATCCTGCACCGGCGGCTGGGTGGCGAAAATCATCACCGACCTCGCCGGCAGCAGTGCATGGTTTGAACGCGGATTTGTGACCTACAGCAACGCAGCTAAACAGGACATGCTCGGCGTTGCTCCGGCACTGCTCGCAGCGCATGGCGCAGTCAGTGAAGCAGTGGTGCGGGCAATGGTTGCTGGAGCACTGGCGCACAGTTCGGCGGAAATTGCCCTTGCAATCAGTGGTATTGCCGGACCCAGCGGCGGCACAGCGTCCAAACCCGTCGGCACGGTGTGGATCGGCTGGGGCTTGCCCGACGGAAACATTATTAGCCGTCATTTTTGCTATGACGGCGACCGTGATGCAGTGCGTTATCAAGCAGTGACGACCGCATTAAATGAATTGCTGGCGCTATTACAACGACAATGAATTGGTTTAGCGCAGTGAAATTGAAAATCACAGGAAATAACGCAATGAATGTCAATCCAGAACAGGTGCGAAATGAATTAATGGCGCACGGTTTGACGCGAGCAGAACTCAATAACGATCCAATCTTACAATTTCAGCAATGGTATGAATTGGCAATCAATACTGAATTACCAGAACCGAATGCAATGAGCTGTGCACCGTGAATGCACAGCATCAACCATCAGTGCGCACTGTATTATTAAAACTCTATGATGCACGGGGATTTGTTTTTTTACCAATTACCACAGCCGCAAAGCACAGAGATTGAACAGAATTCACAGGTGGCGTTGTTATTTCCGTGGGTGGCGCTGGCGCGGCAGGTACAAATCAATGGTTGTGCTGAACGCATTTCTACTGCGGAGTCACTGAAATACTTTATAACGCGACCGCGTGGTAGCCAATTGGGTGCGTGGTCATCACCGCAAAGTCAAGTCATTCGGTCGCGCAGTATTTTAGAAGCAAAAGTTGCTGAAATTGCTCAGAAATTTGCGCAGGGAGAAGTGCCATTGCCGGAGTTTTGGGGCGGTTATCGCGTCATTCCTGAACGTATTGAATTCTGGCAAGGACGCGACAGTCGTTTGCATGACCGTTTTTGTTATCGCCGCAATTCAACCAATCCTGATTGCTGGGAAATAGACCGCCTTGCGCCTTAAATCACGCATTAAAAAAGCCCGCATCGCTGCGGGCTTTTTCATTCATTAAACCGAAATACCATCAACGGTTTATTTCAATTCATCGGTGTCAATTTGCTGCATTAAACCGAAACTCTTAACAAATGGATTGGCCATGCGCGGGTCTTTCAACATGGCTTTGTAATCACCGACTTTAAATTTGAGCTTGCCGGTCGCAAACGCAGTGCCCATGCCCATCATGCCGATGCCATTCTCCACCCATTTGAGCCAATCTTTCAGATCAGCCCGCATGTCCCAGTTGGCTGGCGGATCGCTGTCGACCCAGTCACCAGCGCGAACACAGACACCATTTTCAACCACGAACAGACCACGCGGGTTTTCTTCGTCTTTAAAACCGCAGTAAATCACTGAGTTAAAACCGATCTCGGCGAGCTTCTCCCGAACTTCGGGTTCTGCGTTCCACGCATCCTTGAGTTGATTCATCCAGTCAGCAGAGAAAATTGCAGCCATCGTTTTAAGCCTCCAGTGTAGTTATAAAAACAAGACTTTGGACGCAGTGGTGTGCGCCGCGCTAGATTCTATCAGGATTATTCGTAAAAAATACTAGATCGTCACGGTGCTGGCGTGGCGTTGAGCGCGGGAGTGCGAGCGATGCAATGCGTTGATGAATGCGCAATTAAACCAAATTTAATTTAACCCAGCGTATAACCAGCATCAACATTAAGTGTCACTCCAGTAATTAATTGTGCTTGCGCAGAAGCGATAAATAACACGGCATTGGCAACATCAGTCACTGTCACAATGTGCTGTTTTAAGACATGACGGCGAGCAACTGTTTCTGTCATTAATGCCTGCGCTCCATTCCACATTTCAGAATTAACCACGCCCGGCGCTATGCCATTCACACGAATGCCGCGTTGCCCCAGCGCCCGTGCTAAACGCTGCGTAAGCATATCTAATCCAGCTTTACTCACTGAATAACTGGTTGAAGTGCAGGTGCTAAATGGCTGTTGTGCGCAGGCTGATGACAGGTTAATCACCACTGGCGCTGCGCTTTTTTCTAATAATTGAATGCTGGCTTGAATCAATGCAAATGGTGCAATGAGATTGGTTTCTAAAGTCATGCGCCAGTCGGCAATGCTTTCTTCTAAATCACCAGAAGCGAGAATAACGCCTGCGTTGTTCACTAATACATCTAAACGCCCAGATTGTTCGGCAATTGTCGCGATGAAATGCGCACGAAAATCTGCATCAGTCACATCACCAATTTGTGTAATGAGTTGACCATTCGCAGTGGCTTTTTCCCATCGGTTGGCTAATTGCGCTATTTTCGCTGGATCGCGTCCGCAGGTGTAAACCTGATCGCCAGCGGCTAAAAATTGTGCGACTAATTCAGCGCCAATTCCAGAGCTGCCGCCGCTAATACAAACGACGCGGGAAAATTCAGTGATGTTATTCATTTTATGTAATTTTAAGTTCATTAGAAAACGCTGAATTATTCAGCGTTTTCTTAGCATTATGACCTATTCAAGTTCAATGGCTTTCATGCTCAAGCGAATCCGTCCCTGCTTGTCCACTTCCAATACTTTCACGCGCACCTGATCGCCTTCTTTCAGCTTATCGCTGACCGATTGCACCCGCTCCTCGCAAATCTGCGAGATATGCACCAAGCCATCGCGCCCCGGCAGAATCGTCACGAATGCGCCGAAATCCATCAGTCGTGCCACTTTACCTTCGTAAATCTTGCCGACTTCGACATCAGCGGTAATCAAACGAATGCGTCGCATCGCCTCTTCACCAGCGGATTTCTCCACCGAGAAAATCTTCACCACGCCTTCATCGTTGATGTCGATGGTCGCGCCGGTTTCCTCGGTGATCGAGCGGATGACTGCGCCGCCCTTGCCGATGACATCGCGGATTTTTTCGGGGTGAATTTTGAACTCGATGATGCGCGGCGCGTGTTCTGACATCTCGGTGCGATGCGAGGTGATGACCTTGCTCATCTCGCCGAGAATGTGCAGCCGCCCAGCTTTAGCCTGCGCCAGCGCGGTCTCCATAATCTCCGGCGTGATGCCTTCAATTTTGATGTCCATTTGCAGCGCGTTGATGCCGTCAGCGGTGCCGGCGACCTTGAAATCCATATCGCCGAGATGATCCTCGTCGCCCATGATGTCGGTCAGGACGGCAAACTCCGCGCCTTCCTTAATCAAACCCATCGCCACGCCCGCGACCGGCGCTTTAATCGGCACACCCGCGTCCATCAACGCCAAACTGGTGCCGCACACGCTCGCCATCGAACTGGAGCCGTTGGATTCGGTGATTTCCGAAACCACGCGCACCGAATACGGGAACTCTTCGATGCTGGGCATGACCGCCAAGATGCCGCGTTTGGCCAGCCGACCGTGCCCGATTTCGCGGCGTTTCGGGCTGCCAACGCGCCCAATCTCGCCGACGCAGAACGGTGGGAAGTTGTAATGCAGCATGAAATGCTCACGGCGTTCGCCGTCCAGCGCGTCAATGATCTGCGAATCGCGTTCAGTACCGAGCGTGGTGATGACCATCGCTTGGGTTTCGCCGCGAGTGAACAGCGCCGAACCGTGCGTGCGCGGCAGAACGCTGGTGCGAATGGCGATGGGGCGCACCGTGTGGCGGTCGCGTCCGTCGATGCGCGGATTGCCAGCGAGAATGGAGCCGCGCACGGTCTGGCTTTCGAGATGTTCGATTGCCGTTTTCACCTGCATTTCCGACCACTGCGCCGCCTCACCGCCAGTCAACGCAGCGACTGCGCCAGCCCGCGCTACATCTAACGCACTGTAACGTAACTGCTTTTCACGGATTTGATACGCAGCAGCGATTTGCTCACCACAGGCAGCAGCAACGGCAGCGGTGAGTTCGGCATTCGGCGGCGGTGGCGTCCACGCGAACGCAGGTTTATTCACCTCGGCGGCGAGTTCGCGGATTGCCTGAATCACGCACTGGAACTGCTGATGCCCAAACAGCACCGCGCCCAGCATCACTTCTTCCGACAAACCCCGCGCTTCCGATTCGACCATCAACACGGCTTGATCCGTGCCAGCAACGATCAAATCAAGATCGGAATCCGGCCCCAATCCAATCATGGCGGGATTCAAAATGTACTCGCCGTTTTTATAGCCGACTCGCGCTGCACCAATCGGTCCGTTAAACGGCAGCCCCGCAATCGACAGCGCCGCAGATGCGCCGATCAACGCCGGAATTTCTGGATTCACCGCCGGATTCAACGATTTAACGGTGGCGATGACCTGAACTTCTTTGCAGAACCCTTCCGCAAACAGCGGGCGCACCGGACGATCAATCAAGCGAGCGGTGAGGATTTCGCCTTCGCTGGGACGCCCTTCACGCCGAAAAAAGCCGCCGGGGATGCGCCCAGCGGCATAAGTTTTTTCTTGATAATCAACGGTTAATGGCAAGAAATCGCGCTCAACGTTGGAGCGTTTATCCACGACGACCGTCACAAAAACCACGGTGTCATCCATGTTGACCAAGACTGCGCCGTCGGCTTGACGGGCGATTTCGCCGGTTTCGAGCCGGACGCGGTGGGTGCCGAACTGGAATTCTTTGACGATGGGGCTGGGAATCACCGATGTCTCCTCGGAGCAAGATAAAACAGAAATTCAAAGGACAAGCAAAAAAGGGCAAGGCGAACCAGGTGTCACCTTGCCCCTCGCGCTGGTCTCCGGTCTCGAATCAGATCAGCGACGCAGACCCAAACGTGCAATCAAATTGCGGTAACGGTCGATGTCTTTGCGCTTGAGGTAATCGAGCAATTTACGGCGAGCATTCACCATGTGTACCAAACCACGCCGCGAATGATGGTCATGTTTGTGTTCTTTGAAATGCCCGGTCAATTGCAAAATGCGAGCGGTCAATAATGCAACCTGCACTTCCGGGGAACCCGTATCGCCAGCGCCACGCGCATATTCATCGACGACTTTTTTCTTATCTGCTGCGGTCATTGTCATTGCAATTCTCCATAAATGAGAGTGGTAAAAACCCGTATTTAATCAAATGATTCAATACAATTTCCCCAACAATGACATCAGGGAAATAGGGTTGGAGGGTGTTGTTTATTTTAATTTTGAGAAGCCAGCAATCGTTCATATTCTGCATGAGTGCCAATCCATACCCACAGAAAACCACCTTCAATAGAGGTAGCAATTGCCCGATATTGAGAACTCACGCGCACAGACCAAACTTTGCCACATTTTTTAAACTGTAATGATGGATGAGATGTGTTTTTTTGCAGCAAGTGAAAATTCTTGTCTGCTAACTCACGAACTTCTGCTGGAAGGCGTTCATAGCAAGTCCAAAAACCAGAAGTTGTTTTATTTTTCAAAGGTCTCTCGTCGTTCCTGCTTCATATTCAAGCAATGCGGCATTGATAAGAAAATCAAGTTTGCCACTATTTGAATCAGTTTCGAGTTGTTTATCCCAACGCGCTTGATCAAATGCAAATAGCCAATCGCGCAGCTTGGAAAATGAAACATCATCTAATTCTGCAATCTGTTGTTCCAAGAGTTCTATTTGCACGACATTTCAATCCTTGTTGTATTGGATTAAATCAAGCGTTTAGGCTGTACTTTGCCATCGTCAGCAATAGTTCCGACGCCGATAAACTTCTGCGATGGATCATAAAGCCGAACCAAGCCCGAAGTTGGCGCTTGTGGAATGACCACCGCTTGACCCTGACCCAAATAAAACGCTGAATTTGCAGATAATTTCACCGCCGGCCAGTGTCCGAGCGCCGAATCCAGCGCAAGCAGCAACGCATCCAATCGCTGCGGCGTTTCGTCATCTGCCATCGCTGCAATCTCATCCAGCGTCACAAAAGGCATTTCCGCTTCCAGATACGGACCCACGCCGGTGCGCCGCAGTTGGCTGACGTGCCCGCCGCAACCGAGTTCGCGCCCAATATCCTCGGCCAACGTGCGGACATAAGTCCCTTTGGAACAATGCACATTCAGCTCAATTTCCGGCAAGTCAACGCTGAGAAGCTCCAACGCAAAAATCTCAATCGGACGCGGTTGACGTTCAACTTCAATGCCTTGCCGCGCCAGTTTGTACAGCCGCTGCCCGTTGTGTTTGAGCGCGGAGTGCATCGGCGGCATCTGCTGAATGCTGCCGCGAAATCCGCGCAGCACCGTTTCAATCCGCGCTGCGTCAACGTTTTCCACCGGCAGCGTCGCCACGATTTCGCCTTCGGCATCAGCCGTCGTCGTGGTCACACCCAGCCGCACCCGCACCCGATACCACTTATCGGCATCCAACAAAAACGCGGAAAACTTGGTGGCATCGCCCAAACAGCACGGCAACAAACCCGTCGCCAGCGGATCAAGACTGCCGGTGTGACCGGCTTTGGCGGCGCGATAAATCCGCTTGACCCGTTGCAGCGCATCGTTCGAGCTGAGATGCAGAGGTTTGTCAAGCAGCAGAATGCCGGTGATATTCCGACCTGAATTGCGGCGGCGACCCATTCCTAAATCACTCCTGCTCGGTAGATTCGGTGGCAACTGCTTGGTCGATCAACACCGACAGTCGTTCGCCGTAACCAATCGACGTATCAAAGACAAAATGCAGTTGCGGGATGGTGCGCAGTTGCACCGTTTGCGCCAGCGCGTGGCGGAGAAAACCCGCCAAGCGACCGTTGAGGAGACGTTCTTGTGCTTGTGCATTAAATCCCCCCAACCCCCCTTTTTCTAAGGGGGGCTTCTCTTTCTCCCCCCTTTGAAAAAGGGGGGCGGGGGGGGATTTTTCCACAGGTTCAGCACTAGGAAAGCAGGTGAAAAAGACTTTGGCGTGCGCCAAATCTCGCGTCACCCGCACCTCGTGTACCGTGATATTGGCGAGACGCGGATCGCGGACTTGATCGCGCAGCAATTGCGCCAACTCGCGGCGCAATTCCGTTCCAATCCGATCAGTGCGGGAAAACGCCTTCACGCCTACAGCACCCGCGCCCGTTCAGTGCGCTCAAACACTTCAATTTGATCGCCGGGCTGCACATCGTTGTAATTCTTGACGCCAATGCCGCATTCAATGCCAGCTTTGACTTCGCCGACATCGTCTTTGAGACGCCGCAGCGATTCCAACACGCCCTCATAAATCACGACATTGTTGCGTAATACACGAATCGGACTGTTGCGGCGAATCGCGCCTTCCGTCACCAAACAGCCCGCAATCGCGCCGTATTTTGAAGAACGGAATACATCACGCACCTGCGCCAGCCCGATGATGTCCTCGGTGACAATCGGACTGAGCAAGCCCGAAATTGCCTTTTTCACGTCATCAATCAATTCATAAATGATGCTGTAGTAACGCAGATCGAGACCTTTTTCCTCAATCACGCGCCGCGCAGCTGCATCGGCGCGAACATTGAAACCCAGTAAAATTGCGCTGGAGGTCACGGCAAGATTGGCATCGGATTCGGTGAGACCACCTACGCCAGAAGCGACGATCGACAGCTTCACTTCATCATTCGCCAGCTTGAGCAGGCTGTCTTTCAACGCCTCCAAACTGCCTTGCACGTCCGCTTTCAAAATGAGATTGACGCTTTTTTGTTCGCCGTCTTTGAGCTGCGAAAACAGTTGATCCAGACTGACGCCGCGCTGCTCATCAAAACGATTTTGCCGCGACCGTGCCGAGCGGAATTCCGCTACTTCACGCGCTCGACGCTCGTCGCTGACGGTCATCACGTCATCGCCAGCTTTGGGCGCACCGGACAAACCAAGCACCTGCACTGGAATTGACGGACCCGCAGATTCCACCGGAGCGCCAGCTTCATTGAACATGGCACGAACGCGCCCGTATTCGCCGCCACTGACGATGATGTCACCGCGCCGCAACGTACCGGTTTGCACCAACACCGTCGCCACTGGACCGCGTCCTTTGTCCAAACTGGATTCGACAATGGCACCCCGCGCTGGACCTGCGACTGGTGCTTTTAATTCAAGCACTTCGGCCTGCAACAAAATCGCATCGAGCAGATCATCAATGCCCAAGCCACTTTTCGCTGACACCCGCACCAGCATCGTATCGCCGCCCCATTCCTCGACCAACACATTGTGCTGACTGAGTTCCTGCATCACCTTGTCAGGATTGACGTTCGGCTTGTCCATCTTGTTGAGCGCGACGATCAACGGCGCTTTGGCTGCGTGGGCGTGTTGAATGGCTTCAATCGTCTGCGGCATCACGCCATCGTCGGCAGCGACCACTAAAATCACGATGTCCGTGACTTTCGCACCACGCGCCCGCATCGCCGAAAACGCTGCGTGACCGGGCGTATCCAAAAACGACACCGTGCCCTTCGCCGTTTCGACGTGATATGCGCCGATGTGTTGCGTGATCCCGCCAGCTTCACCGGAAGCAACGCGAGTGCGGCGAATGTAATCCAGCAGTGACGTTTTGCCGTGATCAACGTGACCCATGATCGTAACCACTGGCGGACGCGGCACAGCCTCGGCTTGATCTTCCTGTTCTTGCACTTCGTCTAACAAGGTGCCTTCAGCATCGCGCAGGTCAGTGAGTACTGCCGTGTGACCAAGTTCTTCAACTACCAACGTGGCCGTATCTCGATCCAAAGCCTGATTGATCGTGACCATCATGCCCTGCTTAAACAGTTCTTTGATGACCACCGACACCTTGATCGACATTCGATTGGCCAATTCACCGACCGAAATCAGTTCTGGAATCTCCACCTCGCGCACCACTGGCGCAGTAGGCTTCTGGAAAACATGCTTATCCTGAAGTTCCGGCTTAGTCTTTTTGCGACGACGCAGTCCGCGATTGTTGCCAACGCCAGATTCAACTTCTTCATAATCGGCAGCGCGAGGAGTCACAATCAGCTCACGCACGCGAATTGAGTCTTTACGCGGAGCCTTTTTCGCAGCGCGATCCTTTTCTTTTTCCTCTACTTCCGCCGTCTTTTTCACGCCCTTTTTCGCAGGTTTCGCTGCTTCGGCGCGACGGGCTGGCGTAGCGCCTGCTGGAGCGCCAGCGGCAGGAGGACGACGTGCTGGCGCAGTCGATGGCGTTTTCGGTCTAGGTGCAACCACTGGCGGAATGATCTCAACCGCTAGCGTTTCTACCGGTTCGTCAGCAATAGCAGGAGTCGCAGCGTCAATTAACGCCTGTTGAGCGGCAGCGGCTTCAGCCTCGGCTTGCGCAATCACTGCCAACCGTTCAGCTTCAATTCGCGCTGCTTCTTCAGCTTGACGGCGAGCTTCGTCTTCTATTTTTCGTGCTTCATCAGTGACACGACGACGCACTGCCTCCTCGCGGGAACGCAATTCTTCATCTTCTTGATCGGCGAGACGACGTGCTTCCTGTTCGGCGCGTAACGCCTGCAATTCCGTCCGGCGACGCACTTCGTCATACACCGGCGCAGCAGGTGCACGTTCACGACGCGGCGGCCGTTCAACTTGGCGGCGGGTTGATGGTGGTGCAGTGGGTGTCGCAGCGGCTGGCTGCGACGTGGCATCACCTTCGCGCTTGACATAGGTGCGTTTACGTCGCACTTCGACACTGACGGTTTTACCGCCACGCGCCGGTGGCGCAGGTCGCACTCCGGCAGTGCTGCGCGGTGCGGCGGCTGGAGTTTGGCGCAGTTCGCTGACTGACTTACGTTTAATCGTGACCTGACTGGGCGCAGCGCCACTGTCATCATCATCTTTGCCGTGACTGCGTCGCAGGTAGCTGAGAAGTTTCAGCTTTTCCTGCTCAGTCAACGTTGCATCAGCGCCATTGGCGCTAATGCCGGCTTCACTTAATTGGGTTAGGAGTCGCTCGACCGGAATACCGACCGTTAACGCGAGTTGCTTGACCGTGACTTCACTCATGGATTGATCTTTAAACCTCTATTCCTCTGGGGCATCCGCAAACCAGGGTGCGCGAGCCTTCATAATCAAGCGGCCTGCCCGCTCCGCATCCATGCCTGCAATATCCATGAGTTCGTCAACGGACTGTTCGGCGAGATCTTCTAGGGTAACGACGCCTCGCGCCGCTAATGCTTCTGCAAGCGATTGATCCATATCATCAAGTGAGCGGAGTTCATCGTTGCTTTCTGGAGTGCCATCTTCTTCAGATGCAATAGCGCGGGTTAATAGCGCATCTTTAGCGCGTTCACGCAGCATATTGATCGTATCATCATCAAATTCGTCAATTGCTTGCATCTCATCAAGTGGCACATACGCTACTTCGTCCACGCTCGTAAAACCTTCTTCAACCAGCACTGCGGCGACATGTTCGTCGATACTGAGCTGGGTCACAAAATTCTGCACCAAGCGTTGCGCTTCCTGCGCACTTTTCGCCTCGGCGTCCTTTTCATTCATGACGTTGAGTTCCCAGCCGCTTAACTGGGTCGCAAGTCGCACGTTTTGACCGAAGCGACCGATGGCCTGCGCGAGATTTTCCTCTTTGACTGCAACATCCATGCTGCGAGCGTCTTCGTCGATGACAATCGACACAACATCCGCTGGCGACATGGCGTTAATCACAAACTGCGCCGGGTTGTCATCCCACAAAATGATGTCTACGCGCTCGCCGTTGAGTTCATTGGAAACTGCTTGCACTCGTGCGCCGCGCATTCCGACACAGGCGCCAACGGGATCAATGCGCGGATCAGTCGTGCGCACTGCGATTTTTGCCCGCGAGCCGGGATCACGCGCTGCGCCAAGAATCTGAATCAAGCCCTCGCCGACTTCCGGCACTTCCAGTTTGAACAGTTCGATCAACAATTCCGGTGCAGTACGGCTCACGAACAGCTGCGGACCTTTCGCTTCAGCATTCACTTCGTACAGATAACCGCGCATTCGATCACCGGAACGCACTGATTCACGCGGAATCAGATGCTCGCGGGGAATCAAGGCTTCGGCGTTGTTGCCGAGATCAAGCAAAATGGAACCGCGTTCAGCTTTTTTAACAATGCCTGTAACCAATTGACCTTTGCGCTCGGTAAAGCTGGCGACCACCTTGGCACGTTCGGCATCGCGCACCTTTTGCACGATGACCTGTTTTGCGGTTTGCGCAGCGATGCGTCCAAATGAGACGGATTCGATTTCTTCTTCAATGAAATCTCCGAGACCGAGCATTGGCTCCAGAATGGCAGCAGCCGATTGCGTCATCTGACGTGCTGGCGCATCGAGCACACCTTGCGCCGGATCAGGCACAATTTCCCAGCGGCGAAAGGTGCTGTGTTCACCAGTTTTGCGATCAATGGCAACCCGCACATCAACATCGCCACCGTGTTTTTTACGGGTCGCAGAGGCAAGCGCGGCTTCAATCGCCTCGAAGATCACCGTTGCGGGCACGTCCTTTTCATTGGAAACGGCTTCAACGACCAGCAGAATCTCTTTACTCATGCGATCTATATCCAACTCTGAGCGTTTGACCCATCAATCCAAATTATCGGCAGGTATCGGTTCGGCGCGGAGACGAAAATCTGCCACTAACCGCGCAGATTCAAGGTGATGAAGCGCAATGTCCCATAACCGACCATCCGCTTCTGCAACGGTAATCACGCCCGCTGCATAACCACGCAATTGACCTTCTAGTTTGCGGCGACCGTCCAATTTTTCTGCCAGCCGAATTCTTACCTGCTGTCCAACAAAGCGTTCAAAATGTTCAGGAAAAACTAATGGTCGATCAATTCCGGGAGAAGATACTTCCAAATCGTAATGACCAGGTAACGGGTCTTCAACGTCCAATACGCCGCTCAATTGATGACTCACTGCACTGCAATCATCCAAGGTGATGCCTTGTGCGTGGTCAATGTAAACCCGTAGCGTTGCGCTGGAACCATGTTGAAAAAAATCCACGCCAACGAGTTCAAATCCCATTGGTTCCACAACTCGCCGCGCCAGAATAGTGAGACTGCTGTCAGCCGACTGCATAATCCGTCCTTCAGAAACAAAAATTGGGCCATTGGCCCAACCTTTTACCGCGTCACAGTGCGCACTTGCGCCAACCCTGACATTCGTTTGCAAGCATTGAAATCTTTCGCGCCGCTACTAAAAACCGATGAAAATCTCAAAAATCTGTTTACGCCGTCCCTGCCATTGTTTGAAGGTAGGTTTTCTGAGAAGAGCACAGATTTTAGTCAATAGTTACGAACCTTGAACGGCAAGACCTTACGGCTCAACCAGATAAAAAAACCCCTAACGGGGCTTTATGAACAGCGCAGATCAAAACGTAAGCTGTCTTTAAGTGGCGGAATGCTAACGGTTCTATTTATGAAGCGCAAGGCTTTCAATCATCCAACAACGAATGGGACACGCACTACAGCGCGTGTCCACTAACAACGACTTGGTTTAACGTTGTGGATTCGGTGCGCCGGGCAAATAACCCGCCGGATAGCCCGGATAACCGTAAGGAACGTTTGCTGGCGCAGGAGCTGACTGCATCCGCTCCCAGTATTCACGCATCCGCGCATCTGCTTCGCGCTGCATCGCAGCGTATTGCGCCTGCATCATTGCCTGATGCCGCGCCATTGCTTCCCAATTGTAGGCTGGAGCTGCTGGTGCTGGCGGCATTTGATTTGCTGGGGCTGGAGCTGCCTGTTGCGCGGTGGTTGCTGGCGGTGCGGGCGCAGCAACCGGTGCTGGTGGCGGAGTCATTGCCGCAGGAGCTGGTTGTGGTGCAGCAGCGACTGGTGCTGGCACTGCCGCTGGTGTGACCGGTTGAGCTGGCGCAGCTGCCTGATTTACCGATGTATTTGTAGATGGAGTGGATTCCGCAGTATTCACTGGATGAACAACTGGCGCTGGCGCAGCAGCAGGTTTGGTCGGTTCTACGGTTTTGTGACTGAAAGTTTCAGCTGCTGGCGCAGGTGCGACTGTACGAGATTCGGCTGCTGGTGATTTTTCGCCCATGCCGGGCAATGCGCTGATCGGAATCGGGCTGATTTCATTGATCTTCGCCAGCAAAGATGCCGACAGTTCACCGTCTTGCTGGTCGAGCGAGCTGAGATACAAATAACCGAAAGTAATCACGACGCCCCATAGAATGAGTTTCGGAAACCAACCAAATGTTGAACGTGGTTTTGCCTTGGTTTTAGTTTTTTCTGCGTCAGCCATTTTTTGTGCCTCTATTCAAAGATGAAATGAATTAAAAACTGTTGCTTTTTAACACGTTGCTAGTTCAGTTAACACTGCCATGACGCGCTCCGCGCAAACTGCAACATTATCCTCAATGTTTTGCATCGTAATGATGCCGTCAGTTTTGCCAGCGGCCCAATTCACCACAAATGCGAAACTGGCATAACACAGCCCCAACTCTCGCGCCAAACTCGCTTCCGGCATTCCGGTCATACCACCAGATCGCACCTGTCGCGTTCACAACGTCGAATCTCCGCTGCAGTTTCTAAACGCGGACCCTGTGTTGCGCCATAAGTTCCACCTGAAACAACGGGCTGTTTAGCGCGGGTGCAGGCATTAAGCAGTACCACGCAGTTCTTCACAGTACGGCGAGTCATATCAACATGCTCAACACCGTCGCTCGTACCATCGTAAAGGGTATGCTCACGGCCGTGGGTATAATCAATAATTGATCAGGAATTGCCAACACGCTGGCGCAAAACGCGGCGTAATCCCACCGACTGCCGCAATCCACCACGCGCTTCGCACCACACTTGCGCAGCGCCCATAAATTGGCGCGATAGTTAACAAGATGCGGTGGTAAATGATGCCCAGCACCGTGACGCGGAAGAAAAAATATTCGTGTCCGTTGAGTGTGCCGCGAGTGACTGGAGCAGAAGTAGCGCCGTATGGTGTTTCCACAGAATAAGCGTCTTGCACCACGAGAGCGGAAAGTTTTGAAAAACCTGAACCACCGATAATCGCTAAAGATGACATTATCATTATTCCAGTATGGCGAATGCGCAGCAGTTTACCGGAGAGCGTTTCGGAAACCAAATGGTTAACTTAAACGATCAGTATGCAATATGCGCTATTATTTGCTACGAGATAACTGATGCAGATCAACATTAAATAGTAAGAATGACGCAGTTAAAATGGCTAGCAATTGGCAGTTTTTATTAGGCGTTACGCAGTCAAAATATCAATGATTGATAACTGCTAATTTTTAGAAAATAACGGCGTTAAATTGTCATCTATTTATTCTCGGTGTTCGACTTTTTTAACCCTTGTGAATGAGGACATTCCAATGACCGATAGCATCAATCTGGTACAAAAAAAGCGTGCCCAGCTTCAGTCCGCGATTGGCGATCTCGGTACGCGAGTGATCCACGCATTACAGCAATCGGTCATTTGTCTTAAAACACATGATCTCGCTCTCGCAGCACAGATCATTGCCGCTGACGCCGAATTAACCAACAGCGCCGAGCACTTGAACAACAGTGTTTAGTGACGCTTGCTGCGTATAAACCAGCGGGAGAAGATTTGCGGGCGCTCGGTTCGTGTATGGAATTGGTTTCGGAATTGGAACGCATTGGCGATTACGCGCAGATGTCGCCAGCGTCATGCTTAAAATTGGTGAAGTACCGTTACCACCAGAACCAGTTATAGCAATTCTCGATGTTGCCGATAACGCGATGACGATGCTCGCAGCAGCACTGGAAGCGTTTATTTCTAAGCGATGAAACTACGGCGCGCGGCAGTCATTCGTGAAGCGCAGGTTGACCGCGATGAAGCTGCATTAGTCAAACGGGTACTGGATCAGATGCAAATAGACGCCAGTTTTGCGCTGGTGGGTACTTATTTGCTGTGGATCGTGCATAACTATGAGCGCGTCGCTGACCGCGCTACGACGGTGGCAGAGCGTGCGATTTATGTCGCTGCCGGTCACACCCCAAACCTCAATCTTGCTGATTGATTTCATTGCTTAAAATTAGGATTTTTCATGCACGCCATGTCGCAAGTTACCGCTTCTGTCCGTTCATTGATGGCGCTGGCGCTCGGTGTCGCTGGTGTCGTCACCAGTCACGCTGCCGACATTCAGCCGCTGCAAACCGCAGTCATCAAAGCCACCACTGGACTGTGTCATCGTGGTCAAACCTGTCACGTTGATCGCGCCGGAACGTGGATTCCAGACACTGCGGTAGCGATTCTCGGCGTGGTGGTTGCCGAACAAGCAGACATTGATTTGTATACCGATTTGGAAGTCAGTACCCGCACCGAAATGTATCAATGTCACGGTGGCAACGCGCAAGGCTGCATCTTTCGCATGAAATACGCCGGACCGGGGCTATTCGATTACAGCGCCACATCCGGCAGTACTTACATCGGCTCTAACATCACCACAACGAACATGAGTTTTCCCGCTGGCTACGGCATCATCATTCCAGCAGGGACGCCAATTCATGTCCATTTGGATGTCATCAATGCCAGTTTAATTGACCTCAAAGTCGATCAAGATGCGTGGCTGTATTACGTGCCAGTTAAGGATGCGCCGACGGTTACACCATAGGATAACGTCATGCACAAAACTAAGCATATCAAACCTTTGGCGCGTTCACGCTCACCACAAACAGCCGCAACACCCGCACTTGCCGAGCAGGAGGCACTGGTCGCACTGTTCACAGCCGGACGATTTGCAGAAGGCGAAACGCTGGCGCGGCAATTGACCCAACGTTATCCCGATGCAGCCTTTAGCTGGAAAGCATTGGGAACGTTGCTGCTGGCTGGTGATCGGCAACGCGAAGCCCTGCCAGTGCTCAAACGTGCAGTAGAACTTGCACCTTATGATGCTGAATCTATTAATAGTTTAGGCAAAACGCTGCAAGACCTGAATCAAGTTGAAGAGGCGCTAGACTGCTTCAATCAGGCATTGGCGTTGCGCCCCGATTCTGCGATTGTCATCAACGATCAAGCAAACATTTTGAAAGCACTGCATCGTCCTACTGAGGCACTGACTGGTTATGTACGGGCGCTGGCGCATCATCGCCGCGCTATTGAATTGAAAGCGGATTTTAATGGCGCCAAAATCAACTACGTTAATTGCTTAAAACGACTCCATTTTCAATACGACGATCCATCGGTTCGGCAGTTGCTTTTACAGGCGATCACAGAAGGCTGGTGTCGTCCTGATGAATTGACAAATATCTGTAACGATTTTATAAAATTCAACCCAATCATCCGTGATGCAATTCAGCGCAGTCAACACACTTGGTCAGCACAATCATCTCTTCAACAATTATTAGAAACAACAGAAATTGACGCAATTCTGAATGACACTTTGTTCGTTCAGGTGATGGAAACGATAGCCATTTGTGATGTCGAACTAGAGCAACTGTTAACCTTATTGCGTTATTCGATGTTGCTACAAACATTAACAACAAACGCGGCAACGCCAGCGCAGTTGCAATTATTACAATTGATCGCCATTCAATGTTATCTCAATGAATACGTATTTGCTGTTACCGATGACGAAACTGCACACCTTGCTGAATTAAAACAAAATTTAATCACTGCAATTGAGCAACAATTGCCAATTTCTGCATTACAAGTGGTGACACTGGCAGCCTACTATCCTCTTGATTGTTTACCTACGGCAATGACCTTATTTGAGCGTCCATCATTGACATCACTCACCGCAATTTTAATTCAACATCTCCGCGAACCACAGCAGCAAGCCGAATACCGCCGACACATGCCGCAGCTTACGCCAATTGAATCAGGAATCTCGGCGCTGGTTAAAAATCAATACGAAGAAAATCCCTATCCGCGTTGGGTAAAAACTGCTGCGGTGACACAATCATTAACGATTGATGCGTTTATACGTCAACAGTTTCCATTGGTTCAATTTTATCCGTTACGAAAACAGACTAATGCTGATATTTTAATTGCAGGTTGCGGCACAGGTTTACATTCAATTGATACCGCATTACGCTTCACTGATTCACAGGTCTTAGCCATTGATTTTTCACTCGCCAGTTTAAGTTATGCGCAACGCAAAACCGCTGAATTAGGAATTACTAATCTGCGCTATGCACAGGCAGATATTTTGCAGTTTAATACACTAGATTTGCAGTTTGATCTCATCGAATCTGCGGGAGTTTTACATCATTTAGAAGACCCAGTTTTAGGTTGGAAAATCTTACTTGAGCATTTGCGCCCGGGCGGATTCATGTCTCTTGGTCTGTATAGTCAATGCGCTCGGCGTTCGGTGGTTAAAGCGCAAGAGTTTATTGCTGCACAAGGCTATCAAGCGACTGCCGATGATATTCGTCGTTGCCGACAAGCCTTAATAAAGCAAACCGATATTCCAGAATATCAGCATTTAATTTCAGGGCGCGATTTTCACAGTTTAAGTGGTTGTCGTGACCTATTATTTCATGTCAATGAACATCATTTTACTTTACCGCAAATTGCCGAATTGTTACGCGAACTTAAACTCAATTTTTTAGGTTTTATCATCGATCATGCAGTGATTAACGATTATTGCAACTGTTTTCCCGATGATCCAACCGCAACTAATCTTGAATACTGGGATCAATTTGAGCAAGAACATCCAAGTACTTTTGCGAACATGTACCAATTTTGGATGCAAAAAGCATCATAATCACGGTTTATTTTAATACTTAATTTGTGGAGGTTTTGAATGTTTATCAGCCGGCGCCATTTCAATCAAATGATGTTGGGTTTTTTAGGTGCGTCGCTATTTACGCCAGCATTTGCTGATTTAATCGAGGGACGCGATTGGCGGCGGATTGAACCACCGCAACCGACGGATACATTTGGAAAAATTGAAGTACTGGAATTCTTTGCGTATGCTTGTCCGCATTGTAGCGATCTCAATCAATTGATTACGCCTTGGGCAAAACAATTGCCGGCTGATGTGGCATTTCGGCGCATTCCCGTGACGTTTGGACGCGCAGCTTGGGCAGGTTTATCTAAACTTTATTTCACGTTGGAAAGTAGCAGCGATTTGGAACGCTTCGATCAAGCCGTATTCGATGCGCTGCATAAACAACGGTTGAAATTATTCACGACTGATGCCATTAGCGAATGGGTCGGTAAACAGGGTTTAGATGTTGACGCTTTTACCGCAGCGTTTGAGTCTTTTGATATTCAAACCAAACTGAGTCGCAGCGAGCAGTTGGTGAGTCGTTATCAAATTGATGCAGTGCCAACGCTGGTGGTGGCGGGACGTTATTTCGTGTTGGGAAATGACGCAAAAACGCAGGCAGATTTATTAACTATTGCCGATGGTTTAATTGCCAAAGCGCGGCTGGATGGCATTAAATAGCAATAAAAAGCCGCCGCATTTTATTGTGAAATGCGGCGGTTTTATTCAATCACCGATTTATTATTAACCCGCAGTCATTGCCGCAAAGGTCGCCGCTGCTGCATCGAGTGTGGTCTGAATTTCAGCCTCGCCGTGCATGATCGACACAAATCCCGCTTCAAATGCCGAGGGCGCCAAATACACGCCGCGCTCCAGCATTCCGTGGAAAAACGCCTTAAATTGCTCTTGATTGCAAGCGGTTGCCTGCTCGTAATTCGTCACTTTTTCGCTGGTGAAAAACAATCCAAACATGCCGCCGACCTGATTGGTGCTGAACGGAATGCCGGCTGCATCAGCGCGAACTTGCAGACCAGCGAGCAGCGCGGTCGTGGTTGCAGTCAATTGGTCATAAAAGCCCGGCGCAGAAATCAATTCCAACGTTTTCAACCCAGCGGCCATCGCAATCGGATTTCCCGACAACGTGCCAGCTTGATACACCGGCCCAAGTGGCGAAATTTTCGACATAATTTCGCGCTTGCCGCCGAACGCGCCGACCGGCATTCCGCCGCCGATGACCTTGCCGAGCGCCGTCAGATCGGGCGTGATGCCGTAATGCCCCTGCGCACAGCCCAGCGCCACGCGAAACCCCGTCATCACTTCGTCAAAAATCAGCACTGCGCCGGATTGATCGCAGACTTCGCGCAACCCTTCCAAAAAGCCCGGCACGGGTGGAATGCAATTCATGTTGCCGGCGACCGGTTCGACGATGATGCAGGCGATTTCGGAACCGATGGCGGCAAAAGTCTCGCGCACCTGCGCTAAATCGTTGTAACGCAAAGTAATCGTCAATTCAGCCAGCGCAGCGGGAACGCCCGGTGAACTGGGTTCGCCCAGCGTCAACGCGCCCGAACCGGCTTTCACCAGCAGCGAATCGGCGTGACCGTGATAACAGCCCTCGAATTTGACGATCTTGTCGCGTCCGGTGTAGCCCCGCGCCAGCCGCAACGCGCTCATCGTCGCCTCAGTGCCGGAACTGACCATGCGCACCAAATCCATGCTCGGAACCAGCGCACAGACCTTGTCGGCCATCGTGGTTTCTTGCTCGGTCGGCGCACCAAATGACAGTCCTTTATCAAGCTGATTGCGCACGGCAGCGAGCACTTCGGGATGGGCGTGACCGAGAATCATCGGTCCCCACGAACCGACATAATCGACATAACGCTTGCCGTCCGCATCAAAGGCATAGGCTCCGGCAGCGCGTTCAAAAAATACTGGGTCGCCACCGACGCCGCGAAACGCCCGCACCGGCGAATTAACGCCGCCGGGAATGTGACGTTGGGCGGCGGTGAACAGGTCATGGGAACGGCTCATTCAGATCAACTCCTTGATAAACAAATGGGAATAGGAACGGGCAGCGGCAGCAATATCGGGCTGATCAAATACGCCAGTCACGACCGCGAGCATCTGCGCTCCCGCTGCAATCAATGTGCTGCCATTTTGCGGCGTGATTCCACCAATCGCAACGCAGGGCACGGCAAGCTGGCGCCGCGCTGCCGTGAGTAACGCTGGATCGGCTCGCACCGCGTGAGGTTTGGTTGTCGAGGGGAAAAAGCTGCCAAACGCGACGTAGCTCGCGCCCGCTGCCGTCGCCGTTTCCGCCAGCGCGAAATCGTTGTAACAAGACACGCCGATGATCGCAGTGCTGCCGAGTTGTGCTCGCGCCAGCTGCAAATCAGCGTCATCGCGTCCGAGGTGAACGCCGTCTGCGCCAATGGCGAGCGCCAGCGCCACATCATCGTTGATAATTAACGGAATGTTCGCCGCTCGACAGTGCGCTAACAGTGCTATAGCGCGAGCGTGGCGTTCAACCGTGCTGGCGCATTTATCGCGGTATTGAATCAACCGCGCTCCGCCGTCGATGGCAGCCGCGACTTGGGCAACCAGTGCGGCGACGTTGGGCGCTGCATCCGAAATGATAGCATATAAACCGGTAAGCGGTGCGGTCATTGCGAAAATTCCAGTGGTGAACGGTTCGGTGTCAATTGACAGCGCCCGGTGCGAAATGCTCGCCGCAAACTGTGCCAAGTGAACTGCTGCGCCTGCGCCACTGCATCAAGCAGCGGCATTCCATTGCCAAGCGCCCAGCAATCGCGCTAGTCAGGGTGCAACCGGAACCGTGATATTCACCGGGCAAACGCGGCCAATCCCAGTGCTGGCGCGTTCCATCTGCGCCGTACAGCCGATTGGTGACTTGCGCCGTGTCGTCGTGCGTTCCAGTAATGAGTACCCAGCGCGTCCCCAGCGCCAGCAGTTGCGCGGCACAATCATCCGGCAGTTGCGCACCAGTCAGCATTTGCGCTTCCGGTAGATTGGGCGTGATGAGCAGGCAGCGCGGAATCAGTCGCTCGCGCAACTGCTGCAACAACGCTGCATCTGCGACTGTTTGTCCTGCGCCAGTCGCCAGCACTGGATCGAGAATCACCGGCAGCGTCGGATGCGCGGCGCACAGTTCGCCAATGGTTTCGGCGATCAACGCGCTGCCAATCAAGCCAATTTTGAGCACGGCTGGCGCTTGATCCGCCATCAGAGTTCGACAATGTGCGGCGATCTGCGCGGGAGGTTGCGGATGGAGCTGGCGCAGTCCGCAGGTGTTCTGCTCGGTCAATGCGGTAATCACTGTGACGGCAAATGCTCCGGCAGCAGCGACGGCTTCGGCATCAGCGAGGATTCCCGCCCCGCCACTGGGATCGTGACCGCCGAGACAGAGCACCAGCGGGCGCGTTAAGTTGTCCTGATTATTCATAGAATTCAAGTTGTAAGCGTTGACAAAACGTGCAGTGGACGTGGTTCAAACAATTTCTGCAATTGTGGTGTAAATAAACCTTGACACTGGTCTGTGTCAGGCTAAACTAACACTCACGGTATCGCAGACAACGTAACGAAAAGTTGTTAGCGGGCCTACACAAGCCGAACTAAGGCTACTCACTCTTCGTTGGAGACATCTTCATGGCTAATCTGTCAGGTTTGACCGACGCGCAAGCAAAAGAATTTCATGAGCATTGGAAGCATGGTACTTGGAGCTGGGTGATGATTGCGTGTGTTGTTCACGCGGTCACTTGGGTTTATCAACCCTGGTTCTAAGAACCCCTTTTTTTTGATTTAAGGAGATATTCAATGCAAGTTCCAGTTATGTTAGCCGATCCGTCTATTGCTGCACCTAACCATCCTGAAGAAGATTGGAAAATCTGGACTGTTATCAATCCAGCCACTTGGATGGTTCCTTTCTTCGGCATTCTGTTCGTTCAGATGTGGATGATTCATAGCTATGCACTGGCTCTGCCAGGCTACGGCTTCAAAGATTCCGTTCGCGTTGCTGCACCTGCTGCTGTTGTTGCACCTGCAACTCAGGCTCAGTAAGCAGTCTTTTCAAAAGTGCCTAGTTTATAATTAGGCACTTGCGAATAAAAAACCCGTCACATGACGGGTTTTTTTATGCGTATTTCATCAATTATCTTCAGCCACGCGCATCACTTCCTCAATCGTCGTGCGCCCATCCAGCGCCTTGCGCAGTCCGTCCTGATACATGGTTTCCATTCCTTCACTAACTGCAATCCGGCGAATTTCGGTAGCGGTCGCATGTGCCAGCACCGCTTTACGAATCTGATCGGTCATCAATAATACTTCAGTAATAACCAAGCGCCCGCGATAGCCGCTGTCATTACAGGCTTCACAGCCGCTGGCGCGATGCAAATCGACTGCGCCGCTCACGCCCGCCATGTGTGCGAAACGTTCCGCTAGTTCCGGCAGCGCCCGATATGCCTGCCGACACTGCGGACACAACCGCCGCACCAATCGCTGCGCCAAAATTCCGTTGATGGTTGAAGTCAGCAAATAATCTTCAACACCCATATCCAGCAACCGCGTCACGCCGCTGGCAGCGTCGTTGGTATGCAACGTCGATAACACGACGTGACCGGTCAGCGCCGACTGCACCGCAATTCGCGCCGTTTCCACATCGCGCATTTCGCCGACCATGATGATGTCTGGGTCTTGCCGCACAATCGCCCGCAGCGCCCCAGAAAACGTCATGCCAATCGCGGCCTTGACCTGAATCTGATTAATCCCCGGCAACTGATATTCGACTGGGTCTTCCACCGTGATGATTTTGCGTCCCTCAGTGTTGAGGCGACTGAGCGCGGTATACAGCGTCGTACTTTTGCCCGAGCCGGTCGGCCCAGTCACCAGCAAAATTCCATACGGCTGCTCCAAAATGCGGTGCAACCGTTCACGCGGCGCACCGTCAAAACCCAGCGCGTCCAGATCAAACCGCACACTTTCTTTATCGAGCAGCCGCAACACCACGCTTTCACCGAACATCGTCGGCACGGTGGACACCCGCAAATCCAGCTCGCGCCCCTGAATGCGAATCGGAATCCGCCCATCCTGCGGCAGCCGACGCTCGGCAATGTTGAGTTTGGCCATGATTTTGATGCGCGAAATGATCGCGGCCGTCGAACGCGCTGGGGGCGCGTCCACTTCTTTCAGAATGCCGTCCACGCGATAACGCACTTTCAACACATCCGCAAATGGTTCGATGTGAATATCCGACGCCCGCGATTCCACCGCCTTTTGAATCAATTGGTTAACCATGCGAATGACCGGCGCTTCGCTGGCCAAATCCTTCAAATGCTCAATATCTTCTTCATCGAAATCGCCGAAATCCGCCTCGGAATGCGCGGGCGCAGCGGCTGGCGCTTCGTACAAACGCGCAATTGCTGCCTCAATTTCTGACGGCAACCCAACTGCGGCGTGCACTGTTTTTTCCGTCGCCATCGCCACTGCCGCCAGCACGAAATTGTCCAGCGGATTGGCCAGCGCCAGTGTCAGCGCATTATCGGTGAGCACCAGCGGTAACACTTTGGAATCTTTCAGAAAACGCAGCGTTAACTGCTCCTCGCGCACCGGTTCGGTCGGAAATGCTGCTGCTTCCACCAACGGCAGCGCCAGCACCTCGGCCATTTGCCGCGCCATATCGCGCTCGGCAATCAACCCAAGGCGCAGCAACATCGGCAGCAATTCGTCACCGCCGTCATCTGCGAGTCGCCGCGCTCGCGCTAAATCGCCGGGCGTCAATTTGCTCTGCGCCAGCAGCGCCGCCACGATCTGCTGCTCCGGCGTGGTCGGCAGCTCGATGTCCGTGTCGTGAAGCGATGGAGTTAGTTTGGCGAGCATGAATCAATTCCAATGCAACGGGTTAACCAGCAGCGCCAGCAAGTTTGCCAAGAATAAAATCAGCAATCGCTGGCGCGTCATTCAGCGGCAACTGCAGCGGATGCGGCGTAATCGGCAGCGGATCGGCGGTTGCGACGGCGATGATGTCGGCATCGGTCGGATACAGCGGCGCGTGACCGAGCGCGGCGCGATACACCTCGATTTTCGGATAACGGGCGTGTTTGAAACCTTCCACCAGAATCAGATCGAGCCGCGCTGTTTCAAACCGCGTCAGCATTGCGTCGAGATCGGGATCAACCGCTGGCGCAGGTTCTTCAACTTGCAGCGCCCAGCGTTCCCGCGATGCCAGCAGCGTTTGTGCTGCGCCCGCTGCCCGAATTTCAAAACTGTCTTTTCCGGGCACGTCGAGATCAAAGCTGTGATGGGCGTGTTTGAGATAACCCACGCGCACTCCTCGGTCATGCAGCAGCGCGACCAGTTGCCGCAGCAGCGTGGTTTTGCCGCTGCCGCTGGGCGCAACCACGCCGATCACGGGAATTGCGAAAATCACACTCGTTCCCACATGACCGTTTCACCGTCTGCGCCAGCCGCTTTCAGCAGGGCAATCAACGGCATGGCGCGGTGTGCGAGACTGACGTGCTGCCCGGCGTCGCCCGCTGGTGCAGCATTCGTCGTGGTGGGATCAAGCGGCAGATCGGGATACTCGGACACAGCAGCTTCTAAACAGGCGAGCGCAGACGGAATATCGGCTGCGAGCAGTGCGCCGGGAACGCGCCCGCTGTGTCCCATCAATTTAATCAGCGTGATAGCAACATCCCCGAACATGGTGATGGTCGCGTAGGCTGGAGTTTGGAATTTAATGAGCATGAACGTCTCGATTTGGGCTTGTTGATAGCGACGGCAATGCAAAACAGCATAGCGCAAGCGCCAGTGCTGCGATTCTTTCAATCCGCGTGGTAGGCGCTAGAATGCGGCGTATCTCCTTTTATTCCGATTATTTGAGCCATCCATGACCGACGCCGTTGATCCGCCCCGCACCAATTTTATCCGCCAGATCATCGACGCGGATTTGGCTGCTGGCAAACATGACCACATCGCCACCCGTTTTCCGCCCGAACCAAATGGTTATTTGCACATTGGTCACGCCAAATCCATTGCACTGAATTTCGGGCTGGCGCTGGATTATCACGGTACTTGCAATCTGCGTTTTGATGACACCAATCCATTAAAAGAAGACGTTGAATTTGTCGATTCGATTCAAGCGGATGTGCGCTGGCTGGGTTTTGATTGGGGCGAGCGGCGGTTTTTCGCTTCTGATTATTTCGAGCAGCTGTATCAATTCGCCATTGAATTGATTGAACAGAATTTGGCTTACGTCTGCGATCTCAGCGCCGAAGACACGCGCACTTATCGCGGAACCCTGACCGAGCCGGGGCGCGATAGTCCGTACCGCGAGCGTTCAGTGGCGGAGAATCTCGATCTGTTCGCCCGAATGCGCAGCGGAGAATTTGCCGACGGCAGCCGCACGCTCCGCGCCCGCATCGACATGCGTTCGCCCAATATCAACCTGCGCGACCCAGTGCTGTATCGCCTCAAACATGGCGTGATTCACCATCAAACCGGCAGCGCGTGGTGTTTGTATCCGACTTACGACTACACCCATCCGCTGTCCGATGCGCTCGAAGGCATCACCCATTCGCTGTGCACTTTGGAATTTGAAGATCATCGCCCGCTGTACGACTGGTGCATCGACCACGTTTCGGTGCCCAGCAAGCCGCGCCAAATCGAATTCAGTCGGCTGAATTTGGAATACACGGTGATGAGCAAACGGCGTCTGACTGAATTGGTCAGCGAGCAATTGGTCAATGGCTGGGATGATCCGCGAATGCCGACGCTCGCTGGATTGCGGCGACGCGGTTACACCCCTGCAGCGATCCGCGAATTTTGCGAGCGGGTTGGCGTGACCAAATCCGACAATCTGGTGGAAATGGCGCTGTTGGAAAGTGCGATCCGTGACGATTTGGACGCCAGCGCACCGCGTCGGATGGCGGTGTTGCGTCCGCTCAAAGTGGTGTTGACCAATTACTTGGAAGAAATCCCCCCCGCCCCCCCTTTTACCAAGGGGGGAGAAGAAAAGCCGCCCGTTGATAAATCCCCCCAGCCCCCTTTGCTAAAGGGGGAGGAAGAAGAAAAGCCCCCCTTTGAAAAAGGGGGGTTGGGGGGATTTGATCAAACCAAGCAGTTGGAGGGATTTTCCGTCACGCTTCCCAATCATCCGAAAGACGCCAGCATGGGCAGCCGCGAGCTGCCGTTTGGCGCGGAACTGTGGATTGACCACAACGATTTTGCAGAACAACCGCCGAAAGATTTCAAGCGGCTGATTCCGGGCGGCGAGGTGCGACTGCGCGGCGCGTATGTCATTCGCTGCGATGAAGTGATTAAAGACGCAGCTGGCGCAGTGACTGAACTCCGCGCCAGCGTCGATTTCGCCACGCTGGGCAAAAATCCTGAAGGGCGCAAAGTCAAGGGCGTGATTCACTGGGTTGCCGCAGCAACCGCAATTCCGGCGGAAATTCGGCTGTATGACCGACTGTTTCGCGTCCCCACGCCGGGCGCTGGCGGTAACGATTATCGCGCTGATTTGAATCCGAATTCGCTGCAAGTGCTCACCGATTGCATGGTGGAACCCGCGCTGGCGGACGTGCGTAGCGGCGAGCGGTTTCAGTTTGAACGCGAGGGTTATTTCGTCGCCGATCCCGACACCGCGCCAGCGCGTCCCGTATTCAATTTGACCGTCGGACTGCGCGATATTTGGGGCAAAAATCGAACATGAACAGTCGCTTGCCGCCACCGATAGCTTTGCTCCCAGCGCACGAACGCCAAATTGCTGATTTTGGGGTGCGTGCTTACGCCTCGGTCGCATCGCCAGCAGCAATTTTGCGGCTGTTTCGGACGGAAGCCGCCCACACGCTGGCGATGAGTCGCCGTTTAACCCGGGCGCAAGGTTTGGAGCGCGTGTCCATTCCGCGCTTTCCGGGGATCGAAAACGAAAGTTGTCACTGGTCGGTGTACATGACGCTCGATCATTTGGTGATGGTCAATACGGCGATTACCGCGTTGATTCACGCGATTTGCGTCGATTCGGATCACGACGTGGAGATCGAACTGGCGGATGTGTGGCCGCATGAAGACGCTGGCGCAGATCGCATTCATGCTCTGAGCGCCGTCGTCGAACGGTATTCGCGGTTGATTGAGCGCCTCGGTCCGTTGCGGTCGCGGACACGTTATCCGCATCCGTGGTTTGGTGCACTGACGGCTCGGCATTGGCACGCGCTGGCAGCGATTCATAACCGCACCCATCGCATTCAAATCGAAAAAATTGTGCGGCGCTTAAACCCATGAAATGCCAGATCACACCACAATCATCATTGATTGCCCTGATGCTGTTCGCGCCATTACCGCTGGCTCTTGCTGATCCCAACGCACCGCCGCCGTGGGTGCTCACCGTTCCGCTGGAAATTGCCATTGCGACCGATTGGCACCTGATCGGCAGCGTGTGCGCCCGTCACGAGATTCCGCTGGCATTTCGGATCAACGGCGAAATCCGCGAGCGCCGCGTCGATGTTGGCGCTGCCGTGACCGCTGGGCAGGTGCTGTTTCAACTCGATCCGCGTGACGTGATTGAACAGCGGATTGCCGCAGAAGCGACGGTCGCCAGTGCTCGTGCTGAAACCGAAAACGCCCAGCGTGAACGCGAGCGGTTGGCGGATATGCTGCGGAAAAAACTGGTCAGTCAACAGGATTACGACCGCGCTGCGACTGCGGCTCGCGCTGCCAGTGGGCAGTTGACTGCGGCGCAAGCGGTGTTGCAGCAAGCGCGTTATGCCATTGAATATGCAACGTTAACTGCGCCAGCCGCCGGCGTGATGGTCGCAGTAAGCGGACAACAAGGACAGGTGATTGCTGCCGGTCAAATCGTGGCGACGGTGGCAGAAGCTGGCGCTCGGGAAATCGAAGTTGCTGTGCCGGAAACGCGGCGCACCAAAGTGCCGTTAACGGCGCTGGCGCTGGTTTTAGGACAAGCAAAACCGCTGCCGGTGACACTGCGCGAAGTGGCAGAAACGGCTGACCCAGTGATGCGCACTTGGGCGGCGCGGTATCAGTTCGATGATCCGGCGGCAGCGCCGGCGCTGGGAACGACGATCACGCTGCGCTTTGCTGCCGAAACGACCACGCAGCGGTTGCGCGTTCCGCTCGGTGCGGTGTTGGAACAGGCAGAAGGCGCGATGGTGTGGCGCGTGGTTGATGGGCGAGTGCAACCAGAATCGGTGACGGTGCTGGCGGTGGATGATGAATTTGCTGAGATTCAAACCACCTTGCCGCTGGGAACGCCAGTGGTGGCGCTGGGCGTGAATCGGTTGCAACCCGGTCAAGCAGTGCGGATGCGCTAAACCGTGCTGACAATGGACAAGCTGTTTTGCATAACGCTTAGAATTAAAACTGTTACGCTAACTCACTCTAAATAGCGAGATTTTCGTAGGAGAAACTGATGAGCGAACTGTCTCTGCAAGGATTTCTAGTCGAGTGTGAACGCGAACAATTGCACCGAGTACAGGCGATTCAACCCGACGGCGCACTGTTGGGCGGCGTGGAAGGTGATCCGCATATTCGTTTTGCCAGCGCCAATCTTGCCGACTGGATCGGAATTGCATGGGAAGAAGTGCTCGGACAACCGTTAACGGCGTTATTGCCAAATTTTCCGCCACCTATGCCCGGCACGACGAGCACGGTGAATGCTGAAAATTGGATGCACTCTTCGACCGAAAAACGCCTGTTTCGTCATCTGTTTGATGGCGCATTCGGCAGTTTGGACGGATTGCTGTCGTGCAATGAACACTCGTGGTTATTGGAGCTGGAACCGTCACTTCCCGCTGCACAACAGCACGAAGCCTATCGTCCAGTGCCGCATCATCTGTATCGAATGCCGTACACCGAGCCAGATTGGAGGCAGCAAGGCCAAGCGCTGGCGGATGAATTACGCGCTGCCACTGGCTTTGATCGGGTGATGATTTACCGTTTCCGCGAGGACGGCTGCGGCGAAGTGATTACCGAAAGTCTACTGAGCAATTTATCGCCCTATTTGGGACTGCGTTATCCCGCTTCTGATATTCCACAAATTGCCCGCACGCTCTATCTGCGTAATCGTCACCGCCAAATTGCTAATGTTGCTGCGTCACCAGTGGCGATTCACAGCCACGATGACGCGCAAGTTGATCTTACGTTGTCGGATTTACGCGCAGTGTCGCCAGTGCATCTGACGTATTTGAAAAACATGGGCGTTACAGCTTCATTATCATTTTCGCTAACACTTTACGGACGACTGTGGGGACTGATTGCTTGTCATCATCACGCACCGCGCAACTTGCCGCTGGCAGTGCGCGAACGCTGCGCAGAAATGGCGCAGGTATTCACGCTGGCGATTGGCGGATACCAAAATCACCGGCGGTTGATGGAAGTGAATGGCAGCGATCACGAAATCGTCAATTTGCTCAATGCGCTCCAAGATGCCGAAGTCAGTTCCACGTCTACTAATCGACATCTCAAACGCGCATCCACCACGCCCAGCCAAACCTTGGGACGGGCATTGTTATCGTTGGTGAGCGCAGAAGGCGCGGCGCTGGTGGACGATAAACACATCATCACTTTTGGTGTTGCTCTTGATCATGTGCAGATTCGGGAGCAACTGGCGTGGTTGCAGAGCAACTTGGTTGATCAAGTATTTGCCACCGATGCGTTATCCACCTTGTTTCCGCCAGCAGTGGAATATGCGGATCGCGCCAGTGGTTTGCTGGCAGTGCGCGTGGGGAGATTTACTCACGTCGGCGCACAAAGCGAACGCACCTTTTTATGGTGGCGACCGGAACAGCCGCGCACCGTGTACTGGGCTGGCGATCCACGCAAAGATGTCGTGTCTTTCGATGCAGAAATGCAACATTTAACGCCGCGTTCGTCATTTGAACGTTGGATTGAAACCAGTTCTCGCCATTCCGAACCGTGGAGCGATAGCGATTTGCTGCGGGCAAAGAAATTTCGCAATTTGGTATTACGCGCCGTGAATGCCGAGGTGTTGCAGTGAGAATAAGCTAACGCTGCGCCGCGAATGCAAAGTGTCAAATTTTTCGACACTGTTGATGCCTGAATTAACCAAAACACTACAGCAGTGAGACAGATAAAAAGGGCGATGTGAATCAACACATCGCCCTTTTTGTTTGAGATAAGAACGAATTAGACTTGATTTAACGTGCTAGGCAATTCGTGCGTCCGTAATCTGCGCGGAAAGTCACGAGATCAGTGCCGTCTACATCGCCATCGTGATCAAAATCCGCTCTGCTATCGTAACACCCTTTACCAAGGAGTAATGAATCAGCACTATCGTAACATTCTTGACCACTGTGCAAGCCAAAGGTATTTCCAAAGACAGTTTTATCACTGTCATCAACATCACCATCATTATCAAAATTGCCGATACAAATAGTAGATGCAGTCAAACCAATTGAATTTACTGCCTTGCCCAAATTAAGTCGCCCGTGTGCGGTCTTTCCTCTCAGCGCAGGAATTGAATCGGTATTATTTAAAATCCGGTTAATTCGATTTTCCATTGGTTCTTTATACAGACTTGCCAAGAAACCAACTGCACCGGTGACGTGTGGCGTTGCCATTGAAGTGCCACTCATCCAAGCGTAATTATGTGTAGGTATTTCCTGACCAATACCGATGTCATCCAAATAAACGCCATCATCCACAACAGACCCATCGGTATTTAAAACAAGTGCGACACGGAAGTTAGCGGCATATAACGCTGGATCAGACAGTGAAATATTATAGTTAATCCATTCACCATCACTGCTACCAGTAAGACCACCTACATATTGATACCGCTCACCAAAAGTAAGCCAGTGATTTGTTCCTTCCATGCTATCACTGAATACAGTTGTACCATTAACTGCAACACTGATGTCATCGAGATAATAACCATCGTAAGTGATCATTTCATCAGACCAGAGCACAAAAGAGATTTGCGCTTTATCGACTAAACAGTCATCTGGTAGCGATGCTGTGATCTGCGTCCAATCCTTTAATACAGCACTCACATAACCGACGTAATGATAAATGCCATATTCGCTACTACCACAATATACTCCCAACATATCATAATCTGGTTCAACTGCGCCTTTCAGATAAAAGCTGATGCTGGCAGTGCCTGACGCTGCATCAGAAAGATTTATCTCAGGGCTAATGATTCCAGAATATGTATTATTGAAATAATTACCACTAAGGCTATCAGACCACGCCTTGGTTCCAGTACGTTTTTGTTCGGTAGTGATTTTCCAAACACTGGGAATCACATAGTAAACATCCAGAAAATCATAATCACTTTCCAAGTCGTATTTAGCATTAAACCCGAATGATAAACCAGTTTTTCCAACCAAGTTAATTGGTCGGCTGATAAGCGCAGTGGATTGACTATTAGCATAGTCTCCATTTGGGCTATCCGTCCAAGCATGGTTTGTTTCAGTTGTAGCAGTGATTGCCCAAGGTGCGGGTAAATCAAACTCCCAACCATTTGCCCCCGATTCAACATTATCAAAGAACACATCACCTTCTTTAGGCGCATAAGTTGTTGACCAATAGGTGCTTAGAATTGAGCTGCCGGGCGCTCCTAAATCCACTGAAGTTGCACCGTAATTAGAATACCAAGCCAGCGAATCAGTATCATCAGTTGCCGCGACGCTAATCACATTGGGTAAATCATAACCAGCCGGATAAGTGGGGTCGCTATCATTATCATTTTCTTCATTGCCAGCAGCAGCAACGAAGACAATACCGACATCTCCTAAGTTTTTAATTGCAGCTTCCATGACGTCATTGTAGCAACCAGCACATCCATAAGACGCATTGACTGCCACGATATTTGTGCCCTTATTTTTCATGGTGAGAATGTATTGCAAGGCGGCTAATTCTGCATCGTCATACATATAGCCATCAGGTGAAAAACCTTGTACCGCCATGATGCGTCCGCGCCAATTGATTCCGGTAACACCTTTACCATTATTTCCTTCAGCAGCAATGATGCCGGCAACATGGGTACCATGTGCAGCGGTCGGATATGGGTCACTATCACCCGTTCCCGTATCAATCCCGTAAATATCATCAGTGTAACCGTTTTTATCATTATCAACGCCGTCGCCCGCGATTTCTCCCGGATTTATCCACATATTATTTTTCAAATCTGGATGCCGATAATCAACGCCGGTATCAATAACAGCAATCACCACATTTTCAGAGTTGGTGTGCTGATCCCAAGCATCAATAGCTTGAATATCAGCACCGGAAGTTCCTCCCGTTTGTCCGCTATTATTCAATGACCATTGATAACCAAAACCAGGATCATTTGGAGATGTGTCGCTAATCACCGATGGGCGTTTTCCATAATTCAACGAAGTGGCCTGAACACGATAATCCTTGCTGAGACTCTTCATCAATTGCGCACTACTCACGCCTTTACCACCGCGCACTAATGCGAAAACTTGTCCAGTTCGCGCCGTCAATTGATCAAAACCCTTGACCACTGTTGCTGCTTTCGCACCGAGTGCGCTATTTGCAACGGTTTTTGTAACGCCTTTCTTAAACAATACCAATACTTCGCCGTCTTTATAATGCGGCTTTTTTGGAGTTGATGTGGTGGCAGTACCATCTTTAGAAGATGGCTGAGTCGGCTCAGGAACCGTTAATAAGCGATCACCTTGGGCATTGGGTGTCACGTTATTGGGAACGAGTTGTGAGCGGTTCATTGGCGCTGCGGGATGATTCAATACAGGAGCAGAACCATCTTGTTTTAAGGTCATCACTGTCGGCGTTAATAATAGATCGGTGCTGCTGGCTGAATACGAGTTCATCGTGGGCAACATGCCAATTAAAGCAGCGGCACACAGGGTATAACCCTTAATATGAGGGAAGTGAAAATGACGCATGGTTATTGCTCCTTGGTGCGCAGTTCAAGACGGTTTTTTGCGAGCAGCAGCCCTAATAAACCAGAGGCTAATAACCACAGTAAACCGGGTTGGGGAATGACCGTTCCTGACGCGGGATTACCTGCAACAGCAACCTGTGTTAATTCAACGCCACTCGTCGGCAACTGAGAATCTAAACTCACTCCGTTTTCTAAAACGAAGTTATTACCAAACAGCGTTAATGCCGTTGTCGTTGCTGTAGCGGCAATTCCCTTGAATTGCACACTCGCCAACAGAATGTTATCTCTGATAAACGTATCGAATAACATTCCTGCACTTGCCGTTAAAGGTGAATGACCAAATGAGATATTAGAAAAATTCCAGCCATCTGCATTTGCACTGAGAATTTCTAAGGCGCTGCTGTCATAAGCAAGTTCAAAACCCATGCTGATCAAGCCCGGAGCTTCAACTCCAGAGACATAAATATCTGCCCACGTTGTTTCATTAAAGCCAAGATTAAAAATGCTGTCATCGTTATCTCGACCAAAATCAATGTTAAAAACCAGACTGGCGGCTGCTGGTGTCGAAAGCGCAAACAGCAATACAGTTATGGGTATCATTTGGTTGATATTCATAAAAACGAACTCCTATTCACTTAAAAATAACGATCAATCAAAGTGTGACTTAATGTGTTACCAAATTCTTATTTGGTAATCGCACAAATAAAAATGCAAAAAAAGTACCAAATTTTAATTTGATACAAATCATTCAGTTAAAAACATGGCTTGAATATATGACGCCAAGGTGTAAAAAAAGCTGACACCCTGAAGTCGTCAGCTTGCGTGAATTCCAAAAAATGCAGCGTTTAATGACGAATAACGCGATTGCGTCCTGCATCTTTCGCTTGATACACCGCGCTATCGGCACGGGCAATCATTTGTAGCAAACTTCCTTCTAATTCAGTGGTAAAGCCCACGCTCACCGCTAATGGAACCGCCATTCCAGCGGTTTGAAAATGAAGTCCGGCAATGGTGGCGCGAATGCGTTCAAACACCAACTTTGCATCGTCATTGCGTTTAAGCACGACGACGCAGATGAACTCTTCACCGCCATAACGCCCAACGATGTCCGAGGCACGCAGTGTTTTTTGTAGCATTGCTGCGATGATTTTGAGTGCCTCGTCGCCAGCCAAATGACCAAAATTGTCGTTGACCCGTTTGAAGTGATCGACATCGATCATGCCGAGCGCAATCTTAAAATGACCGCGCAGCGCGTTGGCGTGGAGCGATTCCGCCAGCTCCAGTGCGTGACGGCGATTGGAAATTCCAGTTAAAAAATCACGGGTGGCGGCTTCGCGCAGTTGCCGAACGTAATCAATCATGTTGGTGTTTTGACTGACGCGGCAGAAAAACTCTTCGGCTTGAAATGGTTTAGCGATGAAGTCGTTCGCGCCAGTTTTCAGCAGCAGCGCCGGAAGTCCGGGACGTGACGCATCTGACATGCCAATGATGGCTAAATCCTCGCGGCGATGCTCTTGGCGAATGGTCTCAATCAGCTCTAACCCATTCATTTCTGGCATATTGACATCAGTAATAATCAAGCTGATGTCCGGGTACTGCGCCAGCAATTCGAGCGCCTCACGACCATTGCAAGCCGCCAGCGTTTGATAGCGATAACTGTTGAGCAAACTTTGCAAATAACTGCGAAAACTGGGCGAATCATCAACCACCAGCACCTTGACTTGGCGGTTGTGCCACAGTCGATTAAGTGTTTGTGCCACTTGCTCAATTTCATTGCGATTGTGCTTGATGAAGTAATCAACGACCTGCTTCGACAACATCATTTCGCGCTGCTTCATGTCCAGCGAGCCAGTCAACACGATGACCGGAATGTGGTAACGCCGCAGCAAATCGACGACTTCACCGTGTGGCGCGTCAGGCAAATGCAAATCCAACACCGCAGTAAAAAACCGCGTCGCATCCTGTTTAAGTTCGCGCTCGGCTTCCGCAAATGATCCGGTTTCTACGGTGTTTAAGTGATGAACATCATCGAGATAAGCGGATAACAGGCTGCGCATGGCGCGACTGTCTTCGACGATCAATACCGTACCGGTTGCAGTAGTTTCAGCGTTATTTTTATTATTATCAAATGGTTGTGTCATTAAAGCGAATGCCTGTTGCGGTATAGCGGCTGCCGCTTGCCAAGTGCGTGGCGCATCTGCTGCCAGATGCGCCGCAATCAACAATCGTTAGTCTTTGGGCGGAATTGCGTCGAGATGCCAGATGTCACGGCTGTATTCGGCAATGGTGCGGTCTGATGAAAAATGACCGCTGCGAGCAGTATTCAAAATGCTCATCCGCAGCCAGCGTTCTCGATTCCGATACGCTGCCGCAGCTTGCTCCTGCATGTCGATATAGCTGCGGAAATCTGCTGCCGTCATCCACGGATCATGCGGGTTGCGAATGGACAAAATGACCTGATCGAACACGCCGGGCGCGAACTGATTGAAATGTCCAGATTCCAGCAAATTCATCACCTCCAGCAACGCCGGATCGCTGGCGATGATGCCGTTGGGATCATAATGATGGCGGCGCGCTTCCACGCCCGCAGCGGTCATGCCAAACAGGAAGAAATTGTCTTCACCGACCTGCTCGCGGATTTCGATATTCGCGCCATCCAGCGTGCCGATGGTGATTGCGCCGTTCATCATGAATTTCATGTTGCCGGTGCCAGACGCTTCCTTGCCCGCAGTCGAAATCTGTTCAGATAAATCCGTACCGGGCGCGATAACCTCCATCAGCGAGACGCGGTAATCCGGCATAAATGCCACGCGCAGCAAACCGTTGGTCATCGGATCGTTGTTGATCGAACGGGCAACGTGATTGATCAGCTTGATAATTTGCTTGGCCATCACGTAACCGGGCGCTGCCTTGCCACCAATCAACACGCAGCGCGGCGTCCAATTAGACGTGTCGCCGCGTTTGATGCGGTTGTACAGATGCACGACGTGGAGAACGTTGAGGAGCTGGCGCTTGTATTCGTGAATGCGCTTGACCTGCACATCAAAAATGCCGTTCAACGGGAAATCCACGCGACAGAGCTGCGCGACGTGCTCGGCGAGACGGCGCTTATTGTCCTGTTTGATGTCGTGCCAGCGGGCGCGGAACGCCGGATCATCAGCGTAGGGTTCCAATTGTTTGAGCTGGCTGAGATCGCGCACCCAATCCGTGCCAATCGTTTCGTTGAGCAGATCGCGCAGTCCGGGATTGCACATCGCCAGCCAGCGCCGCTGGTGACGCCATTGGTTTTGTTATTAAATTTCTTCGGCCATAAATCATGGAAATCGCGGAATAGTCCGTCGATCAACAATTCCGAATGCAGCGCCGCAACGCCGTTGACCGAGAAGCTGCCGACAATGGCGAGATAGGCCATCCGCACCTGCGGGTCATAACCTTCTTCAATCAAGGACATTCGGCGCTGGCGCTCGTTGTCGCCCGGCCAGCGGGTCGCCACTTCTGCCAAAAAGCGGGCGTTGATTTCAAAGATAATTTCCAGAATGCGCGGCAGCAAGTTGCGGAACAGACGCACTGGCCAGCGTTCCAACGCTTCCGGCAGCAGCGTGTGATTGGTGTACGCCATCGTTTGCCGCACGATCGGCCACGCGGTATCCCAATCTAAATCGTGCTCGTCCATGAGCTGGCGCATCAGTTCGGCGACCGAAACTGCGGGATGGGTGTCGTTGAGTTGGAAGCAGTTCAGTTCCGCAAAGCGGGTGAAATCATTGCCATGCAAACGAATCCAATCGCGCAACACATCTTTGATGCTGGCGCTGGCGAGGAAAAACTGCTGGCGCAAGCGCAATTCTTTACCGCATTCGCTGGCGTCATTCGGATAGAGCACCATCGTGATGTGCTCGGCTTCATTCTTCTGCGCCACTGATTCGGGATAGCTGCCCGCGTTGAATTCGTCGAGATTGAATTCATCCGTCGCTGCCGATTTCCACAACCGCAGCGTGTTCACGGTGTCGTTGCGATAACCGGGCACGGGCACATCGTAAGGCACGGCGAGCACATCATTGGTATCCACCCAGCGCACGGTTTTCCGTCCAAATCGGTCGGTGCTGGTTTCGGTGCGTCCACCAAAAGGAATGCGCTGGGTAAATTCTGGGCGTTCCATTTCCCACGGATTGCCGTCGCGCAGCCAATGATCCGGCTCTTCCAATTGTTCATTGTTTTCAATCAACTGACGAAACATGCCGTATTCATAACGCAGTCCATAACCGCGTACCGGCAGTTGCAACGTGGCGCAGGAATCCAGAAAACAGGCGGCGAGTCGTCCCAAACCGCCGTTGCCGAGACCGGCATCGGGTTCGTTGCTGGCGATTTCTTCCAGCGCCAGCCCCATGCCATAAAGCCCCTGTTCTGCTGCGTTATTGATGCCGAGATTAAGCATCGCATTTGACAGCGCCCGTCCCATCAAAAACTCCAGCGACAAGTAATAAGTGCGTTTGCAATCCGCTTCGTCATAGGCTTGACGAGTCAGCCGCCAGCGTTCCACCAAACGATCACGCAACGTCAGTGAGATCGCCTTATAAGCGTAATAAATGGTTTGCGCGTCACGATCCCGCCCAAGGGTGTGGGTGTAATAACGCCGAAAATCCTCCGCTAGCCCTTCGGCATCTAATGGCAAAGGCGGTAAATCAAAAATTTGCGCGTTTGGGTGGTTCTGAATGAGGTCGGTCAAAGGAGACATGCGCCGTAGGTTCCTAAATAGATCATGTATAGAAGCGTTCTATAGTAGCTGTTGCTGATACAGGGCGCGAACCGCTGAGATCATGTCGGTGATTGCTAAAAATGGCGCAGATCAAGATTGATCCGTCACTGCGTCGGCAGCCCACAAACCCATCAGCACATCCAAATCATAACGATCCGCCCAATGCGCCAGCGTGTCATACAGCACAGGATCGCTGTCTGCCAGCGATTTAAGTCGCTCTTGAATTTGATCAAAATCACCCACTTCCACTGCCTGTTGCAACGCATCGCGCCAAGTGACTGCACACTTCTCAAATCGTGCGATGACTTCTTCTGTTGCCAGCAACATTGGCGCAGACGGCAGCGTTTCGGCGCGAATAAATTGCAGCGACGTGAGGCGCTCTAAAATGCCAAACAGCTCCTCGGCACGAAAAGGTTTGCGCGCAAATTCATCGCATCCGCAGCTCAAAATGTGCTGACGATCATCTTCTAAGGCGCTGGCAGTCAACGCCACAATCACCGAACGCACTGTTTCTGGTCGCGCCGCCATGCACATTTTGATGTGGCGCGTCGCCTCTTCGCCCGACAGCACTGGCATTCGCATATCCATGAAAATTACCTGCGGTTGCCACACTTCCCACAGCGCAATCGCTTCCTGTCCGTTACTTGCCTCGCGGAATTCCAACACTGGCGGCTGCGGATTGAGCGACTCCAGCAGCGCCCGCAGCGGTTCACGGTTATCGGCAAAATCATCAACGATTAACACGCGGCAGCGCGGCTGCTGCGGTTGCAGCCCGATCACTGGATGCAACGTTGCAGGCGCAGGCTGGCGCGGCGCAGCAATGGCGGTCAATGGCAAAGTAAAAGAAAAACAACTGCCTACGTTTGGAATACTTTCTGCGATGAGCTGTCCGCCCATCAAGCGCACCAGTTGGTGACTCAACGCTAAACCCAGCCCAGTGCCGCCTAGCATTTTTTGACCGCTGGTTGTCTGGGTAAACGGCTCAAAAATTTGCGCCAGCTCGCTCGTGTCGATTCCAACGCCGGTATCACTGATTGCAAACGCAAATCCTTCTGCAACGGCTTCTACTCGCAACTTCACGATGCCAACCAACGTGAACTTCACGGCATTTCCGACCAAATTGATGAGCACCTGCCGCAACCGCAGCGCATCGCCCAACACCTGCGGCGGCAATCCCGCTGTCTCCACGCTCAACGTCAAATTGTGTTCACGGGTGCGCTGCCAAAACAGCCCTTCAATCTCCGCGAGCAATCCGCTCAAATCGAACGGCGCGTTGCGCAAATGCACCCGCCCAGCTTCAATTTTTGCCATGTCCAAAATGTCGTTAATCAGCGACAGCAGATGTTCGCCGCTGCGCAAAATGGTATTTAAACTCTTGTTTTGTATTGCATTCAAACTGTTATCTCGCGCCAGCACCTGCGCAAAACCTAAAATTGCATTCAGCGGAGTGCGAATCTCGTGGCTCATATTGGCGAGAAACATTGATTTGGCGCAGTTGGCAGCTTCGGCTTGCTGTTTCGCCACAATCAGCGCCGCTTCCGCCCGTTTGCGCTCGCTGATGTCGCGGGTCACGCCATGCAGCTCCACGCGATCAGCCAGTTCATTGTGCCAATAACTGGTAACGACTTCGGTCCAAACGGTCGTGCCATCTTTGCGCGGCTGCTCGATCTCATCGCAATAAAAATGCTCGGCAGGCATTTTCCCAACAAGCAGCGCCGCTGCCCGTTGGCGGACGAGCGCCTTCAATTGTTCGCCCATTTCCGGCATCAGTGCTGCATCCACCGGCGCGGCCATGATTTCATCCGCTGTGAAACCACGCAGCGCCTCAACTGCCGGACTGACATACAGAAAACGCATGGTTGCGACATCAAGCGTCCACACCACGTCTTTGATGTTCTCGGTCAGAACGCGATATTTCTGCTCGCTCTCGCGCAGGGATTGCTCGCGCTGGGCGATGGCGGCAGCCATGGCGCGAAAATGAACATCAATATCCGCCAACTCTTTGAAACGATAGTTGATGTTGACGCTGTCGCCGATGGCGTTGCCGTGCTCTAAATCACGCATCTTGGCGGCAAAAGTGGCGATGGGGCGCGTAAACAGGCGATTTAAGTGCATATTTTTGAACACCCGCACCAACAATGACACGCCGATAAACGTGACCAAAAAGAACAACAGTGCATTGCGCTGGGTGTCGAGCACTTCGGTGGGAATCAGAGTCACGATCCGCGCTCCCAGTACGCCGGGCGCAGAAATCACGGGAATCCAGTGCCGTCCGCCCGCAGTCAAGGTTCGATACGGCGAGGGCGGTTGTGTCCAGTGTTTGAGATCAAGGGCGAGAATGCGCAGCGTGGGATCGCTGGCGAGCATGACGAAACCATCTTGCGCGACGAGCAGCACCGGAGTGCCGGAGTAACCGGAAAATTGCGTCAGAAAGTTCTGGACATAATCGAGATTAAGGCGTCCGAGATACAGATGATCGCCTGCCGCAATGTTGAGATAAATGCTTGGCAAATCATCCTCATAGCCGCGCATGATTTCAGAAAAATTGCCGCGTTCGCCGTTAGCTGCGAGATAGCGACTCAGTTTGCTGGTCGCAAAAGAAAAGCCGACAAAGGTTCTGATCTGTGAACCGGCTTTGTAAATTTGGGCAATGCGCAGGTCTTGATCTATCCGATAAATCTCTGAAAAAGTAGAAAACAGTGCAATCACCTTTGGCGTGCGTTCCGCATCCGGCAGTTTGATGAAAGATGCCAGCGCCGCCTGTGAGTCGTTAAGGTGTTGTTTCAAAAACAGATGCACTCTCGAGGCTTCGGCCAACCGCAAATCCAGATATTTCTGGTTCAGTTTGGTCAAGGTGAACCACACGGCGAGAAACAAAATGATCGAAGTCAGTAGCAGCGCCACTGCTTCTAGCAGCAGGTTGTAGCGTCCAAAGGCGAGGCGGTGCGGCAGTGTCATTTCAATTCGTTCCGTAAATCTCGAATGAAATAATAGGGTCGCGTCACATCGCCAAAGCGGTCAAAACTGATGATGCCTAAACTCGTGTGATGCGTTGGCGTTCCCAGCAAATAGCGTTTAACCGCTTCCGGCGTGTCGTATCCCAGCGCAAATGCTTGATCGAGCAGCTCCAGCGCCTGCCGCACTTCAATCGTCATCGCGTGCGGTTTATAGCCAAAGCGAGCGGCGAAGCGATTGAAGTAGTGATCAATTTCCGTGTTTACTTCACGCGGCGGATAGGTGCTTGCCAAAATGATGTGGTCAATGGCGTCGCCAGCGGTTTCCAGAATGGCGGGAGAACGCGCCCAAGGCGTGAGCACAATCGGCGCGTCAGGGTGGAAATGATGAAAAAGCTGGGCGATGTTGCCGATGTCGCTTTGAAAACTGCCGCCAAGAATATAAAGCGCATCAAAGGGTTGCGCCATTAGCTGGCGCTCTTGTTCGGGATTAAATGCCGACATCAACATGGCGTGATGGTCAAGCTGCCAGTGGTTAACGGTGCTCAATTTAGCGGCAAAGGCAGCGAACCCCGGCGCGGAATAAGCCAGATTTCCGGTGTCCTGCAACACCAACAGCCGCTTGCCCGGCAGCGTGTTGACATAATCCGCAATGGCGCGTTGCTCTTGAATGACATCAGGAACAATGCGCAAAATCCCGTCATCGCGCCCGGTCAGCACCGGCGTGGTTGACGCAGTGCTAATCAATAGCGCCTGCGCATCGGCGAACAGGTGCACACTTTCCACCGCGCAATTCGATGGATGCGTCGAGACAAAAAAGCGAATGCCCTGCGCCAGCGCGGCTTGAACGATCGCTGCCGTTTGTTCAGGTTGCCATTCGTCATCTATCGGAATCACGCGAATGCGGCTATGTGGATGTTCTTCTAAGAATAAATCGCTTTCATGGATTTCGCTCGAACCGATGACTGCTCCAGACGCGATCCACGCGATCATTCCAACTTGAATCGGTGGCGCTGGGCGCAGTTGCCACCAAGTGAAGCCACCGCCAATCATTAATAGCGCCAGCAGTAACAAGCTCTTTTTCATAATCATCCAGAATCAATAAGTTGTGCGTTAATTTGCTGATGTATTCAAATGTGCTCGCGTGAGATAACGCCGGAATGGCGCGTTAATAAATAGAATAACCTTATTCAAAAGAGGATTGGATTGTGCGCGTACTCGTTGTTGATGATGTGCCAGATAATGTACGAATGTTGAGTCGAATCTTGGCGGCTGAAGGACATCAGGTGTCCGCTGCAACAACTGGATCAGCCGCACTCCGCTTAGTAGAAAGTTGCGAACCAGATTTAATTTTGCTCGATGTGATGATGCCCGGCATGGATGGTTATCAAGTTTGCGCAACGCTCAAAGCTAATCCGCAATTCCAAAACATTCCGGTGATTTTCATTACTGGGCTGAATGATGCTGATGAAGAAGCTCGCGGGCTGGAGCTGGGCGCAGTCGATTATATTGTTAAACCTTTCAACGAGATGATCGTGCGGCTGCGCGTGCGGACGCATTTGGAACTTAAGCGCCAGCGCGACATTCTCAGTCGCCTTTCACATTTTGATGGCCTAACCAGTATTCCCAATCGCCGTGCTTTCGACGAGCGGCTGGTGCAGGAATGGAAACGCGCTTGCCGCGCCCATGACAACCTCGTGGTGGCGATGATCGACATTGATTATTTCAAGCAATACAACGATACCTACGGTCATCTTGCTGGTGATGACTGTCTGCGTCGCGTTGCTGGAGCACTGGCGAAACAGATGCAGCGCGGCAGCGATTTTGTCGCTCGCTACGGTGGCGAAGAATTTGTCTGTTTATTCAGTGGAATCAATCAAGCAGGTTTGGTGACGATGACCGAACAACTGCGGGTGAGTATTGCCGTGCAACAGATTCCGCATAGCACTTCATCCGTTGCACGCTATGTCACGATTAGCATCGGCGCTGCGTTCTGTCAGCCGAGTTTGGACACCTCCGCATTTGATCTGATGGCGCACGCTGATGCCCAACTGTTTACGGCCAAGCATCTCGGTCGCAATCGCGTTAGTCTCGCACTGCTCTAAATTCTGCCAATGTCACGACGAGAACGCCGCGAATGACTTCATCACGCTGAATAAGAATGCGCACACTGCTACTGATTGATAACGGCTCGCGTCGCGCTGATTCCACGCGCAATTTGCGCCGACTTGCGGCAGCACTCGGCGAGCGGATTGGTGAGTCGGTGCATCCAGTGTCGTTGCTGCATTCCGATAGGATTCCGGCGGCGAATTGACGGACGCGCTGCCGAAACGCTCGCGCCAGCGTTGCGCCGGCTGCTGGGCGAAGGGCAGCGGGAATTGCGTTCATTCCGCTGTTTTTCGGTCGCAGTCGTGCCTTGACTGAATTTGTGCCAGAAACCGCTGCTGCGTCGCTCGTGAGTGCGGTGCATTTCAGTTTCAGATCGCACCAGAATTGTGTCCGTTGCCGAACGGTGAACCGCGTTTAGTGGATATTGTGGTTGACCATGTGCTGCAAACGGCAGCGCAGTTGCGTCATTCGGCGCAGCGCGTGGTGGTCGTCGATCACGGTTCACCGCTGCCCGCAGTGACGGCAGTGCGCGATTGGTTGAGTGCGCAGCTGGGCGAACGCTTGGGCGCGACGATGCAGGTGACGCAAGCGGTGATGGAGCGGCGAGCGGAAGCGGCTTACGATTTCAACGGCGCGTTATTGGAAGAAGTGTTGCGGGGATTAGCGGCGACGGATCGTGCAACGCCCGTGATTCTCGCCATGTTGTTTATCGCTGCCGGTCGCCATGCGGGAGCGGCAGGCGATATTGCAGCGATCATCGCTCGAGTGCGGGCAGATTATCCCGGATTTGACGTACATCCGACGCCGTTGGTCGGGAGTCATCCGGCATTGGTTGAGATTTTGCAGGCGCGGGTGAATGGGCAAGTAATAGCTTGCAATAATCTATACATATCTACTAAAGTCTATACTTATGGAAAAGAAACTAGTAAAAATAGGTGAAGCGGCAAAAATGTTGGGAACGTGTGTCAATACATTGCGTCGATGGGAAGCGTCGGGCGAATTAGTCCCAACGCGAAAAACGCAAGGTGGAACACGTTACTACAGCGTTGCCGAATTGATGAGCGTAGGTGAAATCGATGCCCCGACGGTGTGTTACGCTCGCGTTTCAAGTCACGACCAAAAAGAAGATTTGCAACGACAACAAGATATGCTCGAAGCGTATTGCGCGGCAAAAGGTTGGCGAACCGAAGTGATAGCGGATTTAGGTTCAGGTATGAATTACCGCAAAAAAGGCCTGAACAAATTGCTGGAAATGATTTTAAAAAAAAGCATTAAACGGCTGGTGATTACGCATAAAGACCGATTATTGCGTTTTGGTGCAGAATTGGTATTTGCCTTATGTGAAGCACAAAGCATTGAAATCATTATTATTCATAAAGGCGAACAACCCCGCTTTGAAGAAGAACTCGCAAAAGATGTGTTAGAAATTATTACCATTTTTAGCGCGAGACTTTATGGCTCACGAAGCCACAAAAACAAACAATTTTTAGACAAACTCAACGAAGCCGTTACTGAATTGACCGACGAAAATGTTACTGGCACACAAAATTGAATTGCGTCTCACACCTGCGCAAACAGTGTACTTAGATAAAGCCTGTGGCTCAAAACGCCATTGCTTTAATCAATTGCTCGCGCATTTGGTAGTGATCCTGTTAATAGGGTTGAGAATTTCTTAATCTATTGTAAATCAACCCTATTGATGAGACCACTACCCGCTTTTGTATAGATTTTGTTAGATATTTAGTAGCGGCAAGATGCCGAAAACGCGAGTGATCGCGCTGATATGCCTACGGTTTAAGACATCAATGGATCGGATCACACATCAAAAGATATGAAAACTTCTCCTTCGTTCAACTTCACCGACACGGCGCGACAGATAGGAGCTGCTTCTGCTCAGGCGCTGCGGTCACTCGATTGGTCATGGACGACACCGTATAAAAACTGGCTGCCTCAAGTTCGTGCTGAGGACGTGAAAGCAGATACCGTCGCCGCATTGACTGGCGCAATTGTGGTGCTGCCGCAGGGCGTGGCGTTCGCCACCATCGCAGGAATGCCGCCGGAATATGGTCTTTACGCAGGCATGGTGCCCGCGATGATTGCTGCTTGGTTCGGTTCATCGCGGCATCTGGTGTCTGGACCGACCACCGCTGCATCAGTGGTGCTGTTTTCCGCGTTATCGGTGATGGCGCTGCCGGGTTCACCGGATTATGTGGTGCTGGCGCTGACCTTGACGTTCATGGTCGGCGTGATGGAGTTGGTGCTGGGATTTGCCCGCATGGGCGCATTGGTCAACTTTATTTCGCATTCCGTGGTGGTGGGCTTTACCGCTGGCGCAGCAGTGCTGATTGCGGCGAAACAGTTGAAACACTTTTTCGGCGTTGAAATGGACAGCGGCGGCAATCTGCATGAAATTGTGTGGCAATTCATGGGTCATGTGCTGGAGATCAATCCGGCAGCAACGTTGGTGGCAGTGATCACGCTCGGCGTGGGAATCGCTTGCAGATACTGGTTTCCAAAGATTCCTTACATGATCGTGGCGATGGTTGCCGGCAGTGTGCTGGCGCTGGGTTTGACGGACTGGCTGGGCGCAGCACAAACCGGCATTGCCACGGTCGGCGCGTTGCCGGCGACGTTGCCACCGTTATCCGCGCCATCGTTGACACTGGAGCACATTCGGCAACTCGCACCATCGGCATTAGCAGTCACGTTATTTGCATTGACCGAAGCAGTATCAATTGGGCGGGCGCTGGCAGCTCGCGGTGGTTATCGCATTGATGGCAATCAGGAATTTATCGGACAAGGGCTATCAAATATCGCGGGGTCATTCTTTTCCGGTTATGTGGCAACTGGCTCATTTAATCGCAGTGGAGTGAATTACGAAGCTGGTGCGCGTACACCTTTAGCTTCGATTTTCGCTGCGTTCATGCTGATGGCAATTGTGTTATTGGTTGCACCTTACGCCAGTTATTTGCCCAAAGCAGCAATGGCAGGGATTCTATTCTTAGTCGCTTGGAATCTAATTGATTTCAAAGAAATTCGTCATATTTTGCATTCCTCAAAACGCGAAACCAGCGTATTGGCAGTGACATTTTTTTCGGCGATCTTTTTGGAATTGGAATTTGCCATTTTTCCGGCGTATTACTGTCGCTGGTGCTCTATTTGGATCGAACTTCAAAACCGCGCATCGTCAGTTTAGCGCCTGATCCGCGAGCGCCGAATCATGCGTTTTCCAGCTCGCCGGATGTGCCGCAGTGTCCGCAATTGCGGTTTTTACGCATTGATGGTTCGCTGTTTTTCGGCTCGGTCGCGCATATTGAGCAGTTCTTTGATCGGCTGCGTGCCGAACATCCGCAACAAAAGCATCTAGCGTTGATTGCGAACGGCATCAATTTCGTGGATTTGCAGGGCGGACAGACGCTGGCGCGGGAAAGTGCACGGCGATTTGCCAGCGGCGGCGGCATGTATCTGATTAACGTCAAACAGGGATTGTGGGAAGAGATGGAACGCTGCGGTTGTTGGATGACACCGATGCACGCAATGTGTTTCAAGCGAAAACTGCGGCGATTCGCGGGATCTATCAGAAACTCGATAAAACGCAGTGTGCGACCTGCGATAAACGGATTTTCAAAGAGTGTAAATAAACCTTGACACTGATGGGTGTCAGACTAAACTAACACTCAAGGCGTCGCGAAGTGTTGAATCCAAGTGGTTCGTACAACAAAACAATTAGCGATTCCATACTGACCGCATGGTCAAAACTTTTTTTCTGGAGGCATCTATGGCTGACGTAAAAGTAGCAAATCTGTCTGGTTTGACTGACGAACAAGCAAAAGAATTCCATGAACATTGGAAGCATGGCACTTGGAGCTGGGTGATGATTGCGTGTGTCGTTCACGTTGTCACTTGGGTCTATCAACCTTGGTTCTAAGACCGTTTTGGTTTGAAGACTTTGGTTTTTGAAATTTTAATTTTTTAGGAGATTTTCCATGCAAGTTCCAGTTATGTTGGCTGATCCATCCATTGCCGCTCCTAATCATCCTGAAGAAGATTGGAAAATCTGGACCGTTATCAATCCAGCCACTTGGATGGTTCCTTTCTTCGGCATCTTGTTTGTACAGATGTGGCTGGTTCATGGCTACGCATTATCTTTGCCAGGCTATGGCTTTAAAGATTCCGTTCGTGTGAATGCTCCTGCTGCTGTTGTTGCACCTGCTCCAGTTGCTGCAACCCAAGCGCAGTAAGTTTGCTTGCATTTTAAGCAGTGACCCACTTGTTATTATTGATGGGTGCTGCATTAACCGTCTTAACATTCTCCTGACTTGACTGTGTATTCATTCAACTCGAGGTGTTAAGGCGGTTTGTTTTTGCTTATGTATTCCTTCCCGTCGGTATCTGCGACGTACCCCTCCAAACGCTTGCCTGAAACCGATGGATTTCATAACGCCGTCATTTAGGTGGGATTCATTGCAGTGCAGTTTTCAATTCTCGAACGTTGGCGCATTTGGCGCGACCGCAAATTAGCGAGTCCACAGTTTCAACGCTGGGCGGCTGATTTTCCACTCACGCGCTGGGAAGCCTCGCGTCGTGCGCGTGGGCTATTCGACATCACCGCTGGTTTCGTCTATTCCCAAATCCTTTATGCCTGTGTGGAGCTTGATTTATTTAATCGGCTTGCTGATGGTCCGCAGACTGCTGCTGATCTTTCAATACACATGGGCATGTCACCAATTGCCGCTGATCGGTTATTACGCGCTGCAGTAGCCATTGATTTATTGGAACGCCGCAGTGAAAACCGTTATGGATTAGGTCGGTTGGGCATTGCCATGCCCGGTAATCCCGGTATTGCGGCAATGGTGAAACACCATCGAATGCTCTATCACGACATTGACGATCCATTGGCATTATTTCGTGGCGAACTCGGCGAAACCGAATTAAGTCGTTATTGGTCTTATGCGTGTTCAGTGAATCCCGCAGCGGATGGCGACCAGCGCGTAGCGGAATACAGCACTCTGATGTCAGCATCGAGCGGTTTTGTAGCAGAAGATGCGCTGGATGCTTATCCATTATCTGCGCACCAATGTTTAATGGATGTTGGTGGCGGTGAGGGCGCTTTTTATTGCAGTTGCCAAACGCTGGCCAGACCTTAAATTGAAATTGTTTGACTTACCCGCAGTGGTTGAGCGAGCGGCAACGCATTTTGCAACCATCGGGTTGGCGGAACGGATTCAAGTGCACGGCGGTAATCTTAAAGCCGATGCGTTACCGAAGGGCGCAGACGTCATTTCATTGGTGCGAGTAATTCTCGATCACAATGATGATGGCGCGATGCACATTCTTCGTGCGGTACGAGCTGCATTGCCGCCGGGCGGAACGTTGTTGGTCATTGAGCCCATGTCAGAAACGCCAGGTGCCGAACCGGTTGGAGACGCCTATTTTGGGCTATATTTATTGGCAATGGGGAGCGGGCGCACTCGTCCTCCGCGAGAATTAAAAACGATGTTAACCGAAGCGGGATTCGATCAAATTCGTTTAGTCCGGACGCGTCGTCCGTTACAAACGCGATTGATTGCGGCGCGAGCGGTGTAGCAAAATTGCGTGTCATCAAACTGTGGATGTAGATGTAAATTTAGATTGACATCTATATTCGTTAAGCTAGACTGACACTATACTACTGGTTAGGTAGGCGTGTTACGATATGCCTTTGATAAACAAGGCAAATGCGCCAACCAGTATGCTGGTGCGGCGGGAGTCTTGAATGTTAAGTTTTCCGTTGTTTACTAGCTCGAACCGAGTGAGCAATCACTCAGTCTGCGCCGGGTTAATTAACATCCGGCGTGTGAAAGACTCGACATAACACTTAAAGAGGCAACACCAAATGGCTAACGAAAAGAGCTTGACTGGATTGACTGACGCAGAAGCAAAAGAATTCAATGACTTTTTTACGCAAGGCATGTCAACGTTCGTTGGCGTTGCAGTTTTTGCTCATCTACTGGCTTGGTTCTGGCGTCCTTGGCTGTAAGATTTAAGCGTTGACAGACAATCTCTTACGAGTATTGATGCTGTCACCACTGAATCAATTAACGATCATCGTGTGAAATCTGAGGTTAATTCAATGGCTGATGTAAAAAGCGGCGCTGGTTTGACAGATCAAGAAGCTAAAGAATTCAATGAATTCTTCATGCAGGGTATGTCTTCATTTATTGGTGTTGCTGTATTTGCTCACTTGCTGGCATGGTTCTGGCGTCCTTGGCTCTAATCGACTGATAGACCATAGAACGCTTTATTTTGGCGGGATGTATGCCTTACTGGTGTCGTCCCGCTTCAAGTTTCTGGAGTAATACATGCACAAAATCTGGCAGATGTTTAGTCCCGCTCTCGTCTTAATGGCGTTGACTGGGTTTCTTTTCGTGTTAGGGTTTACGATTCATTTCATTTTATTGAGCACTGCTGAATTTAATTGGCTTGCTGGCATTTAATTGGTCTGGCAAAGCAAAACAACACAGCAATAAAAAGGCAGCCTGAGCTGCCTTTTTATTGCTGTGTTATGAAAAAATCAAGCAGCGTATTGTGCGAGATTCTTTGGCATAATGTGGCGTGATTCTGCTTTTAATACTTCAGCCAATTGCGCTGATCCTGGACAAGGTGGAATCGCATCAATTGCGCCTTTGACCAATTGCTGTAACCGCTCAATTGCACCATCAATACCGAGTTCACCTGCTGCGCTCGGACGGTTTAACACTGCATCTCGTCCGACCGGTTTACCCACTTCTTGCGCTGTTGCTGCGACATCACGCAAATCATCAGCAACCTGATACGCCTCGCCAATGCGGTCGCCAACGATGCGCCACAAATCCGCATCTGCGCCGGCAATCTGTGCGCCAGCAGCAGTAGCAGCGGCAAACAGTGAGCCGGTTTTGTGCGATGGTATTCCTCAACCGTAACACGCGGTTCGCACTCCCACGCTTGACCGGCAGTGATGCCATAAGGCAATCCGACTGAACGACTCACCGTCAACAGCAACGGTGCGAGGCGCTCAGGTGTATCAACGAGACAGCGTGCCAAATTTTCAAAAGCGAGAATAATCAAGCGTCACCCCAAAACTGCCAGCGGTTCGCCAAACGCACGATGCACCGATGGAATGCCACGGCGCATCGGGGAATCATCAAAGCAGGGTAAATCATCGTGAACGAGAGAGCGCAATGGAGCAGTTCAATCGACGCTGCCACTGCTTCAGCGGCAGTATCAATTTGTAGCCACAAGCCGCTGCGACCGCGAGGCATAACTTTGGACGCACTCGCGCCCCGCCCGGAAAGACCGCATGACGAACGGCTTCAACCAAACGCGGGGGACAACCCGCAATCGCCACATGATCTATGGCATCGGCCAAGGCCTGCTCGATTCGTGTTGTGGCTCCCATGCGCGTCCCTCAGTCACTGCTCAGTGATATTTTGAAATTGATGATTGTCAGTGTACAACAAGCCGCTGAAACCACGAAAGGCGGCGCAGCGGTTGTTTAGTGTCAATTCAGATCGCCACAACGCACACCTAAAGCGCGTTCACGTTCTTCCAGCAGCGCCAGCAATTCCAACACTCGCAACATCCCGCCGCGCTGTGCTGAAGGGGCTGATGACTTGGGTGTTGCCTCAACCACCGCATCCACCAAAAACCGCGTTTCCATCAGCGCCGGAGCTGAAATCTGCGGCGAAGTGACAATCGCCTTGCCGAGAATTGGCGCGAGCAATCCCAGTTTGCGTGGTGCTGGCACTACAGCGCGGCGTGAAATTGAATCCAGACCTTGGCGTTCGACCTGCCGCCCAATTTCGGCGTACAGATACCGCGCCGCATTGATGCCAGCGCGACAACCAATTGATAAACCGGCAATTCCGGCATCGGAACGTTGATATAACGCATCGGCTGCATCCAGTAACCGTTGCACCACCGAAGCCAGCGCCTCGCTAAATACCGGCTGTTTCAACCATTCATCAGGATCAATGCCCGCCTCGCGCAGCCACTGTTTCGGCAAATATAGCCGTCCATTTCGCGCATCTTCGCCGACATCACGGCAGATGTTGGTGAGCTGCATTGCCACGCCAAGATCGCAGGCGCGAGCAACTAATTCCGCCGAACGTGCGCCCATCAACACGGCCATCATCGCGCCAACCGTGCCAGCGACCCGCGCTGAGTAGTCATAAACGCCAGATAAATCGTCATAACAACGCCCTTGCGCATCCCATTCAAAGCCTTCTAACAGGGCTTCGAGTAGACGCTTGGGCATCGCGCACTGCACCACGACACTCGTCAGCGCCCGATCCACGGGATCATCAATCGGGCAACCGTCATAAATGCGGTCGAGCCGATTGTGAAGCATGGTGAGTGCAGCAGCCTGCGCCACCGGATCGCCATCGACGCAATCAATGGCGTCATCGGCGATGCGACAAAACGCATAGAGCGCAATCGCGGGATCGCGAAATTTTTGAGGCAGCAGAAAGGATGCAGCGTAGAACGAACGCGAGCCGTCGCGCAGCAGATCACGGCAGACATTCAAGTCTGCAGCCGCGTGATGACGAGTTGAAGTGTTTGATTTAACGATAAGTTGAGGCATGAGGGACCACCGTATCGAGGACGCGGGCCGACGACAGAACACCAGGGACGCCAGCCCCCGGATGGGTTCCCGCACCGACCAAGTAAAGACTGTCCACCTCTTCGCTTTTGTTGTGTGGTCGAAACCACGCACTCTGCAAAAGGATGGGCTCAAGACTAAAACCGGCCCCGTGATAGGACAGCAGCCTGTCCTGAAAATCTTGGGGAGTCGTCACCAGCGAAGTCACAATGTTGTCTTCTAAATCGGGCAAAACCGTCTCGCTGAGATAGCGAGCAATTTTGGCGCGATAGGATTCGGCAACCGTCGCCCAATCGGTGCCACTGGCAAGGTTCGGCACGGGCGCAAGTGCATAAAACGTATCGCAGCCGTCAGGCGCTAGACTTGGATCAGTCGCGGTTGGGCGATGCAGATAAAGGCTGAAATCTTTCGCTAACACCTTGTTGGTAAAGATGTCGGTAATCAATTCTTGATAGCGCGGACCGAGCAAAATGGTGTGATGTTTGACATCAGGATATTGACGCTTGGTGCCGAAATACCAGACAAATAACCCGCAGGAATACCGCGAACGCGCCAGCCGTTTATCCGTCCACCGCTTGCGTTTGGTGGTCGCCAGCAGCTTGTTGTAGGTCGTTGCAGCATCTGCATTGGAGACAATCACCGGCGCAGTTAGCATCTCGCCAGAAGTGAGGCGCACTCCGCTTGCTTTTCCATTTTCCACTGTAATTTCAGCTACTTCTGATTTATAGCGCAGTGTACCGCCCTGCCCTTCAATCAGACTGACCAATCCTTTAATCAGCGCACCCGTGCCGCCCATCGCCGAATGCACACCCCATTTGCGTTCCAAAAAGGAAATCAGCACATAAATGGCGGTGACGGTAAACGGATTACCGCCGATCAACAGCGGATGAAACGACAGCACCTGCCGAATGTACGGGTCTTTAATGTATTTCGAGACCATGCCATAAACAGTGCGATAGCTTTCCAGCCACACCATATTCGGCACGATCTTGGCCATATCCGTCCAAGACGTGAATGGAATGTGCCCCAGTTGCTCAAAACCAACTTTGCACACTTCCTCGCTCATCTTCATAAAACGGTCGTAGCCGTCTACATCAGCGGGCGCAAATTGCGCGATCTGTGCTTTCACTGCATCAGGATCGCCGTTGTAATCAAAGACTTTGCCGTCATCGAAACGAATCCGATAAAACGGATTCATCAATTTCAGTTCAATTTCGTCCGCAAACACGCGCCCGCACAACGCCCAGAGTTCATCCAGCAAAAACGGAGCGGTGATGATGGTGGGACCAGCGTCGAAGGTGAAGCCGTCTTGCTGATGGACGTAAGCACGTCCGCCGGGCGCATCGAGACGTTCAAGAACGGTCACTTGGTAGCCGCGAGCGCCTAAACGCACTGCGGCAGCGAGGCCGCCGAAACCGCTACCGATGACAATTGCGTGTGGTTTTTTTGAGTTGGAATTCATGTTGGGGATGTCAGAAGCCGCGAGTGTCAAGTCTGCGTGACCTGATTCTATGTCAATACAGGTTGACAGTATAGCAGGAACCTTGCTGCCGCTATTCGTGGATTAGGCTCGCGCCTGCGCCAGCCGCTCGGCAATTTGGCACACCAGCGCCGCGACCTGCGCCGGTTGTTCCTCGTGCGCGAGATGACCGAGATCAGGCAACGTGATCAATTCGGCGCTGGGCAGCAGCTCGCGCACGCGCTGCGCTTCACGCGGCGACACCGTCAAATCGCCTTCACCGACCAGTAAAAACAACGGTGTGTGCAATTGCGGCAGCGCTTGTTCAATCAGATCGAGATTCCAGTTCGCCATCATCGACAACGCAGCGCGGACGTGTGACGGATAGCGAATCAACCGCCGATACAATTCGACGCCCGCTGGTTCGAGCGTGGAGCCGGTATTGGCAACCAGCCGCTCGACCTCGCGCCCATTGCTCGCCCGCCACGCCAGCAGTCGTGACATCAGAGAATTGCCGGCGAGCAATTTGGCTGCGGGTGAAAAAATGTGCGCTGGCAATCCGCGCCACGGCAACAGCGCCCCGTTAATACTGATGATGCCGTTCGGCGCGATGTCACCTTCCAAACACAGGCGAATCAGAATCGCTGCGCCCGCCGAATGTCCCAGCGCCAGCTCCGGCTTTACGCCCAGCGTGGTGAGCAGCGCCGCGACTGCCGTTGCCATTCCGGGCAAGGACATCTGTGCGTAGGCTGGCGCGGTGGTGAATCCATGACCGGGCAAATCCGGCGCAATTACCGTGAACTGCTGCGCCAGCAACGGCATTAAATCGCGCCATGAATGGGTTGCCGCGCCCGTGCCGTGCAGCAGCAACAACACCGGACCTGTGCCCATTTGCTGCACATGCCAGCGCAAACCGCCCGCCGTCACGAATTGGCTGAATGCCCGATTCGGCCAGCCTTGACCATCGCGTTCCCAATTGGGGCGATCATGTTGAAACAGCGACTTCGACATGATTTTTTCCTCTGTAATCAATGAGCGCGGCGCTGGCGCAGGGCTTCGTACAAACAGACTCCGGCGGCGACCGACACGTTCAAACTTTCAACTTGACCGCACATCGGCAGCCGCACGAGCCGGTCACAATGATCGCGGGTCAAGCGCCGTAAACCGCTGCCTTCGCTGCCCATCACCAAGCCGATTGCGCCCGTAAAATCAACTTGATACAGCTCAGATTCTGCTTCGCCAGCGGTTCCGGTCAGCCAGATGCCCCGCGCTTTCAGGTCTTCCATCACGCGCACCAGATTGGTGACTTGAAAATACGGCAGCGTTTCGGCTGCGCCGCTGGCGACTTTACACACGACTGGCGTCAAACCAACGGCATTGTCACGCGGCGCGATGACGGCTTGAACGCCCACCGCCTCAGCAGTGCGCAGGCAAGCGCCTAAATTATGCGGGTCGGTGATTTCATCCAGCAGCAGCAAAAACGGCGGTTGCTCCAGCCGATCCAGCAGCGCAGTCAACTCCGCTTCCGACCGCGCTGCCGGCACGCGCACCCACGCGAGCACACCCTGATGATTTGTGCCCGCTGCGGCAGTGTCCAATTCAGCGCGTTCCATTTGCCGAATGTTGACGCCAGCTTGACGCGCCAGCGCCGTCACTTCTGCCAAACGCCGGTCGTGGCGACTGCGTTCTAACCAAAGTTCGGTGACGCCTTCGCTGCCAAATTTGAGCGCAGCGCGGACGCTGTGAATGCCACTGACAGGAGATAAATTTTTCATTCTGAATTCGCTGGCGGTGCGCTAGAAGGTTTGCGTTTACGGCGACGCGAGCGGGATTTCTTTTTGCTGGCTGGCGCTGGCGCAGTTTCTTTTGCTGCTTCTGGTTTGGCGGGTTTATGTGCGGCAGGTTTGCGGCGACCCTGTTGTTGCGGCGCTTGACCTTTTACCGGAGCCGCTGGTGGCGCGGATTTCCGTTTGACTGCGCCGGGCGCTGCAACGGGCACAAAATCAATTTTACGATCATCCAAATTGACTGCTGCAACCTGCACCCGCAGCCGATCACCGAGCCGATACACCGTGCCGGTGCGCTCGCCATGCAGCCGATAACCAATCGGATCAAAGTGATAGTAATCGTTGTCGAGTGTGGTGATGTGCACCAAACCATCCACGTGCACCGCGTCAAGTTCCACAAACAGACCGAACGAATTCACGCTGGTGATGGTTCCGTCGAACTTTTCGCCGAGCTTGTCCTGCATGAATTCGCATTTCAGCCAGTCCTGCGCATCGCGGGTCGCTTCATCAGCGCGGCGCTCGGTGCCAGAACACTGCTCGCCAATGTGATGCAGGTCGATTTTGGAATACGCCAGCGTCGCTGCCGTTCCACCCGCGAGCAGGTGCTTGATGATGCGATGAACGATCAAATCGGGATAACGGCGAATCGGCGAAGTGAAATGGGTATACGCATCAAACGCCAACCCAAAATGTCCAACGTTATCCGCGCTATACATCGCCTGCTGCATCGAGCGCAACAGCACGGTTTGGATCAACCGCCGATCTGGGCGATCTTTCACTTGCTCCAGTAACTGCGCGTAATCGGCAGCAGTCGGCTTGATACCACCGGGCAGCGTGAGCGCCAATTGACCGAGAAACTCGCGCAAATCCGCTAACTTATCGTCTCGCGGCGTGTCGTGAATGCGATACAACGCGGGAATGCGTTTGCGCTCAAACAGCCGCGCTGCCGCGACATTAGCCGCCAACATGCACTCTTCAATCAGCCGATGCGCGTCGTTGCGAATGACCGGCACGATCGCTTCAATGCGCCCCTGCTCGGTAAATTCAAACTTGGTTTCGACGGTATCGAAATCAATCGCGCCGCGTTCCACTCGCGCTGCATGAAGCACTTGATACAGTTGATAAAGTTCGTGCAATTGCGGCAGCAAATTGGCGAACTGGGTGCAGAGTTCGGCGTCGCCATCGACCACCATCGCCGCGACTTGATCGTAAGTCAGCCGCGCTTGCGAACGCATCACGCTCTCAAAAAAGCGGGTGCGCGTGACCTTGCCTTCCGCGTTGACATACAGCTCGGCGGTCATACACAGCCGATCGACTTGCGGATTGAGCGAGCACAGTCCGTTGGAAAGAATCTCCGGCAGCATCGGAATCACGCGATCTGGAAAATACACCGAGTTGCCGCGTGATTGGGCTTCGGCATCCAGCGCCGTGCCGGGGACGACATAAGCGGACACATCGGCAATGCACACCAATAATTTCCAGCCTTTCGGCTTCTTTTCGCAGTACACCGCGTCGTCAAAATCCCGTGCATCCGCGCCGTCAATCGTCACCAGCGCGAGCTGGCGCAAATCGGTACGCCCAGCTTTCGCTGCTTCCGGCACTTCAGCGGTCAACCCAGCGACTTCCGCCAGCACTTCGGCTGGCCATTCAATCGGCAGCTCGTGGGTGCGAATGGCAATGTCGGTTTCCATGCCAGCGGCCATGTGATCGCCGAGCACTTCTAAAATGCGTCCGATTGGCGGCGTGCGCGAAGTCGGTTGATCGGTGATTTCCGCGACCACGATTTGCCCGTGTTGCGCACCTTTCAGGCGGTCGCTGGGAATCACGATGTCGTGGGTCAGGCGTTTGCTGTCGGGCATCACGAAACCGACGCCGCCTTCCTGATAAATGCGCCCGACGACGGAGTGTGTGTTGCGCTCCAGAATTTCGACGACTGCGCCTTCCAAGCGTCCGCGCCGATCACGTCCGTTCACGCGCACGACCACGCGATCGCCATGAAACACCGTGCGCATTTCTTTGGCGTAGAGATACAGATCGTCGCCGCCTTCATCGGGATGCACAAAACCAAAGCCTTCGGGATGACTGATCACGCGCCCGGCGATCAAATCCGATTGATTTACTAAACAAAATGCTTCGTTGCGATTGCGCAATAGTTGACCGTCGCGCACCATCGCGGTGAGGCGACGCTCCAGCGCAATCAAATCAATTTCGGTGGTTAAAGCGAGGTCGGTTGCCAGCTCGGCAAGGGAGAGCGGAGCGCGGTTTTTGGTGAGAATGTCGAGGATAAACTCGCGGCTGGGAATGGGGTTGGCGTATTTATTCGCCTCGCGCAAATGATGCGGATCGGTCTCTTTCGTAGGGTTAAATGGTCGACGTTTTGCCACGTGATCTCGTGAATTTGCAAAAAGGAATTAGTGTAGCGTTGACAAGCCCAGTGCGCCTCACTAATATCTGCGCCTCGCTTGGTGTCGTAATTACTTGTTGGATTGCACACTTAGCGATAAGCCGAGGTGGCGGAATTGGTAGACGCGCATGGTTCAGGTCCATGTAAGCGAAAGCTTGTGGAGGTTCGAGTCCTCTTCTCGGCACCATTTCAAATTGCACGAAATCAATCAAACCACCATCGCCGGTGGTTTTTTTGTGTCTGCTGTTGGGTGTTATTTAGTGCTTTCCGCTATGACCAAACCCACTAGCACCGCGAGTAGATTCCATAAACTCATCCACCACAATCAATTCTGCCTGCAATACCGGAACCAATATCAATTGTGCAATGCGTTCACCGATTTCAATTCGAAATGGTGTGTCGCTGCGATTCCAACAAGACACTAATAATTGCCCTTGATAATCGGAATCAATTAACCCGATTAAATTGCCCAGCACAATGCCGTAGCGATGCCCCAAACCAGAGCGCGGCAAAATCATTCCCGCAATACCCGGTTCCGCAATATGAATTGCCATTCCTGTTGGCACTAATTCGCATTCATTTGGCAGCAATTCCAGCGGCGTTTCGAGCATTGCGCGTAAATCCAGTCCTGCTGATCCCTGTGTTGCGTATTGCGGCAGCGGAAAATCGCAGCCTAAACGATTGTCGAGTATCTTGATTTCAAGCCGGTGTTGCATGATGTCCCCGATAATGCTCTGCAATTAAATCTGCCAATTCTCGCGCCAGCTGCGTTTTACTCATCATGGGTAATCCGCATTGACCGTCACGCCAAAACACGGTTAACGCATTTTCATCGTGTTCAAATCCGCCGCGTTCTCCGCCGACCTGATTTGCCGCGATCATATTCAGTTTTTTCGCAGTTAATTTAGCGCGAGCATGTTGCTCTAAATTTTCTGTCTCTGCGGCAAAACCAACCGTAAATGGTGGCGCTTTTAATGCGGCAACGTCAGCAAGAATGTCGGGGTTGCGAATTAAATGCAGCGTTAATTCTGCTGCATCTTTTTTAATTTTATGGGTCGCAATCTCCATTGGTCGATAATCTGCAACGGCTGCCGTTGCGACGAAAATAGCGCATTCGCCAACTTCATTCATCACTGCGCGGTGCATTTCCAATGCAGTTTCTACTTGAATAACTTTGCTTACTCGCGGCAGTGGTGACACTGTTGGTCCAGTGACCAGCACGACCTGCGCTCCCAGATTGACCAGTGCTGAAGCCAGCGCGTAACCCATGCGCCCGGAGCTGCGATTGCCGAGATAACGCACTGGATCAAGCGGTTCTCGCGTGGGACCGGCCGTCAGTAATACTCGCGCTCCCATGAGTAACCGTTCGGCTTGTGGACGCAGCGCCTCGGCAATTTCCAACGGCTCCAGCATTCGTCCCGGTCCCACATCGCCACAGGCTTGCTCACCTTCGGCTGGGCCGAGAATGCGTGCCCCGCGTTCACGCAGAATTTGCAGATTTTCCTGTGTCGCTGGATGTCGCCACATGTACTGATTCATCGCAGGTGCGAGATATAACGGGGCTTGCGTTGCCAGCGCCAGCGTGGTGAGTAAATCATCGGCGATGCCAGCGGCCAGTCGCGCCATTAAATCGGCAGTGGCTGGCGCAATCAGTAACCAATCTGCCCATCGCGCCAGCTCGATATGATTCATGCCAGCTTCGGCGCTGGGATCAAGCAGTGTGGTGCGCACCGGATGTCCAGACACGGCTTGAAAAGTCAGCGGCGTGACCAGTGTTGTCGCTGCCTGCGTCATCACGACGCGCACATCAAATCCGCGCTCTTTCAATCGCCGCACCAAATCGACGGATTTATAAGCCGAAATGCCGCCGCCGATTCCCAACAACAACCGTGAATTCTGATGTTGATCCATGTGCGTACTTATCCTGTTTCGTTAACAATGAATTCTGAAAGTCTAGCGGGTTTGCTGGGTAATTGACCGCGTTATTCAGTGGCGCAAACGGTGCTGTCGCTTGACCATTAAAATTCGATGACAATTTGTGACAGCTCGCTAAACTGCCAGTATTCCAAATCGCAGCGGCACCACCGGATGAACCTCGCTTTTATTTCGCATCCATCCTGTCAAGCGCATCGCATGGGCGCACATCATCCTGAATGCCCAGAGCGTCTGTACGCCATTCAGGACCGTTTAGTCGCATCGGGAATGGAGATGCTGGTCACGCATTATGACGCGCCAGCCGCGCATATTGACCAACTCGCCCGTGTGCATGATCGTGATTATATTCAAACAATTATTGACACTGCGCCGACTGAAACTGGGGCGCTTAATTGGGTGGATGGCGATACGGCGCTGAATGAGCACTCGTTAACAGCAGCATTTCACGCAGCGGGCGCCGCAATTTTAGCCGTTGATTTGGTAATGAGTGATCGTCACCACACCGCATTTTGTTGTGTGCGCCCACCGGGTCATCACGCAGGACGGCGCAGCAGCGGCGGTTTTTGTATCTTTAATAATCTCGCAGTTGGTGTTGCTCATGCGCTGGCAGAATACGGTTTAGAACGCATTCTAGTTATTGATTTTGATGTGCATCATGGCGATGGTACTGAAGACATTTTCACCGGCGAATCGCGGGTATTATTTTGTTCCAGTTTTCAGCATCCATTTTATCCCGGCTGTGGCGCAGACAGTATTGCGCCGAATGTCATTAATTTACCGCTGCCGCGCTTAACCGATGGCGCAGCATTTAAGTCAGCAATTCGTCAAACTTGGCTGCCGCGGATTGATGCGTTTGCGCCGCAATTGATCTTTATTTCTGCCGGTTTCGATGGTCATATTGAAGACGATATGGCGCATTTTAATTTGCATACCGCAGATTTTGGTTGGATCACTCGTGAAATTCACGCGCTGGCGCGGAAACATTGCCAAGAACGCGTCGTCTCCTGTCTTGAAGGCGGTTATGCGTTATCAGCGTTGGGACGCTGCGTCAGTACACATATTGATGAATTGATTGGTCATTTATGAAATTCAATTCAACTCAGTGGTCGCACATTTAATACGACCATCGTTTTACCCTTTACCCTAACGATACCTTGTTCTTCCAAGGTTTTTAAGACGCGCCCAGCCATTTCGCGTGAACAACCAGCAATACGCCCAAGCTCTTGGCGAGTCACACGAATTTGCATTCCATCTGGATGTGTCATCGCATCAGGTTGTTGGCAAAGATCAAGCAGTATTCCGGCGACGCGCCCAGTGACATCGAGAAAAGCAAGATCACCGACTTTACGGCTCGTCGTTAATAAACGTTGCGAGAGTTGAAAACCGACGCTGAATAAAAAATCTTTAGCAACTTCTTTTAATTCATCATTTAATAAGCGATGTAAACGCTGATAGGTAATTTCTGCAACCTTACATCGAGTTCTCGTGCGAATGATGACGCTGCGCGTGGTTTGCGGAACAAATAATCCCATTTCGCCAATGAATTCGCCTTTGTTAATATAAGCAAGTAACAATTCACGACGATCATCAGAGTCTTCAATCAATGCAGAAACAGCGCCTTCAATTAAATAGTAAAGCGTTTCCGCAGTCTGTCCTTGGTGAATTAAATCAATATTTTTATCGTATACTTTAGTATGGCAATGCGTTAAAAAAGGCTCCAGCCAAGATGGGTTTTTTTGTGGTTTTTTAATAATATTCATAGCCTAGTTTTTACCGATTTAATTTTGTGTTATAAAGTGAATGAACGAGCGTGATGGCAAATAATAGGCTTTTAAGCAAAATGCACCCAGATATTAACCATTGCTTGAATGAAGACTACCGCAATTAAAATGTTTCCGTCATGCTTTGGATAAGGTGACGATAACAAAATCCAGTTGTAACCCATTTTTAGAAATTTGCTTGCAATGTTTGCCACGTTCTCGCTAAGATAGCGACTCTTAACGACAGGCGCGTAGCTCAGTTGGTTAGAGCACCACCTTGACATGGTGGGGGTCGTTGGTTCGAGTCCAATCGCGCCTACCAACGCATTCTTAGGCTGTCTACTTTCAGCAATCCGCTTTCAGCAAGGAACTCAATGCTGAGAGTTAAATGCTAAAAGCAGACAGCTTTTTTGTTGCCCATTTTTGGGCGCTCATGTTTGATTCATGTGATCTCTCGTATCGATCACCGCTGATTTCTAGGATTTAACATGCCCCTGATTACCCTTCCTGATGGCTCGCAGCGTTCATTCGATCAATCCGTTACGGTGCACGGCGTGGCTGCATCAATTGGCGCAGGTCTCGCTAAAGCGGCGCTGGCTGGACGCGTTAATGGCGTTTTAGTTGATGCTTCGTTCCTAATTGAGTGCGATGCAACGCTTGCTATTATCACCAGCAAAGACGAAGAAACTGCGCTCGAATTGTTCCGTCACGATGCCGCACATGTCATGGCGCAGGCAGTGCAGGAGCTGTATCCCGAAACGCAGGTGACGATTGGACCCGCGATTGAGAACGGTTTTTATTACGATTTTGCTCGCGCCGAACCCTTTACGCCCGATGATTTGACGCAGATCGAAGCGCGGATGCACGAGATCGTGAAGCGCGATCTACCGATCACCCGTGAAGTTTGGGAACGCGAAGATGCGCAGCGGCTGTTTGCCGAGCGCGGCGAGCACTACAAAGTTGAAATCATCACCGACATCATTCCCGCTGGCGAAACCGTGACGATTTACCGGCAAGGCGAGTGGTTTGATGTCTGTCGCGGCCCGCATTTGCCCAGCACCGGCAAACTCGGCAACGGTTTTAAATTGACCAAAGTGGCTGGCGCGTACTGGCGCGGTGATGCGAAAAATGCGGTGTTGCAGCGGATTTATGGCACGGCATGGCGCGATAAAAAAGAATTGACTGCCTATCTCACGCGGCTGGAAGAAGCGGAAAAGCGCGATCACCGCAAACTCGGCAAACAGCTTGATTTGTTTCATTTTCAGGATGAAGCGCCGGGGATGGCGTTTTGGCACGCCAAAGGGCGCATCATTTACCGGCTCGCTGAAGCCTACATGCGCGAAAAGCTCGATGAGTATGGTTATCAAGAAGTTGAGACGCCGCAGGTGCTCGATCGCTCACTGTGGGAACGTTCCGGTCACTGGGATAAATTCGCTGGCGGCATGTTTACGACTCAGCTTGACGAGCGTGATTTCGCCATCAAACCAATGAATTGCCCCGGTCACATTCAGCTTTACAATCAAGGTCTTAAAAGTTACCGCGAACTGCCGTTGCGCCTCGCTGAATTCGGCGTGGTGCACCGCAATGAACCCTCTGGAACGTTGCACGGATTGATGCGGGCGCGGCGTTTTACGCAGGATGACGCGCATGTGTTTTGCACCGAGTCGCAGTTGCAATCCGAAGTAGCGACGCTGATTGACATGGTGTTTGAGACCTACCGTGATTTTGGTTTCACCGAGATTGATTTGGCACTGTCGCTGCGCCCAGACAAGCGCGTCGGTGCGGATGAACTTTGGGATAAAGCGGAGCTGGCGCTTGAACAGTCTTTGCAAGACAAAGGCTTAAACTTTCGCGTTCAACCCGGCGAGGGCGCGTTTTACGGCCCGAAGATCGAATTCACGCTGCATGACAGCATCGGTCGGGCGTGGCAGTGCGGCACGATTCAAGTCGATTTCTCAATGCCCGGTCGTCTCGGTGCGCACTACATCGCTGAGGACAACAGCAAACAAACGCCGGTGATGATTCATCGCGCCATTCTCGGTTCGATTGAGCGGTTCATCGGCATTCTGATTGAGCATTACGCTGGGTTGTTTCCGCTGTGGCTCGCGCCGGTGCAAGTGGTCGTGCTCAACATCACCGACCGGCAAGCTGAGTTTGTTAAAGAAGTTGCTAAAACCTTGCGTCACAACGGTTTTCGTGCGGATACTGATTTGAGAAATGAGAAAATCGGCTTTAAAATCCGCGAGCACACCCTGCAACGCGTACCCTATTTGCTGGTGATTGGTGATCGTGAAGTCGAAACTCGCACGCTGGCAGTGCGCAATCGTCAGGGTGAAGACCTCGGTATTCTCGAACTTGATGCTTTCATTGCGCGTTTGCACGAGGAAGTAGCAAACCGTATCCATTAACGGTTCGGTGCGATTGGAACGACGGCAAGTGCGGTCATCCGGTCGTTTTTATTTGTATTGTTGGAGGAATCTGCTATCGCTGCACCAAAGAGAAACCGCGTCAATAAAGAGATCAACGTCCCGGAAGTTCGGCTGATCGGCGCGGATGGACAGCAGGTCGGAGTGGTCAATACCCGTGAGGCCTTGGAAATGGCTGTCACTGCGAGCATGGACCTGGTTGAAATCGTGCCGACGGAAGACCCGCCGGTCTGCCGGTTGATGGATTTTGGGCGGTTTCTCTTCGATCAAAAGAAGAAGAAAAACGAAGCCAAGAAGAAGCAGAAGCAAGTCCAGATTAAGGAAGTGAAGTTTCGTCCAGGTACGGACGAAGGAGATTATCAGGTCAAACTACGCAACCTGATCCGTTTCCTACAAGAAGGGGATAAAGCCAAGGTCACCATGCGGTTTCGTGGGCGCGAACATGCTCACCGCGAACTCGGTTTGGAACTCCTCAAGCGGATTGAGACTGACCTGGCGCCGTTGAGCATCGTTGAACAGCAGCCACTCATGGAAGGGCGGCAGATGGTGATGGTGCTCGGTCCCAAGAAGAAATAACCCATTTAATCAATAGCGAAGTTGAGAACATGCCTAAAATTAAGACCAATCGCGGAGCGGCCAAGCGTTTCAAGCGCACCCCCTCCGGCGACGTGAAGTGCCATTCCTCCCACCGCCGTCACATCCTGACCAAGAAAAGCACCAAGCGGAAGCGCCAGTTACGTGCGCCGAAGCGGTTGCACAAGTCAGATGTTCGTGCCGCGCTGCGGATGATTCCTTACTGCTGATCGCACTTGACGTTACCGGAGAATTAGAATGTCTAGAGTGAAACGTGGCGTCACCGCCCACGCCCGCCACAAGAAGCTGCTCGACGAAGCCAAAGGTTATTACGGCGCTCGCAGTAAGGTTTATCGCGTTGCAAAACAGGCGGTTATCAAAGCCGGTCAATATGCGTACCGCGACCGCCGCCAGAAGAAGCGCCAATTCCGGGCGCTGTGGATTGCGCGTATCAACGCCGCTGCGCGTGAGAATGGCTTGTCGTACAGCCTGTTAATTCACGGCTTGAAACTGGCTGGCATTGAAGTGGATCGCAAAGTGTTGGCTGATATTGCTTTCCACGACAGCGTGGCATTTGCAGCACTGGCAGAGCAGGCCAAAGCGGCTTTGGTTTAACAGTTGCATCCGCCGTAGACATTGAGGGAAAGGCTTATGAGTCTTTCCCTTTTTTGTCGGTCACTTTTTTCGCATTTCAGTTGTCAATTCAACGTCATGGTCGAACCAATTTCACTCAACAGTCTGGCGGATACCACGCTCGCCGCGTTGCAAGATGCCGCGCTGGCAGCGGTCGCTGCTGCACCCGATCTGGCAACGCTGGATCAAACGCGGGTGCATTATCTTGGCAAAAATGGCGCATTAACGGCGCTGCTCAAACAGCTCGGCACCTTGTCTGCTGCCGAGCGTCCGGCAGCCGGCAACGCCATCAATCAAATCAAGGTCGCGCTCCAAACTGCGCTTGACGACCGGAAAACCGCGTTGGAACAAACCGCGTTATCGGCGCGGCTGGCTGCCGAGCGGATTGACATCACCTTGCCGGGGCGCGGGCAGACGCCGGGCAGTTTGCATCCGGTGACGCGGGCGCTGCGGCGGATTGAACGGCTGCTGGGTAACGCCGGTTTTGCGGTCGCGGAAGGGCCAGAAGTTGAGGATAGTTATCACAATTTCACCGCGCTCAACATTCCCGAACATCATCCAGCGCGGGCAATGCACGACACCTTTTATTTTGACGCCGAGCGCCTGCTGCGGACGCACACCTCGCCGGTGCAGATTCGCGTCATGGCTAGCCAAGCGCCGCCGCTCAAAATCATCGCGCCCGGGCGCGTGTATCGCTGCGATTCCGATTTGACGCACACGCCGATGTTTCATCAGGTCGAAGGGCTGCTGGTCGATGAGCAGGTCAGTTTTGCTGATCTCAAGGGTGTGCTTTACGATTTTCTGCGCAATTTTTTCGAGCGCGAGCTGCAACTGCGCTTTCGCCCGTCCTATTTTCCGTTCACCGAACCGTCCGCCGAGGTCGATATTCAGTGCGTGATGTGCGGCGGCAGCGGCTGTCGCGTGTGCAAACAGACCGGCTGGCTGGAAGTGCTCGGCTGCGGCATGGTCTATCCGGCAGTGTTTCAACAAGTTGGCATTGATCCAGAACGGTATCGCGGTTATGCCTTCGGCATGGGCGTGGAACGGCTGGCAATGCTGCGCTATGGCATTGATGATATTCGGCTCAATTTTGATAATGATTTGCGCTATTTGCGCCAATTCGCTTGATGCTTTTTCAATCACTTTTTAATTGCTTTTTCAATACAACAATCAGTATTGAAAACTGAATACAGGACAGCGGAACATGCGATTCAGTGAGGCGTGGCTGCGCGAATGGGTGAATCCGCCGGTGGATACCCAGCAATTAGCCGATCAACTCAGCATGGCGGGGCTGGAAGTGGACGCCGTCGCCCCAGCAGCGCCAGCATTTTGTGGCGTCACCATCGGTCTGGTGCAGGAAATTGTGCCGCACCCAGATGCCGCCAAACTGCGCATTTGCACGGTGGAGGTCGGCGGTGACGCGCCGCTGCAAATCATCTGCGGCGCAGCCAATGTCGCGGCGGGAATGCGCGTGCCGGTCGCCACCATCGGCGCGGTGTTGCCCAACGATTTCAAAATCAAAAAGGCGAAACTGCGCGGCGTCGAATCGTTCGGCATGATCTGCTCAGTCGTCGAATTGGGGCTGGCGGAGACCTCCAACGGCATCTGGGAATTGCCGGCAGATGCGCCGGTGGGCGTGGATGTGCGCCAGTGGCTGACGCTTGACGATCACTGCATCGAAGTCGATTTGACGCCAGATCGCGGCGATTGCCTGAGCGTTGCTGGACTTGCCCGCGAAGTGGCGGTCATCAATCGCGTCACGCTCACTGCGCCAGCGATTGCGCCGGTCACGCCGACCAGCGATGACCAATTGGCGGTGCAACTCGCAGCGCCAGCCGCCTGTCCACGTTATGCCTGCCGCGTGCTGCGCAACCTTGATCCGGCCGCCACCACGCCGATCTGGATGCAGGAACGGCTGCGGCGCAGCGGCTTGCGGTCAATCAGTCCGGTGGTCGATGTCACCAATTACGTCTTGCTCGAACTCGGGCAACCGCTGCACGGCTTTGATCTCGCTAAATTAAACGGCGGAATTGCGGTGCGGCTGGCGCACGACGGCGAGACGCTGGCGCTGCTCAATGGCGAGACGGTGACGCTGCGCTCGGACACGCTGGTCATCGCCGATGCCAGTCGAGCAGTGGCGCTGGCGGGCATCATGGGCGGCGCAGCGACGGCGGTCAGTGTCGACACCCGCGATATTTTATTGGAAAGCGCCTTTTTTGCGCCGCTCGCCATCAGCGGCAAGGCTCGCAGCTATGGACTGCACACCGATTCATCGCACCGGTTTGAGCGCGGCGTCGATCCGCAGCTTCAGGTTCGCGCCATTGAACGGGCGACGCAGTTATTGCTGGACATCGTCGGCGGTGAGGCGGGGTCGGTGGTGGTCGTGACGGCGGAGGAGCATTTGCCGCAGCCGCCGGTGCTGCATCTGCGCGAGGCGCGAATTGCCCAGATTCTCGGTTTGGCATTGCCCGCTGCCACCAGCGTCGAAGTACTGGAACGGCTGGGGATGACGCTGGAGACGGTCGCCGATGGCTGGCTGGTGACACCGCCGAGTGCGCGGTTTGATTTGGTACACGAGGTGGACTTGATCGCCGACATCGGGCGCATTCACGGTTATGACCAGATTCCGGTCAGTTATGCCAGCGCAGCGACGGTGACGACTGCGCCGTCAGAAGCGGGGTTTGAATTGGAGCGGGCGCGGCTGGCGCTGGTGGATCGCGGTTTTCACGAGGTCATCACTTACAGCTTTATCAGCCCGGAATTGCAGGCGTTGATTGAGCCGGAGGCGCAGCCGCTGCGGTTGGCAAATCCGATCAGCGCGGAGTTGTCGGTGATGCGCAGCAGTCTGTGGGCGGGGCTGCTGCACACGGCGCGTTATAACCAAACGCGGCAGAGTGAGCGGGTGCGAATTTTTGAGTCGGGGCTGCGGTTTCGCCACGATGCAGCGGGACAGTTGCAGCAGCCGCTCGGTTTGGCGGGTTTGGTGAGCGGCAGCGCCTTGCCGGAGCAGTGGGGCGTTACGGCGCGGGCGGTGGATTTTTACGATCTCAAGGCGGATGTGGAGGCGGTGCTGGCGCTGACTGGTGCTGCGGGGCAATTCCGCTTTGTGGCGGGTGAACATCCGGCGCTGCATCCGGGACAGACGGCGCGGATTGAACGCGACGGCTTGCCGGTTGGCATGATGGGGATGGTGCATCCGGCGCTGGCTGCGCGGCTTGATCTGAAGGGCGATGTGTTTGTATTTGAGCTGGATGTTGCACCGCTGGCGCTGGGCATTCTGCCGCGTTATGCGCCGATCTCGCGGTTCCCCAGCATTCGCCGTGATTTGGCCATCGCGCTGGAGCGGACGATTAGTCACGACGCGGTGGTGAACTGTGTTCGCGCTGGCGCAGACGAGACGCTGCGCGAGGTGATGGTGTTCGATGTGTACACGGGTCAGAATGTCGATTCTTCTCGAAAAAGCCTTGCTTTAGGCTTGATTTTACAGTCTTATTCTCAGACACTGACTGACGATTTTATTGAGGGTGCGGTGGGGCAGATTGTGAATCGCCTCACTTCTGAACTTGGCGCACGATTGAGGGATTGAGGATATGGCGTTGACCAAAGCCGATATGGCTGAACATTTGTTCAATGAATTGGGTCTGAACAAACGCGAGGCAAAAGACATCGTGGAGATGTTTTTTGAGGAAATTCGTGCTGCCTTAGAACGTGGCGAACAGGTCAAGCTGTCTGGTTTCGGCAACTTTGACCTCCGCGAAAAAAATGAGCGTCCGGGTCGTAACCCGAAAACAGGTGAGGAGATTCCGATTACCGCGCGGCGGGTTGTCACCTTCCGACCCGGGCAGAAGCTCAAGTCACGGGTAGAAGCCTATGCTGGAACCGAAGACGAGTAATGACGCGCAGGAGGAATGCGAGCTGCTACCGATTCCCAGCAAACGTTATTTCACCATTGGTGAGGTGAGTGAGCTTTGCGGCGTTAAGCCACATGTCCTGCGTTATTGGGAGCAGGAATTTACGCAGCTCAAACCGGTAAAGCGTCGTGGCAATCGACGCTATTACCAGCGCCACGATGTGCTGATGGTGCGCAAAATTCGTAATCTTTTATATGATCAAGGCTTTACGATTGGCGGAGCGCGTTTGCAATTGAGCGGTGAAGCGATCAAACATGATTCCAGTCAGACGCTTCTCGTGTTGCACCAAATTCGTATTGAGCTTGAAGACATTTTGAAATTACTGCGACATTGACCGCACCGGCTTAAAGCCCTAATATGTGCGATCTTTCCGGGGCGTAGCGCAGCCTGGTAGCGCACCTGAATGGGGTTCAGGTGGTCGGAGGTTCAAATCCTCTCGCCCCGACCAAACAATAAGCGGTTAGCTAAGAAATTAGCTAACCGCTTTTTTGTTATAGTTATTCCAATATGAAATGAAAAGCAAACAACTTACTCTGTTGATTTCCGTCGTCGAGCATTAGAAATAAAAATTTAACCTTATTTATACTGAAACTGCCCACAGGTTGGGAGTTGGTTCTTAAAGCAATAACTGACTTTAATTTAGTGATAGCGACTTTATTTACTGATTCAATTAAATCTTAAGTTTTTCTATCGTGGATAACTGAGGATTTGTTGCCAAAACTATCAGCCAACTGTGTTCTTGTCATGGATAATGCTACTTTTTATATTAGAATACTTACCAGCATATTTAGCTGACTTAAACCAGATTGAAAAATACTGGGCAAAAGCGGTTCGCATTGTACAGTTGAGATTTCAAGAAACGCTGATTAAACAAATAAAGCATTAACCAGCGTTTCTTGAATAAAAATGTGATTAAGCAGGTGGAATCACAATCGTGCGTTTTTTCTTCACAATCACTGTTGCCGCAGGTTTGGCGACCGCTGGTTTAGTGAGTGCCGCCGCCGGTGCTGGTTGTGGCTTGGTCGCAGGCTTCGGTTTTTGCTTAGGTTTTGGTTCCGAAGCAGGTTTAGACGCAGCCACTTTTGCGGCTTTCTTCGCTGCTGCCTCTGCCTGCTTTGCAGCTGCCTCTGCCTGCCGTTTCGCTTGTGCAGCCTGACGACGTAACAACTTTCTAGTCTGTTCATCAGGTCGATTAAGGCGAGCAGTCTCCGCTTCTTTAATCTGCTCCACTGCCAATGCCGCTGCTTCTTCAGTCACTGGAGAAACTGGTTCGCCTTTCAAATTGATCCGCATTGCACCCGCAATCAACTTTTGACGATAGGCAGTGCGCCAGCAGTGATGACGTAAAGCGCCAATAATATAGTTGAGTGTGATATTCAGCTTCTGCGTTGCATACCATGCAATAAGATCATCGCGGATGCCAATTGCCAATGGACGAATGTCCGCTTCATCAACAGGAAACGCAAGTGGAAAAGCCGCTTGTAATGCTTCCGTTGCTTTACGTTGACGAGCACGTCGCACAGGGGATTTTTTAGTCATTGTCATGCTCCAAATTAAAATTGAATTTTGCGATTTTTATTAAAAAACTGGTGACAACAGTTATTAATAAATTCATCGCTACAATGCCGCTAAAACGACGATTATATTTTATTCTCAGTTCAGATTACCAACTCTGAAAATAAATGTAATATCGTCGATAGCAAAAGGCTAACTGGGAACTGATGCAGCCGTCAATATCAGCAAATCGTTATCCAGTATTTTTACAGGTTAAACATTATTAACACACAGAATTAGCTGCCAGCCCTCTAATTTTTACAGTGGCAAGTAAAAGTGCCATTTAGTCAGTGCGTTACTAAACTAGGTTCAAATTACCATGACTCAAGACGCTATCAATAAGTCCGTTGTATTGCTTATGGCGCTGGGAATATCGGCGTTATTTTTTACCATGATTCAACAGTTTTTAATGGCTCTATTTTTAGCAGGATTGTTCAGTGCGTTAGCGCGTCCATTGTTTTTAAGATTTCAAAAGTTACTCAAAGGTAGACGTCGGCTTGCTTCATTATTAACCATGCTGTTTATTGCGGTAGTGATTCTAATCCCCTTAACTTTATTAATTATGATTTTAATTGGACAGGCGCTTGATGTCAGTCAGATGATTACGCTGCGGTTTCGAGAAATAGTGAGCTATCCAGAGGTGCTCGATGCGTACATACGACAGATTCCTTTTTACGATCAACTGCAGCTTAATCAAGCCCAAATTGCCCAACAAGCAGGCACTTTAGCAACCTTTTTAAGTCGGTTATTAGTCGAATGGGTTTCCTCAGTTACACTTGGTACTGCTAATTTCATTTTTATGGCGTTTGTCTTTTTTTATAGCATGTATTTTTTACAAATGGATGGAATACGCCTCATTGAAAAATTCTTGTATTATTTACCGCTTAAAACGGCTGAAGAACGAATGATGCTAGATAAATTTACTTCCGTCACTCGTGCCACACTAAAAGGTTCTTTGCTAATTGGTTTATTGCAGGGTGCATTAGCAGGAATAGCCTTTGCTGTTGCTGGTATTCCAAATGCAGTGTTCTGGGGTTCACTAATGGCGATATTGGCTGCAATTCCCAATATCGGTGCGGCTTTAGTATGGATTCCAGCGGTAGTTATTTTGTTGACACAAGGTAAAATTGCCATAGGAATTGGGTTGGCATTATTTTGTGGCTTGATCGTCGGTAGTCTTGACAATGTTCTACGCCCAATTTTAGTTGGCAAGGATACGCGAATGCATGAGCTACTAATTTTTTTAAGCAGTTTAGGCGGCATTGTGATGTTTGGATTACCGGGAATTTTTATCGGTCCAGTGATTGCCTCGTTATTTATTTCGATTTGGGAACTGTATAGCATTGAATTTGCGGATTTCCTGCCAGCAGTACATAGCCTTGAAGATGAAAATAATATGCCGCCGTGTGAGCAAGCGGCATCCATAGATTCACCATTAAGGCGTTTTTCCAGTCAATGGTTCAATACCATTATCCAGATTATCTTTCAGCATCTTCATAATTTGCGAAGAAATTTCTTCAATTGATTGGGTGGTCGTATTAAGTACTGGTACTTGCAGCCGCTTATAAATCTGTTGAGCTTGACGGATGTCATCCTGACATCGGGCTAGTGATGCGTAGGGGCTGTTTGGGCGACGTTCTTCTCGAATAAGTTGTAAGCGCTGCGGATCAATGATGAGTGCGAATAATTTATGGCGACAATCCCATACTAATTGCGGCACATCACCGCGTTCAAAATCTTCTTCAGTAATTGGATAATTGGCTGAACGTAATCCGTAGTGCATAGCTAAATAAAGGCAGGTTGGTGTTTTTCCAGAGCGCGATACGCCAGTTAATACGACATCGGCGCGGTGGAAATTATCAGGGCGAATCCCGTCATCATTAGCCATGGCAAAGTTAATAGCTTCAATCCGTTTGGTGTAAAAATTCGGTTTGGTAATCGCATGACTTTGACCAGATTTGCGGCTGGGAGGAACGCACAATTCTACAGATAGTGGTTCGACAAAACCTTCAAACAATTCCATATAAAAGCAATTGCCATTTTTGAGAATCTCGCGGATTTCATTATTCAGCATGGTGGCAAATACAATCGGGCGAGCGCCGTCGCGTTCAGCGGCTTCCTGCATCCGCTGCGTGAGTGCCAGCGCCCGCAGGTCGGTGTTGATGTAAGGCATGTACACCTGTTCAAAATCGATGGTGTCAAATTGCGACAGCAAGCTGTGACCAAGGGTTTCGGCGGTGATGCCAGTGCTTTCAGAGACAAAAAAGACGGTTCGGTTCATAAGTGAGAGTCATTGTTGATAAAAAGTTGCGGTGGAATTTTATAATAAAGCATTTGATTTTACAGTATTTTTTAGGTGATTCGTAGCGCGTGATTGAGGTATCGGCTGGCGTGCGAAGTGTGGAAAACGGGACATTTGATAAGCCTGCTGTAAAAATGAGACAACTGGGTTTTTTGTGTCTTTTTTCCGCCCAATCTGTTGCAAAACGCCATGCAGTTCTCTATAGTTGAATACGCAAAGCACGATTGCGTCTAATTTTATGCAGTCTAACTGACAAATTCACAACAGCGGAGAACAGCATGAACAAGAAACTTCTTACCCTCGCGGTCGCCGCCGCCCTGACAGCCCCTGCGGCTGCGATGGCTGAGGCAGTTCTTTATGGTGATTTACACGTTTCTATTGATTACGCAAGTTTTGAGAACGACAGCTATGACGGCTGGGGACTCAATGGCGGCGGAGCAATGCCCGGTAAAGATAACCGTGATAACCAGATTGGCGTGAAAGGTTCCGAAGACCTCGGTAATGGTCTGAAGGCAATTTATCATGTACAGATTAACGTTCAATTGACTGATGAGGCGAATGGTCTGACGCCTAATGATAATGTTGCTAGAGGCACTGACAATATTGTCACCATGCAACAAACCTATGTTGGTCTTAGCAGCGATTGGGGTACTTTTGTTGTTGGTCGTAATGACACTCCAATGTATACCTCGACCGCAAAGCTCGACCTGTTTTCCAATACGATGGCCGACTACAACAATACGGTTGGCTTTGACGATGTTCGTGCTGATAACGCAGTTGCCTATGTCAGTCCTAGTTTAGCTGGCTTTCAGCTTGCTGGCGCTGTAGTTGTTGGTGGTGGCACAACTGCTGGCTATGGCTCGAATAACAATGCGAACAGCCTTGCTGACGCTTATTCAATTGCTGGCGTTTATAAGAACGGTCCCCTTTTTGCGTCATTAGCCTATGAAACCTTAGGCAATGAACTTTATATGAATACCGCAATAAGCCAAGGACCCAGAACCTCCGTCAACTATATTTCCGATAACTATAGCAAGTGGCGTTTAGGTTTGGGCTTGATGGATTGGAATGGCTTTACTGTGACTGGCATTTACGAAGATCAAGCCGCTTCTGATTCATCGTTCGATAAACAAATGTGGCAGTTGCAAGCAGGTTATTCTTTTGGCAGCAACATGGTCAAGGCAATGTATGGTGCTGCTGAATACAGCAACCTTGATAACAATGATTATTCGACATGGGCAATTGCGTTCGATCATAACCTGAGCAAACGCACCACAGCTTATATCCTCTACAATCAGTACAGTCACGATTTATCAAACAACGATTGGGACGGATTTTCAATCGGTATGATCCACCATTTCTAAAGATTGCTTGGCAATTTTTACACGACAAAAAACGGAACTTTTAGGTTCCGTTTTTTGTGTCTGCAATTAGCGATGAATCATCACCCTTTATCTACAGTTTTTGCACCGTCGGGCGTTCCTAAAATCAAAACATCTGCTGGGCGCAACGCAAAAATTCCCACTGTCACCACACCTGCTAAATTATTAATTTGCTGCTCCATCTGTATCGGATCAGTAATTTCTAAATGCCGTACATCCAAAATCACATTGCCATTATCAGTGACGAAACCTTCGCGCCATATCGGTGTACCGCCAAGTTTAACCAATTCACGTGCCACATAGCTGCGTGCCATTGGAATGACTTCCACCGGCAATGGGAATGCGCCAAGCACCTTGACTAACTTGGTTTCATCACCAATACAGACAAACTTTTGACTCGCCGCTGCAACAATTTTTTCGCGGGTTAATGCGCCACCGCCGCCTTTAATCAATTGAAACTGTGCATTCGTTTCATCTGCGCCATCGACATAAAGCGATAATGCCCCCACTGCATTCAAATCGAATACTGGAATTCCGTGTGCTGCCAGCCGTACACTGGAGGCTTCTGAACTGGAAACCGCACCTTCAATACGACTTTTAACTGTTGCCAGCGCATCAATAAAATGATTGACGGTTGACCCAGTTCCAACACCGATGACGCCACCTTCAACGTAATTCAAAGCTGCTTCGGCGGCTTGTTTTTTCATTGCGTCTTGATTCATTTAATTGTTTTCTCAGTGATGATGGTTAAATTGTGGTGCGATATGATACCAGAGGTTTTCGCATTGACGATTGGCGGCAATAGATTCGGCATTCCGTCACCACTGCATCCAGCGGAATATCCCAAGGTTTAGGCACGATACAGCCCACGCGCTGGCAATCGTGCGCAATGCCAATCAAGTGCGGGCGACGACCACTGTGGCGTAATTGCAACGGCGCAAGTGTGCGGTCATAAAACCCGCCACCCATGCCCAGCCGGTGCGCATCTGCATCAAATCCCACCAACGGCAGCAAAATGAGATCGAGTTGCCACGGCAAGCGAAATTTGCGGCTGCGCGGTTCTGGAATGCCAAAGCAATTGGGTTGTACAGAGTCGCCGGGTTGATAACGCGCAAACCAAAGTTTGCCGCGTCCCCAGCGGGTGTGTTGCGGTTTAAGCACTGGGAGATAACAGGTTTTGCCGTGCAAATGTGCATATTGCAACAACGGACGCAGGTCTAATTCGCCGTCAGTCGGCCAATAAAACGCCAAATGCTGCGCATTCAAAAACCAGCACTGGTGGCTGAGATGTTGTCGCACTTGAATCGCATGTTGATGTTGCTGGCGAGGATGGAGCTGCCGACGTGCGGTGCGCAATTCGCGCCTGGTGACTGTGTTGGAAATGAGACGCCTCCCATTGGTGTCGCTGCAGACCTTCGTTCTTGAACCGGAAGGGTTCAAGTGGGAACAGTGTTCATCGCTTCAGGCTTTCCGCTCGGTGACGGACTTGCACAACGGCGAGGTTTTCATGTCCCCCGGGTAGCAATTAGGCTCAAGAAAATACCCAGGCTACGCTCGATCACGACAGGAGGTGTCTCAAGGCAAAAGACTATACCCTTTCATCTGGAGCGTCTAGCATTGTTACTGTGGTCGCTAAATCGGTGTCAACTGGCGTGATTTCAGCAGTAATTGGCGGCAATTCAGGAGCAAGCGCAGTGGTGATTTGCATCTGGAGTCGCTGCAACCGTTCTGCTGAATCCTCATCAAGCGTTGGTCGGATCCGCTGCAATTGAATGAACTCGTGAGCGATATTGAGTGCCGCCATAACCGCAATGCGATCCGTTCCGATTACCCGCCCATGTTTATGAATTTCGCGCATTCGCTGATCAAGCACTGCGCGAAGTGCGCAAATCTCCTCCTGCTGCGGCTGGCAGGCAATCAGATATTCTTTCTAAAATCTTGATACTGACTTGCAACGGATCGTCATTCACAACTGCTCCTCCATCGCTCGCAACCGCGCCAGCATTGCTTCAATACGACTACGGGTTTGCACCGTTTTGTTCATCCACTCATCGCGCTCGCGTCAGCTTCCTGACGAGCGCAAAGCGTCGTTTTCGTTGCGGAGCCGTTGATTCAATTCAATCAACGCAGTCACCTTTTGCTCCAGTTCATCGAGGTCAAAATTAGCCAAAGTCCGCGACTCCGTTGAGATTTTGTGCACTATAGAAGGGGCTGTAAGCGGTCAATCAACCACAGGCGCATGTTATGATTCAATAGATCATCATTTTAGGCCTGTATTGCTGCTGATGGAGACCACGACCGCCCCCGATCACGATCTGTTTCACGAGGTGCTGGCGCTCAGTCCCTCGATCCATCACCGAGCGAAGCGCAGGGAATGCTCTGCGGTTTGATGTGCGGCGGCGCGACCGATCCGCTCGCACTTGGCTAACGCAGCTGCTGCCTGCAAGCGCAAATGACGCTGCCGCAATTCCATTTACCCATTATTACGCTGCGCTACAACCGTTGGTGCAAACGCTCGGCGCTGCGCTTGCCGACACTGAACTGCGTTTTGAGTTGGGTTTACCAGATGACGATCATCCATTACCGGAGCGAGCAGCCGCACTTTACGACTGGGTGCGCGGTTTTCTATTTGCAATTGGTGTACTCGGCGTGGCGGAGCGCGAGCTTCCCGAGCAGATGCGCGAAATTTTACGCGATTTCACTGAATTAACGCGCATTGATCTCGATGCACTCGACGACGATGAAGACAACGAGCAGGCATTAGTGGATGTCATTGAATTTGTACGCGTTGCAGCATTGCTCATTCATGATGAATGCGCACCGCCACACATCAACTCCGTGGTTCAACCATGACCAATACTGAATATCACCGCCGCCAGCGGACATTGCTGCACACGATTGGTCGCTCCAGCGTGGTGATTGTGCCCGCTGCCCGCGAGTCGATTCGCAACCGTGATGTGCATTATCCGTTTCGGCAGCACAGCGATTTCAGTTATCTCACTGGTTTTCCTGAACCCCACGCGCTCGCAGTGTTTGTACCGAAACGCAAAGCTGGTGAATTCATTCTGTTTTGCCAGCCACGTGATCCCGAACGTGAACAATGGGACGGCACTCGCATTGGCATTGAAGGCGCAGTCGCCGATTTTGGCGCTGATCAAGCGTATCCATTAAGCGAACTGGACACGCTCATGCCGACACTGATTGATGGTTGTGCGCGGGTCTATTACCCGATTGGTCACGACGCAGCGTTAGATCAACAGGTCATGGGCTGGGTGCGGCAGGTACGCGCCAAAGTACGCACTGGCGCAATTGCCCCAGACATTTTTATCAACCTTGACAGCGTGTTACACGAACAACGCCTCATTAAAACCCGTGTCGAAATTGCGATTTTACGACAAGCTGCACGCATCGCCGCTCATGCGCACTGCCGAATGATGCAACGCTGCGCTCCGGGCATCACCGAGCTGGCGCTGGAGGCAGATTTTCAACACACTTGCGCGATTGCGGGAGCGCGTTTTAATGCGTATCCAACGATTGTTGGTGGTGGCGCGAATGCGTGCATATTGCATTACACCGCCAATAACGCAGTATTAAGCGATGGTGATTTAGTTCTAATTGATGCCGGTTGTGAACTAAATGGTTATGCGTCTGATATTACCCGCACCTTTCCGGTAAATGGTCGATTCACTCCATCGCAGCGGGAATTATATCAATTGGTATTACGGGCGCAATTGGCAGCAATTGATGCAGCGCAGCCGGGTAACCGTTGGAATGAGCCGCATGATGCAGCAGTGCGCGTGTTAACCAAAGGATTAATTCGGTTGGGTATTTTAAGCGGCAAAGTGAATTCTTTAATTAAAGAAGAAGCCTATAAACCGTATTACATGCACCGCACTGGTCATTGGCTTGGTATGGATGTTCACGATGTCGGCGCATATCAGAAAAACGGCGAATGGCGACCATTGGAACCGGGTATGGTTTTGACGATTGAGCCGGGATTATATTTGCCTGATAATGAGGCTCTACCTGAGTCCTATCGCAATATCGGTATTCGGATTGAAGACGATATTTTAATTACTAAAACTGGTAACGAAGTTCTTTCTGCGGCCGTGCCTAAACATCCTGATGCGATTGAAGCGTTGATGACCCATCATTCTATTGAGACCCGCTGCTGATGCGCACCATTCCTGACATTACTGACACCGAACAATGGTTAATGCGTACCACACTGCGCGAGCGTTATGGACGCGAAATAGAAATGCAATTTGCGGATGCAGAAATTCGCTTGGCTCCTTCCGATCGTGAATTAACAATTTGTCCAACAATCTATTGGCAAGCAGATGATGGCTGCCATTTCGTGATTTTTAAAACTGGTGACTCCAGTTATCGTTGCCAATTTTTTTACCAACCATATAAACAAATGGGCACTGGTGTTCGTCAATACAATAATCTTGCAGAATGCGCTGTTGCATTATTGCAAGCTCAAGCGGATTTTGTTGTTCAACAAGGCAATGCTTAACCTATTGTTTACTAAAACCCACGAGGAAATCATACGATGTCTGCACGAAATGCTTTTTATGCACAATCTGGTGGCGTGACCGCAGTGATTAACGCTTCTGCCTGCGGAGTGATTGAAGCAGCGCGGCGGTGTCCCGAAAAAATCGCTAATGTTTATGCGGGTCGTAACGGGATTATTGGTGCATTGACCGAAGATTTAATTGATACCAGTCAGGAATCAGATGCAGCAATTGCCGCACTGCGCTTTACACCATCTGGTGCATTTGGTTCCTGCCGCTATAAATTAAAAAGTCTCGATGCTAATCGCCGCGAATATGAGCGTTTAATTGAGGTATTTAAGGCGCACGACATCGGTTATTTCTTTTATAACGGTGGTGGTGATTCGGCAGATACCTGTTATAAAGTGTCGCAACTTTCGGAATCACTGGGTTATCCAGTGCAAGCGATTCACGTTCCGAAAACAGTCGATAATGATTTACCGATTACTGACAATTGCCCTGGTTTCGGTTCGGTGGCTAAATACATTGCGACTTCTGCATTAGAAGCCTCGTTTGATGTGCGTTCGATGTCGCGGACTTCAACCAAGATTTTTGTATTAGAAGTCATGGGACGCCATGCCGGTTGGATTGCCGCAGCTGGTGGATTAATTGAAACGCAAAACATTCCCGTATTGATTCTATTCCCAGAAATTGAATTCAATCAGGAACAGTTTATTGCTGCGGTTAAAGAAAAGGTCGCGCAATTTGATTTCTGCACCATTATTGTGTCTGAAGGTGCGAAATATCCCGACGGACGTTTTCTTGCCGAGCAGGGCACACGAGATGCGTTTGGTCATGCGCAACTCGGCGGGGCAGCACCAGTGGTAGCGAATCTCATTAAAGATGCGACGGGTTATAAATTCCATTGGGCAGTGGCTGATTATTTGCAGCGAGCAGCGCGACATTTAGCGTCAAAAACCGATGTAGAACAGGCTTATGCGATGGGTCGCGCTGGTGTGGAATTCGCGCTTGCCGGACATAATGCGGTGATGCCAACCGTGAAACGCTTGAATCACGCGCCCTACGCTTGGGAAGTGGGAATGGCTGCGCTGGCGGATGTGGCCAATGTGGAGAAATTCATGCCGCGTGATTTCATTTCGGCGGATGGTTTTGGAATTACCGAGTTATGTCGGCAGTATCTAACACCGCTTATTCAGGGTGAAGATTACCCGCCGTTTGAATATGGGTTGCCGAAATACGTCACGTTGAAAAATGCGGCAGTTGCTAAAAAGCTCACCGCATTTGAAGTTTAAACTCCTGAATGAAGCCCCCTTTACAAAAAGGGGGTTGAACCGATGCAGTTGAAATAAGTTGTCCAGATTACTTTTTACAAAAAACAGATTTATTTAATGTGTTGTCCCGATAAAAAATAGATCGTTTTTAGCAAAGAATACTGCAGTTAAATCCGAACTTATTTTGCGTGCTAAACTCGCAACCCGTTTGCTTCCGCATAACGCGATTTTTCCTCTCAACCACCAACTTTTTGGCCAAGCTATGACCCGGCAAAAAACCTACCTTGTGATCTCAGCACTCGGCGAAGACCGTCCCGGTATCGTCAATCAACTTTCCAAAACCGTGCTGGAACATGGCTGCAATATCGAAGACAGCCGCATGACCGTGCTCGGTGGCGAATTTGCGGCGATGTTATTGGTGGAAGGCAAATGGAATACGTTAGCTAAGATTGAAAATGCGCTCCCTGAATTAGAGCGCCAGCTGGGAATGATCATCATTTCCAAACGCACCAGCGAACGCGCCACTTTGCGCAATTTGCTGCCTTACGCAGTGGATGTGGTGTCGATGGATCATCCCGGCATCATCAACAATCTCGCGGGATTCTTTGCCGACCGAAAAATCAACATTGAAGATATGGCGACCAGCAGTTACGCCGCCGCGCACACGGGAACGCCAATGTTTTCAGTGCATATCACCGTCGGGATTCCGGCAGATATTCACATCGCTGGGCTGCGCGAGGAATTCATGGATTATTGCGACGGTCTCAATCTCGACGCAGTGCTGGAACCGCTGAAAGGCTAAAGCAAATCCCCCCAACCCCCTTTTGCAAAGGGGGGCTTTGGTTGCTCCCTTTTTCAAAGGGGGCTTTTTATTGTTGACGAGACTGAATCAATGCCCAGCGCCCCCAGCAAAACCCTTGAAACCTTTCCCAATCCGCAGCAAGAACGCGATTACACCATTCGAATGCGGATTCCTGAGTTCACCTGCTTGTGTCCAAAAACCGGTCAGCCAGATTTTGCCGAATTGCGGTTGGAATATGTGCCAGATCAGTTGTGTATCGAACTCAAGGCACTCAAAAACTACATCTGGTCATATCGGAATGACGGCGCGTTTCACGAGGCAATCACCAATCGCATCCTCAGCGATCTGGTCGTCACCATCGCACCGCGTTTCATGCGCCTGACTGCCGAGTTCAACGTGCGCGGCGGGATTTTCACCACGGTTATTGCTGAACATCGCGCCGTGGGCTGGGAACCGCCCACGCCGGTGCAACTGCCTTAATTTGCGGCTACAGCGGTGAACTGCATGACGCCCACTTTCACCATTCTCGGCACTGGCGCACTCGGCGGCTTTTACGGCTCGCGGCTGCTGCACAGCGGCGCAACCGTGCAATTTATCGCGCACAGCGACGTTGAATTCATACGTGAGCACGGGCTGCGTGTCGATTCGCCGCTCGGCAATTTGCACCACCAGCCGGTCGCGGTGTATGCCGCCAGCGACGCGATTCCGCCGTCCGATGTCGTCTGCATCGCGTTGAAAACCACCCAGAATCATCTGCTGCCGGAACTGCTCGCGCCGTTGGTGCACGACGGCACGGTGCTGTTGAATCTGCAAAACGGCTTGACGGCGGAAGCAGAATTAGCCGCTGCCTTTCCGCAAGCGATTGTGATTGCTGGATTATGTTTTCTGTGTTCCAACAAAATTGCGCCCGGTCACATCGCCCATCTCGATTATGGTTTGGTCAGTTTTGCGCCATTTGACGAACGCGGCGCAGCGTGGATTCCGCGCCTGATGAGCGCGTTCGCAGCGGCAGGCGTTCCAGTGGAATCTCAGCCGGAATTGACCGCAGCGCGTTGGCGTAAGTTGTTGTGGAATATCCCGTTTAACGGATTGTCAGTGCTGCTCGGCATGAATACCGACGGGCTGATGGCGGACGCTGAAGCGCGAGCGTTGGCAGAGCAGTTGATGGCGGAAGTAGTCGCTGGCGCAGCAGTCTGCGGAGTGCAGTTTGCCGATCATTTTCCTGCGCAATTGCTTGAAACTACGGCACAAATGAAGCCCTACGCGCCGAGTATGCGTTTGGATTATTTGGCAAAACGCGAATTGGAAATCGAATATCTCTATCGGCGACCGCTGCGCGAAGTGGCGCGGCACGGAGTGCGGCTGCCAGCGGTGGAAGCGATCACGCGGCTGTTGACCGTCGCTGATCGTTACAATCGTTCAGTCTAAACTCTGCGGAGCTTGAAACCGATGCAAGCCATTGAAATTCATGAAACCGGCGAGCCGTCAGTGCTGCAACTGGTCGAGCGCCAGCGCCCAGAAATCACCACGCCGACCGAGATGTTGGTCAAGCTGGCAGCCGCTGGCGTTAATCCGGTCGATACCAAAATCCGTCGCAATGGCGCGATGTTAGCGGCGGGATTCCCAGCGATTCTCGGCTGCGACGGCGCGGGAGTCATTGAAGCAGTCGGCGCTGCGGTGACGCGGTTTCAGCCCGGCGATGCAGTCTGGTTTTGTCACGGCGGACTCGGTGGCGCAGCGGGCAATTATGCGGAATATCGCGTGATTGATCAGGCACTTGCGCAACCAAAACCGCCAGCATTGACCATGAGCGAAGCTGGCGCTGCGCCGTTGGTTTTAATCACTGCGTGGGAGGCGCTGCATGATCGAGCGCGGATTGCCGCTGGGCAGCAGGTGCTGATTCACGGCGGCGCGGGTGGTGTCGGGCATGTGGCGATTCAATTGGCGGTTGCGGCTGGAGCGCGGGTTTGCACCACGGTCAGCAGCGCGGAAAAAGCGGCATTGGCGCAGGCGCTGGGCGCAGAACGCTGCATCAATTACCGCGAGGAAAATGTTGAAAATGCAGTGCTGGAGTGGACAAACGGGCGCGGCGTGGACATTGCGTTCGATACGATCGGCCCCGCAGTGTTTCAACAAACCATTCCGCTGGTGGCGCATTACGGCGATTTGGTGACAATTCTTGATCCCAGCGCGGCGCTGAATTTGAAAGAAGCGCGGATGCGAAATCTGCGCCTGAGTTTGACGTTGATGTTGACGCCGCAATTGCGCAATTTGCCGACCGCGCTGGCGCATCAGGGCGACATTCTCAATCGCTGCGCGGCGTTAGTTGAACGCGGCGCGTTGCGGATTGTCGTGTCAGAAACGTTCCCGCTGGCGCAGGCAGCAGACGCGCATCGGCAAATTGAGTTGGGACATGTGACCGGTAAGCTGGCGCTGGTGTTGAATTAAATTGGCGGCGAAACCGCTGGACATTGCTGGGATGACACGGGTGCGGGTGGCGTTGCTGTCCGATACGCACAGTGTGCTGGATGCGCGGATTCAACATCTGGTGACGCATTGTGATTTGGCCGTGCACAGCGGCGACATCGGTGGCATCGCAATTTTGGCGCAACTGCAACCGCGTTTGGGGCGTGTGCTGGCGGTGTTTGGCAACAACGATATTGCGTCCAAATGGCCGGAACCGGATCGGCGTTTACTGGTGCATCTTCCTGAATGGTTCGAGCTGGCGCTGCCGGGCGGAAAGTTGATGGCGATTCACGGTCATCAAACCACAGCGCGAGAGCGGCATCGCTTGTTGCGGGCGCGATTTCCGCAAGCGCGGGCGATTGTTTACGGTCACAGTCATCGGCTGGCGCTGGATACAACAAGCGTTCCATGGGTGCTCAATCCGGGCGCAGCGGGACGTATTCGTACTCACGGCGGACCGTCGTGCATGGTGTTGACGGCAACGCCAACTGCTTGGCAAATCGAGACTTATCGTTATGCGCCGTCTCCGTTAAATCCGCATTTAAGCCATTACGCGAGCGTTATTTCTTCATGCTAAAACCACCCAAATCGTTGCTGCGCCAAGTCGGGCGGGCGATTGCGGATTTCCGCATGATCGGCGCAGGTGATCGGATTTTGCTGGGTGTGTCTGGCGGCAAAGATTCGTTGTCGCTGCTGCATATTCTCAATCATCTGCGCAGTTATGCGCCGGTGCGCTTTGAGCTGGCAGTGCTCACGGTTGATCCAGAAGTGCCGGGCTTTGATCCGCAGCCGCTCAAAGATTATTACGCAAGTCTCGGTATTGCTTGGCATTATGAACAGCAGCCGCTGTTGGAACAGGCGCAAACGCACATGGACGGCGATGCGTTTTGTGCGTATTGCTCACGAATGAAGCGCGGAATTATGTATCGCTTATGCCGTGAATATGGCTACAACGTGCTGGCGCTGGGGCAGCATTTGGATGATTTGGCGGAAAGTTTATTGATGTCGCTATTTCACGGCGGGCAATTGCGAACCATGAAAGCGCATTACACCAATCAAGCTGGAGATGTGCGGATTATTCGCCCGCTGGTGTATTGCCGCGAGCGCCAAATGGCGGATTTTGCAATGCGTGCTGAATTGCCGGTGATTGCGGATTCATGTCCGGCTTGTTTCTCAAAACCAACGCAGCGCGAATACATGAAAACTCTGCTTGCTCGTGAAGAAACGGCGCACCGTCATTTATTTGCGAACATTCTTCACGCACTGAAACCAATCATGGTTGAAGGTGAATTGCCGCAGCCGGGTAGAATTGATGTTGAATAGCGGTGAGAATTGCCATGAATAGGCGCATGATGTCATGGCAATGCCGAGCAGTCGTTATTTAACCGTGATAAAACAGTTATATCTTCTCACTAACTCAAATGTTTACTTAAAATCATTTCCAAATCTGATGGAGAAAGTGACACATCCCAATGCCAACGCCCAAAACTGCCCTGTTCATTAACGGCATTTACCCAAGATTTTAAAAACTCGCGTTTGGTCTGATTTTTTTGGTCATCCTGCCCTTTAACTTCAAGAATTAGATGCTCTCCATTGTTCAAGCGAATAATAAAATCAGGGTAATATTTTCTGATTACACCTTGATCATTATAAAAAATTACAAAACCTAAATGGTCGTTTTTCACAAACGATTTTACATATTCAGACTTTTCTAAAAAATACGCTTCGCTGGCTTCCCAACTGCTGTCATAAACACAATGGCTGATGTGTGACTTGCTTAACCATTCACACGGTTTGCTTGTCCACCACGTTCCCACATTCGCGGTTGATAACATCGGCATTTCTTTATCGAAAACCGGAACTAATTTTTCGGTGTTTTCGGCTCTGATTTCTGTCCAGATATGCTGCACAATTTTATTCATATTCAGCATAATTAAAACTTTACGTTTTGAATCATCGCTATGAAAAATATCATGTTTCACTTGGATTTTTTCAGATTGAATAAATTGTTCAACTAAGCGCACCAACTGAGCAAGAAAAATCTCTTTGCTACCTTTCCAATCCAGTCTGTTTTCAGCGTTATAGATCGTTGATGCGACTTTGAAAATAATGGTTTGCACTCGCGTTTCTGCGGTGATTTTTTCTAAACCAATTGCCGCTTTGACTTTATCATTCGGCTTACCTGCAATAATTGCTGCTAGTTCTAACTCGGTGATTGAAGCATAAGGATCAATCTCTAAGGTTTTTACTTTATCCCAGTCTAATGTCAGTTTGGGTTTATAAACCGAATCAATACGCAATACATTAGGGAAGCTAATCTCGTGCCGCGCTTTTTCTGCGACAGGTTCGATTTTTGTTTTAGGTAAAGGCGGTGGTGGCGCAACATCATCGCCGCCTTCATGTGGCAAAAAGGTAAAAGGCACACCAAAGATATTGACGTATTCCGCCTCGAATAAGCCATCACTGCCGACTTCATAAGACACTCGCCGTAAACCGCGACCGATAACTTGTTCACACAACAATTGGCTAGAAAATGCGCGTAAACCCATGATATGCGTAACGGTTTTTGCATCCCAGCCTTCCGATAACATTCCCACTGATAACACGTTTTGAATCTGTTCGCCTGGTTGCCCTGCTTTGCCAACGGTATCAACTGTTAATCGCAACAATTCAGCTTGCTGTTTTTTGCTGAGTTTGGGCGTGTTTTCTAAATCTTCCGTATTGTCATCGGTTGATACATCGACTTCGCTTTCTGCTTCTGCTTGCTCTAAAATTTTGCTATCAATTTGTAATAGTTTTTCAGACTCGCATAATTCAGGAATATGAATTTGTTGATGTTCAAAGGCATATTTAATCCGTGCTGATGTTTCAGTGCGATTGGCAACGGTAATCATCACGGGTGGTATTTTATGCCCTTGCAGTTGCCATGCTTTTTTAGTTTCCAACCAATCCAAACCCAATAAAAAATAAGCGTTAATTAACAAATCGGGTAAGGGTTCGCTGGGTTCGGCTTTACGGTTTATATCGTCTTTAACTTCACTATCTCGATAAATGTGATAAAGCCGCGATTTCAAATCATCCGTAACAATGCTGTTATCTCGCACCACGACACGCGGGGTTTTCACTAGCCCTGATTCAATCGCATCATTCAAGCCAAAATCAGAGACTATCCACGAAAATAACGCTTCTTCATCGGTTTTTTTACCCGATGGCGCGAATGGAGTGGCGGATAAATCAAAACAGTGCAATATGCCGCGTGTAGCGTGAATGCGATCTAAACCACCAACCCATATTGTGCTTTCTTCAATATCTTCTTTTTTAACGCCTTTGATTTTACTTTCAGCAGGAACACGCCACGCATGATGAGCTTCGTCATTGATGACAATGATATTTTTAGCGGTTGCCATATCGCGTAATACTTCTTTTGCGTAAGCCGTGCCGCTTAATTCCATACGCTGGCGTTTATCTACTGAGCGCAATTGACCTTTTTGCACTTTAGCATCAATTTTTTCTTGGTTGTCCCACGCTAACTTGTGCCAATTGTGAATAATGATTTTACCTTGCCTTAATTTGTCCATTAAATCGGTTGGAACGATGTTAAAGGCTTGGTAATAGTTCTGCTCGTGTGCTGGTAATAACACTTGTAAACGGCTATTAACGGTCAAATTCGGCGCAATGATTAACGCATTTTTACTAAATCGGCTATCGTTTGGGTAGGTGATTTTATTTAAAAACTGCCAAGCCAAAATCATCGCCATGATGATGGTTTTGCCTGTCCCCGTTGCCATTTTATTACACCAGCGAGTAAACGCGCCGCCGTCGCCTTGAATATCAATACCGACTTTATCAGCGGCAGGGGCTTCGTTTAGCCAAATTAACGTTTCAATGGCTTCTAATTGGCAAAAGAAAAATTTATTGTTTTCGCGCTCGGTTTCATCTTGCCAATGCGCTAATAATCGCTTGGTGATGCCTGTCACGCCGGTATAACCTGCTTCACGCCACGCTTTAACACGCGGACGAATTTTATTCACTAATTCAATTTCAACAAACACGCCTGCATCATCAAAGCCTTTTGTGTTAGGCGTGGCTATCACATAACCTGCGGGGCGGCGACCTTTTTTAATCAAAAAATTGCGGGTTTCGCGTTCGTAATCCCAATGTTGAGCCGGTTCTTGGTAAGGGCTGTTAATAATCAGTTTATCAATGTTTTTCACAGGCAATTCCTTTCCAATGGATTGATGACTTGAAGGTTTTTAATCCAAATAAAATCTACCGTATTGCGAGTTGCTAAAGTTTTATCGTACTCCAAACAAGTTGCGGCAATCAGCGCATCACCTAAAGTCATTTTACGTTGTTGTAGTGCGTAAATAATCAAATTGCTGTCAATGAGCATTTATTCTTCCCAAGCCAATGCACGGTCTTGTCGTTGCACTTTTTGCCATTCAACGCCATCCACGCCATCAAATATGTTGAGCGACACGGCATTATTTAATGACGCTTTTAATTTTAATTTACGTTGTTGTGCATCTGTTGAATCGGCTTGTGGTTCTAAAACCAATAATATATTAACTGATTGCTTTGCCCATTCTTTGGGCAAAGCCACTGACAAAATACCATGCTCATTAATCTGTGCGTTTAACTGAAAAGTGTGCATCACATGCTCCTTAATAGCTCATAGCGCAATATCTCTGCCTGTATCTTTATCGCGTTCAAACAATAAAGCCAAGTCATCATCGGTGGTTTCTTTATTAATTTGGCTGTCATTCATTAACACTAAAACCCGAATGGCTGTACCGTTGGGAATGCTGTCAGGAATACGGATAACATGATTTTGCACAGTGGTTTCAAATTCGATGGCGTACATAAAGAGTCCTCAGCTTAAAGTGAAATCACGCGCAAGCATTCAATACCACGATCATCAATGATTTTGACCGCAATTTTTTGCGCTTTGGCGAATGGCAGCGACAACGTACCGTTAAACGCCTCGATTTTTTCTTCATCAATTTCGGCTTTTAGATTTTTGGCTAATTTGCTCCAACCTTCGCCATTGCCTGCCATTGGGAAAAACACCTGTTTGGGAAATAAACTGCGTCCGTCATAATCGGTATCAAGCAACCACATGGCGATATTGTTTTTGCCGCCGCTCTCGATGTTGCCGTTTTTCGGATTGTAATAATCAAAACCCAACACTTCGACCCGCATCATGCCGTCCACTAATTCGTGCACTTTCACATCGGGTTGACCAATCAACCAAAAACTTTCGTTGCTGCTGCGTTTTTTGCGTAAATCATCGGTGAGTAAATCCGCATTCATTTGCGCTTTTAATAACTGCATTCCCGCAATACTGGGCGTGAGTTCGTCGATATTTTTTGCTGCTTCTTCATCAAATTGAAACGCACAAAACAGCAAAATATCAGGTTTAAACAATCGCGCTTCTTGCCACGCATTTTCAAAGGTGCGAACTTCTAACGGTGCAAATTCAGAACCAAACACAATCAAGACTTTTTTCGGCAGGTCTTCTTTGGTTTCGGCTTGGGCTTGAATGAATTTTGCACCCGCTAAAGTTTCAATGCGCGAAAATTCAATCATGCCGCCGTTTTTAGCGCGTACTCCGGTTTTTAATAATTCATCGCGCCATTCACTTTGGCGATGCGTTTCACCTGAGCGAGCAATTGAATGATCTGCGCCCGTGTTTTCATTGTCGATGTCATCTAAACTTAGCGCATGAACCGCTGGCACGGCTTCAACAGTAAATGAACCGGTAATACGACTGCGTTTGGTGTCTTTTAATGGCTGGTCGTATAGGGTTTCGGTGGCAGGCGGTTCGTTATTGGCAATGCTTTTTAAGGTGATATGCGGCACGGTTTTATACACAAAACCGCTAGAAACACCTTCGGTCGGACGCGCTAATTGGTAATAATCAAAGTTTGCGGTCATTAAGCGTTGTTTTGCCAGCGTTAAAGCAACGCGGGATGTATCGCAGGTGATCCAACGTCTGCCCCATTGTTCGGCAACATAAGCGGTTGTGCCACTGCCGCAGGTGATGTCTAACACTAAATCGCTGGGGTCGGTGGTCATTAACAGGCAGCGTTGGATTGCTTTTATAGCTGTTTGAACTACATATTTTTTGCTTATTAACTCCATTGTATTTTCCCATACATGGGAAATTTCCATAAAAGGAAAATCATCACTTTTTGCTATAAATTTAAGAGTATTTTCTGCAATATTTATTCTACGAAGCTCGATTAACCGCTTCATTCCTTCCCGTGTAGTTTTCCAACAGCGATTACTTCCTGGATGATAATTTTTTCCATTTATCTCAAAATCAAAAGTTGTTGTTGCAGAATATGCACCTGAAACTAAAGGACGATAAACAACATACCGCTTAATTTTGCTTTTTTCATCATCAGTTATTTTTGATAAGTCAACAATTTCACCATTATCTAGTTCTGCTTTATCAAAATAACTATCAACTCCAAAATTTTTTTCTTCATACAATTGATGATATTTTGTTTGTTCTTTATCTTTTCCATACCAAATTAAATAATCTGATGTTGTTTTAAGATAACGAGATATAAAACCACTACTTGTTTTAAACGTAATTAAACTAATAAAATTCTCCGCCCCAAACACCTCATCCATAATCTCCCGCACATGATGCACATTCTCATCGGAAATCTGCACAAACACACTGCCGCTATCGCTTAATAACTCTCGCGCCAATAACAAACGGTCACGCAAATAGGTTAAATACGAATGAATGCCCAATTCCCAAGTATCCCGAAATGCTTTAATCATTTCAGGTTCGCTGGATAAATCCTCATCTTTACCGTCTTTCACATCGCGCTTATTCACAAACGGCTGAAAATTAGAACCGTATTTAATTCCATACGGCGGATCGAAATACACCATCTGCACCTTACCTGCCATGCCTTCTTTTTCGAGCAGTGAATTCATCACCAATAAACTATCGCCAGCGATTAAACGATTACTCCAGTTTTCCTTGTGCTTATAAAAATCCAACGCTTCACGCAACGGCAATGGTTCATCAAACAAACTGGCTTGACCATGGTCATCTTTGGCTTTTTTTACCGCATCAATAATGGTTTTAGTATCAATGCGTTCATGCACATGCAAACTCACCGTTGGCACTTCAAAACTGGAGTGTTCTGCTTTACCCGCCCATTGCAATTGCGGCTCAAGATGCGGATCGTAAGTGTAGGTTTTCTTTTCACCTTTATCGGGATCAGTACGCGGCGTGACTAAACCAACTGGCGGATTATTCATGCGCTCTTTATCAGTGTGGATATAGTTTTCAATTGGTTTTTGCGGAGTGGGTTTTTTAGCCATGATGTTATTTTTTATGCGCTGGGACAGAGATAGAAACGATATATTGATGTTAACACTCATTTCTGAGCGAGTATGTATTTTTCAATTCTCGCAGAAAAATCCCACGAGCGCCATTGATATTACAATCAAGGGTGATTCCATTCAACCCTTCCGACCGGCGTAATTGTTACGCCAAGTGATCAGATTCTGCATTCGGATAAACCGAATTCAGATCACGCGCTGCATGTATGAATCGGCACTTTCGATGCCGTAATGAATGGCGCATTGCAACGCATCACTTTAAGCCCCCCTTTGAAAACGGGGGTTGAGTAGGATTTAATCCAATGAACTGCCGAGTAAAGTTGCGACATCGGCAGCATCAAAAATCTGTTCCGCCCACGCTTCCAATTGCTCCGTATTTGCTTTCTGCAAGCGCGTTACTGCCCAATTAGGTAAATCACCAAAGCGCCGCCGAATCAACTTAGTGAGAATAGCGCGAGCCTCAGCTTTACGTCCCTCATAACGCCCTTCTTGACGGCCTTCTTGGCGACCTTCAATGCGCCCTTCAGTTCTCCCTTCAATCCGTCCTTTCTCAATACCAATGCCCACCAATTGCTGATACGCTCGCGTTTCTTCTAATGGTGTTGTTGGAAGATGCAACATTGCCATAACCTCCTCATAAGTTTGATGTTTATAACGTTCCATTAACCATGATGTAAAGACATCCATTAACGCAGTAGCATCTGGTTCAGTCCGCGCTGCCAATTGTTGCCATGCTGCCGATGCTTGTTGCGCTAATTCTTTATTATTAGCGACTAATGGCAGAAAAGTTGCTAATAACGGATGATCTGGTTGTTCAATTCGCGCCCGCTCAATGATTTCATCCAAATAGACAGATTTTAGTAATAGCGAACCCACGCCTAAATAAGGTTGCCATGGCGATTCTGGCTCATCACCGCTGCGTTCGATAAATAGCACCAAACCATGAACTGTGCAATTCGGATGCAATTTGCGATACAGCACCAATTCCAATACTAACCGATCATAAACATCACCAGAATGTTGGGTTTGAATTTCCAGAATATACACCGGACCAATGCTATTATCTGGTTCAAATACATGATCAGCGCGGCGTTCCAATTCTTTGAACACAATGGAACGATCTTGATAGCTGCCAATAAGCTCTAAACCACCAGTGAGAAAACGAAATGCTTCGGGACCAGAGGTTAATAATGTGTGAATATGTTTATCGGTTTTCATTGCAACTCATTAAGAATTAAAGGTAAGGCACATTAGTTTGGATTGAGTCCGTCAATTCGAGCAGAAAATGATGTTGGTTGATGCAGTGTGACTGGCGGGAAGCGGCAGCGCAGCAATGCCCACCCAGCACAGACAGGAACGCAATGAATCACGCATAAAACACTCCTGAATAAATGTGTAGAGAAAAGTATAAACCAATAATTACGGCTGCACATTTACGCACAATTAAAAATCGCGCTGCTAGTTAAATGAAACTTGAATATGTCGCCGCAATTGAATGATTAACGCTCGCAATCACTGGTGAATGCACAGGATTAAAATAATCCAGCGATTATGCAGCGTTAAAATTGTAGTTGACATTGGCGTGCTGAAGTGATTTTCTATGTCTCAGGAGGAATAGGAACCTCGTCTAAGCGGAAATGCCCCCGACAGACAGGCGCGTTTTTTGCCCGCACGGTTTATTATGAAGGTTAGCCGGTCGGGAGTGTGGTGAATAACCTGAGTAATCAGCAATAGCCACGCGGTGACTTAGAGCCGTTTCTATCCTCCTGACTGCCTCAAATCCAATTTGAGGTTCACTTTGCAATAGAAGCAAATCTAAGAGGTTCTGTAATGGAAACTTGCAACACCCTCACTGTTTTATCCCTCAGCATGACCTCCCGCGAAATCGCCGAACTCACCGGTAAGCGTCACGATCACGTTTTGCGCGACATTAAAACAATGCTTTCGCAAGTCCATGATTTGCAAGATAACCCGGAATTGGGTTATCAAGAAATTCAAGGTGTTACGTTTGAGTTCGACAATCACACAAAACGCCTATCAACAATCAGTCTTGACAAGGATCACACCCTCACGCTGTTAACTGGCTACGATGCTAAAGCGCGTTTCAAAGTGATACGACGCTGGCAGGAACTTGAAGCTGCTTTTGCATCAACTCTGCAACAACCATCTATTCAACCTGACACCTATACGCTGCCTTATCAACCAGCAATGAAGGTTCAGATTGTTGAATTAGCGATGCGGTCATTGCGCGTATCAGAAACCAGCAAGATTCGGATGTTGGCTAAATTTATTGAATCGGAAGGATTCAATTCCGATTTTCTACCGGATTATGTCGATGAGCCATTGGTGAGAGCGATTACTCCGCTATTGAAAGGGATGGGACATTCGCTGGGTAGTAAGGTCGCTAACACCGTCAATCCCGCATTGGAAGCAATGGGAATTCTGGAGCATCTTTCACGCAAGAGTACTGGCGGTAAGATCAAACAGTTCTGGAGTTTAACCGAAGAAGGTTTGCAATACGGGCGCAATGAAACCAGCCCGAATAATCCCCGCGAGACCCAGCCGCTGTTTTTTGTAAATCGCTTTCCCGAATTATTGACGCGATTGGAAGCACATCTGGATCATAAAATACTACCGCCAGCGCAATAAAATAGCAGGATGAACAAACGCAGTTGGCGTTAAATAAATTGCTCCACTTAACACCAACTGCGTTATTGATTCAAGCAATAATTATTCAATTCAGAAAAGTCTTGATGCCATGAATAGGCGCATGAATTAATGGCAATGCCGAACAGTCGTTATTTCACCGTATAGCGTTTAATCAGTTGATTATTCCTCTCGCTTAATTCAGTCACTTTGCACTGACTATCCGCAAATACGCGCAAGCGTTGTATTCCTTTAACCGGCGCGATGAGTTTGACAGTAATGGTTGTGCTGGCATTGCGTGCCAATTGACCAATATCATCTGCGAAAGCATCACCAATTGCGCCACAAGATTGTCCGGTCGGTTCATTTGCCCACACTTCCAAATGACTACCGCTGGCTAAGGCGATATTGCCGATATTTTTTAAGGTGATTTGTGCTGTGAAACTTTTTCCTGCACTCGGAGAAATAGGAGTTAAAACGACATCGGTGATTTGAATATCAGCTTCGAGGGTCGTTTTATTGCTGAATTCAGCGGTCACGGTGATAGTTTTAGTTAAGGTCACGCGGCATTGCATGGGATTAGTTGCACTTGCAATGCAGCCATTCCAACGCACAAATGTTTCACCATCGGCAGGTTTAGCAGTGAGCGTAATCACAGCATCGGAAGCGAAGGTTTTAATGCAGCCGCTGCCACAATTAATACCAAGCGGATTGCTGGTGATAACGCCATTGCCGGTTGTGTTTACGGTTAGCGTATAGCCACTGGGAATAACCGCAAACGTCGCGGTAACTGTCTGCGCTTTGCTCATCTTGACGGTGCATTGCAGCGGATTTGCCGCAACTGCGGCGCAACCTGACCAACTCACAAAGGTTGCGCCGGTGTCTGGTTTGGCGGTCAGTGTGACTAGTTTGCCGCTGGCGAAATTCTCCGTGCAATCGCTGCCGCAGTTAATTCCAAATAGATCGCTGCTGACCGCACCGTTGCCGACTTTGCTGACCGTTAATTGATAAGTCACGGGCGCTACTGCGGTAAATGTCGCGCTAACGGTTTGCGCTTTATTTATATCAACCTGACATTGCAGTGGATTGGTCGCAAATGGAGTGCAACCACTCCAACTATTGAATTCATAACCGCTGGCAGGCACAGCAGTGAGAATGACGGCGCTGCCGCTCTCGAAATTGGCGCTGCAATTACTGCCGCAATTGATTCCGTTTGGATCGCTGTTAATACTTCCGCTGCCAGTTTTCTTTACCGTTAATTGATAATTCACCGGCGCAGCAACAATAAATGTCGCAGTAACGGTTTTGGCGCTCGCCATGCTGACCGAGCAATTGCCGCTGGTGTTGAAACACGCGCCGCTCCAACCGCCGAATTCATAGCCAGTCGCTGCCGTCGCGGTCAACGTCACCACTTTACCTTTGTCGAAACTCGCCACGCAGTCGCTGCCGCAATTGATTCCCGCCGGATCGCTTTTGACCGAACCATCGCCAACTTTGCTGACCGAGAGTTTATAAGTGATTGGTTTGGCGGTAAAAGTCGCAGTAACGGTTTGCGCTGCACATTGTGACCGAGCAATCGCCGGTTTTATTGGTACACGCGCCGCTCCAGCCGCCGAAGTTGAATTATATCGGCGCAGCGGTGAGAGTGATTTCACTGCCGCGATTAAAATCGCTGCACAAATCGCGCCGCAGTTAATTCCTGCTGGAATGCTGCTGACGCTCCCGCTACCACTGCCAGTTTTATTCACATTTAAAGAATCAAAAGGATCAAAAGACTGTCCGCCGCGGACGAGGCGAACGTGGAGCTGCCGTCCCGATAGAAGTTGCCGGCGTAGCCATAGCCGAAATACACGCCCCACGCGTAGTGCGCGAGGCTGGCAATCGGAGAACCGGACCAAAACCACGAACTCGGTGTATTCGGAAATTGAGTGGTATCAATTGCGGGGTCATAACGGCTGTAATCGACCAAGGCTTGTAATTCTTTGAAATTCGGCAGCCGCCAATCGTTATAACCACCCGAGATTAGAATTATTGGCGGCAGTTAATGCGGCGCTCCAATTCATTGTTTTTGCGTCACCGGTACAATTCGTGCCGCTTTGCCCTTCGCTGCATTTTGCCCACATCAGCCCAGTGTTCGACTGCGTTACAGTGCCATCCGCGTTATCAACAAAAGTGTCAAAAGACTGTCGCCGCGGACAAGGCGAACGTGGTTGGCGTTGCCCCGATCGTCGTCGTAGGCGTAGCCATTGCCGAAATACACGCCCACGCGCCGTTCGCGCCGTGGCATTCGGAGAACCGGACCAAAACCACGAACTCGGCGTACCCGGAAAATAATTGGTATCAATTGCTGGACCGGGATAAGCAATACTGTGATCGACGATTCCAAACAATTCTTTTTATTTGGCATTCGCCAATCTTTAAAGCCGCATAAACCAGTTGAATTAAGTTATTTACATAACCAGCTTCGATCGAAGTGAAAGTTGAATCACTGATTTTCACTTGCCAATTAAGCCGGTGACATTATCGCGGACGCAGGTGTGATCGGTTGCCGTTGCTGGCAAATCATTTCCGGCTGCGTCCAATTTCGTAAAATCAAAACTGTTGCTGCCGAATTCGGCATCTTGACCGGGGAAACCGGCGACCGGACAGGGCAAGCCGTTGGTTGCGTTCGAGCAAGTGGTGATGCCGGTGTCGTTGAGACCGGCGGCGTGAGTGGCGGGAAGAAACAGCAGCAGCGCAGCGATGCTCGCCCAGTGCAGATAAGAACGCAGAAAACGCAGTGAGTCAGACATAACATGTTCCTGAATGGATGAATTGACGTGCGGAGAAAGTATAAACCTGCAACGCAAATTTGCTATTGCATAAAATCAAGGTTTGATGTACTCAAAAATCGGCGTAGTCACCACCAGCAATTCAACAATGCTCGCGCTATTTTAGAAAACCCCGATTTAATTCTGTTCTCCAACGCCGGGCAAACTGGAAAAAAGATTTTTAATCGACGCTAAAGAAAACGAAATAATGCTGTTATCAATTTCACGTTTCCGCATAATTAAAAAATAATTAACATTCATAATTGCTGGCGATTGCACAGCACAAATTAAATTAAAATCATCCAGCGATTATGCAACGTTAAAATTGTAGTTGACATCGGTGCGCTGAAGTGATTTTCTATGTCTCAGGAGGAACTAAAACCTCGTCTAAGCGGAAACGCCCCCGACAGATAGGCGGTATTTTTTTGCCCGCTCGGTTATTATGAAAGTCAGCCGGTCGGGAGTGTGGCGAATAGCCTGAACCATTCAGGAATACCCACGCGGTGACTTAGAGCCGTTTTAGTCCTCCCGGCTGACCTGAGCCTATTTGGGGAATCCCTTTGCACTAAAGCAAATCTAAGAGGTTTTCCGTAATGGAAACTAGCAATACGCTCATTCCCGTTCCTTTCCGCAATACCACTCTGTTCCTCGTTGACATTGACGGCACTCCGTATACGCCGATGAAGCCCATCGTCGAAGGCATGGGGCTTGATTGGGCGAGTCAGTTCACAAAAATCAAGTCTAATCAACGATTTGCTTCAACCATTGTGGAAATCACAATGGTTGCTGAGGATGGCAAGCAACGCGAAATGGTGTGTTTTCCACTCCGCAAGCTCCCCGGCTGGCTGATGACCATTCATCCGAATAAAGTGAAGCCAGACATCCGCGAGACCGTCATCGTTTATCAGAATGAATGTGATGATGCGCTCTGGGACTATTGGACACAGGGGCAGGCAATCAATCCGCGATCTACATTCATTCAACCCGACACCTATACGCTGCCTTATCAACCAGCACTTGAGATTCAAATTTTTGAATCTGCTATTCGGGAATTGCGCGTATCAGAAACCAGCAAGATTCGGATGTACGCCACTTTTTGTAAAAGCAATGGCATCAATTCCGATTTTCTGCCGGATTATGTTGATGAACCATTGGTAAGAGCGATTACTCCGCTATTGAAAGGGATGGGACATTCGCTGGGTAGTAAGGTCGCTAACACCGTCAATCCCGCATTGGAAGCAATGGGAATTCTGGAGCATCTTTCACGCAAGAGCACTGGCGGTAAGATCAAGCAGTTTTGGAGTTTGACCGAAGAAGGTTTGCAATACGGGCGCAATGAAACCAGCCCGAATAATCCCCGCGAGACGCAACCGCTGTTTTTTGTAAATCGCTTTCCTGAATTACTAGCGCGATTGGAAGTACATCTGCATCTGGATGGAAATAAATTGCTGCCAGCGCAATAAAATAGCAGGATGAACAAACGCAGTTGGCGTTAAATAAATTGATCCACTTAACACCAACTGCGTTATTGATTAAAGCAATAATGATTCAATTCAGAAAAGTCTTGATGCCATGAATAGGCGCATGAATTCATGGCAATGCCGATCATTCATTAGTTGACGGTATAATGTTTAACCAGTTGATTATTCCTTTCGCTTAATTCAGTCATTTTGCACTGACTATCCGCAAATACGCGCAAGCGTTGCATTCCTTTAATAGGCGCAATGAGTTTGACAGTAATGGTTGTGCTGTCATTGCGTGCCAATTGATCAATATCCGCAAACGCATCACCAATTGCGCCACAAGATTGTCCGCTCGGTTCACTCGCCCACACTTCCAAATGACTGCCGCTGGTTAAGGCGATATTGCCGATATTTTTTAAGGTGATTTGTGCTGTGAAACTTTTTCCTGCACTCGGAGAAACAGGAGTTAAAACCACGTTGGTGATTTGAATATCAGCTTCAAGGGTTGTTTTATTGCTGAATTCAGCGGTCACGGTGAGATTTTTAGTTAAGGTTACGCGGCATTGCATGGGATTAGTTGCATTTGCAATGCAGCCATTCCAACGCACAAATGTTTCACCGCTCGCGGGCAACGCAGTGAGCGTGACAACGCGATCGCTAAAGCTCGCCGCGCAAAGAGAACCGCAATTGATTCCCAACGGATCGCTGGTAACGTTGCCATTGCCAACGGTTTTGACCGTGAGATTGCCGCCGGTTGTGGGAATAACCGCAAACGTCGCGGTAATTGCCTGTGCTTTGCTCATCGTGACAGTGCATTGCAGCGGATTTGCGGCAACTGCGGTGCAGCCGCTCCAACTGACAAAGGTTGAATCAGCAGCGGGCGCAGCGGTAAGCGTGATCGTTTTGCCGCTCTCGAAATTGGCGCTGCAATTGCTGCCGCAGTTAATTCCGTTTGGATCGCTGTTGATTGTGCCATTGCCGGTTTTCTTTACCGTTAATTGATAATTCACCGGCGTAGTTGGCGCTGCTGCGGTAAATGTCGCGCTAACGGTTTGCGCTTTATTTATATCAACCTGACATTGCAGCGGATTGGTGGCAAACGCGGTGCAACCGCTCCAACGATTGAATTCATAACCGCTGGCTGGCTCGGCAGTGAGAATCACGGCGCTGCCGCTCTCGAAATTGGCGCTGCAATTGCTGCCGCAATTGATTCCGTTTGGATCGCTGTTAACACTTCCGCTGCCAGTTTTCTTTACCGTTAATTGATAATTTACCGGCGCAGCAACAATAAATGTCGCAGTGACGGTTTTGGCGCTTGCCATGCTCACCGAGCAAGTGCCGCTGGTGTTGGAACACGCGCCGCTCCAGCCGCCAAAGCTGTAGCCGCTCGCTGCCGTCGCGGTCAACGTCACCACTTTGCCCTTGTCGAAACTCGCCACGCAGTCGCTGCCGCAATTGATTCCAGACGGATCGCTTTTGACCGAGCCAGTGCCAACTTTGCTGACTGAGAGTTTATAAGTGATTGGTTTGGCGGTAAAAGTCGCAGTAACGGTTTGCGCTTCAGACATTGTGACCGTGCAATCGCCAGTTTTATTGGAACACGCGCCGCTCCAGCCGCCGAAGGTCGAATTAGCATCCGGCGCAGCGGTGAGGATTATTTCACTGCCGCGATTAAAATCCGCCGCACAAATCGCGCCGCAGTTAATTCCTGCTGGATTGCTACTGACGCTACCGCTACCACTCCCAGTTTTATTAACATTTAAAGAATCAAAAGGATCAAAAGACTATCCGCCGCGGACGAGCCGGACGCGGAGGCCGTAGCCGTTGCTCCGACCGTCGTAGTAGGCGTGGCCACTGCTGAAACACACGTACCACGCGTAGTTCGAGTAGTTGGCATTCGGAGAACCGGACCAAAACCACGAACTCGGCGTATTGGGAAATTGCGTGGTATCAATTGCCGGTGAATAGCGGCTGTAATCGACCAAGGCTTGCAGCTCTTTGAAATTCGGCAGCCGCCAATCGTTATAGCCACCCAGATTGGAATTATTGGCGACGGTTAATGCGGCGATCCAATCCATATACGTCGCATTACCAGTGCAATTCGTGCCAGTTTGTCCTTCGCTGCATTTTGCCCACATTAGCCCGGTGTTAGTTTGGGAGACTGTGCCATCGTCGTTATCAGCAAAGGTGTCAAAAGACTGTCCGCCGCGGACGAGCCGGACGAGCAGCGCATTGCTCCGATTGTGCTTGTCGGCGCGGCCATAGTAGTCGCCGCCGGGGTTGCCATAGCCGAAATCCACGCTCCACGCGTTGCTCGAGTAGTTGGCATCCGGAGAACCGGACCAAAACCCCGAACTCGGCGTACCCGGAAAATAATTGGTATCAATTGCCGGTGAATAGCGGCTGTAATCGGCAATCCCCATCAATTCTTTTATATTCGGCATTCGCCAGTCTTTGAATCCGCATAAACCAGTTGAATTAACAGTTTCAGCATAAGCAGCGGTTTGGTCAAAAGTGAAAGTTGAATCACTGAGTTTCACTTGCCAGATTAAACCAGTGACATTATCGCGGACGCAGGTGTGATTGGTAGCGGTTGCTGGCAAATCATTTCCGGCTGCATCTAATTTCGTGAAATCAAAACCGTTGCTGCCGAATTCGGCGTCTTGACCGGGGAAACCCGCGACCGGACACGGCAAGCCGTTTTTGGTTGCATTTGAGCAAGTGGTGATGCCGGTGTCGTTGAGACCGGCGGCGTGAGTGGCGGGAAGAAACAGCAGCAGCGCAGCGATGCTCGCCCAGTGCAGATAAGAACGCAGAAAACGCAGTGAGTCAGACATGACTTGTTCCTGAATGGATGAATTGACGTGCGGGGAAAGTATAGACCTGCAACGCAAATTTGCTATTGCATAAAATCAAGGTTTGATGTACTCAAAAATCAGCGTAGTCACCACCAGCAATTCAACAGTGCTCGCGCTATTTTAGAAAACGCTGATTCAATTCTGTTCTCCAACGCAGGGCAAACTGGAAAAAAGATTTTTAATCGACGCTAAAGAAAACGAAATAATGCTGTTATCAATTTCACGTTTCTGCATAATTAAAAAACAATTAACATTCATAATTGCTGGCGATTGCACAGGATTAAAATAACCCAGCGATTATGCAACGTTAAAATTGTAGTTGACATCGGTGCGCTGAAGTGATTTGCTATGTTGCAGAAGGAATAACAACCTCATCTAAGCGGAAACGCCCCCGACAGACAGGCGCGTTTTTTTTGCCCGCACGGTTTATTATGAAGGTCAGCCGGTCGGGAGTGTGGCGAATAGCCTGAACCATTCAGGAATACCCACGCGGTGACTTAGGGAACCGCTGATCTATTTAATGTTCTCCACGTTGCCTTTTTAAAAGCATATTTTTATAGAGGGGATATTAAATAAATAGTTTTTGCTTTAGTGATTCAAAATAGTCAACCTCTTTATTAGGTAAAATTAAGGTACTCTTATGCTGTGAACTCTATATTAGGCTTTTAACAGCGCCTTTTTTGCTATTAAGAGATTAGCCAGAGCAAACAAAGTTTGTAGTTGCGCAGTGTTTTTCGCAAGCCCTTTATAACGTACCTTACGGTGCATAAATAGATTTTTAATAATGTGAAATGGATGTTCAACACGCGCGCGTATTTGCGCCTTAATTTTTTCAATCTGTTGCGTGAGATTTTTCAACAAACCATCATCCATTTTTTCAACTTTAGAACGTTTTTCAGCGATATTCCAACTGACCACTTTTTCATTAAATTTGTTTTTAACTTTTTCGCGTTTATCTGCACCAGTGTAGCCAGCATCACCAAAAACTTTTTGTTCTTGACCATGTAAAATGTTTTCAACTTGAGTGACATCATGCTCATTTGCCGCCGTGCCAACCACGGTATGCACTAACCCAGAATTAACGTCAACACCAATGTGTGCTTTCATTCCGAAATACCATTGATTTCCCTTGCGAGTAGAATGCATTTCTGGATCGCGTTCTTTTGCTTCGTTTTTTGTTGAAGAAGGGGCATTGATAATGGTCGCATCAACGATTGTCCCTTGATTTAACAACAATCCTTTCTCGCGTAAATGCGCATTGATTGTAGAAAAAATCACTGTAGTCAGTGCATGACGTTCGAGTAAATGGCGAAATTTCAACAGTGTTGTTGCATCTGGTACCGCTTCAACACTCAAATCAATACCTATGAATTGCAGTAATGATTGACTATCGTAAATTGCATCTTCCAGTGCCTCATCAGCAAGATGATACCATTGCTGTACAAAGTACATCCTTAACATCCGCTCTAATCCTATTGGCGGACGACCACGCTTACCTTGACTATCAGGGTAGTAATAAGGTGTCAATGCTTTAACCAAAGTTGACCATGGAACAATTTTTTCCATATCATTGAGAAAACGTTCACGGCGCGTCGTTTTCTTTTTTGCTAAAAATTCTGATTGTGCAAAAGAAAATTGTTTCATGCTGGTATCATATTTACATTACGACTGATGCCTATTTTATCATTTAGATCGCAACGATGCTGGCTATTTAATCAGTGTTTCCTTAGAGCCGTTGTTATCCTCCCGGCTGACCCGAAGCCTATTTGGGGAATCCCTTTGCATAACAGCAAATCTAAGAGGTTTTCCGTAATGGAAACTTGCAACACCCTTTCCGTATTACCCGTCACCATGACTTCCCGCGAGATCGCAGAACTCACCGGCAAGCGTCACGACAACGTGAAACGCACGATTGAGTCTCTTGCAAATCAAGGAGTTATCGAATTACCTCAAATTGAGGAAATTTCTACAGCTACTAAACCTGTTCAGGTCTACGTCTTCACTCACGCACACAAGCGCGACACGTTCATTGTAGTTGCCCAGCTTTCACCTGAGTTCACTGCTAAATTAGTGGATCGCTGGCAGGAACTTGAAGCTGCTTTTGCATCAACTCTGCAACAATCATCTATTCAACCCGACACCTATACGCTGCCTTATCAACCAGCAATGAAGGTTCAGATTGTTGAATTAGCGATGCGGTCATTGCGCGTATCAGAAACCAGCAAGATTCGGATGTTGGCTAAATTTATTGAATCGGAAGGATTCAATTCCGATTTTCTGCCGGATTATGTTGATGAACCATTGGTAAGAGCGATTACTCCGCTATTGAAAGGGATGGGACATTCGCTGGGTAGTAAGGTCGCTAACACCGTCAATCCCGCATTGGAAGCAATGGGAATTCTGGAGCATCTGTCACGCAAGAGTACTGGCGGTAAGATCAAGCAGTTCTGGAGTTTGACCGAAGAAGGTTTGCAATACGGGCGCAATGAAACCAGCCCGAATAATCCCCGCGAGACCCAACCGCTGTTTTTTGTAAATCGCTTTCCCGAATTACTGGCGCGATTGGAAGCACATCTGGATGGAAATAAATTGCTGCCAGCGCAATAAAATAGCAGGATGAACAAACGCAGTTGGCGTTAAATAAATTGCTCCACTTAACACCAACTGCGTTATTGATTAAAGCAATAATGATTCAATTCCGAAAAATCTTGATGCCGATGCCACGACTAACCGAGTCCTGTCCCTTATTATTGAATTAGAATATCGCCGTCAGTTTCGAGTATGATTACCCGTTAACCAACGGTACTGGATTGATCAAATACCCATCACGCCAGCATTTCATTTTTCAGAGAATATATTAATGATAACTCCACTTTACAGCGTTGAACTGTTTCCACCTAAAACCGCTGAAGGCATGGCGAAACTCAAGTTAGAAATTAGCCAACTCAATACGCTGAATCCCGCTTATTTCTCGGTCACTTATGGCGCAGGCGGTTCCACTCGTGAAGGAACGTTAGACACGGTGAATTGGCTGCGCGAATTGAACATTGATACTGCGCCGCATCTCGCTTGTATTGGTTCGACCCGCGAACAAGTGCGCGAGTTATTGACGCATTATCAAACTCTGGGAATTAAACGATTGGTCGCTTTACGCGGTGATATGCCATCAGGAATGGGTGCTGGTGAACGTGGCAATTTTCATTATGCGAATGAATTGGTGCAATTCGTGCGTACTGAATTTAGCGATGCGTTTTCAATTGAAGTTGCGGCTTATCCCGAATATCACCCGCAATCAAGTAATCCGGCGCGTGATTTTGAGAACTTTAAGCGTAAAGTGGACGCTGGAGCCGATGGCGCAATTACGCAGTATTTTTATAATGCAGATGCGTATTTTGCCTTTGTTACGAATTGCCAGCGCAGCGGAATCAACATTCCCATTATTCCGGGCATTATGCCGATTACCAATTACACGCAATTGGCACGATTTTCGGATACTTGCGGAGCAGAAATTCCGCGCTGGATTCGGCGGCAATTAGAAGGATTTGGCGACGATGTCGAAAGTATTCGCGCCTTTGGTCACGAAGTGGTGCTGAATTTGTGCCAGCAATTAATCGCTGGCGGTGCACCGGGGTTGCATTTCTATACGATGAATCAATCCGCACCAATTGTGCGTTTATGGACTGAGCTTCATTTGCCAACCAAATGATTTATTTCCGCGTATTCATTGCCGTTTGACCGGATAAACTCGGCCATGCGGCGATGAGATAAACCACCATTGACCACAGCGTCAGGATTGCGGCGATGTACAGCAACGCCAGCCCCAGCGGATAAACCCAGAATCCCAGCAAAGAATCGCGCAAAATCAATAACGTGATGGAAATCATCTGCACGGTAGTTTTGATTTTGCCGAGCTGCGACACCGCCACCGTTGCCCGCGCTCCCACTTCCGCCATCCATTCGCGCAGCGCTGACACCGTAATTTCTCGCCCGATAATGACCATCACCGGCAGCGCCAGCAAAATGCGCGGATCAGCTTGCATTAATACGACCAGCGCGACTGCGACCATCAATTTATCTGCGACTGGATCAAGAAATGCACCGAGCGGCGAAGTTTGCGCCCAGCGCCGCGCCAAATAGCCGTCGAGCCAATCAGTGAGTGCGGCGATACCGAATACGGCTGCAGCCGCGTAAGGTGTCCACCATGCCTCAATGTAAAACACGACAACGAAGACCGGAATCAACGCAATCCGCAATAATGTCAGTATGTTAGGTAAATTCCACATCATTGATTAGCTCAAAACTGCCGCATTCGGATATTGAGCGTTTGAATGCGATACGCAATCTGGCGCGGCGTCATATTCAGCAACCTCGCCGCTTTCGCCTGCACCCAGCCTGCTTCTTCCAACGCCGCAATCACGCGCTCGCGTTCGTCAAGATCGGGATCATGCAAATCAACGGCGCTGGTGGCAACGTTGGCACTCGGCGCTGGCGCAGAATCAACACCGCTGGCGCTGACATCAATCCCCGTGAGTTGAATCACATCGCGGTCAATCACGCCCTGTTCGCTCATCACTGCGGCACGTTCCATGCAGTTTTCCAATTCGCGCACATTGCCCGGCCAGTCGTAACGCATCAGCACCCGCAACGCGCTGTCAGTAATCGCCAGCTCGCGCCCCTGCATCCGCGCCACTTTATTGACCAAAAACCGCGCTAAATCCGGCACATCCTCAATGCGTTCGCGCAGTGCTGGCATCCGAATCGGCATCACATTTAAGCGGTAATACAAATCCTCGCGGAATTCGCCAGCACGAACTTCGGCCTCCAAATCGCGGTTGGTCGCCGCAATCACGCGCACATCGACCTTCAAAGTGCGTCCGCCGCCGACGCGCTCGAATTCGCCTTCCTGCAACACGCGCAGCAATTTGGCTTGAAATGCTGGGCTGATTTCGCCGATTTCATCGAGAAATAACGTGCCGCCATCGGCCTGCTCAAATCGACCTTTGCGCAGCGCGACTGCGCCAGTAAACGCGCCTTTTTCGTGCCCAAACAATTCCGATTCCAGCAAATTGTCCGGCAGCGCCGCGCAATTGAGTTTAATAAACGCAGCGCGAGCGCGCGGCGAATTGTAATGAATCGCGTTCGCAATTAATTCTTTACCCGTGCCGGATTCGCCACGAATGAGCACTGTCGTATTCCATTTGGCAACCTGCCGCACCTGATCGAATACCAACCGCATTGAATTGGCGCGACCAATAATGCTGTCAAACCCGTGACTGCCTTTGACTTCGCGCCGCAATTTATCGCGCTCTTCGCGCAGCGCCAGCTGCTCGGCTTCCACCGTTCGCGCCAGCCGCACTGCTTGCCCGATCAAATTGGCGACCATTTCGAGAAAACGCGACCGTTCCGCCAGCAATTCCTCACCAGCGGGCGGCTGCGCAGCAAATACGCCAATCGCGCCGCCATCGCCGAAGCGAATCGGAACGCCGATAAACGGCAGCGCCGCATCGTACAAACTGAGCCGATCCAGAAAACGCGGTTCGTCGGCGATGCGCGGCAAAATCCACGGTTCATTGGTGGACAAAATGCGCCCGAGCACTCCTTCGCCGGGCTGATAACTCACCTTTTCAAAGGGTTCGGCGTCGGCGCCGTGAATGGCGCTGATGAGCAATTCGCCGCGCTCGTCGTCAAGTAAACACACCAAACCGTGACTGAGCCGTCCGCGATCGTGCAATACGCCGAGCACTTCGCGCAGCGTTTGGCGCAGATTCAGCGAGCGACTCAAAACGCTGCTAACTTCAAACAGCGCGGTCAATTGTGTTTCAAGCAGCGCCAGCCGCTGCGGGTCAATGCGTTCGGTCGGAATGGGAATTGATGCAGTCACGATTATTCGTCCATTGCTACAGCAGTGAGCGTCACGCGGAGCAGGCAACCGTCCGCTTCGGAATCAACGCTGATGGAACCACCGTGAACGTTGGCGATTTCCTGCGCCAGCGCCAACCCCATTCCGGCGCGTCCGCGGCGGTCGCGCCAGCCAATATAAAAGGGTTCAAACACGCGATAGCGTTCCTCGGGCGCGATGCCGTGACCGTTGTCTTGAATCTCAATTTCAACGCCGCGCTCCAAACGGCGCGTGGTCAAACGCAATTCACGCTGCGGCGGTCGCGCTTCACGCAGCGCCTGAATCGCGTTATTAATCAAATGTTTGAACAGCGAACGCAATTGGTTTTGATGTCCGGGCAATTCCGGCAGCACGGTCGCAGGTTGCCAATCGACGACGATGCCGGTTGCCAGCAGCTGCGCAGTTTCCAGTTCGAGCACTTGCCGCAGCAGCGCGTTGATATTGACCAACACGCCGATTTCACGCGGTTCTTCCGGCAGCGCGGCGCGGAGGGTTTCCAGCGCCTTGCTGCCAGAAACATTGATTTGATCGAGCATTCCGGCGAGCGTTTCCACATTGCCCGCGCCACTGCGCAACATGCCAGCCGCAGCGTTGATGACGTTGAGCGGACCTTGAATTTGGTAAATGGCTGCCGCGAGTGCTTCGCGCATTCCGTGCATCAATTGTTGTTCGGCGAGGCTGGCGCGAAGATGTTCGAGCTGGGCGCGTTCAACCTCGCGGCGATGCGCAGTGACTTCGTTGACCAACAGCAGCAGTCGGCGCTCACCGGGCTGCTGTTGACCGAAATAACTCCGCGCTGAAGGATCGGATTCTTCAATGCGCGTTCCCGAACACGCAAACCAGCGCGTTCCAGAATGTCCTTGAATATCAATGCTGATTTGCACGTTTTTGAAATCTTGACCGTCAAGGCAACTCGCAAACGCATCCCGACCGAGTTGTTCACTGAGCGCCTGTTGAAACAAATCAACTGGTTCGCGCCCGCGCAAATCGCCGAGCAGCTTTTTATATTCCTGATTATCGAGAATGACGCGCCCATTGCTATCCAAAAGCGCCATTAACACTGGCGCAGCATCGAGCACCATTTCAATTCGTGCTTTTTGCTGGCGCAATGCACCTTCTAATTCGTGTACTTTAGTGACATCGCGGTGCATTCCGAGAAAGTATTGCAATTCACCATGCGCATTTAATACCGGCGAAATAATCAGTTCAGCGAGATAATCGCCGCCTTGCTTAGTGCGATTAACGAGTATGCCAGTCCACGTTTGTTTGCGCTGAATGGTGTGCCACAATTGCGCGTAAATACTGGCTGGCGTGGCATTATTAGAAAGAATTGATTCGTTTTTGCCGCACACTTCAGCGCGGTGATAACCGGTCAGCGTTTCAAAGGCGAGATTGGCATACAAAATAGTAGCGCGAGCGTCGGTAATGGAAATTGCTAGCGGTGCCTGTTCGACTGCTTCAAAAAACAAGCGTGGCGGCAACGGGTTAGACGGATGACCGCCCATTAATGCGAGTGCCTCAATCAATTCCGGTGGCGTTCCGGCTGGCGGCGCAGCGAGAAAAGCTGTCAGCGCGTCAATCACCGTTTGTTGAGCGGATTCCGATGCAGGTCGAACCGACACAGTGTTCTCCTTGAAATTTGGATCAAAATTTAGGGTGATTCAGCGCCGAATGTAAAATCACGGCGATCTGTTGCCAAGTGAATCAAGCGCGATGAGAGCAACGTAAATGATGGTGCGTGTTAGTGCGGAATCAAACGATGATGCGGGAATTAGGATGGAACAATCGACATGCAGTTAAGCGCATGTCGATGTTTTAGAATCGTTTAGCAGGTGACGCGGGGTAAATTGCGGCTACTTAATTTTGCCTTCTTTATACATCACATGCTGGCGGACGACGGGATCAAACTTTTTGATTTCCATCTTACCGGGTTGATTGCGCTTGTTTTTAGTGGTCGTATAAAAATGACCGGTACCGGCGCTAGAATTGAGACGGATTTTTTCGCGTGCTGCCTTAGCCATAAAGCAATCCTCTAATTAGACCTGTTCGCCACGGGCGCGAATCTCACCGAGAACGATGTCGATTCCTTTTTTATCAATGGTGCGCATTCCGTTGGCGGAAACCCGCAATTTCACAAAACGGCTTTCGCTGGCAACCCAAAAGCGGTGCTCATGGAGATTAGGTAGAAAACGGCGCTTGGTCTTGTTGTTTGCGTGTGAAACATTGTTACCGGTAAGTGGGCGCTTGCCAGTAACTTGGCATACCTTAGACATGGTTGGAATTCCTGCGAGTCAACGACTGTGTTTCAGTACAGAAAGGAGCGGGATTCAAGCATGTTGGTTTATCAAATGTCAAGTCTTAGCGAATGATTTTGATGGTTTTCATTATCATCATATTTTCTAAAATCAATCATTTAGTCTAGCGATAGCGATAAAATTATTTTAAACTGTTTGCCATAAAAAACCGATTCATCACCATTATGGTCTTATTCCATGAACACTTTTAATCAAGTGAAAACGCTATTGGTTCACACGCTGCAACTCGGTAATCGCGGTGCAAATCTGAATGCCAATTCTGCATTGCTGGGCGCAATTCCTGAATTGGATTCAATGGCGGTGGTTAATATCATCACCGCGTTAGAAGAACACTTTGGTTTTTGCGTCGATGATGATGAAATTAGCGCTGAAAGTTTCGAGACGCTGGGCAGTTTAGTCGAATTTGTGACACGAAAACTTGATGGTTCTGCCTAATGAATGCGGCAGTGAACATCAATCCGTTTTTCCTACCAACGCCATTGGGTCACTTGTTTTGTATGTATTCAACGCCGGTGAATGCGCCTATTCGCGCTAAAGTCATTTATCTTCATCCTTTTGCAGAAGAAATGCACAAATCGCGGCGCATGGCAGCATTGCAAGCACGTCAATGTGCCGCAGCAGGCATCGCAGTATTACAACTAGATTTAACCGGTTGCGGCGATAGTTGGGGTGATTTTGGCGATGCACGCTGGGAACGTTGGAAAGCTGATGTATTTTGTGCCATTGATTGGTTAAATAACGAAACCAATAACGATACGTCGCTATTTATTTGGGGCTTACGTTTGGGAGGAATGCTCGCGGTTGATTGCGCAAAACAACTGCCAAATATCGCAGGAATGATATTGTGGCAACCTATTATCAATGGCGAATTATTTATTAACCAATTTTTACGAATTAAACTTGCCAGCGAGATGTTAAGCGAAGGTCAAGCACGAATCGGAACCCGTCAATTGCGCGAGCAACTAACGGCTGGTGAATCAGTAGAAATTGGCGGTTATTTTCTAGCAGCAGAACTCGCACAAACGATTGCTACTTTGCGTTTAGAACAAATGACGCCTTTTTGCCCTATTATTTGGATTGATATTGTTGCTGGTGCAGAAAGTTTACCAATTCCAGCACAGCAAAAAGTGATTCAAGAATGGAAAAATAATGGCTGTCATTTATACACTCGCTACGTTGTAGGCGAACCGTTTTGGATGACACAAGAAATCAGTGAATGCCCTGCGTTGTTGACTGCAACAATGGAAATGATGGAGCAAATACTGCAATGAACGATCATTATTCAGAATCTCCAGTGGTTTTTAATTGCGAAGGTCAACGTTTAATTGGAATCATTGCGCAACCACATCATCAGCGGATTAAAATCGGCGTGTTAATTGTTGTTGGCGGACCACAATATCGTGCTGGGAGTCATCGTCAATTCACATTACTGGCGCGTGATTTAGCTGAGAATGGAATTGCAAGTCTGCGTTTTGATTATCGCGGTATGGGCGACAGCGAGGGCGAGCAACGAGCTTTTGATACCGTAGATGTGGATATAAAAACCGCAATTGATTGTTTAATGCAGCACAGACCAGAATTAACTTCTGTCATCATTTGGGGGTTATGTGATGCTGCTTCTGCTGCGTTGATTTATGCGCATCATGATTTGAGAGTGAGTGGATTGATTTTGCTCAATCCTTGGGTGCATACTGAAGAAGCGGCAGCACGGGTGCGTTTGACACAGTATTATTCCAAGCGATTGCTGCAACGTTCTTTTTGGACTAAATTATTTTCTGGTCGATTTGGGTTTTTCAGTTCATCACTTGATTTATTAAAATCGGTTCGCTCAATAAAAAATTATATTGATAATTCAGATATAAAGTCAGTTGCTTCATCAACTCAAACAGTCACAGCAACAAATTTTATTGAAAAAATGTGCAGTGGATTACAGTGTTTTCAGGGTAAAGTCCTATTTATTCTGAGCGGAAATGATTTAACAGCACAGGAATTCATTTCGTTGAAAGAACGTCATCGTAAATGGCGTATTGCTTCTCAAAAGGAGAACATTTCTCAGCACATTATTCCTCAAGCAAATCACACGTTTTCGAGTAAAAAATGGCGAAACGAAGTTTCAAAATCAACAATTTGGTTTTTGGATCAGGAGAAACACAAATGAACATAAAAAAATTAATTGTTTTGTTGGCGTTGTTCTTTGCAACCACAGTCCAAGCTGACAATGTTGAAAGCGTCAGTGAGTTGTTGCGATTACCGGCTTATTGTAAAGGGACGCAGCAGATTAGAGAAATTAGCGGTGATCCTGTGCCAATTGAAGAATACATTAAACGCTATGGTCTTGGTTATAACCACTTACATCATTACTGCTGGGCTCTGAATAGTGAAAATAATGCGGTATACATGTCAGATCGTGATCTTGCACACAGTAAAATTTTTCATGCTATTAGTGATATTGATTACGTTTTAAGAAACAACCACGATCCTAAATTCTTTTTTCTTCCCGAAATTTACGTCTCAAAAGCACGAATTCTTTTCAAACTCAATCAACCTGATGATGCAGTGCCTTGGCTTAAAAAAGCGATTGCACTACGTCCAAATTACAGCCCAGCGTATGCACGTATCAGTGATTATTATGTTGAGAAAGGCGATAAAGCTGAGGCAGTTAAAATTCTCAAACAGGGTATCGCAAAGAGTAATAAATCAGACATGCTTATTCACCGTTTGAGAGAACTTGAATCTCAGGGCGGTGATGCAGCTAAAAGTGGAAAAATAAAGTAACGTCACTCAATGCGTTAATAACTTGTCATACACTGCCAGATAGCGCCCAACCATTGTATCAAGACTGAATTCCTGTTCAGCGCGATGACGTGCCGCTTCACCTTCTCTTTGAATACGCGCCGGTGAATGTAAATAAGCTGCAAGTGTTGCTGTTAATTCATTAACGTTTGCTGGCGCGATTAAATCTCCGGTTTCTCCTGCAATCACCAGTTCAGGATTTCCACCCACTCGCGTTGCGATGACAGGTAAACCGCTTGCCATCGCTTCTAAAATAGTATTGCAAATTCCTTCTGCTAATGACGGCAATACAAATACATCAAAGCTGCGTAATAAGTCAGGAATATCATCACGAGCACCGGGCAACCAAGCTAGATTGATCACGCCTGCTGCGGTGAGACGTTCACGCAGCATTGGTAATAATGCGCCGTCACCAATCATCACCAAGCGTATTCGTTCACGCGCTGTTGGTTCTTGCGCAAGCAATTGAATAAAACTATCTACTAAAATTTCAGGCGCTTTAACCGGCTGCATTCGCATCACAGTACCAATCACGAGTGTTCCTGGCGGCGCAAAGCCATTTGGAAGCGCACTAATATGCGATGCAGAAGTAGGATAAAAACGCTGTGTATCAACGCCATTGCAAATATGGCTGATACGCGCAGCAGGAACGCCAATATGTTTCAATAAATAATCGCGTTGATGTTGAGAAAGTACAATGTATTGGCTAATAAAAGGTCGAAATAACTGCCGCAAGCGTCGTTGTTTAATACTGGAACCATCCAGATCGCCAATATCCCAGCCATGTTCGCCATGTACACGATGCCGCACTCCAGCAAATGCGGCTGTAGTTTGCATTTCTAGTGTTGCTAAATTGCGGGTATGCACGATTGCTGGGCGTAATTGACGCAAAAGCCGCCATAATCGTCCATGAATTGAAAAATCATTGCCTTCGCGCTTATGTAGCGCGTGAAGTGTGACATCGTTATGTTGAATACGCTGACTGAAATCAGTGTATTCGGTCATGCAAATAATGGCGTGACGATAACGATTAGTTGGCATGTGGTTGATTAAATTAACCAGACCATTTTCTAATCCACCAATCGCTAATCGGTGAATAATATGAGCAATGAGTGGTGGGTTGTTGCGCGTGGAATGCGACATCTTGGTTCCGCCAAATAGCCAAATGCGCTGGCATAAAAAATCCCCGCTCTTTATCAAAAAAGCGAGGATTTTTGTTTGGTGCCCAGGGGCGGAATCGAACCACCGACACGAGGATTTTCAGTCCTCTGCTCTACCAACTGAGCTACCTGGGCGTATCAAAAAAGGTGCAACTCAATTGAGGGGCGTATTAGAACAACATGATCGCTCGGTGTCAAGCATCATTTTTGAGCGTCTTCTATGAGTATGGTTTTATCCGTAGCGTTATTTGAAATATCAATACTTCGCAATGTACATTATTGATAACTCAGATGATCATTAACGCAGGGACTTTTTATGTTCGCTTTCTTGTACCAAAGTAATCGCATCAATTGCGCGATCCGTTGCAGCGCGTTGCGCGTCACCGCTTTGGAGTTTAATCGTTAAACGAACTTCGTTAGCTGAATCGGCAAAATGAATGGCATCATCATAGCTAATTTCACCTTCCGCATAAAGGTTAAATAATGCTTGATCGAAGGTAATCATGCCCTGTTCGCCGGAGTTTTTCATCAGCTCTTTCAGTTTATTAATTTCGCCTTTGCGAATTAAATCAGCTGCCAGCGGTGTATTGATCAAGATTTCGATTACCGCTCGCCGCCCCTGACCATTTTTGCATGGAATCAATTGCTGGGCAACGATGGCTTTAAGGTTCAAAGAAAGATCAAGCAGCATCTGATCACGGGATTCTTCTGGAAAAAAGTTAATAATACGATCAAGTGCTTGATTAGCATTATTCGCGTGCAAAGTCGCCAACACCAGATGACCAGTTTCAGCAAAAGTCATTGCATATTTCATCGTAGAACGGGCGCGAATTTCACCGATTAAAATCACGTCAGGAGCTTGGCGCAGGGTGTTACGCAATGCAACATCAAAAGATTCTGTATCCACTCCAACTTCGCGCTGGGTAATGATGCAGCCGTCGTGTTCGTGAACAAATTCAATAGGGTCTTCAACGGTGATGATGTGTCCACTACTTTTGCGGTTGCGATAACCAACCAATGCAGCTAATGAAGTGGATTTGCCCGTACCAGTTGCACCGACAAAAATCACTAACCCACGTTTATTCATTGCCAATTCGCGTAAAATTGCGGGCAATTTAAGTTCTTCTAATGTGGGAATTTGCGATTCAATTCGCCGCAAAACCATTCCCGCACAATCGCGCTGTACAAAAGCACTGACGCGAAAACGACCTAGTGAGGCGCGATCAATTGCAAACTGACATTCTTTAGTGTCCTCAAATTCTGCGCGTTGGCGCTCATTCATTACTTCATAGACCATTCCGCGCACTTGATCGGCAGTGAGCGGTTGTTTCGCAGCAGGATAAATAGTACCGTTAATTTTAATACTCGGCGGCCACCCCGCAGTAATAAATAGGTCAGAACCTTTTTTATCATCTAAGGCAGTGAGTAATTGTTCTAATGCGCGTTTGAAGTCCATTACATGAAATCATCCTTATTCTGCGCTTTCGTCCGCGCATCTTTACGGTTAATAAGTCCTTTTTGTACCAATTCTTTTAGATTCTGATCCAGCGTTTGCATTCCGTGCGCTTGACCGGTTTGAATTGCTGAATACATCTGTGCAACTTTGCCTTCACGAATGAGATTCCGAATTGCCGGAGTGCCGATCATAATTTCATGCGCTGCCACTCGCCCGCCGCCGATTTTTTTCAATAAGGTTTGTGCAATTACCGAGCGCAATGATTCCGATAACATTGCGCGTACCATGTCTTTTTCTGCTGCCGGAAATACGTCAATAATACGGTCGATGGTTTTGGCGGCAGAGGTCGTGTGCAGCGTACCGAATACGAGATGTCCGGTTTCAGCAGCGGTAAGCGCGAGCCGAATGGTTTCCAGATCGCGCATTTCGCCGACCAGAATGATGTCGGGGTCTTGGCGCAGCGCCGAACGCAATGCTTCGCTGAAGCCGAGCGTGTCGCGGTGCACTTCGCGTTGATTTATCAGGCATTTTTTACTGATATGCACGAATTCAATTGGGTCTTCAATCGTGAGAATGTGGGCGTAATCGTTTTCGTTGAGATGATCGACCATCGCTGCCAGCGTGGTGGATTTGCCCGATCCGGTCGGCCCAGTCACCAACACCAACCCACGCGGCACGTTGACGATTTCTTTGAAACTCACTGGTGCTTTTAATTCTTCCAATGACAGCACTTTGGATGGAATGGAGCGAAACACTGCGCCAGCACCGCGTTTTTGATTAAAAGCATTGACACGAAATCGCGCCACGCCGGGAATCTCAAACGAAAAGTCGGTTTCCAAAAACTCTTCATAATCCTTACGTTGCTTGTCATTCATGATGTCGTAAACCAGCGAATGCACGGCGCGATGTTCCAATGGCGGAACATTAATTCGGCGCATTTCGCCATCGACGCGAATCATCGGCGGCAAGCCAGCAGAAAGATGAAGATCAGAAGCGTTGTTTTTAACACTAAAAGCGAGAAGTTCGGCGATGTCCACGAATCACTCCGTCAGTCGTCAACTCTTACAAAATAAAGGGCGCTGCTCGATGAACAGCGCCCTCAGACATATTCCAAAAGTTACCGATAGCAGATAACTTCCTGTTGTTGCATCGACGGGTACGGCTGCTGGCGCAGGCTGATACAACTTTCCCGACAACTTTCGACGCAGTTGCCGCACAGAATGCAGCGCCCGTGGTCAATTGCCCAAGTGTTATCGGTTTTTCCCACCACAATCGCGCCCGTTGGACATTTCACTGCGCACAGGGTGCAAAAGGTGCAATCGGTGATTTTGAAGGCAATATGCCCGCGAGTTTTGGCATAAGGCTGCCGTTTTTCTACGGGATATAACCGAGTCGCTGGGCGGTGTAAGGCGCTGCGCGTGACCAGCGCGGAAATCGAGAACCAAGACATTGGATTACCTCTCGTTGCAGCTCACGCAGGGATCAATCGTTAATAAAATCACCGGCACATCCGCCAGCTCGCAGCCTTTCAGCATGTGCACCAGCGGCGCGATGTTGGCGAAAGTTGGTGTGCGCACCCGGAACCGCTCCAGATATTTTCCGCCATTGGCGCTCATGTAATAACAAACCTCGCCACGTGGCTGTTCCAGCCGAATCATCGTTTCGCCCTGCGGTCGTTTGCCTTTGAACGTCACTTCGATTTCCCCGTCCGGCATTCGATCAAGGCATTGTTTAATCAAGTCAATCGACTGACTGATTTCGCGCAACCGCACGATGCAGCGGGCGTAACAATCGCCAGCAGTTTCGACGACCGGCTCCCAATCCAGTTCGCCATACGCCGCATAACCCAGTTGCCGCAGGTCATAGGCGTGACCGCTGGCGCGGAGCACCGGACCAACTGCGCCGAGCGCGTGGGCATCTTCGGCGGTCATCACGCCAATGCCAACGGTGCGCTGCCTGACGGTGTGATCAATGCTGAAAATGTTGGCCACTTCATCAAACGCAGTTTCAATCTCGCGGATTTTGCCGCCAACCCGTTGCAGCGTTTCTGCATCGACATCTTTGCGAATGCCGCCGACTTTGCAGGTGCCAAAAATCACCCGTCCGCCAGTCGTTTCTTCAATAATATCAACCAGCATTTCGCGGATGCGCCAACTGTGCTGAAACAAACTCTCGAACCCAAAAGCATCTGCCGACAATCCCAGCCATAACAAATGGCTTTGAATCCGCGACATTTCTGCCCACATCGTGCGCAGATACGCAGCGCGAGGCGGCACTTTCAGCCCCAGCAATTGCTCAATGCCCTGACAATAACCTTGGCTATGAATGAAGCTGCAAATCCCGCAAATGCGCTCGGCAACCTGCGCCATTTCAATAAAATCATGGCGTTCGGCGAGCAGTTCGAGACCGCGATGCACATAACCAATCGACGGCAGCGCCTGCACCACGCGCTCGTCGTCGAGTTCCAGATCAAGATGAATCGGCTCCGGCAGCACCGGATGCTGCGGACCAAAGGGAACGATGGTGGTTTTCGACATGTTTTAGCCCTCCTCCTGCGCCGATTTTTTCGGCTTCGCTGGCTTGAGCGTGACATCGCCGGAAAACGGAATCTTGGTTTTGGTGCGCAGAAAATTGCCGCCGTAATCCAGCGCCAGCCCCGGAATGCTAAAACCAAACAGGTCTTTTAATTCGTTTTCATACGTAAACGATGCCGGATAAACCGCACTTAAACTGGGCAATTCCGGCTGCTCGCGGGGTACGTGAACACGGTAATTAACGCAGCGATAATCCTTATCAAAGCTCACCATCACCTCGAAATAATCCGCTCGCGCTGTGCCGGTCATCTGCACCAAGCGAAACCCTTCTGCTTGATGACGACGCGCAGTGTCCACCCACTGCGCCAGCGCAATTTCTTCAAACGATTCGTGCTGATTCATGACGCCACCAATTTACGTTGACGTTTGCGCTCGCTGGCGCGTTGTTCAAGGATTCCAAGTGCTTGCACGATACCGTCGATGATTGCTTCTGGGCGTGCTGCGCAGCCGGGGACGTAAACATCGACCGGAATGATTTTATCGATCCCGCCATAAACGTTATAGGCATCGCGGAAAATCCCGCCGCTCAGGGCGCAAGCACCGATGGCGACGACTGCCTTGGGTTCAGGAATTTGCGCGTAGAGATTTTCGACCACTTTGCGCGATTCTTCGTTGACCGAGCCGGTGACGAGAAAGATGTCAGCGTGTTTCGGATTGCCGGTGTTCACGATGCCGAACCGTTCCACGTCATACATCGGCGTCAGGCAAGCCAGCAATTCAATATCGCAACCATTACAACTGGTTGCAGCGTAATGCAAAATCCACGGAGATTTTTTTAGGAAGCTCATCGGTATCTGTGCCTGTCGTTATTTCAGGAAATTGCTGTGATCGACATTGGAAACAGCGTTATTAGGCTGCCAACTCACGCAATACATCAGGATGACGTTCCAGAATTTTGAGCAAGGTTTTTGCTGCACCGACGGGTTCGCTATGACCTTCTTCCCAGTCTTGCAATCTGTGCACTGAAACGCCTAATAACTCAGCAAACTGCATTTGTGATAGATCGCAGGAGCAACGAACTGCAGCAGTTAATGAGAGTGTTACTTCAGTGATACACGCCGCCTGATTTGTATTCATTTCACGGACAGATTTCAGTAAATCATTTTGGAATGCCAACATTTCTTGATCCATGTTCAACCTCTGCTTTCAGCTTGAGAAGAAAATGCGCAGGTAAATTGTCAAATTTCGCTTTGGCATAGACGATTAACAACCAGATACGACCATCCGCGCCATTGCAATAGATCACACGCACACCGCCACGTTTTCCCATACCGGAACGATTCCAACGCACCTTACGGCAACCGCCAGAGCTAGGAATAACATCACCAGCCAGCGCATTCGCTGCAATCCAATTTACAAACGCAATACGTTCATCATCCGACCAAATGAAAGCCGCATAACGTTTGAATACGTCTGTTTCTGCAACCGTGCGCAGCATCAATTCATTAAAGGCAGCAGCAGCAAATTGGTTACGCCCAGCGCACCTGTCACCCACCACGTGATTTTGAGCGTGGTCATCCAAGTCAAACGGGCATGGGTGTTATCAACCAGCACCTCAGCAAAAAACAGCACCAGCGCCAGCGGCAGCGCCCACATCCAGCCAAATGGCGCGAAAAACAGATACAGCCAGCCAAGTAGAATGGTGTTTTCGTACCAGTGCGCAATTTCGACCAGCGCCAGATCATGCCCGGAGAAATCGGTCGTGATGCCCTTGACCAATTCCTGATGCCCGTGATGCGACGCACTCAAATCAAACGGCGATTTGCGCAGCTTGATCGTCAAAATGAACAGAAAGCCAAGGAAAATGCCGAACAGTTGCAGCACTTGCCACGGACTGCCCGCCACGATGTCCGTGACGCGAAAACTGCCTGCGACCAGAAAAAAGCCCAGCGCCGTCAGAATCAACATCGGTTCGTAAGCCATCATCAGCAGCAATTCGCGTGAGGAACCGATATTGCTGTAGGGCGAATTGGTGGCGTAAGCGGCGAGACACAGCAAAATCCCCGACACGGTGAGTGCAAATAAACTCAGCAGCAGATCGCCGCCGTGAAAGAAAATCGCCCCAGAAATCACCATGAACAACAGAAAGCCCCAGAGATAAAGCGTCTGCAATTCTGTGACGACCAGCGTGTCTTTCTCTAACAATTTCAACACGTCATACATTGGTTGCAGCAGCGGTGGACCTTGCCGCGACTGCATCCGCGCCGTTAACCGCCGATCCACGCCCGCGAGCAGTGCGCCAAGTACCGGCCCGAAAATAACGAAGGCAAGAGCAAACATCCAAGATTGCGCACTCATCAGCTGGCGCTCCACAGTAGCAACGTTAACAGGATCATTGCGCCCCACAGCCCGCGCTGCATCAGCACGTTTTCCTGAATAAATCCAGTGAGATAATAGCCGCGACTATCTACCTCGCGGGTCGCGCCCATTGCGCCGCGATAGCTGGCGCTGCCGTCCACATTGGCTCCACTTAAATATCCGCTGACCACTGCGAAACGCGGCGGACGCAGCCAAAACCACAGCGGCATCAGAAAGAGCACCGCCAGCATCAGCGTCATCAATGCAATGGTTTCACCGGAAACTTGATCGGCAGTCATCGGCAATAAATGCGCCGCAGCCAGCGCGTCGGTGTAGGGCTGTACAAATGCCCAATCTGCCAATGGAAACAACGCACAAGCCACGTAAGTGATGACCGTCAGTGCCACCAGCGCAATCGCTTCATCTCGCGCCAGCGGCATGTCTACTGGCTGCGGGCGGCGCGGCATGGCAACCAGTTTACCCATCCACTTGCTCCAGAAAAACAGCGTCGGAGCACTGCCGAATGCCAGAATTGCTGCCAGCAACACGCCGCCCAGTGGCAACACATCGAGCGTCAGAAATGCCTGAAAACTCGTGTATTTACCCAGCAACATGCCAAATGGCGCGAGGAACATGCCGAGAATGCCCACCAATAACATTCCCGCCAGCAATGGACGCCGATACACCAAACCTTCCATATCTTCGATGTCGCGGCTGCCGATGAGATGTTCGGTCGTGCCGACGCCAAGGAATAACAACGCTTTCGCCACGGCGTGAAACAGAATCAATAGGATTGCTGCCCACAGCGCATTGGCCGTGCCCACACCTGCGCACATCACAATTAAACCGAGATTGGCAATCGTCGAATAGGCTAATACGCGTTTGGCATTGTGTTGTGTGACTGCTGCCAGCGAAGTAATGAGAAAAGTTAGACCACCAACGAATGCGAGCAGCAATCCCGCAGCGGTATTATGAAATACCGGCGCAAGTTTAATTAAAATGAATACGCCAGCTTTTACCATCGTGCTTGAATGCAGCAGCGCAGAAACAGTGGTGGGTGCGACCATTGCGCCCAGCAGCCAAGATGAAAATGGCAATTGTGCGGATTTACTCAATCCCGCAATGGCAATTAACGCTGCCGGAATGAGCGCCAACGTACTGCCAGCAGCAATGAGTTGATCTAATTCCCAAGTGTGTAATTCTGCGCTAAATGTCAACCACACAATCGCGCCAGCAAAGGCAACACCGCCAACTAAATTCAATCCCAGTGCGCGAAAGCCATTACGAATAGCTTCTTCAGTGCCGGAATAGGAAATTAGCCAGAACGAGCACAGCGTGGTGATTTCCCAGAAAAAGAACAGCCACAGCAGATGATTAGCAAAAACAACACCAAACATGGCGCTGAGAAATACAAACAACATGAAGAAAAATGCTGGGCGACGATCTGCAGTTTGTGGATGCTGCGTTTGATCATCATTCATGTAGTGAATGGCATGAATACAAATCAGTCCACCGACAATGCCGACGATTAATGCTATTAAAATTGAAAAGCTGTCCACATAAAATGGTTGCGCCACTTCGGGATGCGCTGGTGCAAGTTCAGCAAATAGCAGCAACCCAGTTTGTATTAAAATCAATAAGGGAATCCACCATTCGCGTTTTTTAATTCGGCGACACGCGAATAGTAAATAAGCGGAGACTGCGATTCCGCCAATGAAAAAGGCGCTATTCAGAATTTCACTGAGCCAAGCGCCAATGGTGAAAAATTGCGGCGGGGCACGAAAATAAAGCAGCGCCAGCAATACCGTTGTTGCGCCCAGTCCGTACACTGCCCAGCGGGTAAAATCGGCGCGGCGATCTGGCGTTGGAGCAAAAAAAATCGTCACACCCGCAAGTAACGGGAACAGGATGAGAAGAGCAATTAAAAGCATTTGTAACTCCTCTGGTATTTACGACGGATAGCGGTTGAAACTGGCGCATCAAACGAGACACGCTAAATCAGTCAATCTCAATTTAGCCGATCAACTTGTGCAAAGCATCAGAAATTCATTGTGAAAAGGCAATTAAATTTGTTTTATCCTGAAATGACTACGGCATAATCAAACAATGGAGTAGCGTTATCATGTTTCAACTCAATGATAAAACTGTGATTATTACTGGGGCGACCGGTAATCTAGGACGCATCACGGCGCAGATTTGCGCGGCGCAGGGGGCGCGATTGGCACTGGTGGGGCGCGATCCGCAGCGGCTCGCGGAGATCAAACAGACACTTGCAGCAGACTGCGCCGCAGATATTTTTGTAGCGGATGTGCTTGATACTACAGCGGTTGAAGCGATGGTGACGCAGGTTGCAGCCCGTTTTGGGCAGATTGACGTGCTGGCGAATTTGGCGGGTGGGTTCACGATGGGAGCGCTGGTGCATGAGACACCGAATGCCGAGTGGGACGCGATGTTGGCGCTGAATTTACGTTCTGTTATCAACTGCGTTCGCGCTACTGTGCCGCATTTATTGACCGCTGGCAGCGGGCGAATCATCAATATCGCTGCTCGCGCTGCAACCCAAGGCAGTGCACGAATGGCACCGTATTGTGTCTCCAAAGCGGCAGTGGTCACATTGACGGAAAGCCTCGCTGCGGAACTCAAATCTCACGACATCACCGTTAATTGCCTGCTGCCCGGCACACTTGATACGCCAGAAAATCGCGCTGCGATGCCCGACCAAGAGCATCAGAATTGGGTCGCACTGGATGCGCTGGCAGCAGTGATTGTTTTTCTCGCATCTGATGCTGCTCGCGCCATTACCGGCGCAGCAATTCCGGTTTATGGGCGCAGTTGAGCGATCAGATGCGAATACAACACCTCAGGTTATTGCTCATTGGCGCGGCAGTGCATTCGACAACATTGGCGCAAATGACCAATACAGCACATTGCCAACTATTCGTCACCGCAGTTGAAGCAGCAACGGCAGTCGATGCTTATCATGCTCGCTGTCGAGGCGATGGTTCTGGGCGACGCATGGATAATCTCAATAAATTACTGGTGAGTACCCAGCGCATCACCGTATTAACTGTTGAAGATGAGTGTTTTCCTGAACAGAATTACCGCCGCGCTCAACAGCGTATGGAACAAGATGTCACCATTCAACTTGAACAAATTGGTGGTTGTGCAGCAGCAAAAGCAGCAGGAATGGTTGATCAATTCACTGCGCGTTATAATGCGGCACTCGCGGCAATTCGAGCAATTCCTTAATTTAAATGGCACACTAATCATGTATAGCAATGATCGGTTAATGATTTTAGATGCAGATGGCACCACAATTAACGCTTTTGATGCCATTGCCGAAACCTTTTCACGGTTGGGCATGGAGTTGGGTGATTTAGAGAGCTTTCAAAAACGTCGGCACTTATTCAAATATCTTGGCGGAGTAAAAGCATTTCCTAAAAATATCAGTCGGCAAATCAGCAAACGTAAACGCAACGCACTGATTAGCACACTGACCGAAGTCTATCGTGAAGAAAGCCAATTGTTTCCTGGAATTGCATCGCTGATTCAAACACTGATTGCCACTCCAAAACTGCGTGTTGGTATTGTCACCCGTAATATCACCATTCAACCCGAAGAAACGCTGCATGTTCTATTTAATCGTCACGGCGTTGACACCACAGCACTGGATTTTTTAGTGCATATTCCGCTGCATCAAGAAAAGACTGCGCAATTTAAAACCATTCGAGAACACTTCAATATCAATCCAGCAAAAAGCTATGCTTGCGGCGATGAACGCAAAGATTTTCATGCTGCGATTAACGCCGGAATGCACCCGTTTATGGTGTCTTATGGATTTGAAGATCATCAACATCTCACGCAAAAAGCAGGTATTCCTGAAGAGCTGATTTCGCGTACTCCTGCTGAACTCTGTCAGCGCGTTATTCATGCGTTCGATCTTGATTTTCCATTTTTCATTAAATAATCTCTCGCTCGTGAAACCATCAATCACAACGCTGCCCCAACCGCTACAAAATGAATGAAAACACGTCACACTTCGAGCTGAAGCGCCAGTGCTTGATCAAGATGTTTAACGACAATTTAATATGACAACACCTATAACATTGCCAAACACCGATAGCGATTCTGAACTCATCGCGCTGCGCCAAACGCTTCAAAAAATGCGTCAAGAAGCCGAGCAGGAAGTGCTGCGATTGAATCAACAAATCGCCGAACGCTCGCGTCAAACTAATACCGCTGTCATGTCGGTTACGGCGCAATTGGCGATGCAGCAAGAAATGACAATTTTAAATCAAGCACTCGAAACGAAAGAATCGGCGCTTGAGCACATTACTGAAGAATGTCGGCGTTTAGAAGATGCGCTAGAAGATCAAAACATTGCGCTCGATGGATTGCAGCAGGAAATTGAACGTAAAGAACGTGCACTTATTCAAGCGCGAGAAGAAATGGCGCAAATGCGTCGGGAACTAGAGAATCGCCAGCCGTCTAATGTAAGTCTACGATTTTCTGTATTAAAACAATCCCCACATTGGCAGCGCATTCAATTATTGATCATTGTTGTTCCATTATTGGTTGCAGCCATTTGGTTAATTTGGTGGTCGCGGGAATCATTTACCGCTGCGTGGCAACATGGACAAAATAAGTTCAGTGCGTTGTTGACTGCTGCGCCAGTGATCGTGCCCGCGCCAGAAATTGCATCGGTGGAAACGCCAACGGAGGAAATTGCGCCAGTCAACACGCCAGCGCCCCAACAACCGCCGAGGACGCTGCGGGACCGTTTGGCGGGCGGTGGGTTTGCGCCGACGCTTGCAATGCTGGCGGGCGGAGTGTTGGAAATGGGCACGAATCGGTTGACAGGTGAAGATTTTAATCCAGCGCATCAGGTTGAAATTGCACCGTTTTTAATTGGCGTGCACGAAGTGACCTATCAGGATTACGACCGTTTTGCGCAGGCGACGGGGCAGCCGTTACCCGACGATTTCGGCTGGGGACGCGGGGCGCGTCCGGTGGTTGGCGTCAGTTGGCAAGAGGCGAATGCTTACACTGCGTGGCTGTCAGATAAAACCGGTCACAGTTATCGGCTGCCGAGCGAGGCAGAATGGGAATTTGCAGCACGAGGTGGCGCAACCAGTTCATTTTGGTGGGGATTTGCAGCGGAACCAGGTCGCGCTCTCTGCTTTGATTGCGGGACTTCATGGGATAACCGTTCAACTGCGCCGGTCGGCAGTTTTGCGCCTAATCCGTTTGGGTTATACGATACTGCGGGCAATGCAATGGAGTGGGTTGCTGATTGCTATCATCCGAATTATCAGGGCGCACCGAATAACGGACGCGCTTGGATCACTGGTGATTGCACAGCGCGAGTAGCGCGAGGTGGCGCATTCAATAAACCGGCAGCATCCATGCGCGTTTATGTTCGTGCCCGTTTTACTCCGCTGGCCAAACTCAACATGCTGGGTTTTCGCGTCGTTCGACAGCCATAAAGTACCGGCGTTTGTACGCGCTATGCGGCAACTTTTTCCGCACCTTTTAATCATCAAGTCACTCACACTTCAATGTTGCAGTGACTTACCACTCCCAAGGAGACTTTCCATGCTCGGTGAAATGCACGATTTGCGTCATGAATTCCCGAATCTCGAAGAAAAAATCATTGTGCTGCGCACTGAAAATGCTGAGTTTGCGCGACTAATGGATGAATACGATGCGTTGGATGCGCATGTGCGCGATCTCGAAGAACTCGGCACACCAGTTGCCGATGAAACGATTGAAGAATTGAAAAAGCAGCGGCTGCATCTTAAAGACATGCTGTATCAATTGTTACGGACTTAAATGCTGCATCACCGTGAATTATCACATCCTGCCCGTCACCGCTTTTCAGCAGAACTGCACCCTGTTTTGGTGTGAGCGCACTCGCCGGGCAGCGATCATTGATCCCGGCGGCGAGCCAGCGCAGCTTCTCGCGCTGATTGCCGAACTGAAATTGCAACCCGAACACATTTTGCTCACGCATGGTCATCTCGATCATGTTGGCGCGAGTGTGGCGTTGGCGACTGCGCTGGCGCTGCCGATCACGGGTCCGCACCACGACGATGCTTTTCTCCTCGAAACGCTACCGATGCAAAGCCAAATGTTCGGCTTTTCGCCAGTCGCTGCCTTTGCGCCAGCACGTTGGCTGAATCACGGTGATACGCTCACCTTTGGTGACGTACAGCTTGAGGTGCTGCATTGTCCGGGGCACACGCCCGGACATGTCGTATTCGTCAACACGCAGTCGCAGTTGGCACAAGTCGGTGATGTGCTATTTCGTGGAGCGATTGGACGCACCGATTTACCACGCGGAAATCATCGACAATTACTTGATTCTATTCGGCATTTTTTATTGCCGCTTGGCGACGATTTCCGTTTTATTCCCGGACATGGCGCCATGTCCACCATCGGCCACGAGCGCCGGACTAACCCATTTCTCGCCAGTAAACCCTGATTGGAGGCGACATGTTATTTGCGCGATTCCTGACCAAACGACTGAAGACCGCAAGCGACACTCCGCCCCCACTTCCGTTCCCTCGCAGGACGACCTCGCTATCCAAGCCCGTCATCCCAGCGATACGGCACAACGCGGCGCAGCAGTCGCACAACTGCTTGATTTATCACTGCTTCAGCAGCTTGCCAACGATGACACTGCGCCTGAAGTGCGCGAAGCTGCGGCAACCCGTTATCAGCAATTGTTGTGTGCCAGCGCCAGCGCCGAGCTTTCACTTGCCGCACAGCAAGTCGCACTTGCTGCCAGCGATGACGCACAACTCATTGAATTGGTAGCGATTAACGCGCAGGAGCCAACATTACGCCGTGCCGCACTGGAGCGCGTCACCACGCCCGCAGTGCTGGCGGAATGCGCCGTGAATGATGCTGTGGCGGGACATCGCAGTTTCGCGGTGGAACGCTTGCACGATCGCGCAGCGTTGGAGCTGGTGGCACGGCAAATTGGTAAAAAAGATAAGCATATTCATCGCGTTGCTCGTGACAAGCTGCGTCACCTTGCCGAGCAGGAAGCGCGACCGGCGCAGATTCGAGCGCAAGGTGAAGAATTATGCGCGAAGGTTGCGCGTCTGGTCGTCCCGGCAATGCGCAGCAAGATCGGGCGCTGTTGGTGCATTTGGAACGGCAATGGGCTGCGCTGGCAGATGAAGCGCCAGCAGATTTATCCGCCCAATTTCAGGCAGAACGGGAACGATTTTTAGCCATTGCTGCGGAGCAAAATCGCAGCGCCGAGCGCGAGCTTGCTGCTCAGGACACGCTTGACGCAGCACACAGTGAACGGCAAATGTTGCTGGATGCGCTCGCCATCGCAGCGACGCTGACTGATGAAACGGCTATCTGCGCCGAGCGTGAGCGAATTCATGCCGCATGGATCGCGCTTCCGCCAGTGGATGCGCAGCATCGCAACGTGGCGGTGCAATATCAAAATCTGCTGCAAGCGGTTGATGTCGCTCACAATGCGCTGGTGGAACAACGTAAAAATACCGAGCGTTTGCAGCGGACGCTGGCGCAGGTGCAGCGACTGCTCGATGACACCAAATTGATGGAGCATCGACGCGCTCGCACTTTGATTGAACAGGGGCGCTCGCTCGCCGTTGCGCAACCGAATGTGGCGCTGGCGCAGGAGTTCGCAGCCATTGCCGAGCGTTTGGAAATGCGCCTGAATCATCAACGCAAACATGCCGAACAGCGGCTACAGCAATTACCCGAGCGACTCGCGGAATTGGAAGTGCGGCTGGCTGCCGGTGAGTTGAAAAAAGCCGATCCGCTGTACCAAAGCCTGCAAGCCGCATTGGATTTAATTCACGCCAGCGAATTACCGAAACAGGCGACTGCCGATATTGCGCAGCGGCTGCGTCATCTCGCACCGCAGTTGCGCGAGTTGCAGCACTGGCGACGCTGGGGCGCAGATCAACATCGTGAAGGGTTGTGCGCCGAGATGGATGCCTTGATTCATAAGGATTTACCGTTGGCAGCACTGGCAGAACAACTGCACGCGCTGCAAATGGATTGGAAACAGTTGGATCAATCCGGTTCGCCAGCGAATCAAACTTTGTGGGAACAATTTCACGCTGCATCCGAATTGGTGTTTGCGCGGTGTCGTCCGTTTATGGAAGCGCAGGCAGCAGAACGCGAGGCAAATCGGCGAGCGCGGGAACAGGTGTGCCAGCAGCTTGAGGAATTTCTCAAGCAGGTGGATTGGGCGCGAGTGGAATGGAAAAAAATTCTCCGTGCTGAACGTGATACGCGCCAAATGTGGGCAACGATTGGCGTGACTGAAGGACGACATCGCAAAGTGCTGGAGCGGCGCTTTCATCAGTCAATGCGCCAGCTTGATCGGCGTTTAGATGCCGAACGCAAGGTGAATCAAGCGTTTAAGCAGGAATTGATTGAGCGAGTGCGGGCGCTGGCAGAAGTGACGGATTTGGACGCAGCGATTGAGCAGACCAAAACGTTGCAGCGCGAATGGCACACCACTGTTCCCACGCATCAAAAAATTGAGAATCGGCTGTGGCAAAACTTCCGCACTGCCTGCGATGCAGTGTTTGAACGTCGCGCCGCACTCACTCAGGCGCATAGCAACGCGCTGCGTGATCATCTTGCCGTCCGCGAAACGATCTGTGCCGAGGCGCAGGCGCTGATTGCTGCGACTGACATTGATCCGCAGCAGCTTGCCGCGCAACTGTCTGCATTGGAAGAACGCTGGCGTGTTGCGCAACATGCGCCGGTTCCGCGTCAAGCTGCCGGAGCAATCACGCAGCAATGGCATGACTGCCATGAAACACTGGCGCAACGCATTCACGCAGCGGCAGCGCAGCAGCGACAAGCGGCGTTGGCGTTGCTGCAACAACAAGCTGCGTTATGTGAACAGCTTGAACACAGCGTACTCGGCGTGGCTGCCGAACCGATCACGCCAGAAGTTGCCCGTCAACGTTGGCAAGCGTTGCAGTCCACTGAGCACGCCGCGCATCCAGCAGTGGTGGCGCGGTTTGAACAGGCACTGACCGCTGCGGCACAACCGGAACAGGTGGACGCATTGCGGAGTCGTTACGCCGCCAACGCTGCGCTGCGCCAGCGGTTGTGTGTGCAATTGGAAATTATCGCGGGCATTGAATCGCCGCCGGAATTCGCGCAGCAACGGCTGGAGTTTCAAGTAGCGCGGCTGGCCGAGCGGATGGTTGCTGGTGAAGATGATCCGCTGCAAGGCGCAACGCAGTTGCTGCACGAATGGTATCGCTGCGGTCCAGCGCCGGTGGATGCGGCATTGGCAGCGCGTTTTACGCGGGTTTATCAAATACTTGCTGGTTGAAAAACCTGCGCCATCATGTGTTCACTGCGCCTCTGTAATCATCAATACGCCGATGCAGCACAAGTTGCCGCTGCTGCTGCGCGGCACATTGCCGAAGTTGCACAACAGGCGATTGCAGCGCGGGGGCGATTTCAGTTGGTGCTGGCGGGCGGCACGACGCCGCTGGCGGTTTATGCCCAGCTCGTCGCCATGCCCGACATTGAGTGGGCGCGATGGCATCTGTTTTGTGGTGATGAACGCAGCGGGGCAGCGGATGATCCGGCGCGTAACAGCTTGGCAATTGAGCAGATTGTGCTGGCGCAGCAACCGAGCGCAGCGGCGCAGTGGTATCCGATCCGCACTGAAATTGGCATTGAAACAGCGGCAACGGAATATGCCGCGCTGATTCGTTCTCGGCTGCCATTTGATCTGGTGCTGCTCGGCATGGGCGAGGACGGGCACACCGCCAGTTTGTTTCCACAGCAACCGCTTCCGTCCGGTTTGGTGATTCCGGTGTATCAAGCGCCGAAACCGCCAGCAACGCGGGTGTCGCTCACGCCAGCGGCGCTCGTCGCCACACATAACTTATTGATTATCATCACTGGTGCGAGCAAAGCAGAGGCGCTGGCGCGTTGGCAACAGGGCGCAGATTTACCGATCAGCCGCGTTGCTGCGCTGCATCAACAGGTGACAGTATTTTGTGATCATGCAGCAGCATCGGCGCTGAATTGATAACGAATTAACGTTGCCGTGATTGGCGCAATAACGGCACACCATCCACTACAACGACAGTGAATAAAAACAGCGTTAATAAGCCAGTGGCGGTGAATAACGATGACCAATGAAGCACTTGAATTAACCATTGATTGGCAAGATAAAGTGCCACCGCAAAAACCACATAACCAATGACGCGCCATAGCTGATAAGGCACTGGATAATAATGACGACCGAGTAAATAAGACAGTATCACCATTGCGCCGTAGCACATTAAATGCGCCCAAGCTGCACCCTGATAGCCATAAATTGGAACCCACCATAACAGCAGTATCACGGTAATTACTGCACCCATCAATGACACGCCAGCACCCAATAAAGTGCGATCAGTCAATTTATACCAAATCGAAAGATTGACGTAAATGCCAAGCAATAGGCTGGCTAATAACAGCACGGGAACCACGTTCATTCCTTCTCGATAATCTGCGCCAACGAAGTATTGAAAGACATCAATATACAGCGTCACTAGCAGAAATAAAAACACGCAGCAAATTACAAACCAATTGAGCACCAGTGCATAGATTTGGCGAGCGTCTTGCTGTTTAGCGTAATTAAAGAAAAACGGCTCGGCAGCATAACGAAACGCTTGAATAAATAGCGCCATTAAAATAGACAGTTTATAACAGGCACTGTAAATTCCGAGTTGCGCCATATTGGTTGCATCGTCAAATGGCAATAGATATTTCAATGCTGCGCGGTCGAGCATTTCGTTAATGATGCCAGCAAACCCAATCACCACCATCGGCAAGGAATAGCGCAGTATCCGTCGAAATAATACGAGATCAAAGCTGCCTAAAAAATGCAATCCGAAATTGTGGCGTTAATAGCACCAATTTGAGTAAACTGGCGGCAAGGTTGGCAATAAATACATAACCAACACCAATGCTCGGATTCCATAATGCGCCAAATAACGAATCAGGATCAGTCTCAAATGCGCCGCGACATAGACTAATGAAAAATACGGTTAACCCGACATTAACGCCGATTTCGATCAATTTAATGGTGGCGAATTGCGCGGCGTGGTTTTCAGCGCGAAGCCGTGCAAACGCAATTGCGCCAATAGAATCGAGCGCCAAAATTGCGGCGCTCCACCAAACGTAATTAGCATGATCGGCGTGGCGCAATAGGTCAGCCAGTGGTTCGCGCTGCAAATAAATCAACAGTAAAAACAAACCATTTACTATAATCAATACACGCAGTACGGTATTGTAAACGCTGTCCGCTGACCATTCACCGCCAGCGCGGAAGCGGAAATAACCAGTTTCTAATCCGAACATCAGCACGACGGCGAGAAAGCCCATGTAGGCATAAAACTCAGCGATGACGCCGTATTCGGCTGGCGCGAAGCTATAGGTCAAAAGCGGAACAAGGAGGTAATTGAGGAAGCGTCCAAAGACACTGCTGACACCGTAAATGGCGGTTTGTGAAGCGAGTTTTTTTAATGGGTTCAAAGTGATGTCCGTTAATGCTTTTGAAATACTGTTAATGTGATGTAAAAAGGATTAAACTACATGTCAATCCCAGTGTTTTCAGGAAGTTATCGCGCTGAAGAAGTGCGAATTTTACTGACGCCGCTGGCGTTAGAAATGGTTGATGTTATTGAAAAAGAGCGTCTGATTCAAAGTGGACAGCGTCATTACAGTACATTGCTGAGTCGGGAAAATCTGCCTTCTCCGCGCTATTGGAGATTTTTAATCACACTTTGGCGTTGACGCGGCAACGGTTAGCACGGCAAATGCTTGATTTAGCAGCAATTATCACTGCGCAACGTCCAACTGGATCGCTCACGCTGGTGTCGCTTGCTCGCGCCGGAACACCGATTGGCGTGTTGTTATGGCATGTTTTAACAACACATTTTGCCCGTGAGGTGCGCATTATTCGGTATCAATTCTGCGCGACCGAGGTATTGATTGCAATGCGCTACAGTTCATTATACACGATCAATTGCGCGATCCAGCGAGCGTTGTTTTCATTGACGGTTGGACGGGAAAAGGTGCAATTGCGCATACGCTTAAACAATCCATTACACAATTTAATCAAACACATCGCATTGCACTTGATCCACGTCTATTCGTACTAACTGATTTGGCTGGTGTAGGCGTAGCGCCGACTGATGAAGATGTGTTAATTCCTTCAAGTATTTTGAATGCGACCATTTCTGGTTTAATCAGTCGTTCTGTCTGCCCAGCACAATGCGCTGCAACTCATTTTCATAGCTGCGCATTTTACCGCGAATTTGCCGATAATGATCTTTCAGTATGGTTTATTGATGTGTTACGAGCAGAAATTGCTTCCTGTCTTAATCATGGCTATTTACCCTGCGCAACGCCGGTTGCTTCTGATCCGGCGCGTAACCGTTCACAACAGTTATTAAAAGTAATGAAAAAGCGGTTTGGTGTGCGCGATGAAAATCTTATTAAACCTGGTATTGGTGAAGCAACGCGGGTACTATTGCGGCGAATACCTGAACGATTGATCGTGCGCGACCCTACCGTCCCAGATGTAGCACATTTATTGCAACTGGCGCAGGAAAAACAGATTCACTATGACACTGATTCTGCTTTACCTTACCACGCGGTTTCACTCATTAAGAGCCTCTCTTTATGTTAAATGCGTATCGTCTTGGCGCTTCTCTTTACGTTCCTGCAACGCATCACGATGTGCTCAATATCGCGAATGGCACACGGTGGCCAGAATTGCGTTCAGTGATTTTTTGCACTGAAGATGCTGTATTAGAAACTGCGCTTGAAGCTGCAATTAAAAATCTCCGTCATGCTTTAGCGCACATGACTACAAATTGCGCAATGCTGCGTTTTGTGCGGGTACGCAATCCTGATATTTTGACGCAGCTATTGGCGCTACCTGGTATTGAAAAAATTGATGGTTTTGTGTTTCCAAAGTTCGATTTAAGCAACGTTGATGCGTATATGAATTTGCTTCATGATTCGCCGTATTTATGTATGCCTACATTGGAAACACGTGATGTATTTGAGACCAGTAAACTCAATTCATTACGTGATCATCTGCTCGGCTCTGGTTATCAACAACGGATTTTGGCGCTGCGAATTGGTGGCAATGATTTGTTATCTCTTCTCGGAATTCGCCGTCCGACAGATCGCACCATTTACTGTACGCCATTAGGTCATACGATTGCGCAAATCGTCACTGTATTTAAGCCCTTTGGTTTTCAAATTACTGCGCCAGTGTTTGAGCATTTGAATTGCCCAGAGATTTTGGAAGCAGAATTGAGTGAAGACCTTGCGCATGGACTCTGTGGAAAAACGGCAATTCACCCCGATCAAATACCAATTATTGAAAAAGGTTTTCGTGTCACCTCAACAGATTTAGAAGCTGCGCAGCGCATTTTGCTTGATCAGCGAGCAGTATTTCAATTCAACGGCTCAATGTGCGAATTAGCGACCCATCGTGTATGGGCGCAGCGTATCATTGAACGCAGCAGATAATTAGGATCAATTGATGTACACAGGATCACCGCAGTCACCACAACGTATTATTATTGGTCTTTCCGGTGGCGTTGATTCCGCGTTGCTGCGCATCTTTTAATTGAACAGGGTTATCAGGTTGAAGCTCTGTTTATGAAGAATTGGGAAGAAGATGATCGTGTGGGTTATTGCGCTGCTGCCGCTGATCTTGCTGATGCGCAGGCAGTGGCGCAGCAATTAGGAATACGGTTACACACAGTTAACTTTGCTACTGAATACTGGGATCGGGTTTTCGCTGAATTCTTGAGTGAATACCAAGCATTGCGCACACCAAACCCTGATGTATTGTGTAATCGAGAAATTAAATTTGCGGCTTTTCTTGATTACGCGCTTGATTTAGGTGCTGATGCGATTGCGACTGGTCATTACGCTCGGATTACCCAAGATGCGCAGGGTTTTCATTTGCGTTTATGCGCTGATGCGGAAAAAGATCAAACGTATTTTTTGCATTTGCTCAATCAAGCGCAGCTTGCACAAGCGCGATTTCCATTACATGCACACACGAAACCGCAAATTCGCGCTATTGCGCAGCAATTGGGATTGCCAAATGCAATAAAAAAGACAGCACGGGCATTTGTTTTATTGGTGAGCGGCGTTTTCGGGATTTTCTCGCGCATTATTTGCCGCATTCGCCGGGACCAATTGAAACGGCTGAAGGTATTCATCTCGGCGAACATCAGGGCTTGGCGTATTACACGCTCGGACAACGGCAAGGTTTGGGCATCGGCGGTGTCGCTCATGCGCGAGAAGCGGCGTGGTATGTCGCCGCTAAGGATCAAAACGCAACACCTTGATTTTAGTGCAAGATCATCAACATCCGTTGCTAATGACGAGCGGACTTGACGCGCTGCGCCGCATTGGTCGCGGCAGTGCGCCAGCCGCGTTTCCTTTTTCATGTCGGGCGCGCTGCGGCATCGTCAGCCGTTGCAGCATTGCGACATTCTCAGCGCCGATGACAACGGTTGTCAGGTGCGTTTTGCGACACCGCAGCGGGCGGTAACGCCGGGGCAATCGGTGGTGTTTTACCGCGACGACGACTGTCTCGGCGGCGCGGTGATTGAGCGAGGTTGGCGCAATCATTAACGCACTTTCAACCATCTAAACTGTTGCGCCAATCTTGATCATCACGATCAAACAGACGATTGGCTTCCGTTGGTCCCCAGCTTCCTGCCGGATAAGTCGGAATAAAATCGCGCTCCGTCGCCCACAATTTCAGCACTGGATCAATGACTTGCCATGCCCAGTTCACTTCGTCGGTGCGCAGAAAATGGCTGTGGTCGCCAGCAATCACGTCGAGCAGCAGCGCGGCGTAAGCGTCGATGTGTTCCGGTGGCAGAGTGCAACTGCTGGCGTCGAGCCGCTCGGTCTGGGTGCGCAGTTCCAACCCCGGCTGTTTCACTTGAATTTCCAAGCGCATACATTCGTTGGGCTGAAGATTGAGCAGCAGCCAATTCGGTTTCAAACGTTCAATCGTGGTGAATTGAAAAGTTGCTGCGGCGGATGCTTAAACCGAATCGCAATGAGCGAACCGCTGTGTTTCAAGCGTTTGCCGGTGCGCAGATAAAACGGCACGCCGCGCCAGCGCCAATTGTCAATGTAGAGTTTGAGCGCAGCGTAAGTTTCCGTCGTGCTGTTGGCGCAACGCCTGATTCATCCCGATAACTGGCGCAGCGCGTCGTGCCGAGTTGCCCAGCGGCGTATTGGGCGCGATAGGCTTGGGCATGAACGCCTCGCGGGAAATCGGACGAATGGAACGCAACACCTTCACTTTTTCATCGCGTAACGCTTCTGCATCCAAATTCGGCGGCGGTTCCATCGCCACCAACGTCAGCATTTGCAGCAGATGACTTTGAATCATGTCGCGCAGCGCCCCAACGCCGTCATAAAACCCCGCCCGCGCTTCAATGCCCTGCGCTTCGGCATGAGAAATCTGCACATGGTCGATGTAGTTGCGATTCCACAGCGGCTCCAGCACAGATTGGCGAAACGAAACACGAGAATTTTTGCACCGTGCTTTTGCCGAGATAGTGGTCGATGCGATAAAGCTGCTCTTCGTGAAAATGGCGGCGCAGCGCGAGATCAAGAATCGTGGCGCTTTCCACATCAAAGCCAAACGGCTTTTCCACCACCAGCCGCGACCAGTTGCCATCTTCACGATTGAGTTCAGTTGCCGCGAGATGCGCGGCAATTTGTGCGTAATCACGCGGCGCGACTGCAAGATAAATCAGCAGCGATTCCGGCCAACCTTCCGCACTGCGCAAACGCTCGGCAAAATGTTGATAACCCTCAATGTGTTCTAAATCACCTTCCACAAAATGGAGCCGCGCCAGCAACCGCGCCAGCACGGATTCACTCAATTTCGCAGCGGGAAGATTCGCCACCAGCAGCGGGCGCACCTGTTCCCGCCAGTCGTCATCCGCCCACGAGCGCCGCCCAAATCCGACGATGCGGGTTGCGGAATGCAGTTGGCTAGCTGCCTCCAATTGATACAACGCTGGCAGCAATTTGTGGGTCACTAAATGACCGGTTGCGCCGAAAATCAGCAACGTGCAAGGGCTGTGCATGGTCGTGTGCCTCGATTTAAGCGAAATGTGCTAACGTGAAGTCTATAGAAGTGACGCACTTGAAAACACAAACTGTTGATTTAGTTGTCAGTTGTCAGTAACAACAGTGTTTCTTAGTGACCACTGGCAACCGACAACTTTTTTCAACCGCGTCACGCCTAAAGTAATTCAATTGTGTCGCATTGCCGCCGCATTCACCTGAGCAAATTCAAGGTTTTATCATGGAGCAGTTATCGTCGTCGCCGTCGTCTTTCAATGTTGCAACGCCTCAGGGTTTGCGCGTCCTCGTCGCCAGCAGTGAAGCGCATCCGCTCATTAAAACCGGCGGTTTAGCGGATGTTGCTGCCAGTTTGCCGACGGCGCTGCGCCAACTCGGTTGTGATGCGCGGCTGATTTTGCCAGCCTATCCGCGAGCAGCGCGGCAATTGCGCGAACCTAAACCGGTGTGTGAACTGCGGATGCCGGGTTGCCGAGCGAATGTGCGAATTTTAGCTGGACTGCATCCCGATCACGATTTGCCAGTGTATTTGGTCGATGCGCCGGAATCCTTCGCCCGCGAAGGCAATCCCTACACTGATTTGAGTGGACGCGACTGGGGCGATAATGCCGAGCGATTTTTGCTGTTTTGTCGGGTGATTGCGGTGATTGCGCAGGGTTTACCGGCGATGAATTGGCAACCCGAAGTGTTGCACGGCAATGATTGGCAAACCGGACTTGCGCCTGCGTTGTTGCAAGATGTGCCGAATCGTCCTGCGACGGTGTTCACGATTCACAATCTGGCTTATCAAGGTTTATTTGATCGGGCAACTTACGAGCGCATCGGCTTACCGCCCGCGCTGTGGAGCCTGTCAGGACTGGAATTTCATCAACGCCTGTCGTTTATCAAAGGCGGCATCGTGTTCTCGGATCGCGTCAACACCGTCAGTCCGACGTATGCAGCGGAAGTGCGCACACCGCGTTTTGGCTGCGGACTTGACGGACTGCTGCGGCAAATCGGCGGGCGTTTTAGCGGAATTCTCAACGGCATTGATTATGAGGTGTGGAATCCAGACAGCGATCCACTGATTTTGCAGCGTTATAACCGCGAGCATTTTGGGCTGAAAGTGGAAAATAAGCTGGATTTACAACGTGAATTTGGGCTGCCGCGCAGTGAAGATGCGTTTGTGCTGGGTTATATCGGGCGCTTGGTGGAGCAAAAAGGCGTGGATTTAATTCTGGCGATTTTGCCGGAACTGCTGCGCGATCCGCGTGTGCAATTGATCGTGGTGGCAGCAGGTGAACGTTTGACCGAGCAAGCTGCTCGACATTGCTGCGAAATATCCGCGCCAAATTCGGCGTGTTTATTGGTTATGACGAACGCGGCGCATCGCATCGAAGCCGGTGCGACGTGTTTTTGATGCCGTCGCGGTTTGAGCCGTGCGGTCTCAACCAAATTTACAGTTTGCGTTACGGCACTGTGCCGATTGTGCACCGTACCGGCGGACTGGCAGATACGGTGGTCAACAGTACGCCGGACACGCTGGCGCAGGCAAGCGCAACGGTTTTCTGTTCGATGAAGCGCAGCCGCTGGCGCTGTTAAACACGATTTGGCAAGCATTGCGGCTGTATCGGGATGATCCAGACGGTTGGCGGCGGTTAGCAACGACTGGCATGACACAGGACTTCAGTTGGGAAGCCAGCGCCCGCCAGTATTTGCAGTTGTATTCAGATGCGCTTGCTGAACGCCAACAAGCAGTGTCTGCTTGAGCGATTCAAGCAGCCTGCGCGGGAATCGCGTCGCCAGTGCGGATGACGCGATTGTGTTCGTTGAGGTAAACCAGCGTGGGTTTGAACTGATCGACCTGCGCTTCGCTCATGCTGGCGTAGGCGCAAATAATGACGCGATCGCCTGGCGCAGCGCGGTGTGCAGCAGCACCGTTGACGGAAATCACCCGCGATCCAGCTTCAGCGCGGATCGCGTAAGTCGTGAAACGTTCGCCATTGGTGACGTTATAAATTTGAATTTGCTCATATTCACGAATGCCCGCACACTGCAAAAGTGCCTCGTCGATGGCGCAGGAACCCTCGTAATCCACTTCGGAATGCGTCACGCAGGCGCGATGCAGCTTGCACTTCAGCACAGTCAAATCCATGTTTTTCTCCTCTCAAAAGCTGCTCGTGCCGAGTCTTCAATACGGAATGAAGACGTTGATTTTGTGACTGAATAGTTTAGCAGCAGTCTCTGCTGCAATGCAGCATTGATGTTAAAATCGTTTGCTGTATTCGCTTGGTGACGCTGCGCTGCCGTTAACCTGATTTGACAATCAAAACGTGATATTTGTCGACCTTTGAGAACCTTAACCGCTCAAGGCTTGCAAATTGCCGACGCTTTGGATCAAATAGCATCTTACTCAAGCGGCGAATTGAACGCCAATTTGCCCGTCCATATCCGCTGTTTTCACAACGCTTTACCCCTTTTCAATCAATGACAAATAAACTAATGGGAGACAACTTCAGTGAGCGATAGCATCGTCCATGTGACCGATGACTCTTTCGAAGAAGAGGTTTTAAATTCCCCCGAACCCGTGCTTGTGGATTACTGGGCGGATTGGTGCGGACCATGCAAGATGATTGCGCCTATCCTTGATGATATCGCCGAGGAATACGCCGGTCGCATTAAGGTTGCCAAACTGAACATTGATGAAAATCAAGCGACGCCGCCACGTTATGGCATTCGCGGAATTCCAACGCTGATGCTGTTTCGGGCTGGTGAAGTGGAAGCGACCAAGGTTGGTGCGGTGTCCAAATCGCAGTTAACCGCTTTCATTGATAGCAATCTCTAAACTGAAAGACCTGAAGCGCTGCACCAAATGCCGTGTCATTCAGGACTTCAACCGTTAGCCCACATGGGATGCCCAGCCGGGCATCCTCTCTCCGGTAAGTTGCCGCCCCGCAGTCGCCTTCCTGCGCGACCTTAATCCCAACACGGGGCGCTGCCGACCAGCCATGACCTCTGTCCTAACACGATAATCCCGATGAATCTAACCGAACTCAAGAAGACGCCAGTGCCTGAACTGGTTGCGTTGGCGCAAACGATGGAAATTGAAGGCGTGGGGCGCTCCCGCAAACAGGATTTGATTTTTGCCATTCTCAAGGCGCAGGCCAAACGCGGCGAGGATATTTCTGGCGATGGAGTGCTGGAGATTCTGTCGGATGGCTTCGGCTTTCTGCGTTCCGCCGATGCGTCCTATCTCGCTGGTCCTGATGATATTTATGTCTCACCCAGCCAAATTCGGCGTTTCGCGCTGCGCACCGGCGACACCATTTCCGGCAAGATTCGTCCGCCGAAAGATGGTGAACGTTATTTCGCGCTGCTGAAAGTTAACGACATTAACTTTGATCGCCCAGAAAACGCCAAGTCTAAGATTTTATTTGAGAATTTTACGCCGCTGTTTGCCCAAAAACGGCTCACGCTGGAGATCGGCAACGGCAGCACCGAGGACATCACCGCCCGCACCATCGACTTGGTTGCGCCTATCGGCAAGGGTCAGCGCGGTCTGATTGTGTCGCCGCCAAAAGCGGGCAAAACCATGATGTTGCAAAACATCGCGCAGTCCATCGGTCACAATCACCCGGATTGTCATCTCATCGTGCTGTTGATCGACGAACGCCCGGAAGAAGTGACAGAAATGGCGCGGTCGGTGCGCGGCGAAGTGATTTCATCAACTTTCGACGAGCCAGCCACGCGCCATGTGCAAGTGGCTGAAATGGTGATTGAAAAAGCCAAACGGCTGGTCGAACACAAGCTCGACGTGGTGATTTTGCTCGATTCCATTACGCGGTTGGCGCGGGCATACAACACCGTCGTTCCCTCGTCGGGCAAGGTGTTGACCGGCGGCGTGGATGCCAACGCGCTGCAACGTCCGAAACGGTTTTTTGGCACGGCGCGTAACGTCGAAGAAGGCGGCAGTCTCACCATTTTGGCAACCGCGCTGGTGGACACCGGCTCACGCATGGATGACGTGATTTATGAAGAATTTAAGGGCACTGGCAATATGGAAATTCACATGGATCGGCGTATTGCCGAACGGCGAATTTTCCCCGCAATTAATATCAATCGCTCTGGTACGCGGCGCGAAGAATTATTGATGGGACAAGCTGAATTGCAAAAGATGTGGATTCTGCGGAAGATTTTACATCCAATGGACGAATTGGCGGCGATGGAGTTTTTATTCGATAAACTCAAAGCCACTAAAACCAATGATGAATTCTTTTCATCTATGCGTGGCGGTTAATTCCAATCCATTCGCGGGCGATGGTTGCGCCCGCAGTCGCTGAATTGTTCAATTCAATTCGTTGCAGGTTTACGCAATTGTTGCGTGAGTTTTTGGAATTCACGCTGCATTTCCAAATTTGCAAATGGACGCAATGCCGGAATCTGGCGTTTCATTAACCCTTCTAAAAGCTGTTGACTGGATTTCACCAGCCCAACCAATTCGCCCGAAACCCGCACTGTTTCATACGTATTCCACGCTGCCTCAATATCCTTATCCAATGCTTCGCGGGCAGTTTTCACTTGACGGCGCTGCTCATCGAGATATTGACGATAAACGCCAGCAACTTCAATGGTAAGTTGCTGCGCTGCGAGATTCGCATTCAATAAATCTCGTTTTTCAGGTGACACATTTAATAAACGGCGCGTTTCACTGGACAGCGTTTCTGCTTGCGCCACGATACTATCAATTTGCGGTACATATTGCTCTTGAATGGCGGCTTCAATTTGCACGTGCATTCGCGCAAATGCCCGCAATAGCACCACATAAAGTCCATAATAACGCCGCGCATGTTGTAAATCTTCACCGCTATCAATGACCAGCTTTTCCAATTGCTGCGTTATTGATTTCACATTATCAAATAGAATACCAAGATCAACCAAACTATCACCAACGACAGTCGAGAGTAAAAACTCCACCTGCGCATCATTCAATTCCAAACCTGTTGCGCGTAATTCAGTTGCGAATTCCTGTTTTAATTGCGTTATTTCTTGATTGCGTTGTGCAATTTCATCTTCACGATTGGCAATTAAATCATCGTAGTTTTTCACAGTGTTAGTCAGGGTTGAATCCGTTGGCGCAGACACTCGCTTTTGACGCGCATCCGCAATTTCTCCGCGCAAACGGTCAATTTCTATTTGCAACGTTTGAATACGTTCACGCTGATGCAACGTCGGCGATACCGCTAAAATCTTCACTGTTTGATCGAGTAACTGATTGATTTCATCACGATTTGATGTCTGACTTGTGCCAAACCATGCCGATTGTGGCAGCGTCGCTTGGCGCTCTTCCAACACCAGCGCATCTTCCAATTTAGGCAGTGCTTGATCCCAAACCTGACCGAAATTCTGTGGTTTAGGCTCGTTTAACAATCCCTGTGCATCTTGCAGCGCCCGATCTGCGTATTCACGCGATTGTTGCCACCAATCGCTGGCGGTGGCGCGGGTGCGTTGCCATGCTTCCGCAGACGTTGGCGATTCTTCAGCGAATGATAAATTAACACCGCCAATTAAAATAATGGCGCAAAGTAGTTTAAATAAATGGATATTGCGCATTGCATACAATCCTGTTTATCAAGTAATTGAAAGAATAGAAAAACCTAATACGTTTAGTTAACAAAACGTAATTGGATGCTGTAAATTCCGCAACATTTGCGCCTGCATTCGCAGTGGTTGCGATGCCCAAGGTGAAAAGCGCGGCAATTGATACGGATCATCGGATGGCTGCGCTGCGCCCCAAGCCGTTGATACTGCACCTAAAAATCCAAGCGACTGCACTAATTCAACATCGCGCTGCGTGTAATCCACATTCGGCTTGCCGTTTGGATACGCAAACAATTGAATTTCCTCACCTAAAATTGCTTCCAGTTGCAACTTGCCGCGAGCGATGTCTGCCAGTGCTTCAGCATCTGTCAACGTCGATAGAATTGGATGACTCGCGGTGTGTGCGCCAATAATCATGCCAGCACGATGTAAATCAAGCAGTTGCGCTGTTGTCAACATCAAATTATTTGGCAATGGCTGGTTGCTCAATTGCTCAACCAGTGCCGTCACCCGCGCCGAGCGTTCTGACTGCGGCAGATATTTGATTTGAGACAATAGGTTAGCGATTGACCGCTGCCGATTTTCCAATGTGCTTAACGTCAGCGATTCAAGCCCAAGTTCGCGCAAATCGTGGTATCCGGCAGGCGCTCGCCGTACCGCCTCAATCACGGTGTCATTAAACATCCGTCCACCGTCAAGGTAATCGGTTGCAATAAAAAACGTTGCAGAAACAGCGTTTTGCTGCAATACCGGCAGCGCACACAACAGATTATCGGCATAGCCATCATCGAATGTGATGCAGGCGCTGCGAGCAGGTAAATGTCCCGTTTTGAGCGCCGCGACCGCTTGCGGCAACGGTAGCACCTGAAACAGCGATTTCACTAATTTCACTTGTTTATCAAATGTTTCCGCGTCGAGAATCTCTGGCTGCAACGGATCAGGTGCAGACAGAATACGGTGATAAATCAAAATTGTGAGGTGCGCTGATGTTCCAGCGGGCGATAAACGATTCGCAGCGAAACGAAATAAATGAGAGAGCATTTTTTTGACCGTCACACCTAATGAAAGCGATTGAGCAATTAAGCTGCTATTCCGCTATGTCTTAATAATGCCGCAGTGTTTGGTTCACGACCACGGAAATTAATATACAGCACCATTGCATCATCAGAACCGCCTTTTTCTAAAATATGCTCGCAAAAAGCGCGACCGGTTTCCGTATCAAAAACACCGCGTTCTTCAAATAATGAAAACGCATCAGCTGATAATACTTCAGCCCATTTATAGCTGTAATAACCTGCGGCATAGCCACCAGCGAAAATGTGCGAAAAGCTGTGCGCAAAGCGATTAAATGCTGGCGGACAAATCACTGCTACTTGCTCGCGGACTTGTTCAATGATTTCAGCAATACGCCCACCTCGTGCTGGGTCGTATTCTAAATGCACTCGAAAATCAAATAGCGCAAATTCCAATTGCCGCGCCATTTGCATTCCCGATTGAAAATTCTTGGCAGCAATCATGCGTTCAAATAACGATGCAGGTAGTGGTTCGCCTGTTTGCCAATGCGCCGCAAATAAATCAAGTGATTCACGCTCCCAGCACCAATTTTCCAAAAATTGACTCGGCAATTCCACTGCATCCCACGGCACACCATTGATGCCAGCAACACCAAGATAATCAATTTTAGTTAATAAATGATGCAACCCATGACCGAATTCATGGAATAGCGTTTCTACTTCTTGATGCGTTAATAATGATGGAGTATCTCCTACTGGTGGCGTGAAATTACATACCAAATAAGCGACTGGGAGTTGTTCGTGAGTTGCATTGCGCATTCGATTAACACACACATCCATCCATGCGCCACCGCGTTTATGTTGACGCGCAAAAGGATCGAGATAAAACTGCCCGCGTAAATTGCCGCTGGCACGGTCGCGTATTTCAAAAAAACGCACATCAGGATGATAGGTTTCAAAAACTTTCAATTCCTGAACACAAATATCAAATAGCCGTTCTACAACACTAAATAATCCAGTCAATACGCGTGAAATTGGAAAATAAGGGCGCAATTCTTCTTGGCTAATTTGATAGCGATTCATGCGCAGTTTTTCAGAATAATAGCTAATATCCCAAGGTTGTAATTCATTTGCACCGTATTGATCATGGGCAAAAGCAGTTAATTCTGCCAATTCGCGCTGCGCCTGCGTCACTGAATGTTTTGCGAGATCATTCAGAAAATCTAAAACCGCAGAAGGAGAACGCGCCATTTTTGTTGCCAGCGAACGTTCAGCAAAGTTATTAAAATCGAGCAATTGCGCCAATTCGTGACGCAGCGCCAGAATACGTTCCAAATTCTCACTATTATCCCATTGCCCAGCCTGTGGTCCTTGATTAGAAGCGCGAGTACAAAATGCCTGATACAACTCAAAGCGCAAATCTCGATTCTCAGCATAGGTCATTACTGGTAAATATGACGGCATATCAAGTGTTAAACGCCAACCATCCTCACCATGTTGAATAGCGTTTTGATGTGCTAAAGCCAATGCTGATTCTGGCAATCCTGATAATTGCGCAGAATCTGTGATTAACTTATTCCACGCATTTGTTGCATCAAGTACATTTTCTGCAAAGGCGCTAGTTAATTGCGATAATTCTTGACTAATCGCTTTATAACGGGCTTTTTTCTCAGCAGGTAAATCAACACCAGACAAATGAAAATCACGCAGTGCATTTGTAAGTAACTTGCGTTGCGGCGCATTTAAATCAGGTTGAAGAATAACAGTTTGATAAGCCTTAAATAAGGCTTCATTTTGACCTACTTCAGTTCCGTAATCGCTTAATTTTGGTAAACAAGCGTTATACGCTGCCCGCAGCGCATCGGAATTAAGTACACCATTGAGATGACCGACTGGAGACCAAGTGCGATTTAATTGATCATCCACAAAATCAAGTGGCTCAATAAAATTATCCCAAGTTGGCGCAGTAATTGTTGCTGTTAATTCAGCAATGTGCTCGCGGCAAGCTGCCAATCGCGCATCAATTGCTGGCTCAATATGCTCTGGGTAAATGGCAGAAAATGCAGGAAGTTTTGAATCATTCAAGAGTGGATTTGACATAAATAGAGAAGTCACTGATTTTTGGAATGGTGAAAATCGATATTATCGACTTTCTGCTTTTAATAATCTGAGTATATCCGATTTCTGGCGCGGCTTAAATTCGGATTTTGTACAGAAATAAAATTGCCAAAGCTCGCTGCGATAACGCTCTGAACTAGAATCAGAAATTGGTTGCCACGTTGCTTCATTTAATGCAATGAATTGGTCATTTACACCGTAAGCGAACACTTTATATTGACCCTGAGGTGTGCAACGAATGCCTTCATAGGAAAGATTGCGGCTACCACTGCGGCTTTCAATGACCAAAGTGTAACGCACCACTGCATCATCGCTAACAAGTAAATGTTTGCTATCAATAAAATAACGAAAAGGAGATTCCACTCTGTTAATTGTTAACTCAATTAAATCAGTATTGTTTGGCAAAGGCGGTGACGGCATGGTTAATTCATGCCAAGATACCGTTGGTTGCGTTTCTACTTCTTTAGGACGTGACCGCATATTCGGAATAAACACATCATCAGCTATTAAATCTTGCGTTAATATAATCAATAACAACGTTAATAAATAAATAGGCTTTATCATGTTTGATTGCTCTCCGCTAATGTAATGGGTAAACGCAGCAATGTTTCGTGACATCCCAATTGAATCAAATCGGGAATATCGCCAATTGGTAAAAATCCGTTCTGCAAATAGAAGTGATGTGCACGATTATTATCATTAGAAACAGTCGTCCAAACATTTGCATTTTGTTTCGCTGTTTCATGAACGAGCCAAGCAATCAGTTGTTTGCCAATGCCGTGTTTTTGATATTCCGTAAAAATTGCCAATAACTCCAAATAACTTCCGCGCAACCAAGGATAACGCACGGCGATAACACCAGCTAACTTATCAGCAACGAACACACAATAGCAATGGAAATTGGGATCAATACGAACGAGGTAACGCGCAAGTCCCATTGCTGTGAATCCGAGTGATTGCCAAGGCTCCATATTGGTTAATTGTATCGCAATCTCTGCTGCATCACTTTTTGTGAGTAGTGCTAATTTAAGTTCAGGACTTAAATGGTAGGTGTCAAGCGCAAAAGATTGATGATCGTTCATTGTGTTCCTCGCCCAAATAATTTGTCATAACTTAGATTATCATTCGGATGATTTTCATAGCAACTTTCAGCAGTAATGATTTCACCAGAATTTAACAGTTGGCTCACCGTGACAAAATGATAACCGCGTTTATTCAGTTCAGGAATAAGTATTTTCATTGCTTCATAGGTGTGCCAGCCACGCCCATTGGCATGAGCAACGACAATTGAACCAGGACGCAATTGATTTAATACGGCAGTTACAATTTGTTTTGCAGTTTGTCCTTTACTAGGATCACCAGTAACGATATTCCATTGAATTGGAAATAATCCAGCTTGCGCAACCTGTTTTAATGCAATTGCATCACAGGTTCCATAAGGGAAACGAAATGTAGCAGGTGATTTGGGGATCATTGCTGCAACATTTTCTGGTAATTCAGTAGCACAAGCGCGGGCTAAAAGTTGATTTCTTAGCAATTCATATTGCGCTTGCGTCCATTCAATTTGTTCATCAATTTCTTGTCCGCGCAAAACCCGTAAATTGCCATGTGTCCAAGCGTGATTACCGATTTCAAAACGGGGATCAGCCATTAATTGCATGGTGCGTTCTGGATGAGAGCGCATCCATTGACCACCTGCATAAAAAGTGGCATGAACATTTTCAGCACGAAGCAAATCCACAATTGCGCCATCATAGCCCGCAACTTCGCCTGCTTGTTCACATAAATCAAAAGTTAATGCAATCAGTTTCTCGCGATTTGCGGGCGTAACAGCACGAATAGATTGCGCGAAATTCGGCGCGAGTGGCTGGCGTGGCTGATGATAAAGTAGTTGCTCTGGTGGATTGTTGTTAATAGGCTGATGCTTGCGAATAATGCGTTCTTTGGGTGTGCTATGCAGTTGTTCTGGCGACCAACAACGATTTAATAAGGCGGTCTCTTGTGCTGGTGCAACAGACGCGATTGAAAATAAAAGCAGCAGAGCAATGATTCTTTGCATAGTGAATGATCTTTTTATGATATACATCGGTTTTTTCTCAATGAATTATGCTGGTAATGCAAGCTGAATTCCGCCGGGTGGAGAGCGGAATGATCCGCCAATTTGTGCGGTAACGCTGCCATTTGCTTGACGTTGGAATTGCAGATCAATGAGACCATAAGCTGTTGGCAATGCGTTGATGATGATGTCACCCGCATCAAGCCATGCTGAGAGAATACCTGCGCCAATGACTAATGATTGATCGCTGTCGCGTTCGTAAACAAAAAAATCACGAAAGACCAGACAGTATTCGGCGCTAATCCACGCGTGTGGTAAATCGCCTTGATGACCAGGCGCTCGCGGATTGCGCCATGCAATTTCTGGCCATTGATTCCAAACTGGCGGGCGACGTTCATTGAGAAAAAACCGCGCTAATTCATGCGCGTCATCGCGTCGCCCTAAGCGTATTAATGCGCCAATAATGCGAATTTCATACGGCGTGTAATTCGTCCACGCAACTGGTGATTCGCCGTGCATGGCGCGAAAACGTTCCATAAATAAATCAAAGCTACGGTTTAATATGGCAATCGGTAATTGATGCAGGTCATCAATTAACGTGAGCGCATTTGCGGTGGCCGTTGGATCGGGATCAGCCCATTCAACCGAACCGGGTAAAAAATCAATGCCGCGTTCGGTCATGGTGCGTTGTAAGCGAGGCATGAAGTGTGCAATTAAAATCGTCATGCAATGCGGTGAAATGTGCTGCTTCTTCCGTTTTATTCATTACCTGCGCCAGCAATACAGCATCTTTTAATCCGCGCAGTGCCCAGAAATCATCCCAATAAGAATGCACTGGATGCGCTAAATAACCTTCGTGGCTGACTGATTCTGGCAATAAACCAAAACAGGCACGATGTTCATCCGCTTGATAATACGCAGTGAGGCGTTCGGTGCGGAGTTGTTCTAAATAGTTCACGGCGCGTTGAATGGTCGGCCAGAATTCTTGAATGAATTGAAGATCGCCAGTGAAGCGGTAATACTCAGCAATCACAAAAATCAATTGACCGTGACTGTCATGCTCCGGCAACCAATCTGCGCCTTCATCGTCAACACAGCACGGAACATTGCCATCTGGCAATTGAAATGGTGCATACCAACGAATAAATGCTTCAGCATCCTGTGGGCGACCAAAGCGTAATAATGCGGCGACCATGCCTGCGCCGTCTCGAATCCACGAACGGGTATAGCGCCGAGCGCCGGGCTGTAATGCTGCGCCACTGCGCGTAATCAAAATATGTGCCAATGAACCCAACGCAGCGTGGAGATAATCCTGTGCGATTAACGGCAATTGAAAATGCACTGCGCCAAGCGCCCGCGTCCATTGTTTTTGCGCAGCGTTTAATGAATTATCTGTGAATTGAAAGCTCTCAATTGTCAATTGATAACTTTCATTACTCGGTGCATTCACTACAATTTCACGGCATTCGCCCGCTGCCAGCGTCATGGCAAATAACAATGCGCCGGAAGCATAACCAAATGGGTCATTGACGGCGTGGGCGCTGGGCAATGCGTCCGCTGCCAGCGCCTCGGTGATTGCGCCTTCATCAAATGCCGCTGCGCCAAACGCGCTCGGCGGCGTGACCGGCACGAGCGCCAGCGCGTCATTCACCCAAACTGCGCCGTCCCGATACGCCAGCGTGTGAATCGGACTCACGCCGCCGATGTCGCGCCAATGTTGCCAAGGCGGTGACACTTGAAACGGGCGCACCAGTACGCCGAGCTGCACGGTTATCGGCGTATCGCTTTGATTTTCAAGCTGATAACTGAGTTGAAAGCAGGTTGCAGCGGCGACGTTGCTGGCGCTGGCGGTCACGGTTAATTGCAAACTGGTCGCGCTCGTCGGATCGCGCCAGCGCCATATTGCTCGCGGCAACGGCAGCGGTTGCTGCACCAGTTGCTGCTCAATCGTGCAATCTGCCCACGTCACCAGCGTCTTTTCGCCGACGATCAGCACCGGTTCCACTGCGAACCCAGCGCGGCGAATTTCGACCATGCCTTCTTCATTAAACAGCGCCGCCACGTTCCATTTGGCACATCGACCGGCGTCCAATAACTCTGCTCTCGATACAGCCAGCGCGGATAACGACCTCGCGGCGCAGCGGCAGCCAATTGTGAAAGAAATCGTTGATTGAACGGCGAAACCTTCCGGCTGCAGCTCAATTGCGATCACGCCAGTAGAAGAAATCCCCCCCTGCCCCCCTTTTTCAAAGGGGGGAGATGAAGAGGTGTCTTTTTCAAAGTGGGGAGAAGCAGAAAGCCCTTGCTCAAAAGAAGAAGCTGAAAGCCCCCCTTTGAAAAAGGGGGGTTGGGGGATTTGATGAAACCGGCGGGTTGGGGAGATTTATCAACAGGCTGGGATTGATCAACCATCAGCCGCAGCCACCGCGAACAGCCGTCGGGCAAATAGACTGCGTTGCAATCACCGGCAGCGCGAGGTGCGACATAAAGACTGCGCCAAGTTGTGCCGTCGTCGCTGGCGCACAGGCAAACTGCCGCGCTGTCGGTTCTGCCCAGCGCAAAATCACGCCGCCGTAATCGCGTTCATCCTGAAAATCAAGGTCTAAAACAGCGGGCAACTGCGCAGCTCGCCAACAAGTCGCTGCATCACCGTCCATCGCGCACACTGCGGCGTGATCGGATTGCGCAGAGCTGGCGCTGATTAACGGCATCTGCGTTGGTGTGCGGTTTTCCAAACGCAAATTGGCAACCGTCAATTCGCCACAACCGCCCGGACCCGCTGCAATCACGATTTCAATTGCGCCGACTTCATGCGCGACACCACCGCCAGCCGGTCCCCAACCGAAGGTCAACGCTTTGCTGGGAATGCGCAGCGTTCGCCAATCCGTCGTGAAATCAAAGGCATCATCTCGATAACGCCACACATTCGCGCCGCTGGGATCAATCACTTTGAATTCAAACGCATTGGCTGGCGCGGCAGCGCGGACATCCAGCAACAGCGCGTAACTGTCCGGCAACTTCAGCGCCAGCTCGCGGCGAGCGACGACGAATCCACCGCCACCCGCAAAATCAAATGCGAGTTGCATCGCCAGACTCGCTGGCGCGGCAATCGGCGTGAGAATCAACTGCGCTTGCCCGGAAGTGATCGGCGACCACACGGAAAGATCATCAAAATTATCAAGCGTTTGCGTGTGCATCGTGCCACCTGCTGCGGAATGATTTTAGAAGTTTTCGGTTGTCAGCAGGAAACACCGTGGTCACTAACAACTGAAAAGCGATATTCGGCCTTAAAATCAGCAGACTCTACAATCAAGCATTTACACCCATTTTCAGGAACGCGATGAATCATTCCCAGAACCCACAGTTACTCACTTGGCGGCAATTTTTGCGCCGGATTTTGCCCTTTGCCGATGTCGCCACGCCGGATTTGCCATTGAGCCGTTTATTGCGACTGTCACTGTTTCAAGTCTCGGTCGGCATGGCAATGGTATTGCTGACCGGCACACTTAACCGCGTCATGGTGGTTGAGCTTCACGTTCCAACGTGGCTGGTGGCGACAATGGTCGCACTGCCGCTGGTGTTCGCGCCATTACGCGCATTGATCGGCTATCGCTCCGATTATCACCGTTCGGCATTTGGGTTGCGGCGCATTCCCTATATTTGGATCGGCAGTCTGCTGCAATTTGGCGGTTTTTCCATCATGCCATTTGCGCTGCTGCTGTTATCAGATACCGCCAACGACATGAATTTTCTGGGAAAAATTGGCGCAGCGGGCGCATTTTTACTGGTGGGCGCGGGCTTGCACACCACGCAAACAGCAGGGCTGGCGCTGGCAACTGATCTCGCGCCAGCGGAAAAACGTCCTCGCGTGGTGGCGCTGCTGTACGTGACGCTGCTCGTTGGAATGCTGTTGAGTTCGCTGCTGTTCGGCAAATTATTGACCCATTTCACGCCGCAATTGTTAATTCAACTGATTCAAGGCGCAGCAGCAGCAACTTTGCTGCTCAACGTTATTGCGCTGTGGCGACAAGAAGCGATTGATCGCACCCGCGCTGCCGCACCGCCACCGCGTCCGCCATTTATGGAGACTTGGCGCGACTTTTCGCAGGGCGGACGCGCCAGCCGTTTATTAGTGGCAGTAGGTTTGGGCACAGCAGGATTCACGATGCAGGACATTTTGCTGGAACCCTACGGCGGACAAGTGCTCGGAATGACCGTGTCGCAAACGACTGCGTTGACGGCGCTGCTGTCTGGCGGAACGTTGGTGGCATTTGCGCTGGCAGCGCGAGTACTCGGACGTGGTGGCAATACTTATCGTTTATCCGCAAGTGGCGCAGCAGTTGGCTTATTTGCATTTGCCGCCGTCATTTTCGCTGCGGCACTTGAATCAACTGCGTTATTTCGCGTCGGCACCACGTTAATTGGATTTGGTGCGGGTTTATTTGCCATTGGCACATTAACTGCGGCAATGGATTTAGCGGAAGGTGGACACAGCGGTTTGGCGCTTGGCGCATGGGGCGCAGTACAGGCAACAGCAAATGGCGTGGCGATGGCATTTGGTGGCGGAATGCGCGATCTTATTTCCAATTTAGCAAGTACGGGATCACTGGGGATTAAAATCGGCGATATGGTCATTGGTTATGAATCCGTTTACGCATTTGAGATTGTGCTGTTATTAGGGACGTTAATCGTCATGATGCCATTGCTGTTGCGTACAACCAATAAAACGCCTCGCGCTTCATCGGCAATTGGTCTCGATCAAATGCCGTGAAATGAGCAATGCGGCAAGCGCATCGGTCGAGCAACCACTTTATTGTTGCTCGACACGCGCATTTTCATTCCGCCGCAGCAATTGATTCAATTCCGCCAATCGCTCCGGCGTACCAATATCAAACCAACGCCCGCAATGGAATTGACCGCCGACTTGTTTATTCGCCATTGCCGTTCGCAGCAGCGGCGCTAATGGAAATGCACCGGGCTGGCAATTCGCAAATAATGCCGGTCGATACAAGCCAATTCCGCTAAACGTCAGGCGCGGCGTACCATCCGCCAGCACTCGCCCATTCTCCGTTAAATGAAAATCGCCCAGCGGATGCTGCGGCGGATTATTTACCAATACGAGCTGCGCTAAATCGTCGGCATTTAGCGCCAGCGTGCTCAGATCGCAATCCGTCCAAATGTCGCCGTTGATGACTAAAAACGGCGCAGCACCGAGCAGCGGTAGTGCCTGAAAAATCCCGCCGCCGGTTTCCAATGCCGCTGGCGCTTCGGCGGAATAACGAATTTGCACCCCGAACGCTGCGCCGTCGCCAAGTGCAGCGACGATTTGCTCGCCAAGATGCGCGTGATTGATGACCAACTGGCGGAAGCCAGCCGCTGCCAGCCGTTCAATGTGATGCACAATCAACGGTTTACCAGCAACCGGCAGCAATGGTTTGGGCGTGTGATCGGTCAACGGACGCATTCGTTCGCCGCGTCCCGCCGCTAAAATCATCGCTACGCAGTCGCTCACGGGCGCATTCCTCACACAAACAGCGCCGGATAATCGGTGTAACCGACTTCTGCGCCGCCATAAAACGTTGCGGGATCAGGTTCATTCAGTGGCGCATTTTGCTGCAACCGCTCCACCAAATCGGGATTGGCAATGAACGCTTTTCCGAAGGCGATGAGATCGGCGCTGTTGGTCTCACGAGCTGCCAGCGCCAGCTCGCGGGTGTAGCCATTGTTGGCGATGTAAGTTCCGGCAAACAATTCGCGTAACCGATTGAGTTGGAACGAATGTCCGGTATCACGCGCTCCGCCAGTGATGCCTTCGATGACGTGCAGAAAACCAATTCCGCGCTGCGATAATTCCCGCACAACGTGGGTAAACAGCGGCTCTGGGTCGCTGTCATCAATATCGTTGACCGGCGATAACGGCGACAGCCGCACGCCAACCCGTTCTTTTTCCGACACTTCCAGCACTGCATCAGTCACTTCGAGCAGCAGGCGAGCGCGATTTTCAATGCTGCCGCCGTATTCATCGCTGCGCCGATTGGTTTTGTCGCGCAGAAATTGATCCAGCAAATAGCCGTTGGCCGCGTGAATCTCCACGCCGTCAAAACCTGCGTCACGCGCATTGCTTGCTGCTTGCCGATAATCAGCGATTAAGCTAGGAATTTCAGCGAGTTCCAAAGCGCGAGGCGTCACTAAATCCACCATTCCGCGCCCAGTAAATACCTGACCAACCGGCAACACTGCGGACGGCGCAACCGGTAACGCGCCATTCGGTTGCAGTTCTGGGTGCGAAATCCGCCCGACGTGCCACAACTGAATCACGATTTTGCTGCCAGCCGCGTGCACTGCATCGGTGATTTGCCGCCAGCCCGCGATTTGCTCGGCGCTATAAATGCCCGGCGTTTGAATGTAGCCCTTGCCCTGCGGCGAGATTTGCGACGCTTCCGAGATGATTAAACCGGCGCTGGCGCGTTGGCAGTAATAGGTCGCCATCAATGGCGTTGGGACATCGCCCGCACCAGCGCGGCTGCGGGTTAATGGCGCCATCACAATGCGATTAGCAAGTTTCAAATTACCCAATTGATACGGTTGAAAAAGGTCAGTCATGGATTTCATCCTAATTTTTTGCGATGACGTGCGTTATCTGTAGTGACTGAAGTGTAACGGTTAAAAATACATCGTGGAACCAGCAGTTAATTATTGAATCATGTTATGCTAATGCAGTTAGTAGTGCAAGAATGTTCGGCAATTTAGGAATTCCAGAGAATACCGCCCATGACACCTGACCAATTTATTGCTAAATGGCAAGCATCCACGTTAAAAGAACGCTCGGCAGCGCAGGAGCATTTTATTGATTTGTGTCGATTATTAAATGAACCAACGCCAGCAGAAATTGATCCAAACGGCGAGTTTTATTGCTTTGAACGCGGCGCAAAGAAAACCACCGGCAGCGATGGTTGGGCGGATGTGTGGAAACGCAATTGCTTTGGCTGGGAATACAAAGGCAAGCGCAAAAACTTGAATGACGCATTTGTTCAGCTCCATCGCTACGCGCCAGCATTGGGAAATCCGCCGCTGCTGATTGTTTCTGATATGGAACAAATCATTATTCATACGGCATTTAATGGCACTGTCCCTGATAAGTATTCATTGGCGCTGGAAGATTTGCGCAATCCCGATAACTTGCGGTTATTAAAATGGGCATTTACCGAACCAGAACGCTTGCGCCCAAAGCTCACTACTGCGGTATTAACCGAAAAAGCAGCGCGTCAATTTGGCGAATTGGCGCAAACCTTGTGCGAACGTGGTCACGATACCCAGCAAGTTGCGCATTTTTGTCAGCAAATTCTATTTTGTTTTTTCGCTGATGACATTGGTTTATTGCCCAATAAATTGTTTGGTAAATTATTGGAAATCGGGCAGCAGCGTTTGGAACATTTGCCACCAACGCTGACTAATCTGTTTAATACGATGGCAACTGGTGGATTCTTTGGGAATGATCCGGTTGATTGGTTTAATGGCGGATTATTTGATGCCGCATCGCCGTTGCCGTTAACTCGCAATGATGTGAAATTGCTGCGAGAATTGGCGCAATTGAATTGGTCGGCAATTGAACCAAGTATTTTCGGCACGTTATTCGAGCGCGGATTGGATCCAAATCAGCGTGAACAACTTGGTGCGCATTATACCGATCCGGCTTCAATTATGCGGCTGGTCAATCCAGTAGTGCTTGATCCATTGCGCGAAGAATGGCGTCTTCAGCAGGCTGCGATTACAAAATTGGTTGATAAAATTGCTGCGCGAAAAAGCAAAGTTAATAAGGCAATTTCAACGGCGAGTACGGCGAAATTAACCACTAAATTAGTTGAAGATATAAGAGAAATCAGAGAAAAAGCCAGAGACGCTGAGACAGCAGCGCAAAGACAGATTGCAAAACGCTGTCGGGATTTTTTAATGCGGTTGCAAAATTTCCGTGTGCTTGATCCTGCGTGTGGTTCTGGGAACTTTTTATTATTAGCATTGCGCGGTTTGAAGGATTTAGAACACGAGGTTATTTTAGATGCAGAGCGATTGGGTTTGCCCGCCAGTTTTCCCAAGGTTGGACCAGAAAATGTGCTCGGAATTGAATTAAACATTTATGCAGCGGAATTGGCACGGGTCACAGTTTGGATTGGTGAAATTCAATGGATGCTGAATCACGGTTTTTCATTGGCAAAAAATCCAATTCTGAAAACTATCAATATCATTGATCAACGTGATGCAGTGGTAAATGCGGACGGCAGCGAGCCGAATTGGCCAACCGCTGATGTCATTGTCGGCAATCCGCCGTTTTTAGGTGGCAGCAAAAAACGCAGCGTATTGGGTGATGATTATTTTACGGCACTAGAAACGATTTATGCTGGGCGCATTCCAGCAGGTGCGGATTTGGTGACGTATTGGTTTGAAAAGGCGCGAACACAGATTGAATTGGAAAAAGCCAACGCTGCTGGTTTGGTGTCAACCAATTCCATTCGTGGCGGAGCAAATCGTCAAGTATTAGAGCGCATTTGTAAGACGACGACGATTTTTAATGCGTGGTCAGATGAGCCTTGGATTAACAGCGGCGCAGCCGTTCGCGTGAGTTTAATTTGCTTCGGGAATACGAAATTAAAGCCAGTTTTGAATAATGCAGAAGTTGCAGCAATTTATGCAGATTTGACAGCTGGCAGTATTGAAGCTGGGTCGGATATAACTACAGCAAAGCCGCTGATTGAAAATGCCAATGCCTGTTGTATGGGTGCATCAAAAAAGGGTGCTTTTGATATTGCTGGCAATTTGGCGCGTCAATGGCTGACTTTGCCTAATCCAAATGGCAAATCTAATGCAATAGTTTTGCGCCCTCTATGCAATGGAATTGATCTTACGAGGCGTGATCGAGACGTTTGGATTATCGATTTTGGAATTGATATATCAGAAAATGATGCAGCATTTTATGAAATGCCATTTACTTATTTAACAGAAAAAGTCAAACCAATCAGGGAAAATAATAACAGGGAATCTTATCGACGATATTGGTGGCGACATGCTGAAGCAAGACCGGGAATGCGAAGTGCGTTGAAATATCTTTATCGATATATCGCCACGCCAACAATGGCTAAATATCGTAATTTTTCTTGGTTAAATGTTACCGTTCTTCCAGATCAACAATTAATTGCTATTTCCCGCGCTGATGACACTACTTTCGGCATTTTGCATTCTCGTTTCCATGAATTATGGTCATTGCGGATGGGAACGAGTTTAGGGCCAACGCCGCGCTATACGCCAACCACGACATTTGAAACTTTCCCTTTTCCAATTGGTTTAACGCCAGCAAATACTGGCGGCGCAATTGAAACATTGGAAAGTGGCGCGATCATTCCGACGGTTGCAGCAGAATATCGAGATCATGCAATCGCTATTGCGGAGGCAGCATTTCAACTCAATCAATTACGTGAGAATTGGTTAAATCCGCCGGAATGGATTGAACGCCAGCCGGAAATCGTCGCCGATTATCCTGATCGCATCATTCCTAAACCTGAATTCTCAGCGCAATTAAAACAGCGCACTCTGACCAATTTGTATAATAAAAAACCGGCGTGGCTGGTGAATGCACATGTCAAATTAGATCAGGCAGTCGCCGCAGCTTATAGCTGGGAAAATGACGCAGCGGAATTGAATGAAGCGGAGATTTTACAGCGATTATTAGCGTTGAATCTGGCGCGGAAAAAAGAGAATTGATTTAGTGGTTGACATTGGTTTGTTGGCGTGTTTTGCTATTGACAGGTGCTTCAGACACACCTGACAGCGTTACCGCACACGAGAGTTAGCGGTTTTTTTAATGCCTACTTTTTTGTGCACTACAGCACCACGGTTGAAGGCATTCCGTTGGAGTGCGGTGAAATAAGGGGCATGGCAACAAGCTCACGAATAAACCCGCCGTCTGTTAGCGGTCTGAAGCTCCTGCGGGATGCCTGATTTTTAGGCAGTTTATTGTTTCAGAAAAACTAGCAGGATTTCATTATGAATAACCGCAATTCTCTCATTCCCGTTCCATTCCGCAATACAACCCTTTTCCTCGTTGACATCGACGGCGTTCCGTACACACCGATGAAGCCTGTCGTTGAGGGTATGGGGCTTGATTGGAAATCTCAGCACGTAAAAATAACGCAAAATCAACGCTTTTCTACCTGCATGGTGGAAATCACCATGCAGATGCCGGGTGACGATCAACGTCGTGCTGTTTCATGCCTCCCACTCCGCAAACTCCCCGGTTGGCTGATGACTATTCACCCGAATAAAGTCAAGCCAGACATCCGCGAGACCGTCATTGCTTATCAGAATGAATGTGATGATGCGCTCTGGGATTATTGGACGCAGGGGCAGGCAATCAATCCACGCAATACAGCATCAGATCACGCTTTCATTAGCAGAGAACTGGCTATTGCGATTTATATTGCTGAAGCAGCAGCGCGAATGTTGCGCATGTCAGACACCAGTAAGATTCGGATGCTGACGAAGATCGCTGAGAGTGAACACATTTCACCCGCTTTTTTACCGGATTATGTCGATGAGCCATTGGTCAGAGCGATCACTCCGCTATTGAAAGAGATCGAACATCCGCTCGGTCATCGCGTTGCCAAGATCGTCAATCCCGCATTAGAAGCAATGGGCATTCTGGAACATCTTTCACGCAAGAGCACTGGCAACACAATTAAATGGTTCTGGAGTTTGACCGAGGAGGGTTTGCAATACGGGCGCAATGAAACCAGCCCGAATAATCCCCGCGAGACGCAGCCGCTGTTTTTCGTGGAGCGTTTTCCTGAGTTATTGAAACGATTGGAAGCGTACACTGGCGTTAAACCTGTTTAAATCCACCAACCCCCTTTTTCAAAGGGGGTTTTTATTTCTCTCTTTAGCGAAAACGCAGGCGATTATTTCATTCTGTGAAAAAGGCTTTTCTTTCCCTTTTGAACAAAGGTGGCAGGAATTAAGCCGCTAATTCGGTTAATAATTCGGGACGCTTCAGCGTGATTTTTAACAAACACAATGCAGCTCCTGGTGGCTTAAATCGTCCCTACTCCTAATCGCGCAGCGTGGCAACTGGGGTTTGAATTAAATCGGCAAATTGCTGTTATGACAGGTTTAAGTGATGACGCGCTGCTCTCACTAGCAATTGCTCAGGTGTTGACAGTCGTCCAACAATGTCCGCCTGCATTTCTGCAAGGCTGGCGCGTAAATCAGGCAAATCAATTCCGGCATCCGTTTCGATGGCGGCGGCGATTTTATCAATGTTCACAGCAGCACCTTTTTAATGTCATTAACGTTGATATTGTTGCGTTCTGATTTTTTATAGATTGTTATGAGATAAATAACGCCCTGTGCTAATAGATTAAAGTAAATGACGCAGTTTGTAATTCTTACTTTTGCGCCATTTGATGATACCATTGAAATCCGTTTGCAAAACGAGCTTTTTTATCTTCGGTATTTTTAGTTATTTCGTTGCAGAGAATACCACCCATGACGCCAGACCAATTTATTGCTAAATGGCAAGCCACCACGCTTAAAGAACGCTCGGCAGCGCAGGAGCATTTTATTGATTTATGTCGGTTATTAAATGAACCAACACCAGCAGAAATTGATCCAAACGGCGAGTTTTATTGCTTTGAACGCGGCGCAAAGAAAACCACCGGCAGCGATGGTTGGGCGGATGTGTGGAAACGCAATTGCTTTGGCTGGGAATACAAAGGCAAACGCAAAAACTTAAATGAAGCCTTTGTCCAACTGCATCGCTACGCACCAGCATTGGGAAATCCGCCGCTGTTAATTGTTTCCGATATGGAACACATCATTATTCATACGGCATTTAATGGCACTGTGCCTGATAAGCATCAATTGGCGCTAAATGATTTACGCGATCCCGCGCAATTGCGGTTATTGAAATGGGCATTTACCGAACCAGAACGTTTGCGCCCCACGCTCACCACTGCGGAATTAACGGAAAAGGCGGCGCGACAATTTGGTGAATTGGCGCAAACATTATGCGAACGTGGTCACGACACCACACAGGTTGCGCATTTTTGCCAGCAGATTTTGTTTTGTTTCTTTGCGGAAGATATTGGTTTATTGCCCAATCAGTTATTCAGCAAGTTATTGGAAATTGGGCAGCAACGCTTGGAACATTTACCGGCAACATTGACCAATTTATTTAATACGATGGCAACCGGCGGCTTTTTTGGTAATGACCCAGTTGATTGGTTTAATGGCGGATTATTTGATGCCGCAACGCCGCTGCCATTAAATCGCGCTGATGTGGTCACGTTGCGGGAATTGGCGCAGTTGAATTGGTCAGCGATTGAGCCAAGTATTTTGGGAACCTTATTTGAGCGCGGATTGGATCCAAATCAGCGTGAACAACTCGGAGCGCATTATACCGATCCGGCATCAATTATGCGGCTGGTCAATCCGGTGGTGCTTGAGCCATTGCGGGCAGAATGGCGCACTCAACAAACTGCAATTGCGGCATTACTTGAAAAGGTGGCGGGATTAAAAAGTAAGGCTGATAAAGCAATTGCGACCGCAAATACGACTGCGCTAACGACTGAAGCTGCGAATAAAGTCGGAAAAGTGCGAACTGATGCCAGCAATGCCGAAGCGAAAGCGAAAAAGCAGATTGAAAAACGCTGTCGGGATTTTTTAATGCGGCTGCAAAATTTTCGTATTATTGATCCGGCTTGCGGTTCGGGAAACTTTTTATTATTGGCGTTGCGCGGATTAAAAGATTTAGAGCACGAGGTGATTTTAGATGCCGAGCGTTTGGGTTTACCCGCCAGTTTTCCCAAAGTTGGGCCGGAGAATGTGCTGGGCATTGAATTGAATGCTTATGCTGCTGAATTGGCGCGGGTGACAGTGTGGATTGGTGAAATTCAATGGATGTTAAATCACGGCTTCTCATTAGCAAAAAATCCAATTCTGAAGAAGATTAACATCATTGACCAACGTGATGCAGTGGTGAATGCAGATGGCGCTGAACCGCATTGGCCAGCCGCTGATGTCATTGTCGGCAATCCACCGTTTTTGGGCGGCAGTAAAAAGCGCAGTGTATTGGGTGATGATTATTTTTCAACATTGGAAACAATTTATGCTGGGCGTATTTCCGGTGGTGCGGATTTCGTGACGTATTGGTTTGAAAAGGCGCGAATGCAAATTGAAATTGGAAAAGCTAAAGCTGCCGGTTTAGTATCAACGAATTCAATTCGCGGCGGCGCAAATCGCAAAGTATTAGAACGCATTTGTGCAACAACGACCATTTTTAATGCGTGGTCAGATGAACCTTGGATTAACAGCGGCGCAGCAGTGCGCGTCAGTTTAATTTGCTTTGGGAATACGAAATTAAAACCAGTTTTGAATGGCGAAGCAGTTGCAGAAATTTATGCAGATTTGACGGGTATAAATAATGAAACGAAAGCGGATTTAACGACAGCGAAATCATTAAAAGAAAACAGCGGTGCTTGCATTAGAGGACTTGCCAAAGTTGGACAGTTTGATGTTCCGGGCGATCTTGCTAGACAGTGGCTTAATTTACCAAACGCACATGGAAAATCAAACTTAGATGTATTAAAACCTTGGGCAAATGGTATGGATATTGCCCGTCGATCATCTGATAATTGGTTAATTGATTATGGCAATTCTCTATCAGAGAATCAAGCAGCATTTTATGAAGCACCATTTGAATATGTTTTGGAGCACGTTAAAGCACAGCGAGAAGCGCAACGAGATGAAAAACGCAAAACATATTGGTGGCGATTGGGACGTTCTGGCATTGAAATTCGCACAGCGTTAAATCCACTTGCTCGTTATATTGCAACACCAATGGTTGCCAAGCATCGGCTATTTGTATGGCTTGATAAACGTGTTTTTCCAGATCAACAGTTAATTGTTATCGCTCGCGCCGATGACACCACATTCGGTATTTTACATTCGCATTTCCATGAAATATGGGCATTGCGAATGGGAACCAGTTTAGGCGCAACGCCGCGTTATACGCCAACCACGACATTTGAAACCTTTCCTTTTCCAATAGGTTTAACGCCAGCGGATACTGGTGGTGCAATTGAAACATTGGATAGTGGTGCAGTCATTCCGACAGTCGCAGCCGAATATCAAGACAATGCTAAAGCGATTGCTGAGGCTGTATTTCAATTAAATCAATTGCGTGAAGAATGGTTAAATCCGCCGGAATGGATTGAACGCCAGCCAGAAGTTGTTGCTGGTTATCTTGATCGCATTCTCCCTAAACCAGAATACGCTGCAAAATTAAAAAAGCGTACTTTGACTAATTTGTATAATGAACATCCAGCGTCGCTGGCAAATGCGCATCGGCAATTGGATTTAGCTGTTGCCGCAGCGTATGGTTGGGAAAATGACGCAGCCGAATTCAATGAAGCGGAGATATTGCAGCGGTTATTGGCGTTGAATTTAGCGCGGAATAGCCGTAAATAACGATTAAAACTTATACGGCAGCAGCGCGAGAATTGATTGATAGTAATGCGCATAATTTGCAACAGATTAAATTAACAACTGTGAAGCAAATTATCATTCCGCGATTTGCATTACTTTCAAATCGCGGAACTAATCAAGTTTGCAATGAAACTCAATTAAAACAACAATGGCAGCACATCGTTGTAGCGCGATGCAAAATGCACCTTTAAACCTTTCCGTACATGCTCCGGCACTTCTTCAAAATCGCTGCGATTATCTTCCGGCAAAATGATTTCTTTTATTCCCGCTCGCCGCGCAGCAATTAATTTCTCACGAATACCACCGACCGGAAATACTTCACCAGTCAAGGTAATTTCACCAGTCATTGCAATGCGCCGCACTGGTTGATTGCGGGCTAATGACAATAGCGCACTGACCAAAGTAATTCCTGCAGATGGTCCATCTTTTGGTGTCGCACCAGCGGGAACATGAACATGAATGAACGCATTTTCAAAAAAGCTCGGATTAGCGCCAAACTCTTGGGCATGACCAATTAAATAACCATACGCAATTTCGGCTGATTCCTTCATTACCTCGCCGAGCTGCCCAGTCAATTTAAAGCCGCGAGTAAAGCTATGCGTTCGCACCGCTTCAATTGATAAGGTCGCGCCACCCATTGCTGTCCACGCCAGCCCGGTAATGACACCTGGACCAGATAATTTGCGTTCATCGCGGAATACTGCGCCGCCGAGATAACTTTTCAAATCATCATCGCGGACACGAATTGGCGTTAATTTACCTTCTAATAATTGTACGGCAATTTTGCGCACAATTTTTCCGAGCTGTTTCTCTAAGCGTCGCACTCCTGCATCTCGCGCATAACCATCAATTAACGCACGGAGCGTTTTGGTATCCATTTTCACGCTGTCTTTTGCTAAACCTGCTCGTTCCAATTGCCGAGGTAATAGATACTTTTTCGCAATTTGCAATTTTTCTTCAGCAATGTAGCCCGATAATTGAATGACTTCCATGCGATCAAGCAGCGGCGCGGGAATACTATCTAATTGATTCGCAGTGCACACGAACAGCACTTTTGACAAATCAAAACGCAGATCAAGATAATGATCAAGAAAATCAACATTCTGTTCTGGATCAAGCACTTCTAATAATGCAGATGCTGGATCGCCGTGATAAGACGCACCAATTTTGTCGATCTCATCTAACAGAATTACTGGATTGGAAGTTTCAGTTTCTTTTATCGCTTGCAAAAATTTACCGGGCATTGCACCGATATAAGTACGACGATGACCTTTTATTTCTGCTTCATCACGAATGCCACCAACGGAAAAGCGATAAAAGCGCCGACCCAGCGCATCTGCAATAGAACGACCAATTGATGTTTTGCCCACACCTGGCGGTCCAACTAATAAAATAATCGACCCGGCAATTTCGCCTTTGTGAATACCCACTGCAAGGAATTCAAGAATGCGCAATTTAACATCTTCCAATCCGTAATGATCGTGATCGAGGACGCGGCGAGCGCGTTTCAAATCAAGTTTATCTTTAGAATGTTTGCCCCAAGGTAAAAGCGTAATCCAATCTAAATAGTTGCGGGTAACGGCGTATTCTGGCGAACCAGTCTCCAGCATTCCCATTTTTTCTAATTCTTCTTCAACCCGTTTTTGCGCTTGTTCTGTTAGCGTCAGCTCTTTTAATCGCAATCGAAATTTGTCGATTTCAGCGGTGCGATCGTCTTTCGCAATGCCGAGTTCTTTCTGAATTGCTTTCAATTGCTCGCGCAAAAAGAATTCGCGCTGTTGCTTCTGCATTTTATCTTCAACAGTGCGCCGAATCTTCTGTTGTGCTCGCGCCAATTCCAGTTCGTTATTTAATAAAACCAGCACTTTTTCCATGCGCGGCAGCAATGGCAGAATTTCTAATACTTCTTGTAATTGATCTTTCGTTGAAGTGGTGAGACTTGCAGCAAAATCAGACAAATGTGATGGATCATCTGGACCGAAACGATCTAAAAACATCCGCAATTCTTCAACGTATAGCGGATTGAGCGGCAGCAATTCTTTAATCGTATTGATGACCGCCATTGCATAGGCTTTGATATCGCTGCTCGGTGCGCCAATTGGCTCTGGTAAATAGGTCACGCGAGCACAAAATGGTGCGGTTTCATTTAGCCAGCCCGTAACGCGAAACCGTTGTAAACATTCGACTAATACTTGCAAATGTCCGTCTTGTTGATGAATGCGATGCACGCGACAGGCGGTGCCAATAGCGCGAAATTGTGCAGAAGTTGCTTCTTCTGAAGTTTCGCTATCGACCAAAATCACGCCGAGCATTTTGTGTTCGGTGTCGGCGACTGCACGCATCGTCGGCGACCAGTGCGCGGCATCCATCATCAACGGTACGGCTTGTCCCGGAAAAAACGGGCGCGATGCCACCGGTAAAATGTGAATCTCCGTGGGTAATACGTCATTAGCGCGAGCGAGTTGAATCGACGCCTCTTCCGTATTGTCATCATCGTGATTAAGTGCTTCTGCATCTGACATGGAATACCTCAGCAAATCTCTATTTTTTTATGGATAAACACCAATTCCCCCTTTTATGAAAAAAGGGGGGTTGAGTGGATTTAACGCAGCTGCGACAAATCACGCACTGCGCCATGCGCGGCGCTCGTTGTCATTGCAGCGTAAGCTTGCAACGCAGCCGATACGACCCGCTGCCGGGTTTGCGGTTGCCACGCATTCGCACCTCGCGCCAGCATTGCGTCACGGCGAGCAGCCAGCGTTTCGTCATTCAGCATGACTTCAATACGCCGCGCCGGAATATCAATCTCAATTCGGTCGCCATCTTCAATTAAACCAATCGTGCCACCTTCCGCTGCCTCCGGCGAAACATGTCCAATTGACAGCCCAGAAGTGCCGCCGGAAAAGCGCCCGTCAGTAATCAGCGCACAGGCTTTGCCCAGCCCTTTCGATTTTAAGTAGCTGGTTGGATACAACATTTCCTGCATTCCAGGACCGCCTTTTGGTCCTTCATAACGAATCACCACCACGTCGCCAGCTTGAATCTGCTCAGTCAAAATTGCGGTGACGGCATCTTCTTGGCTTTCAAAAATCCGCGCTGGACCGCTAAATCGCAAGTTTGCTGCATCCACGCCCGCAGTTTTCACGATGCAGCCATCCGCCGCCAGATTGCCGAACAACACCGCCAGCCCGCCGTCACGACTGTACGCATGTTCGAGATCACGGATGCACCCGCTGGCGCGATCTGCATCTAACGTTGGCCACTGCGCATGTTGACTAAACGCGACCTGCGTCGGCACTCCGCCCGGCGCTGCGAGATACCGCTGCTGCGCGGTGGAAGTCGCTGTTTTTCCAGCAATATCCCACTGCGCCAGTGCTGCGCCAAGCGTCGCTGAATGCACGGTTGGACAATCAAGATGCAGTAACCCGGCACGCGCCAATTCGCCCAAAATACCGATCACGCCACCGGCGCGATGCACATCTTCCATGTGATAAAGCTGCGTCGCCGGCGCTACTTTGCACAGATTCGGCACTTGCCGACTTAAACGATCAATATCGGTCATCGTGAAATTAACGCCAGCTTCATGCGCCGCAGCTAATAAATGCAACACCGTATTGGTGGAGCCGCCCATTGCAATATCCAAACTCATTGCATTTTCAAATGCAGCAAAAGTGGCAATTGAACGCGGCAATATGCTGGCATCATCCTGTTCGTAATAACGGCGCGTCAATTCCACAATTAAACGCCCAGCTTCTAAAAATAAAGTCTCGCGGTCAGCATGAGTAGCAACTAATGAACCGTTGCCGGGCAAACCAAAACCCAATGCTTCAATTAAACAATTCATCGAATTGGCAGTGAACATGCCGGAGCACGAGCCGCAGGTTGGACAAGCCGAGCGTTCTAATTGCGCAACATCAGCATCGCTTTCATTGGGATTGGCCGCCGCAATCATCGCATCAATTAAATCAAGCGCGTGTTCACCATCACTGCGCAGGATTTTACCGGCTTCCATTGGACCACCAGAAATGAATACTGTCGGAATGTTCAACCGCAGCGATGCCATTAACATGCCGGGCGTAATTTTATCGCAATTGGATAAACACACCAGCGCATCAGCACAATGCGCATTTGCCATGTATTCCACCGAATCTGCAATTAAATCGCGGGATGGCAGCGAATAGAGCATTCCGCCATGTCCCATCGCAATGCCGTCATCAATCGCAATCGTGTTGAATTCTTTGGCGACGCCACCGGCTGCTTCAATTTCACGCGCAATCAATTGTCCCAAATCTTTCAAATGAACGTGACCGGGTACGAATTGCGTAAACGAATTAACAACTGCGATAATTGGTTTATTAAAATCAGCGTCGGTCATTCCGGTTGCTCGCCATAAAGCGCGAGCGCCAGCCATATTGCGACCATGTGTCGTGGTGCGAGAACGATAGTGCGGCATATCAGCGGTTCCAAAAGGTTAAGAGAGGTTGCGATGATAAGAATACGAGAAACATCGCAGCGAGAAAAACGCTTAAAGTCTTCATTTGGAAATTAAAACGAGGTTCGATAATGGGTTTTCTTGGCAAGATACGCGCTTGTAACACGTGGAATCCTCTGGATTTTCTACCATTTACGCTCAATGGCGAGCGCATCGGAAATTTGCATCGTGGCGCTGCGGCACAACTGCGACGGTGGCCGCAGTGGTTTGCGGTGACGACAGATGCAGTGCACTGGATCAATGCTCCAGCGTGTGCTGCCGAACGCACGGCAACACTGGCGGAAGTAGTCGATCAATTGGTGGCGAATGGCTTGATTACCCATTGTCACGGTGAATTGTATCCAGTAACGGCCAGCACGCGAGCGCAGTCACGCTGTTTAATTGATCGTGCTGCTGCGCCATTTTTCGGAATGCGGGCGTTTGGGCAACATCTCAACGGATTTGTGCGCACTGCGCATGGAATTGAAATGTGGATTGGACAACGCTCGGCGACGCGCCGTCATTATCCGGGTTATCTCGATCATCTCGTTGCGGGCGGGCTGCCGGCGGAATTAAGTCTAGCGGAGAATCTTCGTAAAGAATGTGCAGAAGAAGCGGGAATGGCAGCGGTATTAGCAAATCAAGCAATTGCTGTGAGTGCCGTAAGTTATTGTCAAGATTCAGCACGAGGATTAAAACCGGATGTGATGTATTGCTACGATCTTGAATTACAAGAAGATTTTGTGCCGCGCTGCACTGATGGCGAAGTAGAAAATTTCCGGCGTATTCCGGTGCGAGATGTATTGGAATTAGTCTGTGATAGCGATGCGTTCAAACTCAACTGCAATTTGGTTCTCATTGATTTCTTAATTCGGCATGGTTTCATTACGCCAGAAGAGCAGGATTATTTAGAATTGGTGCATGGTTTGCGAGCAAAACTGCCATAACAATTGTAGGTTGGGTTGATGCAATCAACCCAACATTATCGCCGCTTTTATTCGCTAACTTTTAATTCAGTGACAATGATGTTAGTATTATTTATCGCCATTGCCAACAGCGGCAACATCCAACAAACTACAGAGTGAAAAGCATGAATAACAGCGAACTGTATTATGGCGACAATCTGGACGTGCTGCGCAATAAACTTGAAAAAGACAGCATTGATCTGTGTTATATCGACCCGCCATTTAACTCCAAGCGCAATTATTTTCAGATTTATACCAATGTCGGCAAGGAAGATCAGGCGCAAGCGCAAGCCTTTATTGATACTTGGACGTGGAATGCGTTGGCGGATCGCGCTTTAATGGAGATCATTGGCAATGAAGGCGGACGTTATACGCGCCAGACCATTGAATTGATTAAAGGATTGGATGCAGTGTTGGGGCGCAGCGGCTTATTATCCTATCTCGTGAGTATGACGCAGCGGGTGAATGAGATTCAGCGCGTATTGAAACCCACTGGCAGCTTTTATTTGCACTGCGATCCCACCGCGTCGCATTATTTGAAGCTGATTTTAGATAGCGTGTTTTGTGCGCGGGGTGGAGATTATTTAAACGAGATAGTATGGCCACGCACTAATGCGCATAACATGAAAACTCGTGGTTATGTACGCTCAAATGACATCATCCTTTTTTACACGAAAAGTCAGGACTTTGTGTGGAATAAACTCCATAATATTTATTCTCCTGCGCAGCTCAAACGCTATAAACCAGATGAAAACGGTCGTTTATTTACAGGTCAAGATTTAACACTTTCTGGCAATACCAGTCGCAATTTCATTTGGCGCGGCACCAGACCGGCTAAAAACAGAGGATGGGCATTTAGTGAGAAACAACTTGAAAGATTATGGGAAGAAGGGAAAATTCTAACGAAACTTGATGGCAGACCACGTTTAGATGGATTAAAAGTATATCTTGATGAACGACCAGGTAAGCCAATTGACAGCAATTGGGTTGAGATTGAACGCATTGGCAACACTAGCAGAGAACGCCTCGGTTATCCCACGCAAAAGCCAGAGGCGTTATTGGAGCGCATCATTCAAGCCAGCAGCAATAAAGGCGATGTCATTCTGGATGCGTATTGCGGCTGCGGAACGACAGTTGCAGTTGCGCAGCGATTAAAGCGCCAGTGGATTGGAATTGATATTACTTATCAGAGCATTGCTGTCGTACTCAAACGCTTAGAAGACCAATTCGGTGCTGCGCTTCTCAATACGATCACGTTAAACGGAATTCCGCGTGATATGGAATCAGCGATTGCGCTGGCGAATAAAAAAGATGATCGGGTGCGCAAAGAGTTTGAAAAATGGGCGATATTAACTTACAGCAAAAATCACGCAATCATCAATGAAAAGAAAGGCGCAGATCGCGGCATTGATGGCATTGTTTATATTGCCACTGATTCCAATTGCACTGCGCCCGTTGTCTTTCAGGTGAAATCGGGCAAAGTTGGTCGCGGCGATATTGCTAAATTGAACAGTGACCGCATCCGTGAAAAAGCCGTGATGGGCATTTTTATCACGCTGCAAAAGCCCACTGCTGACATGAAAAAAGAGGCGCTGGATGCCGGTTTTTATCATCATGTGCTATTTCATCGTGATGATCCGGTGATTCGCATTGTGACCGTGCAGGATATGATTGAAAAGCGAGAACTGATTGATTTACCGCTGTTGCATTCGGTGTTGAAAACTGCCGCCAAATCGAACACTGAGGAACAGTTTAATATCTCATTGGATGAGACAGAACCTGACGAATAAATAACCATCGTCGTCGCTGCGAGCAGACGGATTAAAAATCGCACGACTGTTTATAAATATGATGCGCTGGTTTATACTTGATGCGACATCTTAAATCACCCCTCACCCCCTTTTTTCAAAGTGGGAAATTCACACAACCAATAAATGTGCAGAACTTGTTATGAATACAGCGCCAACTTTAATCACTCGCCATGCCACAATTCCCGTCGCTATCGGTGCAATTCAGGTGGGCGGAAATTATCCAATTGTCATTCAATCAATGACGAATACGGATACTGCCGATATTGCGGCAACTGTGCGCCAAGTTGCTGATTTAGCACGCGCTGGATCGGAATTGGTGCGAATTACCGTCAATCACGAAGCCGCAGCTAAAGCGGTGCCTTTTATTCGTGATGCACTTGATGCGCAGGGCTGCGCAGTACCATTGATTGGAGATTTTCATTTTAATGGACATCGGTTATTAACCGATTATCCTGAGTGTGCTCAAGCACTCGCGAAATATCGTATCAATCCCGGCAACGTCGGTACCGGCGAAAAACGCGATAGTCAATTTGCGACGATGATTGAATTGGCGTGTCGTTATCAGCGTCCGGTGCGGATCGGCGTCAATTGGGGCAGTTTGGATCAGGAATTGATTGCGCGATTGATGGATGAAAACGCTCGTGCCGCCGCGCCGCGAGAGGTGAGCGCGGTGATGCACGCGGCGATGGTGGAGTCGGCGATCTCCAGTGCCGAGCGTGCCGTCGCCCTCGGTTTATCACAAGACCAGATCATTTTATCCTGCAAAATGAGTGGGGTACAGGATTTAATTGCAGTTTATCGCCAGCTCGCAGCGCGGAGCGATTACGCGCTGCATCTCGGTTTGACCGAGGCGGGCATGGGTTCAAAAGGAATTGTTGGCTCGACGGCGGCGCTGGCGGTGCTGTTGCAGGAAGGGATTGGCGACACGATTCGCGTCTCGTTGACGCCCGCGCCGGGCGAGGCGCGAACGCGGGAAGTGATTGTTGCACAAGAGATTTTGCAGACGATGGGGCTGCGTTCTTTTGCGCCGATGGTCACGGCTTGCCCCGGCTGTGGGCGCACTTCCAGCGATACGTTTCAACATCTGGCGCAAAACATTCAGGGTTATTTGCGCGAGCAGATGCCGACATGGCGCAGTCAATATCCCGGAGTGGAGACGATGCAGGTTGCAGTAATGGGCTGCGTTGTGAATGGTCCCGGCGAAAGTAAACACGCCAATATCGGTATTAGTTTACCGGGCAGCGGTGAACATCCCGCCGCGCCGGTATTTATTGATGGTGAAAAGGTGGCAACATTAAAAGGCGAAGGCATTGCCGAACAATTCAAGCGCATGGTTGATGAATACGTTGATGCGCATTATGGGCGAGGTTCTGCCAATTAAGAACGTGCTTGGTGCATTCCTAAATCAACACTGCCGAGATTATCAATGACACATTTAAAAATGATTGTTTTGAGTGCAATAACGATTTTATGCGTCAATAGCGTTTATGCAACGCCAATCGTATTTATCAACGAGATTCATTATGACAATACAGGAATAGATACTAATGAATTTGTGGAAATTACCGGTATTGAGGGAACAGATTTAACGGGTTGTTGTTGTTGTTTTATAACGGCAATGATAGTAAGCAATATGACACTTACACCTTCACTTCATCAAATATCATTGCCAATCAAAGCAACGGTTTTGTGGGGGTAGTAATTCTATCTATAGGATAAAATTAAAATACCGCCATGTACTTCAGTTGGAGTTATTTTTATGCACTGTCCCGAATGCCACTCTCAATTTTTCGTCAAAAACGGTTTTAACGCTACCAATAAGCAAATGTACCGATGTAAAGACTGTGGACGGCAATTTGTATTAAACCCTGCTAAGGGCGAGATCTCTGATGAAAAGAAATCTTTGATTGATCGCTTACTTTTAGAGGGGTTTCTTTAGCCGCTATTACTCGAATCGTTGGCATCTCAAAATCTTGGCTACAACGCTATGTAAACAAAAAATACGAATCAGTTCCACGTCACGTTGAAGTGAGTAAAAAGCGCCGGGGACGAATCACGATTGAGTGTGATGAAATGTGGTCATTTGTACATAAACTCAAGAATAAACAATGACTTTGGTTGGCGATCGATACTCGCACACGTGAAATTGTTGGCGCGTACATTGGAGATAGAAGTGAAAAATCTGCACGTGGATTATGGAATTCTTTGCCTCCTGTTTATCGCCAATGCGCAGTAAGTTATACCGATTTTTGGGCAGCTTATGGAATGATACTTCCATCAAAACGCCATCGATCTGTTGGCAAAAAAAGTGAACGAACAAATCATATTGAGCGATTGAACTGTACGTTTCGACAACGCATCTCTCGATTAGTGAGAAAAACCTTATCATTTTCTAAAAAACTTACCAACCATATCGGAGAAATTTGGTATTTCATACATCACTATAATGCAACGCTATCAACCAGAAAAATAGGTAGAGTTCGCAAATGTACCCTATAAATAGGATCACTACCGAAAAAGGGGGGTTAGGGTGGTTGGGGGGATTTATGAGATAAAGCGGTTGGGATATTATGAAATAAGACGCCGCAGCACAGTAAAAATCAACAATGAAATTGGCTAACGATTTTTGCCGGTAAAAAGGCACATTTAATATCTGTTTCCACCGTAACTGTTCCCATAATAGACGTTCAGCTTCGGTGGCATGATTGCGCAATTCTCGTGCTAATAGCTTATTTTCTTTACGATAAGGTAGCATTGAAAAAGCCCTATTTGATTAAATCCCCCTAACCCCCCTTTTCCAAAGGGGGGCTCACAAAAAACCCGCCGCCCAATTCTCCAATCAAGCGGCGGACATTTTCATTCTCAAGCTCAATCTCACCCAGTCAAGTCGCCAAACAGCAGCAACCCAACCTACGCGGCTAATAAATAAAGCGTATCAGGAGAAAGATCGATTTCATCGTTCCAAGTGATGACGCCATGAACAATGAATGCTTTCATAAATAAATTATCATCAGCTAGTGGCGCGAATGCGGGATATGAAAGATACGGCTTCATATCAAAAACGCGATGTTCGCCTGTTGCGAAATCAACTTCAAGACGAAAATCAGGTAATGGTTTGACCTGAATAGCATCTGGTGCCATTTCTGAATCTCCTTAACGTAATGGATCTATTTTAAATGGAGTTTGCCCGCTGGACGCTAAAAACCAATCTGCCATCAACTCATCCTGATGCAATTCAATCCACGCTTGCAACAATTTCATTTGGCGGTTCGGTAATTGACCTTCCAGTATCTCACCATTAGGAATTGCCAACACGATTTTGTATTCATTGTACCTAAGGAACCGCTGATCTATTTAATGTTCTCCACGTTGCCTTTTTAAAAGCATATTTTTATAGAGGGGATATTAAATAAATAGTTTTTGCTTTAGTGATTCAAAATAGTCAACCTCTTTATTAGGTAAAATTAAGGTACTCTTATGCTGTGAACTCTATATTAGGCTTTTAACAGCGCCTTTTTTGCTATTAAGAGATTAGCCAGAGCAAACAAAGTTTGTAGTTGCGCAGTGTTTTTCGCAAGCCCTTTATAACGTACCTTACGGTGCATAAATAGATTTTTAATAATGTGAAATGGATGTTCAACACGCGCGCGTATTTGCGCCTTAATTTTTTCAATCTGTTGCGTGAGATTTTTCAACAAACCATCATCCATTTTTTCAACTTTAGAACGTTTTTCAGCGATATTCCAACTGACTACTTTTTCATTAAATTTGTTTTTAACTTTTTCGCGTTTATCTGCACCAGTGTAGCCAGCATCACCAAAAACTTTTTGTTCTTGACCATGTAAAATGTTTTCAACTTGAGTGACATCATGCTCATTTGCCGCCGTGCCAACCACGGTATGCACTAACCCAGAATTAACGTCAACACCAATGTGTGCTTTCATTCCGAAATACCATTGATTTCCCTTGCGAGTAGAATGCATTTCTGGATCGCGTTCTTTTGCTTCGTTTTTTGTTGAAGAAGGGGCATTGATAATGGTCGCATCAACGATTGTCCCTTGATTTAACAACAATCCTTTCTCGCGTAACTGCGCATTGATTGTAGAAAAAATCACTGTAGTCAGTGCATGACGTTCGAGTAAATGGCGAAATTTCAACAGTGTTGTTGCATCTGGTACCGCTTCAACACTCAAATCAATACCTATGAATTGCAGTAATGATTGACTATCGTAAATTGCATCTTCCAGTGCCTCATCAGCAAGATGATACCATTGCTGTACAAAGTACATCCTTAACATCCGCTCTAATCCTATTGGCGGACGACCACGCTTACCTTGACTATCAGGGTAGTAATAAGGTGTCAATGCTTTAACCAAAGTTGACCATGGAACAATTTTTTCCATATCATTGAGAAAACGTTCACGGCGCGTCGTTTTCTTTTTTGCTAAAAATTCTGATTGTGCAAAAGAAAATTGTTTCATGCTGGTATCATATTTACATTACGACTGATGCCTATTTTATCATTTAGATCGCAACGATGCTGGCTATTTAATCAGTGTTTCCCTAACATGAATATGAGGCAGATGATGTTTTTGAGTATCCAATGTATACATAGACACCAATATCCCATAAAACATGCTAATGGTCGGCATTCGTCAACTCCGTTGCGGCAATTGCTGTGACTTAATTATAAACCACTCCACCCACAAAAAACCCGCCGCCCAATTTTTCAATCAAGCGGCGGGCATTTTCATTCTCATCTTACCCAGTCAGGTCGCCCAAGAGCGGCAACCCAACCAATGCTGCTTTTGCTGTTATGCGGCAATTTGTTCAAACGAAAAGTTTGGGTAATTTGCGCGTTGTTGCGCATGTTCTACCGTAATGCCACAAATGTTCCCAGTAGCATCCACATCAATTAACGTGTTTTCATCTAAATCTCGCGTTTCTGCAATATCTACGCTGCGTAATTCAATATAGAGTGTGTCCGTATCCTGAAAGTATTTTATTTTCATCATGCAAACCCTCGATCAAAAAAAAGCATTGTGAACAGTCTCACCATCAGGCAGCAACACAACCCGAAGATATTTACCATTGGCTTCTGAAATTGATGCCCAACGCCGAATTCTGCCATCTTGTTGAATCAACTCTTGCGCTGGATGTTGAATAACAAACTCAATGCAAGCGCGATCTGCACGCTGACGAGTTGATAAAAAGTATTGTGTACATTTCATTTAATCATCCAAGTTCATTAAAAAAACCCGCCGCTCAATTCAAAACCAAGCGGCGGGTATTTTCATTCTCATCTCACCCAGTCAGATCGCCAAACAGCGGCTACGCAGCGAGGTTGCCAATGTGCTGCAATCGTGTCCGCAGATAAATCAGCGCCGCAATCCCATTCAATAAAATAACCGCCATTATAAATGTGACAAAAAGCAGTCATCTCCTGTAACGGCGTAAATGCTTCTGCATTCAAATAAGGACGAACATCAAAAAGACCACAGGTTCCATCATCTGTAATCACTTCTAATTGATGATCTTTGCGTGGCGTTACCGATAGAATTTTCATTGATCTAAACCTCTAATTGTGAAAGGTTTCTTGCCATTAACAGCGAGCTGCCAGTCAGCTAATAAATCATCTTGATGAATGGCTATCCAAGCAACAACAATTTTATGTTTTTTAACTAGTAAAGAACCCGCAAGCACTACACCATCCGCAATAGCGTAAACCGCCACCTGACCTTGATAATCGGCATGGATGTGAGGGACATGATGGCAATCGGTATCATAAAAAAACATCCGAATAAGAATCCCATAAAACATGCTAATCGTCGGCATTCGTCAACTCCGTTGCGGCAATTGCTGTGACTTAATTATAAACCACTCCACCCACAAAAAAACCCGCCGCCCGATTTTTCAATCAAGCAGCGGGCATTTTCATTCAGTCAGGTTGAAGCGGTGATTGCTATATCAGGACAAACAGTCAGAAATGATTTTTCAGGAAGTGAGCATTCGTAGAGAGTTTCAGGATCAATATCAATATTTCCGGGCCAAGTGACAGTGCCGTTTTCGACATAGGCACCTAGAAAAGCATGACTAGATTTTAGGCGCACCCAAGGCTTTTGATCCATGTAGGGCGCCATCTCAAAGTAGCGGCGTTCCCCGTTCTCAAATTCAAGTAAAAGGCTGAAATCAGCCTTAGCCGTCACATGAATGACATCAAGTAACATGATGATATTCCATTATTTGAGCGGATCAATACGAAAAGGTTCAACACCTTCTTTGGCAAGTTCCCAATCTGCCAGCAATTCCTCTCGATGCAAATCTGTCCACACTTGCACCATGCGCAATTGTCGTGGTGGGAAATCACCCGCCAACACGACACCATCGTTGATAGCAATCGATGCCTGAAATCCCTGATAGCGAACATGAATATGAGGCAAATGATGTTTTTCTCTGATCTCGAAAAACATCGAGACAATCACACCATAAAACATGCTAATCGTCGGCATTCGTCAACTCCGTTGCGGCAATTGCTGTGACTTAATTATACCCACAAAAAACCCGCTGCCCAATTCAAAATCAAGCGGCGGGCATTTTCATTCTCATCTCACCCCGTCAGGTCGCCAAACAGCGGCAATCCAACCTACGCGGCTGCAACGATCTTGTTGCAAGGTTCGAGATGATAGTTTTCACAGGCTTCTTGGAAAACTCGCAAAGACATTTCGCCTTCCCGTTTCAGTCCGGCAACATCGACCGCATAAAAATCAGCACCGCCATTAAGACCAATAAATTCACCACGAAACATTTCAAGCTCAGGATCAAACGTGATAACGGCACGATAACCGTTAATGATTAAGGTATTCATGGTTCCACTCCATTTGCAGCAAGCCATTTACGAATGGTTGTGAGCGCACCTTTATCAACATTAGGCGAGGGATGAGGACGATGAAACACACGCACGACACCGAATAAGTAAATCGAAACACGTGAGCCTTCACGTTCTTCAATCATTGCGCCAAGTTCCCGAAATAACGCCTCAATTTCACTCCAACGGATATTGGCTGATGTGGATCGAGCAAAGATTAATTCCAATGTGCGTTGATATTTTTGTTTCATAACATTGCAGTTTCTCCCAACTCACACCCACAAAAAACCCGCCGACCAATTCTCCAATCAAGCAGCGGGCATTTTCATTCAGTCAGGTTGAAGCGGTGGGTGAGAAGTTGGGTTGCCAACAGCGGTAACCCAACCTTTGCTGCTATTTACCATTGATGTGGAATAAACTCGGTTGGATTTTGAATTGATGCGGAGTTGCCAGTCGCACGAATACTAAATAAGCCCCGCTTTTCGAGCATTTGTTCAGCGCCCGCATCCGCAGTGAGCCATGCCATTGCACCATAAATCTGATTATGGGCATAACGCGGAATCCAACCTTTTAATTGATTGAGACGCTCAATAAAATTTTTAACATCCTGCGGTCTTAATGTCGTTTTCACTTCGACCACAACCACTTCAGCGCCATTGTGCGCAATGATGTCGAATTCGTAATTGCCGCCGTCTGGACATTTACCTTTGAGTCGCATCGTGGTATCGGCAATGAGAATACCGCGATCCCGCAATAAGACCACTAAATCGCCTTCAATCAGCGATTCCATCAATTTGCCCCATTGACTGGTAAACAGTTTTTCAAGCTGATTCAGTTTGCGGTCGGTGTCCTGAAACTTGCGGTCAGTTTCCTGAAACTTGCGATCGGTTTCGGCAAATAAGCGCCAAACATCATCTAAAGTAGGATTCGGATTGGACATGGTGGTTCACTCCGGTTAGTGATTGTTGCGATGAGTATAAACCACTCCACCCACAAAAAACCCGCCGCCCGATTTTTCAATCAAGCGGCGGGCATTTTCATTCTCATCTCACCCAGTCAGGTCGCCAAACAGCGGCAAGCTAACCTACGCCGCCTGTTCTACTGAAATCTGCAGCATAGCTTCAATGCTGAGATGATAATCTAGTTCGTCCCATTCAATTCCAGTGGCATTGCAAATAAAACGATACCGATTGAGTGTTTTAATTGATGTTTGTTCAAGCTCCGGATACCAACACAACGGTGTTGAAATAATGCGTCCGTCAGCGAGTTCAACATGAAGATGTTGGTTGTCAAAGCGAACCGCTTTACCGGCTAAACCAGTCATTCCAAACCTCCAGAAATGTGTGCTGATGTTGTTTGACCAATGCCACCGCCATTTTCTCATCTTTTGGTTTAAGCGTTGAGGTGATCACTTGTGCGGTACGCATTTCAATTTTAGCCCATGTATCGCCTTTTAAAACATGAACATGGTGTGGCGGATGTTCATTGGCATAGAAAATAAATTTAAACCCATTTTGATTTAATAGTGTTGGCATTGCTTATCTGCTCACTCAATAACCTTGACTGAGTATAAACCCAATTCCTCCACCCACAAAAAACCCGCCGACCAATTCTCCAATCAAGCAGCGGGCATTTTCATTCAATCAACGGGTCACGCCTCGCAGCGCAACCGATGCTGCTTTTAGCCCCCCTTTGAAAAAGGGGGGTTGGGGGATTTATGAGATAAGGCGGTTGGGATGTTATGAAATAAGACGTACCCGCACAGCATCCGCAATAATCTGTACCACCGCATCTAATTCCTGCATGACCTGTCGATTATCAAAGCGCAAAACCAGCAATCCCATTGCTTCTAAAATCCGCGTTCGCTCGACATCATAAACCAGCGCATTGGGTGCGTAGTGTTGTGAACCATCAAGTTCAATCACTAATTGCGCCGCAGCACAGTAAAAATCAACAATGAAATTGGCTAATGTTTTTTGCCGGTAAAAAGGCGCATTTAATATCTGTTTACGCCGTAACCGTTCCCATAATAGACGTTCAGCTTCAGTGGCATGATTGCGCAATTCTCGTGCTAATAGCTTATTTTCTTTACGATAAGGTAGCATTGAAAAAGCCCTATTGCAAATCCCCCCAACCCCCCTTTGGAAAAGGGGGGGCTTTCCAGTCTTTCACTCCGCGCTCTATTAAAATACTCAAAATAGCCCCCCTTTGGAAAAGGGGGGTTGGGGGGATTGATGAGATAAGGCAGTTGTATTGCCAAACAACCAACGCTGCATTAAAACATCTTTAGATTAATTCACTTAACCGCCCTATTTGATTAAATCCCCCCAACCCCCCTTTTCCAAAGGGGGGCTCACAAAAAACCCGCCGCCCAATTCTCCAATCAAGCGGCGGGCAGTTTCATTCTCATCTCACCCAGTCAGGTCGCCCAACAGCGGCAACCCAACCTACGCGGCTTTTAACTGTTCAAATGGACTGTGATTCACCATTAAACAACTTAAATCAGCTTTTTGACTCGCGTGTTGCACATCAATGCCAACTAAATTGCTATCTGCATCAAAATCAAGCACCACGCCATCCGTCACTTCGTCAGAATCAACTGCGGTTCGTTCACACAGATGAATATAAAGAGAATCGGTGTTTGGATCATAAGCAAGTCTCATGGCTTAAATCTCCTATCAGGAAAAGCATTATGCAACGTCACACCATCCGCAAGCGTGACCACGCGTAAATAACGTTGTAATTCAGGGACAAACCACCAGTAGCGAATACGCCCATCGTCTGCTTGTATTTCACATCGTATCGGCATTTGAATTTCGGCGAGACACCAATGCAATTGAATATAAGGACGTTTAATTAAAACATCGTTGCGAAAGTAGTCAGTCATTTGACAGTCGTTAACATCATATTCATCGCGCATTAAATAGTTGTTCCTCCCATTAAAATAAACCCGCCGCCCGATTTTTCAATCAAGCGGCGGGCATTTTCATTCTCATCTCACCCAGTCAGGTCGCCAAACAGTGGCAACCCAACCGAAGCTGCTTATCTCACAGTCGGATGAGCTGGCTGTTGGGTGGACAGACGGTTGCAATCCGCTTGACATGGTTCGTTGGCAGTCATATCTGACAGTGTGATTTCCATCTCGTGTGTGCGCAGCGTTTGCTGACCGTTGCGCATATTCACTAACGCCTCAAAGCCTTCAACAATTTCTGTAAACAGGTTTCGCTTATTCATCGTCGCATCTCCAGTTCCGCGTTCAACATACTTTTGAGTGCTTTTTTTTCGTCAGCAGTCAAGTCCTGCATGTCGTTTTTGTCATATAGCGTGAACAGCCAGAATTGTGATCTGCCATCCCACCAATAATAGATGATACGCAAACCACCACGTTTGCCTTTGCCTCGACGTGCATCGCCATGCCGCAGTTTGCGCAGACCACCTGTTCCTTCGATCACGTCTCCGGCTTCGGGTTTTTTCATCATAGCCCGCTGTAAGCTACGAAATCCCTCATCATCCAAATAGTCGCTCCGGTAACGGGAAAAAGCGGGTAGTTCAATAAAAACTGCTTTCATTGTTTCAGTGTAGGCAATTTACGGACAGACACAAGATTGTTGCGATGAGTATAAACCCAATTCCTCCACCCACAAAAAACCCGCCGCCCGATTTTTCAATCAAGCGGCGGGTATTTTCATTCAGTCAGGTTGAAGCGGTGGGTGAGAAGTTGGGTTGCCAACAGCGGCAATCCAACCTACGCAGCGCGTATCAGTATTTCATTGATCAGCGTTTGATAATGGCATCCATTTATTTCGGCACGCAATTTGAGAGAAGCCAATACCTCATTTTCTAATAGCAAAGTCACACAGGTTTTGCCAACCGTTTCCGCTTGTAACTGTGCTAATGCAGGCACTGCCGCGACGGGTTGTGCATCGGCAAAATCCATCTCGGCATAGCGTACAAAGAGAGGATCAGAATTGTTGCTCATAGCGCCTCCGTTGGGGTTGATTGGCTTTCCACGCCGAAATCAAGCGAATACGCTCGCCGCGTAATGTCCACACAACGACCAAAATACGCGATTTGGCACCCATGCCGAGTGTGATAAATCGCTGCTATTGTTCGGTATCACTATCTTCACGAGTCAGAGCATACGGATCAAATAATGCTTGACTTGCTTCTTCAAACGTCACTCCTTCATGGTTGATAGGATTCGCGGCGGCTTTTTCAGGATCAAATTCGATTTCCATACCAAATGATAACCGCTACTAAATATCTAACAAAATCTATACAAAAGCGTACAAATCTTGCTTTGATATATTCACACCATCAACGCAAAAGCCATGATGAAACTATGGTCTAACTTTGCTCTGGTGTGCATTTAAGGTCAGGCTGTAACGTGTCCAGACCATGTCTTTCGATACGAAAATGAAGTTTTACAATCTTGAGCTTGGTTTTCGCTCGACGGTTTGACCCTTTCACTTTCTTGGTCAAAGCGTAACACACTTTCACCTAATTTTTCCATAAGTATAGATTTATGTAGATATGTATAGATTATTGCAAGCTGTTACTTACCCCGTTTTTGATTAAATCCCCCCAACCCCCCTTTTCCAAAGGGGGGCTCACAAAAAACCCGCCGCCCGATTTTTCAATCAAGCAACGGGCATTTTCATTCAGTCAGGTTGAATCGGTGGGTGAGAAGTTGGGTTGCCAACAGCGGCAACCCAACCTACGCTGCTATTTACCATTGATGTGGAATAAACTCAGTTGGGTTTTGAATTGATGCGGAATTGCCCGTCGCACGAATACTAAATAAGCCACGCTTTTCGAGCATTTGTTCAGCGCCCGCATCCGCAGTGAGCCATGCCATTGCACCATAAATCTGATTTTGGGCATAACGCGGAATCCAACCTTTTAATTGATTGAGACGCTCAATAAAATTTTTAACATCCTGCGGTCTTAATGTCGTTTTCACTTCGACCACAACCACTTCAGCGCCATTGTGCGCAATGATGTCGAATTCGTAATTGCCGCCGTCTGGACATTTACCTTTGAGCCGCATCGTGGTATCCGCAATGAGAATGCCGCGATCGCGTAGCAAAGCAACTAAATCGCCTTCAATCAGCGATTCCATCAATTTGCCCCATTGACTGGTAAACAGTTTTTCAAGCTGATTCAGTTTGCGATCAGTGTCCTGAAACTTGCGCTCAGTTTCTTTCTGCGCTTCGGCAACTTCCCGAAATAGACCGAGAATTTCTTCATAAGTCACTGACATAGTGGATCACTCCAGTTGGTGGCAATTGCTGTGACTTAATTATAAACCACTCCACCCACAAAAAACCCGCCGCTCAATTCAAAATCAAGCGGCGGGCATTTTCATTCAGTCAGGTTGAAGCGGTGGGTGAGAAGTCAGGTCGCCAAACAGCGGCAACCCAACCTACGCCGCTAATGCCGTATGTAAGCGAACGGCAATGGCTGGTGCCATGTCTACCGGCGCAAATAATGCAGTTGGATATAAATAATCTTCGCCTGAATCATCAATCACACGCAACATGCCATGTGCATCAGGTTCATCAATCACTTCGTAACAACGACCCAGTGTTAGATCATCGCCAGTGATGTCGCCTAACTCCTCTTTCTGGAAACACACCACGAATTTCATAGCCACCTCTTTAGTTTTATTTTAACGCGACCAATCCCATGCGCTTCATACCAATGCAATTCAGCATAGGCGGTGCTGCCATCAGTGCATTCGAGTAATGCAATCCCTTTTTTCTTTTTCCATTGACCATAACCATACCGTTCACGCAATTGTACCAATTCTCGAATACTGTGATTTTCGGCAATTATCTCAACGCCAACGATGTCGCCAATTATTTTTATCATTGGATAATTTTACCACAATCCCACACCTAACAAAAAACCCGCCGCCCAATTCAACATCAAGCGGGCATTTTCATTCATTCAGGTTGAAGCGGTGGGTGAGAAGTTGGGTCGCCAAACGTCGGCAACCCAACCGACGCGGTTATAATAATACTGGTGATAGATCATTGAATTCTTCAATACGCAACATGCGTATATCACGGACACATACTTTAAACCATGGGTAAGTTTGACTGAGTTTCTGCACTGCTAGTACACAAGTCACAGCATTCATGGTGGTGTCGCCAAAATACATACTTCCTTGCTGCCATTGAAAACCCAGTGATAGCAACATTTTTTTAATATCGTAGTATGCATTTTGCCAAGATGGATTCGGATATTGTTGTTGTAACTGGTTAGTGTCTAAATCAAAGCTAATTGCGTACATTGCATGTTCCTTCTTAAGATATTCAGGATTTAAGTACAACTTGTTTTTTACCGAGCAACCCCAATAAAACCCGCCGCCCAATTCAAAATCAAGCAGCGGGCATTTTCATTCAGTCAGGTTGAAGCGGTGGGTGAGAAGTTGGGTTGCCAACAGCGGCAACCCTAATCATCAATTTGTCGCAATCTGAGAGCGTCATAAGTTCCATGTTTTATTGGATCACGGGATTCATAACGTCGCCAATCTTGACCGTCTTCCGAAACTTTAACTCTTGCGGGATCATAATTTGGCATGAATTCAACCAGCACATAAGGCTGCTGGGATTCGATGGCATCAATGAAATCTGCATCAAGACCAATGATCTCACCCGAAACGGTTTTATAGTAAGCCTCAACTCTTGCAATTCGCAGGCAATGCAGAGGATAAGAGTAAATTATTTGCGTATCCATTGGTGCTTGTCCTATTTTATTGAATCCTAATTAAAAGAAAACCCCACTCCGCCATCAATAGCGGAGCAGGGTTTAATCTACTGCTTTCAGGTCACGCCGCAAGCGCAACCCAACCGACAGCGTGGGATTAAGCAATAAAGTCGAAGTTGGCTGCCACGAATGTAATGCCACCAGTGATAGTTCCAATATCCGAGAATGTTCCCAGCAGCGTTATTGAAACACTGTTATCGTCTGCAACCGTCGTGTTTTCGACGTAATAGATGTTTGCAGTAGCACCAATATCCAAGACCAAAAGACGTGAGAATAACGTCGTATCAATATTACCAGTATTAGCCGCTGCCTGCCAAGTGACAGCCGTGACACCCTCAGTTGCATTTACAGCAACAACGTTATCAGCAAACTCACTAACATTATCGCACGCAGCTGTATTTGCCGCATTAAGTGCTGTATCTGCCGCCGTACCTGCAACAAAAGTAAAGTCACGGCTATACAGAATGTCACCAGTAGCACCAGTAACCGCGTTAAAGTTGGTTATAGTGTCTGAGCCATTACTTGCAGGTGCCGAGAACACAACACGATCACTGACGCCATCCGTAGCACCAACGTTAATCGCATCGTTCCCAGCGCCGCCAGTGATCGTATCCAAACCAATCGTACCGGTCAGCACATCGTTTCCGGTGTCGCCAGTCAGCGAGAGCTTATCTCCCGCTGCCCAACCCAACCACGACCAGTTGCTCGTGTTGAGTACACCCGAACCGGCGACTGTCGTGATGGTTAACATTTCCGCGTCAGTGTTTAGTTCGGTAATGGTAACGATGTCAGTCGAACCGCCCGTCCAAGCGAGAGTGGTTGCCCCCGCAATCGTGTTAGCGAAAGTGATCGCCTCCACACCAGAAACCGTCGCCGTCAGACCAAACACCGCTCCGCCCGAAATATACAGCGTGTCGGTTCCCGCTCCGCCCGCAATCGTTACTAGATCGATATTGGCGTTGGTAGTCGTGGTGGCATAGCTGAATTTATCGTTACCCGCCTCGCCATTGAGCACCAACTTATTGGCGACATTAGCGCCCAGCCCAGTATTTCCCGACTGGAAGGTGATGCTGTCATCGCCATTGCCAAGTTATAGGTCTGGGTTCTGGCACTGGTGCTACGGGTCATATCGGCACTGGCGGTAATCGTGTCTATGCCAGCCGCACCGGTCACACTCACACTGCCATTCGCAGCGATTGTCGCCGACAACGTACCAGCCACACCGCCGAAGTTGTAAGTATCAACGCCGGTGGTATCGCTCAGGCTGGCAACGTCTAAAATCGTGCCCAAGGTCAAGTTCGAGGCACCGGAAGCGGTCATACTCGCTGCCGCAGTTGTGGCAACCGTCTGGGTGATTCCGCCCAACGTTACCGCCGTCCAGTCAGCAGTAGTCAGCGTCAGGCTTTCCACGTTAGTTGCCGTGATCGCGCCAGCCGTGTAAGTGCCTGTGTTCGCCGTACCGCCGTTATCCACCGCAATCGTCAACGTATCCGTCGCCACCGTTGCCAAACTCACTGGCGTATAAGCAAGCTTGCCGGTGGTCAAACTCGTGCTGGTGGTGAGCGCCGCACCATTGGGCTGATAGTTACCAGACAGACCGATGGTATTGGTCGTTGCCGCGCGCATTGGTAAACGCCGCACTGGTCAAGCCAGTCGCCACGCCCAATTTAGTCGCACCGGTCACAGTTGCCAGACTGAGCGCCGAATCTTTCGCACCGGCAACCACCGTTTCAAAGCCGGAAATCGTACCGGTTGGAATCGTGTTCAGCGTCAACACATCCGTCGTGCCGGTGCCGCCGGTAGCGGTCAACGTGCTGGAAGCCGTCGTCAAATTCACTGCGCCCGAATTCGCACCTGCGTTGAGCGTCGTCAGCGTAGTTGGCAGCGGATTGATGATCGTCAGACCCTGATTGCCGCTCACATTCAACGTTGTCAACGAACTGCCAGCATCCAAACCTTTCAGCGTTGACGCAGCGGTTTCGGTGGTCACATTGACCGTCACAAAACCATTGTTCACCGCGTCATCAAGCGTCACGATGCCGGTGCTGCCACCGCTGGTGATCAACTTCATGGAATCTGCGGTTGATACCGTGCCCGCGTTATCAAACTTCACATTCAACAAACTGGAATTGTCGGCAACTTCCAACGCCGCCGTCGCCACTGCGCCGTTAATGGTGAAGGTATCGCTGTTCGTCGTTCCGTTGACCGTGCTGCTTTTGACTGCCAACTTCGTTGCGCCGTTTAAAGTCGTCGCATCAATCGTCGCACCGGTAGCAGTAGCACTATCGTTGTTATCGATGTAGCGGAAATTGAAATTCTCAATCAGCGTGGTAGTCAGACCGGCATAGGAGTCAACTGTGATGTTAGCAGTGTTACCCAGCACGAGCGCATTCAGCGCATCGGATGCAGCCGCAGTACCAGAAATGGTATCGGAAACATGCCAAGTGCGATTGGTCGCCGGAGCAACGGTATCCAACACACCGTTGACAATCGTCTTGTTGGTTGCAGTATCAGTTGCCGACAAAGTCAGCGTTCCGGTGTCACCAACCACCGTGAGACTGGTGTCAATAATCGACGTGGTAATCGGAGCGCCACGCCCAGCAGCAGCGGTAGTGCCAGTGGGCAGAGCGCCCAACGTCATAATGATGTTTTCAGCGGTGGCTTCCGTCAGGCTATCGGCGGTCACTTTCAGCGTCACCGAAGCGGAACTGGTGCCTGCTGCCATCACAAAATTGCCGGTCGGGGCGCTGCCGGTGTAATCCGTGCCGTTGGCAGCGTTACCGGTCAACGTGTAAGGAATGGTCAAGGTTGAACCCGTTGCCACTGCCGAACCGCGTGTCACCGTATAAACCAGATCGCCGCCTTCATCGACGCTTGCCGCACCCGACAACGCGATTTCGGCTGCGCCGAGACTCAAACTGGTGTCAGCGATGGTCGTCGTCGCCGAGCCGGTGGTGATCGTGCCATTGGACGGCGTGCCCAGAGTCATGATCAGCGTATCGGTGCCATCAGTCGCGTTATCGGCGATGGTGTTCACCGTTACCGAGCCGGTTTTAGAACCTGCGGCGATGGTGATCGTGCCGGTTGCTGTGCCGGTGTGATCCGTTCCCGCTACTGCTGAACCCGCCAACGTGTACGGCACAGTGATGCCAACGGTGGGTGCAGCCAGCGTCGAAGTCACGGTATAGACCACACTGCCGCCTTCATCGACTGCGGTTTTATCTGCTGCCAAGGTCAACGCCGGGACTGGATCGTTAATCGTGCCGGTGACGACGGCACCCGTTATTGGAAGAAAGGAGCCGTCGTAGAGAGTTGCGGCGTAGTCCTCTAACCCTTCCGACATCGTATCGGTAGCAACCGTAATGCTCACTGTTTTCGGAGCGGTTTCACCGGCAGCGAAAGTCACAGTGGTCGAACTGGGATTGAAATCAGGCGCCGTTGCATTTGTCAAAGGGCTTGAGTCGTTACCCACGACGTTGATCGTCATCGTCGTCGGACTCACCACCACACCCGACGGTGTCACGGTGAAATTGATCGTATTGCCTTCCTGCGTTGGCGTACCGGCAACTGCATTTGAGGTCAATTTAAATGTAGGTGGCGCCGGGTCAGTCAGCGTCGTGGTGACACTGCTGGCGCCGAGTGCCATACCGGTGCTGGGATTTGACAACGCCAGCGTCACGCTCTCGCCGGTTTCGGTGAGGCTATCGAAACCGATTGGCAGTGTTACCGTCGCAGCGACTGCGCCGGGGGCAAAGGTCAAGGTGCCATCGGCAGCCAGCGTCGCGCCAGTCACGGTCATCGTGCCCAAATCGGCTGCGACTGCGCCGGTGCTTGGCGTTGCCACCAACTTCACGGTGCTGGCGGTTGCCTGCGGTGTATTGAGCAGCACGGTGTACGTTGCGCTGGTGCCTTCAAATGCGGAAGTGGAAGTTGCTGTACTGATGCTAAACGTCGGCACTGGCACAAAGGTCGAGCCGGTGGTGACTGCCGTAGTGATGGCTGCTGCTAAAGGCGTTACTGCACCCGCTGCGGCATCGCTCACGGTTGAACCGCCGAGAGTCATCACTCCAGCGGCCAACGATGCCATCACACTTCCACCCGAGGTCACGATCTGAGTGCCATCGGCCTGCAACGGAATCGTCGCAAGCAGCGTCGTCCCCGAATACACTTGCAACCCATTACCGGCCTGTTGATATTTGAACGAGGCGAAAGAACCCGGCAGATCAACGCGCTCCACGAGCTGATCGAAGGTCACACCGGTGACACCCTCATTAACGATCACTTTTTGATCACCAGCGGCGCCATACACGGTCGCCGCATTACTCAGGGTAAATGTGGTGTCAGTTGTTTCAAGATAGATTTTTGCCATGAAAATTCTCCAGAGGATTAACAATCAAATCGGCTTGTTTGGCTGCCGCCAGAACGGCGGCAGCCATGGGGTTATTACTGCATCACCACATTTAGATAATCGTTTCGCTACCAAAGGTGGCATCAAGGTTGAAATCAGACACAAAATTCAATTGTGCGTCCAAGCCAGTCGCCAAACCGGTTAAATGAATCGTGACCGTATTTCCGGCAGATGACCATGTCAGATTAACCGCGTTATCTTTGAAATTGGTGTTGTTGACTGACGCTTCATTACCAACAGGGAAATCAAGCTGGTCATCAGCGGTAAAGCCCTTGATGTAGTAATCGTAGTTCCCAGGACTCACCACAAAACTAAAGGCACCTACTGCCGCGTCAAAAGCGGTGGCTTCGGTATTCAGGGTTTTTACTTCAACCGCCTTCATTCCCGCAGTCGTGAAATTCAGCGTGGTGATATCGGCCGCAGCGATACCTGCGTAATCATTGCCAGCTGTGTCTTCAATCGCGCCGGATGCGATCTGCACGCTGTAACTGGTGCCAGCCGCCAAATCAGCAGTGGGGTTGATCGTGACCACTTTATCAGCGACAGAAACCGTCGCATCCGTCACTGGAATGACGATAGGAGTAGCGCCGCCGGTGATGGTGATGTTGCCAGCGCCTGCTTTAACCGATTCACTGAAAGTCAACGTCAGACTATCGCCAACCGCAACGGCGAGCGCGCCATCTGCTGGGGAGCTGGTGGTCAAGGTCGGCGCGGCGGTATCGACGGTGTAATTAGCCGAGGTAGCAACAGCAGCCGGTGCATTTAAGGCTGCATCCGTCCAGCCAGTACCCCCAGCGTGACCATGTTGGTGGTATCTGCGATGTTAGCGGTTGGTGTGAAGATTGCCGTGTAAATCAGACCGGTAGCATCGAACGTTCCAACAGCCAGAGTGCCGTTTTCAACCGTCAAATCGACAGCTGCATCAAAGCCAGTTGGCTTTTCGCTAAAGGTCACGGTCAGCGTCGTGGTCTCGCCTGCGATCAGCGCAGAATCAGCCAATACGACAGTGGCCGTCGGCTTAATGATATCGACGACCGTATCGACGGTGTAATTAGCCGAGGTAGCAACAGCAGCCGGTGCATTTAAGGCTGCATCCGTCCAGCCAGTACCCAGCGTGACCATGTTGGTGGTATCTGCGATGTTAGCGGTTGGCGTGAAGATTGCCGTGTAAATCAGACCAGTAGCATCGAACGTTCCAGCGGACAGAGCGCCGTTGTCAACCGTCAAATCGACAGCTGCATCAAAGCCAGTTGGCTTTTCGCTAAAGGTCACGGTCAGTGGCGTGGTCTCGCCTGCGATCAGCGCAGAATCAGCCAATACGACAGTGGCCGTCGGCTTAATGATATCAACGACCGTATCGACGGTGTAATTAGCCGAGGTAGCAACAGCAGCCGGTGCATTTAAGGCTGCATCCGTCCAGCCAGTACCAGCGTGACCATGTTGGTGGTATCTGCGATGTTAGCGGTTGGCGTGAAGATTGCCGTGTAAATCAGACCGGTAGCATCGAACGCTCCAGCGGACAGAGCGCCGTTGTCAACCGTCAAATCGACAGCTGCATCAAAGCCAGTTGGCTTTTCGCTAAAGGTTACGGTCAGCGTCGTGGTCTCGCCCACTGTCAGCGCAGGATCAACTAATGCCACTGTGGCCGTTGGCTTAATGATATCGACGACCGTATCAACGGTGTAATTAGCCGAGGTAGCAACAGCAGCCGGTGCATTTAAGGCTGCATCCGTCCAGCCAGTACCCAGCGTGACCATGTTGGTGGTATCTGCGATGTTAGCGGTTGGCGTGAAGATTGCCGTGTAAATCAGACCAGTAGCATCGAACGTTCCAGCGGACAGAGCGCCGTTGTCAACCGTCAAATCGACAGCTGCATCAAAGCCAGTTGGCTTTTCGCTAAAGGTCACGGTCAGTGGCGTGGTCTCGCCTGCGATCAGCGCAGAATCAACTAATGCCACTGTGGCCGTCGGCTTAATGATATCGACGACCGTATCGACGGTGTAATTAGCCGAGGTAGCAACAGCAGCCGGTGCATTTAAGGCTGCATCCGTCCAGCCAATACCCAGCGTGACCACGTTGGTGGTATCTGCGATGTTAGCGGTTGGCGTGAAGATTGCCGTGTAAATCAGACCGGTAGCATCGAACGCTCCAGCGGACAGAGCGCCGTTGTCAACCGTCAAATCGACAGCTGCATCAAAGCCAGTTGGCTTTTCGCTAAAGGTCACGGTCAGCGTCGTGGTCTCGCCTGCGATCAGCGCAGGATCAGCCAATACGACGGTGGCCGTCGGCTTGAGGGTATCAGGAATTGTGACGGTTTGAGCGACACCAGTGAGAGTAAGCGCCGTACCACCAGTGGCTGTAGCGGCGTAGACGTCACCACTGCGAGTCAGAGTGACCTTAACATCATCGTTAAAGATCAGCGTGTTGGAAGTGCCGTCATTTAAACCGTTCAAGGTAAAAGTTTGAGTACCAACAGTAACGGTAACGGTGCTAGCAGTGACCTTGAATGTTGCAGCGGTAGCGGAACCTTCGATAGCAAGGGAGTCGCCAGTACTAACATCCTTAATGGTCAGATTACCAGTGCCTTCATAGGAAAACTGATCGACGCCACTTGTGCCGATTAACATGTTGGTAGTGTCATTGGAAATCAGACCGAGTACGCCACCAGTTGCGGATTGAGAAGCTGCGATTGCCATGTGGAAAATCTCCCAGAACTAAAGTGTTGAAAAGGATTTCTAGTGTGCTATGACGAACATGGGTGCGGCGATCCCTCGCCGCAAGCTAAATCAATCAGCCAACCTCAACCACGGTTTGTCCCATAAAGGTATTCAACTCGGCAAAGCTGTCGATTGAAGTGCCAACACCAGTCGCACCTGTTGCAGTAATTCCAACGAGGGTGATTGATTGTTGTACGTCGCCGATACCTGCACTGATCGTCAAATCAGTGCCATTGTCACCGAAGTTATACAGACTCAAAGCATCGAGCGCAGTAACAGAGGTGAGCGTAGTTTCGGCCGCATCGTCAAAGAACAGGCGGTCGTTGGCGTCGAAACCGGTGATGCTGATATTTGCATTCTCCACAACCATCGAATTGCTGTTGAACTCGATGATAAAGCGATCCATGCCAACAGTGGTGAGCGCAACGGCGTCACTGAAAACACTACCTTGGGTGCCATCGATGTTTTCGTTGGCTGCGGTGTCAGCAGGAACTGCTGGCGGAGTGGTGGGACTGGCGGGAAGTGTGTCGTTAACATCCGTCACCTTGACAGTCACTTCTTGCGTGACCGCAGCATTGACGCTATCCGACACCGCTACCGTCACCAGATAGTTGTTGTCGCCAGCAGCAGATGCCGGTGTTTCAAAGTCTGGTGCAGTTACGAATGTCAACGCGCCAGTCGTATCGATGGCAAACAACGCCATGTCAGCGCCGCCACTCAACGTGTAAGTCAGCGTGTCGTCAGTATCAGCATCTGTTGCAATAATCGCTGTTACCGCAGTTTGATTTTCTGCCGCGTTGACTGCCGCTGCGCTGGTAATGACTGGCGCTTGGTTTGGTGGCTCAACTGGCTCAGTCACTTCAACCGTCACCGTACCCGTGCCAACGATTCCGTCAGCATCCGTCGCTTCAACGGTCAGCGTGATGGTTTCACCAGCAACCAACTCTGCTGGATCGTTGACCGTCAACGCACCGGTTTCAGTATCGATTACAAACGCATCAATGCCATTGCCGTCAGCATCATTGCCGTCGGTGATCGCGTAAGTAACAGCAGTCCCTTCTGGATCAGTTGCCGTGACCGCGCCTACTTCGGTGCCGTCAGTTGCAACGGTGAAGCTACCTGCATCGACAACTGGCGCTTGGTTTGGTGGCTCAACTGGCTCAGTGACAGCAACCGTGACCGTACCAGTGCCAACTTGACCGGCTTCATCAGTCGCTTCAATCGTCAGCGTAATGGTTTCACCAGCAACCAACTCTGCTGGATCGTTGACCGTCAACGCACCGGTTTCAGTATCGATTACAAACGCATCAATGCCATTGCCGTCAGCATCATTGCCGTCGGTGATCGCGTAAGTAACAGCAGTCCCTTCTGGATCAGTTGCCGTGATCGCGCCCACTTCGATGCCGTCAGTTGCAACGGTGAAGCTACCTGCATCGACAACTGGCGCTTGGTTTGGTGGCTCAACTGGCTCAGTCACTTCAACCGTCACCGTACCCGTGCCAACGATTCCGTCAGCATCAGTTGCTTCAACGGTCAGCGTGATGGTTTCACCAGCAACCAACTCTGCTGGATCGTTGACCGTCAACGCACCGGTTTCAGTATCGATTACAAACGCATCAATGCCATTGCCGTCAGCATCATTGCCGTCGGTGATCGCGTAAGTAACAGCAGTCCCTTCTGGATCAGTTGCCGTGATCGCGCCCACTTCGATGCCGTCAGTTGCAACGGTGAAGCTACCTGCATCGACAACTGGCGCTTGGTTTGGTGGCTCAACTGGCTCAGTCACTTCAACCGTCACCGTACCCGTGCCAACGATTCCGTCAGCATCCGTCGCTTCAACGGTCAGCGTGATGGTTTCACCAGCAACCAACTCTGCTGGATCGTTGACCGTCAACGCACCGGTTTCAGTATCGATTACAAACGCATCAACGCCATTGCCGTCAGCATCATTGCCGTCAGTGATTGCATAGGTAACAGCAGTCCCTTCTGGATCAGTTGCTGTGACCGCGCCTACTTCGGTGCCGTCAGTTGCAACGGTGAAGCTACCTGCATCGACAACTGGCGCTTCGTTTGGTGGCTCAACTGGCTCAGTGACAGCAACCGTGACCGTACCAGTGCCAACTTGACCGGCTTCATCAGTCGCTTCAATCGTCAGCGTAATGGTTTCACCAGCAACCAACTCTGCTGGATCGTTGACCGTCAACGCACCGGTTTCAGTATCGATTACAAACGCATCAACGCCATTGCCGTCAGCATCATTGCCGTCAGTGATTGCATAGGTAACAGCAGTCCCTTCTGGATCAGTTGCCGTGACCGCGCCCACTTCGGTGCCGTCAGTTGCAACGGTGAAGCTACCTGCATCGACAACTGGCGCTTCGTTTGGTGGCTCAACTGGCTCAGTGACAGCAACCGTGACCGTACCAGTGCCAACTTGACCGGCTTCATCAGTCGCTTCAATCGTCAGCGTAATGGTTTCACCAGCAACCAACTCTGCTGGATCGTTGACCGTCAACGCACCGGTTTCAGTATCGATTACAAACGCATCAATGCCATTGCCGTCAGCATCATTGCCGTCGGTGATCGCGTAAGTAACAGCAGTCCCTTCTGGATCAGTTGCCGTGACCGCGCCTACTTCGGTGCCGTCAGTTGCAACGGTGAAGCTACCTGCATCGACAATTGGCGCTTCGTTTGGTGGCTCAACTGGCTCAGTGACAGCAACCGTGACCGTACCAGTGCCAACTTGACCGGCTTCATCAGTCGCTTCAATCGTCAGCGTAATGGTTTCACCAGCAACCAACTCTGCTGGATCGTTGACCGTCAACGCACCGGTTTCAGTATCGATTACAAACGCATCAACGCCATTGCCGTCAGCATCATTGCCGTCAGTGATTGCATAGGTAACAGCAGTCCCTTCTGGATCAGTTGCTGTGACCGCGCCTACTTCGGTGCCGTCAGTTGCAACGGTGAAGCTACCTGCATCGACAACTGGCGCTTCGTTTGGTGGCTCAACTGGCTCAGTGACAGCAACCGTGACCGTACCAGTGCCAACTTGACCGGCTTCATCAGTCGCTTCAATCGTCAGCGTAATGGTTTCACCAGCAACCAACTCTGCTGGATCGTTGACCGTCAACGCACCGGTTTCAGTATCGATTACAAACGCATCAACGCCATTGCCGTCAGCATCATTGCCGTCGGTGATTGCGTAAGTAACAGCAGTCCCTTCTGGATCAGTTGCCGTGACCGCGCCTACTTCGGTGCCGTCAGTTGCAACGGTGAAGCTACCTGCATCGACAATTGGCGCTTGGTTTGGTGGCTCAACTGGCTCAGTCACTTCAACCGTCACCGTACCGTGCCAACGATTCCGTCAGCATCCGTCGCTTCAACGTCAGCGTGATGGTTTCACCAGCAACCAACTCTGCTGGATCGTTGACCGTCAACGCACCGGTTTCAGTATCGATTACAAACGCATCAACGCCATTGCCGTCAGCATCATTGCCGTCAGTGATTGCATAGGTAACAGCAGTCCCTTCTGGATCAGTTGCTGTGACCGCGCCTACTTCGGTGCCGTCAGTTGCAACGGTGAAGCTACCTGCATCGACAACTGGCGCTTCGTTTGGTGGCTCAACTGGCTCAGTGACAGCAACCGTGACCGTACCAGTGCCAACTTGACCGGCTTCATCAGTCGCTTCAATCGTCAGCGTAATGGTTTCACCAGCAACCAACTCTGCTGGATCGTTGACCGTCAACGCACCGGTTTCAGTATCGATTACAAACGCATCAACGCCATTGCCGTCAGCATCATTGCCGTCAGTGATTGCATAGGTAACAGCAGTCCCTTCTGGATCAGTTGCCGTGACCGCGCCCACTTCGGTGCCGTCAGTTGCAACGGTGAAGCTACCTGCATCGACAACTGGAGCTTGGTTTGGTGGCTCAACTGGCTCAGTCACTTCAACCGTCACCGTACCCGTGCCAACCATTCCATCTTCATCAGTCGCTTCAATCGTCAGCGTAATGGTTTCACCAGCAACCAACTCTGCTGGATCGTTGACCGTCAACGCGCCGGTTTCAGTATCGATTACAAACGCATCAACGCCATTGCCGTCAGCATCATTGCCGTCAGTGATCGCGTAAGTGACAGCAGTCCCTTCTGGATCAGTTGCCGTGACCGCGCCTACTTCGGTGCCGTCAGTTGCAACGGTGAAGCTACCTGCATCGACAACTGGCGCTTCGTTTGGTGGCTCAACTGGCTCAGTGACAGCAACCGTGACCGTACCAGTGCCAACTTGACCGGCTTCATCAGTCGCTTCAATCGTCAGCGTAATGGTTTCACCAGCAACCAACTCTGCTGGATCGTTGACCGTCAACGCACCGGTTTCAGTATCGATTACAAACGCATCAACGCCATTGCCGTCAGCATCATTGCCGTCAGTGATTGCATAGGTAACAGCAGTCCCTTCTGGATCAGTTGCCGTGACCGCGCCTACTTCGGTGCCGTCAGTTGCAACGGTGAAGCTACCTGCATCGACAATTGGCGCTTGGTTTGGTGGCTCAACTGGCTCAGTCACTTCAACCGTCACCGTACCCGTGCCAACGATTCCGTCAGCATCCGTCGCTTCAACGGTCAGCGTGATGGTTTCACCAGCAACCAACTCTGCTGGATCGTTGACCGTCAACGCACCGGTTTCAGTATCGATTACAAACGCATCAACGCCATTGCCGTCAGCATCATTGCCGTCAGTGATTGCATAGGTAACAGCAGTCCCTTCTGGATCAGTTGCCGTGACCGCGCCTACTTCGGTGCTGTCAGTTGCAACGGTGAAGCTACCTGCATCGACAACTGGCGCTTCGTTTGGTGGCTCAACTGGCTCAGTAACAGCAACCGTGACCGTACCAGTGCCAACTTGACCGGCTTCATCAGTCGCTTCAATCGTCAGCGTAATGGTTTCACCAGCAACCAACTCTGCTGGATCGTTGACCGTCAACGCACCGGTTTCAGTATCGATTACAAACGCATCAATGCCATTGCCGTCAGCATCATTGCCGTCGGTGATCGCGTAAGTAACAGCAGTCCCTTCTGGATCAGTTGCCGTGACCGCGCCCACTTCGGTGCCGTCAGTTGCAACGGTGAAGCTACCTGCATCGACAACTGGCGCTTCGTTTGGTGGCGCCGTGACAGCAACCTTACCGATAAACCAAGCCGCGTCATTGCCGGACGCATCTTGAATCGCGTTGGTGTCATCAGTGGCATTCCGGTCAAGGTAAGATACCGTGACAACTGCGCCAGGAATCACCGCACTCGCCAACGTCAGCACGACTGTGTTATCCACAACAGCTACGTTCGTGACGGAAGTCGTCACCCCGTCAACTTGAACTACAAATAACTTATCAGTCGGCGAGTTTGTCGCATTAAGTGCTTCGTTATAATTCAAGGTCAGGGTTTGATCCGCTGCAACAGCACTTAGAAAAACCGGAGCAACGTCATCTTTTTCTAATGTTGCATTGACGACCGCTCCTTGAATAAGAGTCGCCGCATCATTGCCGGACGCATCTTGAATCGCCTTAGCATCATTACTTTCGGTCGAATCAAAGTAGGAAACCTTAACCGTCTCACCAAAGACAACCGCAGTCGCCAACGTCAAGGTAACGGTCCTAGCAGTGGCATCGACCGTGACAGCAGTCACATCTTTAATGGTGTCATTTGTCTGCACGACAAAAGCACTTGCATCAGGCTTGGTCGCAGCGGCAAGCGCACTGGCATCTGCGTAGGACATTATCAACGTGTTATCTACAACCGTTGCACTGATGAATACTGGAGCATCTTCATCAGCGGGTCCAGTCGTACCCGTTGCGCCAGTCACATCTAAAACTTCAGTGGTAATTGTCTGGGCAGTGTCATCTTCACCAAGAACAATGGCGCCATCGACAATTTTCAGCGCGGTAGGTAAACCTGTGGTGCCAAATTGCACCTGATCACCAACTGCTCCCACTTTCGCTACTGTAATGACGGTGCCAGAGCTTTTGTTTGTAAACAGGACATCATTACCGTCACTGTGTACGGAGTACTCTGATGCGCCACCAATAAATTTGATGATATCAACCGCACCACCAGAGTTAATTTTGACATTTGCGTCAACTGGGACCACAAACGTTTCAAGTTCAGCGGTGCCGTTGATGACGAGCTCGCCCGATAAAACCGGAACGTTAATGGGATTTTTTGCCGCATTACTATCGAGTGTAAGGATGCTTGCCATGAAATATTCTCCAACTGCTGTCTTTGAGGGTGAATCGAGTGACAGGAATGTTTGTAACCAATGGCGTTTTAAGAACCACTAACCAAAAACTAGATTGCCGATGGGAAGAGCATTGAATGAAGCAACGTCGAAAATAAGAGATGTATCCGTTACTGCGCCAAGAAGCGTAATCTGATTGAGGATTCCAGCTTGGTTGTAAGTGATTGTAACGTCACCCGCATCGTTCGTGCCAATGACCCCGTCATCATAATCACTCGCAGTGGCGCCAAAAATGATGATTTCATCGTCTGCCGTGAAATTTAGAAGGGAGACATTGTTAGATGTCGACACCAAATCAGTGAAAATGAAAGCACTTTCACTGGCATCAATCTCCACGGGAACAACAGCTGTTCCTTTACCATCCAAGCTGAAGTTGCTATCAGCGGTATCCGTGCTTGCTGTAATTGGGCTAGGGGTTGGCGTCAACAACTGCTCGCCAAGCATCAACGCTCCGCCCGTGATTTTCAGACTGATAGGGACAGTGTCCAAAAAAGCTATTTCGTCACCAGTTGCACTCAGCGACTTGATTATGACCGTTTCCCCTGTTAGTTGGTGCGTAAAGATAACGTTCGAGCTGGCTTGATAAACGCTGTAATCAGCTTGGTTGCCAAGCAAACGAAATAAATCTTTACTTGCGCCTCCCAAAATAGACGCAGCAGTTCCCGCCTGAATTTCGAAAAAGTCAACTCGTGCCGAACCAACCACATCCCAAAAAAGCGTTCCACTCAGCGGGATAGTTTTACCATTATCTTCTGATGTCAGGATTAATCTTGCCATACGTCTAATCTCCAAAATATTACATGTATAAAAATATTGAAACTAGCACCGCGCTTTTGTGAGATTTTTTAATAAAAACAAGCGTATAAAAATTCTACACTCACAAGTAAACAGCTTGCGTTGTTGTGAACAGAAATAAACCAGTTTTTAGGTGGTGACCTCATCAATAGGGTTGTACAGATTTTTATTCTTTATAGGAGTTACGCAGTTGGATTTCTAAATGCTTGATTTTATTGAAACTGGTTTGTGCGCTGCACAATTGCGTTTTCATAAAAATCAGTAGGTTAAGTTTTCAACTGCGTAACTCCTACTTTAATTACAAAGAATTAAGAAATTCTTACTCTATCGGAGGATCACTAGCCGTTTTTAATCTGTCTTAAGTGGAGACAGCGAACAATTCACTATCTCCACTTTACCTAACAACGGGAGAAACTTTTATTTCCCCCTTAAATCAATTGAAGGTTAGATCACCAACAGGTAAGGCGTTAAAGCTATTTACATCAAAGACTAGTCCTGCGCCCACAGCAACTCCAGTGAGCTCAATCTGATGCACGATGCCATCGAGGTTGTAAAGGATGGTGACATCACCCGCACCATTGGAGCCAATGACGCCATCATCGTAATCTGCCTTCACCGCACCAGTGATTGTGATTGAATCATTCGCACTAAAACCAGTGATGACCACGTTATTACCAACCACCTCAACCGTATCATCGGTGAAGTTGAATGCACTAGTCAGAGCGTCAAGCTCTACCGGAACGGTCGCAGTACCTTGACCGTCTAGGCTTTTTGAAACGACATCGTCCGTGCCTGGATCGGTCGGATCGACGCCACCCGTACCCGCCGCACTCACAGTGAAATTAATCACATCAGTGGAAGTAAAATCACGATGATCAGCATCTTCAAAAGCACCCGCACCAATCGTGATGCAGTATGATCCAATCGCTAAATCGCTGGGTAAATCAACTGTTACTGATAAATCAGAAACAGTGACAGCCTTATCAGTCACAGAAACCGTAGCAACTACATTTTTATCAGAATCACAAACTTGAATGTTTCCAGCAACAGCTGTCACCTTCTCGTTAAAGTTCAATACAAGATTTTGATCAGGGGTGATATTGGTATCTGCAAGACCAGATAAAACGGGGGCGGAATTGTAAAAAGTTCCCAACGACGCCTTGGTAAAACTAAAAAGACCACTCGCATCTTCTGCAGTCAAATCATCAAGAACAGCAGAATAAGAACTGAGAGGGTGGTTCAAAAGGGATTTCAAATCGGTAGCCATGTTTACTTACCCATGTAATGGAGAAAGATCGGTTTATTGAAAGGGTGAAGTGATTTTGGTCAGTAATCCTTCCTCAACGTGAGGAAGGATTAAACACAGACTCAGACCATTAAGAGAAGTTCGCCGCAGTAAATGAGTCTGCCGCTACGTTAGTGACAATGCCAACCAATTCAATGTTGTCGAATTCTTGTGTAACAGTACCATCCTCCTGCATCTGGAAAATCGCTGCGTTTACAAGACCGTTGGAACCATCACCGTTATAAACAACCACAGTAATCACTGCGCCATCGGCAGCGGTCTCTCCCATAGAGTCGTTGATAAACGACAGCAAGGTGCCCTCATCTGGTTGTTCACCAGTGTATTGGTACTTGGCAGAGCTGATTTCTAAGATGCTAGCATCAATAGCAAGCTCACCGTCAACAGCGTTATTGATGAATGTGCCGTAGGAAGTTGCAACAACGGCATTGTCTTCCGTAGATGCCATGATGAGCTTATCGCTGGCAATGCTGAAGTCGTTAATCGTGACCACAGCCGTATCAATTTGCGCCACATCTTTCGAGTTAGTGTTCAAAATCACGACATTATCAGTGCCATCATCAGCGCCAGCGCCGAGATACACGGTGTCGTTGCCGCTCAGGGTTACACGCAGCACATCACCATCACCGCTGCCCATGTAAACAATGTCATCACCGACAGTGATGTCAACCACATCAGCGCCTGCGCCAGCATCAATCGTGTCATTGCCAAGACCATCCACGATGGCATCGTCACCTGAACCAGCATCGATTGAATCAGCGCCTGTGCCACCAGTAACGAAATCACCTTGTACAGAACCGTTGAAAATCTGTCCAAGGTTGCCCAGATGAACAACGGCAGCCACACTGGCATTCACTTCAAATCCCGCGCCATTGGCGTTAGTGAATCCAAGACCTGTTGCGCCGCCCTTGAGGTTGACGATCTCAGGGGCATCGGCAGTGGCTAATCCAGAAGCATCCTTGCCAGCTGCGTCATCGGTGATGTTCAGCGTGTCAGTGCCGCCGGCCATACTGATTTTTGACCCAGTTAAAAAAGCCGCAGTAGTGTTCAGCACATCATCTTGCGCAGTAGCCAAGCCACCGGACAATAAGAACCCACTCGTGGTATCAAAATTTGCTGCCTGCGCAGTCAAGGTATTGCCTTGCAAATCCTTCACATTGGGCGCAGACACCAGCACATCATTGCGAGCGGTGGCGGTGTCATATCTGACCAATCCAAGCCCCTCAAGAGTGGACAGCGCAACCTCTTCGCCGCCATTGCCCAAGAAAATTGGATTAACGCCAAGCTCAGTTAACGACTTGACATCAAAACCTGGAATGAATCCGGGCGTTGATTTTGCGTTGTTGGTAATGCTCAACAAATCAGAAACATCAATCATGACCGTATCGCCAGTGCTCAATATCGACTGATTTGCTGCCGCGATAGTACCAACTTGGAAAATAGTGTCATCGATATTGGTGTTCGTCGCGTCATCCAGTTCCAGCGTATTCGCCGACAAGAAACTGCGCGTCAGCGTGATGCTATAACTTGCCGTCTCGGAATTCTTTGTCAGAATCAGACCGTTGAAATTGGTGATCTGACTTAAATCCTGCGCATCAAGTACCACTGCTCACCATTGGTGATCACAGTCAGGGTGTCATAATCCTCAGTGTTAGCTTGGAATCCGGTGCGATTGGCATAATCAGTGAAGACGCCGCCATCAAGCACTTGCTGCACATTGAAGGTTGCATCGTTGAGGACAAGACGATCACTACCGGAACCACCATGGAAGGTGATGCCGTCAGCAGCCCCCAAGAAGGTCAAATCAACGATGTGTACTGAATTATCTTCATTAGGAGAATGGGTTGCGCCATTAGTATTGTTATCCAGCGCCGTCCGCACAATGCGATCCGTGTGAACGGTAATTCGCCCTTCATCAGCACTGCTCACAAATTCAGAGGACAGGGTTACATTGCTGGTATTTCCGCGCAGATCCAAGACATCAATAGCGGTCTTGTTGCGGAATTCCGTTTGTGCGACGGTGTAATCACCAAAGCCGTTCATACCCAGCAGAATGGTGTCGGAATCTTCGCCACCGGTCAGAACATCATTCTCACCAAAAGTAGAATTGGGCTGACCGTTGATAAACGCAAAGGTATCTTCACCGGTATCACCGGTTGCCGTGACGTTGCCGTTTTCAAACTCAACGTAGTCATTGGCAGTGCCACCGATAAACGTCTTGTCAGAAGCAGATTCATCGCTTTTAGCAGCAAAACGCACGAAAGTATTTGCAGTCATTTCTGACGCATCTACTTTAGTAACCCGTGAACCAACCGACAACAAATTGGAAGCGCGTTCCATCGCCAAAGCTATTGGAAATACCACCGTCGTCACTAGCTACAATTCCGCCGTCAAGAAGGTGCACGATAAACACTCGCCCAACGATCAGTTAAGCCAGTCCACTCACGCGCTACCCATTCTGGAGTGACATCTCCGATTGTTTCTATGCGATAACGTCAGCGCCTTCACCAATTGCGGTTGCACCTTTCAGTACGACTGAAGTCAGCGATTCCTTTGAAAGCAGGTCGGCGCCGTTGTCGTTACGACTTCCGGTGTCGCCATAAGAGATCGAGGCAATCTCAACATTGCTATTGTTCAAAGTGTTCTGTGCAACCTCACCTGACGAGATGATGGTGAGTTGCTCCATCCCCCCTCCAATTGCCAAAACACCATCAATAACATGTTGGGTGGCAGTCACATTGATCAGCTCTACTGTCTGATTGTCAGCAGTTCCATCAATGGTAGCCTGCCGATAAGTCGTGGCAATTGTGCCAGCTGCAGAGCCGTTTTCATTTGCCCAAACCATGTCGGGTGCTACATCACCAACCGCAACTGGTACAACGTTTTGTACTACCAGCGTCTCAGTGTTTGTGATCTGGTCATACACCAATTTATTGACGCTGGTGACCTCGTAAGAACCTTGGTTTACGTTCATGTCGAACGCAACCTCTTGATTGGTCAAGTTAGTACCAATCTGTAACGTCTCAATGTTTTTAACCGTCGCACCGCCGAGATATTGTGTGCCGGTCATATTAACGACCAACTTATCTGCGTCGCTCGCGCCGCCGTCAAGAATGTCTGAAGAATTCAGAGTTGTTTGATCCTGTGCGCCCTCAATTTGACCGGCAACACCACGAATCACATCAGCGCCTGCGTTACCAGCAGCAGACTGTTCAGGGAACAAATCCTGAGCAACTGTCAACGTGAAGGTTTGACCTTGTGTAGGATCAGGATTCTCAGCGATTCCATTAGCACGACCTTCGATAGCACCATAAAGAACATAGTGCTCATAACCGCTATTCAAATCTCCAGCGTCAACAGCAGCCTTAACATCTTCATTTGCTGCGAGATAGTTGGCTTCGTTAAAGGTGTCAGCACCGGGGGAACGTCCTTCACGTGCGCCATTTAGTTCAAAATGCGACAGAAAACTGCTGAAAATGCCACTCGCAACCGCTGGCACGACATCCTGATTTACCGCCATATAACCGGCTGGATTGAAATATGGGTTTGGCTGACGCCCCTCCAGTTCGCCGTACTTGACGTAATGTTCCTCAGCAGTCATCAGACCGTCGCGCACCGCTGCGAACACGTCAGGATTTTGGGTCAAATAAAAATTTTCTTGGAAAGTCTGAAGAGCCATGATTAGGATTCCTTAAGGGTTGGGTGACAAAAGACAGAAACCTTGAAACCGGATTAGTTGGTGCGTTTGGACGCTACCAGCAACCAGGATCGTGCACAAGCGTAAGTATAGGGAAAACACTCAGGCGCAAGCATGATGGGGTGTTTTAGTGCCTCTAACTGTGATCGACAGCTTTTCGCTGCCTGAACATGCCATAACACTGGCAAACACCGCCGAGTTCAGCTTGTGGTATAAATCACTACATTTCGGGGCGTGCCTGAGTTATATTTTACCCATGTGTTGCCAGAACGCAAGTTTTGTGTGGCGAATGATGGCAATTCCGCAAAACGCGCTTGCATAATTTGACAATCTAAGTATCTGGTCATTAGGAGCGGCGTGATACCGGATTGAAACGAAACAGAACTGACACCAAATATCTTAACATTGCAGATTAAGATTGTCAGGATATATCAGGAAATTTCAAGGCTTTTTGACATTTCCCAGCGCCATTTTAGACCAGCAAACACCTGTTGCAAAATCCACAAATATCCTGCTGCATACCACTGTCCGATGATTACAATGCCGCAAACAGTTGGTTTTGATAGGATGATTCTCTCGCCGGGCGCACTCTGCGACCCACTGTGATCCACCATTTTGGTAATTCTCTTGTGAATAAGCATTCCCGTCCTCCCGTTGATGAATTGCGTGCCGTCTTACAAGCCAGCCGCAATTCATTTTTATTTACCGGATTTTTCAGTGCATTTATTAACATGTTGCTGCTCGTTCCATCGCTTTACATGTTGCAGGTCTATGATCGCGTTCTCGCCAGCGGCAGTGAAATGACGCTGCTCGTATTAACGCTTTTAGTTGTCGGTTTGTACGTCGTCATGGGTGCACTGGAATTGGTGCGCTCGCGGATTCTAGTGCGGGTCAGCGCCCGGCTCGATATGGCACTAAATACCCGCTTATTCGCTGCAATGTTTGATGCCAATTTGCGTGGCGGCGGCAATACCGGAACCCAGCCCATTCAAGACCTGACTTCATTACGACAATTTCTCACCGGCAATGGCTTATTCGGTTTTTTTGATGCCCCATGGATTCCACTCTACATGCTGGTGTTATTTTTAATGCACCCATTGATTGGTTGGTTCGCAGTTGTTGGTGCATTAATTTTGATTGCATTAGCAGTTGCCAATGAACTCACCACCAGAAAACCCCTCGCACAAGCCAATAGCCAAGCAGCAGCGAGTAATAATTACTTACAAGGTAATTTGCGCAATGCAGAAGCGTTGGAATCCATGGGCATGTTGCAAAATGTCCACAAACGCTGGCTGACGCGACATGTAGAAATGCTCAAACTGCAAGCCCTCGCCAGCGACCGCGCTGGCTTGCTCATTAACGCCAGTAAAACCATTCGCATCACGCTGCAATCGCTCATTCTCGGCGTTGGCGCTTATCTCGCCATTCAACAAATCGTTACGCCCGGCATCATGATCGCCGGTTCAATTCTGATGGGACGAGCACTTGCGCCAATCGACATGCTGATTGGTTCGTGGAAAGGCTTTTTAACTGCGCGTACTTCTTACAGCCGATTACAGGCACTGCTGCAATCCATTCCGGCGCGTCCAGTCAATATGCGCTTGCCTTCGCCCATTGGTCAGATCAGTTTTCAGGATGTTGTCGCTGCGCCACCGGGATCAACGACTGCCGTGCTGAAACGTATCAGTTTTGACGTTGCGCCCGGCGAAGTCGTCGGCGTGATTGGACCGAGTGCTGCGGGAAAATCAACGCTGGCGCGAGTGATGCTTGGCGTGTGGCCAACTGCCGCTGGCGCAGTGCGGCTTGACGGCGCAGAAATCAGCCGCTGGAACCGCGAAGATTTAGGTCCACACATCGGCTATCTACCTCAAGATATTGAACTTTTTGATGGCACGGTCGGCGAAAATATCGCCCGTTTCGGCACGGTAGACCCAGAGCAAGTGGTGAAAGCTGCGCAACGCGCCGGAGTCCACGAAATGATTTTAGGTTTATCAAAAGGTTATGACACGCCGGTCGGCGTCGGTGGCGCAGTGCTCTCCGGCGGACAGCGCCAGCGTCTCGGTTTGGCGCGAGCGATGTATGGACAACCAGTGCTGGTCGTGCTCGACGAACCAAATTCCAACCTTGATGAACAGGGCGAAGCCGCATTGGTACGGGCAATTGCGCAATTAAAAGCCGATGGCTCAACGGTATTCATTATTACCCATCGCCCCAGCGTACTGAATGGCGTGGACAAAATTTTAGTGTTGCGCGAAGGAATGCTGCATCTCTTCGCACCCCGCGATCAGGTGCTATCGCAGTTTGCCAAGCCCAGCATCGTTAGTCAGACAAACACGCCAGCAACCAATATGGCTGTCGGATAGCGCCAGCGCTCTTCGTGAACCCAATTTGCTGTTATTAGAGAGAAATTGCTTTGGATATCAATGTTATTCCCAAAACGCTGGAGCCAACTCCAGATACGCTCAGTTTGCGTACCAGCGACGGTCCAGAACGCACACTAGGGCTATTGATTTTGCTCGCAGGTGTCGGCGGCTTTGGCGTGTGGGCTGCCTTTGCACCTATTGATAGCGCAACGGTCGCGCCCGGCGTGGTGACAGTCGAATCGTCGCGCAAAACGGTACAACACATGGAAGGCGGCATCGTGAGCGAGATAATGGTGCGTGAAGGCGATACCGTGCAAAAAGGTCAGGTGCTGTTGCGGATTGATGACACTGAGTCACGGGCGCAACTAGAAATTGCTCGCGGTAAATTTCTGGCGCGACGAGCGGAAGAAGCGCGGTTAATTGCCGAACGTGACAACGCAGACAAAGTGGTTTTTCCAGCAGATTTACTGGAAGCCAAAAATGATCCGCGTGTTGAAGAAGCGATGATGGGTCAGCAACGCATGTTTCAAGCACGTCATCAGGCCAACGCCGGTGAAGTTGATGTGTTGCAACAACGAATTGGTCAACTTCAGGAACAGATTCGTGGTTTAACTGGATTGGTCAGCAGTAAAGAAAAACGTATTGGTCTTTATCAGGAAGAAATCGCCGGTTTGCAGAAGCTGATTGAAAAGGGATTGGGTGAAAAAAGTCGTTTGCGCGAATGGGAACGATTAGCCGCAGAAATCGACGGCGAGCGTGTTGAACATCTATCTGCCATTGCTGCAACACAAGTACAAATTGGCGAAACCAAATTGCAAATTGCGCAAGTGCGGCGCGTATTCACCAGCGATGTAGTCGAACAACTGCGAGCAGTACAAACTGACCTTTCTGATTTACGGGAACGGATGCGAGCATTAGAAAAAGCACTGGAACGCACTGCCGTAATGGCTCCTTCAGCAGGTTCAATTGTAGGAATGCGCATTCATACAATCGGTGGTGTCTTACGCTCCGGCGATCCAATTCTCGACATCATTCCCGAAGGTGAACCGCTCATTGTGGAAGCGCGGGTGCAACCCACAGACATTGATCAAGTTATTCCGGGCTTGACCGCAGAAATTCGCTTTTCAGCATTCAATTCACGGACAACGCCAACAGTATTCGGTACAGTATTAACTATTTCCGGCGACCGCTTAACCGATCCCAGTACTGGAGCGCCCTATTATCTAGCGCGGATTCAAGTCACACCGGAAGGCATGAATACGTTACGCGGATTAATCTTACTGCCCGGAATGCCCGCAGACGTGATGATTAAAACTGGTGAACGCACCTTCTTTGAATATCTCATTAAACCAATCACAGATAGATTGATATTGGGATTAAAAGAAGAATAACGCCACTCAATTGTAGTGCAGACGGAGTTAGAAATGACCACGCAAGCGTTACTGGAAGCAGCTATTGCTGCGCACACCGCCGGTCACTGGGAAGTTGCAACGGCAGGTTATCAGGCGGTATTAAATGCTGATCCAAATCACGCGGCAGCGCATCATGGTTTGGGTGTATTAATCATCGAACGTGGTCAATTCGATCTCGGTCTAACGCATTTGCAGCAAGCATTGGAAATCGCCCCAGATGTTGGTCTGTATTGGCAAGCCTTCGCTGAAGGTTTGTTATTAGATGGTCGCGCTGCTGATGCGTTAACTGTAATTGAACAAGCACAAGCGAACGGATTGGAAACTATAGCGGCGGCAGAGTTAAAAGCGCGTTTAGTGCAAATGATAACGCCTTCGCTGTACGCATCTATCGACGCACAAGAACCGACAGTAACTGAGATTGATGCGTTATTCACTCGATTTGAACAGGGTCAAAATGAAGCAGCGCAACAATTGGCGCAAACGTTAACAGAACGTTATCCAAATCATCCTTTAGGTTGGAAAATGTTGGGAACAGTGTTGGCGCAATGCCAACGCAATCAAGAGGCTGTCACGGCATTAGAAAAGGCACTGCAATTAAAATCAGATGACGCAGAATGCTTGAATACTTTAGGCGTGGCGTTTGAAGATTTGGCACAATTAGACAAAGCACTAATTTGTTATGCCTTTGCTGCTAAATGCGCACCGCATTTTGTGGCTGCGTTTTATAACCTTGCAAAACTATCCCGCAGCTTAGGACAAGCAGACGACGCAAAGTTATATTGCCAACGCGCACTGGCGATTGATGCAAAACACGTTAAATCTTATCTCGTTCTTGGTGCAATTTTACGCGACGAACAGAAGTTTGAAAAAGCAATTGACTGTTATCAACAAGCACTTACATTACAGCCAAATAACGCAGAGATTTTCAGCAGTCTTGGTAATACACAACTCGCTTTTAGTCAATTGAATAGTGCGCTTATTTCGCAACAACGTGCGGTACAGATTCAGCCCGACCATCCCGAGATTCTATCTAATCTTGGCAACGCATTTCAGCGTCTCGGGCGTTTAGATGAATCAGCGGCGATGTATAAAAAAGCATTAGACCTTTGCAGCAGTAATCGCCAAACAGAGCGCAAGCAAATTGCATCTCAACTTTTAACCGTAATATTGCAATCAAACGACCCTGAAATGCTTGCAATTCGTGGTAATACCAATCGAGCGTTCAATCGCTTAGATGATGCGATTAGTGATTATAAACAAGCATTGGCGATTAACGCACCGAGGAAAATTTATAGCTCCTTACTCTTTTCTCTAAACTACCACCCTGATCAATCGGCAGAAGAAATTTTCTCTGTTTATCAAGAATTCAATCAGCGGGTCGCTGAACCATTACATTGTAATTGGCAACTACACACCAATGATCGTGCTCTTAAACGACAATTAAAAATTGGATACGTTTCGCCAGATTTTCGAGCGCATTCCACTCTGTATTTTTTAGAGCCGCTATTGGCGCAGCACGATAAAACACAATTTGAAGTGACAGCTTATGCCGAATTAACCAACGAAGATGTCATTACAGAACGTTATCGTCAATATGTTGATCATTGGGTATCCACACGAAATTTAACTGATGCAGAGCTTGCAGCGCGTATTCGTGCCGATCAAATTGATATTTTGGTTGATCTTGCAGGTCATACTTCAAATAATCGTCTCAGTGTTTTTGCATATCGTCCCGCACCTATTGCAGTTTCTTGGCTTGGTTATGCGTACACCACTGGTTTAACGGCAATTGATTATTTTTTAACTGATGAAATAATGACACCAGCAGGCAGTGAATATCTGTTTTCTGAAATGCCGTGGCGCATTGCAACGCCGGCTTATGTTTACCGACCAAATTGTGGAATGGGTGAGGTAAATAATTTGCCAGCACTGGCGCATGGTTATGTCACGTTTGGAACCCTAACCCGCGCCATAAGAATTAACCACCATACCATTCGCGTATGGGCGAATATCTTGCGCCGACTGCCTAATTCACGTTTAGTTGTGAATAGCAAAGATTTCACCTCCGCTGCGATGCAAACTGATTTAATCGAACGCTTTGCTGCGCACGGCATTACCGCCGACCGTTTAGAAATTGGTTATCACAGCCCGCCTTGGGATGTATTGCGTGGAATTGATATTAGCTTAGATTGTTTTCCGCATAATTCAGGAACTACGTTGTTTGAAACGCTTTATTGTGGAGTGCCCTTTATTACTTTGGCTAGTCGCCCCAGTGTCGGACGATTGGGCAGTTCAATTTTAACTGGGGTTGGACATTCTGAATGGATTGCAAATAGTGAAGATGAATACATTGAAAAAGCAGTTGCGCTAGCAAATGATTTACCGCGTTTAGCTGCGATTCGTGCCAGCTTGCGCGACGAATTAAAAACCAGTCCTTGTTGCGATGAAATTGGATTTGCACGCCGAATTGAACAAGCCTATCGCGCAATGTGGATCAAATGGGCAACTGCTCAAAATAAAAACGAATAATAGCATTGGAAATGAATTGCATGATCGAAGAACTGGCTTGGCTTAATACTCCTTGTTTATTACCGAATAACGCTGCTGCCGAAGCTGCTCGCCAACGGCAAAATCAATTAACTAAGCCTTATGGTTCATTAGGGCGTTTAGAAGAAATGGCAATTGCGTTGGCGGGAATGCAAAATACCGCCACACCATCGCCCGATCCAATACAAGTGCTGCAATTCTTATCGGATCACGGCGCAGTTGTAGAGGACATTTCTGCGTTTCCGCAAATCGTCACCGTTCAAATGTTGCGCAACATGAGCAACGGCGGCGCACCAGTGACAGTGATGGCGCGGGCGCTGGGTGTGCGGTTGGAAATCACCAATGTCGGCACGGTCGGCGATCCCGGCGAATTGCCCAATGTGCGCAACGAACGGCTCGGCGCTGGCACTGGCAATATGCCTGCGAACCGGCGATGACGGAGCGCCAGCTCGTTGCTGGTCTCAATCTCGGACGAGCAGCGACCGAACGGGCGCTGGCGCAGGGTGCGAAGTTGTTGATTTGTGGAGAAATGGGCATTGGCAGCACCACTTCAGCGACCGCGCTGGCCTGTGCGCTGCTCGGCGAATCTGCTGCCACATTGACTGGACCGGGGACGGGTTTGGATGTCAATGGTGTGGCGCGAAAAACACGAGTGATTGATGTGCGCTGGCGCGACATGTGACGCCGGATGCCTCACCGTTGGAATTGCTGCAACGGTTGGCTGGTTTTGACATCGTGGCGACCGTCGGCGCGTTTATCACCGCTGCCCAGCACGGGCTGCCGATGGTGGTGGACGGATTCATTATGAGCAGTGCCGCGCTCGCCGCAGTGCGACTGCAACCGCAGGTGCGCGAATGGATGTTATTTGCCACTGCCTCGGCGGAGCCGGGACATCAGCGCATGATGACCGCGCTCAATGCCAAACCTTATTTGGATTTTGGACTGCGGCTCGGTGAAGCGACCGGCGCATTGGCAGTCGTCCCGCTGTTGCGGCTGGCGTGTGAACTGCATCAACACACGGCGACCTTCGCCGAAGCAGGTGTCAGTCAAGATTGACCCATGACTGCGCCGCGTTTTGTCGATTTGCTGCGTCACGGTACGGTCAGTGGTGGAGCGCGATTGCGCGGCAGTTGCGATGATCCATTGACGAGCGACGGCTGGGCGCAGATGGCGCGAGCAACCGCAGATGCGCCAGCGTGGTCGCTCATCATCAGCTCTCCGGCGCAACGCTGCGCTGCCTTTGCCCGCCAACTTGCTGCCCAACATCAAATCCCATTGCGCTTTGATTCGGCGCTGGCGGAATGGCACTTTGGCGCATGGGACGGTTTACCGTTCGCGAACTGCCAGCCGATCAATTGCTGCAACTTTGGACGAATCCCGCTGACTTTGCGCCGCCTGCTGCCGAACCGTTCGCCGCATTTCAAACCCGAGTGCTCACGGCATGGCAAACGGTGCAGCAATCCAATGAACCGCATTCTTTACTAATTACGCACGGCGTGGTGATTCGGGTGCTCATTGCGGAAGTGCTGCAAATGCCAGTCACGGCGCTGGCGCTGCTCGAAGTCCCGCCCGCCAACCTTTCCCGTTTGTGTTTATACCCAGCGCCGGGTCAACCCAGCCTGTTGTTTCATCGAAGCTAGTGTTCACGACCAACTGATGACGAGCAGCAACGCCGTTTCGGTCACTTCCACCACTGCGCCAGCCGTGTCGCCCGTAAATCCCGCCAATCGCTGCACCATAGCGCGGCGCATGATCAGCAAAATGCTCACGGTGACGAGCGCCAGCGTGGTTGCCAATATCCAATTTTGGGTTGCGCTGACAATTAGGATTTCGGCAAGCAGTACGGCGCTGACCACCAGCCAGCCAGCGCGACGCGGTAAATGCTGCGCCTGTTCAAACGCCATTCCGTGCGAACGCGCATAACGGGTGGTCAGGAGCAAAAGCGGCAATTGCCATCGTCCGAGCAACGGCAGCCACAGCAATAACCATCCATCACTCTGCGCCAGCAGCGCCTGTAATCCGGCGAATTTGGCGATCAACACCAGTCCGATCACCGTCACGCCCATTGATCCGCAGCGCGGGTCTTTCATAATGTCCAAAGTGCGCTCGCGGCTTCCCAGTCCGCCCACCCAGCCATCGGCGCTGTCAGCGATGCCGTCCAAATGAATCGCGCCACTTCCCCACACCCACGCAATTAACACCACCGCAGCGGCAACGCTTACTGCTGCGCCACTCACCAGCCACGCAATACTCGCAATCAGCCCGCCGAGTAGCAGACCGGTCAACGGATACCACAGCACGGATTGCCCGACTTCCGCTGCCGTGGTTGCGCCCGGATCAGGAAATGGCAAGCGCGTTAAAAATCGTCCAGCAATCCACAGCGGACGCAAATGCGCTGAAACAGTCCGCTGTTTACTGCCGGTCTTCAAGCCGAAATCCCAATAATTCAAGGACTAAACCAGCAAATGCGCCGCCGCATAATCCGCCCCATAACCCGTTAGGCACTTCCCGCAGTACCAGCCCAATCATGTCTTGTGCTTCGGTATTGAGTGCCGTCGCGCCGTCCATGATGCCGATGCTTGCGCCCACCACTGCGGCGACGAGACCAGCCACAATCGGTGCTGACAGTTGACTCGGCAGCCACGCCATGCTTCGCGCCACCAGCCACCGTTCCGAAATTTGAAACAGGCTGCCGACGATGGCCACGATTCCCGCTGCCAGCGCAAACATGCTGATGTGTTTGCCGGTAAATGCGAGCAGCAATGCCAATGCGATACCGGCTAATAATCCAGAGCTTAATCCAGTTAATGCTTCTGCCAACGATTGGCTGCCGCCAGTGACCATCCACGCATAAAAACCGCCTGCCATCATGCCAAAAACACCCGCTGCAACAATCATGGCAAGCAATTCAATGTCTTGTCCGATGACAATGAGATAACTGATTGACGCTAATACGCCTGCCATTGCGCCGACTAATGCCACTGGCATGGCGCTATAAAATGCCGAGGTGGTCATTGCCGCCAATGCTGCTGCGATAATAAGCGGTTGCCAGACACTGAAACCAAGCAGTTGTAATACTTGATAAAGTCCGGCAAATAATGCCCCAAAAAGTGCGCCAGCAAATCCCCAAACAAATAACGTCATCACAACGGCGGTCAATTGATCTTTAGTGAACATAGGTAGATTTCCGAGGATACGAAATTTGGTGACTGTTGCGCCTGATGACGCAGTTAAATCATCAACGATTGATTTAGTTAGCAGTAAAAAATAACCGTTTTAACTGCGTCAAGCCTACAAATGAAAAAGTTTACCGATGATTTGAAACCCCGCAATGTAAGTGCCAAAAGCTGCGCCTAAATTGCTCAATAAAAATAACACGAAGATTCGCGCCACGCGGTTGTGCCACCAGCCGCGCCAGTGTGCGACGTCTGCGCGCAGCCGACTGAAATCGCCAACGTGCGGTGGACGGAGATATAACTCGACTGCGACTGTCACCATTCCCACTGCAATCAAGGGGTTAAGTGTCGTCAACGGCGCAGTTAAAAACGCGACCACAATGGTCAGTGGATGCGCATTGGCGACCAGCGCACCGAGTGCGGCTAAACCGCCAGTCAGCACGATCCAGGTGTTGATCAATGCCCAGCCCAGCGCTGCATCTTGCGCAAATCCCCAAATAAATCCGGCGAGAATCAATGCCAATAATGCCCACGCAAATCGCGTTGGCCAGCGGCTGGGTGGCGGAATTTGTTCCAACGCGACCAGTGTTGGTGTCGGCGGCGTGTGTTCCTGCGCCAGCACTTCAGCAATGCCTCTGAGATGACCGACGCCAACCACGACCAGCACGCGCTTGACCTGCAACCGCGAGATTTCACGACGCAATTTTGCCGCCATGTATTGATCTCGCTCGGCAATGAGCGGCGTGTACAGATCACGTTGATCCGCTGCAAATTCCGCAAAAGTCATTTCCAGCACGTCGCCTTCTTTCAACTTTTCGACTGCGTCTTCAGTGATTTCGTCAGTGGTCACGAGCGCCGTCAACAGTCCGGCAAACAGCGTGTAGCGTTTCCACCAACTCAAATTTGCGGCGATCCGTTTTAGGGTGATGCCGACCTCGCGGTCAATCAGCAAAATCGGCAGCTCGCGTTCTTTTGCCAGCCGCAATGCGGTGCGTTGTTCTGCGCCGGGTTCAATGCCGAATTGCTCGGCAAGCCGCTGTTGATAAGCCGATAACGCTAAATTGGCGACCACCATTGCCACGCGGTTTTGGCGAATGACTGAAAACAAATCCATCTGCGCGAGTGCTCGCGGATCAGTCAGCGCATTAAAACGACTGCGGCATAATTCAACGGCTACTGCATCGTAGCCACCGCTTTGAATGGCGCGTTTCACCTGTTCGGCGCTAATCCGCGAGACATGCGCCGTTCCCAGTAGCGTGATTTGCACGTCATCAAGGGTCATTTCACAGCAAGGTTCTGAAGATTCGAGCATCAAATTCTCTGCAAAAAACCCGCCAGCGAGAGCGGGGATAAGTAGCGGCTGTAGTGGTACGGCAGTAGCAGTACTGACAAACCGTTCGCAACCATGAGCGAAAATACTCTATTCTGTGGTCTTTATCTTCAAATTGAATCGAAGTGTTGCTATGACTAAACCCAACTATGCGTTTGCAAAGCGCCAGCGTGATCTCGCCAAAAAACAGAAAAAAGAAGAAAAGCAACAACGCAAAGCCCTGCATCCTGATGAATCCTCGGAAGCTCCAATCCCTGACGCTGATGAAGTTCCAACGTCGTCCATTGCCACCGATTAAAACAGTTCGTCCATCACCCGCGGGGCTTTAGGTTTTGGTTGAGGAGTTGGTTTTGGTTTAACGGGTGGTTTCGCAGCTCGCGTGACGACAGGTGTTCGCCGCACTGTCGGCGCAGTGCGTACCGGCACACTGGCGGTAACAGGTTCAGCTTCGGGCGGCGGTAAATCGGAATCAGGCGCAGTCGTGGTATCTACCACCAGTTCACCAGACGGCATTTTCAGCGTCGCCACTGGCTGATTGACCAGCGCCACGCGCATGAAATCGCTCCACAATCCCAGTGCCGCTTTCCCACCTTCTTCGCCCCAACCCAGTTTGCCGAAATCATCAAAACCCATCCACGCCACTGCCACCCAATTCGCTTGATAACCCGCAAACCACGAATCCCGCACCTCGTTGGTTGTTCCCGTTTTACCAACAATATCCGAGCGTTTTAACTTTTTGGCACGAAATCCAGTGCCGTGTTCAATCACGCCGCGCAACATTTCGGTCATGCGATATGCCACATGCGGATCAAGCACTCGCTCGGCAGTAGGATTCGGTGCTGGCGCAGTCTCTGGCGGCGACGGCGTTGGTGTATCGCTGCGCTGATACCAACAATCGGCGCAGGCTTGCGGCGGTTGTGCTGTGAACAGAACGCGCCCATCGCCATCTTCAATGCGTTGAATAAAATAGGGAATCACATGATAACCACCATTCGCAAATACCGCGTAACCCTCCGCCAGCTTGACCGGCGATAACGCGCCACTGCCGAGTACCATCGACAAACCCGCTGGCAGCGCCTCGTCCGTAAATCCAAAACGCCGGATGTACGCTCGCGTTGTGTTGATGCCGATGCGCTGCAACAGATTGATACTTGCCAAATTACGCGACAACGCCAGCGCCTTGCGCAGTGGAATCGCCCCCAGTTGCCGATGATCGGAATTTTGCGGATTCCAATTTAACGCAGCAGGCAGCGCCACCGTTTGATCGTGAATTACGCTATCGGGCTTCCAACCTTTTGCCAGCGCCGTGGCGTAAACGAAAGGCTTAAAACTGGAACCCGGCTGGCGGCGCATGTCCACCGCTCGGTTAAATTTGGTGTCATTAAAACTGTAGCCACTGACCAGTGCCCGCACTGCGCCATCACGCGGTGAAACCACCACCAATGCGCCACCACACGGGGAATTTGGCTGATTTCCCACTCGTTTTGTGCAGTGCGCCGCAGCCGAATGAGATCGCCAACCTGCACCGAAGCCGCCGCATTTCGCCGTGGTCCGCGCCAATGCGCCACATCACGCTGACTGCGAGCCCACGCTAATTGACGTGGTTTGAGCGTGACCCGTTGCCCATCGCCTAAATAAACCACTGTTTCGCTGGCGCTACTACTCATCACTACGCCCGGCGTTAGCGTTGGGATTTCAACCACAGTGGCTAAATAGTCATCAAGTTGCGTTTCCGTCAATATATTCGTCGGCAGCGTCGCCTCTGGACCGCGATAACCGTGACGCCGATCGTATTGGCGCAGCGCAGAACGCACTGCATCTTGAGCGGCATTTTGCAGTTTAGAATCAAGCGTTGTGTCACCGATAACCCTGCGTGACTGCGGCTTCACCGTAGAAATTTTGCACCTCCGCCGCACCATTTCTGCCACGTAACCAGCATCGAGTTCGATGTTGTGAATGCAACTGCGCAGTATTCGGTGCAGCGCGAGCCTGTTCATATTGTGCCGTATTGAGATAACCGAGTTCGTACATGCGCCCCAAAATGTAATTGCGCCGCTCCAATGCCCGCACCGGATTAGTGAGTGGATTATTGGCAGAAGGCGCTTTGGGAATGCCCGCAAGCATCGCAATTTCCGCCACACTTAATGCCGTAAGCGGTTGATCATAATAAAGAGATGCAGCGGCGACAATGCCGTAAGTGCGATGACCAAAGAAAATTTGATTGAGATAAAGTTCAAGGATTTCTGGTTTAGTTAATGTCTGTTCAATATGTAAAGTGAGTAAAACTTCTATGAGCTTACGTTGAAATGTTTTTTCTGATGATAGAAAAAAATTGCGAGCAACTTGCATGGTAATGGTGCTGCCGCCTTGTGTTTTTTCACCAGTTTTTAAATAACTCAATAACGCTCGTCCAATACCAATTAAATCAATACCACGATGTTCAAAAAAACGATTATCTTCAGTGGCTAAGAATGCTTGCACCACCATTTGTGGAATATCTTGTAAAGGCACTGCTTGTCGCCGTTCAATACCGAATTCTGCAATCAATGCTCCATCAGCACTCAACACCTGCAATGGTTGCTGCAAAACCACAGTGTGTAACTGTTGCACATTTGGCAAATCCGGTAACGTTGCTTCCACAAAAATCGCTGCTCCCAGGCTACCAAGCAACAGTATCTGCAACGCAACGCCGAGCAATGTCACCAATAGTTGCGCTGGAATACGCCAAATGCGCTGCCATAATGAATCAGGTGGCGTAGCAGTAACGATCGATTTGGGCGATTCAGTAGAAATAACGTTTGTTGGCTTTAATAAAAATTGCAAATTGCGCTCCGCCCACATCGATTATTGACGATGACAATGGGCATGTTAAGGGTCATTATCGACAATTGTCTCGCAAGATTATCTGTAATGATGACCAATTCACAGTTAACGATTCTCGAATTGGTTTTTAATGATACTTGGGTTACTGATAGCTTGTACTATCAATGTTATAACGTCTTTCCGCAACCTTCAACAATCACGGATTTAACAGTTATCACTCAGGATAAAACAATGAACAACAACTCAATTTTTCAAAGAATTTTACGCCATATATTTTTATGCTGCGCAAGCATATCAATTACCGCCGTGGCAGCTCCCGTTATTTCAGTTCCAGCGGCATTAGATCAGCGCGTAGTTCACACTGCACAATCCGCAACTACAGCGCAACGATCACCCTTTGCAAACATCGTAACAATTCGTCGTCAATTACCGATGATCACTGCTATTCCAATAACACCAATCATTCCGCCATTATCACAAGAAGGAATTGCAACGCCAACATTAATCGGCGAAAGTATTGATCTTTCTAAACTCAGTGGCGCTGATGCAATACGCCATTTTGTGCGTTTTTCTGCGCCTTATGGTGGTACGTTATTGGGATTAAGAATTGATTCGCCAGAAGCAAAAGGCATCCGTCTTGGATTGCAAATTAAAGAATTACCTGCAACGGTACAACTTGCATTTTTTACCGCTGAAAGTACAAATCCTGTCGCACCGCCAAGTATTGGAAGCGAGATTAATCAACTCTTAGATGCGAATCGTGTTGCGGGTGATCTTTCTGCTGAAGGTCAAACGTATTGGAGTCCAGTAATTGCCGGTGAAACTGCGGTTTTCTTAATTTATATTCCCAATGGAATTGACGTTGATGATGTGCAGTTAAGCATTCCTAAACTCAGTCATTTATTTCAAGACCCATTGTCTGCGCAATCTGCCAGTTATTGCAATCTTGATGTCAACTGTTATGCCGATTGGAAAGATGAAGCTGGCGGCGTTGCTAAAATGATTTATACCGATCATGGTTATTCTTACAGATGCACCGGCAGCTTATTAAATGATAGCGATAATACCACGCAAATTCCTTATTTTTTAAGTGCAAATCACTGTATTTCAACGCAAACTGCGGCATCAACACTTGAGACAGAATGGTTTTATCAATCATCCAGTTGTAATGGTAAAACCCGTGATTCTCGCTATACGCGATTAACTGGTGGTGCACAGCTTCTTTATCAAAGCGATGCTACTGATACTTCATTTATGAAGTTGAATAAACAACCACCTTCTGGCGTGTTATATTTCGGTTGGACAACCGCGATTCCAGCAGTTAATGACAATGTTATTGGTATTCATCATCCTGATGGTGATTTGAAAAAAATTAGTTTCGGTAAAATTGATGCTTATCAAGATTGTCATGCCAGTAGTGCAGACTACTTTTCGTGCTATTCGGCATCAAGCAGCACGGGTGACTATCTTGATATTGATTGGTCAAGCGGCACAACAGAAGCCGGAAGCAGTGGATCAGCACTATTGAATAATAATAGCCAAGTGCTTGGTACGCTTTGGGGTGGTAATGATTCCTGCTATAACACCACTGGTACGTCAACTTATGGTCGTTTTGATGTCGCTTATAATGCTGGGTTGAAACAATGGTTAAGTGCAAGTGACACATCAAATATAACAACACCAATGACGCCATTACTTACTATTCCATCTGTGCCAACCAGTATTTCTGCCAGCGATGGAACAAAAACAGATCGAGTACAAATTACTTGGAATGTTTCAACAAATGCCAGCAGTTATGAGATTTGGCGCAGTACGTTTAACAATACAGTTTTGGCCACTAAAATCGGAACCTCAACGACTACAACTTATGACGATGTGAGTGCTGTCGCTGGCACAACCTATTATTATTGGGTTAAGGCGGTTAATGCAGCAGGAACCAGTGGTTTTAGCGCATTCAATAGCGGTTATTGCACTATTAGTACAGCATTAAGTACGATTTCTGCATTAACAGTGAATGGCATGATGTCCAGTGGACAAATTGTGACAGCCGGTGGTGCGAATTGGTATCAATTCGTGGTAAAAACAGCAAACTATTACGTGCTTGAAACTTGGTCTGGAACACTTTCAGATAATTATATGGAGCTTTATGGGCCAAACAGTCAAACACTTATTTTGGAAGAAGACGACGATGATGGTTTAGGCAATATGGCGAAAATCACCCGGTGGCTGACGCCCGGAACCTATTATGTAAAAATTCGCGCTTATTCGGCGTTAAAAACTGGCAGTTATTTTATTATGATACGGCGCAGTTATTGGTAAACTGCGCTGCAATTCAAAAACCGCATGGCGACTTATTAAATCGCTTTGCGGTTTTTAATGCGTAGTTTGTTTAACAACCTTGATCTTCAGTTCGCAGTTCAACCGCATTTTTAATGAATGCGTCAGCACGATACAAACCAACCAATGTTTTACTATCGGTAATGGTTCCGTCATTGCACCATGCCAGCGCCTGATCCAGTGGTAGCCAAGTAATTTCAATTACTTCGCCGTGTTCATGTGCGGTTGGTAAATGCGCGAGGTCACGCGCTAACCACAGATGAATGACCTCGGTAAAAATGCCCGGCGAACTATGAATAAAACTCAAACTAATCCATTCGCTGGCGCTTAATCCTGCTTCTTCTGCTAATTCACGCTGCGCTGTATTTGCCGCTGATTCTCCTGCATCAATACGCCCTGCTGGCAGTTCCCATAACCAACCTTGGCTGGCATGACGAAATTGGCGCAATAGACAAACATGATTGCGTTCATCAATGGCAACTGCCGCTGCACCACCAGGGTGATGAATAATTTCTAATTCAACTTGATCGCCATTAGGCAATTCTACTGTTTCCAAAGTTAATTCAATGACGCGCCCTTGATGAATAGGTTCGCATTTGAGTAATTGACCGTTATTCACTGCATGATCCTCATTAAAATTGCGCCTGCGCACAGGCGTAGAACAAATACGGTCATCCGACCGTAACCAGATGTCAATAAGATAGACCCAAAGTCATTTTATAACCGCTGCGCCGAGATGTAGCGTTTTGCTTTCTTTAAGGATTCATAGCTATGGTAACTATTCTTGTCGTTGATGATGAACCGGATATCCGCGAAGTGATGCGGTTTGCGTTGGAAAATGCGCAATTTCGGGTCATTGAGGCTGGTCATGCCGATGATGCCCGCAAGATATTAGCGAGCGAGAGTTTGGATTTAATTTTGTTGGATTGGATGCTGCCGGGGCGTTCGGGTTTGGAATTGGCGGCGCAGTTGAAACAGAATCCAAAAACGCGGGCGGTGCCGATCATTATGATTAGTGCGCGTGGTGAAGAAGAAGATCGCGTGCGCGGATTAGAAACGGGAGCTGATGATTATATTGCGAAACCCTTTTCACCCCGTGAAATGGTGGCGCGAGTGAAAGCGGTATTGCGACGCACCCAACCCGATGATGCTAATGATGAAATTGATATTGGCGGACTGTGTATTGATCACATCAGTCATCGGGTGCGGGCAAACGGTAATGTATTGGATATTGCGCCGACCGAATACCGTTTGCTCCATTTTTTTATGACGCATCTCGATCGTGCATTTAGTCGCTCGCAATTGCTTGATCAGGTGTGGGGCGATCAAGTGTATGTCGAAGAGCGCACGGTTGATGTGCATATTCGGCGGCTGCGCAAGGCATTAGAAGTGACGGGGCACGACCGTTTACTGCAAACGGTGCGCGGTGTGGGTTATCGTTTTTCAGATAAGAATTAACTGTATTGGTTGCAATTTCTCCCACAATTAAAATGTCGATGCTCCGCTCTGTGCTCGTCGAATTGACTATTTTGCTGCTGCCAATAGGGATTAGCGGTGGACTGTGGCTATTGGGTGTTGAATTCACATGGATTTATTTGCTGGCGCTGCAACCGTATGTGTTATGGCAATTTTACCATCTCATGCGGCTGGCGCTGCTGATTCGGCGTCAGCACCGATTGATTCCACCCTTTCCGCCCGGACTCTGGGGCGACATTTATCGCAGCATCGCCCGTTATCAACAGCGCGGACGCAAGAGCCGCAAACGCCAAATTCGTTTTTCACGGCGCTTTCGAGAAGCGGCTAATGCCGTGCCCGATGCGCTGGTGATTCTGAATAAACAACTGCGTATCGAATGGGCGAATCCGGCAGCAGCGCGTTTAATGAACATTCATTGGCCGGAGGATGACGGACAGCGATTTACTGAAATTCTCACTCATTCTGATTTAGCGGAATTTGTGGAGGCTGGCGAATACATGCGTCCACTGGATATTGCGCCGCTGCATAACCGTACACTGATGTTATCGTTGAGAATTACGCCATTTGGTGAACGCAAAAAACAGCGGCTGGTGGTCGGACGTGACATTACCAAGATTTATCATCTCAATATGATTCGCCGCGATTTTGTTGCCAACGCCTCGCACGAATTACGCACGCCATTAACGGTAATTGCTGGGTTTTTAGAGCCGCTATTAGATGCGCCAACGACACCAGCAAATCATCGGCGACCATTGACGCTGATGTTGCATCAGACAGAGCGAATGCGTTCAATTATTGAAGATTTATTAACGCTATCACGGCTGGAAATGCACGAGCAGCAAGATGAACAATTACCAGTGGAAGTGCCGGATGAATTGCATTTAATTGTGCAGGAAGCGCAAGCATTAAGTGGCGGTCAACATCAATTTGAAATGCGCGTGAATGACGATTTGCTGTTGCTGGGTAATCAACCGGAATTGCGCAGTGCTTTTTCTAATTTAATTTTTAATGCAGTGCGGCATACGCCAGCAGGCACACGTATTCAGATTGAATGGCGCAATACAGCGGACGGCGTGTTATTTGCGGTGGAAGATTCAGGACCAGGCATTGCGCCGGAACATCTGCCGCGTTTGACCGAGCGGTTTTATCGTGTTGATTGTGCGCGGTCGCGGGAATCAGGCGGAACTGGATTGGGATTAGCTATCGTGAAACACGTACTCAATCGCCATGATGCGCAGCTTTCAATTGTCAGTGAAGTTGGAAATGGGGTGCGTTTTTCCTGTCTATTTCCAATTCAACGTGGGCTGGCGCGTGAAGTCAGCGAGATGATTTGAGCAAAAAAAAGTCACACCGCAATAGCGATGTGACTGGAATAGTGTAAACGCAAAAGATGCGTGTTATTTCGCTGCGCGTGATTCTTGAAATGCCTCATTGACCCGATCCCGCAGTTCTTTTCCGGGCTTGAAATGCGGAGCATTTTTGCCGGTTAAAGACACTGACTCGCCGGTTTTGGGATTGCGTCCAACGCGAGGTGGACGGTAATGCAGCGAAAAACTGCCAAAGCCACGAATCTCGATGCGTTCCCCAGAGGATAGCGCAGCGGTCATGCGTTCAATAATTTTGCGCACCGCCACCTCGACATCCTTAGAAGAAAGTTGGTCTTGTTCGGCGGCGAGAATGTCGATCAGCTCCGATTTGGTCATGGTGTCGCGTCCTAGAATAAAGCTCGCGGGACGCGACATCGCGCCCCGCATTTACATCAACACGGTGGGTTTAATTCCCCCGCTGTCCCTCTTCCATCTGTTCTCTGAGAATGTCGCCAAGGCTCGTGCCGCTGGAAGCGTCACGCGAATAACCCTTGATCGCCGATTGCTCTTCTTCCATGTCCTTCGCTTTCATTGATAACGAAAGGGTGCGGTTTTTGCGATCCACGCCGAGGAACTTGGCTTCGATTTCCTCACCAACCTTGAGCACTGCGCGAGCATCTTCGATGCGGTCGCGGTTGATTTCGGAAGCGCGAAGATAACCTTCCACGCCATCTGCCAGCGTGATGGTCGCGCCCTTCGCGTCTACATCGGCAACGACCCCAGTGACGACGCTGCCTTTTTCGTGCATGGCGACAAAACTGGAGAACGGATCGCGGTCGAGTTGCTTGACACCCAGCGAAATCCGCTCACGTTCTGGGTCAACCGACAGCACGACGGTTTCCAACTCATCGCCCTTTTTGTAGCGACGCAGCGCCTGTTCGCCAGTTTCATCCCACGAAATGTCAGACAGATGCACCAAACCGTCGATGCCGCCATCCAAGCCGATGAAGATGCCGAAATCAGTGATGGATTTGATTTTGCCGGAAACGTGATCGCCCTTTTTATGGGTGACTGCGAATTCATCCCACGGATTCAACGCGCACTGCTTGATGCCGAGCGAGATGCGGCGACGCTCTTCGTCGATGTCCAGCACCATCACTTCCACGTTGTCGCCGAGCGAGACAATCTTGCTGGGATGGATGTTTTTATTCGTCCAATCCATTTCGGAAACGTGCACCAAACCTTCCACGCCCTCTTCGATTTCCACGAAGCAGCCGTAATCAGCGATGTTCGTGACCTTGCCGAAAACGCGGGTGCTTTCAGGATAGCGACGCGAAATGTTGACCCACGGGTCTTCGCCCATCTGCTTCAGACCCAGCGAGACGCGCTGACGGTCGCGGTCGAATTTCAGCACCTTGACGCTGATTTCGTCGCCGATTTCCACCACTTCGGACGGATGCTTGACGCGCCGCCATGCCATGTCGGTGATATGCAGCAAGCCGTCGATGCCGCCCATGTCGAGGAACGCACCGTAATCGGTCAAATTCTTGACGACAGCCTTGACTTCCATGCCTTCTTCGAGGTTTTTCAGCAGGCTATCACGCTCGGCGCTGTATTCCTCTTCTACAACGGCGCGGCGCGAAACCACGACATTGTTGCGCTTGCGGTCAAGTTTGATGACCTTGAATTCCTGCTCCTTGCCTTCGAGGTAGGCGGTATCGCGCACGGGGCGGACATCGACCAATGAACCCGGCAGGAAGGCACGGACTGCGCCCAGCTCAACGGTGAAACCACCCTTGACCTTGCCGTTAATCATGCCCTTCACGGTCTCGGCGTTTTCAAAGGCCTTTTCTAAGAAATCCCACGACGCGAAGCGTTTTGCCTTCTCGCGGGACAGACGGGTAATCCCGAAGCCATCTTCCACTGCGTCAAGCGCCACGGCGACTTCATCGCCGACCGCGACTTCGAGCACACCTTCGGGGCTGAGGAACTGACTGCGTGGCACCACGCCTTCGGACTTGAGTCCGGCGTTAATCACGACATTGTCCGCCGTGATCTCAATGACCGTCCCGATGAGGATGGAGCCCGGCTGCAGCTGGGTTGTGTTGAGACTCTGTTCAAAAAGTTCGGCAAAGCTTTCGGTCATGGGATGCAAGTATCCTGAGAACGGCGCGCCATTCCGCCCTAATCCAGGGCGAGGGGTATGAATGAAATGAAAAGGCCGATGCAACTCAGCACCGACCTGTCGGTTAAATCTGTCTCGCTAATCTTGACAGATCACAAGACCAAATCCGGGAAGACACGCCTCACCTCTTCCAAGACTCGGTCGAACACTGCTGCAATCGACAAGGTGGTCGAGTCCACAATCACCGCATCCGCTGCCGCGCACAGAGGCGCAACAGCACGGTTACGATCGCGGTCATCACGTTCACGAATGTCTGCAATCAGTTCAAAAAGGTTAGCACTCAAACCCTTTTCTATCAACTGTTTATAGCGTCGATTCGCCCGCACTTCGGCGCTGGCATCCAAAAAAATCTTCAGTGCGGCATCGGGAAATACCACCGTTCCCAGATCGCGCCCATCGGCAATCAACCCCGGCAATTGGGCGCACTGGCGTTGCCAATCCAACAATGCGTCGCGCACTGGCGGATGTGCCGCCACCTGCGATGCCGCCATGCCGACCGCCTCGGTGCGGATCGCGTCAGTCACCTCTGCGCCAGCGAGAAATATCCGCCCGGCGTCAAATTGCAGCGCCAGCGCTTCTGCCAACTTCGTCAATTCCGCTGCATCATCAAATGACACTTGCTGTTGCAGCGCCGCCAATCCCAGCACCCGATACAACGCGCCGCTATCCAACAAATGCCAACCCAGCCGTTCCGCCAGCAATGCGGCAATCGTGCCCTTGCCCGTGCCCGCTGGTCCGTCAATGACGATGACCGGAATCACACCCGTTGCTCCACGATATTTAATCCGCTGTTCGCAGCGAGCGTGGCAAAACCGGGAAATGAAGTTTCGACGTTGGCGCAATCGTGAATTTCAATGATGCCGCTGGCGCGTAAACCTGCCATCGCAAACGCCATTGCCACGCGATGATCGCCGTGCGCATCAATTGCGCCCGTTGCGGCAGTGGAGCCGAGTTGACCACCGATGATACGAATTCCGTCTGGGCGTGGTTCGGCATCAATTCCCAACTGCGCCAGCCCATTCGCCATGACCGCGATTCGGTCACTCTCTTTCACCCGCAATTCTGCTGCGCCGGTCAGAATGGTTTCGCCTTCAGCGCAGGCGGCCGCGATAAAAATGGCAGGGAATTCATCAATCGCCAGCGGCACTTGATCGACGGGAATTTGAATGCCTTTCAAGGGCGCATAACAGACGCGAATATCCGCCACGGGTTCACCGCCGACGGTGCGCCGATCAATCAGTTCGATGTCTGCGCCCATCGCTCGCAAAATGTTGACGATGCCGACGCGAGTTGGATTGATGCCGACTTCTTCCAGTAACACGTCAGAACCCGGCGCAATGCTCGCGCCGACCATGAAAAACGCTGCGGATGAAATATCTGCCGGAATGGTCAACCGACAACCGCTCAATCTCCCGCCGCCAGTCAGACACACGCGCAGCCCTTGCCGCCGGATCGAATAACCAAAAGTGGTCAACATGCGCTCGGTGTGATCGCGGGTGCGGGCTGGCTCAGTGACGCAGGTTTCGCCGTTGGCATATAAACCTGCCAGCAACACGCTTGATTTCACCTGCGCACTGGCGACCGGCAGCGCGTAATCCACGCCTTTTAGCTGCGCGGTTGGCGTGATCACCAGCGGCGCAGTGCCATCAGCAGTGGTCGCAATCTGTGCGCCCATCAGCGCCAGCGGTTCGGTCACGCGCCGCATCGGTCGCCGTGACAACGAGACGTCACCAGTCAACGTCACCGGAAAAGTTTGACCAGCAAATAATCCCGCCAACAGCCGCATCGACGTGCCGGAATTGCCGAGATCAAGTGCCTCGGCTGGCGCTTGCAGCCCGCGCATTCCCACGCCGCGCACCCGCACCAGACCGCCATCAGGACCGTCAATGTTCACGCCCAGCTGCCGAAACACTGCCAGCGTCGCCAGTGCGTCGGCGCCTTCAAGAAAACCACTGATGCGCGTTTCGCCCTCGGCAATGGCGGCCAACATGATGGCGCGATGGGAAATCGACTTATCGCCGGGCACACGCCAGCGTCCAGTCAAGGCACCGCCGGGCGTCATTTGATACTGAAGATTTGTAGCTGTAGTCAAAATCTCTCCACCCGCATTCGGCAATTGAAAAGAGAAAACCGATGATTCTAGTCTTGGCAACGGGTTAATCACAACCGTTAACGAATATAAAAATTATAGTGCTTAAAGATTTGAAATTTGGCGTTGTCAATTCGAGAATTAAAGGATTATCCTTACTGGAATTGGCGATTTTGTCAGTCGTCGTGTGTGCTCGAAAAACTACATCATTTTGACACACTAAAATCAGGTGTGAATATCGCATTTCAGGCAGCTTTACTATACTGATGTTGATTGATGTTTAGCGGCAGCAATCGCCGCTAAAGGGATTTTTTCACCCATTAAATTTCGTCAATAGAAGACTAAAACATGTCAGAAATCAGTCGCGTCGCCCTGTTCGGCAAACTTAATCGGCTTGGTTATAAAGCCATTGAAAGCGCCACGGTATTTTGCAAGTTGCGCGGCAATCCTTATGTCGAGCTGGTGCATTGGATTCATCAAATTCTGCAAGTGCCGGATTCGGATTTACATCGCATTATTAAGCAATTTAATCTTGAACCGTCGCGGTTGGCAAAAGACATCACCGAGGCGTTGGATCGTCTGCCGCGTGGTTCCACGTCAATTTCCGATCTGTCGGCGCATGTTGAGGAAACGGTCGAACGCGGCTGGGTTTACGGCTCGCTGATGTTCAAAGAATCGCAGGTGCGCACCGGTTATCTGGTGCTTGGTATTTTGAAAACGCCCGGCTTGCGGAATACCTTGCCAGCGATTTCTAAAGAATTCGATAAAATTAAACTCGAAACGTTATGTGAACGTTTTGGTGAAATCGTCGGCGGTTCACCAGAAGAAACGATGACGGCGCAGGATGGTTCGCAAATCGGCGGCGCCGCGCCCGGTGAAACCAGCGGCGCGATTGCGCCTGCGTCAATGGGTAAACAGGAGGCGCTGCAACGCTTCACCGTTGATTTAACTGAACAAGCCCGCAGCGGCAAGCTCGATCCCATCGTCGGGCGCGACGCCGAAATCCGCCAGATCGTCGATATTTTGATGCGCCGTCGCCAGAACAATCCGATTTTGACCGGCGAGGCGGGCGTGGGCAAAACCGCCGTCGTGGAGGGTTTTGCGCACAAAATCGTTGCTGGCGATGTGCCGCCGCCGCTCAAAGACGTGACGCTGCGCACCTTGGATGTCGGGCTGCTGCAAGCGGGCGCGAGCATGAAAGGCGAATTTGAGCAGCGGCTGCGCTCGGTGATTGAGGAAGTCCAAGCGTCGCAAAAACCGATCATTCTCTTTATAGATGAGGCACATACGCTGGTCGGCGCGGGTGGCGCAGCGGGCACGGGCGATGCAGCGAATTTGTTGAAACCGGCGCTGGCGCGGGGCACGTTGCGCACGGTCGCGGCGACGACGTGGGCGGAATATAAAAAGCACATTGAAAAAGACCCAGCACTGACGCGGCGTTTTCAGGTGGTGCAGGTTGAGGAACCGAGCGAAGACAAGGCGATTTTGATGATGCGCGGCGTGGCGACGACGATGGAGCAGCATCATCGCGTGCAGGTGCTGGATGAGGCGCTGGAGGCGGCAGTGCGGCTGTCACATCGCTACATTCCGGCGCGACAATTGCCTGATAAATCAGTGAGTTTGCTGGATACCGCCTGCGCTCGTGTTGCGATCAGCCAACACGCCGTCCCGCCGGAAGTGGACGATTGCCGCAAACGGATTGCGGCGCTGGAGAATGAATTGGCGATCATTCGCCGCGAGACGGTGGTCGGGATTGACACTGCCGAGCGGGAGACGGTGGCGACGGAAAAATTCACGACAGAACAAGCACATCTAGCGGACATTGAAACGCGCTGGGAACAGGAAAAGGCGCTGGTGACGCAGATTTTGGCGCTGCGAGCGCGACTGCGCGGCGTTGCTGGCACAGTGGACACGCCAGCCGCTGCGGACACGACGACACCAGAATTAACTGCGGATGACCGCGCTGCATTATTGAGTGAACTCAAAGGGTTACAAGCGCAACTGCACGCGCTGCAAGGCGATCATCCGCTGATTTTGCCGACCGTCGATCATCAGGCCGTCGCTGCCGTCGTCGAAAGCTGGACGGGAATTCCGGTGGGGCGGATGGTGAAGAATGAAGTGGAATCGATTTTGAAATTAGCCGATACGTTGGAACAGCGCATTATTGGACAACGTCATGCGCTCGATATGATTGCGCGGCGTATTCAAACCTCTCGCGCTAAATTGGATAATCCAAATAAACCGATTGGCGTTTTTATGTTGGCGGGAACTTCTGGCGTTGGTAAAACGGAAACGGCGCTGGCGCTGGCAGAAGTGTTATATGGCGGTGAACAAAATATCATCACCATCAATATGAGTGAATATCAAGAAGCGCATACGGTTTCGACCTTAAAAGGTGCGCCACCCGGCTATGTCGGTTATGGCGAAGGTGGCGTTTTAACCGAAGCAGTGCGGCGGCGTCCGTATTCAGTCGTTTTATTGGATGAAGTCGAAAAAGCACATCCAGATGTGCATGAGATTTTCTTTCAGGTGTTTGATAAAGGCTGGATGGAAGACGGCGAAGGGCGGGTGATTGATTTCAAAAACACGCTGATTTTATTGACCACCAATGCCGGAACCGAATTGATTAGCCGCTTGTGTGCCGATCCTGAATTGATGCCAGAACCGGAAGATATTGCGAAGGCGCTGCGTGAACCGTTGTTAAAAGTATTTCCGCCAGCATTATTGGGTCGTTTAGTAACGATTCCGTATTATCCGCTGAATGACGAAATGATTGGCGCGATTGCGCGATTGCAGTTGGGACGGATTGCGCGGCGAGTGCAAGACAATCATAAAGTGCCGTTTACTTATGATGATGAGGTGATTAAACTCATTGCATCACGCTGTACGGAATTGGAGAGCGGCGGGCGGATGATTGATGCCATTCTCACTAATACGGTGTTGCCGAAAATCAGCGAGGAATTTTTAACGCGGATGATGGAAGGCAAGCCGATTGAACGGGTGCATGTGAGCGTGATTGCGGGTGAATTTGGCTATGGGTTTGAGTAATTTTTGAGTACACTAAGTTAATATAGTAATTCCAACACAAAATGATTTTATAAGCATGGAGTAAAAAACAAATAACTTATTCTGTTGATTTTTGTTGTCGAGCATTAGAACTAAAAGAAAAGTTGGCAGTGCTCAAACCAACAGGAAAAAATTGATTTTTATCTTTCTTTTACAAAGCACTAAGAAAACTTAGCCCTATTGATCGGGGCACTACCAAATTTTGTACTTTAATTCTTAGGAGATTATGATGATTCCGACGCCAGCAAATTTGATTACGCTTATTGGAAAAGCAATCTCGCTTGATAGTAGGCTTGGTGCTAGAGCACCGAACAACTCAGACGGTGTAATTGTTAAAGAGTATGGGTTTTTAATTGTCTTGGAAGAAGAAAAAGTCACGCTTAAACGTGAAGACGGAGTAGATAATAACGGTCTCTGGGTTCCCTACGCGGAAAGTCAGGCAGTAGTAGGATATGCCAGCGGTCAACAAACTTGGGTTGCTTCGGGACCATTTAGCGGATGTGAGTTTGCAGTAGGTAAAGGAGGAGGACGGGTGTTTGGAGCACATATTGCGCGACAATCTGGTTCTACAGCTCAAGAGGATTATAAAAAGTATCGCTCTGATAACGGTCTACAAGAGTGGTATTGGAACAAGATTCCTATGCCTGAATTGCAAGGTATGGCTTGTTCGTATGTATTCGTCATTTTTGGCGGTGGCGGAATTACCTCTATGGCTCGCGTAGACGTTGCTGTGACTAGTATGGGAGGTGGGAATGGAAAAATTATGTCTGTTAAGACATTTAAGTCCTGAAGTTTAATTGAGCAAGTTTATAGTAGCTTGCAAAACTGACGATAGATTAGGAACAGCAGTGAGAACCCTATTTATTCGCTGAATCTTAATTCCGAAATACTCCACGAATTGCTTGACTGAATGAATAGAAAACGCCCCGCATTAACGGGGCGTTTTTGTTGCAATGTAAATCCGCAAATCAAACAGAAAACTCATCAATGTCGAAAAATGATAAACGTATTGCTGGATTGCTTGCCAACCCAAAAGCTGTGCGTTTTGAAGATGCTTGTCTGATTGCTGAAGCACTTGGTTTTCAATGGAAAGGTGGTAAGGGTTCTCATCGAACTTATGGATATGTAAATGAACCTGTTTTACTCAATTTTCAAGACCGTGACGGATACATTAAGCCCTATCAGGCGCATCAACTTATTGCTATGGTAAATAAGTATGGATAACAGTCTTAAATATCTGGTTCAAATTTTTTGGAGCGATGAAGACCAAGGATTTATTGCTACTGCTCCTGATTTGCCGGGCTGTTCTGCCTTTGGTGATACTCAACAAGAGGCAGCTAAGGAAATGGAGCAAGCAATGGAATCTTGGTTAGCAGCTTGTAAAAAAATGGGGCGACCTTATCCCGAAGCGCAAACAAAGCCACAGCAAATTGCTGCCTAAAACCAGCGCCAATCTAGCGAATCACGAAAACTATTAATACTCCAGTGTTGATCATTGGTTTAGATGTCAGCAGAAAATAGGCGTTTTCTATTGCGTAAAAGATTGATACACATTTCGGAGCATGGCTGTCTCCATAGCATCGAGCACAAAAAAAGCGGCTATCGAATGAACGATAACCGCTTGATTTGTTTGGTGCGCCCTGCGCGACTCGAACGCGCGACCACCTAATTAAAAGTCAGATGCTCTACCGACTGAGCTAAGGGCGCTAAAGACCGACTATTGTAATCACCTGAGAATTTTATTCAAGCGCCAATTAGCGAGTACGTTCCCAGCCGAGCACGCCACGGCGCGTAAATTGCCAAGTGCGAATGATGTCAAGCACATCAGTATCTTTAGCAATATCAGGCGGAAACGGCGCGTAGGGCGCAGCTAATTTCACAATTTCAATCGCTGCCTGATCGAGCACCTCCAGCCCAGATGACCGCACCACGCGAATGTGTTCGACGCTGCCATCCGCACGCACTGCAACGTGCAAAATCAAATTGCCGTAAAGCTGCTGCTCGCGGGCAACTTGCGGGTAATTCAGGTTGCCGATGCGCTCCACTTTACGCGCCCACGCCGCCAAATAATTGGCGTAACGCAATTCGCGGGTGCTGGCGCTGACTGCTTGACGGCGTAACCGTCCACTTTCTAATGTTGCACGAGCATCTAAATCACTGGTTAATTGCGTAATTTCAGCGCCTTGACTAGCGAAAATGCTGGCAGCAGTTGCCGTTGGCGCAGTCGGCAGCGCCAGCGCATCAACTGGTTCAACCGGTGTCGGCGCAGGTTGTGGATGATGAATAACCGTTTGTTGTTGCAGTGGTTTCTGCGTTGGTGGTGCAACGGGTGGCGGCAGCGCGACGGGTTCTGGCAATTGTGGAGGCACATCATTGGGCGTGAGCGCCATCGTTACACTGGCGTTGCCCAGCGGCGAATCGCCAGCTTGATTCTGCGGTGCTGGTGTTGCGTTGGGCGCAGGCGGTGCGGAGGTTGGCACTATGTTGCGTAGTAGCAACACATCTAGTGCCGTATCGGGAAGCGCAGGTGCTGGCGTCGGTGGCGCAAATTGCACGGTGAATATCACAACCAGATGCAGCAGTGCTGCGCCAAGCAGTGCCGGAATAATTGCAGGCAGTGGCTGGCGCATTAACACTTTGATTTAACGGCGGTAGCGAGATGCTGCGCGATGCAATCCATTAACTCACCGGCGATATCGAGACCGAAGGCAGCATCGAGTTCGCGGATGCAGGTCGGACTGGTGATATTGATTTCAGTGAGAAAATCGCCGATCACATCCAAACCCGCAAAAAGAATGCCGCGAGCGCGTAATTGCGAGCCGACTTGTGCCGCAATCCAGCGATCACGTTCGGTCAACGGGCGCGGTTCGCCCCGACCGCCAGCGGCGAGATTGCCACGCGTTTCGCCGGGCGCTGGCAGTCGTGCCAGACAATAGGGCACGGGTTCGCCGTCAATCATCAAAATGCGTTTATCACCGGCGCTGATGTCGGCAATAAACCGCTGCGCCATGCAAAACCGCTGCCCGTGTGTCGTGAGCGTTTCAATAATGACGTTGAGATTGGGATCATCCGGGCGCACCCGAAAGATTGAAGCGCCGCCCATGCCGTCGAGCGGTTTGAGAATGATGTCCTGATGCGTGGCGTGAAAAGCGCGAATCTCGGCAGCACTGCGGGTGATGAGCGTCGGCGGAATGCAGTGCGGAAAAGTAGTTGTAAACACCTTTTCATTCGCGTCGCGCAGGCTGCGCGGATCATTGACGATGAGACAACCATCGCGCTGCGCTTGCTCCAGCAGATAGGTTGTGACGATGTATTCCATATCAAACGGCGGGTCTTTGCGCATCAATACCGCGTCAAGCGTCGCCAATGGTCGGCATTCCTCGCGCCCAAACTGATACCAACCCCGTGGATCATCCATGACTGTCACTTCGCGCAGCCGCGCCATTACCTGATTGTTGTGCAGACTTAGATCGGCAATTTCCAAATACCAGTTTGTCCAGCCGCGTCGTTGTGCTGCGAGCAACATCGCAAAGGTGCTGTCTTTTTTGATGTTAATGGTGCTAATGGGGTCCATCAGCACACCGATGTTGAATGTTGGTGTCGTCATTACGATGTTCGTCGTGTTGTGTAAATAAAACTTGACACGCCCAGCTGTCAGGCTAAACTAACACTCACTCGCTGTTGATTGAGATTCAAGCGCATTTAATAGAGTTTGAAACGCAACAACAAGCTCAGTTACACACTGAAAAGTGTGTGTTAATTTCAGTTATCTTTTGAGGATATACCAATGGCAGAAGCAGCAAAGAACCTGTCGGGCTTGACCGATGCACAAGCAAAAGAATTCCATGAGCATTGGAAGCATGGCACCTGGAGCTGGGTGATGATCGCGTGTGCCGTTCACGTCGTCACTTGGGTTTATCAGCCCTGGTTCTAAGATTTTAGTTTCCCTATTTCTCTAGGAGATCTCCGATGCAAGTACCTGTCATGTTAGCCGATCCGTCTGTTGCCGCTCCTAACCATCCTGAAGAAGATTGGAAAATCTGGACTGTTATTAATCCAGCCACTTGGATGGTTCCTTTCTTCGGCATTCTGTTCGTACAGATGTGGATGATTCACAGCTACGCACTGGCTCTGCCAGGCTATGGCTTTAAGGATTCCGTACGCGTTGCAGCGCCTGCTGCTGTTGTTGCACCTGCGACTCAAGCTCAGTAAGTTCTGATACGCTTTACCAATGGGCGGGTGATACATGCTGCAATGGCAGCGTGTATCATCCGCCCATTGTTTTGTCTGTTAAATTGTCTTCACTCAATGAATTGTGCAATATCGCACTGCGCAATGAAAAAATCACTCTGCATTTGCTTTTTTGCTACACCCGTAAGCTGCGGCGCACAACGCAACTATTAGGGAATTCCCTTTCCGCGCTAGAATAGACGCCACAGAATTTTATCAAGAGTGGCATCTATGCAACGATTAGACATTCAAACCAAGACCTTGCCATATTGCGCCAGCACCGATACAGGTTGCGGCAAATTGTCTACGCTCGTTTGAATTGCGCCACGATTATGCTGCAACTGAACGATTTAAGTTTCCGCCGTGGTCCACACCTCCTGCTGGAGGCGGCATCACTCACTGTTTATCCCGGGCAAAAAGTCGGACTGGTCGGCGCGAACGGCTGCGGGAAATCCAGTCTGTTTGCGCTGCTGCTCGGCGATCTTCACGCTGACGCCGGCGCAGTTACCATTCCCGTCGGCTGGGAAGTGGCGCATGTCGCCCAACACACCCCGGACACCACCCGCCCAGCGATTGATTTTGTGCTCGATGGCGACCGCGAATTGCGTGAGATTGAGCGCGATCTCGCGGTCGCTGATGCTGCCGGAGACGGGTTGCGTCACGGCGAACTGCTCGGACATTTCGAGTCGATTGGCGGATATGACGCCGCCAGCCGCGCAGCGCGACTGTTGCACGGATTGGGCTTTGCGCCCGGCGACGAGCAGCGTCCAGTCAACAGCTATTCCGGTGGCTGGCGAATGCGGCTGGCGCTGGCGCGAACGCTGATGTGTCGCTCCGATTTGCTGCTGCTGGACGAGCCGACCAATCATCTGGATTTGGATGCGGTGATTTGGCTGGAAGGCTGGCTCAAAAGCTACACCGGAACGCTGGTGCTGATTTCGCACGACCGCGATTTCCTCGATGCAGTCGCCACCCACATTCTCCATCTCGAACATCAGCACCTGACGCTTTATGCCGGTAATTATTCGGGATTTGAGCGCCAGCGTGCGGAACGACTTTCTCAACAGCAATCGGCTTATGTGCGCCAGCAGCGCGAAATCGCCCACATGCACAGCTTTGTCGAACGCTTCCGCGCCAAAGCGACCAAAGCGCGGCAGGCGCAAAGTCGGCTGAAAGCACTCGAACGGATGGAGCTGATTGCGCCAGCGCACATTGATTCGCCGTTTCGCTTCGGCTTTGAACCCGCAGAAAATTTGCCGCGTCCGCTGCTGCGCCTGGATCGCGCCGTCGCCGGTTATGGCGAGAAACCCATTCTCAACGGCGTTGGTTTCAGTCTGGAACCGGGCGACCGCATCGGTTTACTCGGGCGCAACGGCGCAGGTAAATCGACGTTAATCAAGGTGTTATCTGGAACGCTGCCGCTGCTCTCCGGTCACTATGAACAAGCGCAGGAGCTGCGTGTCGGCTACTTCGCCCAGCATCAGCTCGATCAACTGGATCGCAACGGCACACCGCTCGGACATCTGCGGCGCATTGATCCGAATGCGACCGAGCAGGTGTTGCGCAACTATCTCGGCGGGTTTGGCTTTATCGGCGACCGGGCGCTTGATCCGATTGCGCCGCTGTCCGGTGGCGAAAAGGCGCGTCTGGTGCTGGCGCTCATCATCCGCCAGCGCCCGAATCTGCTGCTGCTCGACGAGCCGACGAATCACTTGGATTTGGATATGCGCCATGCGCTGACTGAGGCGCTGCAAGCATTCGACGGCGCACTGGTGCTGGTGTCGCATGATCGCCATTTACTGCGCGTGACCAGTGACCAGTTGTTGTTGGTGGACGCTGGCACGGTGCGTCCGTTTGACGGTGATTTGGATGATTATCCGGCGTGGCTGGCGGGGCGTGATCTCACCCGCGCCAGCGATGTACCGGAATCCAACCGCGATGGCGGTGAGCGCAAACAGCAGCGTCGGCAATCTGCCGAAGCGCGGAAGGCGTTGCAGCCACTGCGCCAGCGTGAAAAGCAGTTGGAACAGCAGCTTGCTAAATTAACCGCGCAACGGGCAGCGGTGGAGGAGGCGCTGGCGGCAGCCGATCTGTATCTACCGGAGCAGAAATCGCGGTTGCTGGCGCGGTTGGCCGAGCAGCGCCAGCTCAGTGCTGATGTCGAAGCAACTGAAGATGCGTGGTTAGAAGTCACTGAAGCCATTGAGCAATTTGGGTCACGCGAAGATGAGAATGCGCGTTGAAAAATCGCAGGTGGTGCTAATGCGCCAGTTCGCTCGCCGCTCAACTTGGGAACACCTTCCGCGCTGGTGGCAATGTAAATGCCAATCAAAGAAGTGGTTGATTGTGTTGGCATTGTTGCTGGCGTTGGGTTATGGGAGCTGGCCTTATGTGACGCTGTGGCAACTGAATCAGGCACTATTGCACAATGAGCAGGTGACATTGACTGCGTTGATTGATGTGGACGCAGTGCGTGACGCAATTCGACGGCGGCTCAATAAAGATGAAACCAGTCCCATCGCCGAGATTTCAGACAATTTTATCAATTGGTTAGGCGCAGGAATTCGTTATCACGGCGTTGCTGTACTGGAGAAATTAATCACCCGCGAGTGGATACGCGAGCAGCTACAAGCGCGAATGACGACGGAAGGAGGATTTTTACCGGCGTTGACGGCGAGCAGTTTCGTCAATTGGCGCACGTTTCAAGTGCAGATCGTGAGTGAAAAAATGCCGCCATTGATACTGGGATTACAATTAGATACGCATGGCTGGCGCGTTGCCATGCTGTCTTATTGACATGGAAAAACCGATGACACCAGCGCGACCACCAGAGCCGCTGACGGCATCACCGCGAGCACATGACTTGGTAGCGCAATTTCTCGTGCCGACCGACAGCCCATTTAAAGAATATCTGCGAGCAACCGACTACTGCACGGCGGTGATGCTTTACACCGAATCGGCGACTGATCGGAAGTATTTTGCGCATTGGCGAGCAGCATTTACGGCGCTGATGGTGAGCAACGCTACGGAGCGAATGCGTTTGTTAAAACGGTTGCGCAGCGATTTCAAACAAGATCGCTCGCCGTTGACCAGTTTAGAATCTGCGCCGCGAGGACGTTAATGGCGCGTCAGTGGGATGCTTTCAGTCTATGATATAAGTTCTTTCTATATCGGTATCTCGTTTAGAGCGGTTTCTCGATGGCTGATCGTAGACTTCAAGTTTTTCATACCGTTGCACGGTTGCTGAGTTTTACTAAAGCCGCGCAAACACTGCACATGACCCAACCAGCGGTGACATTTCAGGTGCGCCAGCTTGAAGAGCATTTCAATACCCGGCTGTTTGACCGTACACATAACCGCATCAGCCTCACGGAAGCGGGGCGTACCGTGTGTGAAGCAGCAGATCATATCTTTGAAATTTATGCGGAAATGGAAAATGCAGTGCGCGGCATCACTGGGCAAATTAGCGGCATGTTAACGATCGGCGCGAGCACCACCATTGCGGAATACATGCTGCCGCCGCTGCTCGGTGATTTTCGGGCGCATTATCCAGAAGTATCGATTCACCTCAAGGTATCGAATACCGAAGGTATCGTGTCGATGGTGGAAAATAATGTGATTGATTTGGGCGTGGTGGAAGCGCCAGTGGCGAACAAAAATCTGGTGGTTGAGGTGTGCAAACTCGATCATTTAGTAGCAATCATGCACCCTAATCATTCATTGGCAACGCAATCAGAAGTGACCTTTGCACATCTATTGGAATATCCATTTATTTGCCGTGAAGAAGGTTCGGGCACACGTGAAGTGATTAACGATTATTTGCAACATCAACCGGAAGGTTATTCTACATTGAAAATTGCAATGGAATTAGGCAGCCCAGAGGCACTTAAAGGTGCGGTAGAAGCAGGAATGGGTGTATCAGTGGTGTCCAGTACGACAATTCAAAAAGAATTAAAACTCGGTACGCTCGTTGCTATTCCAATGATTCCACCGTTAGAACGTCCCTTTTCATTCGTTCATCAAAAGCAAAAATTCCGTCAACGGGTTATGGAAGAATTGCTTGATTTTGCGCGAGATTACTGTCGCTCCCAATGCAAACGTCCATAATTAAAACCATGCACATGCAACATCCTCAATTCAGTGAAAAACGGCAGTTACTCAAATTGTTTGCGCAATTAACAGCCACTGATCGTCATGCGTTACTGGCTTTTGCTGAATTTTTAGTGCAACGCGCTCCAACGCCAATGGCAGCACAAACGTTAAGTCTTCCACAACAGATTGAACGTCCGGCAATTGAAACCGTGATTGGTGCGATTAAAAGACTCTCAAATGCGTATTATATGCTCGACCGTTCAACTTTGCTCAATGATACTTCAACACTGATGTCAGCACATGTACTACAAGGGCGAAATGCGGAAGTCGTCATTGATGAATTAGAAACACTTTTTGCACGGCATTATCAGATTTATTGCGAGGCTTTTAATCAGGATGCTAACTAAAATAAATCGCTCAATCAAAGATTTATTTTCATCGAAGATCATGCTTTTATTAGGGCTTAATACAAATTGTCATCCGCAGTCTTTATATTGGTACATTTGCTTAATATGATCACTACCTTTAATTCAATCCCAAATACGCTCGCGCCGCTGCTGCATCCTGTTGAATTTGTTGTTTAAGCGCGTCAAATGATTCAAACCGTTGTTCGTTGCGCAGCTTATGCCGAAACTCCACCGCTAAATGTCGCCCATAAAGCTGTTCATTAAAATCAAATAGATGCACTTCGAGACGATCATCGCGCCCGCTGATGGTCGGACGGTTGCCGATGTTGGCAACGCCGGGATGTGGCAGCTCGCCCAGCCCGTGCACGACCACTGCATAAACACCCCGCAGCGGACTAAAACGACGATGTAAGTTTATGTTTATCGTAGGAAAACCAATCGTTCGCCCGCGCTGTTCGCCGTAAGCAACCCGTCCCGCTATCTGATATGCCCGCCCAAGCAAATGCTGTGCCTGCGTAAAATCGCCCTGCGCCAACGCCTCGCGCACACGGGTGCTACTGATGCGTGCGTCGTTATGGGTGACGGTGTGAAGATTTTCAACTGTAAAATCAGCATCTTCCGCTGCACCCATCGTCTGCAACAGCGCGTAATCACCGCTGCGTTTATGACCAAATCGAAAATCATCGCCAACCAGCAAAAACCGCACTCCCAGCCCATCAATCAACAATTGCTGGACGAAATCCCTCGCCGGTAACGCAGCCAATTTTGGATTAAATTCCAATAACATGACGCGCTCAATGCCGTTGTGATTTATTGCCGCTAGCTTTTCGCGCAAACGAGTTAATCGCGCTGGTGCAGCAGTTGGATTAAAAAATTCTAACGGTTGCGGCTCAAAAGTGATCACGGTCGCAGGCAAACTGAGTTCGCGCCCTCGTGCCAGCAGACGTTTGAACACAGCGCGGTGTCCTAAATGCACACCATCGAAATTGCCGATAGTGGCGACACAGCCGCAATCAGTGGAGCGCAAATTGTGTAAGCCTCGAATCAATCTCATAAATTTCAAATTAAAATGCAAGTGCTAATGATATGGCAGCAGTGAATCACTTTCACTGAAATGTTTTTAGTATTTATCGCGTCTAATTTCGTAACAATTTGTAATACAGTAAACTGCTATTTTTAATTGCGCTTTAACCAAAAATACAGTTTTTTTGCAGAATCAACAGTGAACTGTTTCATTGCACCAAATAATCCTGAAATGGTACGTGGATTATAGGCGATCAATCCCCAGCGTTCACGACGATGAGTCATCCAGTCGCGTTTGTATGGATCATCACCAATAAGATAATCAATCTCTTTGACTTGATCGACTTCAATCACATGGCGCATTAGATGGTCGGTTAATAACGTACCGACTGAATAGTGCTCAAATCGTGCATCATAAGCCAACTTATAAATTGCAGCACGTCCATAACAAACAATCCAAATCTGCGCAGCAGCAACTTCTCCATTAATATAAGCCAATCCCAAGCGCAACCAGCCGCGTCGTGCGCATAACCGAATTAGTGCTGGAATAAATTCTGGATAAGGTTCGGGTTTTTTCCAACTTGAAGCATAAACATGTACATAATCCTGAATGAATTGCTCTAAATGTTTGTCTCTGGTAATAATTGTCAGATGACCATGACCATGCATTAAAAATTGCTTATGTTTTCTTTTCAGCGTACTTTTCACCCGTGACGAAAAATTAGCAAAAATTGCATCATAATTGGTAGTTGAAATGGGAAGATACCAATTGCCGAAACAAAAAAATTCAAAGGTCAACCATCCGGCTTGACGTAATGCCGTTTTGATCTGCGTATATTCTGCGTCACGAGCTAATGGCTGCAAGCGCAGTGAATGCCATGCAGGGATTTCATGACGAATTGCCGAGAAGCAACTAACCATGATTGAAACTGCATTGGTTTGTATAATAGCTGGGGAATAAAGTGAGGTGTAAAAAGTGGTTAACGCAAACAGGTTTTGCGCTCCTGTTTTGTGTTTCAGCGGTAATATCAATTGAGTATTATCAACATTTTCTTTTACTAAATAGATTCGGATATGGTCATCAACATCTAAAGCTACTTCTACTAACAGTTTGAGCCAGTCAAATCCAAGGTCAAAACTTCTTTTTTCGTGGTCATTGAGGATTTGCTGTGCTTGATCTGGCAAATTAACAGGTGTATTTAAAAATGTGCTGCTGAATTGTGCAAACACGCTAATTACTCTTAGATTTTTCCACGTATTACATTTTTTGCTTGATACGCTTTTTTTAGTAAAGAGTGACGAAATAATGTGATGTGTTGAATATAACGTTGTTCTGTACTCCAGCTAATTTGATCTTGATTTGCATTGGTGTAGAACTCTATTTTTTTAACGCGCTTTTGTGCAAACTCCCGTTCTATCACCGCATATAGCAACAGTCTTCCAGGAGCATATTCTGAAAATTCTTCAGCGTAGGTTGTTTTTAATATAATCAGCATTTCTGAATTAAATATACATAAACGTGAAGCAACGAGCGTATCGTTAAAATAAAGTTCATAAACAGATGCGTTGCCAGAAACTGCAAATTCTTTCATTAACTGAGCATAAAAGGCGCCCTGTATATTATTCGCGTGAATTGAAGTTCCTTGAAGACCTTTCCAACCCTGTGATTCTAACTCCATATCGAATGACTGCTTCGCTGATTTGGCTAGATTCCTTCGCGACATTCCATGCGCATAGATAACGATTTTTTTTGCAAACGCCGAAAATAGCGACCGTAATTTTTTTGCAGTTTTTTTGATCTGGATGACCAATACTCTCAAAATTATCTGTTATTTTTATAGCAATAGTTAACGCATGTGGTTCTCTTGTAATTGTAAGTTGATTAGAATTAGCTTGTATTGGTGTTAACAAAGGGTCTTGATTGAGGAATTCGAGACTTAAAGAAAAATTAGGAAGTGATGTAAAGAGTGAGGGTAAAATAGTGTCATCTTTCAATAAAATTGGAACGATTTGTGCTTGTGATGGTGCGAAAAGACTCCAAACACCAGTGCGACGCGGGGTCAAAATTAAAAGACCGTCAATTTTTCCTTTGTGCGAATGAACACAGAGACGTTCTTTTCCTGTTGCAAAATACTTCAATGCGGGTTCAACAAAACGGCTATCAAAAAATGGTTGTCCTTGATATAAATCAATGTTTAGACGATTCCAATCTTGGCGATAAACTCCTAGCTCATCTGTTAAAGATAATACTTTGCTCATCTGTTAAAGATAATACTTTCCAGCACATATTTTAGACTGTCAACTTTGTTTTGGTTTTATGTAACTTCGCCAGCCCGCCCACGATACACATTAACATGATACATAGTGCGGATTTCATCAGACCATTTGGTATGCCAATCCATCACTTTTCCATAAAACTCGATGGTATTGATATGCGGATTTGAAATATCTGTTCAAACGAATCTTGACGTAAAAGTGCGCGGAGAAGAAGTTGTTTCGCTTTCATCATAAGTCGTTTTTAGCCAATTGATAATACCGTTACCGACAATACAAAGATCACAGGCTACTACGCGATTGTTATAAAATAACGGTAGATAAAAGCATCACCAGTTTCTGCATAAGTCTTTAGAAGTTGCAGATAAAAAGCACCCTGAGTATTGTGCTCAGATATTGCGGTTCCAGAAACATTTTTCCAGCCCGCGCTTTCGAGGCGACCATAATCCGAAAGTGCTTCAGCAATTGCTTCTGGTTGATAGACCACATCAAGATGCAACGTAGTTCCTTCGCGCTCTAAACGATTTCGCTGACGCTTCAAATTGTGACGTAAGTTTTTGCCTCGTACAGACCAATAATCTTCAAAAGTGCCATTTACTTGTATTCGAGCTGTAGAAATATAGTCGATTGTATGAAGATTTAAAGTTTGTTTTGGTCTTGATATGAAAATAGGGTCTTGTTGCGTGATTCCGAATAATATAGCAGTTCTAAAAAAAGTACTCATTAATGATTGGATTGCTTGTTCTTGATTTAATGTAGGTGACATTAACCACAAACCAAGTGGCGCTTGAGCAGGTTGAAAAGTTGTCCAAACTGTGCCCCATGTATTCGGTTCAAGCAATGTCATAACAACAATTTTTTGATCACTTTGACCAATGGCTAACTTAATTTTTGAATTTCCAAAATACTGAAGCAAAAGCGCAACAAACCGCGATTCAAGTAATGCTGATCCATAGTAAAATTTGTTAAGTTCATCCCATTGCTCACGATATTTTTCAAAATCTTGAGCTGGATATAGTTCCCATTTCAACATTCTATGTTTCCTCTATTACACATGAAATTTTCACATGTCTAAATTTCGTTTAAGGCACAAATTAGATGTTCAATAATCCACTGAACTTCATCAACTTTTAAGGTTTGGTGACAAGGAAATTGTAAAACATGCTCTGAGTAATCAATACTAACTGAACAAAAATCATTGGTAATTTTTTCATCAAGGAATTCACCAAAGCGAATGATGGGAACTCCTTGGCTTTTTAATTTAACAAATACTAGCAAGCTCTGATTGACGTATAAAGGGAAAACTTGCGGAACAACATCAATCGACAGTATTGGAAAAAGTGGACGGCAATCATTTCTATTCGACAAAACATCCAAAAACATTCTGTAATAACTTTGTCGTGTTTTAACTAGCTTCCGTGTGTGCGTATGCTGTAATAAAAACTGACTCACACGAGAACTTTTCCAGTCAAGCAGGTACAAATCCATCGCGTATTCTGGTATTTTTTCTGAAGTGCTTTCTGTTTGTCTCGATTTAAAATTACTAACATGGTGTTTAACTTGTGTTAAGTAATTCTTGGTTTTTATCAAAACGTTAAATAATCCAGATAACAACCCTAGTCTTCCATATTCGTTAGCTTCTTCCAATAAATTGATTGCTGTTTTTATCTCAATCTTGAGCGGAGGATCAATTAAATTGAGACTTACCAGCGGATGACGAGATGAGGCAACAACTCCACCATGACCAATTGGATAAAATTTCATGGTGCTGGCAATCGCGTAATCGCCCAAGCTGCCGACTGCTAAATCGTTAACTTTACCAAAACAAGCATGGGCGCAATCTTCAATTAAAATTAAACCCAAACGATCAGCTAAATTGCGAATAGGTCTAAAATCTTGTGGAAACCCAAAGTAATGCACCACAATAATTGCTTTTACTTCTGCTGCTCGTTTTTCGATTTCACTCAGGTTAATTGATAAATCAGCATTGATTGGATAGTATATTGGGTTGATGCCAGCTAAAAGTAATGGTTCAACCATTGCAAGACAGTGATATGCCGGCAATAAAACACCATCTCCACAGCCAATGCCAGCTTGTTTAAGTGCTAATGCAATCGCGTAACGTCCACTGCGCACATGTACAATGTGATTGAGCGTTAAAATTCCCAGTGCGACCGGAGGCGGATTAAAACTAAAAGCATTGAATGACGGAACAGGCAACGCAGAAACACGAGCTTTTGGAAACTGAGATGAATCATAAGATATTTGGCGCATTTAACTAAAGCCTGTTAAATCTTCATATTTAATATGAATCATCATTCACACCGCGCCAGCTGCCGATAAAGATCATCAAAAGTCGCAAGTGCGCCAGCAATGACTGCGTCTGATTCTAAACGCCGTTCTGCGCATAATTCATCCAACGCACCAGCAAATTGTTTCCAGACTGCTGATGTTTGTTCACCGTGAAAATCTAAAAACCGCGCTGCGCCCAATTTATCATTGAGCACTCGCCGCAAATGGCGAGCAATTGTGCGCCCGCCGAGTGTTGCTCCTTCCAAAACATATAAACTGCCAACCAAATGATTGATATTCTGTATCACAATGGTTGCTGGTGCTATCGCATTGGCAGTTACAAAAGTTTCATCTGTATTCATCGCCATTTGTTCATTCAAATCAGCCAGCAATGCCGGTAATTTAGGGCGAACACCAAGACGCAATTGCGTTTCACAATCTATTGCAGTATAAAGTGCTGCTTCTAATGGCGTGTATAAATCACGCAACACGAATAAATAATGACAGTAATCGGCACGTGTTACTGATGATGACATTATTCGGCGCATAATCGCTAATTGCTCAATTGATTCATGTACGCCAGCGGTAGCATGACGCAATGCAACAATTAAGTTTTGTTCAAAGGATTGCAATGTTAGACTACTCCGTAATGTGCCATTCAAACCAGCAATTTTCGATTTGAGGTTATCAAATCAATGGACATCGAACTCATCGAGATTCAAGAATTTTTAACGCGCCATCCGCCATTCGATCAGCTTCCGGCAGCAACGCTAACCCGTTTACCCAAACAATTAACGGTGCGCTATTTTCGACGCGGTTCGCCATTCCCGCCACCGGATGCAGCCACGCCACAACTTTATATTCTCCGCAAGGGCGCAGTTGAATTGCGCAATGCCCAGAGCGAATTGATCGGCAAATTAGCAGAGGGCGATCTCTGTGAACAGCATTGCCGACAATCTGCAACTGACGAACAAGGCGTAACCGCAGAAGATACGCTGGTTTATGCGCTGCCGTGCACTGAACTTGCGCAACTGTGCCGCGATCATCCCGCATTTGCGAGCTATTTTGAACAGTCACCATCCAATCGCTTGCGGCAGGCGTTGGATGTCATGGTTGCCGCACCAGCCACCAATATCGGACTGATGACCGTGCCGGTGCGGGCGATGATTCAGCGCGTGCCCATTACCGCGATGCCTGACATCAGCATCCGCGAAGCCGCACAAATCATGTCGGCGCAGCATGTGTCGTCGCTGCTGATTATGGACGGCGAGCAGTTGGTCGGCATGGTCACTGACCGCGATCTGCGCAGCCGCTGCATCGCTGCCGGACTGCCGACTGAGCAGCCGGTCAGCGAAATTATGACGCGAACGCTGCAAACTGTGGATATGGATACGCTGGGATTTCAGGCGTTGATTACGATGACGCGCTTGAATGTTCATCATTTACCGGTGCTCGACGGCACTCGCGTGGCGGGGCTGCTGTCCTCGACCGATCTCACGCGGTTTCAGAGCGCCAATTCCGTGTATTTGGTCGGCGACATTCACCGCGCCAGCTCCATTGCGACACTGGCGCAAATCAGTTCCAAAATCGAAGAATTGCAGGTGCATCTCATCAGCAGCGGTGCCACCGCCAATGCCATTGGGCAGGCGATAAGCGCGATCACGGACGCGCTGACGTTGCGTTTGTTGGAGCTGGGAGAACAAACGCTCGGTGCACCGCCAGTGCCGTATGCGTGGTTGGTCGGCGGTTCGCAAGCGCGGCGCGAGCAGTCGGCACATTCCGATCAAGACAACGCACTGCTACTCGCCGATCACGCCAGCCCGAAGATGATGCCTATTTCGCTGCGCTCGCCAAATTTGTGAATGACGGGCTGGATGTGTGCGGGTTCATTCATTGTCCCGGTGAAGTGATGGCATCCAATCCGAAATGGCGGCAGCCGTTACGGGTGTGGCACAAGTATTTTATGAATTGGATCATGCGCCCGGAGCCGCTGGCGCTGATGCTCTCCAGCGTCTTTTTCGACTTGCGCCCGCTGTACGATCCCGCCAATTTATACGCTGGGTTGCAGGAAAAGCTGCTGGAACAAGCGCGTTCCAATCAACTATTTCTCGCGTATTTGACCGCCAACGCCCTGAAAACCCGTCCGCCAATCGGCTTTTTCCGCAACATCGTTTTAATTCAAGGCGGCGACCACGATCACACGCTCGACATCAAACATCGCGGAACCGTGCCGATCATCGACTTGGCGCGAGTGTCGGCGCTGGCAGCGGGCATTCCTGAAACCAACACGCTGGAGCGATTGAAAGCCGCTGCCGATTGCGGCGCGTTGAGCCGTGACGGAGCCGCTAATCTCTGCGATGCGCTTGAATTTATTGGCACATTACGAATGCGCCATCAAGCGCAGCAACTGCGCAGCGGCAATAAAGCCGACAATTTTGTCTCACCAGATGCGCTGTCACCGTTGGAGCGCGGGCATTTGAAAGAAGCGTTTCTCTTGATTCACGCGATGCAAGAAGCAGTCGGGCAGCGTTATCAAGCTGGGAAATTCGGTTAGATGGTGCGCGATTGGCAACGGCGCTGGCTGGCGCGACGCGCTCCGCCCGGGGCGCTGCGCGATTATTTGGCGCACCCATTCCCGCGTCCGCGCAGCGATTACCGCGAGGTGGATTATCTCGCGCTTGATCTCGAAACCACCGGACTTGATCCACGCCACGATCTGATTTTGAGCGTGGGTTACGTCACGCTGCACGGAATGTCGATTGATCTGTCCACCGCGCAGCATCGCGTGGTGCGGATCGACCGCTCCATCCCCGAATCCAGCGCGATCATTCATCAAATCACTGACGATCAATCGGCGCGAGGCGAGGAACTGGGCGAGGTGTTGAGCGAATTGCTGGGCGTGTTAGCGGGCAAGGTGCTGATTGCGCATCACGCCACGATTGAAGAGCGATTTTTAGCGACGGCGTGTCGCCAACTGTGGCATTGCGGACTGCCGCTGCGGGTGATTGATACGCAGGCGCTGGCGCTCCAAACGTTTGAGCGCCGACAAATTCCTTTCAAAGTCTCAGATTTACGCCTTCATTCGCTCGGTCATCGCTACAACTTGCCGCGTTACGGTGCGCACAATGCGCTGAGTGATGCGCTGGCTGCGGCGGAGTTATTTTTGGCGCAGGCTGCGCATCGCAACGATGGACGCGGAGTGCGTTTGGCGGAATTCCTGTGCTGAGACAAATCGCAAGTGACAGGATTAGTATTGACAGCAGCGGTTTATCGCGTGTCGGTATTCGTGGAATGCACCATTGGCTTTCTCGAAAACCGATTTATTCATCAACCACCACTTGGAGAAAAAAGACGTATGTCAGAAGAAAAAATTTATGCCGTGCCCGCTGCAATTGCGACCAAAGCACATGTCACTGCCGAGCAATACGCAGCGATGTATCAGCGTTCGATTGATGATCCGGCTGGGTTTTGGGGAGAGCAGGCCACCCAGTTTGTGACTTGGTCAGCGCCGTGGACGAACGTGCTGGATTACAGCTTCAAAGCCGATGATTTACATATCAAATGGTTTGAAGGCGGCAAGCTCAACGTGTCTGAAAACTGCTTGGATCGGCATCTCGCCACTCGCGGCGATCAGGTTGCCATCATTTGGGAAGGCGACAACCCCAACGAAGATCGCAAAATCACTTACCGCGAACTTCACGCCGAAGTGTGCAAACTCGCCAACGTGTTCAAAGCGCGTGGCGTCAATAAAGGCGACCGCGTCTGCATTTATCTGCCGATGATTCCAGAAGCGGCAGTGGCGATGCTGGCGTGTACCCGTATCGGCGCAGTGCATTCGATTGTATTTGGTGGATTTTCACCGGATTCGCTGCGCGACCGCGTGTTAGATTCCGAGTGCAAATTGGTCATCACCTCGGATGAAAGTGTGCGCGGCGGGCGACATATCCCGTTGAAAAAGAACGCCGATATTGCACTTGCCGAATGCCCCAGCGTGGACACTGTCGTCGTAGTACGGCGCACTGGTGGCGCGGTGGCGTGGACGGAAGGACGCGATATTTGGTATCACGACGAAATTGCTGCTGCTGCGCCAGAGTGCGCACCGGAGCAGATGGACGCCGAAGACCCGCTGTTTATTCTTTACACCTCCGGCTCGACCGGCAAACCGAAAGGTGTTCAGCACACCACCGGCGGTTATCTGGTGTATGCGGCGATGACGCATAAATATACCTTTGATTATCAAGAAGGTGAGGTGTACTGGTGCACGGCTGACGTGGGCTGGGTCACGGGTCACACCTACATCGTGTACGGTCCGCTGGCGAACGGCGCGACCTCGCTGATGTTTGAAGGCATTCCGAATTACCCAGATATGTCGCGGTTCTGGCAAGTCATTGATAAACACAACGTCGCCATTTTCTACACTGCGCCGACTGCGATTCGCTCGTTGATGCGGCGGGTGAAGAGCCGGTGAAAAAGACTTCGCGCCAGTCGCTGCGCGTGCTCGGCTCGGTTGGCGAACCGATCAATCCCGAAGCGTGGGAATGGTATTTTCACATCGTCGGCGACAGCCGCTGCCCGATCATGGACACCTGGTGGCAAACCGAAACTGGCGGTCATTTAATTACGCCGCTGCCCGGCGCAACGCCGCTCAAACCCGGCTCGGCCACGCGACCATTTTTTGGCGTCGCGCCCGCGTTGGTTGATCCGGCAGAAGGCACATTGATTGAAGGCGTTGGTGAAGGTGCGCTGGTGTTATCGCGTCCGTGGCCCGGCATGATGCGGACGCTGTACGGCGATCACGCCCGTTTTGCCGACACCTATTTCCGTCAATATCCCGGTTATTACTTCACCGGCGACGGCGCTCGGCGCGATGCCGATGGGTATTACTGGATCACCGGGCGCATCGACGACGTGCTCAACGTGTCCGGTCATCGCCTCGGCACGGCGGAAATTGAATCGGCATTGGTGCTGCATCCGCAGGTCGCCGAAGCCGCAGTAGTCGGTTATCCGCATGATTTGAAAGGACAAGGCATTTATGCTTACGTCACTTTGATGGCCGACATCGAACCGACCGACGCGCTGAAAAAAGAACTGGTGACGCTGGTGCGTAATGAAATCGGCCCGATTGCCATTGTCGATATTATTCAATGGGCACCCGGTTTACCGAAAACGCGCTCCGGTAAAATCATGCGGCGCATTCTGCGCAAGATCGCTGCGAATGAAATTGATTCACTCGGTGATATTTCCACACTGGCTGATCCGGCAGTGGTCGCTGATTTGATTGAAAACCGCGCAAATCAATAGATCACATTGCGCATTGCTTCCCTCGTACATCATGCGCGGGAAGCAATTCACAGATCATTTTTTATTTAATTACCATGTAAAGATCGAGGTTGTGTTTTGAGTACAAATGTTCGGGTTGGCGTCTTTGTTGACGCAGAAAATGTACGTTATAACGGCGGCTATCAGATGCGTTATGACGTGTTACGGCGCTTTGCTGCCCGTGAAGGCGGCACTTTACAACGATTAAATACGTATATGGCATTTGATGCCGAGCGGGCGCGTGAGGATATTGAATACCGCAAAAAAGCGCAGACTTATCAACAGATGGTGCGAGATTTCGGTTGGAAAATTACTGTTAAACTGGTACGTCGCTATACCGATGAAGCAGGCAATATCACAACCAAAGCTAATGCTGATTTAGATATGGCAGTTGATGCCATGCTGCAAGCCAATAAACTTGATCAAGTGCTGCTCGTAACGGGTGACGGTGATTTCTTACAAGTAGTTGAGGCGCTTCAAAATACTGGCTGCCGCGTAGAATTGATTGGCTTTAAAAACGTGTCACGGTTGCTCCAACAAGAAGTAGATGCGTATTATTCTGGTTTTGTGATCCCTGAATTACTACCAATTAACTATGAACCGCGCAACGAATGGGGAAAACCCGGCTCTTGCGTGCGTGGCGTGTGCACCAAATGGTTTGCAGATAAGGGTTATGGTTTTTTACGCATCATGGATCATATTTCGCCGCATTTATGGATTACTGATCCGCGTGATCCGCATTCACCTTATGCCAGCGTGTTTTGTCATATCAATGAACTGGCTGAAGATGTGAATGAAGACATGCTATCCAATCGGGAAACAGTACTGGAATTTTATATTAATGAAAGCGATCAAAAGGACAATGGTTTGGTCGCTAGCAATGTACGATTAGCCTTTACCGTCAATCGCTAATTTTAATGTTTTTAGTGTGTTAAACGATGTACAGAAAGATAGGATCGGTGTCTTTTTGTTTTGAATAACAAATGAAATCCCTCAATTCGTAGGATTGAGGGATTTCGCTGGACGATAACACGATCAACTAAAGGCACTTCATGTCAACCGATCAACCTACCTTTAAACCTTCGGGACTCGCTTGGCGCTTGGTTAGAGATCATCTGCTGCCTGAAGCGCAAATGTTAACGGCTTACGAAGAAGCAATACGGCAAGGAAGCTCGTTTGTGCGTTATCTCATTGATAAAAAGTTACTCGATAGTCGGCGGATTGCAGTTGCAGCATCGCATGAGTTTGGTATTCCGTTGCTAGACCTTAGCGCCATTGAATTAAGCACATTGCCGCTAAATTTAGTTGATGAAAAACTGATCCGCAAACATCGCGCTTTACCATTATTGCGCCGAGGCAATCGCTTATTCATTGCGTTGTCTGATCCAACGAACGATCAAGCACTAGAAGAAATTCGATTTAATACCGGTTTAGCAACCGATCCAATTCTAGTAGAAGAAGATCGGCTGAATACTGCGATTGAAAATGCAATAGCAGCACAAGACAGCTCCAATGTTGGCGGTGATGTCGCCGATGCTGATTTAGCAAAATTAGATTTTTCCGCCGAAGATGACGACAAAGCAGATGATTCTGAAGCGAATATCGATGACGCACCAATTGTGCGTTATATCAATAAAATACTCGTTGATGCAATTACCAGCGGCGCATCGGATATTCATTTTGAACCTTTTGAAAAGTTCTTTCGAATTCGCTTTCGGCAAGATGGTATTTTACGTGAAGTAGCCAGCCCACCACTCAATACAGCCGGACGTTTAACTGCTCGCCTCAAGGTAATGTCACGAATGAATATCGCCGAGCGGCGTATTCCACAAGACGGGCGCATTCGTTTGAAATTGAGTCGCTCGCGGGATATTGATTTTCGTGTCAATACACTGCCGACGGTATACGGAGAAAAAGTGGTGCTGCGTATTCTCGATTCGTCCTCAGCGCAGGTCGGAATTGAGGCGCTGGGTTTTGAACCGGAACAGCGCGAAGATTTTCTCAAAGCAATTAAAAAACCCTATGGGATGATTCTCGTTACTGGCCCAACCGGTTCCGGTAAAACGGTTTCGCTTTATACCGCGCTCAACCTTCTCAATAAGCCAGAAATCAACATTTCCACAGTGGAAGACCCAGTGGAAATTCAAGTGCCCGGAATCAATCAAGTTAATCTCAATCCGAAATCCGGTTTAACTTTTGCGTCTACATTGCGTGCCTTTCTGCGCCAAGACCCAGATGTATTGATGGTCGGTGAAATTCGGGATTTAGAAACAGCAGAAATCGCAGTAAAAGCTGCGCAAACTGGTCATTTAGTGCTCTCCACATTGCATACCAATGACGCGCCGCAAACACTAACGCGCTTGGCAAATATGGGTATAGCACCATTTAACATTGCCTCTTCCGTATTACTTATTATGGCGCAGCGGCTGGCGCGAAAACTCTGCGTTCATTGCCGCAAACCAGTCGATATTCCTCGTGAAGCACTGCGCAAAGAAGGCTTTACCGATGCCGAATTAGATGCTGGATTAACTATTTATGCACCAGTCGGCTGTGAGTATTGTAATAAAGGCTATAAAGGTCGGGTTGGCATTTTTCAGGTGATGAAGATTTCGGAAGCAATTACTCGATTGATTCTGCAAGGCGGAGATGCCATGCAGCTCGCCGATCAAGCGCAACGCGAAGGCGTTGCTGATTTGCGGCAATCGGGATTGCGTAAAGTAAAAGCGGGGTTAATTGGTTTGGAAGAACTCAACCGCGTCACCAAAGAATAGGCGTTAAGAGCGATTTGAATTGCCATGATTGCTGACCAAATACCCAGCGCGATGACCCATGCACTTTCTCCAGTTTCGGCAAATTTGCGTAAAAACATCTATACTATGGATGCTCTAACACAGAGCAACTCTGATTGATGCCGACACGATCCGTCAATGTTCAGTGGAGATATTCTAATGAAACGCCTTATTCATTATTTATTATCTGTTGTACTAAGTTATGCCGCAATTGCGAATGCAGAAAATTACACCTTGCAGCATGAAGAAATGTTCAATACTGCTGAAGCACAACAAATTGTTCGATATGGTGATATTGACAATTTAGGCTTTGGCTGGCCGGAAGGTTTCGATCCATTTTCTGGGGAATCAACACCAGGACATGGTTATCCGTGGATAGCGAATTCTGAAGATGCAGATGGAACCGATCGCATTATGGTTGTTTCCAGTTATGTCGGCACTCCGCCTGCTGGTCAAGATGGTTATACCAGTTATACGAGCAGACCGGACAATATGCCGCGTGAAATCGTGATCCCATTTACAGCACCAAATCCATTATTGAATAGTGCTATTTTGCAGATATTTGTGGATGATTTTCAAGCTTTGGTATGGCAGGCGCATTATCAAGTCACCATGAATAGTGTGCGCGTACCGGAGTTAGAAGAACTGTTAAATAGCTTGGAGCAAACTGGGCCGATTGGTAAGTTAATTACTTTCCAAATCCCTGACTACATCATTGACACCATGCACGATAACCAACTCAAAATCATGGTGGATGATCCAGAAACTGGTGCTGGCGATGGCTTTGCTTTTGATTTCTTTCGCCTGCTCATAAACCCACGTCAATTGCAAAATACTGGCATAATCAATGGCTACGTTTTTGATAAAATAACGAGTCAACCGCTGGCAGAAGCAATGGTGGCGGCGAGTACGACTCAAGTTAAAACTAATGCTGCTGGTTATTATGAAATGCAACAGGTACCTGCGGGATTAGTTAATTTGCGTGCTGATATTATTGTTGGTTATCAATCAGAAACCGTCAATCTTGACCTCGTTGCGAACACAACGATAACGCACGATTTTTATTTAAATCCGCTTGAAATGTACCAACTTTTTGTCAATAAAAAAGGCGATGGTTTAGTCACGAGTAAAGATGGCATCATCAATTGCGGTTCTGTATGCAGCGGCGATTTTGAAAGCGGCAGCAGCGTTATTCTCACTGCCAAACCTATCGGCGATTTTGTTTTCGGTGGTTGGAGCGACCCGTGTAGCAATCAGACTGATGATTGCATCGTAAACATGAATCAAGCGCAAACCGTCACCGCCATTTTTAATCCGATATCGAGTTATATGCTGTCAATTAATAAAATTGGCAAAGGCACTGTCACCAGTTCGCCCGCAGGAATTAATTGCGGTACAGCGTGCAATAAAAAATTCGCGAGCGGCTTGGTGATTACACTCACAGCTAAACCGAATAGTGGCGCGACCTTTATTGGATGGAAAGGTTGCACGGCACTTGCGAGTGAACCGCTGCAATGTTCAATCACCTTGACTAATAAAAAAACCGTGACGGCGACTTTCGGAGCTGCTGAAACAGCGGATATAAAAGTCACTGCGATTAAACTCACTCCAGCTTCACCCCGTACCGATAGCGTTTTTAGTGCAGAAATCACCGTTAAAAATCAAGGTTCTGCGACCGTTAACGGCGGTTATTTAGATGTCTGGAGCAATCAGCCAAAAACGCAAAAGTGTAGTGCTTTTGGTGAAGCGTGGATTGATATTGGTTCATTGGATGCCGGCGCGAGCAAAACCTTAACGGTTAATTTGCGTTCAAATAGTCATGGTTCTAAAACACTCCGTGCCTTCGCTGATAGCTGGTGTCAAACGCGGGAATCTAATGAGGACAATAATCAAATGACCAAGAAATACACAGTGAAATAATCACCGCGCCGCCGTGAATGTTATTTGCTGATTAACGCAAATTTGGCATTTTACGGTGGCGTTTTTTTCATTCAACTTCAGAGAAATAACCGATGCCCTATCTTTATTCGCTTACACATGGTGCAGTATTTGCCGCCTTGCTCGCCAGCACTACGCTGACAATTCCTGCGCAAGCTGAAGATTTAGATACGGGTTCATTCGGTTTGAATTCGTTTCCCCGCGCCACGATTACAATTGATGGTGTTGGTGATGATTGGGTAGGAATTAATCCAATAATCGTTGATCCGCAAGAATCAATGCTGGCTGACGCATCTGTTCCTGCTAACCAAGATATTACAGCGGTGTATGTCGCAGCAGATGATGATTATATCTATTGGCGAATTGATATCGTCGGCAATTACGATTTAGCGATCCATGACAGTGGGCCAACGATTGAGTTCGATGACGAATATGGTTGGGCTGACAATGTTAATCTCGGAAGCAGAATTGAATCCAGAGTGTGGATCAATAATCCAGAATTCGGTATTTCTGGAGTAGTTTTTAAGTCGATTGAAGGAATTGAAGAACGCCCTCAAGGGAATGGTACTGCTCTTAATGGCATCGCTGAAATGCGTATTCCGCGCAGTGCTTTTGCTGATGTTAATGTGCAGAGTATTTCTGCGAATTATTATGCAGGAAATAATTCCATCTCTGATTGGACTGATACTTTTTCACAACATTCACTGCATCTTAATATAACTGGAAATGGTAAAGTCACTAGTTCCTATTCCAGTTCTTTTAGTTGCACCACTACATGTGACGAAGATTTAATCGCACATAGCACTCACATCATGCTCACCGCCATTCCAGATACGGGTAAAAAGTTCCTCGGTTGGAGTGGCGATTGCACGGGAATGACAACGACCTGCAATTTAGATGTCACGCGAGATATGACAGTTACCGCTAATTTCACTGCTGCGCCAATCACTAAAAAACTAACCATTAACAAATTTGGTAATGGCACTGTCACCAGTAGCCCTGCGGGAATTAGCTGCGGCTCAACTTGCAATAAAGAATTTGCCAGCGGAAGTACCGTGACGCTCACGGCTAAACCGGATATTGGCGCGACATTTATCGAATGGAAAAACTGCACTCCAGTTGCGAATAAGCCGTTGCAATGTACGGTCAAGCTCACTACCAATAAAAATGTGACCGCAACTTTCGGAGCCGTAGGAATGGCCGATATTAAAGTCACTGCCATTAAACTCATTCCAACTTCACCCGGCGCTAATAGCCTTTTTAGCGCGGTAATCACGGTTAAAAATCAAGGTTCTGCACCAGCTAACGGCGGTTATTTAGATGTGTGGACAAATCAGGCAGCAGAGCAAATTTGCGGCGCATTTGGTGAAGAATGGATTGATATTGGTTCATTGGACGCCGGAGCGAGTAAAACTTTAACATTGAGTTTGCGCTCAAATGGCGCTGGTTCTAAAAAGCTCCGCGCTTTCGCCGATAGCTGGTGTCAAACGTCGGAATCAAATGAAGCGAATAATCAAATGACCAAGACTTACACCGTTAAATGAGTGCCGCGTCGCTGCTGTGAATCGGATTCGCCAATTTGCATCTTTTAGTCGTATTACTGCAGCGACGCTCAAATTCAATTTAGCAAGTTTAATTCTCATTGCATGTGTGCTTTCGGCAGCACGACTCGCTTTCCCGCTCATTGAAAACTATCACCATCACCTCGCCGACCTTCTCAGTCATCAACTCGGTTATCAAGTCAATTTCAGCGCGTTAAGCCTGCGCCTTTCTGGTTGGCAACCGCGTTTACATTTCACCAATCTTCAACTGATTAAACTGAATACCAATACGCCCGCATTTACTGCGCAAGCATTAGAACTTGATCTCGATGTGCTCGGTTCATGGCGCAATAAAACGCCGCAATTCAAAAACTTCACGCTGATTGCTGCCCAGCTCACGTTGCTGCGCCAGCGTACCGGTCAATGGTCGCTTCTGGGATTTGAGGCGCTGCCGCTCGCGCAGCCCGATGTCGTGACCCGCTTTCTCGATCAAGGGCAAATCAACCTCACTGACAGCAGCGTTCGTGTCATTGATGACAATCGTCCGAATACCGCGCCGCTGCAATTGAATGACGTGAATGTGCAATTGCACAACGCCGGCTGGCAGCACCAGCTCAATCTGTCCGCGAGTACCGAAGAGAAATCCCCCCGCCCCCCCTTTTTCAAAGAGGGGAGTTACAAAAGCCCCCCTTTGAAAAAGGGGGGTTGGGGGATTTATCAAAACAGGGGGGTTGGGGGGATTTTCTGTAAACGCCGAACTCAGTGGCGCACCCAGCGCATTTGCCAGTTGGGACGGCACTGCGCATCTGCATCTCAAGGGCGACAATGTGGGAAAAATGCTGCCGACGGAATGGCTGGCTGGCGCGACGGTGAACAGCGGCACGTTGCAGCTTGATAGTTGGTTACGCATTCAAGCCGGTCGCTTCGAGCAGGCGCTGGTGCACATCGCGTTGAATAAATTGATCTTTACCACTGACGCTGCGCCGTTCGCCGTGCATCAAATCCAAGCGCAAGCACGAATGCGCCGCCAAGCTGCGGGCGGTTGGCAACTCGAAATTGCTGATCTCAGCGCCAGCCGCGTTGCTGATACTGCGAGCATTTCCGGGCTAAATCTCAATCTGCTACTCGGTGACAACGGCAGCGTTTCGCGTCTCGATTTAATTACTGAGCAACTGCAACTCGCCGATCTCGCGGCATTTCTCCGCGCCAGTCCGTGGCAATCCTCCGCCGCCATTGCGCCGCTGCTCGCCGCGCAACCGCACGGGCGCATTAGTGCGCTGAAAATCCTTGCCGATCATGCAGATACCGCGCAGCCGTGGCGCTGGAACTTAACCGCTGCGCTCGCTGGAGTTGGCGCGGCGTTGACGGCGACTGCGCCGGGGATTGACGGGCTTGATGGACAACTCACCGCCGACCAAGACGGCGGCACGTTGCAGCTCAATTCGTCAGGATTCACGCTCAATGCGCCGCCGCATTTCCGCGCTCCGCTGGTGTTTAATCAACTGCGCGGACAACTGAACTGGTTGCGAGCGCCAGCGAATGCGTGGCAATTGGTCGGGCGCGAATTCGTCCTTGCCAATCCAGACCTGACCGGAGATTTTCAGTTTGAACTCACGCTGCCGGCAGATCGCAGCAGTCCGACGCTCAAACTGCACGGACAGCTTCACGACGCCCAGATCGCACAGATTCCCGCGTATTTGCTGGCAGATAAATTGCGTCCGCCGTTGCTCGCGTGGCTTGATCGCTCGCTGCGTGGTGGACGCATCACCAGCGCCGCAGTGGATTTAGCGGGGCGGATCGCCGATTACCCGTTTCGTGACCAGTCCGGGCAATTTGATCTGCGCATTAATTTTGCCGATTTGGAACTGGCGTATCACCCGGATTGGCCGCCACTCACGCGAGCCAACGGCGTAATTCAGTTTCATAATCAAGCGATTGAAATTGCAGTGGCGCAGGGGCGGATTTACGACAGCGATTTCCGCAACGGCGCGGTGGACATTCCCGAACCGCGTGGATTGCAGCAGCTCGTGATTCGCGGCGACATCGTCGGCCCGTTAACTGACGGATTACGGGCGCTGCGCAACACGCCGCTGTCAACCAAATTAGGACAATTCGCCGAAATGTTGACGGTGAGCGGGCAATCGCAGCTGGCGCTGGAGATTGATCTGCCGCTGGTGAAATCGCTGCCGTTCGGCGTCACCGGTCAACTCAGTTGGCCGCAAGCCGCAACGCTCAGTCTCCAGCACACGCCAATTCAGCTCTCCGCGCTCGGTGGCGTGTTGCACTTTACGGAAAGCGCGGTGCACGGCGAGGCGTTAACCGCGCAACTGTGGGGACAACCGCTGCAACTCACGCTCACCACTGAAGGCGTTGCGGCAGCGCGGCGGCTGCGTCTCCGCGCACAATCGAAAACGCCGGTGGCGGAATTGGCGCGGCAGATTCCGAGTCCGTTGTGGAGCTATTTCAGCGGCGCGGCAGCTTGGGATTTAACCGCAACGCTGCCGCCGCCGGGCAGCACACCGTTTGCGATTGATTATAAATTATCTTCTAATTTGAAAGGGTTAGCGATTCAATTGCCTGCGCCGCTGGGTAAAACTGCGCCAGCGACACGGGCGCTGGCGCTGCACGGAACGCTGCTTCCGCAGCACACGCTGACCGTTGCCGGACGCATGGCCGAGGTCGAAACGCAATTGGCGCTGCGTTTGGATAACGGCGCTTTTCGACTCACCGGCGGTTATGTCCGTTTGGGGAAAAATGCGCCACCAGTGCCGCAGCAATCGGGATTGTGGCTGCTGGCGCAGATGAAAGATTTGAATCTGGAGGAATGGCTGAATGCTTCCCAGCGGTTAGCAAACGTCGAAAAAACCAAGCACCCGCGAGGGGAAATGCAACTCGGCGTCAATGTGCGTTTTGATCGGCTGCGACTCGGTGATCTCTGGCTTCATGCGGTGACGCTCAAACGCGATCCGGCGCAGCCCGCTGGTGAAATCAGCGTGAAAGCAGATGAATTGGCGGGACGAGTGCGGCTGGCACATGGCGTCAATCGCCCGTTAACGCTGACGCTGGAGCGGTTAAATCTGCAACCACTGTTGACCGCCATGACCGATCATCCGCTCGCTCGAAAGACGGAAACTGCCGTCAAACGTTCCTCGCAAATTCCATCGCTGGAGGTGCAGGTGGCGGATTTGCGCTGGGGTAAGGTCGCGCTGGGGCGCTTGGTGCTGGGCTTGCGCAACAGTGCGACTGGGCAACAATTATCTGCGCTCCATCTGGACGGAAACGGCTTGCTGGCGCTGCACGGCACAGGCGAATGGCAACGCGCCGATGTTGGCAATGGTCATACGCAACTGGATTTAATCGTCGATTCCAGCAATCTCGGCGCGTTACTGCGGACGCTGGATGAACCAGCCGCCGTCGAAGCTGGCGCGACTCATGCCAAGGTGCAATTGCACTGGAACGGTGGATTTAAAGCCTTTGACTGGCAACAAGCTGAAGGCGTGATTGATCTCAACATTGGCAGTGGACGCTTGCCAAAAGTGGAGCCGGGGCTGGGACGACTGCTCGGCGTGGTCAATTTAGCGGCACTTAATCGGCGTTTAACTTTAGATTTCAGTGATTTATACGGACAAGGTTTTGCGTTTGAGCGCATTCACGGCACATTAAACGTCAACACTGGGCGGGCGCGAATGTCCGGTTTTACGATTGACGGTCCGCCGGGCGGGTGCTGATTGATGGTTTGACCGATTTGGTCACGCGGCGCTTTGACCAAACGGTGACGGTGGAACCAAAATTGGGATCAGGAATTGCACTCGCTGGCGCGGTGGCGGGTGGACCAATTGTCGGCGCAGCGGTGTATCTCGTTGATCGATTGCCGGAAATCCGCTGGATCGGCTGGGTCGTTATCGTTATCGCGTGACCGGTCCGTGGCGCGAGCCAGAGTTCAAACGCCTCGGCTGGGAATCGTTGATGTCTCATCCCCGTAAAGCTGACGCGCCAGCGCCGACCAATCATTTTCTGGATCAGCATTGAGCCAGACGCTGGTGGTTTGCGGTCAGCGATGCGAGTGGTATTGTTGCAACAATCAAGCGGTTGCGAGCGCAATCGCGTTTACGGTCGATCTGCATCAGCGGGTTTGGATTTGGCGACGAGTATAATTTATGACGATAAAACAGAAACTTGGTGCGGTACAAATGGCGACCGGCCCCAATGTCAACGCGAACCTGTGCGAAGCCGAACGACTAATTAAAGAAGCAGTGGACGGTGGCGCGAAGCTGGTGGTGCTGCCGGAAAATTTCGCGTTCATGGGCAAGCACGATCAAGATCAACTGGCGCAGCGTGAACCCGATGGCGAGGGTCTATTGCAAACCTTTCTCGCTCGGGTCGCCAAACAGCAGCGGATTTGGCTGGTCGGCGGCACGATTCCGCTGGTAGCCAATGATCCCAGCAAAGTTCGCGCTGCCTGTTTGGTCTACAACGACCGCGGCGAACGGGTTGCTCGCTACGACAAAATTCACCTGTTTGATGTCACGCTGCCGGGCGTCGATGAGCGTTATCACGAATCGGCAACGATTGAACCCGGCGAGCAGATCGTGGTGATTGACAGTCCGTTCGGACGGCTGGGCGTGGTGGTCTGTTACGACCTGCGTTTTCCCGAATTATTTCGGACGCTGCTGGATGCTGGCGTGGAAGTGCTGGCAATTCCATCAGCATTTACTGCGATCACCGGCAAGGCGCATTGGGAAACGCTGGTGCGGGCGCGGGCAATTGAAAATCTGGCGTATGTCGTCGCTGCAGCGCAGGGCGGATTTCATCTCAACGGACGCGAAACGCATGGGCACAGCATGATTGTCGATCCGTGGGGAACCGTGCTGGCGCAGGTGCCACGCGGACGCGGCGTGATTTGCTGCGCGGTTGACCGTGAATTTCAGGAGTCCATTCGCCGCAATTTTCCGACCATTCACCACCGCCGATTGCACTGCACTTTTTGATTCAACCGCGTTCACGCAAATCGGGCAGCCAGACTGCGAGCAGCCCGATCAGCGGGAGAAAGGCACAAATTTGATATACCGTTTCAATGCCCCAGTGATCCGCCACCTGTCCCAGCACTGCTGCGCCAATTCCCGCCAATCCAAACGCCAAGCCGAAAAATAGCCCTGAGACCGTGCCGATGCGCCCGGGCAGCAGTTCCTGCGCATACACCACAATCGCCGGAAATGCGGACGCCAGCATGAAGCCGATGATCACAATCAGCACTGCCGACAGCTCCAAACTCACATACGGCAGCAGCAGCGTGAACGGTGCCACGCCCAAAATTGATGCCCAAATCACTTGTCGCCGTCCAATGCGGTCGCCAATCGGACCGCCGAGCAGCGTTCCCGCTGCGACGGCGAAAAAGAAATAAAACAGTTGATACTGCGCTTGCGTGGTGCTGAGGGCGTAGTGCTGAATCAGGTAGAAAATCAAATAGCTACTGATGCTGGCGAAGTAGAAAAATTTGGAAAACATCAGCGCTAACAGCACCGCGAGCGTTTGCAGTACGCGGCGTTTGGTCAGCGGTGATAACGCTGGCGCAGTGAGCGGTGCTTTGGGTTGGCGATTTTGGTTGCGATACCAGATGCCGACACCGGTCAGAATGAACATCGCCACCAGCGCCAGCACTGAAAAGAACGCGATACTGCGTTGTCCGTGCGGGAACACAATCGCAGCTGCGAGCAGTGGACCAATTGCTGCGCCGGTGTTGCCGCCAACTTGAAAGATGGATTGCGCCAAACCGTGCTGTCCGCCAGACGCCATTCGCGCTACCCGCGAGGCTTCGGGATGAAACACTGCCGAGCCGCTGCCGACCATCGCGGCAGCAATTAGCAACATTGGGAAACTGCTCGCCAGCGAGAGCGTGAGTAATCCGCAAAAGGTACACGCCATGCCAGCGGCGAGCGAAAAGGGTTGCGGATGCCGGTCGGTGTAGCTGCCAACCAGCGGTTGCAGCAGCGAGGCGGTGAATTGAAACGCCAAGGTAATCAAGCCGATCTGCGCAAAATTGAGCTGAAATTCAGTTTTGAAGAGCGGGTAAATGGCGATCATCAACGATTGCATGGTGTCGTTGAGCAGGTGCGCAACGCTGATCGCGCCGAGAATAGAACGGTTTGTGGTTTTCAACAGATGTCGCTCCGCAATTGTTCAGCCAAGCGCAAGTAAGGTGCTGCGTAATATCCAACACTGCGTCGCCAATTGCGCTCGTCTTCAACAAAACGGCGACCTGCTTGCCGCAACGCTGGCCACTCTGCCCGTTGGTCAAGCGTCTTCGCAATAGTTGCGGCTAAGGCGGCAACATCACCAGCAGGAAACAGCCAGCCCGTTTCACCATCGCGGATCAGTTCGCGGTGTCCGCCAACATCAGAAGCAATAAAAATGCGCCCTTGCGCCATTGCTTCGAGTGGTTTAAGCGGTGTCACCAATTCGGTGAGTCGCAGCGAATGGCGCGGATAAACTAGTAAATCAATGAGATCGTAATAGCAGCTGACTTCGTTGTGCGGGACGCGCCCGGTAAAAATCACTTGATCGGCGATGCCGAGACGTTGCGCCTGTGCTTTCAAAGATGCAGCCTGAGCACCGCCGCCAACCAATAACAGGCGCAAATTGGGATGACTGTGGCGTAAGCGCGGCAGGGCATCGAGCAGCAGATCAAGTCCCTCATAAGCATAAAAAGAGCCAACGAAACCGAGCACGATGGCGTTATCAAGCCCAAGCTGTTGTTTTAATGCGGCATCGGCTTCACCAGAAAGCTGAAAACGCTCAATGTCCACCGCATTCGGAATCACGGTGATTTTGTTTGCTGCAAGACCACGCGCCACGATGTCCTGTCGCAACCCGTCGCAAATCGTAAAAACGTGATCGACCCGTTTGAGCGCCCAAGTTTCAAGCGCACGAGTGGCGCGATACCGCAAACTTCCTTCATGCGTGGTGCCGTGATCGACTGCAGCATCTTCCCAAAAAGCGCGGATTTCATAGACCACCGGCAGCCCCAAACGGCGTCCAACGCGCAGCGCAGGAATGGCGTTGAGAACCGGCGAATGCGCGTGTAGTACATCTGGCTGCAAACGTTGCGCAAGTTTTAGCAGACGCAGTTCGGTCTGCCGCATCTCCAGCCAAGGACGCAGCAGCGGAAATTGTCCGAGTGCGCTCGACGGCGCAGCAGTGCGATAAAAATGCAGCCCTTCGGCACTTTCCTCTAGCACGTTACAACCTGTTTGGCGCGGGCTAGTCAACTGCCAAGTGTCCCAGCCACGCTGGCGCTGTTCCCGCAAAATGCTGGCGGTGCGAAAGGTATAACCAGAATGCAGCGGTAATGAATGATCCAAAATGTGCAGAATACGCATGAGTGTTTAGGCTTTTGATTGGTTAATTCACAATTCACATTTTTATTCGGAAAGGATGCGCCATGTCTTGTTTCATTAAACCGCGAATTCTCACCGTTTTTGGCACACGCCCCGAAGCGATCAAAATGGCTCCCGTTGTTCAGGCACTTGCGGCTGACGCGATGTTTGAGAGCCGCGTCTGCGTCACCGCGCAACATCGGCAAATGCTCGATCAAGTGTTGCAGCTCTTTGCGATTCAGCCGGATTTTGATCTGAATCTGATGCAGCCGGGACAGGATTTAACCGACATCACCGCCAATGTGCTGCTCGGCTTACGCGGCGTGTTGCAGGAGTTTCAACCAGATTTGGTGCTGGTACATGGCGACACTACGACCACCTGCGCTGCTGCGCTCGCCGCGTACTATCAGCGCATTGCCGTTGGGCATGTCGAAGCCGGTTTGCGCACCGGCAACATTTATTCGCCGTGGCCAGAGGAAATGAACCGGCGTCTAACCGGACAACTCACTGAGCTCCATTTTGCGCCGACCGCGCAGGCGCGTACCAATTTGCTGCGCGAGGGCGTGAATGATGACTGCATCCACGTCACTGGCAATACCGTGATTGACGCGCTGCTTGATGTGGTGCAGCGGCTGCGCACGGATGACGCACTGCGCCAGCGGTTGTTAAGCCAATTTAATTTTCTGGATGCGACGCGCCGCTTAATTTTGGTGACCGGTCATCGGCGCGAGAATTTTGGCGCTGGTTTTGAACGTATCTGTGAGGCGTTGGCGACTCTGGCGCAGCGCCCAGATGTGCAGATTGTCTATCCCGTGCATCTCAATCCCAACGTGCAGGAACCGGTGCGGCGACTGCTCGGCGCAGCAAATCACGTCCATCTCATCGCGCCACTAGATTATTTGCCGTTTGTCGCGCTGATGGATCGCGCTGATATTTTGATTACCGACTCTGGCGGCGTGCAGGAAGAAGCGCCGTCGCTCGGCAAACCCGTTTTAGTGATGCGCGACACGACCGAGCGCCCAGAAGCAGTTGACGCAGGCACGGTGCGACTGGTTGGCACTGATCCTGCCGCCATCGTCCGCGAAACGACGCGCCTGCTTGACGATCCAGCGGATTATCAGACGATGGCGCGGGCGCATAATCCCTACGGTGACGGTCTGGCAGCAGCGCGGATTGTGACGACGCTGCGCGAGCGATTTTCAATCTGATGTTTTCTAAAATAGGAACAGCATGTTATGAGCCATATCGACCCGCAATTCCGCAAACTCTGTGTCATGGGTTTGGGCTACATTGGTTTACCCACCGCCAGCTTGCTCGCCAGCAAAGGTTTCGACGTGCATGGCGTCGATGTCACGCCGCAAGTGGTTGAAACCATTAACGCAGGGCGCATTCACATCCGCGAACCGGAGCTGGATATTTTGGTCAAATCCGCCGTGCAAAGCGGGCGACTCAAAGCTGAAACGCAGCCTGCGCCAGCGGATGTGTTCATTCTCGCTGTGCCGACACCGTTTAAGGACGGATATCAACCGGATTTGACTTATGTCGAAGCAGCGACGCGAGCGATTGCGCCTTATCTTGTCGCCGGCAATTTGGTGATTTTGGAATCCACCAGTCCGGTGGGCACGACGGAATTAGTGGCGCAGTGGCTGGCAGAAGAGCGCCCCGATCTCCAATTGCCGGGGCGCGGCAATGACACCGCCGATGCTGCCGCAATGATCCGCGTCGCGCATTGCCCAGAGCGGGTGCTGCCGGGGCAAATTATCCGCGAACTGGTTGATAATGATCGGATTGTGGGTGGAGTTGACGAGCTGTCAACCGCAACGGCAGCGGATTTTTATCATCAATTTGTTGCCGGTAAAGTCTTAACCACCGACAGCCGCACCGCCGAACTTGCCAAGCTCACTGAAAACACTTTCCGCGATGTCAATATCGCGCTGGCCAACGAGCTGGGGCAGATTTGCGACCATCTCGGCGTCGATGTCTGGGAGCTGATTCAACTAGCCAATCACCATCCGCGAGTCAACATTTTGCGCCCCGGTCCCGGCGTGGGCGGACACTGCATCGCCGTTGATCCGTGGTTCATCGTCCATTCTGCGCCGGAGCAAAGTCGGCTGATTCGTACTGCCCGCGAGGTCAACACCGCGAAACCGGAGTTGGTCGTCGCCAAAGCGCGAGCGAAAGCGGCGCGAATTCAAAATCCAACGATTGCCTGTTTTGGGCTGGCGTATAAACCGGACATTGATGATCTGCGCGAAAGTCCGGCGGTCGAAATTGCGCTGCATCTCGCGCACGAGCGCATTGGACGGGTGCTGGCGGTGGAACCGCATATTGACGTGTTGCCGAAGGCGCTGGCGGAGGCGGGCGTGGAATTGCGCGGCGCGGATGACGCGCTGGCTGAAGCCGACATCGTGCTGGGTTTGGTTGCGCACCGCCGTTTTCAGAAGTTGTCGCGGCAGATACTGCAGGAAAAAATCGTGATTGATACCTGTGGGTTATGGCGCTAAAACACACGGCGTTATTACAAAGCATTAAAACATTTTGGAGAATTGAAATGCTTCATTTTTTCACTCGTTTGACGACTTTTATTACCCTATTATTTTTAATGGCACTATTCCCAATCAACGCCGCTCACGCTTTCAAATGCTTGCCCATTTACGGCAATTGGTGCGGACCCGGACATCCATCTGGAATGGCGCTGCCGCCAATTGATATTTTTGATGCTGCCTGTATGCGCCACGACTTATGCACTGCCGCGCCGATTCCCGAAACTGTTTGCGATCGCACCTTTGTCAATGAATTACATTTACTCGCTGCGCAAACCGGTTATTTGCCGCGTTCATTACAATGGGCGGAATATGTGCTTCGGCTCAAATCCGGTGGCGGCTGGGGCGGAATGCCAACGCCTATGCCCGGCGATGCAATGGGCATGATGTCAAGTATTTTAACGCCGTGTTGGTAACATACTGCGTTAAATCAACGGATTCAATCGCGCAAAATTGCGCTTTTCAGTAGAGGTTTTTCAATGCGTTCATTGCAATTAAAACGTAAACGCGGTTTCACGCTGGTTGAATTACTGGTCGTGCTCGCCATTCTCGGTTTACTCGCCGGATTGGTTGGACCACAGGTAATGAAATTCTTGGGCAGTTCTAAAACCAAAACCGCCAATTTACAAATTAACGATTTGGTGGCAACCCTTGATTTGTATCGCTTAGAAATTGGTCGTTATCCGGCAGACTTAAAAGCCTTGGTGGAAAAGCCGAATGATGCGCCAAATTGGAATGGTCCCTATTTGAAAAAGGGTGATGTACCCAAAGACCCTTGGGGATTTGATTATCAATACCGTTATCCGGGCGAAAACGGCAGCGTTGATCTGTGGTCACTCGGTGCAGATAACCGCGATGGTGGCGAGGGCGAGAATGCGGATATTCATAGCTGGGATTAGACCTTATCTGCTGCATCATTGCGATTGATGCAGCAGATTTTTCAATCAAGAATTACGCATCCAGCGATTGATAATAGTCCATTAAAATCTGCGCTACTTCTGGGCGCGAAAACTCCGGCGGTGGTGCAATGCCGCTGCCGAGTAATTCCCGCACTCGCGTTCCCGACAGCAATACGAAATCATCTTTTGTATGCTCTGGCGCTTCACACATCATCACCACACGATTGAGCTTTTTAGAATACGCAGTGTGATCCGCTTTGAAGATTTCAATCTGCAATGCGCCCGCTGGCAATTCATCAAAAATCGTTTGTGCATCAAATGCGCCGTAATAATCACCAACGCCTGCGTGATCGCGTCCAATAATGAAATGCGTCGCGCCCATATTCTGCCGAAAATAAGCGTGCAATACGGCTTCTCGCGGTCCCGCGTATAGCATGTCAAAACCGTATCCCGTCACCATTGCGCTATTGGGTGGGAAATACAATTCGACCATTTTGCGAATTGACGCATCGCGCACCGGCGCTGGAATATCGCCGGGTTTTAATTTGCCCAGCAGCATGTGAATCACCAGCCCATCGCAATTCAAACGCTGCATCGCCATGTGACAGAGTTCTTCGTGCGCGAGGTGCATCGGGTTCCGGGTTTGAAATGCGACCACGCGCTGCCAGCCGCGCTCGGCGATTTCGTTGCGAATTTCTACGGCAGTGCGAAAGGTATCAGGGAAATCTGTTTGAAAATACGAGAAATTTAGCACCTGAATCGGGCCAGAAATCGCGCATCGTCCTTGACTATTGAACGCCGCGACGCCGGGATGCGCGGGGTCTTGGGTGCGATAAACCTGCGCGGTCATCAGCGTCATCTGCGCCTCGCTGACCGTTTCGATGGCGGTGACGTCCATGATCGCCAGCACCGGATTTCCTTCGACATTTGGATCACGCAGCGCAATGCGCCGAGCGTTGCCGATGGCGCTTAAATCATTGATTAAACACAATAATGGCACGGGAAAAAAACGCCCGTCGGTCAGGCGCATCGTTTCCGCCACACTGACGGCATCGGCAACGGTCATAAAGCCAGCCAGCGGACTGAAATAACCTGCGCCGAGCATCACCGCATTGCCCGCTGCTTGCGAACTGATGATGACTGACGGTAGCGTTTCTGCCTCGTGTTGCAGCGCGTGATGCGCGTCGGGATCGTAAACAAACAGCGGTTTTAAGATGTCAGAACCTACAGGTTTAATCATACGCTGGCGCTCCTCGTGCTCAAGTGAATAATCCGCTCGCAGCGAGCGGTCATTAAACTTTATCACGGCAGCCAATTCGGCTTTACAAAGTTCTATTTATGACGAAAATAAAAAATTATTCGTCATTCAACGACTACGGATCAATCAACCATGCCTTATTTTGTGTATCAAATCACGCTCCCGCGCCAGCTCGCACATTTGCAAACTTGCGAGAATTATCAAGACGCTCGCGCTTTGGTACGGACGCGCCGCCAAGCGGAAACCGGTGCTGGAGTGGAATATCGGCTGGTGTTTGCCAGTCAACCTGGTGAAGCGGAAAAACTGTTGTCAGCGCCGCGAGATGAACGGGTGATTGGCGAAGATTAATAAACATTCCCTGTGAGTAAAAAAAGCAATGAGCAGGGTTGGCAGCAGCGGATTAAGTTGCTGGTCAACATTCAATTTAGCGTCAAGGATTCAATTGGCGTTGGATAGCCAAATAAATAACCTTGAAAGGTTAAACAACCCTGCTCGGTAAGGAATTCACGTTGTTGTTGATTTTCAATTCCTTCCGCCATCACTTCAATTCCCAGACTACGCATCAGTGAAATTAAAGCAATTGGTAAACTGCTATTGCCGGGACTGGTGAGCACGTTATTGACAAAATCTGGCGCGATTTTTAATCCATCCAAAGGCAATTGCCGCAGCGCCGACAGCGAGCTGTAGCCTGTGCCAAAGTTGTCCAATACAAAACTGATTCCACTCTTTTTTAATGCCGTCATTTTGGCAAAACTGTTTTTAATATCAGTCAGTAGCAAGTCTTCGGTAAGTTCTAAACGGAGTCGTTGGGGATTTGCGCCGCACTGTTTGAGAATGTCTTGCACGGTGTCAACAAAATCTGGGTGATAAAACTGGCGGGTGCTGATGTTTACCGCCATATTGAGCGGCTCCAGTGCTGGAATCCTTGACCATTCAAACAGTTGCTGACAGGCTGTTTCCAAAATCCACTGCGTCAAGGGCAAAATCAATCCACTGCGTTCGGCCAGCGGAATTAGTTCGTCTGGTGGAATCCAGCCATGTTCAGGATGTCGCCAGCGCACCAGTGCTTCAACGCCAGTGATTTTGCCGTCGGTATTCACTTGCGTTTGATAATGCAAATGAAATTGCCCGGAATCGAGACCCGCCAGCAGATCGGCAGCCAGCGCCTCACGGGTGGTCAACGCTTCCTGCAAGTTGGTATCGAAATGACAAACGCAGTTACGACCGCGTTCTTTCGCTTGGTACATTGCTGCATCTGCTTGTTTCATTACGGTTTCCAGTGATGCAGTCTGTCCGTTGAAGTGCGCGATACCGATGCTGGGAGTGCTTTGATGCGCATGACCTGCGATGAGATAAGGCGGATTGAGCAGGTTGAGAATTTTCTTGCCGAGTTGATCGGCATACGTCACTGCCTGCACATGATCTGTATTTAAGTATTTGAAGATAATAACGAATTCATCACCACCTAGCCGCGCCACCGTATCGTTACCGCGTACAAAACTGAGCAACCGCTGGGCGACCTGTTGCAACAATTGATCGCCCACGTCATGCCCAAAGTGGTCGTTGATATGCTTGAAATTATCCAGATCAATAAACACCAGCGCACCCCAAGCATGATGACGGGCGCTGTCGGCGAGCGCCTGATGCAGCCGTTCGAGAAATAACCGCCGATTGGGTAAATGCGTCAGATGGTCATAATGCGCAAGTTGTTGAAACTCTTCCTGTTTCGCTTGTTGGCTGGCGACGTCATGGAGCGTTCCCCACACGCGGCGAGGTTGACCTTCAGCGGTCAAATGTAAATTGATGTCATCAATCACGCGCACCAGCTCCACCAGCGTTTTAACGCCCATTTTTGCCATGATTTGCTGGCGCTGCGCGTTTACCAATTCAAGCGGAAGATTGAGCATTTCCGCAATATCACGATGCGATTGACCTCGCGCCAGCAGCCGCGCAATTTGGCATTCACCTTCTGTTAAGGTGCTAATACGAGCGGTGAGATCAGTATTGCGGTTACGCCAGCGCCGCCGCTGGCAACTGATTTCCAATGCAGTAGCAATGGCCGCTAATAAAACATCAATGTCGATGGGTTTAAGCAGAAAATCTACTGCGCCAGCGCGAAAGGCAGCGGTCACTTCCTGTGCACCGCTTGCGCCACTCATCAATAACATTGGCGCGTCGTTGTGTTCAGCCAAACGGCGTTGCAATTCTAATCCGCCCAATTCCGGCATCTTGACATCGCACAATACACAAGACGGAATGAACTCATCCATTGGTTCAGTGCGTTGAACCCGCAAATAGCTCAATGCTGAGGAATAGGTTTCGCAAATATAGTCTTCGAGTTCTAGCAGCGAACGAATCGCAGCCAAAATTTCAGCATCATCATCAATCAAAATAATTCGCCCGCGCATTGTGGGTGTCGTGACGAGGTTGTCATTGATCGTGTGTGGACAGTAAAGCGATTCGCATCTGCTCATGTAGGCAATTCCCATGTAATTTAAGATATTGACTTTGAAGGTAAATCGAGTATTGCTAACGCGCCACCAGATTCTGCGTTGATTAAACGCAAGGTGCCGCCGTGCTGCTCGGCGATGTGACGCGAAATTGATAATCCCATACCCAAGCCATTGTCTTTCGTAGTAAAAAACGCCTCTCCTACATGAGCAAGCGCAGCAGCATTTAATCCAGAACCATTGTCGCGCACCGCTAGCAATACCCGTCCATTGCGTTCTTCAAAGTGAATTTGAATCTCCGCTTGAGTGGATTCAATCAACGCATCCATCGCATTGCGATATAGGTTCAAAATGATTTGTGAAAGCTGAACCGAATCACCATTCACATGCAGTAACGTTGACGCTGGTAAAAAATTAAATTGCACCTGCCGCTGCTGCGCTTCATGCGCCACCAATGCCGCCACATCATGCGCCAGTTTTTCGATGTCAATTAAAGTGCTGCGCGTTCCGGTTGGACGAATAAAATTGCGAATGCGCTCGATAATTTGGCTAGCACGTTGGGTATTCGTTTCGATGCGTTCAATCAAATCAAGCAATTGAATTTTATCAAAACGTCCAAGCCGCAAACCGCGTCCGGCAACCTGCGTGTTGGTGAGAATTGCGGTCAGCGGTTGATTCAATTCGTGACCGAGTGAGGCAGATAAAATACCGAGATTGCGCTGGCGATCGAGCTGGGCGATTTGTTCACTTAAACGCTGATTTTCTTCGGCTCGCGCTTGCGCTTTTGCTGCCGTGATTTGATTCCGAATAGATTGTTCTAAGGCAATACCGAGATAACCAACATTGCTAAATACCAGTGAAAAAATCCCTGCCGTTCCGAAAACAAAGGCATTTAAATCTCGGGTTAAAATACTGCTTTCTGCGATGCCAGTTGCTACACTAATTAAACGCAAAACATATGTGACTGCAAGTAATAGCGCAGCCCATGCAATCCATTGTGCACCACGAAAACTTTCTTGGCTCCCTAAACGCCATGCCCACCACGCCAGTCGCAGAGACATTAAAGCAAATACTAAAACTGAAAAGCTAAAGCGTAGTAAATCACCACCAATCACCAGCCTGAGATATTCATATACGCTGAGAAAGAGCAGAACGCCAAGAATAATGCGATAAGCTGGTTCCGGTGTGCCGAGCACCAATCGTATTGATTGAATCCGTAAAACCGTATGACCATATAAAAATACATTGGCAACCGTAAAACTCAGCACGTCTGGCAGCAATCCGCGCAGAGCTAATAGAATCATGCCAATTCCAAGAATAAACGACGCACTACACCATAGTGATAAACCGAGGATATTTCGTCGTTTTAATGTCCCCCATAAGGCAAAAGAAACCATAACGGAAAGTATGCCATGGAACAAAAAAACCGTGCGAGCATCGAATAGATTCATGCGTATTTGTTCACTTTCAATGAGATTGACGAGAACGCAATTTTACTGTGAAGTAGCGTTGATCCTTGCCATTTGAATAAAGCTCAAACGAGTCACATTAACCGTTCGCCGCTTAACTTTTAGGACGAATACATGAATATCAGCGTTTATCGCTATGATCCAGATACCAATACCGCACCTTTAATGCAGGATTACGACATCAACATTGTTCCGGGCATGATGCTGCGCGATGCGTTATTAGCCATTAAGCAGCAGGATGAATCCTTTAGTTTTCGTCATTCCTGTGGCGAAGGAGTCTGTGGTTCTGATGGCGTTAATGTCAATGGACACAACGTTTATCCTGCATCACGCCGATTGCTGACCTGAGTTTGCCGCTGCAAGTACGCCCATTGCCGGGGCGTCCAGTGATTCGTGATTTAATTGTGGATATGACGCAGTTTTATGAACAATATCGAGCAATTAAGCCATATTTAGTGCGGCATGATCCCTTGCCAGAACAAGAGATTTTGCAAACGCCAGCGCAGCGCGAGCGTTTAGATGGACTTTATGAGTGCATTTTATGTGGCTGTTGTTCCACTGCTTGCCCGTCGTTTTGGTGGAATCCAGATAAATTTCATGGACCTGCTGCGCTGTTACAGGCTTGGCGTTTTCTTGCGGATAGCCGCGATCAAGCGAGTGATGAACGCCTCGATGCGCTGGCTGGTCCATACAAACTATTCCGCTGTCATAGCATTATGAATTGCGTTGAAGCGTGTCCAAAATTGCTCAATCCGACTCGCGCAATTGGACATATTAAGGCGTTGATGCTCGATAAAGGATTGTAAAATGCAATTCATACGCCGACGCTATTCAACCACAATTCCAATAATGCGAGATGCCACAGTTTATTTCCCTGAATGCGCGTGTGGTGCATATCAGGTGCATTGAGCAATTGATTGAGATATTCCGGTTGATAAATACCGCGTTCACGGCAGCGTTGCGAAGTGACTGCATCGCGCATCAATTCAAGAAATGACCCGCGCACATATTTAAGCGCGGGCATGGGAAATAACCTTTCGGGCGGTCAATCACTGCATCTGGCAGAATGCCCCGCGCCAGCATTTTGAGTGGATATTTACCGCCGTTTTTTAGTTTTAATGCTGGTGGACAATGCGCTGCCAATTCAACTAATTGATGATCGAGAAATGGCACTCGCGCTTCTAATCCCCACGCCATTGTCATGTTATCCACTCGTTTGACTGGATCATCGACAATTAAAGTGGTCACATCCAATCGCAGCACTGCGTCCATCAATTCATCGGCTTCGGGTTCAGCGAGCCGCTCGGCAATTAACGCACTGGTGTGATCTGCGCCGCCGTAAGTGGTTGTCACTAAACGCAGATATTCTGTGTGATCGCGGTCGAAATAATGTTTGCTGAACCGCTCCAGCGAACTGCCGCTGGTTTCGGCAGCGATGCGCGGATACCAAAAATAACCGCCGAATACTTCATCTGCGCCCTGACCCGATTGCACGACACGAATCTCACGCGAGACCTGCTCGGCGAGCAGATAAAACGCCACTGCGTCTTGTCCAAACATCGGCTCCGCCATGGCGGAAATCGCCTCTGGCAGCCGCGCCAGCACCTGCTGATTGGGCACTAAAAATTTGCGGTGCTGGGTGGCGTAACGTTCAACTACCTGATCGGAATACTGAAATTCGCTGCCCGCTTCCTCCGGCGTGTCTTCAAAACCAACAGAAAAGGTGCGCAAATCGCTCGCGCCAGCTTCGGCCAACAGCGCGACCAGCAAACTGGAATCCAGTCCGCCCGACAGCAATACGCCAACTGGCACATCGGCTACTTCGCTGCGTATTCGCACTGCTTCACGCAGGGCGCTGGCAATTGCCGCCAGCCATTCGGGTTCACTCAATACACATTCGGGGCGCGTGGCTTGCAGTCGCCAATAGGCTTGTTCGGTGTGATTGCCGCTGGCGTCGAGTTTGAGCCAATGCGCGGGGGCAAGTTTGCGCACGCCGTTAAAAATGGTGCGCGGCGCAGGAACGACGGCATGAAGGGTGAATAAATTGTGCAGCGCGATTGGGTCGATGCTGGTATCCACGCCACCGGCAGCGAGCAGCGCCTGCGGTGTAGAAGCGAATCGCAGAATTTGCCCCTGCTGCGTCCAATAAAGTGGTTTGATGCCGAGCCGATCTCGCGCCAGAAACAGAACTCGTTGATTCGCATCCCAAATTGCAAAAGCGAACATCCCGTGCAAACGAGCGACGCAATCCGTACCCCAAGCGTGCCACGCCTTCAGAATGACCTCGCCGTCGCCCTCAGAGAAAAACTGATAGCCCTTGTTTTGCAGCTCGCCGCGCAGTGCTCGGTAGTTATAAATCGTCCCGTTGAACACCAGCGCCAGCCCCAACGCCGCATCCACCAGCGGCTGATTGGAACGCACCGAAAGATCAATAATCGCCAACCGCCGATGGCCGAACGCCAGCGCTCCATCGCTATAACTCCCGCCGTGATCAGGACCGCGTCGCGTTAAAGTATTCAACATTGCCGCAATTGCGCCGAGATCGGCTGGCGCTCCATCAAACCGCAATTCACCGCAAATTCCGCACATGGTTTTAATCTCAATTGGCAGTTTTTAAATAACAGTTCATTAGCAACTGACGCCTGAAAACTACCAACTCAGGTTAAAACAATTCAATACGCACTTCATTTTGAGCATTGCTATTTGCGGTTGAGCGAGAATGACACGCCTCGTTCACTAAATACTTCTCCAGCACTTGCGTTAATTGATCTGGCAACGTGAATAAATTGTCGTCGTTATCATCGCTGGCGCAGGCGTTAAATAATTCACCACGCTGGGTTAATAATACCTGCACTCGCTCGATGCGCTGCCGGACTACATCTTGATATTGCAGCATTCCCAGCATGTCAGAAATCTGTTCTGCCAATGCTTTATTATGTTGGGTAATCACTGAAAATAGCGTTTTATAAAATTGCCGCATATCTTCATAGTTATCGCGGAGATGTTGAATTGATTCAACGGCATGATTGGCGCGATTTAATTGCTGACTGGAAGCACCAAGTAAATCAAGTTGTAAATTGTGTTCAACTGCACCCAACGCCTGACTTAATCCTGCTTCAATCGTATTTGCTGCTATTGCTGCATCATTCGCTAATGCCCGCACTTCATCAGCAACCACAGCAAATCCACGTCCAGCTTCACCTGCTCGTGCCGCTTCAATTGCGGCATTAAGCGCCAGCAAATTGGTTTGTTTACTGATGCGTTTAATTGACATTGCCAATCCTTCCAATTGGCGAATGTTGCCCAAAACGTGCTGAATTGCCTGCATGTCATCATTAATTTTCTGCGGCAATTCCTGCACAAAATTGGCTACTTCAGTAATGTCCTCAACACCAAGATTAATATCATCTTCCATATCCAAAGCACTGCGAGCGGAATGATCGAGATAATTCAATAACGTACTCGCTGCTTGATTAAGATTGGTTGCCCGCTCAACCAGCGTCAATGCCGAATTTTCAGTATCGCGCACTGCCTCATTCAATTGCTCCTGCATTGCTTGATCTTGATTAACCGTGAGCACCAGCGTTTTAATTCCGGCATCGTGTTTGTGTTCTGCGCGGATCAATGCTTCTTTAACGCTATTAAGTGCGCGTTCCATTGTGCTAGTGGTGCGAGCGTTTAATCCGAAAAAAATTAGACCGGCAATAAAGTTCGTCACCAGCAACGCACTGCCAACGAATAGCGCATGAAACAGTTCATCGCTGACGCCAAATCGATTGGCTTCAGCAACAATCCAATCATGGCTAAAATAAATAAACAGCGACAGCACTACCGTTCCAACCAGAGTGAATACCGCCATCATTCGCTGCAATGATTTCGCTTGCACGAGATTCGCATCAATAATGGATTGGCGTTGATAACGCTGTGACATCATTCCAACCTCACGCGCCCGGCAATACTTGTTTAATGACTTTTACTAAATCCGTACCGCCAACCGGTTTCAATAGCCAGCCGGTCGCACCGATTTTTTTCGCTTCATCGCGTTTTTCCTGCTGGCTTTCAGTGGTGAGCGCGAGAATTGGTGTAAAGCGCAATCCCGGTAAAGCACGAGCATTGCGAATAAAATCAATACCGCCCATATTGGGCATATTGATGTCAGTAATAATGAGATCGGGTTTAATACCGGATTTTAGTTTATCAATCGCCTGCACTCCATCATTCGCAGTTTCGACTTTGAAGCCAGCGATTTCTAAACTGGATTTCAGACTCATTACCATCGTGGCGGAATCGTCAACAACCAGAATTGTTTTTGCCATAAATTATTCTCTCAATTCAACGCAGTGTGTAGCCAAGTAGCCAACGGCGCGTGTTGTGGCCACGCAGCAATTTTTGGACGAGCAGCAAGTAAGACCTGCAAATTAGCGGCGTGAAGATGGGTGCACGCCGTTAAATCAAGCTGACCACGTGGATGTTTCAGCAGCCACTCCAATAACGATTCTGCGTCTTCAATTGTTAATAATTCTCCGGCGATCAGCGTAGTTTTTTTCGCTTCAAATGGCATTTACAACAACTCCCGTGGATTGAGCACCAGCAACACTGAGCCATCACCGAGCAGCGCCGATCCCGCATAACCGTTCACTGCGCCCAGAAAACCTGCCAGCGGTTTCAAGATAATGTCTACAGTTTCGCGGCAATCATCGACGATGATGCCAAGATATTCGCCCTCAATGCGCACCACCAATACCGCAAATTCATCATCGCTATTCGTGCGTTGCAGCGTATTCAGCGCCAGCAGTTCATTAAGCGACACCAGCGGCACCAGCCGTTCCCGCAACACCGTCGTCAATCGGCGTTTGATGGTGTGAATGGCGCAGCGTGGAACCCGCACTGTTTCCACCACTGCATCCATTGGAACGCCAAAACGCTGCCCCGCTGACGCAATAATCATCACGTTGGTCACGGCCATTGATAGCGGCAATGACAAAGTAATTCGCGTTCCTTGCCCAACTTGGCTGCGCAGTTCAATCGTGCCATTGACGCGGGTAATCGCATCGCGCACGACATCCATGCCCACGCCGCGCCCCGACACATCGGTAATTTGTTCGGCAGTCGAAAAACCTGCGGCAAACACCAAGTTAATCGCCTCTTGATCGGTCAAGCGTTCCAGCGTCGCTTCATCAATCACGCCTTTTTCATAGGCTTTATGACGAATCACCATCGGATCAATGCCGCGCCCGTCGTCACTGATTTCAATCAACACGCGGTCGGATTCCTGCCGCGCTTGAATCGTCAATCGCCCTTCGCTGGGTTTGCCCGCAGCGCGGCGCAGTTCCGGTGTTTCCAGACCGTGATCGAGGCTGTTGCGCACAATGTGCATCAGCGGATCGGCGAGCGCCTCAATGATGTTTTTATCGGCTTCGGTCGTTTCGCCCTCCATCACCAGCCGCACTTCTTTTCCCAGCCGATGCGCCAAATCCCGCACCAAACGCGGAAAGCGTTGAAACACAAAGGACACTGGCAGCAAGCGCACCTGCATGATCGCGTCCTGCATCTCCTCGGCGATGCGGTTGATCACGCTGTATTGGCTTTTAATTTCGCGGGATAACTCGCGGACACCAAACACATTTTCAGCGCGTCCGGCGAGATAAGGCAGCGCATTTTTTGCGACGACCATTTCGCCGATCAGATTCATCAAACGGTCGATTTTGACTTGCTCAACTTTGATCGTTGGCGAACTGCTCGGATGATCTTCGGCGCGACGATTGAATGCCACCGGCTCTTTGGGTGCAGCAGGTGTTGCTGGCGCAGAAGATGCTGATTTAACAACGGATAGCGCGGGTACGAATTGCGGCAGCGGCTCTGTTGGTGGCAACGTTTGTTGGTCGAGCCACGTCAGTAATGCTTGCGGCGCAGCTTCGGTTAACGCGGTTTCAAGTGCTTGTTGCAGCGTGATTAATTCCGCTTCCCGACCGAGACTGATACACACGCCAGTCAAGCTCGCTGCCACTGCTTTTAATTGCCCGCTCAACCATGGCGGATGATTAGGCAACGTGAGGATTTCGCGTTGTGCCTCCAGCACCACCTGCGCTGACCAGAGCGTGTCAGAGCTGATGAATCCCCCCAAACCTCCTTTTTCAACGGAGGGCTTTTCTTCTTTCCCACTTGGTAAAAGTGGAGATTTAACTCCACTCTTTGCAAAAAGCGGGGCGGAAGGGAGTTGCGAGACTAAATGCTTGCCAATTTCTGCCAACAGCAACTGCAACCAGTCATCGGCTGATTGCGGTAAATCCAGCAATAACAACAGCCAACGCAGCGCCGAGGCAATCCACAAATCCGGCGCGGAAAGTTCCAGCAAGGTGCGCGTGGCCTGCGCCAGCGCGACATAATCCGCAGATGCCAACGCTGTTTGCGCTGCTCGCACGAAATCGGCAGCCATCGGTTCTGCCTGAGCGCGTCCCGTAGGCACGACCAGCATCGCTGCGTTCAGTGGCAAAATTTCAATTTGATCGGGAACATAGCGAAAATGCTCGGCTAAATCCGCAGCATCAGCACTTAAAATCAGCTCAAAACGTAGGATGCAGCGATAAGCGTCCAGTTCCGCCAAGGGCGACCAGTCTTCCCGCGCTGTGACTTGCTGCCAGTGCACTTCAGGCAATTGAATGACTTGGAAAAACGGGTCTTCACCTTTGAAAAAGCAATCTTCTTCTGGCTGATAAATCAAGCGGTACAGCGTTTCGCCTGCGTCTAAACGACGATAAAGCTCCATCCGCACTGGTTCGGAAATGGCGACAACCCACTCCGCTGGCGCGGAATTTTCCACTGGCGGCGCTGCGGTGCTCACGGATTCAGGTGCAGCGGCAGCAACCGTCGTCAGTGATTGGGTCATCAATCCGCGCAGTGCTGCGCCGAGCCGAGCTGCTTCGGTCGCGTGTTGATGGGTTGAAGGCAGTTGATCGCTCGCCGCTGCATCAATGTCATCAAGCAACCCGGAGACGAAATCCATCGCCTCTAACAATTGATCCGCCAGCGCCCGACTAAATGTCACTTGCCCAGCGCGAGCGGCATCCATCACATCCTCAGCGGCGTGAAGAACGCGGCTCATTTCTGGGAAATCGAATAGCCCGCTGTTGCCCTTGAGCGTGTGCACCAGTCGGAACAGCTCATTCATGCTGGTGCTGTCGCTGGGATCATTTTCAAGCGCCAGCAATTTCTCACTAATGCTTTGGAGAAACTCGCGTCCTTCAGCTAGGAATTGAATAAGCAACGGATTCATAACAAATGATCCGGGTTCGGTAGCGTTAATCCGAGCAGCGTCAGCACATGTGAGAGCAGCCGCTGCGGACGTACTGGTTTAATGAGATACAGATTTGCACCGCTGGCATAAGCGAGTTTTTGATCATTCGCAGCGGCTTCAGTTGAAACCATAATTGCTGGCGCTTGCGGAATATCTTTACTGCGCAATTCACGCAGAAAACCGTAGCCATCAAGTTTAGGCATATTGATGTCCACCAAATAGAGATCAAATGTCATATTGGCGACCCGCTCCAATGCTTCTAAGCCATTGACCGCTTCGATCACCGTAAATCCCGCGCCTTCCAAAATGCCACGATGATAAAGGCGCACAGTTGCGGCATCGTCAATGACCAGAATGCGCTTCATTTAACCCCCCAAGGTTTCTGATAAACAATTGCTTCTGGGAATTTGCGCACACGAAACAATGCAGAAATTCGACTCATCGATTCAGAATGTCCTAAACAAATGAATCCACCGGGATTAAGGGCATCATAAAAAGATTCTGCGGTTTGTTTGCGTGACAGATCGTCAAAATAAATCAACAGATTGCGACAAAAAATCACGTCAAAATAACGATGTAGACGCATCTCAGTCGCATCAGTGACATTGACGCGAGTAAATTCAACCGCGTCACGCAATTCTTTATTAATCTGAAAATACTCGCCATCATGATGAAAGTATTTGTTCAGAAGTGTCGCTGGCAGATATTGCACTGCTCGCGGACTATAATGACCCTGTCGGGCACGATTGAGAATGCTGGTATCAATATCAGAAGAGATGATTTCTACATCCCAATCACTTAATTGTGACCAGTATTCAAGTAAATAAATGGCAATTCCATAAGGTTCTTCACCAGAAGAGGAAGGAACTGACCAAATGCGAATTGGGGTCGTCGTGGTGCGATGCGCGATGATTTCAGTCAACATTGAATTGACTAAACATTGAAACTGGTATTCTTCACGGAAAAAATAAGTCTCATTAACGGTCATTGTGTTAATGAGTGTTTGCAATTCTTCGCCAGAGGCTTGAAAGCGCAGCATGGTGAAATAGCTGCGGAAATTTTCACTTGCAGTGACCGTCATGCGTTCCAATAAGCGTTTATCAACGAAATAACGCTTACTGTCTTCAAATAAAATACCGGTTTTGCGATAGAAAAACTCGCGGAATTTTAGAAAATCTTCATCGTTAATAGTTAACGGCGTGGCCATATTCTGGTCAGCCTGCGGCGATCCGCGTCAGTGCCAAATCAGCGGCAAATTGAATGTACGGTTCATCAGTAAACCGCTGTTTTAGCGCCAGTAATGCTGGGCGGGCGCATTCGCTACCTACTTCACCGAGCAGATCAACTGCGGCGCCGCAGACATTGAGATGTGCATCTTCGGTGATGACGTGAATGAGCCAAAATTCTACCTGCGGATGCCGCAAGGATTCGAGGACATCGACGGCGAAAATGCGCACATCAGGATCAGCATCGTTGAGCAGGCGACCCATCAATGGTGCGACTTCGTCCGGCAGCAGTTTCATGGCTTCAATCGCTGCGTTGCGTAACATCGCGTTTTCAGTGCGCAAACAGCGGATGAGTCCAGCCACTGCGCACTCGTCACCAATGCGCGTCAAGGTGGTCAAAATCACTTCAATCACGCTCGGTTCGGTTTCGATCAGTAGCCGCTCTACGAGTGCTGCTGAAGCATTGGGATATGCCAGCAAATCGCGTGCCGCCCAGCGCCGCACCAGCGAACTGGGATCGGCAAGCGCCAGCAATAGTCCGGCTTGATCGCGGGAATGTTGCCGTTCATCGTCAGTGGTTGTCGGCTGCAACGCCGCTTTGGTCAGTGCCATTTCGGTCTCTGGTTTGTATTTCAATCAAGGCAACACGAAAGAAATTTTAACGTTCTATCCAATTTTGCAATTGCAGCGCGATGCGATCAGCAGGCAACGTCAATGTCGCGCCATTGCGCGCAATCAATTCAGCGGGCATTCCAAAAACAATAGCGGTTTCTTCCGATTCGGCGATGGTGCGTGCGCCCTGTCGTTTCAAATCGGTGAATGCTTGCGCTCCGTCATAACCCATTCCGGTGAGCATCACGGCAATCACATTTGCGGGATCGCAATGTTCTAACGCCGAGCGTCCGAGTAATTCCACTGATGGATGCCACAGAAATTCTGGATGTTCTGGTCGCACCAGCGCGATGAGTTTATTGGTGCGTTGCGCCAGCACCATATCAGCACCACCTTTGCCAATATAAATGTTGCCAGCTTCCAATGGCGTTGGGCGACTCACTTCTGACACGGTAAGCGGACAGAGCGCGTTCATCCGTTCAGCAAATGGATGGGTAAAGCTGGCTGGCATGTGTTGCGCCACCAGCACCGGCCACGCGAAATCTGCTGGTAACAGCGGCAAAATTTCCTCTAACGTGCGCGGTCCGCCCGTGGACACGCCAATTAAAACAACGCCTTTATCGCGGACGCCACCGCGCCGAATCAATGGGCGCGACACTGGCGCTGGAGCTGGTTTTTCCGCTGGTTTACTGCGCATATCGTCGCGCAATCGCGCTGCCAAACTGCGGGTGGTTTTTAGCCGCGCTCGTGCTGCTGCCCGCACTTTGCTGATGATTTCATTTTCGATTTCGGAAATGGTCAGCGAAATCGTCCCACCGGGCTTGGGAATGTAATCGACTGCGCCGAGGTTGAGTGCTTCCAGCGTAGCAAGTGCGCCTTTTTCCGTGAGCGATGACACCATCACCACCGGCACGGGGCGTTCAGCCATCAGCAACGACAGTGCCGTTAGTCCGTCCATTTCTGGCATGTTGATGTCAAGGGTGATGACATCCGGCGCAAAGATGCGATTTTCTTCCACTGCCTCGCGTCCATTGCGGGCAGTGCGAATTTCAAAATTACCTGCATCTTGAAAAATGGTCGTCAATTGACGACGCATGAGCGCGGAGTCATCAACGATCAGCAGTTTAATCACTAAGCGCCTCAATCAGTTTATAAGTTGTCAGTTGGCAGTGACACATCGTGTTTCCCGCAGACAATTGAAAACTGCTAACTGCCAATCAAATCAATTGCGTCATGCCGATTATGTTCAAACCTTATTCAACGCCGCCATTTCTTCACGCTGTTCCGCAGCGATTAAATGCGCGGGTTCAATTAACTGGATCATGCGTTTTTGCTGTTCCAAATTGGCAACCCGTGCAATTAACCGGGTTTGTTCTGGCGATAAATGCGGCGCACTTTCAATTGCGGCTTTGGGAATTTTCAATACTTCCGCCACCGAATCAACAATAAACCCAGTGCGCACACCGTCAAGTAAAAACACCATGATGCGCTGCCGATCATTGCGCTCAACGTCGGCAGTCCCAGCCGCCGTCGTTGGTCAATTACCGGCAACACGGAACCGCGCAGATTGATCACGCCTTCGACAAAGTTCGGCGCTTTGGGGACATGCGTCAGTTCGTCGGGAATGCGCACAATTTCCTGAACACTTTCAATCGGTACGCCGAATTCTTCCTTGTCGAGCCGAAACACCACGACCTGTTCTTCATCATCAGTTTGATCGTCGCTGTCTACATCATTGTCTAACTGCGTGTCATCGTGCATGGCGGCAACGCTGGTGAGCGCCTCCTGAATGGATGAATGGCGAAACAGGTGGTCAGTGGAAATGATCGACACCAGTCGCCGCCCAGCATCAAGTCGGCAAATTTCAGTAATATCAGAGAGATCGCCGTGACGCGCCAGCAGCTTGGGCATGGTGTCCACTGCCGACCGAGGCACGCGCAATACTTCATTCACGCTGTCCATTGCCAGCCCGACTGACAATTCGCCGAGCCGCACGACCACAATTCGGCTGCGTTCATCTGCGACCTGCGTCGGCAATTCAAAAGGCAGCGCAGCGACACCAGCGGCAATAACCGATTGCGCAGCGTCATCACGCCCAGCACATGCGCTTCAGAACGCGGAACGTGCACGATCTGTTCAGGAAATTGCACGATCTCCTGCACATTCTCAATCGGAATCGCATATTCCTGCTCGGCAACTTCAAAACTGACCAGCTGCAATTCGTCAGTCGCCGCTTCATCGTCTTCAGCATCAATGCCGGTTGCTGCGCCAAATCCGCCGCCGCTCTGTTTGCGCGTCAATGCCGCAATCGCTGCAAATTCAGTACGAATCAGCCGCTCAAAATCCAGCACCATCGGATAGCCGCCGACATCCTTGAGAATTCCCGATAACAAATCGGTTCTCACGGTCGCAGTGAGCGTGTCCACACTTTCAATGCGTCCCAGCTCCACGCCCACGACGCTGTGCACTCGATCCACCACGAAACCCAGCGGTTGACCGAGATCAATCACCAGCGCACGGGTGGCATCATCGTTAGCACACTCTGCAAACCCAAATAATCGGCGCAAACTGATGATTGGTAACACCTTTCCACGCAGATTCGCCAAACCCTCCAGCGTGGCTGGCGCGAGCGGCACGCGCACCACGTCCGGTACGCGAATGATTTCCTGCACTGGCGTCATATCGACCGCGAAAACCTCGCTATCGCACATGAAAATCACGAATTGCCGAATGTCTGCCTCGCGCTCTGGCGCGGCGTTATCGCGCTGAGATTCGACCTGTTCATTGCTCATATTGATTCGCTCCTGCGTACCGGCGATGACGTTCAGGCGCTTTGCAATTCGTCAGCGAGTGAGGCGATTTCCTCAATAGCAGCCGCTAATTCTTCTGCGCCTTGCGACTGTTGTTTCGCCGCAGCAGCAGATTCTCCCGCTGCTTTTTCTGCTTCTTGTGCCGCAGCAGAAATCTGATCAACACCGGTTTTAATCTGCGCAATTGCCGCAGCAATTTCGCCAGCGGCATTGAGAATTTCATTCGTGCCCTGTTCAATCAAACTGACATCGGTTTCGATGGTAATAAGACCGCTGGTAATGACTTTAGCTTTTTCGGTCTCCGCACTCGCTGAAGAAATAATTTCTTCTAAATCACGCCCAACGATGCCAATTTGATCCTGAACTGCTTTCACTAAATCTTTAATGCGATCGGCATTCTCGGCTGAATCGTGCGCCAAATTGCGAATATCAGTAGCAACGACGACAAATCCTTTACCGAATTCACCAGCGCGTGCTGCTTCAATTGAACCGTTGACTGCCAGCATGTTGGTTTGAATTGAGACCGTAGTAATTGCGTCAACGATTTTATCAATTCGCCGTGAAACTAATTCCAAACCTTTTATTTGTTTGAAATTTGAGCGCGACACGACCACCGATTCAGAGACGCCAGCAATCAATGACTCAATACTGCTTTTGTTAGTACCAAGTAATGCTCGAATCGCCTGCACTTTTTCATTCGCCAATCGCGCCCGCGCCAGCGCAATTTCTAAACCCTTCTCAATTTGCGTAATCGCCGCCGCAGATTCCTCAGTTGCCGAAGCCTGCACCTGAGCACTTTTCCGAATCTGCTCCACGGCAGTCATAATTTGCCCGCCAGAACGGTTGATTTCCTGCACTGCCGAAGACAGCTCCTCGGCGGCCGATGCGACCTCTTCGGCACTTTTGGCGATGTCAGTCGAATTCTTCAATTCTTCCGCCAATTCAGACAGATTCTGTGCTGCCTGTTCGCATTCAGTGAGGGCTTGCGTTTGTTCGGCAACGGTTTTGACCGATTCTCGGAGGCAGCGGATTGTTCTTCAGCCGCCGCCGCAATTTCTTCCGTGCCTTTTAACGCTTGATGTGCAGCGGCATTGGATTGCTGCGCAGTCGTGGCGATTTCTTGAACGCCGCGTGCAACTTCAATTGCATCAAGGCGAATCTGGTCAAGCTGATTGTTGATGGTTCTTCCGTTATCAACTTCTGCCTGAACTTTGGCCGCAGAAGTGTTGATGCCATCAGAAATGGTCTGCACTTCTGATTGAATCTGCGCCACAAGGTCTTGAATTTGTTTAGCACTTTTTTCGGAAGTTTCCGCAAGTGTGCGTACTTCATCAGCGACCACGGCAAAACCTTTGCCATGTTTGCCAGCTCGCGCTGCTTCAATCGCCGCATTCAGCGCCAGCAAATTGGTTTGATCGGCGATGCGTGCAACCGCTTTCACAATGTCGCCGATGTTCGCGGCTTGCTGTTCGAGTTCGGCGACCATTTTCACGGAATCGGTTTGTCGCTGTGCCGAAAAACCAACGTTGGTAATGAGACTGATCACGTCGCCGCTTACCCGCGTGATCAATGCCTGCGTCGCATCAACTTTGGTCTGTGCTTGTATGGCGCTGTCCAGTTGTCGTCCAAGTGCCGTGCCAACTTGCTTAAACGCAGCGAGCGATTCTTGTGCGGCACCAGAGGCTTCTTCAGCACCGGTGGCAATTTGATCCGCCGAACGTTTGAGTTCTTCGGCAGCAGAAGCTGCTTCATTGATTCCAGAAGCTAATTGCGCGGTAGCGGAGGCCACACGCTCGGCAGCCTGTTGCTGCTTGGCGAGCGTACGGGCGCGTTTACGCTGCGCCTCGGCTTCGCGGGTAGTTGCAGCACTAGAGCGCGTTTCGGTGGATGTTGTGGATGCAGAAAGACCAGTTTTCTTGACGAGTGCCATAGTGGTGTCCTGAGCTCAGATACGTCGTTTGCATGATCCTGAATAGCACAAAATAAAGACAGTTGCGCTGAATAGACTGACTAAAATTTCGTGGCAATTGTGCTTTGTGATTGCTGGGTGGCGCAAACCAAAATTGTGTTCACGGCAAAACTGATCATAGCTCACAAAAAAAGCGCCTAACTATTAAGTTAGGCGCTTTTTGTTTGGCTGGGGGACTAGGATTCGAACCTAGGTTAGCGGAGTCAGAGTCCGCTGTCCTGCCGCTAGACGATCCCCCAAGGAAACCGTTTAACGTTTCGAGAACTGTGGACGCTTACGGGCTTTATGCAGACCGACTTTCTTACGTTCTACTTCACGCGCATCGCGGGTTAGGAAACCAGCACGGCGCATCGGTGAACGAAGATTTTCGTCATAAATGACCAAAGCGCGGGCGATACCGTGACGGATTGCGCCAGCTTGTCCGGTATTACCGCCGCCAGTGACTGTCACCTTGATGTCAACGCGATCAACTAATCCAGCAGTGACCAGCGGCTGACGGACGACCATCCGCGCTGTTTCACGACCGAAAAATTGATCCAACGGACGGTTGTTGACTGTGATCGTACCTGAGCCAACCGATAAGAAAACTCGTGCGGCGGAAGTCTTACGACGGCCGATTGCGTGTTGCGTCTCCGACATGCGTCAATTCCTAAACGTTGAGATCGAGAACTTGGGGCTGTTGTGCCTGATGACCATGTTCTGGCCCGGCGTAAACACGCAGTTTGCGGAACATCGCACGACCAAGCGGTCCGCGTGGCAACATTCCCTTTACTGCCAGTTGAATAGCGCGTTCGGGTGTGGTTTCAAGCAACTTAGCGAGATTGGTAGATTTCAGGTTGCCAACATAACCGGTGTGACGGTAATACATCTTGTCTTGGAGTTTGTTTCCGGTTACCCGAATTTTTTCCGCATTCACAACAACAAGATAATCCCCGGTGTCAACGTGAGGCGTGTACTGCGGTTTATGCTTGCCGCGCAAACGCAGTGCCAGCTCACTTGCTAACCGCCCGAGGGTCTTACCATCGGCGTCAACCAGATACCAGGCGCGGCGAACCTCGGCGGGTTTGGCGCTAACAGTCGTCGTCATGATCTAGGCTCCGAGAGGACTGTTCACCACTAAAATTTGGGTGTACAGACCTTAAAAATATGAATTTCTGGGTCGAGAAAGATCGCGCATGTTACGTGATCATTTTTATCAAGACAAGCATCAGGTTCCGAAAAACTGTTGCGCAATCCGATCTAATCCGGCAGTTTGAGACGCTCAACGGGACGTCCATGAATGAGATGCTCATGCAAAATTTCGTCGAGATCATCAACTGTTGCATAGCGATACCACACTGCTTCGGGATAAACCACAATCACCGGTCCCAGTGCGCAGCGGTTCAAACATCCTGCTGAATTGATGCGTATTCCCTCCAGCTTCAGTGCCTTCACCTTTTGTTTGAAATAATCACGCAGCGCCGAAGCATTCGCTAGACCACAACAGACACAATCTGGTTCGCGCTGATTGGTACAGAAAAACACATGGTGACGATAAAACGACATCGCGTTAGGTCTCGAAAGTTAGCGAACATTTAATATAGCGATTCAACACTGCAACACTCAATGCAGTGCTAATCAATTCAACGATTCGCGTACACTTAACCGCCATTCATCGCATTATCCCGTCCGTTTTTATCCATTATCATCTATGAAGGTTCAATCAATTTCTCCGCAGGACATGCTGCGTCTCGCTGATCAATGCGTGAAATGTGGGCTATGTTTGCCCGTGTGTCCAACGTATGAACAAACTCGCCATGAAGCAGATTCTCCGCGTGGACGTATCGCATTGATTCAAGGCTGGTTAACGGGAAATCTCGCGTTGACTGCGCCACTCATCGCGCATCTTGATGGCTGTTTAGGCTGCCGCGCTTGTGAAGCAGCTTGCCCATCATTGGTTGCTTACGGTCAACTCGCCGATGCCGCCAAAGCGCACCGCATCGCTGCGTTACCTGCATGGCGACGCTGGTTGCAGTACGGCTGGTTGGCTGCGTTATCACAGCGTCATATCACTGATTTAATTGGTCAAATCGCCAGCGTTTACCGCACCAGCGGCGTTGCAAGTTTGAGCGAACGCAGCGGATTGGCGCGTCTTTCCGCACTGCGACCCTATCACCGCATGGCAACCGCATTGAGTTTCACCGCCCGCCGCCTCGCGCCGCATTCCGCACCAAATGCTGCGTTGGAATTATTCATCGGCTGCATGGATGCCAGCGCCCAAGGTGCGGTAATCGTCGCTGCGCTCCGCGTGTGCGAACGGCTGGGTTTGCCGATAAACACCTCCACAAAATCCGCCTGCTGCGGCGCACTGTTGCGGCACAACGGTTATCCCGCCGCCGCCGCTGCGCATCTCGCCAACTGCGCCGAGCGCCACGCTGCGCAGCAACTGATCGGACTCACCAGCGCCTGCGTCGCGGAATTGCGCACCTCTCCAGCACTGCAACACACCACCGAAATTTGCGCATTTTTAGATCAAGTTTCTTGGCCAAAAACCCTAAAAATCAAACCATTGCCACAGCGCGTTCTCGTGCACGAACCCTGTTCACACCGCAATTTGCTCGGCGGTAATGCTGCGGTTTATCAATTGCTGGCACGTATTCCTGAATTGGAAATTATCCCGTTGCCCGGCAATGACCGCTGTTGCGGCGCGGCTGGCACTTATTTATTGCAACAGCCAGAGATGGCAACTGCGCTATTGAATGACAAACTCATCGCAATTGCGGCATTCGCGCCAACTTATCTCATTACTACTAATGCTGGTTGCGCATTACATATTGCAGCGGGATTGCGTGAAATGGGATTAGCCGTTGAAGTGTGTCATCCCGTTGAATTACTTGCGCAGCAATTGGATCACGATCAATAAACCATCATCCTTTTCTTGTGAGCAACTAAACGCCATGACTCCAGATGAATTCATTGCTAAATGGCAAGCTGCCACATTAAAAGAACGCTCTGCTGCACAAGAACATTTCCTTGATTTGTGCCAATTATTAAATGAACCAACACCGGCATCAATTGACCCAACTGGCGAGTTTTATTGTTTTGAGCGTGGCGCAAAGAAAACCACTGGCGGTGATGGTTGGGCGGATGTGTGGAAACGCGATCATTTCGGTTGGGAATATAAAGGCAAACGCAAAAATTTGAATGAAGCATTTGTCCAACTGCATCGCTACGCTCCGGCATTAGAAAATCCGCCGCTGCTGATTGTTTCCGATATGGAACGGATTATTATTCACACGGCATTTAATGGTACAGTGCCTAAAGTGCATTCGCTGGCGTTGGAAGATTTGCGCATTCCCGCCAAATTGCAATTATTAAAATGGGTCTTTTCTGAGCCAGAGCGGTTGCGCCCTACGCTCACCACTGCGGCATTAACGGAAAAGGCAGCGCGACAATTTGGTCAATTGGCGCAAACATTATGCGAACGTGGTCATAATACCCAACAGGTCGCGCATTTTTGCCAGCAAATTCTCTTTTGTTTTTTCGCTGAAGATATTGGTTTATTGCCAAATAAATTGTTTAGTGAATTATTGAAAAACGGGCAGAAGCGTTTGGAACATTTGCCGCAAACGCTCACCAATTTATTTAATACAATGGCAACTGGCGGATTCTTTGGGAATGATCCGGTTGATTGGTTTAATGGCGGATTATTTGATGCAGCAACGCCGCTGCCATTAACCCCCAATGATGTGCGAATTTTGCGGGAATTGGCGCAGTTAAATTGGTCAGCGATTGAACCGAGTATTTTTGGCACCTTATTCGAGCGCGGATTGGATCCCAATCAACGTGAACAACTCGGTGCGCATTATACTGATCCGGCTTCAATTATGCGGCTGGTCAATCCAGTAGTGCTTGATCCATTGCGCGAAGAATGGCGTCTGCAACAGATTGAAATTACTGCGTTAATGGAAAAAGCGGATGCAGCAAAATCTACAATCACTCGTAATAAAACGATTAAATCTGCGCAAGCATTGCTATCAACGGTATTTGAACGGTTGCGAAATTTTCGCGTCCTTGATCCAGCTTGCGGTTCTGGAAACTTTTTATTATTGGCATTGCGCGGATTGAAAGATTTGGAACACGAGGTAATTTTAGAATCTGAGCGTTTAGGATTGCCGCGCAGCTTTATATCGGTCGGGCCGGAAAACGTGCTGGGCATTGAATTGAATTCCTATGCTGCTGAATTAGCGCAGGTGACGGTGTGGATTGGTGAAATTCAATGGATGCTGAATCACGGGTTTTCATTGGCAAAAAATCCAATTCTGAAAACATCAATATCATTGACCAACGTGATGCAGTGGTGAATGCAGATGGTTCGGAACCGAATTGGCCAGATGCTGATGTCATTATCGGCAATCCACCGTTTTTAGGTGATAAACGAATGCTCGGCGCAATGGGCGATGAATACGTCAAACGACTGCGCAATTGTTATCAGGGACGCATTCCGGGCGGTGCGGATTTGGTGACGTATTGGTTTGAAAAGGCGCGGCGCAGATTGAAATGGGAAAAGCCAACGCTGCTGGTTTAGTATCAACCAACTCAATTCGTGGTGGAGCAAATCGTCAAGTATTGGAACGCATTTGTGCAACGACGACCATTTTTAATGCGTGTCAGATGAGCCTTGGATTAACAGCGGCGCTGCGGTGCGCGTCAGTTTGATTTGCTTCGGGAATACAGAATTAACACCAGTGTTGAATAATGAAAAAGTTGCAGCAATTTATGCAGATTTGACAGCTAGCACAAATGAAGCAATGTCGGATTTAACCGGCGCTAAAACATTGGCTGAAAATGCTGGCGTTGCTTTTCAAGGCGTATTGCAAGTTGGAGAATTTGATATTGCTGGTGATTTAGCGCGGAAATGGTTGTTGTCACCGAATCCACATGGAAAACCGAATAGTGATGTATTACGTCCGGGCTGGAACGGTTTAGATGTTGTGCGGCGCAATCGTGATATTTGGATGATTGATTTTGGTTGCGGAATGCCAGAAGAAACAGCGGCATTGTATGAAATGCCATTCGGTTATGTTTTAGATCGTATTAAACCCGTGCGTGACAACGTTCGACGTGATAATCATCGCAAGTATTGGTGGCAGTATGGAGAAGCGCGTCCGGGAATGCGAAAAGCGTTAAAAGATATTTCGCGCTACATCATTACTCCGTTGGTGGCAAAACATCTTATTTTTACATTTGCACCAGTCAGCGTTTTACCTTACAGCGCAACTCCAGCAATTACCCGTTCTGATGACACCACCTTTGGCATTTTACACTCACTTTTTCATAAATTATGGACATTGCGGATGTGTACTTACCACTGTTCAGGTAATAATCCGCGCTATACTCCAACCACGACATTTGAGACTTTTCCTTTTCCAATTGGATTAACGCCAGCGAATACTGGCAGTGGAATTAAAACTTTAGACAGCGGTGCAATCATTCCGACAGTTAAATCTGAATATCGAGATCACGCAGTCGCTATTGCTGAGGCAGCATTTCAACTCAATCAATTGCGTGAGAATTGGTTAAATCCGCCAGAATGGATTGAACGCCAGCCGGAAATTGTCGCTGGCTATTCTGAACGCATCATTGCTAAACCCGCATTTGCTGCGCAACTAAAACAACGCACTCTGACCAATTTGTATAATAAAAAACCGGCGTGGTTGGTGAATGCACATGTCAAATTAGATCAAGCGGTCGCAGCAGCTTATGGCTGGGGAAATGACGCAGCAGAATTGAATGAAGCGGAGATTTTGCAGCGATTATTAGCGTTGAATCTGGCGCGGGGAAAATGCGCTTGATTTAGTGGTTGACATTGGTTTGTTGGCGTGTTTTTCTATTGGTAGGTGCTTGAGACACACCTGAAAGCGTTACCCGCACACGAGAATTAGCGGTTTTTTATATCTAACTTTTGTGTGTAATACGACACCAAGATTAACGGTATTTCGTAGGGGTGCGGTGAAATAAGGAGCAGGATGCTCACGAATGAACTCGCCGTCTTTCAGCGGTCTCAAGCCCCTGCGGGATGCTTATTTTTTAAGCATTTACTTTGAGAAAACCTGAAAGGAGGCCTTTATGGTTTCGCAACATCCGTCTTTTTCTTCTATCGTCATTGACGATGTCACAATTCACAGGGATGCCGAAGGTCGGTATTGCCTGAACGATCTGCACAAGGCTTCAGGTGGTGCGGTTAAAAATCGCCCAGCAACTTGGCTTCAAAATCAGCAAACGATTGATCTTGCTAAAGAATGCGAGATAGACGGAATTCCGTCTATCTTTGCAAAACAAGGACTTGGCACTTTCGTCGTCAAGGAGCTGGTCTACGCTTACGCAATGTGGATCAGCCCGTCGTTTCATTTGAAGGTCATTCGTACCTTTGATGCCGTTGTTACAGGTACATTGCAACCCGTCAATTCGGCTTTACCCTATCAGCCAGCAATGAAGATTCAGATTTTTGAATTAGCAATGCGGGCATTGCGCGTATCAGAAACCAGCAAGATTCGGATGCTGGCTAAACTCAGTGAATCAGAAGGAATCAATCCTGATTTTCTTCCTGATTATGTCGATGAACCACTGGTCAGAGCGATCACTCCGCTATTAAAAGAGATGAGGAGTCCGCTTTTTCATCACGTTGCCAAGACTGTCAATCCGGCATTAGAAGCAATGGGCATTCTGGAACATCTTTCCCGCAAGAGCACCGGCAACACGATTAAATGGTTCTGGAGCTTAACCGAGGAGGGTTTGAAATATGGGCGCAATGAAACCAGTCCGAATAATCCCCGCGAGACGCAGCCGCTGTTTTTCGTGGAGCGTTTTCCTGAGTTATTAGCGCGATTGGAAGCGTATATCAATCCACAATCCTTGCCGCTTTAAATCCCCCCAACCACCCTTTTTCAAAGGGGGGCTTTTTCTGATGGGATTTTTTGAATAAACGCAGACACAAAAAAGCCCCGCATTTGTGGGGCTTTTTCATTCACATCAGCGCAATGCGTCGAGCAATTACATCATGCTGCCGCTACTAAAAACCGATGAAAATCTCAAAGCTCTGTATAGCTGTCTCTGCCATTACCTTGAAGGAATTTCAATTAAATTAATTGCGCGAGCAGTGGTTAAATCTGCCAGAATGGATTGAACGAGTGCCGGAAGTTGTGGTGGGTTATCCTGAGCGCATTCTGATCAATTTGTATAACAAAAAACCAGCGTGGCTGTGGAAATGAATTGAGCGAAACTGAAATTTTACAGCAGTTGTTGGTACTCAATAAAGCGCGGAGCAGTTAAAATCAAGCGGCTTCTGCGTGAACACGCTCAATCTGTAATGGATACAATCCGCTTTTTTGTGCATCCAGAATCGTCATCTCACCAATACCTTCAGCGGTGTAACCAATATTGATATTCCAGTTGACGGATTCATGTTGAAATCTACGCAGCTTTACAACGATGCGTTGTCATATCGCCCACGCCAGCCAACAGCCCGGCAATTGCAATATCTTCATCAAGTAAATCCCAATGAATTCCTCTGGGACTAAGTTCAAAATCATTGCGTTGTTCCGGCGTTGCCGCCAGCAAACGCGGAAACCATGCCAACGGCACACCGACTGTCCTGCCGTCGTGCAATTCGACCCATAAATTATTGTCATCCATACGGACAGTTTTGGGTAACATACACATATTAATTCCTCTTTAATGAGCGACTAAACGCCATGACTCCAGATGAATTCATTGCCAAATGGCAATCTACCACATTAAAAGAACGTTCTGCTGCACAAGAACATTTCCTTGATTTGTGCCAATTATTAAATGAACCAACACCGGCGTCAATTGATCCAACTGGCGATTTTTATTGCTTTGAAAAGGGAGCGAAGAAAACCACTGGCGGTGATGGTTGGGCGGATGTATGGAAACGCGATCATTTCGGTTGGGAATACAAAGGTAAACGCAAAAACTTAAACGATGCTTTTATTCAACTGCATCGCTACGCTCCGGCATTGGAAAATCCGCCACTGCTAATTGTTTCCGATATGGAACGGATTATTATTCATACGGCATTTAATGGTACGGTTTCTAAAGTGCATTCGCTGGCGTTGGAAGATTTGCGCATTCCCGCCAAATTGCAATTATTAAAATGGGCATTTTCTGAGCCGGAACGGTTGCGCCCAACGCTCACCACTGCAGCATTAACGGAAAACGCGGCGCGACAATTCGGTGAATTGGCGCAAACCTTGCGCCAACGTGGTCACGATACCCAGCAGATCGCGCATTTTTGCCAGCAAATTCTGTTTTGTTTTTTTGCTGAAGATATTGGTTTATTACCCAACAAATCGTTTAGCAAGTTATTGGAAATCGGGCAGAAGCGTTTGGAGCATTTGCCGCTAATGCTCACCAATTTATTTAATACGATGGCAACTGGCGGATTCTTTGGTACTGAAGAAATTGATTGGTTTAATGGCGGATTGTTTGATGCAGTAACGCCGCTGCCGTTAACCCGCGATGATGTGCGAATGTTGCGGGAATTGGCGCGGTTGAATTGGTCTGCCATTGAGCCGAGTATTTTCGGCACGTTATTTGAACGCGGACTTGATCCTAATCAACGTGAACAACTCGGTGCGCATTACACCGACCCAGCATCCATTATGCGGTTGGTTAATCCGGTGGTGCTCGATCCATTACGGGAAGAATGGCGTCTTCAAAAGATTAAAATTGCGGCGCTAATGAAAAAAGCGGATGCAGCAAAATCTACAATCACTCGCAACAAAACGATTAAATCTGCGCAAGCATTATTGTCAGCAGTATTTGAACGCTTGCAGAATTTTCGAGTGCTTGATCCTGCGTGTGGTTCGGGAAACTTTTTATTATTGGCGTTGCGCGGTTTGAAGAATTTAGAACACGACGTTATTTTAGATGCGGAGCGTTTAGGATTGCCGCGTAGTTTTACCTTGGTTGGGCCAGAAAACGTGCTGGGCATTGAATTAAATTCCTATGCTGCTGAACTAGCACGGGTGACGGTGTGGATTGGTGAAATTCAATGGATGCTGAATCACGGGTTTTCATTGGCAAAAAATCCAATTCTGAAAACCATCAATATCATTGACCAACGTGATGCAGTGGTGAATGCAGATGGCTCGGAACCGAATTGGCCAACCGCTGATGTCATTGTTGGTAATCCGCCGTTTTTGGGTGGTAGTAAAAAGCGCGGCGTATTGGGTGATGATTATTTTTCAACGCTGGGAACTATTTATGCTGGACGCATTCCCGCAGGTGCGGATTTAGTAACGTATTGGTTTGAAAAAGCGCGGTCGCAGATTGAAACGAAAAAAGCCAACGCTGCTGGCTTAGTGTCAACGAATTCAATTCGCGGAGGGGCAAATCGTCAAGTATTAGAACGCATTTGTAAAACAACGACCATTTTTAATGCGTGGTCAGATGAACCTTGGATTAACAGCGGCGCTGCGGTGCGCGTCAGTTTGATTTGCTTCGGGAATACAGAAGTAACGCCAGTATTGAATGGCGAAAAAGTTGCAGCAATTTATGCTGACTTAACGGAGAGCGATAATGATAAAAAATTGAATTTAACCACTGCTAAATTACTGCTTGAAAATAACAATGTTAGTTTTGAAGGAACAAAAAAATACGGTGCTTTTGATATTTCTGGCGATCTCGCAAGATCATGGCTGGCAATTCCTAATCCACATGGACTCCCAACCAGTAATGTCGTTAAACCTTGGCGCAATGGAAAAGACATTGCCAGTCGAGCATCTGATACTTGGATCATTGATTTTGGTCTCAATACGTCGGAAATTGATGCCGCTTTATATGAGTTTCCATTCCAACATCTACTAAATAATGTCAAACCCTATCGTGATACGGTGAGACGCGAAAGAACTCGAAAAAATTGGTGGATTCATGAAGAAGCACGTTCTGGAATGCGTAAAGCATTAACCGGCTTGTCGCGTTATCTTTGCACTCCGCGAGTAGCTAAATATCGGTTTTTTGTTTGGTTAGATAAAACCGTTTTACCTGACACGCGATTAGTAATTGTTGCGCGATCTGATGATATGACGTTCGGAATTTTATCATCACAGATTCATCAAATTTGGTCACTAGCAACCTGCTCATGGCATGGTGATGGAAATGAAGGTGGTAGACCAACCTACAATGCTAAATCTTGTTTTGAGACCTTTCCATTTCCAATGGGTTTAACGCCAGCGGATACTGGCAGCGGAATTGAAACTTTAGACAGCGGCGCAATTATTCCAACGGTTGCAGCAGAATACCGAGATCACGCAGTCGCTATTGCTGAGGCAGCATTTCAACTCAATCAATTGCGTGAGAATTGGTTAAATCCGCCAGAATGGATTGAGCGAGTGCCGGAAGTGGTGGCGGGTTATCCTGATCGCATCATTGCCAAACCAACTTACGCGGCGCTATTAAAACAACGTACCCTGACCAATTTGTATAATAAAAAACCGGCGTGGTTGGTGAATGAGCATGTCAAATTAGATCAAGCGGTTGCCGCAGCTTATGGCTGGTCAAACGAATTGAGCGAAACCGAAGTTTTACAGCAGTTATTGGCACTCAATAAAGCGCGGAGCAGTTAAATAATTTTGGTGCGTGTGCGCAAAATCATTCAACTGCTGGGTGCGTGGTTTATTTCGTCAACGCCATAAATAAACGCGGCAATTTTTCTGGCAACCGCTCCACGCGATCAATCACCGTAAACCGATTACCAAAGCAATCGCGCACATATTCATCCGCGTGCGCATCAAGGTTAATGCAATAGGTATAAATCCCTTGTTGATCCAATTCTTGCACGGCTTGATGCGTGTCTTCAATCAACAAGCGTTCATCGGTGACATCAATATCATGCGGCTGTCCATCGGTGAGAATTAACAGCAATTTCTTTTCCGCTTTACGCGCACTTAAATAATGCGCTGCATGACGCAATGCCGCACCCATGCGCGTTGAATAACCCGCTTCTAATGCTGCCAATCGCCCTTTGACTTGATCGTCCCAGCGTTCGCTATAGCCTTTAATGTGTTGATAACGCACTTCGTGGCGCGTATTTGATGAAAAACCGGCAATGGCGAATTCATCGCCCAGATGATCAATTGCCCAGCCCAATAATGCCACTGCTTCCTGACTCAATTCTAAAATGCTCTGCGTACAACCGTCGGGAATCTGGTTAATAGATTGCGACAAATCCAATAATAGCATCACCGCAATATCGCGCCCGTCGTGACGATGACTCATATTAATACGCGGATCGGGCGTCGCACCGCCGCGATAATCAATAAGCGAGCGAATTGCGACATCCAAATCCAATTCGCTGCCTTCTTCTTGATAACGCAGCCGGACGTATTGCTGCGGTTTAAGCAAATCGAGAATTTGTTTTAAGCGTTTGGCCAATTGCCGATGTTTATCAAGCAGCGCATCAATCAATGCCGGATCGCCGCTGGGATGCAACCCTTCATACAAACTGACCCAATCGGGGCGATAAGTCTTTGATTGATAATCCCATTCTGGATAATGACGCGGCGGCAAAGTCTCAATGTCATCCGCTCGCTGCGGCTGGCGTTCGGCGAACGTTTCCTCTTCATCGCCCTCTTCGATGTAGCGCCACAGATGCCGATTGTCGTCGCGGTAATCGACGTGGGTGTCGGTGAAATAGACGTTAGAAGACAAATCCTGCTGGCGACGGGTGCGGGCGATGTAGGAAATGGCGAGATTGGCGATTTCGGCGGTGCTGGAGGTTGTGCCGTCGGCCAACGCAGCCTGAAATCGTGCAACAAAATCAAGTAGTTCCGGCTGTTCGTAACCGTGATTGGGATCAAGCGCAGCGCGAGAAAACATCGCCAGCCGATGCCGAATACACGACTCCTGCGCCGAGTCGCAATCGTCGGCGGCGGGATGCGGATGCAGCGCCAACAGGATGCGCCGCAAGCCGGGATATTCGCGCAGCGCCAGCGTATCGACGCGGCAATCCTCGAAGGTTTCAACCGCAACCCGTTGAAAAGGGCTTAAATTATCCGCGACCTGCGGCGTGCTCCAGCGCCAATGCGCGGCGATATGCGCGAGCACGGCGCGATACCGATCAATGCCGCTGACGCCAGCGCGGTCGTCATAACAATCGGGAACGCGCACGCCGAGCGCATCGAAATACGGAAGCGGTTTGCGCAATTCATCAAATGCCTCGGAATAAGGCACGAGCATTTGATGTTCTTGCCATAAAGCGCGGAGATATAAATCAAGCTGGCGCTCGTGATCGACAAATAAAGTGCCATGCCGTTCGCGTTGTAATACGGCGCGACTATCGGCGGCTTGCAAACTAAAATACTCGCGCTGGCGTTCGGGATGATCACCATAATGACGCAGCCCGTAATCAATCCAATTGCGCAAGCCGTGACAGGTTAATTGGCGCAATAGATATGGAATTTGTTCCAATAAATCCGGTAAACTGGGGCTGGGAATGGTGGTATGAAAACCATGAATTGATCCGGTCGTGCGCTCCATAAAATCTAAAATAATATCGATATAACGCCCGAATAAATCGGTACACGGTAATCGACGCGACACTTCAGCGATGCTTTGTAAAAACGGCAAAATCGCTTTGCCATTTGGACTGCGCGACATTTTCCACACTGCATCTGACACCAGCGCCAATGTTTCCTCGCCCAATTCAGCGGCGACTTGCGGCATCTTTTCTAAATACACCAACACTGGCTCAAAGCCGCGCCCAATACCGCAAATAATTGAAGCACCGTGTAAATAATCGTGAATTCCCGTGGCACTTAATAGCAATTGTGCTTCTGCCATGCAATCGGGAAATACTTGATCGAGTTGTGGAAAATTGCAGCGCAATTGCTGGCGATACGGTTGGAGTTCAGCAGCAGCGAGCGGGAGGAGTGCGGACATTAGAAACTCCTAAAAAGTGGTTAGATGGATGCAGTATTAGCTGGCGTTTTGGTTAAATCATTATGTATTGATCTGATATTCGTTGTAGCGGGCTTTGTTGTAAAAAAACCAAACTCTAGCGATTGATCAGACGAGTTGAAACTTCGGCTACTTCTAACAAATAACGAAGAGCTTTATTGACCGCTTCATCGTTTGGAAATGCTCGTGCAATATCCGGTTCAAGAAGAACGACATTAGATTCTTCTGTGATTCGATCCGCATATTTACCGCGCACAAGCTCACCAAAATCAGACCTTTTATATTCAGACCGCAACGCATCTGTCGTTTTCAGCTTTTTCATAAAATTACATTTCCGTTTTATGGCTGTTCGTTTAGTGGCAGTTGTCAATACAACATTTTCTGACAACTGCCCACTATTTTCTGCCGCCTTATCCAAACACCGCATCAATTGCATGATGCAGCGTCGCACGAATATCATCATCATCAGTAATTGGATCAACCAATGCCATGCGGCAGGCTTCAGTTGGTGCAATTCCAGCCTCTATTAAATTGGCAGCGTATACCAGCAGCCGCGTCGAAATTCCTTCATCTAATCCATGCCCTTTCAAATTGCGCGCAGCAAGCGCAATCTTCACTAAACCCGTCGCCAATTCCGCACCAATTCCCGTTTCAGTCGCCACGATCTGCGCTTCCAATTCAGCCGGCGGATAATCAAATACCAAGGCGGAAAAACGTTGTTTTGTCGATTGCTTCAAATCTTTCATCAGCGATTGATAGCCCGGGTTATACGAAATCACGAGCTGAAAATCAGAATGCGCAGTGACCACCTCGCCTTTTTTATCCAATGGTAAATTGCGGCGATGATCGGTCAACGGATGAATGACGACGGTTGTATCTTGCCGCGCTTCGACAATTTCATCCAGATAACAAATCGCGCCAATCCGCGCCGCAATCGTTAATGGTCCGTCCAGCCAGCGTGTGCCCGTCGCATCCAATAGATAACGCCCCACTAAATCAGAAGCGGTCATATCTTCATTACACGCGACCGTGACCAGCGGTTTGCCCAACCGCCACGCCATGTATTCAATAAACCGCGATTTGCCGCAGCCAGTCGGCCCTTTCACCATGACAGGTAAACGGCGTTGATACGCAGCTTCATACAGCGCGATTTCATTACCTTGCGGTTGATAAAATGGTTCCTGTTTGACTTGGTATTGCGCGATGTCAGTATTCATCATGGCAGCTCAGAATTAAAAAATGAGGGGTGAAGAGAGAGTTGGGTGAATGTTGCCCAATAAAAAGCCCCCGTAAAACGGAGGCTTTTTGAATCAATTAACGCACTGGCTTATTTGTGTTCAGCCGCTGCGCCGAGCTTATCGCGCCAGCCCGGGAACAGCTTGTCGGCATCGTGCGGGAACGAGGTGAAGGCGCGTGCGAATTCTTTATGTTCCTTCGCAAATTCAATCGGATCCGCGCCAGCTTTCCAGCATTCATACGACTGCCGCAACGAAATTGCGCCCGCTGCTGGGGAGTCGATATGACCGTAAGCGCCGCCGCCAGCGGTGTTGATGACGTTGCCGTGACCCAGATTCTCGAAGAAACCGGGCAACCGCAGCGCATTCATGCCGCCAGAAATAATCGGCGTAGTGGGCTTCATGCCGTGCCATTTTTGGAAATAAACCGGTCCTTGGCATTCATCGCGCTCAATCATATACGCGATGATTTTGTCATCCGCGCCGCCTTCCATTTTGCCGTAACCCATCGTGCCGACGTGAATACCGGACGCGCCTTGCAGACGGGAAATCTTCGCCAATACAAATGCGGTATAGCCGCGCTTGGAAGATGGCGAAGTAATCATGCCGTGACCAGCGCGGTGATAATGCAGGTATTGACCAGGATATTGACGGCGAGCGGTGGTAATCATGCCGGGGCCGCCGACAAAGCCATCAACTAAAAACGCGACCTTGTCTGCATCGGGGCCAAAGGTTTCCAGAATGAAATCAGCGCGAGCGCACATTTCATAATGATCATCGGCGGTGATATTGGCGGAGAACAGCTTGGCTTCACCAGTTTCGTCTTGCGCACGCTTGAGCGCGTCATACACCAACGGAATGACTTTTTTGGACGGGCAGAAGGTTTGATTGCCCTGCGGTTCGTCATTCTTGATGAAATCGCCGCCGAGCCAGAATTGATATGCCGCTGCCGCAAATGGCTCAGGACGCAGACCAAGTTTGGGCTTGATAATGGTGCCGGCGATGTAGCCGCCATTGACCACGGGGCGACCAAGAATGCGCCACAGATCGGAGATGTCTTTCGCGGGGCCGTCGAATAATTGAATGGCGCGATCAGGGACATAAAAGTCAATCATCTGCCCGTGTTCGATGTCGCCCATGCCCTGATTGTTGCCAATGCACAGGGTCAGGAAGGACACGATCATCATGCGCCCGTCGGTTATATTGCGGTCGAAGAGATCGAGCGGATAAGCGATGCGCATATCCTCAGTCGCTTCGTCGATGTAATAAACCAGAGCATCGACGCCCTTGGTGAAATCGTCAGTGGTGCAAACTTCGACGTTGGTACCGGTCGAGGATTCGGCTGCAAAATGGGTAGCAGCCTCCAAGTAGCCATAGCCCGACTTCGGCTTCATTTTATATGCGACGAGGATATGGTTGCCGCCCGCAATCAGATCGGCTTCTTTCAGGCTCAAGTCGGAGTAACGCGCTGACTGGTCAAGTGCCATATTAAAGTCTCTTTATCTGTGGTGATGGGCGTCATCGCCCTGAAAGAAAAGCGAATGCCGGGAAACGGCAATCGCGGATTGGTCATGTTCCGCATCCAATCCAAAACCGATTATAGAGAAGTTTTGGCGGTATATGATGATTTTCTTAAACACTGCAACGATCACAACGCTGTTCCCGCCCGCTGCGAGAAGCCAGTTCACTGGGGACAGATTGGCGCAATAAAAACCCCGCCAAGGCGAGGTTTTTTTAGTGCTGCAATCAATCTGTTTTATGGTTCAGGTCAATCCCATCCAGTTGCTCCAGTTTTCCCACCTGTTCGGTGGAATAACCCAACTGCTTAAAATCCATGATTCCATTCGGCGCGTGGCATTCAACGCACTCCCGCCCTTTGCTTTGAATGCCGTGATTGACCATCAGCGTTCCCATTTGTCGCATCCAATGCGGCTCGACATTCACCAATTGCCCATTCACCAATGGATAAATAGTTTTCCAACCATCAGTGATACCGAAATACGCCATGAATTCATCCATCATATACCGCTTAAATGGTTCCTGATACATGCGCTGAATAATCGGATCAGCAATTGCCACCTTTACTGCCGCAGCACTATCGCCAGTTTCATAATAACGCGCATAATCAAATGGCAAAATCATCGCACCAAATGGCCCCTGATTTGACATATCTTCATACATCATCGCATTAAATAGCTTGAATGGATAAATCCGACTTTCGCCCTGCATCATCGCGCTACGCAAATTATTTGCAATCATCGCCTCACGTTTCGCCAACAATTCCGGTGATAATTGTGACAATGGATTGGTCGCCATTTCCACATAAGCCTCAACATCAATATCGGAATACCGCTGTTTAAGTTCTATTGCTTGATTGCGCACAGCAGCAATCACCTCTGGATCGGTAATTCGCGCCACCTGCTGCATCAATGGATTATAGGTCGTCGCACCATTCGGATTACTACCGAGTGCATTCGCTAAAAACGTCCCATTGCCATTAAACCACAAGAAAATAAAACCTTTGCCTGGTGCACCAGAACGATAAATATCGGTTGGCTCAAAAATCCCTTCTTCCGTATTCCAAGTGGGATGCACCCAATCGCGCAGCACCACATTATTTGCTTCCAACTCTTTGATATGACAGGTTTCACATGCCAGCCGCGCAATATGACCATTTAATAGCGCCTTGTGTTCCGATTGATTGTGCGGCGCTTGACCGTGACAACTTTCGCAAGTCACATCTTTTGTTGGAATATCATTTGCGACCAAATCAACGCCTTTACGTCCACGCGGAATATGATGACCTTCAGGAACATGACAATCGGTGCACTGAATACCCGCCGCTGCATGTACATCATCTTCTGGACTAAATGGATTGCCGCGTTTTGCTCCGCGATGCAGAATGCGTTGATTGATATAACCCAATTCCTGCGCTGCCGCATTATGCTGATACGCATCGCCACCCATATTGTGCTGATGACAACGCAAACAGGTGTCCGAACTGATTGATTCAACCGTTAATGCAGCGCGTAAACTGCGATCCTGATTCCACCGTAAACCCTTATCATCTTTAATCACATAGCGTTCATTCATTGCATAATTTGCTGCATGACAAATCAAGCAATCAATGCCGTTTTTTGCCTCACTGGGCACATCACCAATGGGCATCATTTTTTCTGTCGCGGGCTGATAATTGCCACCGATATGACATTGCCCGCAACCTTCACTGCGCAACGTCATCGCGCCATGATTTTGTTCAGGATGACTGGCAACTAAAGCTGCCCAACCCGTCCAAGTAAAGCTGCCGGGAATACCACAAGCGCGATTGATTTTACCAACTGGAATTTTATGACCGCCGCTATTCACTTGCCGCCCATCATAACCATAGGTTGAAAAGCCACCGGATTCGCTTTGAAACTTGAAATGCACCGAATTAACAAGATCATTCAACGTGTCCACCGTCGCATGAGAACCATCACCGTGTTGAATCCGAATGGTCGCATGACAACGCAAACAGGTTTCTGGCCCATCATAGCGGCGAATATCTGCATCACGAAAATACTGAATATGCTTTGGTTCACTATTACGAATCGCCGATGGCGTATTCATCAGCATGTCAATTTTCACTTGCCGCGCCAATGGCGTTTGATCCGTAGCAACAATTGCTGCTGCTTTACGCTGACGAGCCTCAGTGCTGAGTTCTTTGGCTAAAATCTCGAATTCTGCTGGCGTTAATTCTCGACTACTGGAATAGGTTAATGGCGCATTCACTTTGCCGACGTAAGCCTCAAATACCAGCGGATAAACAACTTTGTAAATCAATATCAACGTCAATAAAGCCAATACAATCACGATGAAGCGGCGCATGATGTGCGGTTTCATTCTGCTATCTCCTGCTCCGTTTCACGATGCCAACCGCTGATCATCGCTCGCAAATTGGTTGTCACCGTTTCGCCAGTTGTAATGATGTAAAGATGCACCACAACGAATAACGCCAAGCAATACGCAACGGTAAGATGCGCCATTGCCACTACCCAGACGCTGCCTAAGCCAAACAGTGTTTCTGGTAAATACATTGAAAACAAAAATGCACCGCCACTGAGAATAAGCAACGGCATGAGCCCATACATTACCGCCAAATAACTCGTTTGCTGCAACGTGTTCAATTTCACTTCGATGCTAGGATGAAATGGATGTGGTTCGTTATTAAAAATGCCGACCGCATAATAACGTCCTTGCGTGATTAACCGTTCAATAAAACCGCGCCAGTGCACGCGATAATGCCGACCGTTGTCTGTCATTACATTGCCAATCACGAAACCAATCCAACCGAATGTCAGTAGGATTCCAGTGATGTTGTGCATTGGTCTGGCAACAGAAAAATCTAATAACCAACTGCTGCCGGCAAAATGTAAACTCGCCCCAGACCACATCATCACTGCAAATAACAACGCATTGAACCAATGCCAAATGCGCACCCAGCGTGGATAAAGATAGAGTGCAATCATGTCCGATTCCTCGTGACCTTTTGATATGCTTTATAACGTCCAATGCCGTGTGCAAGCAATACCAATAACGTTAGACCAATCACGCCCAGTGCCAAGCGATCGAGTAGTGGGCTGCGGCTCATACCAACGACGTAAGCCTCATTAAATACTGCCGTATTGATCCAGCCGTGATGCTCTAAATTGGTCGCAGCACGGTATTGATATAATCGATTGAGCAAGCGGGAATCTTTGGAATGGCAATTCACGCAATCATGATTGCTAGCTTCGGCTTTCAGGATTTGATGCGAAACCGTCTGACCGTTTTCAGAGAGTGGCGTATGACAATCGAGACAGCGCACTGCTTGCCAATGTTTTTCTTGATTTGGTAGCCAAGCATGACGCGCTCGCGCCAATTCGTGACATGACAAACACAACTGATTATCAGCGTGAATGATGTTTGCTAATGGCTCACCAACTTGAGAAGCGCGGAATTGATGCGGATTGTGGCAAGAATGGCAATTAAAACCTTCAGCTTCTGGTGCATCAGAAGTGGCGTGGACGCTCTGTTTGTATTCGGCTTCAATCGTCGTAAACCGATAATGGCGATCCGCTGCATCATCCTTTTCTTCATGGCAACTAACACAGGATAACGGCGGATTTTGCGCATCAACTTGGTGTGGATAGCGATCAAATTCTCCATCATGGCATTCTACACAAGATAATTTACCATGCACCGAATGCGCGAGTGCCTGCGAATCAATGGATAAATTAATGATCTTATTGCGATCAAGATCGCGGTAAGCCAACGTTGTCATAGCATGACACCGTAAGCAAGCATTGTGATCTTTTGCGGGTGATTCATTTGCCATTGCTGGATTCACCGCAGCAATGATCAACACCGTGAGCAGTTGTTGAATAGCATTCAATTTAATAAAAAACGGTTGTGATCTCATTCCATTTACCGCCAAATAAGCGATGTGAAACCCCTTTATAAAAAGGGGTTTGAAGTGGATTATTTTACTTTCATCCCCGGCTCTGCACCGCTATCAGGACTCAAGATAAACAATTCTTTACCACCCGGTCCGGCAGCTAATACCATTCCCTCGGAAACGCCAAAACGCATTTTGCGTGGGGCGAGATTAGCGACCATGACCGTCAAGCGTCCTTCTAATTCTTTGGGATCATACGCTGAACGAATGCCAGCGAATACATTGCGCGTTTCACCGCCGAGATCAAGCGTTAATTGCAGTAATTTATCTGCACCTGCAACTAATTTCGCTTCACGAATTAATGCAATGCGTAAATCGGTTTTTGCAAATGTGTCGTAATCAATTGGCGCTGCGATTGGATCGCGGATTAAATGCGGATTGTTAGCAGTGGGCGCTGGCGCTACAGTTGCGCTCAAATCCTCTTTTGATTCCTCCAACATCGCTGCAATTTGTGCGGGATCAACGCGAACCATCAGCGGTTTAAATGGCGCGATTTTATGTGCCAATAATGGCGTGGCGAGTGCCGACCAAGTGAGCGGCGCAATTTGTAAAAACGCTTCTGAATCGACAGCGGTGCCCGGCAAAATTGGGCGCAAATAACCAATTAACACACGAAATAGATTGATGCCCATTGAACACACTGCTTGCAATTCACTTTCACGTTCGGGCTGCTTCGCAATGACCCACGGCGCTTTTTCATCAATGTATTGATTGGCACGATCTGCGAGCGCCATGATTTCACGCACTGCGCGATTGAATTCGCGCTGTTCATACGCCGCAGCAATGCTGTCTCCGGCAGCAATGAACTCTGCAAATAATGCTGGATGCGCCAATTCATTCGCCAATTTTCCAGTGAATTGTTTGTGAATAAAACCGGCGCAGCGGCTGGCGATATTAACCACCTTGCCAACCAAATCCGCATTCACGCGAGCAGTGAAATCTTCCAAATTCAAATCAATGTCATCGACACCAGAGCCGAGTTTAGCAGCGAAATAATAGCGCAGATATTCGGGATTGAGATGATCGAGATAGGTTCGCGCTTTAATAAAAGTGCCGCGTGATTTCGACATCTTTTGTCCATCGACGGTGAGAAAGCCGTGTGCAAAGATGGCGCTGGGAATCCGAAAACCTGCGCCGTGCAGCATTGCCGGAAAGAATAGTGCGTGGAAATAGATGATGTCTTTTCCAATGAAATGATACAGCTCGGCAATGGAATCTTTTGCCCAAAACTGTTCGAAATTCAATCCTTCAGTTCGGTCGCACAGGTTTTGAAAGCTGGCTAAATAACCAATTGGCGCATCCAACCACACATAAAAGAATTTGTTCGGATGATCGGGAATTTCAAAACCGAAATAAGGTGCATCACGAGAAATATCCCATTGCTGCAAGCCAGCGGTGAACCATTCATCAAGTTTGTTCGCCACTTCTTTTTGTAAACTGCCGCTGCGTGTCCATTCACGGAGCAGTGTTTCAAAGTCAGCCAGCCGGAAAAAATAATGCTCAGATTCACGCTGTTCGGGTACTGCGCCAGAGACTGCTGAACGTGGATTTTTAATTCAGCCGGTGAATAACTCGCGCCGCAGACTTCGCAATTGTCGCCATATTGATCTGCTGCGCCGCATTTTGGACATTCACCTTTAATAAACCGATCCGGTAAAAACATTTGCTCAATAGGATCGTAGGCTTGGGTAATGGTGCGGCAAACAATATGACCGGCATCGCGGTTGCGAGTATAAATCAGATTAGAAAAGTGCTGATTTTCTGGTGAATGCGTGGAATGATAATTGTCAAAACCAATCCGAAATGCGGCGAAATCCGCCTGATGTTCAGTGGCAATTCGTGCAATTAACGTTTCAGGGGTAATGCCTTCTTGCCGAGCGCGGAGCATAATTGGTGTGCCATGCGCATCATCGGCGCAAACGTACCAGCAATTGTGTCCGCGCATCTTTTGAAAACGCGCCCAAATATCGGTTTGAATGTATTCAACAAGATGACCGATGTGAATTGGACCGTTGGCATACGGCAGGGCGCTGGTGATCAGAATATCGCGGGGTAAGGTCATGGATAGAGGTCTCAGTCAGTTTAAAGCGTTCAATAATATGGTTGAAAGTATCGCATGGACGACGGCAAATAAACGACAATTGCGCAACTGTGGTTGAATTAAGCTGCGTTGCTACCACGTTATCAGCAAGTTTTACCGTCGCAATCGTTGTGGCGTGTTTGACTCACTTTTCTATTCAAATTGGAGTATCTAATGTCTGAACTGACGAAAAACGCCATTGAAACCGCGATCAAGGAATACCGCGAGCCGCATTTGGGTCGTGATTTGATTGCCGCGCACGCGATCAAAGATATTGTGATTGATGGCGATCAGGTGCAGGTGAAGGTGGTGCTGGGTTTTCCGGCGAAGACCATACAGGCTGCGATTGCCGAAGCAGTCAAAGAGAAAGTCATGGGCGTGGCTGGCGTGGGCAACGTTGAGGTTACGGTGACTTGGGAGATTAAAGCACATTCGGTGCAAAAATCGCTCAAACCGATTGATAACATTAAGAATATCATCGCTGTGGCATCTGGCAAAGGTGGCGTTGGTAAATCTACAACTGCGGTCAATTTGGCGCTGGCGCTGTCTGCTGAAGGTGCAACGGTCGGCATTCTCGACGCCGATATCTATGGCCCGTCGCAGCCGCGAATGCTCGGCATCACCGGCAAACCGGAGTCAACTGACGGCAAAAGTCTGGAACCGATGACGAGTTATCACCTGCAAGCGATGTCGATTGGGTTTCTGATCGACGAAGAAACGCCGATGATCTGGCGCGGTCCGATGGTGACGCAGGCGCTGGAGCAGTTGTTGAACGATACGAATTGGTCTGATCTCGATTATTTAGTGATTGATTTGCCGCCGGGCACGGGCGATACCCAGTTGACGCTGGCGCAGAAAGTGCCAGTATCTGGCGCGATCATCGTCACCACGCCGCAAGACATCGCGCTGCTCGATGCGCGGAAAGGCTTGAAAATGTTCCAGAAAGTTGAAGTGCCAGTGCTTGGAATCGTCGAGAATATGAGCACACACATCTGCTCGAAGTGCGGTCACGAGGAGCCGATTTTCGGCACTGGCGGCGGTCAAAGCATGTCTGATCAATACGGCGTCGACTTATTGGGATCATTGCCGTTGGAATTACATATCCGCGAAGAAACCGATAGCGGCAAACCGACAGTGATTGCACAACCCAATTCTCGTGCTGCTGAGATTTACCGCGAAATTGCCCGCAAAACTGCGGCGAAATTATCACTGCAAGCCAAGGATTATGCGGCAAAATTCCCGCGCATCGTGATTCAAAACAATTAAACGCAGCAACATTTACTGCGTTAAAAAAATCGGCGGCGTTCAATTATGAATACCGCCGATTTTTTATTGCCTGCATCACATTGAAAAGTCTTATTGAATAATAAAACCAGTGAAATAAATCGCAGTAATTGCCGGAACACCCGTTTGATGTGTCATCGTTTCACGAAGACTTTCCAATAACTCCGCACGCAATTTTTCTCGATCTTCCATTGAACTCAATTGTTCTGGTTGACGACCACCAAGCATTGTAATCATCCGATCGCGCAGCAGCGGCATGTGTTGCGTTACTAATTCCGCGTCATGACTGGTGCTGAGATAAAACTGTAAATCCATTTTGAGATAACGGGTGCGCCCACTGCTCGCAAGATTAACCACTAATGGCGGTTTTAATTCCATATAACCTGGATAAGCCGCTGCATCTTCTTTACCACCGCCGCCATGAGCCCAACTCGGTGAGATTGATAACAGCGGTACAATACAGAGTGCACCGATAAGCGCAATAGATTTTATGCTGCGGATATTCATTGTTTCAATCATCCTTCAAACTAAAAAGAAAAAAGAAATTTCAGCTAAATGCTGAAACGGCCTGCGCGAGTTGATGCGCTTGCTCTTCGAGACTATCAATTGCTGTTGTTGCTGCTTCCACCAATGCCGCATTCTGCTGCGTCATTTCATCAATTTGCGTTACTGCCTGCGTGACCTGTGCAATTCCATTCGATTGTTCACGATTTGCGCCCGCAATTTTAGTAATGAGCGTAGCAACCTGTTGGAAACTATTGATCACTTCCGCCGTTGCGCTCCCAGCAGTTTGCGCGAGCTTGGCACCGCTCTCCACTGTGTGCATCGAATCTGCAATTAACATCTTGATTTCCTTTGCAGATTGCGCACTGCGTTGCGCAAGCGTTCGCACTTCGGCTGCGACCACTGCGAACCCGCGACCCTGCTCACCAGCACGTGCTGCTTCTACTGCTGCATTGAGCGCCAAGATATTGGTTTGAAACGCAATCATATCAATAACGCCAATGATGTCAGCAATTTTATGACTGGATATTTGAATTGCGCCCATTGTCGTTACCAATGCCTGCACTATTTCGCCGCTATGCTGAATAAGCGTATGCGCCGCATTGGCTAATTCATTCGCTTGACTAGCATCACGCGCATTTTGCTGCACCGTAGTATTTAATTGCGCCATCGTGGTTGCAGTTTCTTCAAGTGCACCAGCTTGTACTTTACTGCGAGCAGATAAATTGACATTGCCAGCGGTAATATCTTCTACTGCGTTATTGATCGCCAGCGTCGTTTTTTGAATACGTCCGACCACTTCACGCAATTGAGTGACTGTCGCATTGGTATCATTTTTTAATTGCCCAAAAGTGCCAGCATAGTCTGCGGTAATGCGCTGGGTTAAATCGCCATGTGCAATACTATTGAGTACACGCGCTACATCAGATAATCCGGCGGAAACGATATCCACCAAGCGATTCATTCCCTCACTCATTTGCTTGAAAAATCCTTCTTTATCTGCCAAGGCTAACCGCTGCCCAAAATCGCCTTGCACGACAGCATCCAATAATGCAGCCAATTCGCGCTGCACTTGGACTTGATTCGTAATATCACTCCATTCGACGATTGAACCAAGCGTTCGCCTTGCGCATTGATAACCGGATTAAAAATAAAGCCGAAGTATAACCAGCAATACTAAGTTCAGAGGTATATTCTTTAGTGAGTTGTGCTAAAAAGTTCTTTTGCCGCGAGGGTTACGTAAAAGAATCAAAATTCTTACCGAGTAACTCACTTGCTTGAATTCTGGTAATACATTTTGTAACGCGCTTCGCAATTGTGCATCATTTGCGTCATCGCAACATTCATATAGATAATTTGTCCGTCGTTATCGGCAACCATCACATTTGTTGATGCTTTATCCAGTGCATTTTGAATGCGCAAACTTTCAGTCGCAATTTGCCGATCTGCGTTAATACGCTCACGCAATTGGTTTTGCATATTGTGCATTGACGCAATAAACTCTGTTGGTCGCCGGTACGCACCGGAATGATATTATCAAGTTTACCCTCAGCAATTGCATGGGCAATTTGTGCCGCAAATGCAGGTTCACCGCCGATTTGTGCCACAATGCCGCCTACGATGCGTATTCCCAACCACAGCGTTAAAAACAATATCATTCCAATGACTGTAAGCGAAATCGTGAGCGTCGTTTGCGCCGACTCTGATTGAGCATTATTGGTATCAATAATGTCTTGAGAAAAGCGTTGTTCGACTGTATGCAATAGATCAATTTTTGCGGTAATTTGATCAAACCACGTTACCGCCGGATAATTTAATGCTGCGCCAGCACCAGCAGTTTTAACCATTTGCTCAATTTTTTCGATTTCTTTTACAATCGGCTGGTTCAATTGGGTAGTGAGCAGTGTTCTTTGTTCAGGTGTAGCAAACGTATCAGTAATGCGGATGTAATTAGATTGATCGATGAGTAAACCCAGAAAAACGTCGTAATCATCAGAACTAATACGCCCAGCACCAAATGCGCCCGACAATACAGCACGTTCTTGACCATTACGTTCTTTTAGAAATAACAATCCAGTTTTTGCATGGGTAAGACGTGCAATTGCTGCATCTTGTAATTGATTTCCAGTGCGAGCAGCAATTTCTAATAAATTGCCAATCAAGTCGCTGTATAAGCGAAATGAAGCCGGAGGTTGCATTTTTAATTCAGTAATGAGTGGACGCCAATTTTGTAACGCAATAAATAAGTTTTGTAATTCTTCAAGACGGCTGCGGTAATGCTCCCCTAAATAAGTGGTTTTAACGTGTACGATATTTTGTTGTAACTGATCAATCGCAACGTCGCTGGCTTCGCGTTGGATAGGCAGGCGATCGGCGAACTTGCTACCCTTGCTCGATAAAAAACCGGCAGACATTCCGCGTTCTTTTTGTAATTCGTGGGCAACTTCACCGATTTTAACCACCAATTCGCCTAACATCTGACTGCGCTGCACATCTCGCAGGTCCTGCACCATGTTCATGGTCAGCAACAGCGTCATACAGACCAATGCCGTAATGGGCACGCCCGCAAGCAGGAGTAATTTTGCCTTAATGCTTAATTTATTTAACATAATTTACAACTCTTATACACAAAACGTACCTCATGTCTGGACTTTATCATTCTGTACTCAGGATGTTGGTGAGAATGCCACTGCTGAAAAAGGATCGCAATGATACCGCTCTCTAACGCATTACCACACTCGCCACGCAAACCCGACACGGCAACTGCAATGCACATTTTAATTGCACAAATACGGTCTGCATTACCATTCGATCAGCCAGCTGCGCAGCATTGTAATGGCAATTGTCAAGGTTGTTCGATGAAATTGTTGGAGTTTTTAGCAACGGAACTTGATACTTGGGAACAGCGGTTAATGCAGGGCGAACAGCCAAGTTTGGCGGATTTATCACAGTTAGCAAAAAGTGGGTGGAAGATTCATCGCGTTTTGCAGCGTAATGGTGTGGTTGAATAGAAATGAATAGCGTATCGACTGAAATTACCGCTCGTCGCGCGCATTACAGCCATACATTATGGAATCTATTTTAATGATTCCAGATTTGTTTTTTTTAATTGATCACGATGGCACATTATTAGATTTTCGGGCTCGTCGTTACAGCTCGTTATATGTGCCACCGGAGGTATTTCTTGGTAAACGTTTTAATGAAGTGTTGCCACCAGAAGTTGCAGCATTATTTGCTAATAAGTTCGCGTTGCATTGCGCACTGATGAACTGGTGCTGTTTGAATACAGTTTGCCGCTCCCAACGGGACGCGGTGATTTTGATGCGCGACTTTATCGCCTTGCAGGAGGCGAGGGATGCGTGGCAATAATTCGTGATATTACTGATCTCCGCCGTGCTGAAGAGCAATTAAACCGCGAGCGCTATTTACTCGCCGAGCGCGTTAAAGAACAGCGTTGCTTATACGAAGTCTTTCGGCTTTCCGAAGATTTAGAAATGCCCTTAGAACCGCTGATGCACAACGTTTTAGAACAACTTATTATCAGTCAACAAGAGCCTGAATTAATGATTGCGCGAATTGATTGGGGTGTTTATAACGTGATGACGCCAGATTTCACAATTACGCCGTGGATGCGCAGCGTTGATGATTTTACAAATCGACTTGATCCATTGTGTTTGCAATTGGGGTATCGCAGCGCACCACCGCGTCAACGCGATGAGCCGTTGTTTTTGCCTGAAAAAATTGCACTGATGGAGATGGTGATCAGTCGTTTATCCGGCATTCTCAGTCGGCGGCGGGCGGTTCACATTCTCCGCGAGCAGGAAACGCTGTTTGGTCAAACCACTGATGCGATTTTGCTGATTGATCCATCGAACAGTCGTTTTGTGCAATTCAATACTGCCGCACATCAAAGGCTTGGCTATAGCCGTAAGGAATTTTCTCAACTGTCGGTTGCGGATATTCAAGCGGATCATTCAGTCATTGACATTGAAAGCAATACGCAGGCCATTTTTGACGGAAAAATTTCTGGTTTTGAAACGCGGCATCGCGCTAAAGATGGTCAAATTCAAGATGTTGAAATTACTTTCCGTCTCGTTAATCACAGCGGTCGTACCCTGATTTCTGCGGTATGGCGCGACATCAGCGAACAAAAAGCTCGTGAGTCCGAACATCTCGCCCGCACTGCGCGGCTGCAATTACATACGCAATTAATTCGTGAAATTAGCAGTTTAGATTCGGGAATCAATGGTGAATTGGAACTATTTGCGCAGGAAATCACTGAACGCTTGGCGCAAATTCTTAAAATAACGCGGGTTTCTGTATGGCGATTTAATAGCGATTTAAGCACGCTTCACTGCGTTGATTTATACGACTTAAACACAGGCATTCATGCTGCTGAAATAAAATTAGAAACAGCAATGTATCGCCATGAATTCGATTGTTTAATACGCCAGCGTTATGTGGATGCCAGCGACGCATTAACTGATCCGCGCACTGCCGGTTATGTCGAAAGTTATCTCAAACCATTAGGCATTACTTCAATGCTGGATTGCTGCATTTTATCGAGCAATCAACCGCGTGGCATGATTTGTTTTGAGCACGTTGGGCAAGCCTATCGCTGGAGTGAAGATGAAATCGTGTTTGGTTGTCAGGTCGCCGATCAACTCGGAATGGTGTTGCTGCATCGGGAGCGATTAAAAGTGGTGCGGGCATTGCGCCAGAGCGAGCTATTTTTGAATCGAGCGCAGGCGGTATCACAAACCGGTCATTGGCGACTGGACATCGCGCAGGATCAACTGCTGTGGTCGGATGAAACCTATCGGATTTTTGGTTTGCCACCAGATACACCGATAAATTTAAAAGTGTTTTTCAATTGTCTGCATCCTGCGGATCGCGCTCTGGTGGCGGAGAGTTGGAATCGGGCGCTTGCTGGCGAACCGTATCGCGTCACTCATCGAATTGTGGTCGGCAACACCACGCGCTGGGTTGAAGAACGCGCTGAATTAGAATTCGATGCCAATGGTAACGCTTGATTGGCATGGGAATTGTTCAGGATATTACTGAGCGCGTCGCCACTGCCCGCGAGTTGGAAGATTACCGGTTGCATTTGGAAGAATTGGTCGCTTCGCGCACTGCGGAATTAGAAACCGCCAAAGCTGCGGCAGAAGCAGCGAATCAAGCGAAAAGTGCGTTTTTATCCAACATGAGCCACGAAATTCGCACGCCGATGAATGCCGTCGTTGGCTACGCGCATCTGCTGCGGCGCGATCCGCTGACCCCGCGCCAGCAAGATCAATTAGACAAACTCGCTGCTTCGGCGCGTCATTTATTACAAATTATCAACGATATTCTTGACTTATCAAAAATTGAAGCCAGCAAAATGACGCTGGAAATGCAGGATTTTGAATTAACGCGGGTGATTGACCATGTGTGCCAACTGCTCGCCGAAAGCGTCACCAGCAAAAACCTGAATATGTTGGTTGATTTGGATCAAGTGCCGCCGCTGCTACACGGCGATGGCAACCGTTTAGGGCAGATTTTGCTCAATTTAGTGAGTAATGCCGTCAAGTTCACCAATATGGGCGGCGTGTCGATTCGGGCGCGAGTGAAATCTCAAATCCCCCCGCCCCCCCTTTTACAAAGGGGGGAGAAAGCGAAGTTTTTCCTGATGCCAAGGCAGGAGAAAGCGAAAAGCCCCACTTTGAAAAAGGGGGGTTGGGGGGATTTCTCCTCCGCCTTGAAGTACAGGATTCCGGCATCGGCATGACCGAAGCGCAGCTACAGCGGCTGTTTCGTGCGTTTGAACAGGCAGATGAATCCACCACGCGGCGCTTTGGTGGCACCGGACTAGGTTTAGCCATCAGCAAACGCTTGACCGAATTGATGGGCGGACAGATCGGCGCAACCAGTCAGCCCGAACAAGGCAGTGTGTTCTGGGTGGAAATTCCGTTTGCCATCGCTGCGCCACGTCCGCAGCAGTTGCAATTAGCCTCTTTTCGCGGAATGCGGGTGCTGGTGATCGACGATCATGAGGATGCGCGGGACATTCTCGTCAGTCTGCTGCTGGAGCTGGGAATGCGCGTCGATGCTGCGGCGAGTGGCGAAGAAGGTTTGGTCGCAGTGACTCACGCCGATCAAGCTGGCGATCCCTATCGGCTGTTGATGGTGGACTGGAAAATGCCGGAAGTAGACGGCATTGACACCGTCCTGCGTCTTAAATCGCTGATGCTGCACGAATCACCAGAATTTTTAATGGTCACGGCTTACGGCGATCATTTCCCGCAGATGAAGCAGCACGCGCTGGCATCACCCAAATTCTCAGTAAACCAATCACGCCATCAGTGCTGCATGACGCACTGGTCGCAGCACTACAGCGTCACACGGCGGGCAATGCCACTGCGTTGCCCGCGTCGTTGGTGAGCGAATTGGCGCAGCGCAAAGGAGCGCGGCTGCTGCTGGTGGAAGACAACGTGATCAATCAGGAAGTGACCCGTCAATTGCTCGAAGCGGTGGGAATGCAGGTCAGTCTCGCCGACAACGGTCAAATCGCGTTGGAAATGGTGCAATCTGCGCGTTACGATTTGATTTTCATGGATATTCAAATGCCAGTGATGGACGGCTTGACCGCAACCCGCGCCATTCGAGCATTGCCCGCCTGCCGCGAAATCCCAATTTTGGCGATGACGGCCAACGCTTTTGAAGAAGATCGTCAACGCTGTTTGGAAGTGGGCATGAACGATCATGTGCTAAACCGCTGGTGCCGGACTGCTGTATCAAAGTTTGGTGCGCTGGCTCACCCCGGATCAATACCGAGACAGCACACCACGCTAAAACTCCGTCATTCACACCCGAACTGCGTTTTGCCACGCTTGCCCACATTGAAGGATTAAATCTCGCGCTGGGTTTACGCAGTTTGTGCGGTGACGAGGCACGGTTACGGCAATTGCTGGCGCAATTTCTCGACAATCACGCGGATGACGCGCAGCGCATCGCCGAACAAATCAATGCTGGCGAAATCAACGCCGTCATTCACAGCGCCCACGCGCTCAAAGGCGTTGCTGCAACCTTGGGCATTACTCGCGTCGCCGAACTCGCCGCCACTCTCGAACGCTGCGCCAAAACCGCGACCGCGCAGTTCCCACTTAAACTGTGCAAGTCATCGCTGACTGCGCTTGCCGAGGCGCTCGCGCACATCGCCACCCAATTGCGCCCGTTATTGGCAGAAGCGCCCATTGTGCCTGCGCCATCCGTCGATCCCGCTGCGCTGCAACAGGTAGTCGAACAACTCGCGCAGCTGCTCGAACGTGACGACACCGAAGCCAACATTTTATTTGAAGCACAACGGGCATTGCTGTTTGCTGCCTTTGGTGACGACGCTCGCCGCTTGGACAAACAGATTCAAAATTACGACTACCTTCAGGCGCTGGCGACGCTGCGCAGCCTGACGTGACCAAACCACTCACCGCGAGATGATTGAATGCGTTATCAAACACTTGAACACTGCGTTGGCAATACGCCGCTGGTGCGGTTGCAGCGACTGCCCGGCGCGACCGATAACCTGCTGCTGGCGAAATTGGAAGGCAATAATCCCGCCGGTTCGGTGAAGGATCGTCCGGCGCTCAACATGATTCGCTGTGCCGAGGAACGCGGAACGATTCGCCCCGGCGATACGCTGATTGAAGCAACTAGCGGGAATACCGGCATTGCGCTGGCGCTGGCAGCAGCGATCAAAGGTTATCGAATGCGCTTGATTATGCCGGAGCACATGAGCGCCGAGCGGCGCGGGGCAATGGCGAGTTTTGGCGCAGAAATTGTGCTGACGCCGCAAGCGGGCGGAATGGAAGCTGCGATTGATTTAGCCAGTGCGATGGAGGCGCGAGGCGAGGGCATTCGTCTTGATCAGTTTTCAAATCCCGATAATCCGGCAGCGCATTATCTGACGACTGGCCCAGAAATCTGGCGCGATACCGCCGGGCAGATCACGCATTTCGTCAGTGCGATGGGCACGACGGGAACCATCATGGGCACCGGGCGCTATCTGCGTGAACAAAATCCAGCGGTGCAAATTATCGGCGTACAGCCTGAAGACGGTTCCAGCATTCCCGGCATTCGCCGTTGGCCAGCGGCGTATTTACCGCGCATTTACGATCCGGCTGGCGTTGATCGCATTTTCGATGTCAGTCAAACCGATGCCGAACAAACGACGCGGGCGCTGGCAGCACAGGAGGGCATTTTTGCTGGCGTATCTTCCGGCGGAGCGATTGCCGCAGCATTGCGTTTATCTGCCGAAGTACATGACGCAGTGATCGTCGTCATCATCTGCGACCGGGGCGACCGTTATTTGTCAACCGGCGTATTTCCTGCGGCTTAACCTGAACTTAGCGCGATGAACATAAAACCGATGCCGCCACTGACGACCGTTCCCAAAACCGCCGCACTGCGTTGGCAAACTCGACTGGGTTTGTTGGCGCAACGCTTACTCGGCACGATGCTGCTCATCGTCATCGCGTGGGTGCTGCGCGATCAGCCGGTCGCTCCTGTGGATTGCTGGCGGACTTGCGTTATATTTCATCGTGTTATGGCGTTATCCCGCAGCATGGCTGGTGATTTTACCGGCACTGCTGCCGGTGCTTGATCTCACGCCGTGGACGGGACGCTTGTATTTTGGCGAATACGATCTGTTCGTGGCATTGACGCTGGCGCTTGGTTTGCTGCGCGGCGTGTTAAGCCAGCGATCACCGTTGAACGTGCGCGGATTTTATCCGGCGCTGGGCGTGTTCATCGCCGCCAACATGCTGGGCATCATCCTAGAATTTCACGCTGGCGCAGCGGAACTCACCGCCGAATACGCACATTATTTCAGTCCGTTCAATAGCTTGCGCGTTGCAAAAGGATTATTTGCTGCACTGCTGCTGTTTGCCATGTCGAACAATCGCGCCAGCAACAACGTCCGGTCGCGCTGTTATTGAGCATTGGCTTGGTGCTGGGGCTGCTGCTGGCGGGTTTGAGCATTATTTGGGAACGGCTGATGTTCACCGGCCCGTTCGATTTCAGTCAGTCGTATCGGGCGACCGGATTATTTAGCGCGATGCACCTCGGCGGCGCATCCATTGACGGATTTCTGGCACTGACGCTGCCGTTTATTGCGGCGCTATTCATGGTTGCTCGCGGACGCCTGCTACAAATCGGCGGATTGTTTGTTCATGCTGGCGCTGTACGCCTTTCTCGTGACCTTCAGCCGAGCGAATTATTTGGCATTTGCGGGAATGACTGCGCTGGCCATCGCCGGTGATTATGTGGTGCGGCGAGGGAAAGCAGCGCGTCCCACGCAAACGCTGAAATGGACGTTGCTCGGCACGTTAATGATTACAGCGATTGCAGTGCCGATTCTCGGCGGCGGTTTTGTGCATTCGAGTCGGGTCTTTGATGCGTTGGATGATTCCGTCACGGACATTCTATTCGGCAGAGGCGTCGGCAGTTTTCCGCGAGTGTTTCAGGACGAAGAAATCAACAAGCGCCATCAATATCTTGCACAATTCAATGTGTTGCGCGAACCGGGCAACCGTTTTGTGCGTTTTTCGGCGAGTGATTCAAATGGCTCACTATTTCTGCGCCAGCGCCTACTGCCGGGGCACCACGAGGCAACCTTATCGCTGCGAATGCGCGGACAGACCACGCCGCCCGATAAGCTGTTGATTGAATTGTGCGAAATGAACATTTTGCGGTCTAAATCCGAATGCCAATGGCTCGGCATCACACTTGATGCCGCAAAAGCTGGTGAATGGGCGGAATACAGCAAATCGGTTGATTTAATCAATTTTGGTAGAAGTCTTTTGGGATTCTCGCGCCCAGTGGATTTAATGCTGCTTAATCGCGGACTGACTGGCGCAGTTGATATTGACGATGTCCGTTTAACTGCGCCGGATGGCACGAACCTGCTTGCCAACGGCGATTTTGAAACCAATTTTGACCACTGGCTGTTTAATCCCGGCGACCATTTGCTGTGGCACGCCAAGAACATTTTTCTGCACGTTTGGTTTGAAACCGGGTTGATTGGTTTAGCAGCATTCGTGCTGGTGCTGTTGATTGCCTTCAATCGGCTATTTAACAGGATAGAGCACGGCGATCGCTGGGCGCTGGTGCTGTTAATCGCGTTAAGCGGCTTTTTGATTCTCGGCGCTTTCGACACGCTGATCGACGACCCGCGAATTGCGCTGTTGTTCTTTTTATTGCTATTTGCAGCCATCAGCCCCGCGACGCTAGAGCTTGCGTCCTCAACGGCAGCATTCTTACCTTGGGCGAAACTGGTAAAGACGGCAATTTTGACAGTGCCCGCATTGGGTATAGTCGTAGTCGCGCATACATTTCTGACGCAAAAATTGTCGCCACCAGAGTTGGTGCGACTGGCGCTGAAGCGGGCAGACATTGATTGGCCGTGGCTGAATGAGGCGCTGACGCCTGCACCATCACCCGCCATTCCAATTGGGCAATTATTCCCAGAATGGCAACCATTACCGACATCTCATTTTGCTCCAGATGCGCAATCGCTGCGAATTGGAATGCGTACTTTTTATTCCATGCAGGAAGCAGCTTCTGCGCTTAAATCTGGGGACACGCTTGATATTGGCGCTGGGGTTTACGACACACCTTTAGTCATTGAAATAGACAACGTCACTATTCGCGGACACGGTCATGTCATATTAGAGAAGGGCACAGCAAAAGATAAAGGAAATATGTTGATTCAAGGCAACAATGTTCAGATAAAAAATCTTGAATGTCGTTTGATTTCTGTTTCCGATGGCAATGGTGCGTGTATTCGGTTGGAAGGCACGAATCTGTCAGTTGAACATGTGTATTTCCACGATTCCGATCAAGGTATTCTCACTGGTGCTGATCCGGGAATTGTGCGTATTCGTGACAGTCGTTTTCAACAACTTGGTTTGAATGGTCTTGCTCACGCAATTTATATCGGTGGCGGTGAATTACATATTGAAGATAGTTTGTTTCTTGCTTCAAAAAGTGAGGGTCACGAAATTAAAAGCCGGGCGCAAATTACTACAATTAAACGCAGCATTATTGCGTCGCTCACTGGTGTGGATAGCCGTTTAATTGATATATCAAATGGTGGCACATTAGTTGTTGAAGATAGCCTGCTAGCCAAGGGCCCAAACTCCAGCAATCTTGATGCAGTTGGTTTCGCCTTAGAAAAAAATCGGCAATCAAATCATCGCGTCATTTTACGCGGCAATATCATTTTTCTGGAACGAACTGAATCAAATCGTTTGCTGCATCTTGGTAATGACAAAACATCGGTTGATTTGTTCGGCAATCTGATTATTTCTAAACAAAATACCGGTTATGAAGATGGTAATTTTATTTATAAAGAACGCAAAGCAGCTGGATTTCCAGAGTATCCCGCATTGCCAATTGAACGTTTTCTTAAATCGCCATCCGCGTTTTAATTCAATTTAACCACCGCATCACCCTGACAAACGGCGTTGCGCCCTGCCGAGGCTGCACCGTCGCAGTCGCACCGCCGCGCACGAAAGTCGGCACGTCAGCAATCACTCGCCCGCGCTCGTCAATAATTGCGGAAATCCCAGTATTGGTAGCGCGGAGCAAAAAACGCCCAGTTTCGAGTGCCCGAAAGCGTGCCATTTGCAAATGTTGATGCGGCGCAAACGAATCGCCAAACCACGCATCATTGCTGACGTTAATCAGAAATTGCGCCTCCGGCAGCGCCTGCGCCACCTCGTTGGCAAACACGTCCTCGTAACAAATCGACACGCCAACTTGCCATGCGCCGACCTTCAGCAACGGACGGGCGCTGTCACCGCGACTGAAATCCGCCATCGGAATTTCAAATAAATCAATCAGCGGCGTCAGCCAATCGTGCAGCGGCATGAACTCGCCAAACGGCACTAAATGGCGTTTGGTGTACAGGTCTTCACCGCTGCCGATACTCACTAACCCGTTGTAATACTGACCAGTTTCAGTATTCAACACCGGCACACCGAGCACGATTTCTGCGCCTTCGGACTGCGCCCGCGCTGCCAGCGGCGTGAGCAATGGAGCGCGGATGTCGTGGAGAAATGCCGGCAGCGCGGTTTCTGGCCACACAATTAACGCACTGCCGAAATGCTCCCGCGTCAATTCCAAATAAGCCTGCACGATTTGCTCCTCGGCCTCTGGCGTCCATTTCAATTCCTGCGGGATATTAGCCTGTACCACGCTGGCGCGAAATGGTGCGCCAATTGCCTGCGTCCATTCGATGTGTTGTAAACCCAAACCGCCGAGCAGCAGCGCCCCAATTCCGCTCGCTGCAATCAATCGTTGCCGTCCTATCCAATTCAATACGCCCCACAGCAATCCGCCAGTGAATGCGGTCAATAGACTGACGCTATAAATACCGCCAATGGGCGCGTATCCCGCCAGCGGTCCATCAAGCTGGGTATAACCGAGATTGAGCCACGGAAAACCAGTGAATAGCCAGCCGCGTATCCATTCCAATAAAACATAACTGCCGGGTAATAGCAGCAGCGGCGCGATGAAATCCCCCCTGCCCCCCTTTTGTAAAGGGGGGTGAAGAGATAAATTTTGCAAAGGAAGGTTAAAAGATAAACGGCGCACCAGCCAGCCAACCACGCCGGAATATAACGCCATTAACGCGATAAATAACGCAGTTAATAAATACGCCAACCACGCATCGAGATTGCCGAATTGATTGAGGCTAATCCGAATCCAAAATACGCCCACGCCAAATAGCCCAATGCCGAATAGCCAGCCGCGCCAAAATCCTGCGCGTGGCGAGGCATCGATTAAACTTTGATTGAAACCAGCGAACGCTAGCACGGCGACCGCAAACCAGCCAAAGGGCGCAAATCCCAACACCATCAGCGCCCCGCTCGCCAGCGCCAGCGCCTCTGGTAAAAATCGCCGTAACTGCTGTAAAAATAACGACATAACTGCTTTACTCGTGATGAGATTTTGCGCCCTGTTCGCGCTTGATCTGCTGTTTGAAGGCTTCGATGTCATCAATCAGATCGCGCGGAATGGGCGAAGATTTGGGTGGAGCAAAACGGGCTGGCGCAGCAATTTCTGCATCGTCAACGGGCAGTGATTCGCCGTCGAGCAGACGTTGCAACTCACGCTCCTGCGCTGCGCTGAGATTGGGATCGGGATAATCGAACTTGGTTAAATCGTCTGGCGCTCTCGTGCGTTCACGGCGCGGCGGCAGTGGCGCAATTTTTTTGGCTGGCGGTTGAACAGATTTTGCAACTGGAACTGCGCTGTTCTCCCCCCTTTGCAAAAGGGGGGCAGGGGGGGATTTAGGACGCAGTTTCGGCGGCGGTGGCGCGATCAAATCCCCCCAACCCCCCTTTTGCAAAGGGGGGCTTTTCGATGATTCCTTTTGCACGGGGCGCTGACTTCTGGCATCGGGGGGCTAATGGGTAACGAAGGGTTAATTTGCACAGAAGGATTAACCGTCGCTTCCTCCCCCCTTTGCAAAAGGGGGGGGGGGGGATTTCTCCGCCGGGCGCAGCGTCGCCAACAGCGCAATCACCAAAGCCAAACTCGCTACGCCCAGCGCCAGCAGCATTCCCCAATAACCAAACGGCACACGATGGTCATCAAACTGATGAATCTGATGCAGACGCGGTGTCTGCCCGCGTTCCCGCGCCTGCTGCGATTGCCGCAACGCATCGAGAATGTAGCTCATGGCGCTGGTGTCGCCGTTAAGCGCGGCGTTCCCGGCAGCGCAGCGGCGCGATTGAGCTGCATCAGCGTCCGCGCTCCCGCCACGCCATCGGCTTCAAACCCCGCGCGGTTTGAAAGGTGCGCACTGCCGCTGCCAGCGCAGCATCAAATATCGGCGCATCAGTCGCAATCTCCGCCAAACTTGGTAAATCAGCCACTTGCGCCAGTCGCCGCCGCAGCCAGCGGATATTTTCCGGCGCGGAACCGGCAGCAATTAGCACTGCGCCACCCGGCGGTGGTTGCCAAATCAGGGTGTAATTTCCTGTCCACAATCGCTCCAGCGCCGCAACCGAAAGCTGCGCCGTGCCGGTTTCCAGCGCCAGCGTCGCGTCGTTGTCGGTGAGCGCGATCAACACGAGAAATTCGCGGCGACCGTCTGGATGCGTCACGCGCAGCAGCGCCGGTAAATCGAAATAACGCAGATTGGCGAGCGTTCCGGTTTCCAGCGCACAACTCAGCCCCAGCGCGATCACGCGAGTGCACGGGTCATCTGCGCCAAAATCAGCGACCATTTGCCCCCATTGCCGCAGCAGCAGCCGAAAAGCCGCAGCTTCCGGCAGCGCGAGTTGCTCCAAATTCAGCGCAATTTCAGTGTTTAACGGCGCTGGCGCGACGACCGGCGCAATCGGTGGCGCAGCCGCCGGTGTGAATTGCGCCCGCAAAAGATGAAACGGATTGCCAAAATGCGTGTTAACCCATTGATAAGCAAGCCAGCCTGCGCCGAGTGACAGCGTAAATAATGCCGTCGCCAGCAGCAGCGGATGCACGAATCGCTGCGTCGGACGCGAATCGCCGCGTATTTCGGTCATCGCTTTGATGACGATCTGCGGCGTGACTTGTTTACGGCGCGTGACGCTGGCACCGAGCAACGCCCGTTCGCACAAAATGTTAATCAGACGCGGAATGCCGCCGGAATAACGATGGATGTCGCGGAGAGCGCGAGCAGTGAAAAGCTGGCGCTCGATGCCAGCGACGGCGAGGCGATGACGAATGTAATTGCTGGTGTCGTGGCGGTTAAATGGCGTGAGATGAAAACGCGCCGTGATGCGCTGATTGAGCTGGCGCAATTGCTCGCTTTCCAACAGTCGCCGCAATTCCGGTTGCCCAATCAGGAAAATTTGCAGCAACTTGTGCTGGGTGGTTTCCAAATTGGTGAGCAGGCGAATCTGCTCCAGCACTTCGGGTTTGAGGTTTTGCGCCTCGTCAATCACCAGCAGCGGACGGCGACCTGCGGCATGAGCGGTCAGCAGATATTGATTGAGATAGTCCACCAGCGCTCGCAGCGTGTGCTCGCTGCCAACGACCGGAATGGCAAATTCGGCGCACAGCGTCAGCAACAGCTCTTCAGCGGTTTGAGTTGGATTGAGAATCAGCGCGACTTCCACGCCCGGCGGCAATTGCTCCAAAAAAGCGCGGCAGACGGTAGTTTTGCCCGTGCCGACTTCGCCGGTGAGCAACACAAAACCGCCGTTATCCTCAGCGCCATATAGCAGATGCGCGAGTGCCTCCCGATGCTGCTCACTCAAAAAGAGATATTGCGGATCAGGTGCAATAGAAAATACTGGTGCTTTCAAACCGAAATGATTGGGATACACAGCGAATAGTTATTAGCAAAAAGCCCCCCTTTGAAAAAGGGGGGCTGAGGGGATTTAAATATCCCGCAGCAATTCGTTAATACCCACTTTGCTACGAGTTTTTGCATCAACTTGTTTAATGATGACGGCGCAATACAGGCTGTGTGAACCGTCGGCAGCGGGTAAATTACCAGACACCACGACTGCGCCAGCAGGCACACGTCCATAACTCACTTCGCCAGTCATGCGATTATAAATCTTGGTGCTTTGCCCAATATACACGCCCATTGAAATCACTGCGCCTTCACCGACAATCACGCCTTCCACAATCTCCGAGCGTGCACCAATAAAGCAATTGTCTTCAATAATCGTCGGCGCTGCTTGCACGGGTTCTAATACGCCACCAATTCCGACGCCACCAGATAAATGCACATTCTTTCCAATCTGCGCACAGGAACCAACCGTTGCCCAAGTATCCACCATTGTGCCGGAATCGACATAAGCGCCGATATTGACATAAGACGGCATTAACACGCAGCTTGGCGCAATATAAGCACCTTTCGCGCCGAGGCTGGCGGCACAATACGCACTCCACCATCACGGAATTCACGCGAATTAGTATCGGCGTATTTAGAAGCAACTTTGTCATAATAATTCGTAAAGCCGCCTTTCATGCACCAATTGTCTTCAATACGAAATGACAGCAGTACAGCTTTTTTAATCCATTCGTGCACGACCCAATCGCCATCGCGTTTTTCTGCGACACGCAATTCACCACGATCAAGTCGCTCAATCGTATCCTGCACTGCATCGCGGACATGCGTTTCGACATTGCGTGGTGTAATTTCAGCGCGGCGCTCAAAAGCATCCAAAATGATCGTTTGTTGTTCAGTCATCGTGTTTAATTCCTAAAATTACTGATTAATATGAACGTTTATTCATGCCAATGGCGGGGATCATTCAGTGCATTCGCGCATATCACCTGCCCTTGAAATTGTCCAATGATTTCCGGTTTAAGCGCCTGCAGCATCCACGCATCAGCATGTTCTACAGGAATCAAATAAGGCGCAGTGAATCCATATTGTCCAGCCGGTGTAAATCCCTGTTTTGTGTAATAACTCGGATAACCGAGAACAAAAATTAAATCAACGCCAGCGTGCGCTGTTGCATGAGTGCTTGTGCAATCAATTGTGTCCCAATTCCCTGCGCTTGATATGCCGGATGCACGGCAAGTGGCGCTAAAATTGCGGCATTAACCTGTAATTTTACATTAGCAATCTCCGCTTTGGTTAGTAAAATATAGCCGATAATAATATCAGTTTGATCTGTGGGCGATGGTTGCGTTGCGACCAATGATAATAGCGGATATGCACTCGCATCTTGAAGCAAAGCAACGGTCAATTGCGCTATTTCTAAACCCTGATCTGCTCCAAATGCAATTTCGATTAATTTGCTAATTGCGGGTATTTCAGAATCTACCGATGCTCGAATTTGCATATTGTTTAATTCTCAAATTGTAATTCAACACAACGCCGAATCCGCTGCGCTGCTTCAATACATTCAGCGAGCGGCGGCACGAGCGCCAAGCGTATTCGTTGCGCTCCCGGATTGACGCCATCCACTTCTCGCGCTAAAAAACTGCCCGGCAATACGGTTACATTTTCCTGCGCAAATAAACGCCGCGTAAAATCAGTATTTGCAATTGGCGTTTCTGGCCATAAATAAAAACCCGCTGCGGGCTGCGTCACTGGCAAAATATCATTCAAAATTTCCAATACGGCAGTAAATTTCTCTCGATATAACTGCCGATTCGTGCGCACATGCGCCTCATCATTCCAAGCTGCTGCGCTCGCGTATTGCACCGGCAATGCCATGGCGCAACCGTGATAAGTCCGATACGCGAAAAATTGCGCGATCACTTCTGCATCGCCAGCGACAAAACCAGAACGCAAACCCGGTGCATTTGAGCGTTTTGATAGGCTATGAAATACTAAACACTGCTTAAAGTCGTTATTACCGATTGCCGCTGCGACTTGTAATAAACCCAGCGGCGGCGAATTCTCATCTTGATAAATTTCTGAATAGCATTCATCGGAAACAATGATAAAATTATGGCGCTGCGCTAATGCAATTAACAACGCAAAAGTTGCAGTATTAAATACTGCGCCAGTTGGATTGCCCGGTGAACAAATATACAGCAATTGGCAGCGTTCCCACGTTGCTGCATCGACGCTGCAAAATCAGGAATAAATCCATTTTCTGCTAAACACGGCAAATAACGCGGTTCTGCACCCGCCAGCACGCCGCGCCTTCGTAAATTTGATAAAACGGATTGGCATCAGCACCAACGGCGCACTGCGGCGATCAATTACCGCCTGCGCGATGGCAAACAGCGCCTCGCGGGTTCCATTGACCGGCAAAATTTGCCGTTCGGGGTCGATGCCGAGTTGAGCGCCGTTGCTCAACTGAAAGCGCCGACTCAACCAACCGGCAATTGCGGTGCGCAGTTCCGGCGTCCCGCGTGGTCGGATACACCGCCAACTGGCGCAAATGCGCGGTCAGCGCGTCAGTAATTAAAGCGGGAGTCGGGTGTTTTGGTTCGCCAATGTAGAGCGCCAACGGAGTGCGATCGGGCGACGGTGTGAGGTCAGCTTTGAGCGCCGCGAGCTTTTCAAAGGGATAAGACTGCAAACGGTCGAGATCGGGTTCATTGGATTTAGCGCCGGCGCGGCAAATAAAGTGGGTGAGTATAAAGCAAGGCTGGCGTTGGTTCTATGTTCAGAAAAATGCGGTGCTCAATTCTGATATTTTGAATGATTGAGGTGACGTAGCGTTGTTATTTGGTTGCTGAATTGCCGATTCTTTTTGACTAAAATTGCCTATTTGAGTTTATGAAATAGCTTACAGATAATCTTTGGAGCTTTAATTTTTATTAAAAAATGATGCGGAGGTGACGATTCAAATGGACGTGACGGCGCTGAGAAATATAACCAACCTGCGCAGCTTGACACAAAGGCGTAGACAATTCAGTATGATTTTTGCGCGTTTTGATGTGTGTGGAATAAATCCACACATCACTCGTAAAAGTGGAATCAATGGAACATAATTTTTTATTAATTACCGTAGCTTTTTTACTGGTATTGCTGAATGGTTTTTTTGTTGCAGCAGAATTTGGCTTGGTGAAATTACGGCAAACGCGAGTAAAAGCGATTGCTAAAACCAACGGCTGGCGCGGACGAGTGCTCATTCAAGTACATCAGCAATTGGATACTTATCTTTCTGCCTGTCAATTGGGAATCACACTAGCGTCATTAGGATTGGGTTGGATTGGTGAACCAGCATTTGCGCAACTGTTGCACCCGCTACTCATCCTAGTCGGCGTTGAAAGTGAACAGTTGATCCATACGATTGCGTTTTCAATCGCCTTTTTTATGATTTCATATTTGCATATTGTCGTGGGAGAGCTAGCACCAAAATCCATCGCTATTCGATTTCCAGATCGAGTTGGCGTATTAACCGCTGCCCCGCTATATGCTTTTTATTGGTTAATGTATCCGTTAATTTGGATTCTTAATCACAGCTCAAACTGGTTGTTAAAAACCATTAAATTAGATAATGCGCAGCATCATGAGACCTATTATTCGACAGAAGAACTCAAGGTCATTTTACGCGCATCACGGGCAGATGATCGTTACACCAGCGACGAATGGCGAGCACTAGCGCAGGCACTTGATTTTCGGAATCTCGAAGTGGCGGATTTAATGCGACCTTTTCGGGAAGCGATTGTGCTATTAAAAACCAATAATCTGGAAACAAATTTAGAGCGCGTGGTACAACATCGCTATAGCCGTTATCCCTATGTCAACGAACAAGGACAAGTTGAAGCAGTCATCCATTTGAAAGACATCTTTTTTGCGCTGCGCCAAAAAGAATGCTTAACTACTTTAGATGGATTAGCACGTCCGGTGCTTATCGTATCGCCGAGTTTACCTGCGAGTGACTTATTGCGGCGCTTTCGTCAAGGTGCACCACATTTTGCGGTCATTGCATATCAAGAAAAACATCCATTAGGCTTTATCACCTTGGATAATTTATTGGGAGCATTGGTAGGAGAAATTCGGGATGAATTCCGCCAGTCACAAAACGAATGGATGAAATTAGATGATGACACGCTGATTGGAAAAGGTAGCCTATCGGTGTTTACATTAGAGCGAGCACTGGGCATTGATATTGAGGAAACTACTGCGGATTCTGTAGGTGGTTTGATTTTGCAGCAATTGGGTGATTTACCAGAAGAAGGACAACGCATCAGTTTTGAAAAGTTTGATGTTGTGGTTAAAAAAATGAGTGGTCCACGTATTATGCTGGTGCGCATTTACCCGCAAGAAAACACCAACAAAATGTAGCCAATATCTGATAAAAACCGTCATCTACTTTTATAGCAGATGACGGTTTTTTAACTTCGCAACATACCAAAAGAGCTCTGCGCTACTTTGACGCATTGAGTTAATCGAAGATGTCTGCGTCAGGTCAGTGAATAGCCGGTTGATTAAAACATCAAATCAATGACGCAGTGTTAATCTCAGCAGCATCTGCAAGACCAATTAAATTACCCCATCGCTACTGCTTAGTCTATCCAGCGTAAAATGATACGAAAATAACTATAACATTTTTTTACAAAGATTAAATGCGGTAAATTTACTTTAGATCAACTATATCATTGCCTGCACCACCGACTAAACGATCGTCACCAGTGCCACCATCCAAAATATCTTTGCCAGTGTTTCCTTCCAGCGTATCATTACCCGCCTCACCATTTAATTTGTCATCACCAGAACCGCCCAGCAGATTATCATTGCCAATGCCACCGAGCAGCGTGTCATTGCCCGTTCCACCATCGAGTTTATCTTTCCCAATTCCGCCTAACAGTGAATCATTACCAACTGCGCCACTGAGCGTATCATCACCGCCCAGCCCATCAATGATGTCGTTACCATTGCTGCCGTTGATTTTATCGGCGGTTGGTGTTGCTTTTTTAATAGCCATGATCAATGTTTTCCTGAGTGAGTGATGAATACGCTGAATTTTCTGACAGGCTAAATATAAAAATTGTTTTACTCAAAAAATAGAATAATATTTTTAAGCCTATCATGGTGTGTGCTGGGTCTCAATTTAAGTCAAGAAATCGAATTAACCTTTTTATTGCCAGCAGCTGCGCCAGCATCATTACAAACCAGTAGGATGGAATTGACATTCTGCGTATATTCAGCTGATCGGCATTAACCTCACGGGAACAACATTTCATGTCAATTATCCAAGATATTCATCACGTTAGCCTAATTGTTGCCGACACCAGCGTGGCGCTCGAATTTTATGCGGGCGTTCTCGGTTTAAAAGTACTGGATACGCGTCCAGCACTTGGTTTTGCGGGCGCGTGGCTGGTGGCAGGAACGCAGCAAATTCATCTGCTAGAACTACCCAATCCCGATCCTATTAGTGGGCGACCAGCGCACGGTGGACGAGATCGTCATCTGGCACTGCGGGTTATTTCAGTGCGCGATTTGATTGTGCGCTTGGATGCAGCGCAGTGTCCGTACACGCTCAGTCGCTCCGGTCGTCACGCACTGTTTTGCCGCGATCCCGATGGCAATGCGTTGGAGTTTATTGAAGAAAAAACCTAGAGCGGTTGCTGGAGTCACCTTATTAAATAACTGCACAAGGTTGTGACCACGCGCCGTAAATGGGACGATCTACGCCAGCACTTTTGCATTTAACCAACGGATTTTTTGATGTTTTACATGCTGATTCATCTGTTTGATTTACCGCTCACTTTGGCGGACATCGCTGCGGGTATTTACCCATGACCGATGCGCAGCACCGTCGTCCCACGCGCCGCCGTCGTCCTAGCACCGCAGCGCGAGTCGGTGGTTTTCTCTGGCGCTGGCTGTGGATTATTACTGCTGGAGTCAGCGTGGCCGGCGTGTTTTATGGCGTACAACTTGATCGCGTGGTGCGCGGCAAATTTGAAGGACAACGCTGGGCATTACCGGCGCGGGTGTACGCTCGTCCGTTAGAACTTTATGCCAGTCGCCCGCTTGACCCAGAGCAGTTTCAAGCCGAATTAGATCGCCTGAATTACCATCAAGTAGAAAACGCCGAGCTGCCCAGTTCCGGTACTTATCAGCGTGTAGGCGATCACTTTTTACTGAAAACGCGCACGTTTCAGTTTTGGGACGGTCAAGAACCAGCGCGTCATTTGGATGTGCAGCTGGTTGACGGACGTGTTGCCCGGTTGACCGATGCAGACGGCGGCGCAGACCCAGCACTGGTGCGACTCGACGCGATGTTGATCGCCAGCATTTATCCGACGCATAACGAAGACCGCATTCTCGTGCGGCGCGAAGACCTTCCCGATCTGCTGGTGAACACGTTGATCGCAGTCGAGGATCGCAATTTTCATAACCATTTCGGCGTCGATCCGCGTGGCATTTTGCGTGCTGCATACAGCAACTTTCAGGCTGGAGCCGTCGTGGAAGGCGCAAGTACGCTGACGCAGCAGTTGGTCAAGAATTTCTATCTCAACGCCGACCGCACTTTTCAACGCAAATTGAAAGAAGCGTACATGTCGCTGTTGTTGGAACTGCGCTACAGCAAAAACGAGATTCTCGAAGCCTACGCCAACGAGATTTATCTCGGTCAGGACGGACGGCGAGCGATTCACGGGTTCGCACTCGCCAGCAGTTTCTTTTTCAATAAGTCACTGAACGAAATCGGTATTCCTGAAACTGCGCTGCTCATCGGCATGGTGCAAGCGCCTTCCAATCTTGATCCGCGTCGTCATCCTGAAGCTGCCACCACGCGCCGCAATCTTGTGCTTGATTTGATGGTGCGCGACAACGTGATTTCCGCGAAAGACGCTGCGCAGGCGAAAACGATGCCGCTCGGCATTGCGGAAGGTGGCGGGCGACCAGTTGGCAGTTATCCCGATTTTATTTCGCTGGTTAGACGCCAGTTGCAGCGCGATTACCACGACGAAGACCTGCGCTCCGAAGGTCTGAATATCTTCACCACGCTTGATCCGCTGGTGCAGGCGACGGTAGAACGTGCTGTACCTAAACAATTGAGCGCGTTAGAAAAATCCCATCAGATGAAGCCGGAAACCCTCGAATCTGCCGCTGTAGTGACCTCGGTCGATCAAGGCGAAGTGCTGGCGCTGGTCGGTGGGCGCAAACCGGGTTATGCCGGATTTAATCGGGCGCTTGATACCGTGCGCTCCATCGGTTCGCTGGTGAAGCCGGCGGTCTATCTCACGGCGCTGGCGCAGCCGGAGCGTTACACCCTGACCAGCGGCATTTCAGATTCGCCAGTCAGTTTGGCGGATGGCGATAAACGCTGGGAACCAAAGAATTACGATCGGCGCGTGAACGGCACGGTGCGATTAGCGGATGCGCTGGCGCGGTCGCTGAATCTGGCAACGGTCAATCTTGGCCTCAGCGTGGGCGTGAAAAAGGTCGCAGAAACGCTGTATCAGCTTGGCATACAACGTAAAATTCGCATCGTGCCCTCACTGCTGCTCGGTTCAGTGTCGATGTCGCCGCTGGAAGTTGCGCAGATGTATCAAACGTTAGCGGCAAACGGCTATCGCGCTCCGCTGCGGGCCATCCGCGAAGTTGTGGATGCTAAAGGTCAACCGCTTAACCGTTATCCGCTGGCAATTGAAGCAGTGATTGATCCGAAAGCCGCTTATCTCACGGGCTGGGCGATGCAAGGCGTGGTCAAACGTGGTACTGCCAAATGGCTCGGCGAACAGTTGCCAGACGGAATGACGATGGCGGGCAAAACCGGCACGACCGATGACATGCGGGATAGCTGGTTTGCCGGATTCAGCGGCGATAAGGTCGCGGTCGTGTGGCTGGGGCGCGATGATTACAAACCGATGGGCTTGACTGGCGGCACTGGTGCGTTGCGGGTGTGGGCAGAATTCATGCTGGCGCTGGCAAATGAGCCATTGTCAGAATTTCCACCAGAAGGTGTCGTGATCGCGGATGCGTGTGGGCGCACTAAAATTCCGTACATCGGCAGTGCGCCACGTTCCCAAAATTGCGGCAGCAGTGATAACAATGGCGATGAACCGATTAAACGGCGTACTGCGCGGCGCAATGAGAATGGCGAATCGAGTCCTGAATCTGCCGATGCTGACGCAGAACCAGTTGCTGAATCCGTTGCTGCGCCTGAACCAGCGCCTCCACCAAAACCGAAACCCAAGCCAAAACCGCAGGTAGAGGAAAACAACACCTTTATGAGCGATTTTTAGCGTGAATAACACCATCTTCACGCTGGGAAATAACGAGCTATGAACCAGCCATTTATGATTAAAAATCAAGCAGCATCGACGATTCGGCTTCCAGTTATCTTGATCGCTGTCACGGGTTTGTACGCCTGTGCGCTGCAACCCCGTGAAGGTCCGCCCGCGCCAGTGGTGCAAATCACCCCGGCGCATAAAAAAGCACATTCGGCGGTCAAACCGCGACCGGTTCCAGTCGAGGACACCGCTTCCGCTGGTGAACGGGTGACACCTTCCAAAACAGTCGCTCCAGTAAAACCCAAAACCAAGGTGTACGTTTATCACGATCCGAGCATCGCACCGGATGCACAAGCCACTGCGCCAGCGGCAGAAGCAGAATCGGTTGCGCCAGCGGAAGCTGTGGAATCAAACGCTGCGCCGTCAACAACAAATGCTGCGCCAGCAACCCCATCTCAAACGGTGACTGCTGCGCCAGCGCCAATTGCTCCAAGTCGCACTCCTTCAGTGGAAATTGCCAAGAAAGCGATTGCCGCACCACCTCCAGCGCCAATCGTGATCGCTAAAGCTGAACCGCAGCGTCTTGTGCCGCCAGTCGCAGCACCAAAATCTGCGCCACCGCCAGCTCCAACGCCAGCGCCGCGAGTCGTTCACGTTGCGCCACCACCGCCACCTCCTGCGCCACCAATTCCCGTGCCACCACTGCCGCCTGCCGCGCAGTCGTTAGCCGCGCAGGCCGAACAACAACGCAAAGCGGGTGATTACACCGGCGCTGCTGCGTCATTGGAACGTTCGTTGCGCATTGCGCCCCGCGAGGCTTATTTGTGGAACCGGCTGGCGCGAGTGCGCATGGAACAGGGACAAACGCATCAAGCGGGAAATCTCGCCTCTCGCGCCAACGATTTGTCGGGTCAAAACGCAGCGGTGAAACAAGACAACTGGCGCATCATCGCGCACTCCAAACGTCAAGCCGGGGACAATGCCGCCGCTAATGCCGCGCAACAGCGGGCAGATGCTAATTAAATGCCACGGCAACTTGTTGAATGAAAAACAATTTATCTTCGATTTTTGGCGCAAAGGGACGCTTGGCAGCGCAGTTGCCCGGTTTTCGCCACCGCGATCAACAGCAACTGATGGCTGAACGCATCGCGGCAGTGATGGCAAAAGGTGGCGTGTTGATTTGTGAAGCGGGCACGGGCACGGGTAAAACCTTTGCGTATCTGGTGCCAGCCCTGTTGTCGCAGCGCAAGGTGTTGATTTCTACCGGAACGCGCAATTTGCAAGATCAACTGTTTCACCGCGATTTGCCGCTGATTCGCACGGCGCTGGGGCGACCGGTGTCGGCTGCGTTGCTCAAGGGTCGCGCCAATTATCTGTGTCGGCTGCGGCTGGCGCAGATTCAAGATGCGCTGGAGCATGTGCCGGTCGAGCTGCGCGAGCAGTTGACGCTGGTGCGCAATTGGGCGCAGACGACCCAGCGCGGTGATATTGCGGAATTGCCGCTGCCTGAAGATGCGCCGATTTGGCCGGAAGTCACTTCCACCACCGAGAACTGTCTCGGTCAGGAATGTAGCGAATGGTCACGCTGTCATCTGGTTGCAGCGCGGCGCGAGGCGCAAACGGCGGAAATTGTGGTGGTCAATCATCATCTGCTCTGCGCTGATTTGGCGCTGAAAGATGAAGGGTTTGGCGAGATTTTGCCGGGCGCAGATTGTTTCGTGATTGACGAAGCGCATCAGCTTCCAGAAACCGCCTCCAACTTTTTCGGGCTGTCGCTCAGTAGCCGCCAGTTGCTTGATCTCGCCACCGATAGCGAGCTTGAATTTTATCGCAGCGCCAAGGGATTGAGCGCATTGCCCAAGCACACCAAGGCGTTGCAGAAAGCAACGGCGGATGTACGCATCAGTTTGGGTGAAACCGAGCGCCGTGCTCCGTGGCGTGAGTTGGCGGAAGATGTTGGCGTGAAACGGGCGTTAAATGCACTGGAGCACAAACTGCAAACGCTCGCCGAGGCGCTCAAAGTGCTTGCTGGTCGCAGCAAAGAATTGGATGCGTGTCAGGCACGAACGATGGATTTGCTGGCGCGTCTGCGTATTTTGCTGGCGATGGAACCGCCAGATGCAGTGCGCTGGTTTGAGACGCTGGGGCGCACCGGTTTTCGCCTCAATCAAACGCCGCTGTCGGTCGCCGACGTGTTTCGTAAACAAATCGGTCAAACTGGAACGGCGTGGATTTTCACTTCCGCAACGCTCGCGGTCGGCGACAACTTCGATCATTTTTCCCACCAACTCGGCATTGAAAAGGCGCTCACCGCCCGCTGGGACAGTCCATTTGATTATTCAAAACAGGCGCTGTGGTTCGTCCCGCGTGGGCTGCCGCAGCCATCGGAGTCGAAATATAACCAAGAGGTGATTGCGCTGGCGCAGGAGATCATCGGTTACAGCCGAGGACGCGCTTTTCTGCTGTTCACCAGTCATCGGGCGCTGCGTGAAATCGCCATTGGTTTAGACGGAAAAATTGATTATCCGCTGTTAATTCAAGGCACTGCGCCCCGCGCCGAATTGCTGGAACGTTTCCGCGAACTCGGCAACGCAGTTTTGCTCGGCACGTCCAGTTTTTGGGAAGGCGTGGATGTGCGCGGCGAGGCGCTGTCGTGCGTGTTGATTGATCGCTTGCCGTTTGCTGCGCCCGGCGATCCGGTGCTGGCGGCGCGAATTGATGCGCTGCGTCAGCGCGGCGGTAATCCGTTTACCGATTATCAGTTGCCGCAAGCGGTGATTGCGCTGAAGCAGGGCGCGGGGCGGCTGATTCGAGACAGCGCGGATCGTGGCGTGTTGGTGGTGTGCGATCCGCGTTTATTATCAAAATCTTACGGTCACACCTTTTTAGCAAGTTTGCCGCCAATGGCACGGACGCGCCAAATTGAAGATGTGAAGACATTTTTCGGCGGTGGGGCGTGAAAATACTGCTGACGTGCCTCGGCATTGCCGCGCTGCTGTTAGCGGGTTGCAGCACGGTAGAAAAAGATAAACGCGCCAATGCGTTACAGGCAGCAACGAATGGTTATCAAGCGGCGCTGCGCTGGGGCTATTACGACACGGCGCTGGCGTTTCTCGATCCGCAAACGCCGCCGCCGACAATCAATTTCAAAGGGTTGCGTTTGACGGGTTATGACGTGATGCAGTCGCTGCGGATGCCGGACAAAGCAACGGCGCTGCAAACGGTGTCGATTGAATATCTGTACGAAGATCGGCAGGTGGTCAAGCAACTGACTGACCAACAACGCTGGCGCTGGGACGCTGCCCATCATGCGTGGTTTTTACAGTCTGGATTGCCAAAATTTGAGACGCGGTAAACGCAGTATCAGGATGCAGCGGTGAGTTTTAAGCCGATGATTCCCATCAAAATTAAACCGACAAAGAAGAACCGCGACAGAGTTGCCGGTTCCGCAAACAGTAATAAGCCGAGAATGAACGCACCAGTTGCACCGATTCCTGTCCACACCGCGTAGGCAGTGCCCATCGGAATTGTTTTCTGCGCGATCAACAGCAACGTGCCGCTGGCGAACATGCAGAACACTGCGAACGCAATCCAACCCCAGTGCAAACCGTCGTCGGTCATCCCGAATTTGAGACCGACTGGCCAGCCCCATTCAAACAATCCGGCGATCAGTAGCAACAGCCAATCCATCGCTCAGATGTCCTGCTGCGGTTGATCGGCAAGCATCGCCTCCAGCCGCGCAATTTCTTGTTGAAGATCAACTGGAAGTGAAGCCGTTAATGGCAGCAATTGCTCCAACGCAGCACGCGCTTGATCGAGTTGATCTTCAGCCAGATGCTCTCTCAGTGCTTCAATCAGTACGGTTGCAACTTCAAGGTGTTGAGTTGCTTCAAGTTTTGCAACTTTGTCTGGCGCAATGAATCGTTCCAATGTCAGCGTGAAGCTCTGCCACCACTGTTGCGCAGTCTCGAAAAATGACGATGCAGAAGGCGGCATGGAACAGGCACAAAGCAGCGGCAACACGATGAAAATACTTACAATTCGACGCATGATGAGTGGTTACTTGATGATTTTGAGGCTGGGCGCTTTGCCCTTGCCTTTCGGTTTATCGGGCGGAGTTGGCGAGCCACCGCTGCCCACTGATTTGAGCGTTGGACCTGCTGGCGGCGTGTCTGGTGCGTCGGGATAAATCGGATCAGGAAACATCATTCCTTGATTGTTTTCACGGGTGAAAATGCCGAGCACTGCTTCGGTCGGTACCATAATCTCGCGGGCAATACCGCCAAAGCGGGCGTTAAACGCGATCCAGTCGTTGCCAATCACCAAACCATGCACTGCGCTGGGCGTGATATTCAGCACAATTTGACCGGCGGTGACGAACTCCAACGGCACCTGAGTTGCAGGATAATTGGCATCTACAGCGAGATGCGGTGTCATTTGATTATCCAAAATCCACTCATAAAGTGCACGAATGAGATAGGGTTTGCTGGAGGTCATGGCAGCTTCCACCTGTGCATTCATCGTCCAATATCCGCAATCATCTCCTTTTCCGCCTCGGTGAGACTTAAACGAAAGGCTTCCCAAGCGAAGATGCGTTTTTTATACACGTTAATCGCGTTGGCTTGCTGCGGAAGTTCAATTCCCAATAATGGCAAACGATATAACAGCGGCGCAACGCAGCAATCTACTAATGAAAACTCATCGCTCATAAAGAATTTGTGCGCAGCAAATACTGGCGCAGTGACAATTAAACTCTCACGCAGTTCTTTACGCGCTTTATTCGCATCATCGTGTTTACCTTTTAAAATGCGCCGCATTAAAGAATACCAATCCTGATCTATTCGATACATAAACAAACGGGCGCTGGCGCGGGAAACCGGATCAACCGGCAGCAATGGCGGATGCGGAAAACGTTCGTCGAGGTATTCCATGATGATCCGCGATTCGTATAGACGCAGATCACGATCAACGAAGGTCGGCACAGTGCCGTAAGGATTCACTTCCAATACTTCACGGGGCAAATTGTGGGCATCAACATTCACCACTTCGACCGTAATACCTTTTTCGGCAAGCACCATTCTAACGCGGTGACAATAAGGACAAATGGGGTCGGAAAATAACATCATTACAATTCATCCGATTGCGGTCATTGCCAGATTGAGAGTTCCAAGATTGGAATTGTATGGCAGACTCGATAAAGACAGATTGCTAACCATTTCTAGTTAGCGACTTTAAGATGCGAAAAGATTTGATTGTCCTGATAATGACGCGCTCAAGCTGCGAAATAAAGCGGATATATTATTGCAGTAGATAAGCGATGCAGATAGTAAATAGTACATCAAAAAACCAGCGATGACCCGCGTTAAACACGCGGGTCATTTTATTCAACGCTTAATGAATGTCTTTCCAGTATTCCTTTTTCATCAGGTAAGCCAGAATGAAAAGGAAGCCGAGAAATAACAATACATAAACGCCAAGCCGTTGACGCTCCAATTGGATTGGCTCACCGGCGTAAGTTAAAAACGCCGTGATGTCCCGCACCATGTTGTCATATTCCTTTGGTGACAACAGACCTTCCTTCACCAGTTTGACGCCGACAACCACCGGTGTTGCACCCGCTTGGTGATGATCAAATACCGGCTCCTGAACGCCCTGCAAATTGCTCAAACCATGCGGCATGGCAACCAATGGGAACATGAGGTTGTTAACGCCGTAAGGACGGGTCGAATCAACGTAGAAGCTCTTGAGATAGGTATACACCCAATCCGGCGAGCGCCAGCGTGTGACCAGTGTCAAATCTGGAACCACCACGCCAAACCATTTGAGCTGATCATCGGCACGCATGGCGTTTTCCATCAGAGCGCCCGGCTTGGCATCACCAAACAGCAAATTTTCCCGCAGCGTCACTTCATCAATGCCAAGGTCTTTCGCCAAACGGTTGTAGCGCATGTATTGCAGCGAATGACAACCCAGGCAGTAGTTGACGAAGTATTTCGCACCGCGCTGCAACGACGCTTGATCGTGCAGGTCGATGTTAGAACTTTGCAGCGCCGGCCCTTCAGCGTTGGCTAACAGCACGGTTGGCGACAGCAGCAACAGGGCAGCAATAATCAGCTTTCTCATGCGGTGACCCTCTCTGGAACGGGCTTGGTCTTATCCAGTGAGCTGTAAATCGGCATCAACAGGAAAAAGGCGAAATACAACACCGTGAAAATTTGCGACAGCAACGTGGATAAATCCGATGCTGGCTGCATTCCCAACCACGCCAGAACCACGAAGGACACGGCAAAGATCGCTAATGCCACTTTGAAGATCGGGCCTTTATAACGAATCGACTTCACTGGACTGCGATCCAGCCACGGCAGCACGAAGAAAATCAAAATCGCGCCGAACATCACAACCACGCCGGGGAATTGCGAACCCCACAGCGGCGGCACTGCCCGTAACATCGCGTAATACGGCGTGAAATACCACACCGGTGCAATGTGCGGCGGAGTCAACATCGGATTTGCTGGCTGGAAGTTTGGCGCTTCCAAAAAGATGCCGCCCATCGTTGGCGCATAAAACATGATCCAACTGAACAGTGCGAGGAACACCACTACGCCCATGAAATCCTTCACCGTGTAATACGGATGGAATGGAATTCCGTCTGCTGGCGCTTTGTCGCTCCAACGATTGCCTTTCGGACCATCTTTGATTTCGATGCCATCAGGATTGTTCGAGCCAACATGATGCAGCGCGACAATGTGAATAAACACCAGTGCTGCCAATACGAACGGCAGTAAGAAATGGAAGGCAAAGAAGCGGTTGAGCGTCACGTCGGAAATCACATAATCGCCGCGCACCCACACTGACAGATCATCACCGACGACTGGCACTGCGGCAAATAGGTTCACGATCACCTGTGCGCCCCAGTACGACATTTGACCCCAAGGCAGCAGGTAGCCAAAGAATGCCGTTGCCATCATCGCCAAATAGATCACTACGCCGAGAATCCACAGCAATTCACGCGGTTTGCGGTACGAACCCCAAAGTAGGGCGCGGAACATGTGCAGATAAATCACGATGAAGAACATCGAGGCACCGGTGGAGTGCATGTAGCGAATGAGCCAACCCCAATCGACATCACGCATGATGTATTCGACGGAAGCAAACGCCAGTGCTGCATCCGGTTTGTAATTCATCGCCAGCCAAATGCCGGTGACGATCTGAATGACCAGCGTCAAAATCGCTAATGAACCGAAAAATGACCAGAAATTCAGGTTTTTAGGAGCATAGTATTCGGCGAGATGTGCCTTCCAAGTTTCAGTCAGTGGGAAGCGTTTATCAATCCAACTGGCGTTTTCGTTTTTTTCCGCACTCATCAGGCCGCTCCTCCCCGATCTTCACCGACCAGAATGGTGGTGGCGTTGAGATAGGTGTGCTTGGGAATGTAAAGATTGGTTGGCGCTGGCACGTTTTTGAATACCCGCGCTGCGAGGTCAAAGCGTGAACCATGACACGGACAATGGAAACCGCCCTTCCAATCCGCACCAAGGTCTTCCGTTCCAAATTCAGGACGATAGGTTGGCGAACAGCCCAAATGGGTGCAAATCCCAATCGCCACCAAGTATTCCGGTTTAATCGATCGCGTCGGATTTTGGCAATACGGCGGCTGATGATCAACTTCGGATTTGGGATCAACCAATTTGGAATCGTTGCTGGCCAACGCCGCAATCATTTCGGGAGTGCGATGCACAACCCAGACTGGCTTACCGCGCCACTTGACCCGAAGCAATGCACCGGGTTCTAACTTACTCACATCTGCCTCGACCGGTGCACCGGCAGCCCGAGCGCGTGCGCTAGGGTTCATCGATGCGACGAACGGGACAAGTGCATAACCGGTACCGACAGCACCGACTATGCTGGTTGCAGCGACGAGCAGTCGTCGCCTCATTTTGTTCACGCCTTCCGCGCTCATAAGCCAATATCCCCCGGCTGGTTCAGAGACCGCAAGTGCTCTCGGCAACTCCTACGCAGCTTGGATGAAACGTTCAGGTGGAAAATAAGAATATGACGATTATCTATAAAATCGACCGCGCATTGTCTGCGATTCCCGTGAAAAAGGTCAAGGAAAAGCGAGTAAATAACGGTTTAGCCGCGATTTTCAGTCACTCTCGTCTATGCCGGATTGTCGATCTCAATGAACTGATGCCACAGCCCAAACTGCTCGGCAAGATGCGCACCCAGTGCCTGAATTCCGTAGCGTTCAGTGGCGTGATGACCGGCAGCCAAATAACAGATGCCGTATTCACGCGCCAAATGCGTGGTTTGCTCACTGATTTCGCCACTTAAAAACGCATCTACACCCAGCGCAGCGGCTTGTTCTAAATGGTTCTGACCGCCGCCACTGCACCACGCGATTCGTTCGAGCATTCCGTGTTTACCGTCTACCAACGTAACCGCTCGCCCCAATTGCTGGAAAACCTGCTCCGCCAGTGTGGCGGGCAACACGGGCAGCGCCAGCCGACCGACCCACACCAGACCTTTTCCCAGCGTCGTTGGTTCCCGATCACAGAAACCGAGCCGCTGACCCAGCATCGCGTTATTGCCCAGCAGCGGATGCGCATCGAGCGGCAGATGATAGGCGATCAAACTCGCGCCCGCTTTGAGTAATGTCCTTGCACGTCGCCCTTTGATGCCGATCAAACAGGGATTTTCGTGATTCCAGAACCAACCGTGATGCACCACAATGGCATCGGCTTCCAGCGCCAGCGCTGCTTCCAACAATGCCGCACTCGCAGTCACGCCGCTAACCAGCCGCTGAATCGGGCGATCGCCTTCAACCTGTAAACCATTCGGCGCGTAATCGGCAAACGACGCAGTACTGAGCAGTTCGTCACAATACGCAACTAAAACGCGGGCTTCGATCATGGATCAGGTTCCTGAAATAAGAAATTGTGGGCGGGGCTACCACAACGCTTGGCTTTTCATGCTGCAAATGAGCTGTCAAACTTGTGCGAAATGCGCACCAGCGCCAACAACAGGATGTAACGATTGCGCAGCGTGGTCTATCCCGGAACTTTCGATCCCATCACCAACGGTCATGTGGATTTGATTCATCGTGCCGCCCAATTATTTGATCGCGTGGTGGTCGCAGTGGCTGCCGACACCGGTAAAACACCGCTATTTTCCACCGAGGAGCGCATGGCGTTGGTACAAGCGAGTATTAACGGTCATGCCAATGTCGAAGTGGTGTCCTTTCAAGGTTTGCTGGTACGGTTTGTTCGTGAGCTTGACCTGACGGTGATCATGCGCGGACTGCGAGCAGTGTCAGATTTTGAATATGAATTTCAATTGGCTGGGATGAATCGGCGCATGGCTCCTGAAATTGAAACGGTATTTTTAACGCCAGCCGAACAATATGCCTATATTTCATCATCGCTGGTGCGGGAAATTGCCCGTCTCGGCGGAGATGTTTCGACCTTCGTCACCCCGGCAGTTCAAGCTGCATTAAACAGGCAGTTTCGATAATATCCGCCGGTCTTAATTTCACCCACAACCGAACGTTAGGAGTTTTCCAATGGCCTTAATGATGACTGATGAATGTATTAACTGTGACGTGTGCGAACCAGAGTGCCCGAATGGTGCAATTTCACAAGGTGACTCCACCTACGTTATTAACCCTGATCTGTGCACCGAGTGCGTTGGTCATTATGAAACCTCGCAATGCGTTGAGGTTTGCCCAGTTGATTGCATTATTAAAGACCCTAAGCACAACGAGACTGAGGAAGAATTACGCGCCAAATACGAGCGCATTTCTAACGCAGGTTAAATCATTTCCATTTCGAATGATTTGACAACAAGAAGCCCCGTTATTGGGGCTTCTTATTTTCTGGCATTCAAGAACAAAAAAATGCCGTTTTTACGCCGTGCGATACGCGGATCAGTTAAGCCGTTAACCGTCGTTCTGCTTCACGATATTTCTCTGCCGTGCGGTCAATGATTTCTTGCGGCAATTGCGGACCGGGCGGTGTCTTATCCCAATTCAGAGTTTCCAAATAATCGCGCACAAATTGCTTATCAAAACTTGGTGGACTGCTGCCCAATTGATATTGATCGGCTGGCCAAAACCGCGATGAATCTGGTGTTAAAACTTCATCAATTAAATGCAGCTTGCCGTGATCATCAAGACCGAATTCAAATTTGGTATCCGCAATAATAATGCCGCGCTCGGCAGCGTAGGCAGCGCAATCGGTATAAATCGCCACACTCAGCGCCCGCACCTGTTCCGCTAATTCAGCGCCAAGCAGCTTAACCGTTTGTGCAAAATCAACATTTTCATCATGGCTGCCGAGTTCAGCTTTGGTTGACGGCGTGTAAATCGGTTCCGGTAATTGCTGCGCTTGCTGCAATCCCGAAGGCAGCGCAATTCCGCACACTGCGCCGCGGCGCTGATAATCTTTCCATCCAGAACCAATGAGATAGCCGCGCACAATCGCTTCAATCGGCAGTGGCTGGAGACGGCGCACCACGACCGCACGATCACCCAATTGCGCCAATTCGCTCACATCGGTAATCACGGCAGTCACGGGAATTTGTGCCAGATGATTCGGTACCAAATGCGCAGTGCGAGCGAACCAAAAATTGGCTACACGGGTGAGCACTTCGCCTTTGCTGGGAATCGGTTGCGGTAACACGACATCGAATGCCGACAGTCGGTCGCTGGCGACCACCAGCAAATGATCGACGCCAACCTGATAAAGATCACGCACCTTGCCACGTCCGAGCAGCGGCAGACTGGATAACGTGGATTCGTAAAGCGCCGAAGTAGCTGATTTCAATGGTATTGCTCCGTAGTGTAATGGCCGGGCGCTTGGCGGCGATGACGCACCAGCCCCCGCGCTTCAAGAATGATTTTGGCATCTTTAATCATCGCTGAATTGCCGCACAGCATGACGTGACTGGTTGCCGGGTCGATGGTCGCGCCAGCAATCGTTTCCAATTCGCCATTGGTCAACAAATCGGTAATGCGACCGTTTAGCAGATGAGCGCCCGTTTCTCGACTGACTGCGGCAATCATGCGGAACCGTTCGCCGTGACGTTCACTGATTTCCGCCAACAGGTCTTGATAAGCTAAATCAGCAACTTGGCGTACACCGTGAACGAGAATCACCCGCTGAAACCGCTCCCACGGCTCGGCGCTGCGCAGAATCGACAGATAAACACCCAGCCCAGTGCCGGTTGCCAGCAGCCACAATGTTTCGGCTGGCGCGACTGTTTCTAGTGTAAAAATACCGCCCGCAGCGGCGGTTAACCACACGGGATCGCCGATATTTAATGCTGATAGCGGCGCAGTGAGCGATCCGCCATTCACTTCATTAAAAAAGATTTCTAGCGGACGCTCCTGCGGCGCATTCACTAATGAATAAGGTCGTCCAATGCGTTCACCAGCAATATCAAGCGCAACTTTAATATATTGACCGGCTTTAAAAGCGTGAATAGGCGCATCGAATTGTAAACTATACAAACCTTCTGCCCATTGCTGTTTACCGACCACTTGCCCTTTTACCCAATCGCTCATTATTAATTCCTAAATGGTTCGTTATTATGTATTGCCACAATTACGCAGCGGTGCATGGTGATTACCTAAAATCGGTGCGCTGTCCGCTATTGCAATCTCGCTGCGGTTACTCAACTTAACAGCCATCATCATATTGGAAACGATACGCCATGAAAAACACCCTGTTAGCATTGAGTTTAACGGCAATCACGCCAGCATTGGCTGCTGATTCTAAACCTTGTTCATCGCTGCTTGATCTTGAGGTGCGGCATCTTGCGAGTGACGAGGCCGTTAATCTCTGCCAAGCCTATGCAGGAAAAGTGCTTTTGATTGTCAATACCGCCAGCAAATGTGGATTTACGCCGCAATATGCTGGGCTGGAGGCGCTTTATCACAAATACAAAGATCGCGGATTGGTTGTGCTGGGTTTTCCATCAAATGACTTTGCCAATCAAGACCCTGGATCGGAGGCAGAGATTCAACAGTTTTGTCGTTTGACCTATTCAGTTGAATTTCCGATGTTTGAAAAAGTAAGCGTCAAAAATGGTACTGCTGCGCCAATTTTTGAACGTCTTGCTGCGGCTGGCGCACCCTATCCGAAATGGAACTTTTATAAATATCTGATTGATCGTCATGGCAATTTTGTTGATTATTACATCAGCACAACAGCACCAGACAGTGCGAAGATAATGAAAAAAATTGAGGAATTATTAACTGCGCCCTAATGCAATCAATGCGTAAAAAGATGGGCGTTTAACCATACCCATCTTTTTTCTTTTAATCTGTGATGTTTGGGCACACGAATCTATTCGATGTGAATTCAAATAGCGTCACGCAACGTTCAAATCACTGTGTTTAACTGTATCAAGTAATTATCATTTCAACTCAGCTTTAGGAATCAATATATGGCACTGCCTTTTAAAGAACATCCTTTACGTTATCAAGGTGTTGCAGAATTACATGCACGCACTTATGAACCATTGCAAGCGCCAGCGCGAGTGTCACATATTGCGACGATTTGCGGTGAAAAAGGTAGCGGACGCAATCTCAAACACCTATTCAAATTGCTGGAACATTACGGTGTGCCGCAACCGGAAATGGTGGAGCAACATTATTTTGCCATGCTTGGCGACATTCAAATGCGCTGGGAACGCCATACTGAATTCGTTACCTATACCTTTAGCAAGCAGGGCGAATATGATCATCCGTTTGATTCAACAGTGCTTTCTGAATTGCCCGAAGACTGGCTGCGCGAATTGCCCGGCGAGGTGGTCACGGTCGTCGCGCTAGCATTGGATGCGCCCACGATGCCCGAACGCAGTACTGAAGAATTGAGCACTTTATTCGCAGGCAATGCACTAATTGGCTCGGAAGTCGTTGGCGGAATAGCGCGAGCGTGGTCGGATTTGCGTATTGATGTCGATGGAGTGTCCCGTATTTTATTGCGCGATCAGGGTTTATCTTCCAATCAAGCCGGACGATTAGTAAAACGTTTTTTAGAAATTAATGCGTATCGCGCAATGGCAATTCTCGGTTTACCAGAAGCGCGAGAAGTAAATCTGTGTCTGAGCAATGCAGATCGGCGTTTAGTAAACGTTGCAGCGCGAATGACTGATGCTGAATTGGGGCGCGGCGTTCCCGATGCTGAATTGCTGGCGGAATTAACTGCACTGGCGGCGGAAATTGAAGCAGTTGCAGCACGCACCAGTTCTCGTTTTGAAGCGTCTCGCGCTTATTATGGCGTGGTCGTGCAACGTCTCGATCAATTGCGTCAACGTCGAATTGAAGGTTTGCAAACGTTCACTGAATTTCTGGATGCACGACTTGCGCCAGCAATTGCCACTTGCAATTCAACTTCTAAACGTCAACAGGATTTAGCCGAACGCGCTGCGCGATTAACGAGTCTGCTGCGAGCGCGAGTAGAAGTGCGATTACAAGAACAAAACCGCAGTCTATTAGAATCAATGGATCGGCGAGCACAATTGCAATTGCGGTTACAGGAAACTGTCGAAGGATTATCGGTGATTGCCATTGGTTATTACGGCGTGGGTTTAGTCGGTTATTTACTCAAAGGATTAGAAGCGCACGGCTGGCTCATTCATGCCACTTACGTGACTGGGCTTGCTGCGCCGCTCATTGTCCTTGTGGCATGGCTGGGCATTCGGCGCATGAAAGAACGGCTATTAGAAAATGAAGACGCTACTGAAAATTAGCCGGGCGCAATGTCAATTGACCATTGGCTAATAACAATTCCATGTATTTGAGATAAGACATGCCGAGTAACACCCGTTCGCTCTGCATGTTCGGCAATATCGTCGCCTTAATTTGCGAGGCGACCAATCCACCAACTTCGACTTGATCAAGCCATGCTGACCACGTCGGGACATCGCCATTGCCGGTCATACTCATTCCGCCCGGCGTCAATTGCAGTTTTAATCGCTGCGCCAGCGCATACGGCAACGCCACATCGACTGAACCGGTATCAACTAAAAACTCCACGGGTTCGCCATTAATTCGCCCGCCAGTGACGTATTGATTAACATCATTCGGACGCAATACCACCTGCATCACTCCAGATGCGCCTAAATACGCCACTGGATTGGGATTAGGATTGTCATTGGTTTCTTGATGTAGCCAATGCGCTAACAGAATAGACAGCAGCGTCATCACTGCAAAAACCACACCACCGCTGGCTTGTTTGAGCCAAAACATTTGCGTGATCCGTTCTATTTGTTTGCGCTTTGAAGTGTTCAATGTCGTCACCTTTACTGAATAAAAAGATAATGCTGCTGTGAAAATACAACGCTGAAAACGGTTTAAAAATCCCTGCTTTTAAGCCAGATTGATTCGTTGAAATAATGCGATAAAATCAGCAGGGGTAAGTGCTGGAGCGCATAAATAACCCTGAAATTCATCACAACCTGCTTCAAGAAGAAATTGTCGTTGCACATCGTTTTCCACTCCTTCAGCGATGACACGCAAACGCAGAGAATGCGCCAAATTAATCACCGCTGTAGCAATTGCCGTATCGCTGTCATCATCAGGAATATCACGTACAAAGGATTGATCAATTTTCAAGCGGTGAATTGGAAAACGTTTGAGGTAGGCCAAACTTGAATAACCCGTGCCAAAATCATCAATGGCCAATTGCACTCCAAGATTAACCAGCGCATCAAGACGAATCAATGCTTCATCGACATTTTGCACGAGAATAGATTCGGTTAATTCCAATTCTAAACGCCCCGGCGCTAAACTGCTTTCAGCTAATAATTGCGCCACTGATTCTACAAAATTGCTTTGCTGAAATTGCACTGCTGAGACATTGACTGACATCGTTAAATCAATTCCCAAGGCCTGCCAGCTTTCGGCTTGACGAATTGCTTCGCGCAATACCCAATCGCCCAGCGCAACAATAAAGCCAGTTTCTTCAGCGATGGGAATAAATTGACCGGGCGATAATTCCCCAAGCTCTTGATCTTTCCAGCGAATGAGTGCCTCGCTGCCAATTAACGTGCCGCTGCGTAAATCCACCTGCGGTTGATAGGCAAGGCGAAAATGCTGCTGTACCAGCGCCTCACGCATCGCGTGATCAATTTTCATGCGGGTTAATAAATCAACATTCATCTGGCGCTGATAAAAACGAAAATCACCGCGTCCACGCTCTTTAACGTGATACATCGCGCTGTCGGCATTTTTAATTAAATCATCCAGCGTTTCACCATCTTCAGGATAGAGCGCAATACCAATGCTAAAGGTTAATGAAAACTTCATTTCATCAATAATAAATGGTGTGGTCATACTTGCCAGCAGACGACGGGCAGTTTGCTCTGCGCCCAGCGCGTCAATCTCATGCAATAGCAATACAAATTCATCACCGCCAAGTCGCGCAATCGTATCTACTTGGCGCAAACAATCGACCAGCCGTTGTGCTACTTCGATCAATACGCGGTCGCCGAATACATGTCCCAGCGAATCGTTAATTTGTTTGAAGCGGTCGAGATCGACAAATAACACGGCAAAATTGGTGCGATCACGGCGAGCGAGGTTAATTGCAAATTCCAAGCGTTCGGTTAAACGCACACGATTTGGTAAACCGGTCAGCGCGTCGGTATAAGCAAGTTGTTCAATACGCTGCCGAGCGGCGACTGCTTCTGATAAGTCTTTAATAAAAGCAACGTAATGAAAAGGAGCGCCGTTGGAATCTAGTACGCGCACCAATGCAACTAAACACGGAAATGCTGCGCCGTTTTTTTTATGTTGGACAATTTCGCCTTGCCAAAAGCCATGGCGATGCAGTGCGTCTTCAATCGCGTGATGCGGACGATTACCAACCCACAATGGCAGCGATTGGGATAAATGTTGATCGGCGAGTTCAGCCGCCGTAGTTCCGGTCATTCGTTCACCGGCTGGATTAACTGCGACGATGCGAAAACTGGGATCAGTGACCACAATTGCATCCAAACTGGCTTCAAAGACCCGCGCTGCCAGCATCAGCCGTTTTTCATCCGCGAGCCGCCGCGTGATATTCCGAAATGAGTACACCCGCCCAATTGGACTGCCTCGCGCATATTGCGGCAAGGTCACGCGCTCCAGCACTTGCCCACAGCGCAACATCAAGACATCAGAGGCTTCCAGCAGGGGATCGCAGCTAATTGCGGTCATGCGCCCAGCGTAGGCGCTCGCGTCAATCACTGACCGCGCCATCCACCCGTACACGCCAACATCATCGCGTTCGGTCAGCAGGTTATTGGGGAGGTTCCACATCTCCGCAAAGCCTTGATTAAAACCGCGAATTGCACCATCCAAATCGGTAACAAGAATCCCATCCGCAGTGGATTCCAACGTTGCCCGCAGCTCGGCAACCAGTTTTTCCAATTCATTTTCAACTGCGCGGCGCTCGCTTTGGTTGGTTACTGTCACGACATAAAACATCACGCCATCAGCGCACTGCGCCCGACTGACACGCCGCAACACCGTAACTAAAGAGTGATCAGCGCGGCATAACAATGTTTCTGATAACAAATGATCAGCGCGACCGGCGGCGACATCCTCCCAAAAAAATACGTCCTCTGGCGTAAACGCAAAATCAATGACCGGACAACCAATTAATGCTGTGCGTGAAATGCCTAACAATTCTTCGGCAACCTGATTTGCTGCAACCACGCGCAATTCCAATGGCTCCACAATCCAGACTGCTTCAATCATGCTTTCAATCAACCCTTGCCACAATGCGATGCAGTTAGTTGTGTCTGGGGTTTCGCTGTGCACTGCAGAATGATGTGGCTGATTCATCGCACCTCCTGCGTATCAACTAAATTGCGGGCGCGTTCAAAAAAATAGCAGAGACGTTGACCAGGTGAAAGATAATCAAATACTGCTCGTGGTAATTGCAGCGGTTTGAGACTTAAACGAATTCCTAATGTAGATTCCATTTCCAAATCAACGATTAGTGCATCTTCACTGGGCAATTGCGGATCATAAATTAACACGCGAGGTTTTAATGGACGCGCTGAATTAACTGAGACGACTAGCGCGTAGCGATTATCAGTTAATAACACCAGTGAGCCGGGTGGATAAACTCCCATCATGCGAATAAATACACCAAGATAATTGCTATCAAATTTGTGTTGATTGTGTGCAAACATGAGCGCCAGCACTTTATGCGGTGTCATCGCAGTAACCGGATTCGTTGGATTACACAGATTATCGTAATGATTCACTAAACTGAGAATCCGCGATGCTGGTGAAAGCGCATCACCGGCTAATTGCTCAGGAAAACCACTGCCATCCATGTATTCGTGATGCTGGGCAATGATTGCGCACACTGCGTCATCTAAACCCATGCGCGTTGCCATTTCCGCCCCATAAAGTGCATGTTGCTGAAATAAGCGATGTTCGGCAGTAGTCAAACCTTTGTCGCGCCAGCGCAACCGCTCCGGCAACGCTATTTTGCCAATGTCGTGCAGCAGAGCGCCCAAACCCAGCGGTTTGAGTGCTGTGGCATCCAAACCCAGCCGTTTGCCCAGCAATAACGCAATCACCGTGACATTGATGGTATGCAATGAAGCATGTTCGCCAGCTTTTTCAGACAGCAAACGGATGAACGATTCGCTTTGCTCAAACAGATTGCCGACCAAACCGCTGACCATTTCTTCCGCCAGCTCACCGGCGACAGTGGGCTGATGCTGCACCTGTTTGAGCAGATGGCGAAAAGTTTGGGTGGCGTTGGAAAACTCGCGTTCGCAATGCTGCAACGTTGCCCGTTGATCCAGCAAACGTTGACGGTGATCTGCCAGTGCGGCGCTTTTAGCTTCTGCTTCGATCTCAGCAGCGGACGGCGGCGACGGTGTCGGGAGTTCTAAATCGCTGCGTTCCGGCGACCAGCGCAGGCGCTGCACCCCCAAGCCACGAATAGTTTCGATTTGACTGGCAGAGATAATTTTGAAGTTGTTAAGCGCAAAAGGATGGCCAATCCAACCCAAATCAAGATAGATATACATGCCAACACGCAGGGCATCGACTTCAATAAATTGCGCTTGGGAGTCGCTCATCATTTGCAACCATTAGCGAGTCAACAGCGGTGGAAAATCATGTTGTTTCAACGGGATTGGCGTTTTGATCGGCATCTGGCGTTGCCATAATGTCGCGCAATTCGGTCTCAAAATCCGTTTCTGCCTGAGCACACAATAGGCGACCAAGACTTTCTTCATAAAACAAAATGCGGTCTTGCGTGGCATCCAGACGTGCTGCGATTTCAGCAACGCTGCTGTCATGCGCGAGTTTGCGCACTTCAAGGCGTCGGGATTCATCGCGCCAGCGCACCAATCGTTCGCCCTCAGTCTGCGCGAGCTTTTGCAATGCTTTCAGCTCCCGTTTCAATTCGTTGACTGACTGCGTATCGGTGGCGCGGCGTCCAAACCAAAAACTCATGCGCGTTGGCGTGTTCGCTGTTGCCTTACTCGCAGCGGCGAGGCGACGGTTCAGCAGCTCAATTTCAACATTGCGCGTGGTTTGTGCAGCTTCGGCGGTTTCCAGATGCTGGCTCACGGTAGCCATTTCTTCTTCCAGTTTGCGCCCAGATTGCCGCAAATTGCGCAAATCGGCGCTCTGTTTCGCATCCAATCCGCGCAGGCGGTTGAGCTCAAAACGGATGCCGGTCAAACGAATTTGAAAAGCCTCGCGGCGACGATTGGCCGCTTGTTCGCTCAACTGCTGCAAATGCGTCTGCCGCCGTTCTGCTTCAGTTTGCTGCACATCGGTCAAAGTTTGCTCGCGCAGCCGTTCAATATCATGCAGACGTGCACGCAATTCATTGCGAGCAACTTCCTGCGCCTGTTCAAAGGCTTCACGTTGCTGGAGCAGAGTTTCTTCTTCAATCGCCCGCTGCCGCGCCCAATCTGCTCGCGCTTTGTGCAATTCACTGGCCAGCTCCACGCGCCGCTGATCCAATTGCGCCCGCGTTTGCTCATCCAACTGCGCCTTTAACTGCGCTGTGCGCAGACTCAATTCCTGATCATAGGCAGCGAGTTCCAGATCACGGCGACGACTCACAAACTCATGTTCTTGCTGCAAATTCTCCTGCCGCAACTGGAGTAATTCTTGCTCAAATGATTGACCAGCTTGATATTTTAATAACGGTTCGCGCACTTCTAAAAAGGCTTGTCGCGCCGCATAAAACGCCGCAGGGTCTTTTTCATAAAGTTGCCACAAACGCACAAATTCCAACGGATTAAGCTGTTGATCTGCATCTTGCCACGTCTCAAATCCGGGAATGTCCGCCAAACCGCCAACCAGATATTTGCGATATTGCAACTGCATCGTTTCGCTGAAATACGCGCTCACTGCCGCTGGTTCAAACAGTTTGAGCGCAATCAACGCGAAAAACAGCACACCGAGTGCTGCCTGCGAAAAACCTTCAACGGTTTCAAAATGCGGAACGCCATTTTCATCTGGACTTTGGCGCAGCGCGTGGAGGATTTTGGAGCGAGCAGCGAAGGTAAGACGCGGCGGCAAGGCTTCTACTTGCTGCGCCCTCAATTCTGCTGTTGCCTGATCAAGCCGCGTTTGTTGTTCCTGCCGAAGTTGATTGAGACGTTCAGAAGTAGTCGCCAACGAATCTTCCAACGCTTTGATTTGCGCGATCACGGCGCTTAAACGGTTATCTACTTCAGCTTGTTTCGCCGTCAGCACACTCGCAATCTGTTGGGCGTTGATTTCCCATTTACGCGCTTCGGGACCGCGACCTTCCGGGCGACCCTTGCGCCCCATCACTTCATTGCCGAGCCGTTCCCGCACTGCGACCAAATCCTGCCGCAGGATTGCCAGCTCCGGCGCGTATTCAGTTTCCATTTGCAGACGACGATCACGTTCCAGCGCCAGCGCCTGATTGATGCGCCCAATTTCCGCTTCCAGCGGCTGGGTGCGTTCCCGATACAACGCCTCAATTTGCGCGGCGCGTTCGCGGACATGCGTCTGCAACATGGCATCGCGCTGGGCGTAATACTGTTCTACTTGGCGCTGGTGATAACTGCTGATGTCGTCAGCGCGAATCAATTTGCCGAGAAACGGCGCAGTGACATAGAGCGATACGGCGACGATCGCAACCCGCAGCAGTAATCCAAAAAACCAGCGAAATACTGCGCCAAAGCCTTGGTTAATAAACGGATTCCAGCGGCGAGAACGTAACGTTGGGCGTTCGGACATAATCAATGACGCATCGACGATCCAAATCACCGAAAACATCAATGCAAACATGAACAACCCAGCAATGGGTTGTAGCCACCTGATCGCGTCGGGCACGATGGATGCGCTTACCAGTCCCCACACGATGCCTTCGATGCTGGCCATCAAAAGGATGATGACCCAGGCAAAGCCGAGCCACACGCGAACAGCCGGAGTTGCGAGTGACGCTCCGTAAGGACGTAAACGTAAAAAGTCGAGTCGCGGCATTTTCAACCACAGGTCTTTGCGCAAAATACTTCTCATTCTTGTGAGCGGTCTGGAATAAAGCAGACAGCGAATAAAGTAGAAATTGTATGCTTTCGATAAGAGACTGACGAACCACTGCGTGGTCAGTCGTTCCAGATGGTGATGCACGTCACAAATATCGGACTGGCATCATTTCTAACTCACAACAACACAGGTGTTGTTAACACTATGGATCGTTTAACCCGTAACGCGATGCTCATTTCAACGGTGCTGTTAGTGCTGTTAATTGTTTCATTAGCCTGGAATCGTGATTTGGCTCCGCGCATTTGGCAGCTCAATACGCTGCTGGAGCAAGACCCGGTGCTGATCAATTATCCCTATCAGTTTAAGGCAGTGTTGTTTGTTAACGGGATTGTGACGCTGACGAGTCCTCATGCCTCAGAAATGCCGCTTGAGCCATTTTTGCAAACGCTTGATCCCAGCTTAAAAGAGAAAACAGCGCAAGACCCAGCAGTCGAAGCCGCTCGTGCGCGTTTCGAGCAACAGGAACGTCATGTGATTGCGTTGATGCTGGCCGAGCCAGATGTGAAATCAGTGGAATGGTCGCTGGATCGTGCTTGGTATCACCGGCATGGTTTGCAGTTGGCGCAGCCCTGAGCGGTGTTGAAATGGGTGGTGGAATGGCGATAAAACGTGCAGAAAATGAAACACTTGCAGATAAAAAAATGGTAATCGTCGCCAGCCACACCCCGGCACACGCTTCAACTGCTGCGGCTGCTCCCTTCCGGGCCTGACCGGGTCACGGTTTCGCGTTGCGAGGGGACCGACGACGATCACCGTGGGCGACTATAACGACCAATGTTTAACGCCGCAATCCGTATTTGCCCATTTTGTACCGCAGCACCCGCTCGCTGATGCCGAGTTGATCGGCAGCACGAGTTTGAATCCATTCCGCATTTTCCAACGCCACCCGCAGTAAATCGCGTTCTAACGTGTCCAAACGCTCTTGCAGCAAACCTTGCTCGGCGCTGGTGAACGGCGTACTTCGGCAGGCAAATCGCTCGGTTGCACCGATTGCCCCGCGTGAGCGTCAAACTGCGCTGAATGATGTTCCAACTCGCGCACATTGCCCGGATAATCGTAACGAATCAGCGCATCCAGCGCGTCCGGCGCGAGCTGAAGCGGACGCCGCGCATCACGAGCGATGAAATGCGCGATTAACGCCGGAATGTCCTCGCGGCGACGACGCAGCGGCGGCACGCAATATCCAACACATTGAGTCGAAAGAATAAATCTCGCGGAAACTGCCGGCTTCCGCCAGCGCCCGCAAATCCCGATTGGTTGCAGCCACCACGCGCACGTTGACGACAATCTCGCGCTCGCCGCCGACGCGATGGATGCGTTTTTCCTGCAACGCCCGCAGCAATTTGGCTTGCAGCGCCAGCGGCAATTCGCCCACTTCGTCGAGAAATAACGTGCCGCCGCTCGCCCGCTCGAAGCAGCCGCGATGCTGACGCTCCGCGCCGGTAAACGCGCCTTTTTCGTGACCAAACAACGCGCTTTCAAACAGATTTTCGGGAATCGCCGCGCAGTTCACCTCGATAAACGGCGCCTCGGCTGCCGGACTGAGCAGATGAATCAGCCGTGCAATCAACTCTTTACCCGTGCCGGTTTCGCCCTGAATCAGCACATTCCACGGACTATCAGCAACGCGCCGCACCAGCGACAAGGTGTCACGCATCGCCGGACTGTCGCCGATGATCGCCAGCGGCAACGCGCCGTTTCGACCGCTGCCGTCACTCTGCGACATCCTCGGCGACTGCTCGCGTTTGGGCGATTTGTTCAATTTTTTCCAGCAGTTGCGTCAAGTTAATCGGCTTTTCGATGAAATCATCCGCGCCCAATTTCATCACCTTGACCGCCATGTCCACCGCGCCGTAAGCCGTCATCATCATCGCTCGCAGCAGCGGATTTTCGGCTTTCATCTGCGCCAGCACTTGATCGCCAGTCAAGCCCGGCATTCGATGATCGAGCAGCGCCAGCGCGATGGGTTCTTGACGAAACACTGCCATCGCCTCAATCCATCAGCGGCAGTGCACACGGCATAACCCTGTTTTTCGAGAAATCCCGCCAGCAGTTCGCGCTGCATCGCGTCATCGTCGGCAATCAAAATTTTCATTCGTTTCCGTCACTCCGTGAAACGCACTGGCAATTGAACGCAGATTTGTAACCGCCCCGGCTGCGGCACTGCAGCGTCAACTGCCCAGCGTGCGCAGTGATAATCCGCTGCGAAATCGCCAAACCCAAGCCCGTGCCCGTCGTTTTGGTGGTAAACCACGGCTCCACAATCTGCATCACGTCCGCTGCTGCCAGCTCCAACCCGTCATTGGCAATCCGCAGTTGCGCGAATTGACCGCTGCGCTCCACGCGAATGTCAATCAAGCCCGCTGGCGCGTTGGCCTCCAGCGCATTCCGCAACAGATTATCCAGCACTTGCCGCAACAGATCGGGATCGCCGCTGATCCACGTCTGCGGTTGCAGCGCCAGCACCAACTGCCGCCCGCTCGCCTCGAATTGCCGTTGATACAAACTCATTGCTCACTGACCAACGCATCCAGTGCCAGCCGCTCGCGCCGAGGATGCAGCGGGCGGGCGTAATCCAATAAACCCGTCACGGTGCTGTTGGTGCGCCCCACGGCGGCAAACACGATGTCCAGCAGGCGACGATGCGCCGGCAGTAATTCATCCGCTTCGAGTTGCAGCCGCTGCAATCCCATCGCCATCGCATTGAGTGGATTGCGGATTTCGTGCGCGATGGCGGCGGCGGCGCGTCCTAAACCGGCTTCTTCGCGCTGGCGCGATAACCGCCGTTCATACGCAATCGCTGGCGCTCGTGAGCGCGTTGGTGACGATACAGAATCCAACCGCCCATCGCGGCGGCGCTGCCCAGCGCCAGCATAAAACCGAGAAATTGCCACCACAGCCGTTCGCGCATCGACAACAACGGCCCTGCATCCAAATCCAGCAGCAATTGCGCTCCCGCCATTGGTGCGCTGGCGCGGCAACGGTGCGTCCATCCGGCAGTTTGCGCATGGCGATCTGCGGGAGTGCGGTCGCGGCTGGCGCGGCAGATTCCAGTTGCAACGCGCCGTCCAGTTGCACTGCAACCACGCCCGGTAATTTGGCAACTGCTGCCAGCGCGTTCGGCAAACCAATCGCTGCTTCTAACGCTTCAGTGTGGCGACTATCCAAACCGACCAACACACAACCGCTTGATTCTGAAACAGCAACGCCAAACAGAATAGTGTGTACGGCAGGCAGGCGAATGAGTTGATCGAGTTGGGCGCAATCCGGCGGAATCTCGGGTTGCCATTCTGCGGGCCTTGCACGATGCCTTCGGCGCGAATCAGTCGAATCACTGACAGTCCAGCTTCATCCGCAAAGGCGCTCAGTTCATCAGCACGGAAAGGCGCAACGCCGTCGAGATAGGCGACAAACCGCGCTGAATTGCCGAGAAAGCGGGTCAAAATATCGGCGGTGACGCGCTCCGCCAGCAATGCTCCACGGGTGTGCAGCATCACTGCATCGGTTAACAGGCGGGCGCGGGCGCTGGCATCTTCCAAAAATACCTGCTGCGCTTGGCGGGTTTGCACGAAAAACCAGCCGAAAACCAGTGCAAACAGCAATCCGAACACCAGCAGATGACCGAGCCACGGCGACGGTAAATGCCGCAATGGAACCTCGGTGAAACCATCACTTTCAGCGTCCACTGCGTCACCAATACGACTGCGGGTTATGAATTATTTTTTAACCACAGACAGTTATCACCGCTCACGGCGGCAATGGCAGCGAGACGGGCGTCATGTGCGGCGCAACTGGCTGCATCGGCGTGAATCACCGGCAGCGGAGGTCGATCTGTTGAGGAGATGACGCGCTGCGGCTAGCGCGTTGGAAGCGTTGGGCGTTAAGGATTGACTGCCGAGATGCAGCGTCACCTGTCCGCCAGTCATGGCGAGATAAAGCGCCGCGAGAATTCCTGCGTCAAGTAGCGCTCCATGCACATCGCGCCGACTGTTGTTCACGTCATAACGTTTGCACAGCGCATCCAGATTATTGCGCTGTCCGGGATGACGCTTTCTTGCCATGTCCAGCGTGTCAATCACACTGCCGCGCTCGTGTAGCAGCGGCGTCTGTGCTCGCCATTTACGCAATTCGTGATTAAGAAAACCGCTATCAAATGGCGCGTTGTGAATAATTAACTCGGCATCGCCGATGTAATTCAAAAACTCCTCGGCGATATCCGCAAAGCGCGGTTTTCCCACCAGAAAAGCGTCGGTGATACCGTGAACTTTGAGCGCCTCGGATTAACTGCGCGATCTGGTTGCAAATAGCAGTGAAACTCGTTGCCGGTAAGTTGGCGATCAATAAGTTCCACACAACCGATTTCAATCACGCGATCACCAGCAGCAAAAGAAAGTCCAGTCGTTTCTGTATCGAGGGCAATTTGACGCATGTTTGAGACCTTGCGATGACCAATAACACCTTGATTGGCTAACCGATCAGCGCGTTCGTTATCGGCGTGACCGGCATGACTTTTGACCCAGCACCAGCGCACCTGATGACCCTTGAGCGCAACGTCTAAACGCTCCCACAGATCGCGGTTTTTCACTGGCTCACGATTCGCAGTGCGCCAGCCATTGCGTTTCCATTTCCGCATCCATTCATTCACGCCGCGAGCGACGTATTGCGAATCGGTGGTGATTTCCAGCGGCGCAGTGCGATCGAGCGTTTCCAGTGCCACGATCACCGCCATTAACTCCATGCGGTTATTCGTCGTGTCCCGCTCGCCGCCATAAAGTTCCTGTTCCACTGCGCCACGACGCCATAACACGCCCCAGCCGCCCGGTCCGGGATTGCCTTTGCAGGCGCCGTCGGTGAATACCTGAACACAATCAGCCATGATCGTTACCGCGAGTGGTGGGGCGCACGGCAGTGCCCGGTAATACTGGACAACGCCGTGACCACGCTGGTTTGAGTGGCGTGAGCGTGGCGACTCGTTTGACAGCGCGAATCACATACACTCCGCCAAAGAATGGCCACAAGCGTTGTCCTAGTGCTTCCAATGGCGAACAGCCAGCGCCGTAAACCTGACGCAGCGGTGGACAAAACAACAGATGTTCGCAAACCTCAACCACAAATCCGGCGCTTTCAAGCCAGCTTTCAATCTGCGCGGCAGTTCTAAAGCGTCCGCACCAAGGCATTTGCTGCTGAGACCCCAGCGCCAAATGCCACAAGCCCCAAAAGCTCACCGCATTAAAACCCACCACAATCACGCGTCCTTCTGGAATTAACACCCGTTCGACTTCGCACAGCACTCGCCGAGGATCAGTCGTGAAATCAAGCGTGTGTGGTAATAACACTGCGTCGATGCTATCGGCAGCAAGCGGTAAATCTGTTTCCGCGCCCGCAATCGTCAACCCAGCACTTCTATTTGCTGGCGCTGAAGTCAGTAACACCTGATGCCGAATCCGACAGGTTGCCAGTGCTTCCCACCACAATTCCGTTAAGCCGATTTGCAACAAGTAATAACCAAAGCTGGTGCTGAGTAAGCGGCGCACACATAGACCTTCAAGCTGCGCTACTCGACGCCCGAGTGGTGAGCGATACCAGTGTTGTAGACCTGCGAATGGAGATTTGTGGTCGTTAGAAACCGTCATACCGATACATTTTTCTTAACTTTCGTTAACTGCCACGTTAAAAACGTGGGGTATATCTACCAAGGCGCGTAACAGGATATTACGCGCTCCGACAACATCTCTATTAACCCAATCTCCAGAGAGTAATCGTATTCTTTTTGCGCCACCAATTTGTTTTATTTCACCCGTTTTGGGGTGAGTCTTACTGGTATACGCTTCACACACATCTAACACTGTTTTTCCATACTCAAATGCTTTATTTTTCAAGAACTGCTTAAAGCGATAATGGGCAAAGGTCAACAGATTGCGGACGGTTTTACTTCTGATTTTTCTACCTGCTCTACCGACCATTTGCGAAGTTTCAAAAGTGGGCAGCAGAATACAATCAAAGTTTTTTACAAAAAACAACGCGGCTTTGTGGTGCAGTTCATCAATGAGATTCTGCACCTTTTGACGCATTCGTAAACCCGCTAACAACATTCTTTTCTTTTTTTGTTTCCCTGCTTTCGATGCACGGGAAAGCAAATCATCAAGGTAATGCGCCATGCGTTGAATGCGTGAAAAATCGCCACTGCCAATCAAGCCACATGAATCAGTTGAATAGAAAGTCGCAAACGTTCTTACGCCGGGGTCAATCGCTACCACACCAAGGGCTTGGTTCTCGCCATAAGGTACAAGGTGTTTTGTGGGGACGGCTAAGTAAAATTTGCCAGCTTTCCATACCAGCCGGGAGTCACGAAAAGACTCTGGCAAAGATTCGGCATAACCCAAACCTTTGCCAGAGACTTGTGGGTAAATACCTTTATTGCTAATAGCAGTTTTGGGAATAAAGCAGGATTGTATCGGGTCTTTGCGGCTACGAAAGCGAAAGGTCGCAGGCTTGCCACTGCCTTTATTGGCTTTGCACGTTTTCCAAAAAGCGTTGTGTGCATCTTTAATGGCAGTGCCTTTAATTTGAAAAGGCGTATCTTTTGTCCATGCAGGCAATAAACGGGTGAACATCTTTTTAATGTCCATCCATGATGGCTTTGCTCCCTCATAATCGCGTAACAAGGCAATCGTGGCGTTATAAACGTAGCGGCTCACTGTCATCCAGTGCTTGAATTGCGCTCTGTTCTGCGCGGTTGGATATAGCTTGAGCAACTTGCTTTTTGTAATTTCTAAGTCCAGGCATTCTACAACTGAAGACGTGTAGGATATTGAGCAAGTCTTGATTAAGTTCGACTGCGGGGCTGAGTGAGTCTTCTGATAAAACCACGAGTTTTCCACCATTTGACTCGATAACAAAGCGAATGAGTTCATGTCCAAATCGCGCAAGTCGGTCTCGGTGGGCAACCACAAGCGTGATGTGAGTTCCGCGCATTGCGCGTTCCAAAATGGTGTTAAGTCCTTTTCTTTTGAAATTGAGTCCACTACCAATGTCCTTAATTATTTCTGCGTGTGGATATTGATTGCGCATGAATTGAACTTGGCGGTCAAGGTCATCTTTTTGTTTATAGCTGGACACACGACAGTAACAGATGACAGCAGACTCAATTGCGCCCAAATAGGATTCAACGTTGTATTTTCGTTGTCCTGATATTCTGATGGTTTCAATCTCTCCATCATTCGCCATTCTCCTAAGCGTGTTTGGATGCACTCCCAGTATTAACGCTGCTTTTCTGCTAGATTCATATTTCATGGAATACAATTATCAACAATTGTTAGTATTTGTAAACTTTTTATTTACTATGCACTAGCCATCATACCCCTTTAATCAAGCATTCATGGTACTCACGATCCCCAGCGTTGTCGTGAAATTAGCGGGTCGCAGCAGGTGGCGGTGTCTGGAATTATCCAGCCCTTTGCGTATGATGCGTGGTGCAAAAATAATATGTCATTTAATCAAATAGTTAGTGAAAAGCAGATGGGTTTTCATGCTTGATGCGACGTTTTTGGGCGCAGCGCCTACGCGCTGGGTATCCTTGCATTACCGCTGTTAACCGGCTGCGCCAGTCAGCCGAATGTCTCCACAGACATTTCAAACCTATTCTGGTGCGGTTTCTGCGCGTGAATATGGCTTTGTCAGACCCGCCCGCGATATTGCTGGCAACACGATTAATACTCGCCGCGTCGTTCGTACCGAAGTGTCCGCTGGGAACGGCGCTGATTTGTGGAATCGAGTACGTTCGGGAATGCGTCTTGATCTACACGCAGACACGCGCATCGACTCCATGCTGAACCAGTTTCGCCGTGATCCGCGCTATTTAGAAAAGATGTCTGGTAAAGCAACGCCTTATCTCTCAACCATCGTGAATGAAATCGAACGGCGCGGGTTTCCGATGGAGCTGGCGCTGCTGCCACACGTCGAAAGCCGTTATAACCCAGCGGCGACTTCACCCAAAGCGGCTGGCGGCATGTGGCAGTTTATGCCTTACACCGCCCGTGAAATGGGGTTGCGACTTGACCATGATACCGATGAGCGCCGCGATGTCGTCGCCTCCACGCGTGCTGCGTTGGATTATCTCGCGCAATTAAATCGACGTTTTGATGGCAATTGGGAACTGGCGATGGCGGCGTATAACTGCGGCCCTGGGCGCGTGGATGCTGCGATCGAAGCCAATCGCCGTGCAGGAAAAGCCACCGATTTTTGGTCGCTCGATCTGCCGCAAGAAACCCGACAATATGTGCCGCAAATTCTCGCCACTGCCCGTTTAGTCACCGATGCGCGTCAATACGGTTTGACGCTGCCCGCAATTGCTGATCGTCCGCGTGCAGAAATGCTGGTGTCACGCGAGCCGATGAATCTGGTGCGGGTTGCCACTTCCAGCGGCGTGGATTTTGCGGAGATTCAGCGCCTGAATCCTGAAATTAAATCTAGCTGGTTCGGCAATAAAGACATCAATCAGTTGAAAGTGCCTGCCGGTACTGGCGCAAAACTCAGCGCCAGCGTTGCGAAACAGGTACGGGTGATGTCACTTACCGATTCTCGCACCAACGGCTGATTTCGTATGTGGTCGCGTCGAATGCAGTGGCATTCGGCGTGTCATTTAGCCCGGCCAACTTCCTTCCATCGCGTGTTTGCATAAACCCGCCCAATCTTCTTCAGAAATATCTAGTTCCAAGCGTCCGCGATCACGATACGTCAGCATTTCTGGCTGGTCGTGCGTGCCAAACGGCAGCGCCATCAGCGCATGAGTCAATTGGGTGATGGCGACCAATGCCCGCACCCGGGAATCTTCCAGTTGCTGATAATTCGCTGCGTGATGATGGTAAATCGCCAGCGTGAGGTGATCGGGAAGCTGCCAGATGCTCGCCAGCAGAAAGCCAACAGTCGTGTGATCGACGCCAAGCGCAGCTTGCTCATGCGCCAGCAACGACTGTGGCGAACCAGAACGCAGCACCCATTCATAGCCGTAATTGTCTAATTGTTCAGCGAAAATCAAGCTGCCGACATCGTGCATGATGCCGAATAGATACACTTCTTCTAAATTGAGATTGGTCACTTTCTGCGCAATGGTCACTGCGACCTGCGCCTGTTCCATGATCGATTCCCAAATGACTCGCGCTGCGCCCGGCGGATGTTCCAGCAACCGTTCGACTGCTTCGGCAGTGACTAAATTGACCAGACGATTGATGCCTATCAATGCCACGGCTTGCTGAACACCGGTGATCTTGTTTGAGAGCGCAAACAGCGGCGAGTTAACCCGTTTCAAAATTTGACCGGTCAGCGCCAAATCTTGGGCGATGAGATTGGCAACTGCCTTGACGTTTGGCTCGGTGCGAGCGAGTTCCGCCCGCAGCGCCAGCACAACATCAGGAATCTGTGGCACCTGCGCTTGGCGAATGGTTTTGAACGCCGTTTCAAGCTCCGGTTTTGATGGATATTGCTTAATCATGAACGCGCCTCGAATCTGAGTTTAACGACGATTTCCCGACTTCAACCTGTTCCCAAAACTGCGCTAATGCTGCAACCACTTCCGGCAGTTTTTCCCACTGGGGCATTCCTAAATGTGGCGCGAGCGAGACCGAACGCCATGTCGAATGCGCAGCGACAAACGCATCCAACCGTTCAAAAGTGATGTACGGGTCTTGATCGGCGATGACCAACACTGGCAGCGCCAACCGATCGTAAAGCTGCGCTGGGGCGTCTGGTGTAAACAATTGCATGGATAAAAAGGTGAGCGGCGCGTGGCGAGCGCCGGGCTGATGCGCAGTCGCGTGGGCGTAATCAATCAGCGCCTCCGGCACTGCGCCAACGAAGGAACGTCCCAGAAAATAACGAATGCTGCGCCGCGAGGCGACGAGGTTATAAAGCCACTGGCTTAATCCGGGCAGACGCAGCAATCGGTGCGTGATGCGAGCAGCGCGGGCGCTCGGCAGCGGGCGCGTCATAAATCCAGTGGGCGAAATTAGCACCAGTGAATGCACCAACGCTGGCGCAGCGAGCGTGGCGCGGGCCGCAAATTCGCTGCTCAATGACAGCGCCAGCACATCCGCCGGTTGCTGGACAACCTTGGTCAGAAATTCCGCAATCACGGCGCTAAATCGGGCTGGCGTGTAGGCGCAATCAGGGCGCTCGGAATGACCAAAGCCAATTAAATCAAGGCTGTAAACTGGACGTTGCCCTTGATAATGCGCAAACAGTGGTTGCAATTCAAAGCTGCTCGGCGCGGCGTTAATGCTGTGAATCAGCACCAGCGGACGCCCAGTGCCACTGGTGTCGGCGTAATAAGCGATGCGTTCGCCGCTGGCGGTGAGGAAATGCTGGCGCGGGGCAGCGAGGGCTTCTGGCAAATGCAAGTTATTGTTGTTCAACGTAAATACACTCCATCTTCACCGATTTTGCCGGGACCGTTGAGCACGTAAATTCCGGCGGAATTTGCCTTCACCATGAATCCCAAACGTCCGTCGCTGTGGATTTCGGCGCCAGTCACGGCGTCGCGGTAAATCCCTGCGGGGACGCCTTCGATGGCAATTTGTTGATCGCTGCCAATCGCCAGCCCGACCACGACGTAGCTGCCGGTTTCAGAATGATCGCGCACGAAACGCATTCCGCTGCCCCATTCGGCCAGATGGCTCATCCGCGCTTTTTGCAGCGCCGGAATGGTGCGACGAATTAAGTTGAGGCGTTGAATGTGGCGATAAATAGGATGCGCTTGCGTGTGGCTGATGCGTTCATCGGAGAGATGGTCGCCAAAATAAGCGCGGCCGGTTTGACTGAGCACATCGCGTTCTCCTTCAACGTCTTGCGGTGCGCCGCGCATGAACTCGATTTCCTCGCCGTAATACAGACACGGAATGCCGCGCACCGTCCAAATCAGGTTATACGCTGCCGCAGCCATCCACTGCTCGCCTTTGAAGCGATATTTGAAATCGTTATCTGGGCCGACATCGTGGTTTTGCAGAAAGGTGACGAGCTGGGTCACGTCACCGTAAATCCAATCCATGCCGAGAATTTGTGCGCTGCCCGCGTAAGTGCCTTTGCTGACGGTATCGCGGAAGGTTGAAAACAGCCCAAAATCCAATTGCGGAAACCCAGAATCACCGCCGGATTCGGGATCACGCGGATCGTGACCCAGCCGCGTGTACCACCACGGACGAATCTGCGACGGTCCGTTATCACCGCCGCCGAGATCGCCGAAACCGTAGCCCTTCACCAAATTTTCACCAAAAACAAATAGCCCCGGTTTGTGCGCTTTCCACGCATTGACGTATTCGAGCAAATTATCGCGCTCAACGTGTTTCACGGTGTCAATGCGCAGCGCATCAACGCCCATATCCAAATAGCAATTGATTGCATCAATCAGATAATCCTTCACATTTTGGCGTTCGGTGGCGAGGTCGATGCAGTCGCCAGCGAGATGTTTTTGCTGCAACGGATGCGCACTTTCCCAATCGCCGCCGCAAATAAACCCGTCTTGGTGATACCAATTTGGATCGAGCGATTGCGCATCAACGCCGAAAAAACGCCCCGGCTGATAACCCGCTTTCGGGACAGTTTCGCCGGTTTTCGGATCAACAAGCGGCTCGATGCCGTCTGGATCGCGGACGTGGCGCTCGCGGTACCATTCCGGCGCAAGCGGATTATCAATGTCATCGTGGTTCGCCCATGCGTAATTGCCGAGGCAGCCTTGATACGGACCGTGATTCACGCGCTGCGGTTCTGAACCGTGCGGCACATAGTATTTAATTGGCAAATGATCAATATGTACCTGCCCGCGTATTCCGTATTGACAGGAATGATTCACCACCACATCTTGAATGATCTTAATGCCTTTTGAATGCGCAGCATCAATTAAATCTTGATAAGTGGCATCGGGCGATTCTAAACGCGGATCAATACGCGTCCAGTCATACGCATGATACCCGTGATAATCCAATCCAGATCGGTTTTCAACTGGTGGTGTAATCCAAATCGCTGTGAAACCAAGATCGCGGATGTAATCCAAACGCTGAATTAATCCTTTGAAATCGCCGCGCCAGTGCGGATCAATTGGTTTTCCATTCGCATCAAATTCAATCCGATCTCGGCAGAAAAAATTATTGGATGGATCACCATCATAAAAGCGCGTGGTCAATAGAAAATAAATCGTTTCTTCACGAAAATCAGTGCGTTCTTGCAGTGGACGCAATGCTGCTGCAACCTGATAACGTGGCGCTGGTGGATAAGTTTTTGTGGGTGCTGGTAGACGCGCAGCGGGTTTAGTGGGCGACCAATGACCGATTGCATCAAACCAACCATTTACTGCGCGGAATTGATCAGATGTTTGCCGTCCTTGTGCATCATTAAATACTAGATGCAGTGCTTTTAATCCTGAAAACCGATAACGAAACCAATTGCCTTCAACTGGCTCCATCGCCACACCAGGCCATGCACTTTCAATGCCGTCGTTGTGACCACTCCAATAATGCACATGAACCGTTTTAGCCCAATCACAGGGCTTTTCAAAATGAATGATTAAATCTGACAACTATTTATCCTCAACGAGATTTTGCTGAATGCCCATTGTGCCGAACTGTTCGCGCCAGTGTTGCGAATAGTGCAAGCAGTTTGTTGCTTGCAAGTTCTCGCGTTGTGCCGCTACTGACCAAGTTAAAGGGTCATCACCTTCAGCGTCAGGTTGTGCGACTAAACGCACGGTTGAAACAGGCGATTAGTGCTACAATTTCTAGTTAACTTTTCATCCGCTTCCCCCAGCGTTTTTATTGATTTAAGGTATCCCATGGATCAAGAACAGCAGCAGTCGCAACTGAAGCAACTGATCGCCAAGGGCAAGGAACAGGGTTATCTGACCTATTCCGAGGTCAACGATCACCTGCCTTCCGGTATTGTCGAAACCGATCAAATCGAAGACATCATTCGAATGATTAACGAGATGGGCATCATGGTGCAGGAAATTGCGCCTGATGTGGTTGATCATACTCTGAGCGATTCCGCTGTTTCCGATGATGATGCTGCCGAGGCTGCTGCCGCTGCCCTTGCCACCGTTGATAGTGAGTTTGGTCGCACCACTGATCCGGTGCGAATGTATATGCGCGAAATGGGTACGGTTGAATTGTTAACCCGTGAAGGTGAATTGCAAATCGCCAAACGTATTGAAGATGGATTAAATCAAGTATTGGCTGCGTTATCAGTTTATCCGCGCACCGTTGAAAAACTCATTGAAATTTTTGATCGGGTTGAGCGTGAAGAAACCCGTTTAACCGATGTGATTTCTGGATTTAATGATGGCGATGATGAAGTAGCAGTGCCGCCGCCGGTGGTGGTTGTCGATACTGCAATTCCATTGGATAAAACTGTACTCGAAACGACTGATTCAGATGAAGATGATGATGAAGATGAGAGCGCTGCGCCGGTGTATACCGGTCCTGATCCAGAAGATGCCGCAGCACGGGCGCAATTATTACGCGAGCGTTTTGGCGTATTGCGCACTGCATTAGAAGAACACGGGCGTGATGATGCGCGTTCGCGTGCTGCAATGGCGGAAGTTTCAGAAGTGTTTTTGCAATTCAAATTAGTCGCTTCTGTATTTCAAGAATTGACTGAGATTTTGCGGCAAACGATTGAACGCATTCGCACACAGGAACGTCAATTGATGGCGCTGTGTATTGAGCAGGCGGGAATGCCACGCAAATTATTTATTGATAGTTTTCCGAAAAACGAAACTAATATGGGTTGGCTCGATCAACATTTGAGCAGTGGTCAACCTTACGTTCCGCGTTTGACTGAATTGGCAACCGATATTCGCCGCGCTCAACGCAAACTTCAGGATATTGAACACGAAAACATTTTGACGGTGGGTGAAATTAAAGAAGTCAATCGCAAGATGTCGATTGGTGAAGCGAAAGCGCGGCGAGCAAAAAAGGAAATGGTAGAAGCCAATTTGCGCTTGGTGATTTCCATTGCGAAAAAGTACACCAATCGCGGTTTACAATTCCTTGATCTCATTCAGGAAGGCAATATCGGTTTAATGAAGGCAGTAGATAAATTTGAATACCGGCGCGGTTATAAATTTTCTACTTACGCAACGTGGTGGATTCGTCAAGCGATTACCCGTTCTATTGCCGATCAAGCTCGCACCATTCGTATTCCGGTACACATGATCGAAACGATTAACAAACTCAATCGTATTTCGCGGCAGATGATTCAGGAAATGGGACGCGAAGCGACGCCGGAAGAATTGGCAACGCGAATGGAAATGCCCGAAGATAAGGTGCGCAAAGTATTAAAAATCGCCAAGGAACCGATTTCGATGGAAACCCCGATTGGCGATGACGAAGATTCGCATCTCGGTGATTTCATTGAAGATGCAGGAGTGATTTCGCCAGTGGATTCGGCAACGGCGGAGGGTTTGCGCGAAGCGACGCAAAACATGCTTGCCAGCCTGACTTCCCGCGAAGCAAAGGTGCTGCGGATGCGCTTTGGGATTGATATGAATACCGATCACACATTGGAAGAAGTGGGTAAACAATTCGATGTCACCCGCGAACGTATTCGCCAGATTGAAGCAAAAGCATTACGCAAGCTGCGTCATCCGACACGCTCTGATAAACTGCGCAGCTTCTTAGATGCAGATTGATGGCATGACTGATTTTGGGCCGTTAGCTCAGTGGTGAGAGCAGGAGACTCATAATCTCTTGGTCGTAGGTTCAAATCCTACACGGCCTACCAAAAAACAAAGGGTTAGCTTTTTAGCTAACCCTTTTTTATGGACGCAATGTGCTGGTGTGGTGCCCTCGACAGGAATTGAACCTGTGACCTACCGCTTAGGAGGCGATCGCTCTATCCAACTGAGCTACAAGGGCAAAACCAATTCCTTAAAACAGATTCAAGAACGCGGCGATACAATCCCTAATAAATGCGCCATATCTTTAAAGAAAATCCGCAAATGTGCGCCGGGACGCGCTTTTACCAGCCGCTTATTCATATACGCTTCCCACGTCAGATATTGAATATCGGGATCGGCACATAAACTGACAAATCGCTCGCGCCGTTTGTCATTCGCATACCAAAACCGCTGCATAATGCCCAATACCCAAAACACTTTACCGTGCGCTTTCATAAACTTTTTTCGCGCCGATTGCAGCGCTGCCGCTTTGCCGGTGGTCAAGAATTCCGCCACTGCTTCACCCGCCAAGCGTCCGCCTGCCAGTGCGTAATAAATGCCTTCACCCGACGCTGGCGCGACCACGCCCGCTGCGTCACCCGCCAACACGATGTCGCGTCCGTTATCCCAACAGCGCAGCGGCTCCAACGGAATCGGCGCACCTTCGCGGCGCAACGTTTCCGCGTCGGCTAATCCGGCGCGACGGCGTAATTCGGTGCAGGCCGAGCGCAGCGAAAATCCTTCAACCGCCGTGCCAACGCCGACGCTGACGGTCGCACCGTGCGGAAACACCCAGCCGTAGAAATCCGGTGAAATGTCGCCCTGATAATAAACGTCGCAGCGGGTGCCATCGAAACCCGCCGGGGTGCGCACGATTTCGTGATATGCGGAAACAAATTTCATGCCTTCCGAGCCGGGAATGCACTGCTTGGCGACAGAGGAATGTGCGCCATCTGCGCCAATCACCGCTCGCGCCCGCACCCGCTCGGAATCGCTGCCGCTGCGACCTTGACCGGGGCGATAACAGACCAGCGCCGTGCCGTCCGTGTCGCGTTCAATCTGCTCAAAGGTGCCGGTGCGCCGCGTCGCGCCAGCCGTCGCTGCCCGCTCGCGCAGCCATTCATCAAAATGTTCACGATCCACCATTCCGACGTAGCCGCCGTTGATGGGCATGTCCACCGTACGATCCGTCGGCGACACCATCCGCGCCGAATTGACCTGACTCGCCAGCATCGATTCGGGAATCTCAAACTCGCGCATCGCTTGCGGCGGAATCGCGCCGCCACAGGGTTTGATCCGCCCAGCGCGATCCAGCAACAGCACCGAGCGTCCCAGTTTGGCGAGATCGGTCGCCGCCGTCGCGCCAGCGGGACCGCCGCCAATCACGACTACATCAAAGGTTTCAACATTTGCCATGACAGATTCCGTTGCTAGAAATCAATAAAAATCAAACTGTTTGCGCCATGCCGCGCACCGCAAAGGCGCTGATCATCATGCCGATGACGTACACGCTCACGCCCAAGCCGCTAAACCACGTCGCCCGCTCACGCGGACTGCCGAGAAAACGCACCATCAGCGCCACCTGAATCAGCAGAATGATGCCAACGGCGAGCGCGTGAACGGGTTTGTCCCATGAATACAACAGCGCGATGACCACTACTTGCGGCAGTCCCATCACCAGACACGCGACTCGCGCTGCGCCGTCCACGCCGAGCTGCACCGGCAGCGAACGCACACCCATTTGAATATCGCCCTCAATCGCCTTGAAATCGTTGAGGGTCATAATTCCGTGAGCGCCGAGGCTGTAGAGCAGCGCCAGCGCCAAAATCGGCCACTCCGGCATCGCGCCGCCGATCATCAACGTCGCGCCGGTGAACCACGCCAGCCCTTCATACGAAATGCCCGCCGCGAGATTGCCCCACCAGCCGTTGGCTTTCAGACGCAGCGGCGGGGCGCTGTAAATCCACGCAATCGTCATGCCGATCAGCGCCGCGCCAAATACCCAAGTGCCGAGAAAATAAGCCAAAGTCAGCGACACTGCCGTCCAAATCAGCGACAGATAAAAGCCCCATTTGCCGGGAATGCGCCCCGACGGGATCGGGCGATACGGCTCGTTAATCGCGTCCACGTCGCGGTCATACCAATCGTTGACGACCTGACTGGTGGCGCACATCAGCGGCCCCGCAAAGACGATGCCGATCAACACCAGCAGCCACTGCGCGGCAATCGGCTGACCGGAGGAAACGACGCCGCAGGTAAATGCCCACATCGGCGGAAACCATGTAATTGGATGCAACACTTCGAGAATTGCCGCTGGCGCGGGATAGCGCCGCAGCGGTAGCTGGGTGACGTGATTCATGCAGAAAACCTATCAAGGGAGATGTTTGTGCTCAGGTGCGGGCGCATCGGGCGTGTGGTCAGCAACAATGCCGTAACGGTCGATTTTGACGTACAGACTTTGGCGGCTCAAGCCAAGCAATTCGGCGGCAGAAGCGCGATTGTCGCCGGTCAATTTCAGCGCCGCTTCAATGCACAGACGCTCAATCGTGTCGGTCGATTCGCGCACCAATTCCTTCAGCGGCACGCGTCCCACCCGCTCCGTTAATTGATCCAGCCAGCGCGTTTGTTCGGGGCTGATGGGCTGCTCGCTGCTCAAACGCCGCCCGACATCGCGGATGAAAAAGCCAAAATAGGGACGTTCGCCGTTGCGTACTGCAACAGCAGAAATTTCTACTTCAGTGGTCGAACCGTATTCACCGCGCAGCATGGTGGCAAACAAGCGAACGGTGGCGTGCTGGCGCAGATTGCCCATCAACACATTCAAATCAACGCCGGGACGACCCAGCCAACGGTCCAGCGACTCGCCGCGTGCCTGCTGCTCGGTGGCAATTTCGGCGAGACTTAAAAAGGTGCTATTCGCAGTGAGAATGCGTCCCTCAGCGTCAGTGATCACCACACAATCGGGAGCATTTTCGAGAATGCGTAGATAACGGGTTTTAGCTTCCGGCAACACATTGGCACTCATGCCAGTCAATAACGGCGATAAGCGCACCAATAAAAAAGTCACATTTTCTTGGCGCAGCAGCGACGCAGCGACGAGAAATTCTTGCACACCGTCAATCAATCGCGCTCGCACATCATCAGCGCGTCCCGCTGCCCGCACTCCCGCCAGTAAACCATTGATGGCTTGTGTGCTTTCAGGATCAAAACCTTCTGGAAAAGGGCGACCAATAACGCGAGTTGGCGTTTCACCGAGCAGTTGACCGGCAGCAGGATTCGCTTCAACCACGCGCTGCGTTGGCGCGTCGATGATGAGAATGGCTTCAGAAACCATTCGAAATAGCAGCCGGTAACGGGTTTCGACTTGACGGAAACGCCAATAATCGCGTTCCAATGCTTGCTGGGCATCAACGAGTTGCTGCTGCAACGCAGTCATACCTTGTAAGTTGCGTCCAATGGCGACTACTGCGCCGTTTTCCGTTAACCGCAGCGCTCGGTATTGAATGGGAATATCAATACCACGCACTGATGGATGATTAATCTGATGCCAGCGCGTCATACCGTCGGTGTGCGATTCGGCGAGGAGTGCTTCGAGATCGAGCCGACTTTCTGGTGACACGGTTTCCAGCCACCGTTGCCCCACCCAATCGGCACTGAAATCGGATAACAGATCAGCACTGCCAAAGACAATATCGCTGACCACGCCTTGAGGATCGACGACCACGGCAATATCTGCCATGCCCTCAATGAGAGCGGCAGCGGTCTCCGCGTTGAGGCTGCGTTTCAATCCTTGTCGTATTGGATTTAGCAACTAAACCTGCTCCCAAAAATGTGCGTATAAGTGTTTATGCACAACTGGGTCATTCGCTCTCCGTTGATAGTGTGATCACTGCAACTAGAGTCTTGGTTGGGCAGTCTCAACCGAATGGCCAACCTGTGTTGGCAACATCGAGTACTACTGAACATTGCGCCCCGGCGTTACCATAAAATCACCCTGCTGCTCATCCTTGGGCAAGGTGACTTTGCGACCCAATGTTGTTCATGCCCGACGGGGCGCGAAACCTTCGCGCTTGTGGATACCATCCACCGGTTTATTGTCAGACAGCCATTGCCTAAAAAACAAGAAAATCCCCTCTTCATGTTCTCAATCTTTAGGTTGTTGTCACTGCTAAGAGTGTTTTTTATATGGACTAAAATGCACTACAGCGTACTCAATGTAATACTAGAGTCTAGCTTCAATGAATAATGATTCTGTGATGCGCAACGGACAAGCAATGAAATGAGCCTTATCAGATCGTCATGTCGGAATTTTGTTCCGAGCGCAGTAAATAAAGTTTTGCTGTACACCCGGCGATGATGACAACTCCGATGCCAGTCAACTCTATTGTGGTGGCTAGCGCACAGTTGTCAAGTCAGGTTTACGTAAAGCCCGGTTGACGCCTGCCTGAAAGCAGACTAGATTTCTCTACGTCATTTACGTCATCATTCAGATGATGTTCACCGAGTCCGGCTTACTCATGATTGATCAGCACCTTCACCCAATCTCAGACCAGCCGCTTTACACTCCAGAAGAACGGCAGCGGCGGGATGAGTCGCCGTGGACTTTGGTTCAGGGCATTCTTGCGCCTGTACAATTTCTGGTGTTTCTCGTCAGTCTTTATCTCGTCATTCGTTATCTCACCACTGGTGAAGGCGAGATGGCAGCAACTTGGTCAGTGGTTATTAAAACGCTGGTGCTCTATACCATTATGATTACCGGCGCAATCTGGGAAAAAGTGGTATTCGGACGCTATCTGTTTGCACCCGCTTTTTTCTGGGAGGACGTGTTCAGCATGTTGGTACTGGCGCTGCACACTGCCTATCTCATTGCCGTGTTCACTGCCAGCCTTGATGTGCGCGGTCAAATGTTTCTGGCGCTGGCGGCTTATGCGACCTATGTCATTAACGCAACTCAGTTTTTAATCAAGCTGCGGGCGGCGCGACTGGATGCCGAACGACGGAATTACGCAGCAATGACGACCCTCGCGGAGGTTCAAGAATGACTGCCTCCACGACTTTCGGCTGTGATGTCGCCAACGTCGTTTATGAACGCGGGCAGCGCCAAGCGTTTTGTGGTTTGGCGGGCATCGTCTGGCTGCACCGCAAAATTCAAGATGCCTTCTTTTTAGTCGTCGGTTCGCGCACTTGCGCCCATCTGCTGCAATCCGCTGCCGGCGTGATGATTTTCGCCGAGCCGCGTTTTGCCACTGCGATTCTGCAAGAGCGCGATCTCGCGGGCATGGCGGACTGCAATCAGGAATTGGATCGCGTAGTCGCTGAGGTGCTGGGACGGCGTCCCGATATTAAAAGCCTGTTTTTAGTCGGCTCTTGCCCGTCCGAAGTTATCAAGCTCGACCTCAATAAAGCGGCCGAACGACTGTCCGCGCAGTATCAAGGACGGGTGCAGGTATTTGATTATTCGGGCAGCGGTCTCGATACCACCTTCACGCAGGGCGAAGATACCTGTTTGTTGGCGCTGGTTCCGCATCTGCCCGCTCTGCCGGCGACTGAACGCAACTTGCTGATTTTGGGCACTTTGCCCGATGTCGTTGAGGATCAATTCACCCGCTTGTTCACCGAGCTGGGCATCAATACCGTGCATTTTTTGCCACCACGTCGCATCGAGGCACTGCCGCCGGTGGGAGCGGGAACGACGCTGCTGTTGGCGCAACCGTTTCTCGGCGAGACTGCCCGCGCTCTGCAAAAACGTGGCGCGACGCTGCTGACTGCGCCCTATCCGTTTGGCGTTGAAGGAACGCTCGGCTGGCTGCGAGCGGCGACGGAAGCGTGGGGCATTGCGGCGGAGCGTTTGGACGCAGTGACGGCAGCGCCGATTGCGCGAGCACAACAGGCGTTATCTCGGCAGCGAGCATTGTTGAGCGGCAAACGGATCACCTTTTTGCCCGATTCACAGTTAGAAATTCCGCTGGCGCGTTTTTTAGCGCGGGAATGCGGCATGGAATTGGTGGAAGTTGCCACGCCCTTTTTAGAACGGCAATTGATGGCACCCGAGCTGGCGCTGTTGCCGGCGGGAGTGCGCTTGACCGAAGGACAAGACCTCGAAGCGCAATTGGAGCGGCTGCGCACAGATCGCCCAGATTTGACGGTGTGCGGATTGGGCTTGGCAAATCCGTTGGAAGCGGAGGGCTTGCGCACGAAATGGTCAATTGAGTTGGTGTTTAGTCCGGTACACGGTTTCGATCAAGCTGCCGATTTAGCAGAACTTTTTGCGCGACCCTTGGTACGCGGCGCGTTGTTGCAGGTGTGATGTTATGCAGTTGACGCTTTGGAGCTACGAAGGCCCGCCACACATCGGCGCGATGCGCATTGTCACCTCGATGACTGGGGTGCATTTGGTGTTACACGCGCCGCAGGGCGATACCTACGCTGATTTGCTGTTCACCATGATTGAGCGGCGCAGCCAGCGTCCGCCGGTCAGTTACACCAGTTTTCAAGCGCGGGAGCTGGGCGGTGACACGGCCGAATTGGTGAAGCGCACGATTCAAGAGACGTTTGATCGCTTTCGTCCGCAGTTGATTTTGATTGGTGAATCCTGCACGGCGGAGTTGATTCAGGATCAGCCGGGCGCGTTGGCGCAGGGCATGGAGCTGCCGATTCCGGTGCTGGCGCTGGAACTGCCGGCTTACACCCGCAAAGAAAATTGGGGCGCGAGCGAAACCTTTTATCAATTGGTGCGCGGACTGCTGAAAAGTCGCGTCCCTGCGCCGGGCACAGAACGGGAATTGCGTCACGCGGGAGCGCGTCCGCTGGCAAATCTGCTCGGCCCGACGGCGCTGGGTTTTCGCTGCCGCGATGATGTGGTGGAAATCACACGGTTGTTGGATTCGATTGGCGTGGGCGTCAACGTGGTCGCGCCGCTCGGTGCCAGCCCGCAAGACGTGCTGCGTTTGCCAGAAGCGGATTTCAACGTTTGCCTGTATCCTGAAATCGCCGATCAAACGTGCGACTGGTTGCGGCGCAGTTTTGGGCAACCGACGATCAAAACGGTGCCAATTGGCATCGGTGCGATCCATGATTTTATTGCTGAAATTGGGCGCGTTGCGGGCATTGATGTCGACACAACCGCTGCGCCGTCATCCGCCAGAATGGCGTGGTACTCGCGTTCAGTAGACTCAACTTATCTCACCGGCAAGCGCGTATTTATCTTTGGTGATGCGACTCATGCCGTTGCCGCAGCGCGGATGGCGACCGAAGAGTTGGGATTGACGGTTGTTGGTTTGGGCACTTACGCCCGCGAGTTTGCGCGGGAAGTGCGGGAAGCCGCCAAGCGGTACGGCGTGGAGCCGTTGATTACTGATGATTATTTGGAAGTCGAGGCGCGAGTTGCCGAAGCGCATCCTGAGCTGGTGTTGGGAACGCAGATGGAGCGCCATATTGCCAAGCGGCTCGGTGTGCCCTGCGCGGTGATTTCAGCGCCAGCGCACATTCAAGATTTTCCCGCCCGTTATGCGCCGCAGATGGGTTTTGAAGGCGCAAATGTAATCTTTGATACTTGGGTGCATCCGTTGATGATGGGACTTGAGGAACATTTGATTACGATGTTTCGGGAAGATTTCGAGTTTCACGAAGGCGCAGCGCCATCGCATTTGGGCGGCATGGCAACGCGCCCGGCGCTGACTGCGGCAGTTGTGCCAGAAGAGGCGGCAGCGGAAGAGACTCCCGCGACAACATGGGCAATGGAAGCCGAACAAGAACTCAAGAAGATTCCGTTTTTCGTTCGCGGCAAGGCTCGGCGCAATACCGAACGCTTCGCTCAAGAACGCGGAATTACCACCATTACCGTGGAGACGCTCTACGATGCCAAAGCGCACTTCGGTCGCTGATATTCGTTCTAAAACTGCCGAGGCGACGCCCGTGCGCGTGGTCATCATCAATCTTGATGGGCATCTGTCGGGGACGACCCAGCGGGCACTGCCAACAGTACGGCGCGAGCTGCCGGGGTTGGAACTCAGTCTCCATGCCGCGACCGAATGGGCTGATTCACCTGATGCGCTGAATCGCTGCCTCGCCGACATCGCCGCTGGCGACATCATCATGGCGACCATGTTGGTGATGGAGGAGCACTTCAAACCGATCCTGCCTGCGTTGGCTGCTCGCCGTGAGCAATGCGACGCGATGATCGTGTGCATGTCCGCTGGCGAGTTGATGAAGCTGACGCGGATGGGCGGCTTTGCGATGGATGGCACGCCGGGCGGCCCAATGGCGCTACTCAAACGGCTGCGCGGTAATAAAGAGAAAACCCAGAGCACTGGGGCGCAGCAGATGTCCACGCTGCGGCGGATTCCCAAACTGCTGCGGTTCATTCCCGGCACGGCGCAGGATGTCCGCGCTTATTTCCTCACGCTGCAATACTGGCTGGCGGGCACTGACGACAATCTTGGCAACATGGTGCGCTTTTTGGTGGATCGCTACGCCGATGGTCCGCGTCGCCATCTGCGCGGGACGCTGAAAGTTGCAGCGCCAGCGGAATATCCCGAAGTCGGCATTTATCACCCCAAAATGAAGGGGCACATTTCCGAGAAGATCGCGCATCTGCCGGTCATTAACGGCAAACCGAAAGGGCGTGTCGGGCTGTTGCTGATGCGGTCGTATGTGTTGGCGGGGAATGCCAGCCATTACAACGGCGTGATTGAGGCGCTCGAAGCGCGGGGGCTGCATGTCGTGCCCGCGTTCGCCAGCGGTTTGGATGCGCGTCCGGCGATTGAAAAGTTTTTCATGCAAGACGGTCAGGCGACGGTCGATGCCGTCGTGTCATTAACCGGTTTCTCGCTCGTGGGCGGCCCGGCTTACAACGATTCCAAAGCTGCCGAGGAAATACTGGCGCGGCTGGATGTGCCCTATCTCTCCACGTTGGCGGTGGAATTCCAAACGCTCGATCAGTGGCAAGAGTCCAATCAGGGTCTACTGCCGGTCGAAGCGACGATGATGGTGGCGATTCCTGAACTTGACGGCGCGACCGGTTCGATGGTTTACGGCGGGCGCAACGGCGGCGGTTCCAACGATGCCCGTGATATGCAATCGCATCGGGAACGGGCGGAATCGTTGGCTTCGCGGGTGGAAAAGCTGGTGCGGCTGCGGCGCAGCCAACGCGCCGAGCGCAAGGTCGCCATCGTGTTGTTCAATTTCCCACCGAATGCTGGCAACACCGGCACTGCGGCGTATTTGTCGGTATTTGCGTCGCTGCATCGCACCTTGTTGGCGATGGACGCTGCCGGTTATCGCGTTGATTTACCCGAAGATTTAGACGATCTGCGCGAGCGCATCGTCAACGGCAACGCTGCAAAATTTGGCGCTCATGCCAACGTTCACATCCGCATTCCGGCGGATGACCACGTCCGCCGTGAGCCGTATTTGGCCGACATTGAAAAGCAGTGGGGTTCAGCGCCCGGCAAACAGCAGAGCGATGGCGCGTCGATCTTTGTGCTTGGTGCGCAGTTCGGCAACGTGTTTGTCGGCATTCAACCGGCGTTCGGTTACGAAGGCGACCCGATGCGCTTGCTGTTTGAAAAAGGCTTTACGCCGACTCACGCTTTCAGCGCGTTTTATCGCTACCTCCGCGACGATTTCGGCGCTCACGCGGTGCTGCATTTCGGCACGCACGGCGCGTTGGAATTTATGCCCGGCAAACAAGCTGGCTTGGCGAGCACCTGCTGGCCAGATCGTTTAATCGGTGATTTGCCGAATATCTATCTGTACGCCTCCAACAATCCGTCCGAGGGCACGATTGCCAAGCGTCGCGCTGCCGCCACGCTCATCAGCTACATGACGCCGCCGATTGCTCATGCCGGGTTGTATAAAGGTTTGATTGATCTGAAAGGGTCGATGGAACGCTGGCGCGGTTTGCCGCCCGAAGATGTTGAGGAACGCAGTCAGCTTGCCGAGTTGATTCAGGCGCAGGCCGCAGAATTGGAGCTGGCGCAGCTCGAACCGGCGTGGGGCGCGACGGCGGAATCTGAAGTTGTGACGCTGCACGAGAAGATGCTGGAGCTGGAATACACGTTGATTCCGCACGGGCTGCACGTCGTCGGTGAAGCGCCAACCGAAGAGGAACGGATTGATTTGCTGGACGCAGTTGCTGAGTCAACGAAAAACATCCGTCCCGCTCGCAAAGCGATTGAGGCGTTGGTTGCCGGTAAATCGCCCGAAAAGGCGTTGAAAGCTGGTGGCATGGCGACTTCTGAAGAGAACGTGACGCTGTTCCGCGAGCTGGCGGAAACCGACCGGCTGTTGATTCAAGACAGCGAATTGCCAGCGATTTTGCGGGCGTTGGATGGGCATTTCATCCGCCCCGCGCCCGGCGGCGATTTGCTGCGCACGCCGGCGATTTTGCCGACCGGACGCAATTTGCACGGCTTTGATCCGTTCCGGCTGCCCAGCATTTACGCGGTGAAAGATGGAGCGCAGCAAGCGGCTCGCGTGATTGAGCGGCACATGGCGGAGGGCAATCCCTTCCCAGAAACCATCGCCATCGTGCTGTGGGGCACCGACAATCTCAAAACTGAAGGTGCGCCGATTGGACAGGCGCTGGCGCTGATTGGGGCGCGACCACGTTTTGATAATTACGGGCGTCTGGCTGGCGCGACCTTGATTCCATTGGAAGAATTGGGGCGACCGCGAGTCGATGTGGTGATGACGCTGTCGGGTATTTTCCGCGATCTGCTGCCGCTGCAAACGCGCTTGCTGGCAGAAGCGGCGTTTCAAGCGGCATCTGCTGACGAGCCGCTGGAGCAGAATTTCATTCGTAAACATGCGCTTGACTATCAAGCCGCGCAGAATTGCGATCTGGAAACTGCGTCGCTGCGCGTGTTCAGCAACGCCGACGGTGCTTACGGCGCGAACGTCAATTATCTGGTGGACAGCAGCAGTTGGGACGAAGGCGACGAGCTGGCTGAGACTTACACGCGGCGCAAGAGCTTTGCTTACGGGCGCTCCGGGCAGCCAGTGCAACAGGCGGCGCTGCTGAAAAGTGTTCTGAGCACGGTGCAGTTGGCGTATCAAAATCTGGATTCCGTTGAGCTGGGCGTCACGACCGTTGACCATTATTTCGACACGCTCGGCGGCATTACTCGCGCCGTCGGTCAATATAAAGGGAATGAAGTGCCGGTTTATATCGGCGATCAAACTCGCGGCGATGGCGTGGTGCGGACGCTGGCCGAACAGGTAGCGCTCGAAACGCGGACGCGGATGCTCAATCCCAAGTGGTACGAGGGCATGTTGAAGCACGGTTATGAGGGCGTGCGCCAGATTGAGGTGCATGTCACCAATACGATGGGCTGGTCGGCAACGACGGGTCAGGTCGCGCCTTGGGTGTATCAGCAGCTCACGGAAACCTTTGTTTTAGATCAGGAAATGCGCGACCGGCTGGCGCAGTTGAATCCGACGGCTTCGGCAAAAGTCGCCAACCGTTTGATTGAAGCCCACGAGCGCAATTATTGGTCGCCCGATGCCGCGACGCTGGAGGCACTGCGCCGTGCGGGTGAGGAATTGGAAGATCGGCTTGAAGGCGTGACGGAGGCGGCAGCCTGATGAGTGCTTTTTCTAAGGACGATAACCATCTGGACGGCGAAGGCAGCGTGCAGGTGCAGCTTGACCCCGATTTGCGCATTGATGGCGCGAAAGTTTTTGCGGTGTACGGCAAGGGCGGGATCGGCAAAAGCACGACCTCGTCGAATCTGTCGGTAGCGTTCTCGAAACTCGGCAAGCGGGTGCTGCAAATTGGCTGCGATCCGAAGCACGATTCGACCTTCACGCTGACCAAATGCCTCGTGCCGACCGTGATCGACATTTTGGAATCGGTCAATTTTCACGCCGAGGAATTGCGCCCCAGCGATTACGTTTACGAAGGCTATAACGGCGTGATGTGCGTGGAAGCTGGCGGACCGCCAGCGGGCACGGGCTGCGGCGGTTATGTGGTCGGGCAAACGGTGAAGCTGTTGAAACAGCATCATTTGTTGGAAGATACCGACGTGGTGATTTTCGACGTGCTCGGTGACGTGGTGTGCGGTGGTTTTGCCGCGCCGCTGCAACATGCAGAGCGGGCGTTGATCGTCACGGCCAACGACTTTGATTCGATTTTTGCCATGAACCGCATCGCGGCGGCAATTGTCGCCAAAGCGAAACATTACAAGGTGCGGATCGGCGGCGTGATCGCCAATCGCAGCGTCAATACCGATGAAATTGATCGTTTTAATGCTGCCATTGGATTGAAACGGTTGGCGCATTTGCCGGATTTGGACATCATTCGCCGCTCGCGCTTGAAAAAATCCACGCTGTTTGAAATGGTGGAATCAGATAATCCGGGTTTGGAGCTGGCTAAACAGCAATATCTCCAGCTTGCTGAACGGCTCTGGGCAGGCGTCGAGCCGCTTACCGCGCAGCCAATGCGCGACCGCGACATCTTTGATTTCCTAGGATTTGATTAAATCCAATACAACAAGGATTGAAATAAATACACGAACATGAGCAAAGTTTCCTATCAAGACCGGCAAGCGAAGATCAAAACCTATTTTGATCGCACTGCTGCCGATGCGTGGTCAAAACTGACCTCGGACGCCAAAGTCAGTCGCATTCGGGAAACGGTTCGCGCCGGACGCGATGACATGCGCGGCACGTTGTTGAGCTGGCTGCCGGCTGATTTGACGGGCAAACGGCTGTTGGATGCGGGCTGCGGCACGGGATTGCTGGCGATTGAAGCGGCGCGACGCGGTGCGGAAGTGATCGCCATTGATGTTGCGCCGACGCTGATTGACATTGCCCGCGAGCGGATGCCGAGCGATTTGGGCGCGGGTTCGATCAATTTTCAAGCGGGCGATATGCTTGATCCGGCGCACGGACAATTTGATTATGTGGTGGCGATGGATTCGTTGATTCATTATCGCCCGGAGGATGCAGTGAAGGTGCTCGCTGGGCTGGCGCAGCGCACCAATTCCTCAATTGTGTTTACTTTTGCGCCGCGCACCGTGCCCTTGACGCTGATGCTGGCGATTGGGCGGTTGTTTCCGCGCAGCGATCGCTCGCCAGCGATTGAGCCGGTGAGCGAGAAGGCGATGCGCAAACGGATCGCAGCGGATGATGAGTTACAGGGTTGGGATGCCCAGCGCACACGGCGCATTATTTTGGGTTTTTATATGTCTCAGGCTTTGGAGCTGGTGCGCCAAGGTTGAGATATTTGTTCGGCCTAGCCATTTGCGGCTAGTTATTCTCAATCCTACGGAGGTTATATCGTGTCTGCTGCCATCACCGAATATATTGACGTTGCCCAACTTTCAATTTGGGCGTTTTGGTTCTTTTTCGCTGGGCTGGTCTATTATTTGCATCGCGAAGACAAACGCGAAGGGTATCCACTCGAATCCAGTCGTACTGATCGGTCTGGTGGGCGGGTGAAGGTCGTTGGTTTCCCCGCAATGCCAACGCCAAAAACGTTTGTTCTGCCTCACAACGCTGGCACCGTTTCTGTGCCACGTCAGGAAGCAGTAGCAGCTGTCAACGCAACACCGTCAGCACCATTTTCTGGCGCACCGCTGATTCCAAACGGCGATCCAATGTTGTCTGCATTCGGACCGGGCGCATCACCTGATCGGGAAAAACATCCTGATTTGACTCACGAAGGCGCACCGAAAATCGTGCCGCTGCGTGTTGCCACTGATTTCTCCATTGCAACCCGTGATCCTGATCCACGCGGCATGACCGTAATCGGATTGGATGGCGAAGTGGGCGGCACCGTGACTGATGTTTGGGTAGATCGTTCTGAGCCACAAATTCGTTATTTAGAAATGAAAGTTGCACAAGGCGGTAAACAAGCATTGTTGCCGATTAACTTCTGCAAATTCAATAAAAAAGCGCGGACAATCAAGGTATTAGCCATCAAAGCAGCGCATTTTGCTAATGTGCCCGCTTTAACTAATCCTGATCAAATTACGCTTTTTGAAGAAGACAAAGTTTGCGCTTACTACGGTGGCGGCAAACTGTATGCCACTGCGGAACGTGCCGAGCCGCTGCTGTGAAAGAATATGACTTCGAGCCTGTTCGTGGATTGCCAGAGCAACTTCCTTCCGGTGAGGAGGTGCTTTGGCAAGGCGCACCGCGTTGGACGGCATTGGCGCAACGTGCTTTTCACATTCGAGCGGTCGCGCTGTATTTCGCAGTGCTCGTAGTCTGGCGTATTGCTGCTGATTGGTCTGCGGACTCTTCGGCAGCAAGTGCATTAATGGGTGTTTCTTGGATTGTCGTACTGGGTTTATTAGCTGTTGGTGCACTCACTTTATTGGGTTGGGCAATGGCTCGTGCAACCGTTTATACTATTACCAATCAGCGGGTTGTCATGCGCGTTGGCGTTGCCATTCAAATGATGATGAATCTGCCGTTTAAGCAGATTCGTTCCGCAGATTTGCGGCATTATAGTGATGGAACAGGTGATGTTCCGCTATTGCTGGCTGAAACAGCACATCCTTCTTACATCATTTTCTGGCCACACGTGCGACCTTGGCATTTTTCACCACCACAACCAATGCTCCGCGCTATTCCTGATGCTGGGCGGGTTGCAACGATTTTAGCTGATGCGTTAAAGACCTATCTCGAACAGAAGACGGCTGATAACGATTTAGCATCTCAAGACAATGAATAGTCGTTTTATTCCAATGAGGTCGCACCTTGAGTGAAGCATTTAACAGTCGCCCTTTTCCACGGGGCGTATTGATCGCTGTTGCTACCTTATTAGGATTTGTTATCCTGATGATTAGCATTGCGCGTCTAACCGGAATGAAAATGGATCAAGCGCCGGTAACGCCTGAAATACAAACACGAGAAATTCAGTTCCTCGATAATGCTGATGGTTCGCTTGCAGTTCATGATTTCAACACCGGCGTTTTAATTACCACTTTACCTCCGGGAGAAGGCGGCTTTATTCGTGGCGTATTAAGAAGCATGGGACGACAACGTAAAGGCTATGATGCAAAACTTTCAGAGCCATTCCATTTAGCACGGCGTGAAAGTGGTAATCTCACTTTAAGAGATAAAATTACTGGTATTCAACTTGAACTAAGGGCATTTGGCGTAACCAACGAAGCAGTATTCATTCAACTTTTACCGCCACCTCCGACCACTCACTAATGATATTGACTGCTATCATTACAGGTTAGTGCATTTATTTCTCTCGCTTGTGTCTATTCGACTCTGAAGCAGCACGAAAACTGGGTTTTATTCATGTCTGACTTCGGATTTCCAATTCTATTTGCGCTCGGCTTATGGTGGTTTAGTACAGGAGTGGTGTTATACGTTGACAACCTTCCTGGACGCACCTTTCGCTGGACAATGCTCGGCGGTGTCGCAGTTCTTGCCATCGCAATTTTCGGTTTTGTCGTGAGTAGCGCATCTATGAGTGTTGCCATGAATTACGTTGCATTTACTTGTGGCGTTATTGTTTGGGGTGTACTCGAAATGAGTTATTTCACTGGTTATGCGATAGGTCCGCGTAAAATTGCCTGCCCAGAAAAATGTTCGCAATGGCAGCGTTTTCGACTAGCAATTATGACCAGCTTGTATCACGAATTGGCAATTATGGTGACGGGTTTATTATTGGTTATCATTTCTTGGGATGAACCTAATCAAGTTGGTGCTTGGACTTTTATTGTGCTATGGCTCATGCGCTGGAGTGCCAAATTAAATTTATTCTTTGGCGTTCCTAATCTCAATGAAGACTGGCTGCCAGAACCACTCCGCTATTTGAAAACCTATATGAAAAAACGCGGAATGAATTTGTTGTTTCCTATTTCAGTCACTACCGCAACGGTGATTGTCGTACTCATTGTTCTAAAAGCGACGGCATTGCAGGTTACGGATGCCGAAATGGTGGGATATACATTGGTTGCTACCCTATTAGCATTGGCAATTTTAGAACACTGGTTTTTAGTGTTACCAATTCCTGATGAAGCACTTTGGCATTGGGCTCTGCCAACAAAACAGAGCAACCCTCACCGCTAGATTGTCAATTGATCACCTATTTAACTTTGGTAATGAGAAGACGCGATGGCGATTAAATCTGATCGGTGGATTCGACGGATGGCTGAACAAGGGATGATTGAGCCATTTGAACCTTTTCAGGTGCGAGAAGGTGCTCATGGGCGCGTTATTTCTTATGGCACATCGAGCTATGGTTATGATGTGCGCTGCGCTGATGAATTTAAAATCTTTACAAATATCAATTCCGCAATTATTGATCCAAAAAACTTTGATCCTAATAGCTTTGTTGATCTTAAAGCTGATGTTTGCATTATTCCACCCAATTCATTTGTATTGGCGCGCACGGTCGAATACTTTCGTATTCCGCGTAATGTATTAGTCCTCTGTACAGGAAAAAGCACGTATGCACGTTGTTTTAGAGGAGATACTCGCGTTGCATTAGTAGATGGTTCTGCGCCAACATTAGAAGAAATGGCTATTCGTGCTGAACAAGGAGAATTGTTTTGGGGCTATAGCATTGGTGCAAATGGTCGCTTGATTGTAACGCAACTCGATGCTCCTCGCTATATTGGACGCGATAGTTTAATTGAAGTGAAATTAGATAATGAGAAAAGTATCTTTGCAACACCCGATCACTTATTTATGTTGCGCGATGGACGCTGGATTACTGCTGGTGAGCTGAAACCTGGGGCTTCGTTAATGCCATTATATCGGCAAGTCGCACGAGGTTATGAAATGGTTTATCAGCCGTTAAATGGTCATTTATATCCTACGCATCGTTTAGCAGATGAATGGAATTTGCGTCATGGTTTGTATCAAGATGAACCTAAAACTCATCGTCATATAGAACATGCACGACAAGGTGAACGAATGAAAGCGGTTTGGGAACGTAGTCCAGATAGACATCAGCGTCAGGCTGAACTTGCCAGTCTATTAAGCTGTGATCGCACTGTATTCAGACGTTTTCCGCATATCATTGATTCATTTCGTGGACAAAAAACCGCAGAAAAACAAAATCATAAAGTGGTTTCTGTACGACCGATTGCAGGTGATCATGATGTTTTTTGTTTAACTGTTCCTGAAGCAGGTAATTTTGCACTAGATAACGGTGTTTTTGTTCACAATTGCGGTATTATTGTGAATGTAACGCCTTTAGAACCGGAATGGGAAGGACACGTTACTTTAGAGTTTTCTAATACCACACCATTACCTGCTAAAATTTATGCCAATGAAGGTATCGCACAAATTTTATTCTTTGAATCTGATGAAGTTTGCGCAACATCATATAAAGATCGCAGTGGCAAATATCAAGGACAACGCGGTGTCACCTTACCAAAGTCGTGAATACTACTGTTTCAAGATTGGGAACATTTGATCGCCCCACCCGCTTGTTTATTGTTCTTAGTGGTTTTTTTGTTTGCAACGCGCTTATCGCTGAATTTATTGGCGTTAAAATTTTTGCATTAGAAAGAACTATTGGCTTAAATCCTTTTAACTGGACGTTATTTCAACAGTCAGGTTCACTGAGCTTTACTGCGGGAGTTTTGCTATGGCCGATAGTATTCGTGATGACGGACATTATCAATGAATATTATGGTCAACGTGGAGTACGCTTTCTTTCTTATTTAACTGCTTGTTTAATTATTTACGCTTTTGCTTTTGCATATCTGGCAATTTTGCTAGTGCCAGCACCTTGGTGGATTAGTATTCAATCCGAAAATGGTGTGCCTGATATGCAGGCAGCATTTCAAGCAATTTTTGGTCAAGGGATGTGGATTATTGCGGGTTCACTTATTGCTTTTTTGGTTGGTCAAATTATTGATGTTACGCTTTTTCAGTTAATTAGACGTATTACGGGGCAACGTTATCTTTGGCTACGAGCTACAGGGTCTACTTTAGTATCACAATTTATTGACAGCTTTGTCGTACTTTACATTGCTTTTGTGTTAGGTCCACAACACTGGTCAACTGATTTATTTTTAGCGGTTGGCACTGTAAATTATTTTTATAAGGGTATGGTTGCAATTTTGCTCACCCCGGTGATTTATCTTGTACACAAATGGATTGATCACTATCTTGATTCTAATGTAGCGAAATAATTCTATGCTTTACAAAATTCGTAATGCTTAGGAAAAAATCAGTTTGTAAGAATGCCTTGTATTATCGGTAAGCCCATATCCCTAAAACCACAAAACATTGATAATAATAAAAAAATATATTTACACGTGGCACAAGCTAAGGTTTATTAGTTAGGCAGGCACTAAGGTGCAGACGTTGACAGACTTTTAATCGCTCCCTATACTGATCCGTCTTAGCTAGCCGGTCTTTATGACTGGCTAGTCTCATTTTTAGTCCGGTTCCTTGGTCTGGGCAAATCCGCCCAACCCCCGAGTCAATCGACCACATCAGTGTGAACGTCAGCGTCAGATTCCTCTAGCTGTTCTTTACGCAGGTATCGTTTGACTTTCGTGAATTATGGCGCGAGGTCGCCGCTGGAGACTGATTGCATGGCAACGATCAACCAACTCGTCAGGAAGCCCCGCAAGCGGAACGTGACGAAAACAAATGTACCGGCGCTTGAGGCGTGCCCACAACGTCGGGGAGTTTGTACCCGCGTTTATACGACGACGCCAAAAAAACCAAACTCAGCTTTGAGAAAGGTTGCGCGTGTTCGTTTAACTAACGGCTTTGAGGTCGCAACCTACATCGGTGGCGAGGGTCACAACCTTCAAGAACATTCGGTGGTGCTGATTCGCGGCGGACGTGTCAAGGATTTACCAGGTGTGCGTTATCACACAGTACGCGGAACACTAGATACTTCCGGCGTCGAAAAGCGGCGTCAAGGTCGTTCCAAGTACGGCGCCAAGCGCCCGAAAAAGTAACGGCGTCTTGAGCTAACGTAAACCCGTTTTAACGAATAAGGTCGGAGCCTTACAACATGCCGAGAAGACGCGTTGCTGCCCGTCGCCAGATCCTCCCAGATCCGAAGCACGGAAGTGAATTGTTGACCAAGTTCATTAACATGATGATGGAAGACGGCAAAAAGTCTGTTGCCGAAAAAATCATTTACTCTGCGCTCGATCAGGTCGCTGAGAAGAAGGGTGGTAAGCCCGTTGAATTACTTGAAAGTGCTATGGAAAACGTGCGACCCGCTGTCGAAGTGAAATCTCGTCGTGTTGGTGGCGCAACTTACCAAGTGCCTATTGAGGTGCGTCCGGCGCGGCGTAATTCCCTTGCCATGCGTTGGCTTATTGATGCTGCTCGTAAGCGTTCAGAAAAATCAATGGCGCAACGGTTGGCAGGTGAGCTGATGGACGCGGCAGATTCGCGTGGATCAGCGGTTAAGAAAAAAGAAGACACTCATCGGATGGCAGAAGCCAATAAGGCTTTCTCGCATTATCGCTGGTAGTTTTAAAGTTCAGCGTTCTTTAGATTCATCAAGGCGGATTCAGTCGTGGCACGTAGCACACCTATCGAGCGGTATCGCAACCTGGGCATCATGGCGCACATCGATGCTGGGAAGACCACTACGACAGAGCGCATTCTGTTTTATACAGGTGTCTCCCATAAGATTGGTGAAGTCCACGATGGTGCAGCGACCATGGACTGGATGGAGCAAGAGCAGGAGCGCGGAATTACCATCACTTCCGCAGCAACAACCTGTTTCTGGAAGGGCATGAGTCGCCAACGTCCTGAGTATCGAATTAATATCATTGATACGCCCGGACACGTCGATTTCACAATTGAAGTAGAACGCTCACTGCGCGTCCTTGACGGCGCTTGCGCAGTATTTTGTGCTGTTGGTGGTGTTGAACCACAGTCTGAAACAGTTTGGCGTCAAGCTGATAAGTATGGTGTCCCGCGTATTGCATTCGTCAACAAGATGGATCGCATGGGCGCTAACTTTTTCCGTGTTGTCCAACAGGTTAAAGATCGGCTCGGCGGCAATGCCGTACCGATTCAAGTGCCGATTGGTGCCGAAGAAGATTTCAAAGGCGTCATTGATCTTGTGCAAATGAAAGCTGTCTATTGGGATGAAGCCTCGCGTGGTATGGAATACGAATTGCGCGATATTCCAGAAGAATTGCTTGATGTCGCTAATGAATGGCGTGAGAAGATGATTGAAGCCGCTGCTGAGGCTTCTGAAGAATTGATGGAGAAATACCTTGAAGGTATTGCGCTAACCAATACCGAAATTCAGGCTGGCTTACGGGCACGGACACTGAAAAGTGAAATCGTGCCAATGATGTGCGGCTCTGCGTTCAAGAATAAAGGCGTTCAAGCCATGCTTGATGCAGCGTTGGATTACATGCCTTCGCCTGTCGATGTGCCAGCAATTCGCGGTATTCTCGATGATAAGGATGAAAGCGAAGCAGATCGTCCAGCATCTGATGCAGCACCCTTTGCTGCGCTTGCGTTCAAAATTGCGACCGACCCCTTTGTTGGTACTTTGACTTTTTTCCGTGTGTATTCCGGTGTCTTAAAATCTGGTGATACGGTTTACAACCCGGTTAAAGGTCGTAAAGAACGCATCGGACGCATTCTGCAAATGCACGCTAATGAGCGGCAGGAAATCAAAGAAGTTTGCGCTGGTGATATTGCTGCTGCGGTCGGATTAAAAGATGTCACGACTGGCGATACGCTATGCGATCTGAATAACATCATTACGCTTGAGCGAATGGAATTTCCTGAGCCGGTGATTTCAGTTGCAGTAGAACCAAAGACTAAAAGCGACCAAGAACGGATGGGCATTGCACTCTCGAAATTGGCGCAAGAAGACCCGTCATTCCGTGTACGCACTGATGAAGAATCTGGTCAAACCATCATTTCAGGAATGGGTGAGCTGCATCTTGAAATCATCGTGGATCGAATGCGCCGTGAATTTAAGGTTGAAGCAAATGTTGGTGCACCGCAGGTAAGCTACCGCGAGACCATTCGCTCAACGGTTCAGCAGGAAACCAAATTTGCACGGCAGTCTGGTGGTCGTGGTCAGTACGGTCATGTTTATATCAAAGTCGAACCGCAGGAAGCTGGAGCCGGTTACGAGTTTGTCAACGCGATTGTTGGTGGTTCCGTCCCCAAGGAATACATCCCGGCGGTAGACAAAGGAATCAAGGAAGCTATGACGAATGGCATCCTTGCTGGGTTTCCGATTGTGGACATCAAGGTAACGCTCTACGACGGTTCTTACCACGAAGTCGATTCGAGCGAAATGGCATTTAAGATTGCTGGCTCCATAGCAATTAAAGAAGCTGTAGCCAAGGCGCGACCCGTATTGCTGGAACCCATTATGAAGGTCGAAGTCGTGACGCCCGAAGTCAATATGGGCGATGTCATGGGTGATCTGAATAGTCGGCGCGGTATGATTCATGGCATGGAAGATGCGCCGTCCGGCAAAATTATCCGTGCAGAGGTTCCCTTATCGGAGATGTTTGGTTATTCAACTGACCTCCGATCGGCAACCCAAGGTCGGGCGACTTACAGCATGGAATTCAGCAAATACAACGAAGTGCCCGCTAGCATTGCCGAAGCGGTCTCCAAGAAACAGTAACGATTAAGGGTAGAGCGGGATGTCCAAAGAAAAATTTCAACGCAGTAAGCCACACGTTAACGTCGGCACCATCGGTCACGTCGATCACGGCAAGACTACGCTGACGGCAGCGATCACCACTCACCAGTCCAAGAAATTTGGTGGTGAGGCGCGGGCATACGATCAAATTGATAATGCTCCTGAAGAACGTGCTCGCGGAATTACGATTGCTACCGCGCACGTCGAATACGAGAGCAATAAGCGCCACTATGCGCATGTTGACTGCCCCGGTCACGCGGACTATGTCAAAAACATGATTACTGGCGCGGCGCAAATGGACGGCGCAATTCTCGTCGTTTCTGCTGCAGATGGTCCGATGCCGCAGACGCGTGAACACATTCTGTTGTCACGGCAGGTCGGTGTGCCTTACATCGTGGTTTATCTCAACAAAGCCGACATGCTCGACGATCCTGAGCTGCTCGAACTGGTTGAGATGGAAGTGCGCGAACTGCTGTCTAAGTACGATTTCCCTGGTGATGACACGCCAATCGTGACTGGCTCGGCCAAGCTCGCGTTGGAAGGTGTCGATTCTGAAATTGGTACGCAGTCCATTGATAAGCTAATGGATGCGCTCGACAGCTACATTCCGCAGCCGGAACGTGCAGTGGATGGCGCTTTCCTGATGCCGATTGAAGACGTGTTCTCGATTTCCGGTCGCGGCACAGTGGTGACTGGACGTATTGAGCGCGGCGTGGTCAAAGTTGGTGAAGAAGTTGAAATTGTTGGAATTAAAAACACCGTTAAGACAACTTGTACTGGCGTTGAAATGTTCCGCAAGTTGCTCGATCAAGGTCAAGCTGGTGATAACGTTGGTGTTCTGTTGCGTGGCACCAAACGCGAAGATGTTGAGCGTGGTCAGGTGTTAGCCAAGCCGAAATCAATCAATCCGCACACCCATTTTGAAGCAGAAGTTTACGTTCTGGGTAAAGATGAAGGCGGACGTCACACACCGTTCTTCAACGGGTATCGTCCACAGTTTTATTTCCGCACGACGGACGTGACTGGTGCTTGCGAATTACCTGAAGGCGTCGAAATGGTGATGCCCGGTGATAACCTGAAGATGACGATTAAGTTGATTGCACCAATTGCTATGGAAGAAGGATTACGCTTCGCAGTCCGTGAAGGTGGTCGCACCGTTGGTGCTGGCGTCGTTGCGAAGATCATTGAGTAAGGACAGATGAGCAGCCAAAGAATCCGTATTCGGTTAAAGGCATTTGATCATCGTTTAATTGATCAGTCTGCCCGTGAAATTGTTGACACCGCCAAGCGCACCGGCGCTCAGGTACGCGGTCCAGTTCCGCTGCCTTCTAAAAAGGAACGCTTTACGATCCTGATTTCGCCACACGTTAATAAAGACGCTCGCGATCAGTACGAACTACGGACGCACAAGCGTCTCATGGACATTGTCGACCCGACGGATAAGACGGTTGACGCGCTAATGAAACTCGATCTGGCAGCGGGCGTTGACGTCCAGATCAAGCTGAGCTGAGGACAACACGATGACGATCGGAGTTATCGGGCGCAAGGCCGGCATGACCCGCCTGTTCCAAGAAGATGGTGAAAGCATTCCCGTGACGGTAATTGAAGTGACGCCGAACCGTGTCAGTCAAGTTAAGTCTACGGAAACAGATGGTTATCGCGCCGTGCAGGTTGCCTTTGGCACCCGTCGCGCCTCACGTGTCACCAAGCCAATGGCTGGTCACTACGCGAAAGCAGGTGTGGAAGCGGGCGAAGTGCTGCGTGAATTTCGTTTAGAAGCCGACGAAGGCACTGATCTGGAAGTCGGGCAAGAGATTTCGGTCTCCATCTTTGAGATGGGGCAGAAAGTGGATGTTCGCGGCGTCACCAAAGGACGTGGATTTACGGGCGCTATCCGGCGTCACCACTTTTCCATGCAGGATGCGACGCACGGTAACTCGCGCTCTCACCGTTCAGCGGGTTCCATTGGTCAAAATCAGACCCCTGGGCATGTCTGGAAAGGCAAAAAAATGGCCGGTCATCATGGTGCCGCCAATCGTTGCCAGCAGAATCTTGAAGTGGTACGGGTTGATGCTGACCGTAACCTGCTACTGGTACGCGGTGGAGTTCCGGGACCAACCGGCGGACGATTGATCGTGCTGCCGTCTGTAAAGCAGAAGAATAAAGGTTAAGCACAGATGGAAATCGCCATTAGAAACCACGCTGGCGCTGCCAGTGTGCAGGTTTCAGACGCCGTTTTCGGTGTCGAATATAAACCTGGCCTCATTCATCAAGTGATTACCGCCTACATGGCGGGTGCACGTTCGGGTACAAAAGCTCAGAAAACACGTTCGGAAGTCTCCGGCGGCGGTGCGAAACCGTGGCGTCAGAAGGGAACCGGTCGGGCGCGTGCTGGTAGTTCACGGAGTCCAATTTGGCGTTCTGGCGGTGTGACTTTTGCCGCCAAGCCGCGTGACTACAGCCAGAAAGTGAATCGTAAAATGTATCGCGGTGCGGTGCGTTCGATTCTGTCGGAATTGGTACGCAGTGAACGGTTGGTTGTAGTTCCTGAGCTTTCGCTGCCAGCACCAAAAACGAAAGAACTGGTCGCGTTGTTAAAAACGCTCGACGTGAAAAACGTGCTGATTCTGACCGATGGCATGGATGACGTTTTGTATCTTGCTTCACGCAACCTTCCTAATGTTGGCGTGTTGTCGGCACAGGAAGTTGATCCAGTAAGCATGGTCGCTTTCGACATCATGCTGGCGACCGAGGCAGCGGTGAAGAAGTTGGAGGAACGGTTAGCATGAACAACGAACGTCTGATGAAGGTGTTGCTTGCGCCAATCACTTCTGAAAAATCGACCAGAATTGCTGAACAATCTCGTCATGTCACCTTTCGTGTGATGACGAACGCTACCAAGCGTGAAATTGCCAGCGCCGTTGAACTTCTGTTTGAAGTCAAGGTTGATGCCGTTCAGGTATTAAACGTGAAAGGCAAGCACAAACGGCTTGGGCAGCGGATCGGCAAGCGGCAGGATTGGCGCAAAGCATATGTGCGCCTGCAGGCTGGTCATGACATCGACTTCGGCGGCGGCGCATAAGTGCGGCAGCAGAGAGCAACGGATAGATCAAGATGCCAATCGTAAAGACTAAACCCACGTCTGCCGGACGCCGTTTTGTCGTCAAGGTCACGACGCCAGAACTGCATAAAGGCGCGCCTTATAAGCCGCTGATTGAAAAGAAATCAAAGAATGGTGGACGCAACAACCTTGGGCGCATCACAGTGCGGCATCAAGGTGGTGGTCACAAACAGCGTTATCGTTTGGTGGATTTTAAACGCAATAAAGAAGGCGTTCCGGCAACGGTTGAGCGGCTGGAATATGATCCCAATCGCTCCGCGCATTTGGCGCTGCTGAAATATGCGGATGGCGAGCGTACTTACATCATCGCACCGAAAGGATTGAGTGCTGGCGCTCAAGTTCAGTCTGGTGAAATGGCTCCAATTGCAGTTGGTAACTGTATGCCGCTGCGTAACATTCCAGTTGGTACGCAGGTGCACTGCATCGAAATGCGTCCCGGCAAGGGTGCGCAAATGGCGCGAGCAGCTGGAGCTTCAGCACAGTTGATTGCGCGTGATACTTCATCAGCAACGTTGCGGTTGCGTTCCGGTGAAATGCGGAAAGTACACGCTGACTGCCGTGCAGTGATTGGCGAAGTCGGCAATACCGAGCACAGTTTGCAGAAACTTGGCAAAGCGGGTGCAACGCGCTGGCGTGGTGTGCGTCCAACAGTGCGCGGTGTGGTCATGAACCCAGTCGATCACCCACATGGTGGCGGTGAAGGTCGCACTTCAGGTGGTCGCCACCCAGTGACACCTTGGGGCGTGCCGACTAAGGGGCATAAAACACGCAAGAACAAGCGTACTGACGGCATGATTGTGCGTCGTCGTGGTCGCAAATAAATAAGGCGAGGTTAGCAAGTGCCACGTTCGATTCGAAAAGGTCCCTTCGTGGATCACCATCTGATTAAAAAGGTGGAAGAAGCGGTCGCCCAAAACAGTAAGCGTCCTATCAAAACTTGGTCACGCCGTTCGATGGTGTTACCTGAAATGGTGGGGTTGACCATTGCAGTTCATAACGGGCGGCAGCACGTGCCGGTGCTCGTCAACGAAAACATGATCGGCCATAAACTCGGTGAGTTTTCCATGACCCGCACTTATCGCGGTCATGCGGCTGATCGTAAGGCGAAGAAGCGCTAGTCGGAGATTCTCGGATGCAAGCCGAAGCAACATTAAAATATGCCCGAATCTCAGCCCAAAAAGCGCGACTGGTCGCGGACTTAATTCGCGGTCGTCATGTCGAAGAGGCGCTGAATACATTGGCATTCAGTACTCAGAAAGGCGCTGGGATCATCAAGTTAATTCTTGAATCCGCTATTGCGAATGCCGAACACAATGAGGGCGCGGATATTGACGTGCTGAAGGTCGCTGCCGTTCAGGTTAACGAAGGCCCGACCATGAAGCGAATTCGTCCACGCGCCAAAGGGCGTGCGAACCGTATTAAAAAACGCACCAGTCACATCAGCTTGATTGTGGCTGAAGCCTAGGGAATTCAGGGGACTTGCATGGGACAAAAAGTTCATCCAAACGGTATCCGACTTGGCATCGTCAAGGACTGGACATCCAAGTGGTACGCGAACACTAAAGATTATGCGAACCTACTGAACACTGATCTTGCAGTACGCGCCTTCTTACGGAAGGAGCTCTCCAAGGCATCAGTCAGTCGCATCCAGATTGATCGTCCTGCTAAAAATGCGCATATCACCATTCACACTGCCCGTCCGGGCGTGGTAATTGGTAAGAAGGGCGAAGATATTGACAAGCTCCGCGTTAAGGTGTCGGCGATGATGGGAATTCCGGTGCACATCAGCATCGAGGAAATCCGTAAGCCTGAGCTTGATGCGCAACTGGTCGCTGAAGGTATTGCGCAGCAGCTCGAACGACGCATCATGTTTCGCCGTGCGATGAAACGTTCTATTCAGAACACCATGCGGCTCGGTGCTGAAGGCATCAGAATCAATGTTGCTGGGCGTTTGAATGGTGCTGAGATTGCACGCAGCGAGTGGGCGCGTGAAGGGCGAGTACCGTTGCACACATTACGCGCTGACATTGACTATGGGTTTGCTGAAGCGAAGACAACTTACGGCATCCTTGGCGTCAAGGTTTGGATCTTCAAGGGCGAGGTATTCGGTGACCAGCTCCCCGAAGAACCAGCGCCGAAAGCGGCCGGAAAGAAGGGCTAAGTTATGCTGCAACCGAAACGTACCAAGTTCCGTAAGCAACACAAGGGACGCAATCGCGGACTTGCGCAGAGTGGTAACCGCGTCAGCTTTGGCGAATTTGGTTTAAAAGCTGTTGAGCGTGGGCGTCTCACTGCACGTCAGATTGAAGCAGCGCGTCGCGCCATTCAACGTAGTGTCAAACGTGGTGGCAAGCTCTGGATTCGTGTGTTTCCTGACAAGCCGATTTCTAAGAAGCCACTGGAAGTGCGTATGGGTAAGGGCAAGGGCAATGTTGAGTACTGGGTCGCACTGGTGCAACCTGGCTTTGTGCTCTATGAGATTGAAGGCGTCAGTGAAGAATTAGCCCGTGAGGCGTTTGAGCTGGCAGCGGCAAAACTGCCCGTACAAACTACCTTTGAAAAGCGGACAATTCTGTGATGAAGGCAAATGAACTGAGAAAAAGCAGTCTCGATGAACTGCAAAAGCAATTGATGGAATTGCTGCGCGAGCAGTTCAATCTGCGAATGCAGCGTGGTACAGGTCAATTGTCAAAGCCCTCGCAGATGAAGACCGGACGCAGGGATATTGCTCGGATTAAAACGGTCATGGCGGAATTGACGAAGGGCGCAAAATCATGAGCGATGTGATTGAGAACAAGACGAACCGAACCCTTGAAGGTCGCGTCACCAGCAGTGCAATGGATAAAACCGTAACGGTTCTCATCGAGCGCAAAGTTAAACATCCGCTTTACGGTAAGTTTATGCGTCGTTCGACTAAAATCCACGCACATGATGAGACCAATAGTTGTGGCGAAGGTGATCTTGTTCGGGTTGAACAATGCCGTCCACTTTCCAAGACAAAAACTTGGCGTCTGCTTGAAGTTATCGAAAAGGCGCGTTAATTCTGCGCTTTAATACGTTTCTGTCATCCGCAAACTAGCGGTGATTCGCAGAGCAGCCAGATTTCATTCGGAATCAGTAACAGGTTTAGGTAAACAAAGATGATTCAGATGCAGAGCAATCTGGGCGTCGCCGACAATAGCGGTGCAAAGCGGGTGCAATGTATCAAAGTGCTCGGCGGATCGCATCGGCGCTACGCGGGCATCGGCGATGTCATTAAGGTCAGCGTTAAGGATGCTATTCCACGCGGCAAGGTTAAAAAAGGCGATGTGTATAATGCTGTCGTGGTGAGAACCCGTAAGGGTGTGCGCCGTCCAGATGGTTCACTGATTCGCTTTGACGGTAATGCAGCAGTGTTGCTGAATAACCAGCTTCAGCCAATTGGTACGCGCATCTTCGGACCAGTGACGCGTGAGTTACGTGGTGATCGTTTTATGAAGATCATTTCACTTGCGCCGGAAGTGCTATAGGAAATCGCTGCCATGCAAAAAATTAAGAAAGGTGATGATGTCATTGTCATCACTGGTAAAGATAAGGGTAAGCGCGGTACTGTTTTGCGCGTCGTCGATGAAAATCACGTCACTGTTGAGAACATCAACATTGCCCGCAAGCATGTTAAAGCCAATCCGCAAGCCGGTGAGCCGGGCGGCATCGTTGATAAAGTGATGCCAATTCAGCTCTCTAATGTGGCACTGTACAATCCTCAAAAAGGTGGTGCAGATCGAGTTGGGTTCAAGATACTTGAAGATGGTCGCAAGGTTCGCGTGTTCAAATCGAACGGCGAAGTTGTCGACGTCTGATCTAGGGAAGTGAAATGACCAGATTACAGACCGAATACCAAGAGCAAATCATTAATCAATTAAAGGAACGCTTTGGCTTTAAGAGCGTCATGCAGGTTCCGCGAATTGAAAAGATTACGCTCAACATGGGTGTTGGTGAGGCGATTGCAGATAAAAAAGTGATGGATCACGCCGTTGCTGATTTACGGGCAATTGCAGGTCAGCAACCTATCGTAACCTATGCACGCAAATCTGTTGCGGGTTTTAAGATTCGTGAAGGTTGGCCAATTGGTTGCAAGGTAACGCTGCGCCGCGAGCGGATGTATGAGTTCCTTGATCGTTTGGTCAGTGTTGCCATTCCGCGTATTCGTGACTTTCGCGGTTTAAGTGCGAAAGCATTTGATGGACGTGGCAATTATTCGATGGGTGTGCGCGAACAAATTATGTTCCCCGAAATCGATTACGATAAGATTGATGTTATTCGCGGACTTGATATTACGATCACCACATCAGCGCGGACGGATGAAGAAGGACGTGCGTTGCTTGAAGCATTCAAGTTCCCTTTTCGTACTTAAATCGCGTATTGAGATAGCACCATTATGGCGAAGAAAAGCATGATTGCGCGTGACCGTCAGCGCACTGAGATTGCAGCGCAATTCAGCGCCAAGCGCACCGCTTTGAAAGCGATCATTAATGATCGCAGTGCGAGTGCCGAACAGATTGATGAGGCATTGCAAAAGATTCAAAAACTGCCGCGTGATGCCAGCCCAACTCGCCAACAACGGCGCTGTCGAGTGAGCGGTCGCCCCCATGCGGTTTATCGCAAGTTTGGGTTGGCGCGGATGAAGTTGCGTGAAGCCGTGATGCGCGGGGATGTTCCTGGCGTAGTGAAGGCGAGCTGGTAAGCTCACCCCATTTGGATTTGTTTCTAAATAGCGAATCCATCCAAGTTAATCTGAAGGGTATCGCGCCATCAGGCGGTTTGACCCGAGGAATTTCCTATGAGTATGTCGGATCCGATTGCGGATATGCTGACACGCATCCGTAACGGGCAGCAGCGCGGTAAAATCACCATCGTGATGCCATCGTCGAAACAGAAGGTTGCTATCGCTAACCTACTGAAAGAAGAAGGTTACATTGCTGAAGCGTCCGTTGAGCCAAATGATGGCAAGCCTGAGCTGATTATCAAGCTCAAGTATTTTCGTGGTAAGCCAGTGATCGAGGTCATTAAACGGGTCTCGCGTCCTGGGCTACGCATCTATCGCAACAAAAATCAGCTCCCTAAAGTCTGGGCAGGTCTTGGGATTGCGATCATCTCCACCTCGCAAGGTTTGATGACTGACCGCGCCGCCCGCCAAGCGGGACATGGCGGTGAGATCATTGCCTATGTTGCTTAACTAAGAGGATACGGAGATGTCACGAGTCGCAAAGGCTCCTATTGCGATACCGCAGGGTGTCAGCATTGAAATCGCCGGTCAGGATGTCACCGTCACAGGCACAAAAGGCAGTCTTAACTGGTTGGTTCATCCCACAGTTAGAGTTAGCCAAGATGCTGGTGAGATTCGGGTCGCACCCGCTGAGGGTCAGGATGCAGCATGGGCGATGGCTGGAACCACCCGAGCCTTGCTTAATAACATGGTTGTCGGTTGCAGCATTGGCTTTACGCGCAAACTCACGCTGATCGGTGTTGGTTATCGTGCTCAGGCTAAAGGCGAAGTGCTTAATCTGACCCTCGGTTTTTCGCATCCGATCGATTATCCAGTGCCAGCGGGCATTACGATCGAGACGCCGAGTCAGACTGAAATCCTCGTTTCAGGTGCCGACAAACAACGGGTTGGTCAGGTTGCTTCGGAAATCCGAGGATTCCGTCCGCCAGAGCCTTACAAGGGCAAGGGTGTTCGTTACGCAGACGAAAATGTCCTGCGTAAGGAAGCTAAGAAGAAATAAGGGGTTTCACGCAATGGATAAGAAACAGGCTCGTCTGCGTCGTGCAACGCGGGCACGCGCCAAAATCCGCGAACTCGGTGAGTTTCGGTTGTGCGTTCATCGGACGCCCCAGCATACTTACGCCCAGATCATCGCGCCGACGGGTGATAAGGTTGTCGCCAGTGCTTCGACCTTGGATAAAGAGCTACGCCTGACGATTGACGGTCACAAGGGCAATATCAACGCAGCGACTGTAATCGGAAAAGCGATTGCGGAACGCGCACTGTCTGCCGGTGTGGAGCGGGTGGCGTTTGATCGTTCCGGTTTCCGTTATCACGGGCGTCTCAAAGCACTTGCTGACGCAGCGCGTGAGCACGGACTGAAATTCTGAGGATTCGATCATGGCGAACTTCAATCCCAAACCAGAAGGTGATGATCTTCTGGAAAAGCTGGTGGCGGTTAATCGCGTCGCTAAAGTTGTTAAGGGTGGTCGGCAATTTGGTTTTGCGGCACTGACAGTGGTTGGCGATGGCAAAGGACGCGTTGGCTTTGGTCGTGGTAAAGCCCGTGAAGTACCAATTGCCATTCAAAAGGCAATGGAAAGTGCCCGCAAGAATATGATCGAAGTCAAGCTGAATGGCACCACGCTTCAGTATCCCTTGCAAGGTGAGCATGGCGCGGCAAAGGTGTTCATGCAGCCTGCATCAGACGGTACTGGCATCATCGCTGGCGGTGCAATGCGCGCCGTGTTTGAGGTGCTGGGAGTGCAAAACGTTCTTGCAAAATGTATCGGCACCAATAATCCGATCAACGTTGTAAGAGCGACCGTTCAGGGACTGCGTGCCATGAACGATGCGCAAACCATCGCCGCCAAGCGTGGAAAAACCGTCGAACAGATTTTGGGGTGAGCGATGGCTGATAAAAAAATGATGAAGGTGAAACTGGTGCGTAGCGCCAGTGGTCGCCTTGAAAAACACAAGGCTTGTGTGCGCGGGCTGGGTCTGCGACGGATGCACCAAGTCGTTGAAGTAGAAGACACACCTTGCACACGCGGCATGGTTAACACCGTGTATTACATGGTGAAAGTCGTAGAGGAGTCCCATGATGCGGCTTAATGATCTGAAACCAGACGAAGGCAGTCGACCTTCAGCCAAGCGCGTCGGACGCGGTATCGGCAGCGGACTGGGCAAAACTTGTGGGCGCGGTCACAAGGGGCAAAAGTCCCGTAAAGGCGGATTTCACAAAGTTGGCTTCGAAGGCGGTCAGATGCCACTTCAACGGCGTCTCCCTAAAGTTGGTTTCCGTTCACGGAAATCGCTGGTGAGTGCTGAAGTGCGTTTAACAGAGCTAAACCGCGTTGAAGGCGACGTGATTGATTTGAAAGCACTGATGGCGGCTGGAATTGTTAATCAGTCGATTAAATTCGCTAAAATCATCGCTTCAGGTGAAGTGGCGCGTGCATTTACCATTCAGGGCGTTGGTATGACCAAGGGTGCCCGAACTGCCATTGAAGCAGCTGGCGGCAAGGTCGAAGAGTAGAATTAATAGGTGCGAATTGGATGGTTAAGAACACAGGTTCTATAGGAAACGCACTGAGCAATACAGGGCAACTAACGGAATTAAAACACCGCTTGTTATTCCTGCTCGGCGCTTTACTGGTTTATCGTATCGGTACCTTTGTTCCAGTCCCCGGTGTTAATCCAGAGGCACTGGCCATCCTTTTCGACCAGCACCAAGGCTCAATCCTAGACATGTTTAACATGTTTTCGGGTGGTGCTTTACAGCGGGCAAGTTTATTTGCGCTTGGTGTGATGCCTTATATTTCGTCATCAATTATTATTCAATTAATGACTTCGGTTATTCCGCATCTTGATCAACTCAAAAAAGAAGGAGAATCAGGACGCCGCCGAATTACCCAATACACACGCTATGGAACCGTGTTTTTAGCAACTTTTCAGGCAATTGGTATCTCGATGGCACTGCAAGGACAAACCGCTGGCGGTTCAGCATTAGTCACTCATGCAGGTGTTGGCTTTATTTTTACTGCTGCTATTTCATTAGTTACTGGAACCATGTTTTTAATGTGGCTGGGTGAACAAATCACTGAACGTGGCATTGGCAACGGCATCTCCATGATTATCTTTGCCGGCATTGTTGCGGGTTTGCCATCAGCACTTGGCGGAACATTAGAACTGGCAAGAACTGGTGAAATGAATTCACTTTCGGTGTTAGCACTATTTGCAATGGCACTTGCAGTAACAGCATTCGTGATTTTCGTTGAACGTGGTCAACGTCGAATTACTGTTAATTATGCGCGTCGTCAGCAGGGACGAAAAATGATGCAGGCGCAAAGTACACATCTGCCATTAAAATTGAACATGGCTGGCGTTATTCCTCCGATTTTTGCGTCGAGCATTCTGTTGTTTCCAGGGACATTAGGGCAATTTTTTGGTGCTAACGAAAATTTGCGTTGGATTGCGACGATCACGTCGAAATTAGCTCCTGGGGAACCGCTTTACGTTTTGTTTTACACAGTTGCTATTGTGTTCTTTTGCTTTTTCTATACTGCTTTGGTATTCAACTCAAAGGAAACAGCAGACAATTTAAAACGTTCTGGCGCCTTCATTCCTGGAATCCGTCCGGGAGAACAAACTGCTCGCTATATTGATGGAGTAATGACGCGACTAACAGTTGCTGGTGCAATTTACATCACGGCAGTTTGTTTATTGCCAGAGTTTTTGATTGTTGGTTATAACGTACCCTTTTATTTTGGTGGGACATCCTTGCTTATTGTGGTTGTTGTTGTGATGGATTTCATGGCTCAAGTTCAAGCGCATCTCGTGTCGCATCAATACGAGGGTTTAATGAAGAAGGCTAACCTGAAATCGCCTAGCGCAGGTATGTTGCGCTAATTGTACGGGCGTTTGAATTAGGAGTTACAGAATGAAAGTGCGTGCATCAGTAAAAAAGTTATGCAGGAATTGCAAAATCATCCGTCGGCATGGAACAGTGCGCGTTATTTGCGCTGATCCTCGCCACAAACAACGTCAAGGTTAGTCTTTTTGATTGACCTGAAAAAAACGTTTGTTATACTGCACGGTTTACCCGTTAAGCTATTAGGACTAAGGGGTTCGTCAACATGGCCCGTATTGCCGGTGTCAATATCCCAGATAAAAAACATGCTGTGATCGCATTAACTGCGATCTATGGTATTGGCCGCACAAGTGCGGGCAAGATTTGCGACGCGGCAGGCATTCCGCGTGAAACTAAAATGCAAAAGCTGACGGAAGAAGAGATAGATCGGCTGCGCAATGAAGTTGCTAAATTCACGGTTGAGGGTGATTTGCGCCGTGAAGTATCGATGAGCATCAAGCGACTGATGGATCTCGGTTGTTATCGAGGCATCCGACATCGGCGCGGATTGCCATTGCGTGGTCAGCGAACCCGCACCAATGCTCGGACTCGTAAAGGGCCGCGCCGTCCGATTAAACGTTAAACATGTTTGATCGCTGCAGATAGCTGGATAATGACGAATGGCTAAACCAATTCGCAACACAAAAAAGAAGGTTAAGAAGCAGGTCGCCGATGGGGTTGCCCACGTTCACGCTTCTTTTAATAACACGATCATCACAATCACAGATCGGCAAGGCAATACGCTGTCTTGGGCAACGTCTGGTGGTTCCGGTTTTCGTGGTTCACGCAAAAGCACTCCTTTTGCAGCACAGGTTGCGGCAGATAAAGCCGGTCAAGCTGTTAAGGAATACGGATTGCGCAACCTCGATGTCAATATCAAAGGGCCTGGACCTGGGCGTGAATCTGCCGTGCGTGCATTGAATAATGCCGGCTTTAAGATCACGAGCATCACTGATGTGACGCCCATTCCTCATAACGGCTGCCGTCCGCCTAAAAAGCGGCGCGTCTGACATCTGACGGTTCAACAGGAAGCAATATGGCACGTTACACAGGCCCAACCTGCAAGCTGGCACGACGTGAAGGTACGGATCTTTCATTAAAGAGCCGCGCTCGTGCATTAGATACGAAATGCAATCTGGAAAAACAACCCGGTCAAACAACTGATCGTCGTCGTCGTCTTTCTGATTACGGTGTACAGCTGCGTGAAAAGCAGAAAGTGCGGCGTATTTACGGTCTGCTAGAAAAGCAATTCCGCAACTATTATAAAAAAGCGGCGCAGAGCAAAGGCGCAACAGGTGAAAACCTATTACAGCTTCTTGAGCGTCGATTGGATAATGTGGTGTTTCGAATGGGATTTGGGGCAACCCGTGCAGAAGCACGTCAATTGGTTAGCCACAAAAGCATTCTAGTTAATGGTCGCATCGTTAATATCGCTTCCTATCAAGTAAGCATAGAAGACCATATTGAAGTCCGCGAGCCAGCAAAGAAGCAGCTGCGTGTTCAAAACGCTTTAGCACTTGCCGAACAATACGGTTTTTCTGATTGGGTCGAAGTTGATACTAAAGGACTGAAAGGCGTTTTTAAGCGTGTTCCAGACCGTTCAGATTTACCGGCCGATATCAATGAGTCGCTGATTGTCGAGCTGTACTCCAAGTAAGGAGTTTCCTGAGAGGCACTGAATGAACGACGCTATTGGCGAGTTTCTAAAACCGCGAAAAGTTGAAGTTGAACTTATTTCTGGCAGCCCGAATCGCGCCAGAATTTCTTTAGAACCACTTGAACGCGGTTTTGGACATACACTTGGGAACGCACTTCGCAGGATATTGCTTTCGTCTATGGATGGATGTGCTGTCACTGAAGTTGAGATTCAGGGTGTGCTCCACGAATACACGACCATTCCCGGCGTTCAAGAAGACGTACTTGAGATTCTCCTTAATCTTAAGCAGTTAGCGATTTCCCTGAAAGGCAAGGATGAAGCAACCTTTACACTGAATAAAAGCAGTTCTGGGACTGTTACTGCCGCTGATATTATGATTGACCATACTGCTGAAATTGCTAATCCCGGGTTAGTAATTGCTAATCTTTCGGAAGGCACTCTCAGTATGGCGTTAACTGTACGGCGTGGAATTGGTTATGAACCAACCACGCAACGTGAACTTGATGTTTCTGAAGATCGACCTATTGGTAAATTACCAATAGACGCCTCTTTCAGTCCAATTCGCCGTGTTGCTATTGAAGTTCAATCTGCACGTGTAGAACAACGTACTGATCTTGATCGTCTCGTCATTGATTTAGAGACCAATGGCACCATTGATCCTCGTGAAGCGATTCAACGCTCTGCGGCGATTTTACGTGACCAATTATCCAGTTTTATTGCGCTGGAAGGCACGAGTCCGTTAGAAGATCAAATGCCAGAGATTCGTGAAGAATCGCCTTATGATCCAATTCTGCTGCGCCCAGTTGATGATCTTGAATTGACAGTACGCTCTGCGAATTGCTTGAAAGCAGAAAACATTTATCTGATTGGCGATTTAATTCAGCGCACTGAAGTTGAACTTCTAAAAACCCCTAATTTGGGAAAGAAGTCTCTAACAGAAATTAAAGACGTATTAGCAACTCGTGGCTTGTCATTAGGGATGCGTCTTGAAAATTGGCCGCCTGAAAATCGCTGAACTCAGTATTCGGTAACAAACTTCGCTGTGGCAGTCATATCAGATGACTGTCACGTATGTGAATTTCGACTATAAAAGAACCTTGGAATTATCATCATGCGTCACCGCAAAGCTGGAAGACAACTTAATCGCACTAGTTCGCACCGCGAAGCAATGTTTCGCAATATGTCTGCTTCGCTGTTTCGTCATGAGCTAATTAAAACCACTTTACCGAAAGCAAAAGAGTTACGGCGAATTGCGGAACCCTTAATCACTTTAGCAAAAGTTGATTCTGTACATACGCGGCGTTTAGCATTTGCGCGGTTGCGTGATAAAGCCATCATTGGCAAACTCTTTGTTGAATTGGGCACGCGCTATCAGGATCGCCCAGGTGGCTATTTGCGGATTCTTAAATGTGGTTATCGTGCGAGTGATGCGGCGCCGATGGCTTATGTTGAACTTGTCGGTCGTCCTGCAACTGCGGTTGCCGTTGAGGATGATGAAGATTGAATAGTGTTTAACCGCGTAATCTAAAATTGATTGCGGTTTTTACTATGTTGCAACCGAATTAACTTCGGGTATACTATTTATTAACAGTAGTTAATAAAAAATTGACTGTTATTGTTTGGGTCGTTAGCTCAGTTGGTAGAGCAGTGGACTCTTAATCCATCGGTCGTAGGTTCGAATCCTACACGACCCACCATTAAATAAAAGCACCCTGATATTATCAACCAGTAATATCAGGGTGTTTTTGTTTGTGCATTTAATCAACCGCTTTGCAACACCTGATCTCTGTATAATCACTGCATTTCTGTTTTGAATTTCAATCCATGAGCACGCTTACAGAGCAACTTGAAAAACGCCGCACTTTTGCCATTATTTCCCATCCTGATGCTGGCAAAACCACGCTCACCGAAAAACTGCTGTTATTCGGTGGTGCCATTCAGCTTGCCGGCACAGTTAAAGGACGCAAAGCAGCGCGTCATGCACATCTGATTGGATGGCATTAGAAAAAGAACGTGGAATTTCAGTGACGTCTTCGGTGATGCAATTTCCCTATGGCGATGCCATTATCAATTTACTCGATACGCCGGGACATGAAGATTTTTCTGAAGATACCTATCGCACTTGACCGCAGTTGATTCGGCGTTAATGGTGATTGATGTCGCTAAAGGCGTCGAAGAACGCACTATCAAATTGATGGAAGTGTGTCGTTTACGCAATACGCCAATTCTAACTTTTGTGAATAAACTCGACCGTGAAGGGCGCGATGCTATTGAAGTGCTCGACGAAATTGAAAATATCCTGAAAATTAAATGCTCACCTGTGACTTGGCCGATTGGAATGGGTAAACGATTTAAAGGTGTATTCGATTTACGCTCCGGTCGTACCCATTTATTTAGTGCGCAACATGGTGGGCGTATTGCCGAAGGTGAAGTTATTGAAGGTCTTGACAATCCGCGCATGGACGCTGTACTCGGCGATCAAGCGCAGGAATTGCGCGATGAAATGGAGCTGGTGCAGGGCGCGAGTCACCCGTTAAATCTCGATGATTATCTTGCTGGCAAACAGACGCCAGTATTTTTCGGTTCTGCAATCAATAACTTCGGTGTGCGCGAACTGCTCGACGCTTTTGTGGAATACGCGCCGCCGCCGCGCCCGCGCCAAACGCGCCAGCGATTTGTTGATCCTGCCGAAACTGCGTTCACTGGTTTTGTATTCAAAATTCAAGCCAATATGGACCCCGCCCACCGCGATCGTGTCGCATTTTGCGTGTTTGTTCAGGCAGTTATCAAAAAGGCATGAAGATGCGGCATGTGCGCATTGGCAAAACGGTTCAGGTCGCCAACGCCATTACGTTTCAGGCTGATGAGCGTCGTCAGGTCGAAGATGCGTGGCCAGGCGACATTATTGGATTACATAATCACGGCACGATTCAGATTGGCGACACATTCACTGAAACTGAGGAATTGAAATACGAAGGCGTTCCTTATTTCGCGCCGGAATTATTTCGTCGTGTCGTATTGCGTGATCCACTGCGTACCAAAGCATTGCAAAAAGGTGTCGTACAGCTTTCTGAAGAAGGCGCAACGCAAGTCTTTCGCCCATTAAAAAATAACGATTTAATTCTGGGTGCGGTTGGTATTTTGCAATTCGATGTCGCAGCGTATCGGCTTAAAGATGAATACGGCGTCGATGCGTTTGTGGAAGCAGTGAGCGTGAAAACAGCACGCTGGATTGTGTGTGAAGATGCCAAAATGCTGGAGCGATTTAAAGAAAAGAATTATGAAAATTTGGCATTGGATGGTGACGAACAGCTTGTTTATCTTGCGCCAACGCGAGTTAATCTGAGTCTGGCGGAAGAACGTTGGCCGGAAGTGCGGTTTCTCGCTACCCGCGATCTGTAATTTTCATCGCATCATCAACCGAGGATGACGCCCGTGACTGAACATTCCACTGATAAATTGGTTCAGGCTTATGAGCAAATGCTCAAGCAGACCCACGCAACCATTGAGCGGGCGCAGCAGGAATCGCTGCCACGTTTCCGCGAGTTGCTCGAACAAAGCCGCGACAACATGGTGGCACTTGGCGAATTAACCCGCGAAGAAGCGGATAAAGTTTCCGATTACATCAAACGCGATATTGAAGATGCAGCCAGCTACATCGTTGAAACTGGTCAGGAAATGCGTGACTGGTGGCGATTTGATTTGCAACTGATGGAAAAACGAATGCTCGACATGTTTACGCAGGTCGCTGACCAAACCAGTGTGCAGCTGGCGCAATGGGCAGAAAACGCTCGGCAAATGAGCCTGTATCAAGCGGGAGAAATCACCGGGCCTGGGACGTTGATTTGCGACCGCTGCGGTGCTGCGACCCATTTTGTTAAAGCTGGGCGCATCCCAGCTTGTGCGGATTGCGGCAACACAGGCTTTCGGCGGCATAGTGAACACGCTGATAAATCAATATAAATAGTCACTTAGCGACATCGTTATTCAATAACACTGCGCAAAGAGTCACATTCATGTCTACCAACTGTATTTTGCTCGGCGTCAATATCGATCATGTCGCCACCATCCGCCAAGCTCGCGGTACACGTTATCCTGAGCCGATTCAAGCTGCGCTGGTTGCGGAACAGGCAGGCGCAGATGCGATTACGCTGCATCTGCGTGAAGATCGCCGCCACATTCAAGATCGCGATGTGTTGCTGTTGCGCGACATTTTGCACACGCGCATGAATCTGGAAATGGCGGCAACTGCCGAAATGGGTGTGCTGGCGTGTCAATTAAAACCGGCGGATGTGTGTTTAGTTCCCGAACGTCGGGCGGAATTAACGACGGAAGGCGGTTTAGATGTTGCAGCAAATCAGGCCTATCTGACTGATTTTTGTGCAAATCTTGCTGATGCGGGAGTACGTGTTTCGCTGTTTATTGATGCCGACCTGCGCCAACTGGATGCAGCGCAGGCAATTGGTGCGCCGGTGGTTGAGATTCACACGGGACAATATGCAGATGCGTCTTCACCGCAGGCACGAGCGACGGAACTGTTGCGTATTCGCAACGCAGTTGTCCACGGTCAAACGCTCGCTCTTCAAGTCAATGCGGGTCACGGTCTTGATTATCATAATGTGAGCGCCGTCGCCGCAATTGCCGGTTTACGCGAGTTGAATATCGGCCATTCCATTATTGCCCGCGCCTTATTTACTGGTTTAGATCAAGCAGTGCGTGAAATGAAACGCCTTATCAATCCTATTTAAAATATAGTCGCTCGCTATTAATAACGAGCGACTATTTTTTGTATCACTTAAACCCGGGTTTACGCACTCCCAAAACAGTTAATCCCGCTAATCCCATTAGCGTCGCTTGCTCATCATCGGTTAATGGACGCCAATTGCCAGTAAATAACCGTCGTCCCAATTCAATGTTGCCATAACGAATACGAATGAGTCGGCTCACGGTACAGCCCGCTGCTTCCCATAATCGCCGCACTTCACGATTGCGACCTTCGCGCAATGTCACATGAAACCAATGATTTGCGCCTGTTCCACCTTGATCGCTCACACGATCAAACTTGGCTAATCCGTCTTCTAATTCAATTCCAGTGGTAAGTCGTTCTAATGTATTAGGCGGAAGTTCGCCGAGAATGCGCACTGCGTATTCGCGTTCAATTTCGCCTGATGGATGCATTAAACGATTCGCCAGTTCGCCATCAGTAGTGAATAGAATAATTCCTGAGGTATTGATGTCTAGCCGACCAACAGCGATCCAGCGCCCATCTTTAGGACGCGGCAAGCGCCGAAATACCGTGGCGCGTTCTTCAGGATCACGGCGCGTCACCAATTCACCTTCCGGTTTGTGATAAGCAATGATTTGCGGCGGAGTATCGCGCTGGCGTTTGAGTTTGACATCGCGGCTATCAATGCGAATGCGGTCGGTGCTGGTCGCTCGATCGCCGAGTTTGGCGAGATTGCCATTCACGCGCACTCGCCCTTCGATAATCCAACGTTCAACCTCACGGCGCGAGCCAAGACCGGCTTCAGCCAGCAGTTTTTGGAGCCTCACGGCTTCCTCAGTGGTACGTAATGGCGGTGAACGGCGCTCATGTTTCATTGATTGATTCCTAATTAAACTCGAATTTTGAGCGCATTATGCGCTTCTGCCCGCGAGTGACCTATTGGCATCGAAAACATCAGCCGTCGTTTCTGCATTCACAACACGCAGAGCCGTATTTTTTTAGCAACAGCCTAATGGCAAGATTCATACATTATTGGCTTGATTCACACGGCTATTCAGCTACACTTTGCCGGTGTTAGCAGTGCGGAAACATCTGGCACTGCCACCTAAATTACAGAGTAGGAATTTCCGATGAAAACGCTCATTCATATTGGTTTCAGTTTGTTTTTTTTATGTTCTATCACGACAGCTAATGCTCAAACCACATTGGGTGGATATACCGATAAATCAGCGATTTGTGCGGATGAAAAACAGGCAGGAGTAATTGCTGGTGATGCAGTGGGCTATTTGCGTGGTATTGGCGAAGGAACAACAACGGGCACTGCGCAATGTTTCTCTGATCCGCAAAGCTGCAATATCACGCTCGCTTCTTGCATTCCCGCTGCGGTCTACGGCGAAACTGAACCGAATGACAACATGATTGCTGCCGATCCGTTGCTACCCAACACGAGTTTTTGGGGACAAAATTACAGCGTAAATGACCAAGATTGGTTTTATACCGAAACTACAACTGCTAATCAAAATATGTTGATTACATTTAAGTCAAGTGGAGATTTAGCGGGTTGGTTAATTACAATACGCGATGCTGCCGGTAGTATTTTTGCGACCTTTGATACCGCAGTTGCTGGTGAAGTGCCAACCAATGAAACCGATCAAGCAAGAACTTATCGCGTGACTTTAGGGTTAATTGGAACCTACTACATTATGATACAACCAAAAGACGCTAAAGATAATTTTGCACCTTATTCAATCGCGGCAGTTTTACAAGACAGCGGATTAGGAACTACACAACCAGTTGTTGGTTTTGTTGATGCAGAAATGGAACCGAATGATGTACCCAGCAAATCTAATCCATTAGCACCCAGCGTTAGCATGTATGGTGTGATTAATTTAATGTTTAATGGTGTGGTGGCACAAGGTGATCAATTCGTTTGGGGACAAGGTGAGCCAGATTGGTATGTTTTTAGTTCGCCGGGTAATGAAATTGTAGATTTAACGTTTTGTGCTAAAGAAAAGTGCGGTCCCGGAAGCTGGTTTGTTGAAATCTATGACGAAGCAACAGCAAAACAATTAGAAGCAGGTCAACCCCGCGAAACGCTTTATCCGTTATTAGCCGTAAATACCGACACTGGCGATCAGGAAGCTGCTAATTATCGCTTTGGATTGAAAAATCCCGGCTTGTATTACATGCAAGTTTTTCACAAACGGTTGTTTTCTGCGCCCTGCGCAGTTTACCAAGCTGACGTAAATGGTGATGGAGGCTATGACCAGTATTGCAGTTGCAGCGGTGGTGATTATTCATGTAAAACTGATATTGTAAATCCCGCAGGTTTAATTGATGTACCACAATATCCCACTTGCCCGGGATCAACTGATAAATCGGCAACCTGTCTTGTAAAATGCAAATGTGATGCAACAGATGTTAATGGTGCAGCAATTGGTTGTATTACAGATGGGCATGATCCAATTCAATGTGCGTGTCCATTTAATTTAGCGAGTTGCGACATTACGATTCCCAATCCACAAGAGCCAGTTCCAACTCTGCAATATCCGTTATGTCCTGACGGTACTGGTGGTGGTGATAAAGCAACCTGCGCAGTAAATTGCCAATGCACAGAATTTGGCGGAACAGTGGAAGTTCCTGATGGTGCAATTACTTCTCAATACAACTTCACTTGGTTTAGCACCCAACTGCCGCCGAATACCTACGACACCGATGCGTATAAAGAATTTCTGAATCGTTCAAATCCGTATCAATAAGTCAGATTTGAATACGCCAATAAACCCCGCGATGTTGCGGGGTTTGGTTATCCACGAATAACAGAATTTTAAACAATAGCATGACTCAACTCACTGCAATTACTCCAGATGCTTTCGCGCAGCGCAATTGGCAACGCTACAACAGCTACGCCTTTGCTGCGCATTTGCATTTCATTCCGGCGCTGGTCACTGAATTGAGCAAATTAGTCCCAGCATTACCGCTTGGTTTTATTCAACATGAAGCGCAGTTTCAATTGGTTGCATTGACTGCGCTGCAACCTGATAGTAATTTATTCGTTGCACCCGATGGGCGCTGGCTAGCGGGTTATGTTCCGGCATTGCTGCGCAGTCATCCATTTGGTTTAGCGCGACCGGAAGGCGGCACGGAAGCAGTACTGTGTATTGATGAAGCGAGCGGTTTAATTGTGGCTGCGGGCGCTGGTGAAGCATTTTTTGAAGAAGATGGACAGCCAGCGCAAAGTATTAAAGATGTAATGAATTTTTTAGCGCGAGTTGAGCATGATCGCCTATTAACGCAAAAAACAGTTGATGCACTGCAATCTGCGAATTTAATTCAACCATGGGCGCTCACAGTTAAACACAATGAAGCCGCAATACAAGTTTCAGGTATTTATCGAGTTGATGAAGCCACGCTTAATACTCTTGATGAAACTGCATGGTTGGCATTGCGTCGCAGCGCCGCATTACCAGTTGCTTACGCGCAATTGTTTTCAATGAATCAAATTGGCGTATTAGAACAAGCTAGCGTTACTCAAAAGCAATTGCGCAGTGCGCCACCGCCGCCATCACCACTGTTTCGCCAGCCCACCCCCACGTTGAAAGACATTGGTTTTTCATTCAGTGCTGAGGAAACGCTGCGTTTTGACTGGGAATAAGTTGTTGCGCCCATTCGCTTTCGTTAATTCTGCATGGCAGCAGCGAATGCTGTTAAGTGATTTGGTACGCCGCGATATTGCGAGTCGTTATCGAGGTTCTGCTTTTGGTGTATTGTGGTCACTGCTAACACCGATGTTAATGCTAGCAATTTACACTTTTGTATTCAGTGTTATTTTCAAAGCACGTTGGGACAGCGCCGACGCCAGCCGCATTTATTTCGCTACCAATTTATTTGCCGGAATGATCGTACACGGGCTGCTGGCGGAATGTCTGCAACGTGCACCGCTATTGATTTTGCAAAACGTCAACTACGTCAAGCGCGTCGTTTTTCCATTGGAATTGCTGTGCTGGGTCAGTTTAGGATCGGCATTATTTCACGCGCTTATTAGCCTTATCGTGCTGCTGCTATTCTTTCTTATTTCAAACGGTTATTTGCCATTGACTGCGCCCTTGGTATTATTGATTTGGCTACCGCTGGCGCTATTAACGTTGGGATTGTCGTGGCTGCTTGCATCGCTGGGTGTATTTCTGCGCGACATTTCGCAAATCATGGGATCGGTGACAACTATTTTAATGTTTCTCAGTCCAGTATTTTATCCAGCAACTGCGCTGCCGGAATCATTTCGCACTTTGCTATATCTCAATCCATTAACTTTTTTTATTGAGCAAACGCGCAACGTTTTAATTATTGGTATTGCGCCGAATTGGTCGCAGTGGCTATTGGCGCTGGCGCTGGGAATGATGATAGCAATGGCAGGTTTTGCGTGGTTTCAGAAATCACGACGGGGATTTGCTGATGTGCTCTGAATTGGCAATTTGCGTCGAACATTTAAGCAAGTGTTATCAAATTTATGACCGCCCGCAGGATCGGCTCAAGCAATCGCTGTGGCGCGGACGCCGCAAATTCTTTCGTGAATTCTGGGCGTTACGCGATCTTTCGTGCACCTTGCGACGCGGCGAAACCGTCGGCGTGATTGGACGCAACGGCTCCGGCAAGTCCACGTTATTACAGATGATTTGCGGCACGTTAACGCCGACTGCCGGCACGATTCATGTCAATGGACGAGTCGCGGCGTTGCTCGAACTCGGCGCGGGTTTTAATCCTGAATTTACCGGGCGCGAAAATGTGCGGATGAATGCCGCGTTACTGGGATTAACGCCGAGCGAAATTGACGCCCGTTTGCCCGCAATTCTCGCGTTCGCCGACATTGATGATTTTGTTGACCAACCGGTTAAAACCTATTCCAGCGGAATGTTTGTGCGGCTGGCATTTGCCGTAATTGCGCATGTTGACGCCGACATTCTTATTATTGATGAAGCACTGGCAGTTGGTGACGGGTTTTTTACCCAGAAATGTATGCGGTTTCTGCGCGAATTTCGGGAAACTGGAACACTATTATTTGTCAGTCACGACATTAGCGCCGTGCTCAATTTATGCGATCGGGCACTGTGGTTGGAGCGCGGAACACTGCGGCAAGAAGGCACAGCAAAAATCGTTTGTGAAGCCTATCTTGCTGATATTTCTGATCAACAGCGGCGCGAGTTAGGCGTGAACAGCGTCGCAGCGCCAGCGCCCAAACTGCCAACTCCACCGCGTCCAACCTTGCCGCCGGTCGATCAACGCCTGCCTTATCTCAACCACAGTCGCTTCCGCAATGACATTGAACTGTTTGATTTTCAACCCGATGCCGCAGCACATGGCACAGGCGGCGCACGAGTCATTGACGTGGTGCTTGCCGATGAACACGGCGCAACTTTGAGCTGGGCGGTCGGCGGTCACACGGTGCAATTAATGGTCGTGGTCGAGGCATTAATTGCGATGGAGCGCGTTATTGTCGGCTTTTTTGTTAAAGACCGGCTGGGACAAATGCTATTTGGCGACAACACTTTTTTAACTCGCGCTGACAATCCGCTGGCGGTCAACGCCGGTGAACGGTTTGAAGCGAAGTTTTTATTTGCGCTGCCAATTTTACCACCGGGCGAGTATTCAATTGACATCGGCGTTGCCGAAGGCGTACAGGCAGCGCACATTCATCATCATTGGGCGCACGACGCGCTATTGTTTCGCGCCCACACCAGCAGCGTAACCACCGGTTTGGTGGGAATTCCAATGCTACAGATTGCATTGGAACGCCTCAGTTAATTATTCACAGTTCATCATTCATGTCACATCATTATCATCGCCATTTCAATCCAGCCGCTAACGATTCACTCGCTCAACTTGCGCGTTTCATTCACTTTGGATCGGAAGTACTTGATTTAGGTGCTGGCCCGGGTGTGCTGGCAACATATCTTGCGACTGAATGCGGCTGCGCAGTAGATGGAATTGAGTTGAATCCAACCGCAGCGCAAGTTGGGCAATTGGCATTTCGGTCATTGTGGGTGGCAGATTTAAACCAAACTGATCCAGCAACATTGGTCGGGGCGGCGCGTTATGACGCGATTATTTGTGCTGATATTTTGGAACATTTAATCGCGCCAGCACTTTTATTAAAACAAATTAGCGGATTATTAAAACCGGAAGGGCAATTGTTGCTGTCAGTACCAAATGTCGCCCACGCAGGGTTGATCGCGGAATTGATAAACGGCGAATGGCGTTACCGCGAAGAAGGATTGCTGGATCAAACGCACCTGCGTTTTTTCACCCGCGCCACGCTGGAGCGGCTATTGCGTGAATGCGGCTGGGACATCGTGCATTTCGACCGAGTGCTCGTGCCGATTGAAGATAGCGAATTTTCGCCGGTGATTTTGGACAATTTAGCGGCGCCAGTACGCGATTATTTATTAACGAATGCAGATGCAGACACTTATCAATTCATTGTCGTCTGCCAATTGGCAGCCAGCCAACCATCAATAGCGGCAATAACCGACGAGTTGAATGCTGCGAATTTGCCGATTGATGTGATCATTCCGGTTTATGCCAATTTCGCGCTGACGCAACGTTGTATTGAAAGTGTGTTATCTGCGCCAGTGAAAACGCCGTTTGAATTAATCGTGATTGATGACGCCAGCCCCGAACCGGAGCTGCGCGAGTGGTTGCGCCAGCTTACTGCGCATAATCAATTCACTTTATTAGAAAATGAAGAAAATGTTGGCTACGTCGTTTCCGTCAATCGCGGCATGGCGTTGCATCCCGACCGCGATGTCGTGTTGCTGAATAGCGACACTGAAGTTGCCAACGATTGGCTCGACCGCCTTCGTGCTGCTGCGTACCTCGCGCCAGATGTCGGCACCGTCACACCGTTCGCCAATAGCGGCGCGACGATTTGCAGTTACCCGTTGTTTTGCCAAGATAATCCGCTGCCAAATGGCTGGGACGTTGCTGCGCTCGATGCGCTGCTAGCGAGCGTCAACGCCGGCGCTGGCGTCGATTTGCCGACTTCAGTCGGTTATTGCACCTACATTCGCCGCGCTTGTTTGGCGCAAGTCGGGCTGTTTGACGCGGTTGCGTTCGGGCACGGTTACGGCGAAGAAAACGATTTCAGCCTGCGGGCGCACTATCGCGGCTGGCGACATCGGCTGGCGGCTGACGTGTTCGTACTGCATCACGGCGGCGTCAGTTTTGGCGCGGAGAAAGCCGAGCGCATCGCGCAGGCGCAAATCACCGTCCGCGAACGTCATCCCGCCTACGATTTAATGGTTGCAGCACATATTCGCCACGATCCGGCGCGTGAATTGCGCAACCGCGTCAGTTGGCAACGGCTGGCGCGGTCGCCGCTGCCGCGTCTGTTATTTATCAGCCACGATCTCGGCGGTGGCGTGGAGCGACATCTCCGCGAGCTGGCGCAATGGCTTGAATCCACAGCAGAAGTGCTGGTGTTGCGCCCGGACGGTGACGACGGTTTAACGCTCAACTGGCAGCGACGCGGCGAGGACGCCAGCCTGAATTTTCAGCGCCAGCAGGATTTTCCGCGTTTGCGTTCACTGCTGCGGGCGCTGCGCATCAGCCGCATCCACATTCAACATTTGCTCGGCATTGCGGACGTTGCGCAGCAAATTTTAGACGCGCTCAACGTACCTTACGATTTGACTGTGCACGATTTTTTCTTCATTTGTCCACGCATCACGCTGATGCACAGCGCCGGTTATTTTTGCGATCAACCGCTGGAAGCCGAATGCACTCGCTGTTTGGCGATGGATCGGCTGGCGCGGAGTCGGGACATTGTGGCGTGGCGAGCGGAGCAGGAACGCTGGCTGCGCGGCGCAGCGCGAGTGCTCGCGCCCAGCCACGACAGCGCCAGCCGTCTTCAGCGAATTTGGTCGACATTGGAAGTGCGGATTGCTGCACACGATCAACTGCTCAAACCCAGCGATTTTCCGCCGCCAAATCCTCGGCATTGGCATTCCGAAATGCAGCGGCGCGTGGTTGTGCTCGGTCAATTATCAGCGGCGAAAGGTTTGAATTTATTGGTTGAATGCGCAAAAGATGCTGCACAGCGCCAGTTACCACTGGAGTTCCATCTACTCGGCGAACCGCTGGAGCCAGTGCCGTCGTCCGCCGAGATTCCGCTATTTGTGCACGGCGCGTATGCCGAGACGGAATTGCTGGCGCGGCTGCATTTTTTAGCGCCGCATTTGGCGTGGTTTCCGGCGCAGTGCCCGGAAACATGGAGTTACACCCTCAGCGCCTGTCTCGCTGCTGGCTTGCCAGTAGTCGCGCCAACTCTCGGTGCATTTCCCGAACGGCTGGCGACGCGAACCGATGCGACGCTGCTGCCACTTGGTTTGAGTGCGGCAGCGATTAACGAACGGCTGCTGCAAATTGTCAGTCCGTCCCAACTCAGCGCCGACGTTCCCACTGGCAACTGCCAACTGCTAACTGACAACTTTTTTTACCAAACCGACTATTTCCTGCCGCGCAGCGCGATTCCAACTCCGCGCTGGGAACCGGGCGCACCGTTGCTTGCAGCAGAATTACTGATTGATCGCAGTCCGCGTCCGCGCCCGTTCGCACTGTGGCAAAGCAGCGGTCAACCGCTCGCTGACCAACTCGTGCGCCTGCGCGATGCCAATATTGCGCTGCACGGCGGGTTAGCAGAACGCGATGCCGTTATTTCTCAACAACTTGCCGATGCGGATCGCGCTTGGCGTGAGTTGGCAAACCATCGCGATCGCACGCATACGCTGCTGGCGCACCACCGCGCTGAATTAAATGACGTCATTGCGCAATCTCGCGCCGAGCGGGAGGAACTGCTGGCGCACCATCGCACCGAGCTGGGCGATGTGATCGGACAACATCGCACTGAACATGTTGAATTAACAGCGGAAGTAGCGCGGCGTGATGCTGAAATTGCGCAAATTTACCGTTCACGGTCGTGGCGACTGACGCGACCGGTGCGCGGTTTGGGGCGGGCATTGCGGGCAACTCGAGCAGATTGGGTGGCGATGTTGCAACGCATTTGGCAGCGGTTGCCAGTTCCGACTGCAGCGCGGTATCGGTTGAAAAGCGCGATATTTCGTGCCGCTGCGCCGCTGTTTCGCGGAACGACTGCATATACCGCGTGGATCGAGCAATCCCGCTGGGCGGAACAATCCCCGTTAATCTCGCCGCTTCAACAAATGGACGCCGCGCCGCTGGTAAAAAATCTGCGCATTGCTGGTGGCAACGCCATAACGCCGCAAGTGTCGGTAATTATTCCGGTTTTTAACAAACTTGATTACACGCTGGCATGTTTAGATTCGATTGCAGAACAGTTGCCGCAAGTGGCAATTGAAGTGTTAGTGATTGACGATGGTTCGAGCGATGACACCGAGCGCGAGCTTTCCGCCCGCGACGACATTCGTTATCTGCGCAATCCGCACAATCTCGGTTTTGTCGGCTCTTGCAATCGCGCTGCTGCCGAGGCGCGAGGTGAGTTTTTATTCTTTCTCAATAACGACACGGTGGTTTTGAGCGGCTGGCTAGATGCGCTGGTGCAGACTTTCGTTGATTTTCCTGATGCTGGTTTAGTTGGCAGCAAACTGATTTATCCTGACGGACGATTACAGGAAGCGGGCGGCATTATTTGGGC